>CAWCCY010000001.1:0-24672 GCA_963794075.1 uncultured Actinomycetota bacterium
GTCGGGTCGCGGTTCCTGGCCCGGATCGCCGGCCGCACCACGGCCGACGGGCGAGCCGGCGTGCTGCCGGTGGTCACCGGGACGGCGTTCCGCACCGGCGAGCACGCCTTCGTCGTCGACCCCGACGACGACCTCGCGCCGGGTTTCGTCCTGCGGTGATCAGCAGCTCTGCCCTTCGTCACGGCCGCCGACGTCGCCGCGCTGCTCCTGCTGGCCGACGCCGTCGCGGTGATCGAGGCCGCCCTGCTGGCGGGCCTCGACCCGGGCGCCGACCCGGCGCGCACCGTCGTCCCGCTCGCCTCCGGGCGGCGGCCCGGCATGCTAGCGCAGGTCCTGGAGGCCGGCGGGCGTGAAGCTCGTGACGATCGCGCCGGCCAACCCCGGCCGCGGGCTGCCGGGATCCAGGGGGTCTACCTGCTCCGGACGCCGCCACGCTCGCACCGCTCGCCCTGCTCGACGGCACGGCGCTCACCACCCTGCGCACCCCGGCCGTGTCGGTGGCCGCGGTCCGACCGGCGCTGCTGCGCGACGACGCGCCGCTGACGGTGGCCGGTTCGGCGCCGGCCCGCAGGCGGTCGCCCACGTCGCGACGCTCCACGACATCCTGCGCGGGCACCGCCGGCTGGCCCTCGTGACGTACCTCGTCCGCCGCGACCCCGACCGGGCCGTGCCGTCGATCCCGGGTGTCGTGAGACGGCGGCTCGCGCCGGCCGCCGACCAGGGGCAGGCCGCCGCCGACGAGGCCGGCGTCGTCGTCTGCGCGACCACCGCGCGCGAGCCGTTGTTGGACGGCCGCTCTCTGCGGGACGACGCGGTCGTGATGGCGGTGGGCTCGCACGAGCCCGACGCGCGGGAGGTGGACGGCGCGCTCGTCGCCCGTGCCCACGTCGTCGTCGAGGACGTGCCCGACGGCGCTGCGCGAGGCCGGCGACGTCGTCCAGGCCGTTCGCGAAGGAGCGCTCGCCCCCGGGGACCTGGTGGTGATGTGTGACGTGGTCAGCGGCCGGGCTACGCTCGGGCCGGGACGCCCCGTGCTGTTCAAGAGCACCGGGATGGCGTGGGAGGACCTCGTCGTGGCCCGGGAGATCATCGCTCGCCGTGGTGACAACCATCCGGGGGGTCTCGCCGGCACCTAGCAAACCGGGGCCCCATCGGCTCCGAACCCCCTCGGCACCACACCCCGATCGAGGCGCTGGTCTACGCGGACATGGCGGCGGCGGTGCAGGAGGCCATCGGCGACGCACCGCCGGGGCGCAACCCGTGGTCGCACACCCCGCCCGACCGGCCGGTGGCGGCCCCTCCCGCAGACCCGGATCTCGTGCTCCCCCGGCTCGACCGGTTGCCGCAGCGCTCCCGCGAGGTGCTCGTGCTGCGCGCCATGGTCGGCCTGAGCAGCGCGCAGGTCGGCCGGGCCCTCGGGCTCACGCCGAGGCGGTGTCCACTCGAGCAGGCGCGCGCGCTGACCCTGCTGCGGCAGGCCTGAGCGCGCCGCCGGTCAGGTCGCGGCCGGCGCGATCGCTGCCCGCGCCCTGGCGGTGACGACGGCCTTCTGCAGCGTGGCGATGTCGTACGCGCCCTAGTGGCGGGCCCGTTGACGAAGAACGTCGGCGTGCCGCTGACCCCGCTCGGCCCGCCTGTCGAGGTCCTCGCGACGCGGTCGGCACCGGTGCCCGCGAAGGTCGTCGGGAACCGGTCGGCGTCGAGGCCGAGCTCGCGGGCGCAGCGCCAGGAGGTCCGGGCGTCAGCGCGTCCTGGTGCTCGACAGCAGGTCGTGCATCTCCCAGAACGCCCCCTGGGCGGCCGCGCCTCGGCGGCCTCGGCGGCGAGCTCGGCGTGCGGGTGGACGTCGACGAGCGGCAGGTGGCGCCAGACGTAGCGGACCTCGCCCGCCGGCCAGCAGCTCGCGGACGGCGGGCTCGGCCTGGCCGCAGTACGGGCACTCGAAGTCGCCGTACTCGACGAGCGTGACGGCGCGCGGCGTTCCCCGGACGTGGTCGCGTCGGGGTCGACGGGGTCGTCGAGGTCGACCAGCGGCTCGGCCGGGCCGAGCAGCGCCCGCGTCGGCACGCGACGGGCAGAGCGCGGTCACCGGAAGACGGCCAGGTGACGCGCGACGCGAGGACGGCGGCGGCGAGGACGCCGAACTTCGCCTCCTCGAGGTGTCCCCTCGAACGCGAGGCGGCGATCAGCAGCGAGACCGTGAACCCGATGCCCGCGATCGTGCCGCCGCCCGCGACCGCGGCCCACCCGACCGGCGGGCGCATCCGGCCGCGGTCAGCCGCGTGACCAGCCAGCGCCGACGAGACCCACCGGCTTGCCGACGACGTACGACGACGATCCCGAGCGTGACCGGTGAGGTCCATCGCCCTCGTCAGGAAGCCGGCGTCGATGGCGATCCTGGCGTTGGCGAGGGCGAACAGCGGGACGATCACGTAGCTCGTCCACGGGCAGCCAGAGCTGCTGCAGGCGGTCGTTGAGCGACAGCGACGCCGCCAGCCCCGCACCGGCGCTCCGGGCCAGCTCGGGCGTGGGCTGCTCGCGGAAGCGGCGGAAGAGCTCGGCGGCCCGGTCGAGGGCGTCGAAGCGCGGGTTGTACGCGTAGGTGAGGAGCCCCATCACGAGGCCGACGACGATCGGGTCGACGCCCGAGTTCAGCACCGCCAGCCACATGGCCACGCCGACCACCGCGTAGACCAGGCCCAGGCGCACGCCCCAGGCACGCAGGGCGAGGGCCACCGCCAGCAGGCCGAGGGCGACGAGAAGCGGCGCGAGCTGCACGTCCGTGCTGTAGACGAGGCCGATGACGAGCAGCGCCACGACGTCGTCGACGACCAGGGCCGTGAGCAGGAAGGCCCTGACCTGCCCCGGGACCTCGGCGCCCGAGCAGGGCGAGGGTCCCCAGGGCGAAGGCGGTGTCGGTCGACATCGCTGCGCCCCAGGCGTGCGCGGCGGAACCGCCCGCGTTGATCGCGAGGTAGATGGGCGACCGGGACGACCATGCCCGCGAGGCCCGCGGCGAGCGGCAGGGTGAACCGCCGCCGCTCGCGCAACTCCCCGAGGTCGAACTCACGCCGCGCCTCGAGCCCCACCACGAAGAAGAAGAACGTCATGAGGCCGCTGTTGACCCACTGCCGCAGGGTCAGGGAGACCTCGGCATCACCGAGGCGGATCGAGAGGTGGGTCGACCACACCCGTTCGTAGGAGGCGACGTCGATGTTGGCCCAGACGAGGGCGAGCAGCGCGCCGGTGACGAGGACGGCGGCGCCCCCGGCCTCGGTCCGCAGGAACCGCTGCAGGGGCGTGCCAGCCGCTGCGTCCACTCGGTCATCCCGGTGAAACGCATCGCGTCGTGCCCGGAGCCGGTGTCTTCCGCCGCCCCCGGCACGTCCGCGGCGTCAGCGCCGCCCATCGCGCTCCCGCCGGCCGGTGCGTCGCACCCGCCCATCCTGCTCGACGCCGCACCGGCTCGGCAACGCCCCCCGGCGTCGGCCCGCCGGACGTCGCCTCACGCCGTGACCGGGGCCCGGTCGTCGTGGGCGATGCGCGTGAGGCGGGGCCAGAGCGCCACGAGGAAGATCGCCGACCCCACGAAGGCGAACCAGAACGGCGCGGTCACCCCGTACCGGCCGGCGAGCACGCCGCCGATCGCCGACCCCGCGACGAGCCCGCCGTACACCGCGATCACGTAGACACCGCCGACGCGCCCCTGCAGCTCGGGCGGCACCGCCCGCTGGCGCACGGTCGTCGACGTCGTCCCCCAGATGAAGGCGTGCGCCCCGAAGACGAAGAACACGATCGAGGCGAGCCACGCCGACGTCGTCAGCGCCAGGGCCAGGTGCGTGAGCGTCTCGACGATCAGTCCGATCCGCATGACGTCGCCCAGGCTGACGCGGCGGGTGATCCACCCGTAGCAGAGCGTCCCGAGGATGCCCCCTGCGGCAGCCACGCTGGTCAGCAGGCCGTAGCCGACCGCACCCAGCCCCAGCCGCTCCTCCGCGTACAGCACGAGCACCGACCACGCCGCACCGAAGGTCACGTTGAACACGAGGATCGTCAGCGCCAGGGTGCGCACCGCCGGATGGCGGAGCGTCCAGCGCACGCCCTCCAGCACCTCGGCCCGGACGCCGCCCGCGCCGCGCGGCCCCCGCCGCACCGCCGGCAGCGCGACCCGCGAGACCAGGCCGACACCCGCGCAGACGAGCACGGCCTCGGTGACGAACGGCCACGCCCGCCCGGCGGCGAAGAGGGCGGCCCCGATCGGCGGCCCGGCGAGCTGGTTGAGGGTCACGAACCCGGCCTGCAGGCGGGCGTTGGCGAGCACGAGGTCGTCGCGGTCGACGAGCATCGGCGCCAGGGTGGCCTCCGCGTTCTGGGAGAACACCTCCGCGGTGGCGAGCACGGCGAGCGCAGCCAGGGCGCCCGCGACGTTCAGCCGGCCGGTGACGAGCGCGCCCACGAGCACGACGAGCACGAGGGCGCGCGTGCCGTCGGCCGCCATCACGATGCGCCGCCGGTCCCGGCGGTCGGAGAGCACGCCCGCCGTCAGCCCGAACAGCAGCTGCGGCGCCCAGCGAAGCATGGCCGAGACGGCGACGACGAGCGGATCGTGCGTCAGCGAGGCCACCAGCAGCGGCCCCGAGGCGATCGCGACGCCGTCCCCCAGCGCCGCGACCCAGCTCGACGCGAGGAGCCAGCGGTACGGCCGGCCCAGCCGGGCGGGCGCGAGTGTCTCGGCGAGGCCGGTCACGGGGCGGAGAGCGGAGCTGGTGAGATCATCACGGGGTGAGCGAACGCCTCGTCGAGTAGCTGTCCCGAGCCCACCACGGCCGCCACGGTAACCCGCCCGCGCGCAGGCGCATGATGTAAGCGAGTAATCGTCATCAGCCGGGGAGGTCACGGTGAGCGGGACGAGCGACCCTGCGGCGCGCAGGCACGGCGACGGCGACGGCGACAGGCACGGCGACGGCGACGGGCACGGCGACGGCGACGGCGACGGAGCCCTCGACGCCTACTCCGACGTGGTCACGCGGGTGGCCGCGGAGCTCACCCCGCGGGTGGCGGCCCTTCGTGTCGGCGACCCGAACAGCCGCGGCGGCGGCACCGGCAGCGGCGTCGTCTTCACCGAGGACGGTTACGTGCTGACGAACGCGCACGTCGTCACCGGCCGTCGCGGCGGCACCGCCGCATTCGCCGACGGCACCGCGGCGCCCTTCCGGCTGGTCGGCGCCGACCCGCTGTCGGACCTGGCGGTCGTGCGCGTCGACGGCCCGACGCCCCCGCCCGCCACGCTCGGGGAGGCGTCGACCCTGCGCGTCGGCCAGCTCGTCGTCGCCGTGGGCACACCGCTCGGCCTCGCCGGCACCGTCACCGCCGGCGTGGTCAGCGCGCTCGGCCGCTCGCTGCCGGCCCGCAGCGGCAGCGCCGTCCGGGTGGTCGAGGACGTCATCCAGACCGACGCCGCGCTCAACCCCGGCAACTCCGGTGGCGCGCTCGCCGACGCCCGGGCCCGCGTCGTCGGCATCAACACCGCCGTCGCGGGCGCGGGCCTCGGCCTGGCCGTCCCCGTGAACGACACGACGCGCCGCATCATCGGCACGCTGGTGAAGGAGGGCCGGGTCCGCCGGGCCTTCCTCGGCCTCGTCAGCACGCCGGCGCCGCTGCCGCCGCCGCTGGCCGAGCGGCTCGGACGGCCCGACGGGCTGCGGCTCGTCGAGGTGGTGCCCGGGAGCCCTGCGGCGCGGGCCGGCCTGTTCGCGGGCGACGTCCTGCTGACGGTCGGCGGCGAGCCGGTCTCGACCGCGCAGTCGGTGCAGCGGCTCATGTTCGCCGAGGCCATCGGCAGGGACCTGCCGATCACGGTGTGGCGCCGCGGGGCGCTCGTCGACGTGATCGCCCGCCCGGTCGAGCTCACCGGCCAGGGGTAGGGCACCTGCTCACCAGAGGGTGAGCGAGCCGCGGACCACCCGGGCGAGGTCGTCGGCCGTGACCGGCACGGGAGCCGTCGCGAGCAGGCGCGGCTGCTGCAGGGCACCCTCGACCAGCGCGGGGACGTCCCCCTCGCCGTACCCCACCGCCGCCAGGCCGTTCGGCAGCCCGACGTCGCGGATCACTCCCACCAGCGCGGCCGGGAGCCGCTCGCGGGCGGCGTCCGGCAGGTCGACACCGGCACCGGGCGGCGCCAGCAGCTCGGCCGCCCGCACGTGCCGCGCCGGGTCCGCGTCGAACGTGAGCCTGAAGGCCTCCGGCGCCGTGAGCGCGACCGCCATCCCGTGCGGCACGAGCGGCTCCCCCGGCCCGTAGCCCTCCGGCCGGTAACCGCGCACGCGGCCGGCGATCGGGTAGGCGTTCGCGTGCGGCACATGCACCCCCGCGTTGCCGAACCCCATCCCGGCCATCGTCGCCGCGAGCGCCAGATCGGTGCGAGCGGCCAGGTCGGCCCCGTCGGCGACGGCGGCGCGCAGCGAGCGCGCCAGCAGGCCGAGCGCGCGCTCCGACCAGAGGTCGGAGATGGGGTTGGCGCCGCAGTAGGGCACGCGCTCGTCGGCGGCCTTCGCGGCGAAGGCGGTGTACGGCTTGGCGGTCCAGCTCTCGAGGGCGTGGCAGAGCACGTCCAGACCCGCGGACGCCGTCACGGCGGCGGGCTGGCTGATCGTCAGGAGCGGGTCGACGACCGCGAGCGCCGGCCGCAGCCGCGGGTGGCTGATGCCCGTCTTGACCTCGGCGGCGAGCACGTCGAGGACGGCGATCGTCGTGCTCTCCGAGCCGGTGCCGGTCGTCGTCGGCACGGCCACGAGCGGCCGCAACGGGCGCTCCGGCGCGCGGCCGCCGCCGATCGGGGCGTTCACGTAGTCGAGCAGGTCGCCGTCGTTGGTCGTCAGCAGGTTCACGACCTTGGCCGTGTCGATCGCCGACCCGCCGCCGACGGCGACGAAGCCGTCCCAGGGGCCCGTGGCGCGCGCGGCGGCGACGGCCGCGCGCATCGAGGCGTCGGTCGGCTCGACGTGCACGCCGTCGTAGACCAGCGCCTGGACGCCGGCCGCGGCGAGCGCGTCGGCGACCCGGGCGGGCGCCCCGGTGGCCGCGACCCCGGCATCGGTGACGACGAGGGCCCGGGTGACCCCGAGCCGGCGCACGTCGTACCCGATCTCACCGGCCGCGCCGGGGCCGAACTTCAGCTGCGGCGAGCCGTAGGTGAAGACCTGCTCGTGCGCCGTCACTCCGGGGCTCCCAGCGTCGTCAGGGCCTGCAGGACCTCCCGCGGGACGGGCACCGGCTGCCGGCTGGTGGCGTCGACGTAGACGTGCACGAACCGGCCGACCGCCGCGGGCGCCGGGTCGCGCTCGCCGAACAGCGCCAGGCGGTACGTGACGCTGGTGCGGCCCAGCCGCCCGAGGGCCAGCCCGGCGGTGACCACCTCGGGGAAGCGCAGCTCCGCCAGATACCGGCAGGCCGTCTCGGCGACGACGCCGATCGCGGGCAGGTGCCGGACGTCGGTGCCGGCCGCCTCGATCAGCCAGCCGTTGACCGCCGTGTCGAACAACAGGTAGTGCACGGCGTTGTTGACGTGCCCGTAGGCGTCGTCGTCGTTCCACCGCAGCGGCACCCGGCGGAGCACCGGGAAGTCGTCGCGGCGCAGCCCCCGCGGGTCGGTGCCGGCGGGCACGGCGGCGTCCGGGAGGTCGCTCACCCTCGCAGCCTCATGTACCGGCCGTCGATCAGGCAACTGCGCCCGATCGCGGCCGGCCGGGACGTGATCGACGGACGGGTAGCCTGCCGGGGATGGGATCCGACACGGGCGTCACCGTCGACGTGAGCATCCGGGAACCCGTCGCCGAGGACGTCACGGCGTTCGTCGCGGCGGTCGCCCGGAGTCGCGCGCTCCACCACCCGTGGCTGGCGCCGCCGGCGACGCCGGGGGCGTTCGACAGCTGGCTCGAGCGCCTGCGGGCGCGCACCCCGCACCGGAGGCACGTGGCCTTCCTGGTGCTCGCGGACGGCGAGCTCGCCGGGTACGTCAACGTCAGCGAGATCGTCCGGGGGGCCTTCGACAACGCCTACCTGGGGTACGCCGCGTTCGTGCCGTGGGCGGGCCGGGGGATCATGCGCCACGGCCTCGGGCTGGTCGTCCGCCGCTGCTTCGCCCCGGAGGCGGCGGGCGGGCTCGGGCTGCACCGCGTCGAGGCGAACGTCCAGCCGGGCAACGAGCCGTCGCGCGCGCTGGCACGTGCCCTGGGCTTCCGGCTCGAGGGCGCCTCGCCGCGCTACCTGCACATCGACGGCGCGTGGCGTGACCACGAGCGCTACGCGACGACCGCCGAGGAGTGGCCCTCGGGCTGAGGGCCGTCAGGCCCCGGTCGCGAGCTCCTCCGGCGGCATCAGGAAGAGGTCGTCGGGGTAGCACCAGCCCCATGGCTCGCCCGTCTCGGCCGACCTCATGATGGGGTGCCGGCTGGAGTGGAAGTGCGCCGTCGCGTGCCGGCGCGGGGAGTTGTCGCAGCAGCGCGTGCCGCCGCACACGAGGCACTGGCGCAGGTGCACCCACGTCGTCCCCTCGCGCAGGCAGTCCTCGCAGGCCGCCCCACGGGCCGGCACGTCCTGCGCCTCCCCCAGGTGCGGGCACTGCGCCGTGGTGGGGTTCCCCTCGGCGTCGGCGGCGACGACGAAGACGGGTGCTGGCATGGCTCCTCCGCAGGTCGTGTCACCCCGATCAGGGGCGGGCGCCCGCCCAGCCTGATCGGAAGCGCTGGCGCACGCAAGGCGTGCTCCCTTGCGCCCCCTTCGCCCTCTCACCGCCCCTCCCCTCCTCCCGGTGATCAAGGAATTCTCGGCGGCGGGGTGACACCCGTGTGACTGGCGCCGAGAATTCCTTGATCACCGGGAAGTGACGGGGGCTCGGGCGTGGCTCTGGCGCCCCGAGCGTCGAGGCGAGTACGGTCGAACGCATGTTCGACGCCGGGTCCGTCCTCGAGGGGCTGAACGACGAGCAGCGTGCGGCCGCGACGCACCAGGGCGGCCCGCTGCGCGTGCTGGCCGGCCCCGGCACCGGCAAGACGACGACGCTCACGGCGCGGGTCGCCTGGCTCGTCGCGAGCGGCGTGCCCGCGGAGCGGATCCTGCTGCTGACCTTCACGCGCCGGGCGGCGCGGCAGATGCTCGCCCGGACCGAGACCCTGCTCGCCGCCGGCCGCGCTCGGGCGGCGTCCGGGGCCCTGGCGGCCAGCACCGGGAAGGTGCGTGGCGGAACCTTCCACGCCGTCGCGCACCAGGTACTGCGGCGGTCCGCGGCACGGCTGGGTCTGCCGGAGGGCTTCGGTGTGGTCGACACGGCCGACGCCGCCGACCTGGTCGACCTCGTGCGCAGCGACCTCGGCCTGGGGTCGACGGCGAGCCGGCGGTTCCCGCGCAAGGGCACGCTGCTCGACGTCTACTCACGCGCCGTCAACACCGCGCAGCCGCTGTCGGCGGTGCTCGCGGAGTCGGTGCCGTGGGCCGCCGACCGCGTCGACGAGGTGGCGGCCGTGTGCCGGGCCTACGTCGCCCGCAAGCGCGCCCTCGGCCTGCTCGACTTCGACGACCTGCTGCTGCACTGGCGTGCCGCCGTGCTCGACGAGCGCGCCGGCCCCTCGCTGCGCGACGGCGTCGACCACGTGCTCGTCGACGAGTACCAGGACGTCAACGCGCTGCAGGTCGACGTACTGCGCGCCCTGCGCGCGCGGGACGACCGGCTCACGGTGGTGGGCGACGACGCGCAGGCCGTCTACGGCTTCCGCGGGGCGGACGCGCGGCACATCCTCGACTTCCCCACCGTCTTCGCCGGCGCCGCCACGGTCGTGCTCCAGCAGAACTACCGCTCCGCGCAGCCGGTGCTCGACCTCGCGAACGCCGTGGCCGCACAGGCTCCCGAAGGCTTCACGGCCGTGCTGCGCGCGGCGCCCGCCGCACCGGCCGGCATGCCGCGCCCGGTGCTGTGGCGCCGCAGGGACGAGGACGACCAGAGCGCCGCGATCTGCGAGCAGGTGCTCGCCCATCGGGAGGAGGGCGTGCCGCTCAAGGAGCAGGCGGTGCTGATGCGCGCCGCGCACCACAGTGCCGGGCTCGAGCTCGAGCTGTCGCTCGCGGCGGATCCCGTACGTCAAGTACGGCGGCCTGCGGTTCCTCGAGGCCGCCCACGTCAAGGACCTGCTGGCGGCCTACCGGCTCGCGGACAACGCTCGCGACGAGCTCGCCTGGCACCGGCTGCTGCAGCTGCTGCCCGGGGTGGGGCCGGCGTCGGCCCGGCGGGCGGTGGCGGCGCTCGGCGTGAGCGAGGAGCGGTCGGGGCCCGAGGCCGACGTCGCCCTGCGCTGGCCGCTCGCGGAGGCCGAGCTCCCCGCGCCGGCCCGCCCGCTCGCCGACGTGCTGGTCGCGGCCCTGGTCCGCCGGCCGCTCGAGGCCGTCGCCACACACGCCGAGCGGCTCCGGGCTGCCGTCGCGCCGCTCGTCGCGCAGGCCTACCCCGAGCCCGCGGCCCGCCTGGCCGACCTCGACGCCGTCGTCGCCGCGGCGGCGTCCGTGCCACGGCTGTCCGACGTCGCCGCCGAGCACGTGCTCGAGCCGCCCGCCTCGACCACCGACCTGGCCGGCCCGCCCGCGATCGACGAGGACTGGCTGGTGCTGTCGACCGCGCACTCGGCGAAGGGCCTGGAGTGGGACGTCGTCCACGTGCTGCATGCGAGCGACGGCAACTTCCCCAGCGACATGGCGCTCACGTCGCCCGCCGGCCTCGAGGAGGAGCGCCGCCTGTTCTACGTCGCCGTCACCCGTCCCCGGCGTGCGCTGCACGTCTACGTGCCGCAGCGCTATCACCACCACCAGCGCGGCCGCGACGACGCCCACTCGTGGTCGCAGCCCTCGCGCTTCCTCAGCGAGCAGGTGCGAGCGGTGATGACCGAGCGCTCGGCGCCCCCGACCCGGCGCCGGCGCATGAACCCGGGCGCGAGGTCCTCGACGCCGCCGCGCGCGTCGCCGCCCAGCTCGACGCCCTCTGGCAGTGAGAGAGTCACCCCTGCTTGGCCTCGACCAGGCGTTCGACCGCCCGGGGGGCCGTCCGCTGGAAGTCGTTGAGCCGCACCCAGGTCGGGGTGACCACGATGCGCACCATCGAGTCGTAGAGCGCGCGCACCTGCTCCTCGAACCCGGCGTGCTGATCTTCTGGCATCGTCCGGAACGATGCCTCCAGGTACTCGTCGGGGACTCCCTGCTCCTCGCGCAGCTCGGCCGTTCCCCGGACGAGCAGGCAGCACGGGGGCGGGTAGACGTCGATGGTGAGGGCGATCCGCGGGTCGTGGTGCAGGGCGGCGACCTTGTCCGAGCCGGGGATGGTGAAGAAGCGGAACCTGCCCTCACGCAGCAGATAGCCGATCGGGACGGCCCGGGGGCCTCCGTCGAGCGCGCTGTAGGCGATCTGCATGATCGGTTGCCTCTCGACGAGGTCGAGAGTCACCGGGTCGGTCAGGATCTCGGTGATGCGTGCGGGGTCCATGTCGTGCCTCCACCGTGGTGATCGACTGTGCGGGCCGCGTGTCCGGCGCCCGGGACCGCCTCGGGCGGCCTCCAGCTGGTGAGCGGAGCCGACCCCACCTTCTCGACACGGCACCCGGCAGGGCGGCCGCCCGGATTCGACGAGAGGCTCCGCGGCCTCCACGGGTCCAGCGATGAGTCCGTGGTCGGCGGTGAGTCCTTGGAGGTCGAGGAGCCTACGGATGGGGAGGTTGCGTGAGCAAGGTTCTGTACTCCGCGACGATGTCGCTGGACGGGTACATCGCCGGCCCCGGCGGCGACATGGGCTGGCTGCGCCCGTACCTGCGGCCGAACCCGCCCATCGAGCGGCTCCAGCAGGAGATCGGCGCACTGCTCGTCGGTGGGCGCACGCACCGGGGAGACGACCCTCACCGCGGGACCGACCGGGAAGGGGCCTTCGAGGGGACCTGGGACGGGCCGGTGTTCGTCGTGACCCGGCGGCCGTCGACCGACGAGGGGAGCGTGCAGTTCGTCGATGAGCCGCGGGCGGGCCTGGAGGCAGCCAAGGCGGCCGCCGGCGGCCGGTACGTCAACGTGCTGGGCGCCGAGCTCGCCCGTGCGTACCTCGACCTCGGCGAGGTCGACGAGGTTCTGACGATCATCGCACCGGTCCTCCTGGGCGGCGGCACGCGGCTCTTCGCTCACCCCGAAGGACGGCAGGTGCGGCCTGGAACGGCTGGACGTGCAGGTGTTGCCGCACGTGACGAACGTCTGGCACCGGGTCGTCCGGGGCGCCGACCCACCGTCGAGTCACGAGTCCGAGGAGCGCTGAGCCGCCAGTTCGGCGAACGTGTCGGCGACCCAGTCGGCGATGAACGTGCTGACGTGCGGCAGGTGGTCGAGGCCGATGTGCTCGGACGCGCCCTCCTCGGCGGTGAAGACCCGCAGCTCGCGCTTCGGGCTCGTTGACCGCCTGCTCGTAGGAGCGGTGGGCGTACTCGCAGCGGGATCTGCCGGTCGTTCTCGCCGTGCGCGATCGAGGAACGGCACGGTGATCTGCTCGACGACGCCGTCCAGGTTCACCTCGTCGGCGAACGTCGATGAACTTGTCGAGCGTCGTCGTGGCCCCAGACCCACAGCACGTGCTCCCAGTAGTGCGGCACCGGGCGCTCGCCCTCGCGCTGCAGCCGGCGCCGCTGGACCGCGCCCCAGTCGTGGTTGGCGCCCCACGCGACCACGAGCGCGAGCCGCTTCTCGAACGCGGCGGCGCGCGGGGCGTAGTAGCCGCCGAGCGACCAGCCGACGAGGCCGATGCGGCGGGGTCGACGTCGGCGCGGGTCCGCAGGCAGTCGACGCAGGCCGCGGCCCAGGCCTCGGTGTCGACGCGGGCGGTGAGGCCCTGCAGCCGCAGCGCCTCCCCGGTGCCGGGCAGTCGACCATGAGGCAGGAGATGCCGCGGGCGGCGAGCTCCTCCCAGTGGCCGGAGGAGTACATGTGCTCCTTGGTCGAGTCCAGGCCGTTCCACATGATCATGACCGGGGCGCGGGCCGTCGTCGGCGGCCGGCGCCTGGCTGAAGTAGGCCGGCAGCGTCGTGCCCTCGTACGGGATCTCGACCCGGCTGACCCGCGGGTCCTTGAGGTCGAACGCCTTCTGCTGCAGCTCGAGGACCCGCCGGTAGGTGGCGAGCCGGCCGGGTGCCGAGCGCGCTCTGCATCCGCTCGGCCTGGCACAGGTAGTTCGTCGCACGGGCGTAGAGCTGGCCGGCCGTGCGCGGTGTGGCCGGCCTTCTCGGCCTGCTTCGCGCCTGGTCGACGAGCTGGTCGGTCAGCGCCGTCCAGGCCCGCAGGAAGTCGGGCGTGCCGGCGTCCTCCCCGCGCGCCGCGGCGTCCTTGATCGGCCGGCAGGCGCGGTCGACCTCGTCGATCAGGCCGCCGCTGTTCAGCGTCGCGACGACGCCGAGGTTCCAGACGTAGTTGCCGGGGAAGTACTCGAACACGTCATGTCCTTTCGAAGAGGGGGTCGGCGGCCCGGCCGGTCACGACGCTGCCCGAGTGGCGTCACTGATCGACTTCACGCCGCCGTGGGCGGTCATGCCGCCGTCGACGGGGATCTCGGCGCCGGTGATGAACGAGCGCCTCGTCGCTGAGCGAGGAAAGCGACGAGCGGCGCGACCTCGTCGGGGGTGCCGGTGCGGCCGAGCGGCGTCTCGGCGACGTTGGCGGCGCGGAACGCCGGCGGCGCCGAGGCGGTCATCGGGCGTCTCGATGTAGCCGGGGTGCACGGCGTTGACCCGGATGCCGCGCGGGCCGAGCTCCAGGCACGGCGGCCTTGGCCAGCCCGCGCAGCGCCCACTTGCTCGCGGTGTAGGCGACCGGGAAGTGCGCCGTCAGCGCCGCCACCGAACCGACGACGACGATCGAGGCGCCGGCCGGCATCAGCGGCGTGAGGCGCCTGGATGCCGAGCAGCGTCCCGGCGACGTTGACCTCGTACACCCGCGGCAGGTCGGCGACGGTCGAGATCCGCCAGCCGCGCCCGCCACGTGATGCCGGCGTTGGCGACCAGCCCGTCGACGCGGCCGTCCGCTCCCCGAGGTCGGCGGCGAGCGCCGCCCAGCCGCTCGGCGTCGGTGACGTCGAGCTGTCGGTACTCGACGCCGGGCAGGTCCTCGGCCGGCTTCGCGCGTCAGGTCGCAGCCGACCACGGGCGCCCTCGGCGGCGAGCAGGCGCGCCTCCGCCGCGCCCTGCCCTGCCCGGCGCCGGTGACCACGACGACCTTGCCGGCGACCGGTTCACGACGTGCGCTTCCGCAGCCGCGGCCGGGGCGGGCAGGCAGCACCGGCGGCAGCTCGAGCCCCGGCGACGACGCTGGTTGCGGATCGTGCCGATGCCCTCGACGGTCATCTCGACGACGTCGCCGGGCTGCAGCGGCGGCGGGTCCGCTCGCCCGCGACGGCCCCACAGCTCGGCGAGGCAGCCGCCGTTGCCGCAGGTGCCGGAGCCGAGCACGTCGCCGGCGCGGACCTCGGTGCCGCGCGAGGCGTAGGCGATGAGCTCCTCGAACGGCCAGCCCATGTTGGACAGCAGGTCCTGCCCGATCTCGACGCCGTTGACCGACACCCGCAGGTCGAGGGCGAGGAAGCCCGTCGTCGTCCCGGTAGGGCTCGAGCTCGTCGGCCGTGACCAGCCACGGCCCGAGCGTCGTCGCGGAGTCCTTGCCCTTGGCCGGGCCGAGGCTGACCTTCATCTCGCGGCGCCTGCAGGTCGCGGGCCGACCAGTCGTTGAGGATCGTGTAGCCGAAGACGTGCGTCGCGGGCCTGCTCGGGCGTCAGCGAGGCACCGTCGCGCCCGACGACGCGGCGACCTCGAGCTCGAAGTCGAAGCAGCTGCGAGCCGGGCGGCACCGGCACGTCGTCGTGCGCGCCGACGAGCGCGTAGGGGTTGGTGAAGTAGAAGGTCGGCGCCTCGTACCACTCGGCCACGACGCCGCCGCCGCCCGAGACGCTGCGCGACGACGCCCTCGACGTGCTCCTCGAACGCGACGAAGTCGCGGACGGTCGGCGGGTCGCAGCGGCGGCAGCAGCCGGACGGCGTCGCAGCGGGACGTGCCGGCCCGTCGAGCGCGGCGGCGCCCGCGTCGAGCGCGGCCGGGCAGCCCGGACCGGACGAGGTCGAGCACGGTCGACGCCGCCGGGCAGCGGGTGCACGGCGTCGCCGGCGACGACCCCGGCGCGGGCCGCCCGGCGCGGTCGGCGTCCGGGATCTCGGTGGGCACCGGCTGGTAGGTCGCGAAGCGCATGCCGCCCCGTCAGACCGGCGGGGCGACGAACAGCCCCTTGTCGGGGTCGTTGAACGACTTCTGGGCGACGAACTCGTTCATCGCGTTCGCCGTGCCCCACTGGTCGGTGACCTCGGGATCGGTGAAGTCGTACAGGTGCGGGTGCCAGGTGTCCTCGTCGACCTGCTCCAGCTCGGTCGTGTACTCGACGGTGTTGCCGTGCGGGTCGAGGAAGTAGCTGAAGGTGTTGTTGCCCGCCAGGTGCCGGCCCGGGCCCCAGATCTTCTCCACGCCCGCGCGCAGCAGCCGGCCGGTGCCGCGCATGTACTCGTCGATGCCGCGCATCTCGAAGGAGGCGTGGTGCAGCGACGGGTGCGGGCCGCGGGCGATCGCGAGGCTGTGGTGCCACGCGTTGATCCGCAGGAACCACATCATCTCGCCCATCCGCGGGTGCATCAGGGTGTCGGAGAGCGCGAAGCCCAGGTGCCGCTCGTAGAACGCGCGGGTGCGCCTCGGGGTCGGCGGAGTTGATCACGACGTGCGAGAGCCGGACCGGGATCGACTCGCCCTCCTCGATCTTGCGGTGCCGCCGGACCGCGACGTCGGCGCTGACCTCGACGGTGCGGCCCTCGTTGTCGAAGAACCGGAACGCCGTAGCCGCCGCCCGGGGTCTGCAGGGTGCCGGGCTCGTGCACCAGCTGGACGCCGTCGGCGGCCGAGTCGCTCGGCGAGAGCGTCGACGTCGGCGGCGGTCGCCGCACCGAAGGAGATCAGGTCGATGCGCTTGTCGGCGGCCTCGCGCAGCCGGACGACGTACTGCTCCGGCGAGCCCTCGGCGGCGAGGAAGCGAGGCCGGAGTCGGTGTGCTCGGCGGTCAGGCCCCAGGTGCTCGGTGTAGAAGTCCAGCTGCTTGGCGTAGTCGGGGACGGCGAGGTCGACGTGTCGCAGGTGGGTGATGAGTCGCTCGGTCATGTGGAGTCCTCCGGCGGAAGGGGAGTCAGGCGGGCTGGCGGACGAGGTCGGCGACGGTGCGCATGCAGCCCGGGGACGTCGCCCTGCACGTGGTCGAGCAGCCACTGGCCGAGCTGGTTGGAGGCGTCGACGACGGTCTTGGCGCGGTCGAAGCGGCGGGCGGTGAACGCGTCCCACAGCGGCTGGTCGAGGGCGTCGCGCGCGAGCAGCAGCTCGGCGAGGACGGCGGCGTCCTCGAGCGCCTGGGCGGCGCCCTGGGCGAGGGTGGGCGGGCAGGAGTGCGCGGCGTCGCCGATGAGGACGACCCGGCCGCGGTTCCACGGGGCGGGCAGGACGTGGGTCTCGAACCAGGTGTAGTTGACCCTGGTCGGGTCGGTGAGCGTCGCCCGGATCTCGTCCCACGGGCCGTGGTACGCCTGCGGAGAGCTCGATGCAGCACGGCCAGCTGCTGCTCGGGAGCGAGGGTGGAGCGGTCCTGGGCGTCCTCGACGACGTAGGCGTAGAGCGAGTCCTCGCCGGTGGGGCAGTAGCCGGCGATGTAGCGACGGGCCGCCGTAGTAGAGGTCGGTGCGCGTCACGCTGCGCGGGCGCGGGCCGAATGCCCGCCAGATGCCCATGCCGGTCGCGCGCGTCTCGAGGTTGATGCCGAGTGCCCGGCGGGTCCACGAGCGGATGCCGTCGGCGCCGACGACGAGGTCGTAGCGTCCGGCCGAGCCGTCGGAGAAGGTGACGTCGACGCCGTCGGCGTCCTGGGCGAGGTCGGTGAAGGTCGTGCCGAAGCGGACCTTGGCGCCGGCGGACAGGCCCGGTCGAGCAGGATGCGCGCCAGCTCCGGCCGGGGCATGCCGATGGTCGCCGGCAGGTCGGGGCCGCCCGGTTTCGACGTCGGGGATCTCGGCGACAGGGTGCCGGCCGGGTCGGGCGCGCGCAGGCCGAGGCTGTCGAAGGGATAGCCCGGCGGCGAGCACGTCGGTCCCAGACGCCGAGCTGGCGCAGCACGCGCAGGGCGTTGCCCTGCAGGGTGATGCCGGAGCCGATGGCGGCGAGTTCGCGCTTGATCTCGACGAGGTCGACGGCGACGCCGGCCTGGGCGAGCAGGATGGCGGTGGCGGTGCCGGCGGCGCCGCCACCGACGACGAGGGCGTTCTCGACGGCGGGCATGAGATCTCCTACTTGACGGCGAGGGGGTTGACGGGGGCGCCCACGGCGCCGGTCACGGGCAGGGGTGCGGCGGTCAGCCAGAACTCCTAGACGCCGTCCACGGCGCAGTCGGCGGCGAGCGCGTCGAGGTCCCACATCTCGCCGACGAACAGCCCGATGTGCGGGATGACCACCTGATGCAGCGGCTGGAAGGCGTCGTCGAACTCGTTGGGCCGGACCTCGAAGCCCCACGTGTCGGTCGCGATGCCCGCGATCTCGCGTGCCGTGCAGCCAGTCGGCGGTGGTGAACGAGAGGCCGGGCGAGGGTCCGCCGGCGTAGCCGTTCCAGCCCTCCCGGCGGGCGCGGGTAGCCGGCCGGTCCGGACCAGCAGCAGGTCGCCGCGGCCGACGCGGGCGCTGACGTCCTGGGCGGCGATCGTGGCCTCCAGGTGCTCCGCCCTGATCGCGAACCCGTCCGGGAGCTGGCCGTCCGTCCCCAGCGCGCGGCCGACGTCGAGCAGCACGCCGCGACCGGCGATCGCAGCGGCGGCTTTCTCGATGCCGGTCACGAGGTCGCCCTCGCTGGTGACGACGTCGCCGGCCCGGCGCCCGTTGTACGCCTGTCCGTGGTCGAAGACGTGGCCGAGGCCGTCCCACTGCGTGCTGGCCTGCAGCGGCATGAACACGACGTCGTCCGCACCGCCGAACCCGTGCGGGAAGCCCTGCGTGCCCCGCTCGGCGTCGAGCCCGGTGTCGAGCATCGTGTGCACGGGGTTGGTCCGCCGTCGCCACCCGGTCTGCGGACCGTCCGCGTCGAACGGCTGCGCGAGCGAGAACGTCGCGCCGCGGCGGACCAGCGCGGCGCCGTCGCGGCGCTTGGCCTCGTCGAGGAAGTTGAGCGTCCCGAGGACGTCGTCAACGCCCCAGCGCCCCCGGTTGGAGCAGCGCCTCGCAGCGGCCTCGATCGCACCCTCGGGGTCGGACCGGTCGAGCGCGACGGGCGCATCTGACGGGGCGGTGGACGACGACGACACGGGGCGGCTCCTCGGGACGGAATGCGCCCACCCTGCGTCAGCGGTGTTTCCAGCGGGAAGACGAAATGCGTGATGCCGGGCATCAACAGGATCTATACGGAGGCTTCTGAGCGGCCCAGAATGACTGCGTGAACATCGCCAGCCTCGACCTGAACCTGCTCGTGGCCCTCGATGCGCTCTTGCAGCAGCGCAGCGTGACGCGGGCGGCCGAGCAGATGGGCCTGAGCCAGCCCGCACTGTCGGCATCGCTGGCCCGGCTGCGCCGGCACTTCGACGACCCGCTGCTCGCGCGGGCGGGCAACGAGTACCGGCTGACGCCGCTGGCCGTGCAGCTCAAGGAGCGCACCCGGCTCGCGCTCGCGGGGGTGGAGCGCGTCTTCACGGCGCAGCCCGAGTTCGAGCCGTCGTCGTCGGCGCGGGAGTTCTCGATGATCGTCAGCGACTACGGTGCGGCGGTCCTCGGCGGCGCCGTCGCGGCCACCCTGGCGGCCGAGGCGCCCGGCGCCAGGCTGCGCATGACCGCCAACACCCCCGCTGTCGTCGACCGTGCCGCCCAGGCACTGCTGAGCACCGACCTGCTCGTGATCCCGCACGGGTTCGTGACGGACCTCAGCCACGAGGACCTGCACCGCGACGACTGGCTGTGCCTGGTCGCCCAGGGCAACACCGAGGTCGGCGACCAGGTCACGCTCGCCCAGCTCGCCGAGCTGCCGTGGGTCGTGTCGTATCACGGCCCGAACGCCTCGACGCCGGCCGCCCTCCAGATGCGGATGCTCGGGCTCGAGCCGCGCGTCCAGGTCGTGACCGAGAACTTCCTCACGGTGCCCGGTCTCGTCGCGGGGTCCCGCCGCATCGCACTCGTGCAGCGCCGGCTCATGGCACTGCTACCCGCCGACGTGGGCGTCCGAGCCCTGCCGTGCCCCTTCGACGCCGGGCAGCTGGTCGAGGCCATGTGGTGGCACCCGGCGTACGAGGACGACCCCGAGCACGCCTACTTGCGCTCCGTGGTCCGGCGCGCCGCCGCGGCGCTCCCGTCGCTCGAGGAGCTCGGCATAAACGAGGCTGATGGTCGACGTTAGAAGAAGTGATTTCCCGTAACGGTGCCGCGTCCTGACACTCGTCCCTAATACACACCGCCGGACGAACGAAGGTGGCCCATGACCGACACCCCAGCCGTGACGACATCCACGACGGGTGCGGTCACCGGGAATCAGGGCGCGCCCGCCGAGCGGGTGGCCGGCACCGCCCAGCTCGTGCTGCTGCTGGCGGGCAGCTGCCTCGCCGTCCTCGGAGCGGTCCTCATCGCACCGGCGCTGCCGCAGATGACGGACGCGTTCGCGGGCACGGCCGGCGTCGACGTCCTGGTGCCGGTCGTCCTCACCGTGCCGGCGCTGGTCATCGGGCTCACGGCGCCCTTCGCAGGGGTGATCGTCGACAGGCTCGACCGCAAGCGGCTCCTCATCGCCGCGATGCTCGCGTACGCCGTCTTCGGCACCGCGCCCCTGTACCTGTCGTCGCTCGGGGCGATCGTCGCCAGCCGCGTCCTCGTCGGCGCCTGCGAGGCCGCGATCATGACGTGCTGCACGACCCTCATCGCCGACTACTGGTCAGGCCCGCGGCGCTCGCGGTACCTGAGTCTGCAGACGCTCGTCGCCACGCTCGCCGCGACCGCCTTCTTCGGGGTCGGCGGCGCGGTCGGCGCCTCGGGCTGGCGCACCCCCTTCTGGCTCTACGCCGTCGCGGCCGTGCTCGCGGTGCCCATGGCCGCGCTGATCTGGCAGCCGCGGCGCCCCGCAGGGGCGCCGGCGCGGCCGGGCCGGCTCGAGCCGCTGCCCTGGCGGCAGCTCACCGCACCTTGCCTCGTCACCCTGGTGGGTGGCGTCGTCTTCTACGCGCTCATCGTGCAGCTGTCGTTCGTGCTCACCCACCTCGGCTTCAGCTCGACATCGGGCATCGGGGCGGTCAGCGCCCTCATGTCACTGGCGACCGCGGCCGGCGCCGTGACCTTCGCGCGATCCTCGCACCGCACGCCCCGGCAATTGCTCCCGCTCGAGTTCGCGCTCGCCGCGGCCGGGCTCGCCGTCGTCTGGGTCGCCGGGTCCGTGCCGGCCGTGGCCGCCGGCGCGGTCGTGACCGGCTTCGGTACCGGGATGATGCTCCCCACGCTGCTCACCTGGGCCGTCAACGGACTCACCTTCGAGCAGCGCGGCCGTGGCACCGGGCTGTGGACGGGCGCCTTGTTCATGGGTGAGTTCCTCTCGCCGCTGGTCATCGCCGCCTTCGGCGTCCTCGCCGGCGGCCTGCAGCCCGCCCTCGGCGTCCTCGGGGTCGTCGCGGCCCTGATGGCCGTCGTGACGGCGCGCGCCCTGCGCACTCGCTCGGACCCGGCGCTCACGACGACCCGGGCTTGACCGCACGCGCCGCCCGACGTCAGGGGAGTCACGGTGGCCGGTGACCGCGTCACGGGAACGTCGTGCCGAGCAGCCGCAGCGGCGTCGCGCAGTGCCGCGCTCACCCGCGCGATCCCGCCACCCGCCCCTCGATCCGCTCCGGGACCCTCGCCCGCCGGAGCGGGCGGCGGGCTCGCTTGGCCGACAGCAGCGCCTCGTCGGCGACGCCCAGCGCCTGCGGGCCGGGCGCGGCCGCGCCCACCGACACGGTGACCGCGAGGTCAGCGGCGAGGCGGGACCAGTCCACCCGTGCGACGGCCGCCCGCAGCACCCGTGCGGACGTCGCCGCGTCGGCGCCCTCGTGCAGCACGACGACGAACTCGTCGCCGCCGTACCGGGTGACGACGTCGCCAGGGCCGGTCGCGTCGCGCAGCGCGCGGGCCACTCTGCGCAGCACCTCGTCGCCGGTCTCGTGGCCGTACACGTCGTTGACGCCCTTGAAGTCGTCGACGTCCACGAACACCACGCCCGCGCGGCCTGCTGCGAGGAGCTCCTCGAGGCGGCGGCGGTTGCCCACCCCCGTCAGTGCGTCCTCCCAGGCGCCGGCCTCGACAGCGGCGAGGTGCGCGGACAGCTGGCCGACGCGGCGGCGCGCCAGGACGGCGTCGAAGCGCCCCTCGCGGTCACGGTGCAAGCGCACCAGGGCCCGGACGCCGACCTGCCGCCACCGCCGGCTGGCCTCGGACGGCCCGTGGCTCAGCTCGTCGAGCTCGGCCAGCCAGCCGGCCGCCACCCAGGCGACGACGGGTTCGTGCTCGAGCGCGGCCAGGTCGCGCACCTCGCGGGTGCGGGCGGCCGCGGTCCCGAGGTCGCCCGTCCTGGCCAGAACCGATGCGAGCGCGAGCCGGGCGAGCAGCCCCTCCCGCGGTGGCGCGCCGGCGGCCTGCCGCTCGAGCAGGCCGGTGTCGACTCCCGGCACGCCGAGGCGCTGGTAGGCGAAGTGCAGCAACGCCTGGGCCTGCAGGAGCAGCCCGGGCGGCAGCCGCTGCTCGCGGCAGGCGCGTTCGGCGGCGAGCGCCGAGGTCGCGCACTCCGCGAACCGGTGGTGGGCTTCGCCCGCGCGGCCGACGAGCTCGAGGAACAGGCCCCACAGACCCTGGACGACGCCGCGCTCCACCGGGCCAGCGCACGCAGGTAGTCGTGGTCGGTCGCGGCGGCGGTCTCGTCGAGCAGCCGCAGCGCCGGCCCGAACATCAGCGCGCCACGCACCGAGCCCGCGAGGACCATCAGGGCGGACGCCCGGTTGTAGGCCCGGCCGGGGACGTCGAGCAGCTCGTGGGCCTCGGCCAGGCTGTCGATCGCCGCCGCCGGCCGGCCGAGGTACACCAGGGCCATCGCGTGCAGGGCGAGGAACTTCGCCCGCCAGTAGGGCCCGGCGTCGGGGTCGAGGGTGTCGAGATGATCCTCGGTGGCGCGCCGCAGCCACGACCAGTGGCCCTGCTGGGCATGCACGAGGCAGCCGACGTACCGCAAGAAGCGCGACGTCTCGCGGTCACCCGCGGGCTCGGTGACGAGCAGGCCGGCGGCGCAGGCGCGCAGCGCCTCGCGGGCCCGGCCGGCCACGTAGAGCTCGTGGGCCCAGTCGGCCAGCAGGTCGAACGGCCCGAACTCCGCCACGACGGCCGGAGGCCCCGCCAGTGTCGTCGCGACGGTGGCCGGCAGCGGGTCGGGCACCACGGTGAGCGGCCAGGCCCCGGGCGCCACCGGTGGGTACCGCGCGTGCTCGGTCCGTGGCGCCGGGGCGCGCGGCACGACGTGCACGAGCCCGTCCCGGCCGGCCCGCTTGGCCCTGAGCATGGCGGCGTCCGACGCGCGCAGCGCCCCGGCCAGGTCGCGCCCCTCGCTGACGCCGACGCTGAGCGTGACGGGCCGGCCGCCGGTGAGGGGCGCCCAGTCGTACCCGCGCACCCGCTCGAGCAGCCGCTCCCCGATGGCGCGCGCGGTCGAGGCGCCCCGGACGAGGACGACGAACTCGTCGCCCCCGTACCGGACGACGACGTCCTCGGCCCGGCACGACGCCCGCAGCAGGCCGGCGACGCGCCGCAGCACCTCGTCGCCCACACCGTGCCCGCAGCTGTCATTGATGAGCTTGAACGAGTCGAGGTCGGCGAACACGACCGTCGCACTCGTGCCGCTGCCGGCCTCGTTCTCGAGCCGGCGCCGGTTGCCCAGCCCGGTGAGCGGGTCGAGCAGCAGCTCACTGGCGCGGCGGGAGCTGCGCCGGGCGAGCTCCTCGCGCAGGATCCGCTGCCGAAGGTCGGCCAGGCGGCCCTCGCGCCTGCCAGACGCGCTGCTGGACGGCGCGGGCGACGTCCCGCCAGCCGCGGGGAGCCGCCGCGGCCGCGGAGCCGAGCGATGACGGCACGACCCTGCCGGTGACGGCGAGCGGCGGCTCGGCGAGCTCGTCGCGGGCGGTCGTCCGGGCGCCCTCCGCCAGCTCGGCGAGGGCCAGGTCGGCCAGCTCGGCCCAGACCCGCAGGTGCGCCCGCGAGCAGGCGGCACGGACGGCGGCGAGGAGCACGCGGGCCCGTTCGGTCTCCCCGCCGGCGGCCAGCGCCCGCGCGAGAGCCACCCGACCGGGCAGCCACTCGGCCGGCACCGCGCCGGGGGGCTGCGCCAGCGCGCCCTCGGCGCGCGCCCGGGCGAGGGCGTGCGTGCCGGTGCGCTCGAGCGCGTAGACCTCCGCGGCGATCCCGCAGGAGACGAGGACGCCGTCGCCGATCGTCCGGCCGGTCGCGGCCAGCCGCAACCCGAGGGCCGTGAGCACGGGTGCACGCGCGGCGGCACCGGCGCCGTCGAGGAGGTCGAGGTGCGCGGCCCAGGTCAGTTCGACGGTGACGCGCCGCCGCAGGGCGGGGGCGATCACCGCGGGGTCCGTGCCGGCGGGGGCGGCGGCGAGCAGCCGGTCGAGCAGCTCCGCCGCCGCCTCGACCAGCAGCATCCGCTCCAGCGCCTCGGCGACGGCGCAGCAGGCCTCGACGTAGCCGGCGACTTCCGCATCGTCGGGCCAGGAGGCGTGGCGGACGGGGGCGCTCGGGGGCGGCGGCGAGCCGGCCGGGACCGGGACGGCGACGGCGGTGGTCTCGACGGTCGCGAGGGCCTCGGCGAGGGCGTCCAGCGCCGAGGCGGCGTCGCCGGACTCGTCGTGGGCGCACGCCAGGAGGGCGAGGACGAGCGGCCGCGTGTCGGCCGCGAGCCGTTCACCGGCGACGTCCGTGTCTGCCTCCGGGCCGGCGGCGTCGCTCTCGAAGGCATCGGGAGCGGCTCCGAACACCCCGTCGGCATGCGGGTCCGGATGCGCCCGCTCGGGGAGGTCGGTGAGCAGGGCCGAGGCGAGCGCGACGGCCTCCTGCGGCCGATCGAGGGCCAGCAGGGCCCAGGCGTGCAGGGCGAGCAGCCGCAGCGCCGCGTCCCGGTCGCCGATCCGGGCGGCGACGGGCAGCCCGGCCCCCGCGAGGGCGGCTGCGGCGCCGGCGTCACCGTGCACCAGACACCGGCGCACGAGGCTCACCAGAGGGGCGAGCGGCCCTGTACGCAGGCCCCCGCGGGCGACAGCTGTCCCGTTCTCCGCGGCCACCCTCGCTCCTTCGGGTTGCACCGAACGCTACCTCCCGAACACGCGGGGGGCATGGGCGTTCGCCCCAATGGCCCTACCGGGGGCTGTCGAGGGCTCGAGGCACCGGGTGCGAGCCGCGGGGTTGACGATCGTGCCGCCGGGCAGGGCTGCGGCCGTGAACAAGCAGATGAGCAGAGCGACCAAGGGCGCGGTGGCCGTCGCCGCCCTCGCGACCACCGTGGC
>CAWCCY010000002.1:0-191565 GCA_963794075.1 uncultured Actinomycetota bacterium
CCAGCGAGGTCGCCGACATCGCCTCGGAATCGATCGAGCCCTACGCCGGCACGAAAGCCGCACTCAGGCATCTCTCCCGCACGCTGGCCGAGGAAGAACCCGAGCTGACCGTCATCGCCTATGACCCCGGGCCGTGTGACACCGAACTGATGGCCGAGATCCGCAATCAAGCGACCGCGACGATGACGCCGGCCCTCGCGGCCGCCTATCACGATCTGCACACGTCCAGGAAACTCGTACAGCCACAAGACACCGCCCGTATCCTCGCCTGGCTCGCGACTGCCGCACCCAAAGAGATGGTCCGGACGCGTAATCGACTACAAGGACGCCGACGCTACTACCGCAGCCCGCCGCGCGCTTCCCGGCCCCTGAGGTGCCCGCCGAAGCCGCCACCCGCATCAGTCAGAACTGCCCTGGAAGAGGGCCGCTTAGCCTCCGACACGCCATTCCCACCGTCGGTTCCCGAAGCAAGGACTTGCACGATGGATTGTATAAAGTGCAAGATACGCAATCAAACCGCCTTCCAGCACAGGTGTCAAGTACGAACCCTCAACGCCGGGGCCGCACGACAAGAGACCGTGTAGAGAATCTTGGCGTACACGATGAGGTAGCGAACCCGCCACACGAGCCCCTCCCACTCAGCAGATCCAGCGCATCAAGTACGAATCGCTTTGAGACCCAACAATTCACCCATGACCACTGACAGTCGCGAGCAGGGCAGCACCGTCGCGGAAGCGCTCATCGCCGATCCGCCAGCCAGCGGCTCCGGGCCTCTCACGGTCGCCGACGACATGCAGAGTCCGGTCGCGCTTCGCCGCGGCGAGCACAAGACGAAGACCGAACTCGCCCTCGAGGCGATCCGCGAAGCGATCATGGAAGGACGAATGCGCCCGGGCGCACGGCTGACACTCGCACAGCTAAGCGACGTTCTGGGGATGAGCATCACGCCGATCCGCGAGGCGATTCGCGTGCTCGAAGCCGATGGCCTCGTCTCCTACGAGGCGCACAAGGGCATCTGGGTCACAGATCTGACCGCGGACCAATCGAGGGAGCTGACCCTGCTGCGTGCTCGTCTCGAGGGCCTCGCTACTGAGCTCGCCGTTCCGAAGCTCACTGACGGGTCGATCTTTCACGAGTTTGGTGCGACTCCAGGAGGTCATGGTCGCGGCTGCCGCTGAGAGCGACGATCGGGAGAATGACCCAAGCGAACCTCGACTGGCACTACCGGATCTACCTGGGACGGAAGATACGCAGTTTGTCTTGCGCCAGATTTTCAAGCTGTGGATTCCGTACGGATGGTCGAACATCTGGCACGGGGAGCTCCGGGCCGCCGCGATCCGCCAGCATGAGGAAGAGCCAGGACTGCACTTTGAGGCTCAGGGACGCAGAGCTCGCGGGCCAGCTCATGCCACGATCACATCCTCTGGGTGACGAATCCAGATCATTGGAACAAGCGCCAGTCAGCAATTTCGCAAGAGACGGCCTGACGGACGGTGCCCATCCGCTTACAAAGCGCGAGCGTCTTCGCATGAGCGGCGCGATCGACATCGTCTGCAATCCGTTCACGCCACTTGAGGTGGCCAGAAGCAGGTCGGTGTCGACGATACTTCTACGAGAAGGTGCGTGTCCCGAGGATGCCCGCGCCGGGCTGCCCATGGCTGAGTACGTGGCCAAGATGGACCGCGCGGGAATCGAGCGCTCACTCCTCATCGCTGTCCGAGCCGGAGACCTGCGAGTCAAGCATTCGTTCGCGATCCCCCAACGAGCGGGTCGCGGCGTACTGCGAGCAGTACCCGGGCCGCTTCCACGGCCTCGCAGGGATCGACGCCTCAAGGATCATGGCCGGGCTGCGGAGCTTGAACGGGCGATCACGGAGTTCGGCTTCGTCGGCGCCCACCTCTACCCCCACTGGTTCGAGCTGCCGCCCGGACGATGCGCGTACTACCCGTTCTATGCCAAGTGCTGCGAGCTCGACGTGCCGATCATGATGCAAATCGGCCACTGCCTGGACTATCAGCGAGACCGAATCCTCCCAGCGTCGGCCGACCAATGACCCTCGACCGCGTCGCAATCGACTTCCCGGAGCTGAAGCTGATCGGCATCCATCTCGGCTGGCCGTGGACCGAAGAGATGATCGCCGTCTGCTTCAAGCACGCCAACGTCTATATGGCCGGAGACGCCTACGCGCCGAAGCATGGCCGGCTGAATACATCCGCTACGTCGACTCCTGGGGCCGGACAAGTGCCTATTCGGGACAGACTGGCCGGTGATCGACCCCGAGCGCGCGATGGAGGAAATCAACAACTTGCCGCTTCGTGTCGAGTCACGCACCAAGTTCCTTCGAGGAAACGCCATGCGCCTCTTCCAGCTTCCCGACACCCCCGCCACCGTGCCTGGCAACGAGCGAGCGGCTGTCGCACCCGCGGAACCGGCGTGACCGTCGCCTACACGGCCGCCGACCAGCTACATGCCGATCACGATCTCGGACGGGATTCGCACCTCTATGGGGCGCGATCCCGACAAGATCGCCTTCCGCGAAAGCGGACGCGAACTCAACTACAGGACGCTGGTCGAACGAATTGACCGGGTCGCCAACGCGGTTACGAACGACCTCCAGCTCCAGCCAGGCGATCGGGCCGCCCTCCTCTCGCCAAACACGCTCGAGTTCGTCGAGATCGTCTGCGGCCTCGCCGAAGCGGGCATCCCTCCCGCGCTGATCAACTCCCGCGCCTCGGACAGCGAGGTCAAGTTCATCTGCGACGACGCCGGCGCCAAAGTGCTCTTCGTCCACCCATCGCTCGAGGACCTCGCCCGAGCAGCGGCGCCGAAAGCGTTGAGCGCATGATCGTGATCGGCGGCCCCTACGAGGAGTGGCTCGCCTCATCCTCACCGACACGACCTACCGGGACGGCCGAGGAGTGGGACACCTTCTGCATCCCCTACACCGCCGGAACCACAGGCGCCCCGAAAGGAGTACTGCTACCCCACCGATCTCGAGTGCTGACCTTCTTCTCGATGGCGGTTGAATACGGTTGCTACGGCCCCGACGACCGTGCCCTGGCGGTCGCGCCGCTCTACCACGGCGCCGGGTTCGCATTCGCCCTCGCCCCCGTGTTCTTCGGCGGCACCTGCGAGATCCTGCCGCACTTCGACCCCGAACTGCTACTGCGCGCGATCGAAACTGGCAAATCGACCAACGTCTTCATGGTGCCAAGCCACTTCCAAGCACTCTTCGCCCTCGGAGACGACGTTCTCGACCGCTACGACACCAGCTCGCTCCGAACAATCATCTCCAACGCCGCGCCGCTCGCACAGGTGACGAAAGAGCGCATCGTCGAGCGCTTCGGCGAAGGCCTCCTCTTCGAGTGCTACGGCTCAACCGAAGGCGGGATCGTCTCGAACCTCCGCCCCGCCGATCAGCTGCGCAAGCTCCAGTGCGTCGGTCTCCCTTTCCCCTGACCTCAGTCCGCATCCTCGACGAGGACGGCCAGGAAGTCGAGCCGGGACAGCCCGGGGAACTCTTCAGCACTTCCCCCTATCTCTTCTCCGGTTACTGGAATCGACCCGAGGAGAGCAGCGACGCCGTACACGAGGGATGGTTCTCGGCCGGCGACATCGCCTACCGCGACGAAGAGGGGTACATCTACCTCATCGACCGCAAGAACGACAAGATCATTTCGGGCGGCGTCAACATCTTTCCGCGCGAGGTCGAAGAGGTCTTGCTACGACACCCCTCGGTCGTCGAAGCCGCCGTCTTCGGCATCCCCGATGAACGCTGGGGGGAAGCGATCCACGCGGTCGTCGTCGTAAAACCTGGCACCGACGGCGCCGAAGACGACATACTCGACTTCTGCGCGAACTCGGTAGCCCGATACAAGTTGCCAAAGCAGATCGAATTCACCGATCGCCTCCCACGCAACGCGGCCGGGAAGATCCTTCGCCGCGAACTCAGAGATCCTTACTGGGCTGGCCTGACACGAAGAGTCTCCTAAGTCGCGCGGCGAAATTAGCGCGCCGCCGACCCATTTCGTGATGGGCGCGACTGGGATCGAGTCAGCAATCCTTCGCGCGTGAAGCGAAGGGTCGACGGTCGGCCATCCAGAAGAGACATGGGACTATCCCTCCCAGCGGCAAGGTTAGGGGGAAGGGAAGCCGCGATCCTTTGCGGCTTCTCCCCCTGGCTAGCGGGCGTACCCGGGCCGCCAGGGAGGGCGGAGCCGGACGAGGTACGGGCTTAGCAAGCTTCATGCTTTGCCTCTGGTTCGGGCAGCGCTGGCTCCTCCTTGTGGCAGTCGGTGAAGGTTGGTACGCAGCTCCTGCTCGGATCAGCGACCGTTCTTTGAACCACGGGCTGCAAGCTGCGCGGCTCTTTCACGTATCGGAACGGCCCCGGATCCGCGCGGCGCGGACGAGCTCGTCCACGGAGTGAACGAGCTCGTCCGCCGAGAGATCGGCGAGCCTGCGGAAGCTGGTAGCCGATCGAGTCCGGCTCAAGGCTCCCGATAACGGATCGTGGGCGGGAGGTACCCGGTCGAGCCCGGCTCTCGGTAGCCGATGGTCGGCGGAAGGTATCCCGTCGAGCCCGGCTCCTGGAAGTGGACGAGCCGCGCGGGGATCTGGATCCGCTTGCCAGCGGTCGGGCTTGCGGTTGCCAACGGGACGACCGTGGCCGCGACTGCGACGGCCGCAGCGATCGTCCCGACGATCCTGGTGCGAGTTCGTGTGTGCATCGCTCCTCCTTCTGTGGTGGCCGTACACACGGAAGAGAGGACGTCGAGGGCACGGCGTACACATCTGTTCGCGCCGGCACACAACAGGTGTCAAGCAGACGACAGTTGCCCGCCGACCAATCCGTTCCACTGACTTCCAGGACGGTCCGGCAACGACGGAGCCGTGGCGACGCATTCGCCTTCCGCACTCCCGCGTACGCCGCCGTGCGAGGAGAGGCCTTCTGCGCGCTAAACGTGCCGTGCTCGGGAGAGGGAGCTCAGCTTGGCGCGTTCGCGGAACTGGTCGCGGCGCCAGTTCAAGCGCCGAGACGGAGACGTCATCCGGAATTGAGCACGCCCACGTGTTTGTGGCCCTTGCACGTTCCCTTTGCTGACTGACCTCTTCCAGGTGATCTGGAGGGTCATCGCACCTGCGCCGAAGATCAGGAGAACGCCGCCGACCAGACACAAGGTGACGTCGAAGGTGTGGACGAATCCTTTACCAATCGCCAGTGACCACAAGGCGGCGGCAGCCGCCGTGACGACCAGCGCGAGGACCAGCTGCCACACGAAGAAAGCGATCGTGCGAACCACGGCGATCGTCAGTCCCGGGGCGACCACTCGATCAGCTGTACGTCCACTGGCTCCGAGATGCCTGCGAGTTCGACGGCGCGTGAGACGGAGGAAGCGAAGCGGTTCCCGCTCGACTCGACGGCGTCGCGGCTCGCGAGAATCTCGCCTCCTCCAGCCAGCCTCGCGATTCTCGCCGCCACGTGCACGCCTTTGCCCCGGTACGCGGCTCCGCAACGGAGTGCGCGTGCCCGATGCAGGCCGATCCTGACGTCGAGCGCGAGGGAGTTCGCCTGGCGGCAACGAGCGAGGACGCGCTGGATCGCGACTGCGCAGGCGATCGCGTCGGCGGGCTCGGCGAAGGTGACGAAGAAGCCGTCTCCCGCCTGGTCGACGAGTTCGCCGCCGTGACGTTCGAACAGCACTCCGAGCGTGCGCTCGTGCCAGGAGAGCAGCTCGACCCAGGCCCAGTCGCCGATCGCGTCGATCAGGCTCGTCGAGCCGACGATGTCGATGAACGCGAATGTGCGAGTCACCGCAGGTCGGATCGCCGACCGATGCATGCGTGTTGCGTCGAGGATGGAGAGCGTTTGTTCCACGCTCTTGAGAGCCGCGCGCGAGCCGCTCGATACATCCACTTTGTCTCGGCCGTGACATTCGCGCTTGTCGAGCGGATGTATCTCAGGCGGCCCGACCTGCTCTGTTGACGATGACGCAGGACGAGAGGAGGTACACCAAGTGCACGCTTGTTCGGCCGCGGACTTGATCCCCCGGGAACTCGCCTATCGCGAAAGCGACGGTCTCCAGGTCTCGCTGCTCTGGTGGAAGGCCGACAACAGCCTCAGTGTTTCTGTCGTCGACTCACTCGCCGCCGAGGTCTTCGACGTTCCCGTCGACGGCAACGACGCCCTCGACGTCTTCGACCACCCGTACGCATACGCCGCCGGCGCCGGCTCGCGGTAAACCGCTAGCCACGCTCCCACAGTGCGTTCGTCGCCCAGCTCAGCCGGAGCCGAGGCAGACGAACGGGGCGAGCCGCAGCGAGCTCCGTCTCGGGTTCGCCTGCGCACGAGCGAGCGCCACCGCAGGCGGGAGGCCCTTGGAAAGCTCCTTGTGGAACGAGAGCATCAGCCGACGTGCCTCCCTGTCCGGGACCGGGACGACGCTCGCGACGATGGTGCGCGTGCCCATCGACAGCAGGGCGGAGGAGAGACCAAGGAGCTCGTCGCCTGGATGGTGATCCGAGAGTGCCAGGTCGCATGAAGAGAGGACGAGAACAGCGGGCGCACGCTGCAGCCGTTGAAGATCGAACGCTGTCAGCGGACCGTCGGCGAGTTCGAGCGACGAGAAGAGCGGGCTGTCGGACCGGAAGTGCCCGTGACATGCGACATGCGCGAGCGCCGCTCCGTCGAGTGCGCGCAGAGCCGCGGCTGCGGTCGCGGCCGTGTCGGAGAGCACCGTCGCGTTCGGGTAGAGCTCTGCAAGATCGCGAACCTCCGGGCCCGAGTGCTGCAATCGTGGGCCGGCCACGAGCACCGTCTTCCGCCCCCGCGACACCGTGTGACGAGCGAGCCGAAGCCACACCGACAGCGACGGTGCGCTGACGAGCGCTCGACCCGACAGTGAGGGGAGCATCGCCCAGGGAAGCACGTGGAGCGCGCCCGTCGGAACGACGACGAGGTCGGCATCGCCGAGGATCGCCAGGAGTGGCTGGACGAGAAGACGGTCGAGTCGCGCCGCGGCAGCGGACGCATTGTCGAGCGGCCCGGACGCCTTGGCGTTCCTCCGCGCCCGGCGGCCCAGCGCGAAGCGCAGCCATTCGAGTTCCGTGGTCGCGGTGGCGCTCTCGCCGAGTTCGCGCATCGCGAGCCTGCCACGGGACAGCGTCAGTGCTCGCAGGGCACCGTCGACCTCGATGTACTCCACGAGCGCACGGTCACCCAGGGCTCTCGCAGCGTCGAGTGTTCGCGGGGCGGCCGTGCTTGCGGCTCGGCCGCCGCGTGCAAGGCGCGCGCTCGCGCGGATGGACTGCTCGAGGTCGGTCTGTTGCGTCCGAAGCGCACGGGTGGACGAGCCCCTGCTTTCGGCTTCGCGGATCTGGGCGGCGACACGGCGCAACTCGGCCTGACGTGCCCGCAGCCTCCGGTCTGCCGGCGGCCGCACGGGCGGGAGTCGCAACGCGTTGGCTCTCATCCGCTCTGCCCACGCGAGCACCTTCTCCGGCTTGCCGGTCGAGAGGGCAAGTCGCAATCCGTGCTCGGCGAGCTCGACTCCCAAAGCCGATGCCGTCACGCGCAACTCGACGGCACCGAGCGCGGCACGATACTCCTCGAGGAGCTGGAGCCCGCGTCGCAGCGCTCGCTCGCCGCCAAGAGCGTCCCCTTCGGCGAGCCGCAGGAGCGCCTCGACATGCCAGAACTCGACGCGATCCGCAACCGTCCCGCCTCTCCGAAGCGAGCTGGCGGCCTCGGCCTCACGGCGGGCGAGGCGCAGGCTGCCGAACTCGGCCGCGGCGCGGGCAACGAGCTGCCGTGCTCGGAGCTCCTCGACGGCGTAACCGGTCGCTGCGAGCTTTGCCGCCGCTTTGAGACCGGTCCGAAGCAAGGACGGACGCACTGCGCCGCGTGCCACCGAGGCGGCAAGAGTCAGGCTCGCCGCCCCTGCCCAGTAGGCCGGTTGCCGGTGGGCAGCGAACGAGCGGCCCGCGCTTACGGCCAGCGAGGCGGCGGACTCCGGATCGCCGGCGAGCAGCGCAAGCCGAGCGGCAGCGAGCTGAGCCTTGTTGACCGAATCGACTGCTCCGGCTCGGGCAGAGGTCTCGACGAAGCGGGCAAGGTCTGTTCGAGCCTCTGGAAGCAGGCGCAGGCCGACGAGTACCTCCGCTCGAGTCAGGAAGAGCCAGCAGGAGGCCCAATCCGAGAGCGACCCGACGTCGATCGCGTCGAGTTCGGCGAGACATTCGGTGGGCGCTCCTTCGAGGTGCCGCAAGCGGGCGAGCTTGATATCGGTGTCGTCGACGGCAGCCTCGGCGCCGAGCTCGGCATAGATCGCGCGGGCAGCGGAGAGATCTTTCCTGGCAGTCGCAGCGTTCCCGAGGTCCATGTGCAACGTCCCGCGGTTGTGCAGCAACCGGGCCTCCCAGATCCGGTCTCGGGCCCGACGTAACGTCCGAAGCGCTCGCCCGGAGTCGACGGCCGACGCCGGCAGGCGCCCTGCGAGCCCCAACACTGCCAGCCGGAAGACCTCGCTCCGCGCTCGATCGATCCCGCGCAGTGCCGCGCAGGCCGCGTCGATCTCCCGCAGGCCGGCGCTCGCCTTTCCTGCATAGGCGAGATAGACCGCCAGGTTCCGGCGCGCGAGCGCGGCACGGCGTGAGTCGCCGTGCTGCTCGGCGACCCGCACAGCACGCCGGATCGTGCGAAGCGCGTGGGAATCACCGAGCGCGTACTGTGCGAATCCGAGCGCATGTAGGGCCGCGGCCTCTGCCTCCCGGTCGTGCTGCTCCCGGGCGAGCGCGAGGGCCCGCTCTGCAGCCGCAAGACCCGTGCTGGGGTTTTCCTGAACGAGCATGAAGGCTTCTTCAGCAAGCGCAAGCCCCTCGCTCGGTTCCCCGTCCCTAGACAATCTCTCGAGCTTGTATCAAACTCAACTCGCATCGCTCTTCCTCTCAGGCAGGCAACCGATCAACGCCAATCGGAGGACGAGATGACGAATCGCTTGACACGTGCCGAACTCCTGCGCCGCGCTGCACTCGCGAGCGCTGCGACGGCGGTGCCTGGACTCTTCGTCGGGAGTGCGAAAGGAGCAGTGCGAAGTCCCGTGAAAGCGGCGAACGGGAACAAGCCTCCGACGAAGTACCTGAGTAGTTTCACGACGAGAGTCGCAACCTTCCGACGCACCGCCTACTACCCGATCCGCGGCAAGGGCTGGACGGCGGTCACGATGGTGATCGACGAGCTTCTGGTCGGCGAGCGAGCGGGAGAGGATAGAGACGTCAGGACGCTGCTCAGGAGCCGCCGCGCGTTCGACACGGGGCAGACGGTCTTCGGCGGACTGAAACAACCTCCACCCGAAGACGTCCATATCTGGCGCCTGAAGACAACGCCCGGCAAGGGGCCTGACCCGGACGTCGCGAAGCTCGTCTGGGATGTGCGCCAGCTCCTGGCGAAAAAGCACATTCCGTTGCAGCAGGTGGCGCCGAACCACGTGCTCATCCCCTCGACCAACCCTTCGTCCAACTACCACACATGCCCCGGCGGGCCTCCCGAGGAGCCGCGGGGCGCCGTCGGCACGCTCCTGTCGTCCGAACAATCGGTGAGCGTCGTCGTGATCGACTCCGGCTATGTCGACGACGGCCCAGTGCAGGTGGGGTCGGGAATCGTCACGATCGAGCGCGGCCAGTGGTTCACCCGCTTGCCGGGCGGCGCGGGCAGCCAGTATGGGTGGATCCAGGAGCCGGCGGAGTCTCTCTACGTGACCGATCGCTACGGTCGCCTGGCCACCCTGGTTGGGCATGCGAACTTCGTGGCCGGTGTGATCGCGCAGGCCTGCCCATCGGCGGAGATCACCCTGGTCAACCACAACGGGGGGTTCATCGAGAGCGTCCAAGCGGACACGCCGATCCCCACAGAGGCCTCGGTCGCACGGTCGTTGTGGACACACCGGACTGCCCAGGTCATCAACGTCGGGTTCGCCTTTGCGACGCTACCCAACAAACCCCTGGTGGCGAACACGTACGGCAGCTCCGGACCACCGAGCTGGACGTTCGAGCTCGTGCTCAGGGAGATCAACGCGAAGAAGACCGTGCTGGTCGCCCCAGCCGGGAACCAGAACTGCCCGGCGCGACAGTATCCCGCCGCCTTCCGTCTCGACCCCAGGTACCGGAAGAACGTGATCGGCGTCGGATCCATCTCGCCGAAACGAGCGCGCTCTTGGTTCTCGAACTACGGGCCGTGGGTCGCCTGCTGCACCGAAGGCGAGAACGTGCTTTCGTCGTTCATCACGCAGTGGGGGCCAGGAGGGTTGGGGTCGGGAGGCGCTGAGGACGCGGAGCGCAACGGTAGCCGTCCCTCCAAGATCTTCAACTCGGGCTGGGCTCGCTGGAGCGGAACCTCGTTTGCTGCGCCGAAGGTTGCGGCAGCCATCGCATGCCGTGTCGGTCCCACACAGGCGTCACCCCAGGCATGGGGCTCGCTCGTCCAGAACAAGGGGCAAGGCCTCGGAATGGGCTACGTGCTGTCAGGACTGCCTCCAACGGCCTGAGCCAGAATGCACGAGACAATGGATCACGCCGACTCGCTACGAGCCGCCGCCGCCGGTGATCAGGCGGCCTGGGAGGCGATCGTCGACCGCTTCTCGGGGCTCGTCTGGGCGACGGCTCGCGCACACCGGCTCTCGCGGGACGACGCTGCCGACGTTGCGCAGACGACCTGGCTTCGCCTCGTCGAGCACCTCGACCGAATCCGCGAGCCGGACAAGCTCGGCGCGTGGCTGGCCACGACGGCCCGGCACGAATCCCTGCGCGTGATCAGGCACGGCGGCCAGGAGCAACCGACGGACGAGCCCGATCTGTTCGAGGCGCCGCACGACGACACGATCGACCGGCTGTTGCTCGACCGGGAACGCGACGGCCTGCTCTGGCGCGCGTTCGCGCGGCTCTCGAACCGTTGCAAGACGCTGCTGCGGCTGCTCCTCTCCGACCACGAGCCGAGCTACGAGGAGGTGGGGGCCGCCCTCGGCATGCCGATCGGGGCCATCGGCCCGACGCGGATGCGCTGCCTGGATACGCTGCGCAGAAGCCGCGATCTCCAGGAGCTCTCGCGATGACCGACAAGACGGCAACCAACGGCGAGGGCGAACGGCTCCTCGGTGAGCTGCGCCTGCTCGCGGCTGACGTCGATCCGATTCCGGCCGAAGTGACGTTGTTCGCGAACGCGGCCCTCGACTGGCGAAGGATGGACGCGGCGCTGGCCGAGCTGCTCTCCGACTCGCTGCTCGAGCAGGAATCGGTCGCGTTCGCCCGCTCGGGAGTCGCGAGGGCGCGTGCGGTGACCTTCAGAGCGAGCGACCTCGACGTCGACCTCGAGATCCATCACGCCGATCCCGGCCTGGCGCTTCTCGGACAGCTCGATCCGCCGACGAGGGCCGAGGTACTCGTCCAGCGCGACGACTCCGCGATCGTCGCCAGCGCCGAAGCGGACGAGCTCGGGCGTTTCCGCGTCGAGCTCCCCGCCGGCGGCCGGGTCAGGCTTCTCGTTCGACGCGAGTCCGCGCCGCCGGTCGAGACGAGCTGGATCAGCGTGTAGCGATCTGTACAAGGGATTCGTCCCGTCTCCCAATAGCGCCAAGAGGCTCGACGAGTTCCGCGCCCAGGCAGTGTCGTGATAGATGGCTACCCTGAGAACATGAGGCTGGTGGTTGGAGTGGCGGTCGTGTACCCCGCACATGGGGTCGGGCATGTGGTTGCCCGGGAGAAGCGGCTGGTTCAGGGTGCGATGCGGGAGGTCGTCGTGCTCGCACTCGCGGACGGCCTGACCGTGACACTGCCGATCGAGCGCGCACGTGAGCTTCTGCGCCCGCTGCTCAGCGAGACCGAGCTTCGCCGAGTGCAGGAGACATTGCGCCATGACCACGCGCCCAGCGACGATGCCTGGCTAAAACGAAGGAAAGACACGCAAACCAAGCTGGCAGGCGGCGATCCCCTGGGACTAGCGGAGGTCGTGCGGGATGGCGCGCTCCGAGAGCGCAGGCTGATCGCGAAAGGCAACGGGTCGCACCTCTCGCCGAGCGAGCGTGACCTTTACGTACGAGCGCGAAAGCTTCTCTCACGCGAGATCGGCTTGGCGCACGGCCTCGAGACCTTAGACGCAGACGCCTGGATCCAAGAGCAACTCGCTCCAGCAGCCTAGAGGCCCAAACCGCCCCCGGGCCTACGAGTGGCGCGCCGTCTCACTCAGAGGCACGACTTGCTGCGACGGCTCGGGCGAGTTGTTTCGCCTGGATGCCGACAAGCCGGAACGTGCCGCCGAGAGTGACCCGATAGCCGACGAAGTGAAGGCCGGCCGCTTTGGGATGCTCCTGTTCGCCGTGAACTAGTGGCTCGCCGTAGTCGTCGAGGACTCCGAGGTGAGCGACGAGCGGCTCCAGGCCGGTGCGAAAGCCCGTCGCTGCGATCACGGCGGCGACCTCGACCGAACCGCCATCGGCGAGCACGGCGCTGCTGCCTTCGAACCGCTCCAGCGCCGCGACCACACGCACGCGACCCGTTCGCACCTCCTCGACAAGACCAATGTCGAGGATCGGGAGAACACGCCGGCGCAGGAAGTCGGAATACGGACGCTTCGGCGCCGGCAACCCGTACGGTGCGAGATCCGGGAACGAGACGCGGCGCAGCGTCCGCGCAATGCGATCGACCATCGGCACCGGCAGGTGCGCCGTCGCAATTCCGAGGAGTTGGCTCGGGACGCCGAGCGTGTCGCGACGGACGATGCTCGGCGGCGTGCGCACGGACAGCAAGACCGCTGCCGCGCCACCGCCCACCAGGTCGACCGCGATCTCCGCACCCGAGTTCCCCGCCCCGACGACAAGCACCCGACGCCCCACGTACGACGCGGGGTTGCGGTAGTCGGCAGAGTGCACGATCGCCCCGGCGAACACGCCAGGCCAATCGGGAAGAAACGGAACGTTGCTGTAACCGGTCGCGACGACAACCCGCTCGGCCTCGATCCCGCCACCGGCGGTCTTGACCACCCAGCCCGCGGCGCCACGATCGACCCGCTCCACCTCGACCCCCGTCCGCACCTCGAGCACGTGCCGCTCGGCATACCGCTGCAGATACTCGAGCACGCGCTCACGCGACGGCCACTTACCGAACGAACGAGGCATCCGATACCCCGGCAGACACGAAAGCCAACGCACGGTGTGCAACTGCAACCGGTCGTAACGCTCCGTCCAAGCCGCACCCACACCGCCGCGCTCGACCACGACAACACGCTCGCCCGCGCCCTGCAACATCGCCGCGCATGCCAACCCCGCCGGCCCCGCCCCAATCACCACGATCACCTACAGGGTCCTAGCATGACCAGCACGGCACGTGGCTTCAGCTTTTCCCGCCGTAGTGCTCAGTGAACGTCGCCAACTTGCCCGGATGTCGTTGGAACTCGCGGTGTGCGACGCGCGACGCCAGCCGCAGGCTGAGCGCGCGCCTCCAAGCAGGGCGATCTGTGATCATCTGAACCGCCGCGGCGTATAACGATCATGACCCGAACGCTCACAGCCGCCTTCACCGTCGCCCTGGTTCTACTCGGCGCCTTGATCGGCGCTTCGCCCGGAGCAGCTTCACAGGCGGGAGGCTCGCATTCCGGGTCACGCGCGCTGCAGCCGATTGTCACCGTCGTTCGTCACGGCGGACTCCCTGCATTGGGCGGGCAGAGTGCGGATCGACACTTCCGAATTAGCGACACGACGATCAGCGGCGACGGGTATCGGCCTCGTCCCCTCAGGCCCAGCGAGCTGCTGGCCCTGCGTCGCGCCGTTGCAGCCCTCAACCGCCCCTACCTACGAGCGCACCCCTTCCGGGGAACCTGCCCAACAGCCTCCGACGGAATCGAGTCGATCTATCGCTTTCGCGGCTTCGCACCGAACCTGGCCTCTTGCTCCTATGACCTGCGCGGCGTGCAGGCAGTGAGGTTGACGGAGCGGCTCCTCGCGAAGCTGAGACCACGCTAGTCGTTTGGCGAGCGGTGTATTCGCCAGAGTGGGTCGCGGCGGTGCTACCAGCGGCCCCGATGCACGACCTCGTCGAACGGCCGCCGGTTTAGCCGCCTGAGCGGCCGGAGCGGCCCGTCGGCCGGGTAGCCGAGCGAGAGGACGTATGCGAGGAAATGGTCCTCCGGGAAACCGAGGATCTTCCGAGCGAGCTCCTGATCCTGCACGGACGAGTGGCATGTGCCGATCCCGAGGTCGGCCGCGGCGAGCATCATCAGCATCGTCGAGTGACCAAGGTCGTACTGCAGGAGCCCGGCCCAGCGATCGTCCGGAGGATTCGGTGCAACGATCGCGATGGCAGCCGCGGCGCCGCCGACATGCCACGCGCCCTGCCAGACCCCGGTGAGATCGCGGAGTTGATCGCGGTCGGTCACGAGCACGAAGTTCCACGGCTGCCAGTTCTTCGCCGACGGCGCGAGCCGGCCAGCCTCGAGAATCCTCGCCAAATCCTCCTCGCTCACCGGCGTGGCCGAGAACTCCCTCACGTTCCGGCGCGACCTCAGCGCCTCCCAGGTCTCCACGGCCGCCACCTTACGACGAACACGCACGCCTTGCCATCATCATGAGCACGCGCTCGAGAGACGAGCCGAGCCGAGCACAACTCGATGTCGCCTGCAGTCGTCAACTGACGGTGGCGCCTTCGCGGCGCGCACCGGTCTCCGCGAGGTCATCGAGGCGTTGCGAGACGTACGGTCGAGAGCGCCAGCACTCGGGCGATCGCCATGGCCGAGTCGATCCCCGCATCCGACGCGAACTGGATCGCACCCTCGTCGGCGTGGAAAGCCCAGCCCTCCGGTCGGCCGACTCCGACGAGCGCGGCGGGGACGCGCTGACTGATGTTGCCGAAGTCGGTCGCGAAGGGGAGCGGAGGCGGATCGGCGACGAAGCTCGCGGCCCGCTGCTGCAAACGCCGACGACACGGCGTGCGTCACCTCGGGGTCCGGGCGAACTCCCTGCACGATTCTCCCGCGCGTCCAGGCTCCTTCGGGGAGGCGATCGACGACGGCCGCGGCCCGCTGCTCGAGCTCGTCCTCCGAGTCGGCGAATACGAGAACGTGCGCCCGGAGGACGAGCCCCGTTCCCTCCTCGACATCGCCGTCGAGCTCGAGCCGCTCCACCATCACGTCCGGCTCGTTCGCGGCCAGCACCGCCTGGGCCGCCCGCAGCGGCGGCTCGGGCTCGCCGTCCAGCGACCGGGCGTCGCTGACAACCAGGCTGAGCCGTTGCATCCATCGCGACTCGAGCGACACCGTGTCGATGAACTCGGGGTGCGCGTAGAGGGCTGCGTCCACGTCGTCCCACAGCCCCGCCTCGGCCGAGAGCGCCTTGCCGCCGCCGCGGAGCGCCGTGTTCGGCGCATGGATCTCGTCGGCCGGGCAGCCCACGACGACGAGCCGCCCGACGAAGGCGTCGCTTCGATCGGCGAGAGCCAGCGCCGCGGCGGTCACGCCCCCGGCGATCGGGCCGTGGCCACAGGAATGGACGGCGTCGATGCTCCCGTCCGGCCGAACGGCGGCCACGGCGTCGTAGAGGCAGACGAGCCCGACGGAGCGTCCCGGCCGGCCTTCGTCGAGCACCGCGCGGAACGCGGTTTCCATTCCTCCACCTCCGTACTCCAGCTCGAAGCCTGCCGGACTCCAGCCGACCGGCGACGAACCGCGAGCACTCGTGCTCCTCGTGACCGAGTTCCGGGTGTGCGTGGACGAAGCTGATCACTTCCAGCGCGTCGTCCTGGCGCGCGTCGACGGCGGCGAGCACTTCTGCGTCCGAGATCAAGGCCAGAGCCTAGACTCGGCTCGTGCGGCTGTCGAACGAGTTCGACGTCTCGGCATCTCCCGAGCGGACCTGGGCGCTGCTCAACGATGTCCCGCGGGTCGTTCCCTGCATGCCCGGCGCAGAGCTCACGCAGGTGATCGGGGAGAACGAGTGGGAGGCGGCTCTTCGCGTCAAGCTCGGGCCGATCTCACTCCAGTTCGTCGTTCGCGTCGTCCGCGATGAGGTCGACGAGGTCGGGCGCCGAGTCCGCCTGACGGCGAAGGCGCGGGAGGCGAAGAACCGCGGCAGCGCGGACGCCGTCATCGAGTCCACGGTGACCGCCGCGGGCTCCGGAACACATGTCGACATCGTGACCGACCTGACGCTCAAGGGCGCGGTCGCGCAGTACGGGCGCGGCGTCGTGCCCGAGGTGGCGAAGCAGCTGACCGCGCAGTTCGCGGACTGCCTGCAGCGCCGGCTCGAGCAGGGCGAGCGATCCGTGCAGTCGGACCGGCCCGAGCCGGCGGGGCCACACGAGCCTGAACGTCCGGAGCCCGTGCGCGGGCTGCGCCTAGGGGTCGTCGCGCTATGGCGGGCGCTCGTCGGGCGCGTGCGGAGCGCCTAGGAGGACGGCTCGACCGGCGCCGTGAACCCGGCGTCGTCGTGGCCGCAGGGGATCGCGTCGTTGTCGTGGTTCGTCGTCAGCCGTCCATCCTCGACGACCGCGCAGTACGCCTCCACGTGCGGGTCCATCCCGAAGTTGACGTTGCAGCGGACGATCGGCCGGCCGCGATACCGCCGTCCGTTGCGCACGCAGGCGACCCAGCGGTAGTTGAGCTCCTTGCGCTTCAGGTAGGCGACGAACGCCTTCTTGACCGACTGCATGCTCGGCGCGGCTTCGGGCTTCGGCTGCATGACGCTCGACCCGCCGCAGCCCGCGGCCACGACGACGAGCGCGAGGACGGCGCCCCGCTTCAGGGCGCGAGCACCACCTTGGTCGCCTCGCGGCTGTCGAACAGGCGGTAGGCCTCGCCGGCCTCGGCGAGCGTCATCCGGTGCGTGATCACCTGGGCCGGATCGAGTGTGCCCGACGCGACGAGGTCGAGCAGGGGTCCGCCGTCGGCCGTCGGGTCGCCGATCGAGAAGCGAAGCGTCAGCTCCCGCTCGAACATGAGTGCGTTGTCGAGGGGATAGTCGGGCTCGAAGTGGGCGCCGACGACGGAGACCGTGCCTCGGCCGCGGGCGAGTCGCAGCGAAGAGTCGAGCGCGGCGGGCACGCCGGCGGCCTCGATCACGACGTCCGCGCCCAGACCGCCCGTCTCCCCGGACACCAAATCCGCGGCCGCAGCGGGGTCGACGGCACGCGCACCGAGCTTCTCCGCGAGCTCGCGCCGCGCATCGACGCCGTCGATCGCTATCACGCTCGCGCCCGCGTGGACGGCGCAGAGGATCGCCATCAGCCCGACGGGCCCGCAGCCGACGACGGCGACCGTGTCCCCGGCCGAGACGCCGGCGCGGACGACGGCGCCGTAGCCGGTCGGGAGGATGTCGGCGAGGAAGACGGCCGCCTCGTCCGAGACCGCGTCCGGGAGGGGCCGGAGGGCTCGATCTGCCAGCGGCACGCGCACGAGCTCCGCCTGGCCGCCGTCGAGGCGCGGGTAGACCCCCGAGTAGCCGAAGAGCGACCGGCCGTCGCACTGCGTGACACGGCCCGCGCCGCACGACGGGCAGGTGCCGCACGAGATCATGCTCGCATTCACGACCCGCTGTCCAACACGGAGGCTCTGGATTCCGGTTCCGACGGCGACGATCTCGCCGGCGAACTCGTGGCCGAGGATCGTGCCGTCCTCGAAGCCAGGCGTCAGGCCGTGGTAAGGGAAGAGGTCTGCGCCGCAGATCGCAGTCGCGCTGACCGCCACGATGGCGTCGCCGGCGTCGAGGATCTCCGGCTCCGCCACTTCGTCGACTCCGACGTCGCCCGGAGCGCGGAGGACGACGGCCTTCATGCCGGCTGCTCGATCTCGACGAGGTAGCCGTCCGGATCCACGCAGAAGAAGCGGCAGCCTCCCCAGGGCGGCTCGAACAGTTCGGCGAGAAAGCGGACGCCCAGGCCGGCGACCCGTTCGTGCTCGGCCCTAGCGTCGTCGACCTCGACGACGAGCACGACGTTTGCCTTCGACGGGTCTGGTGTCGCCACCAGCTCGACGTGCGGCCGGTCCTCGGCCGGATGTCCCTGCTCTGCGAGCGACAGCCGCGTCCCCGCGAGCGTCAGGGTTGCGTAGGGAGGATCGTCGTACAGCGCCTCGACCTCGAATCCAATCGCGTCCCGGTAGAAGGCAACCGACCTGTCGACGTCGGCAACGGCCAGGATCGCTCCGACGCGCCCGGCCATCAGTTGTGAGACATTCCGCCGTCGGCGACGAGCAGCTGGCCGGTCACCCAACCGGCTTCCTCCGAGGCGAGGAAAGCGACTGCCGGCGCGATGTCGACGGCCTCCCCGCGCCGCGGGATGCACTGCAGCATCTGCACGAACTCGAACGCCTCGGCGTGCGGGCTCGCGAGCACGCCCTCCGTCGCGGTCAGCCCCGGCGCCACGGAGTTGACAGTGATGCCGTACTTGCCGAGCTCCCGGGCGAGCGCGCGCGTAAAGGCGAACACGCCGCCCTTCGACGCAGCGTACTGCGCGAGGTTCGGCGTTCCGGCGAGGATGACGTTGGAGGCGATGTTGACGATACGGCCGTAGCCTGCCTCGCGCATCGGCTTCGACGCATAGTGGTTCGTGAGGAACGTGCCGTCGAGGTTGACGGCCATGATCCGCCGCCATTCGGCGAAGTCGATGTCGTCCCAGGCCGTGAACGGCACGATCGCAGCACTGTTCACGAGCACGTCGAGCTTGCCGTGCTCGGCCACCGTCTCGTCGACGACGCTCTTGACGTCCTCCTCCCGCGAGACGTCAGCCTGCTTGGTGACGCCCGGCTGCACGTCGACGCCGACGACCGTCGCGCCCTCGTCCGCGAGCTTGTCGGAGATTGCCTTGCCGATCCCCTGCGCGGCGCCGGTGACGATCGCGACGCGGTTGTCGAGCTTGCCCATGCCTCGTCCTCCTAGAGCTCGTAGAAGTCGGGCGCGTGCTTGTAGCCCTGCCACGCGTCCATGTCGTGCGAGTAGAAGATCTCTGCGCCTCGATCGGCCGCGAGCTGCTTGATCTTGGCGATCGAGCGCACGCCGTCCACCGGCGTGTGGTGGAAGCCGGGCTGGATCCCCTTCTCCATCGCCGCCGCGGTGTACGCGACGTCCATCGCCAGCAGCATCGACCGCTCTGACCCTTCGAGCAGGAAGGAGTAGTGCCCCACCGTGTGGCCCGGCGTCTCCATGAGTGTCACGCCCGTGGCGAGCCCGTGGTCGCCGGACACCGTCTCGATGTTCGCGCCGTCGTAGTCCCACGACTTGTCGGAGTAGCCGAAGAACTCGAAGGCCTCGTGGTTCCGTGCCTGCGCGAGCTCCTTCTCGTGGATCAGGTTGCGGACGTCCGTCCCCTTGAAGAGCTGGTTGCCGCCGACGTGGTCGATGTGCAGGTGCGAGTTGACGAGCACGGTTACGTCCCCGAGCGAGAAGCCGCACGTCTCGAGCTGCGCTGGAATCGTCTGGTCCTCCGTCTGCTCCGGCAGCTCGAACGGCAGCACCCGGTTCATGTGGTCGAGATCGATACCCGTGTCGAGGAGGAACAGGCCCTGCTCGTGCTCGACGAGGACGCTGTAAACGGGAATCCGCACCTGCGGCCCGGGCACGTTCCACATCAGCTGCGTGTGCTCGATGACGATGGAGCCGTTGTCGAGGAACCAGACCTTCACGAGTGCTCCTTCCAGTCAGGCCGGCGAGCACGTCTTGCTGGACTGAGCACCTACGCCTCCAGTGCCTTGCGAACCGCGACGAGCTTGCCGGCGCGGTGGGCGCGCAGTTGGTCGATCTGCTCCGGGGTGTAGTCGTAGAGGCCGCCACCGGTCTTCATCCCGAGCCTGCCCTGCTCGATCCGGTCGCGGATCGTCTTCGAGACCTCGCCCGAGGTGGAGAGATCCTGATTGAGGTAGGAGCCGACCGCGTTGTAGATGTCGAGGCCGGCCATGTCGAGCAGCTCCATCGGCCCGATGACGGCGAGCTTGTATCCGATCCCCCAGCGGACATTCAGGTCGAGGCCTTCGGGGCTGATGATCCCGCGGTCGACGAGGTCGAGACACTCGCGGAGGATCGCGTAGAGGATCCGGTTCTCGACGAACCCGGGAACCTCCTTCTCCTCGACCGGGTGGTAGCCGACGCGGCGGACGAGTTCGGCCGTGGTGTCGACCGTCTCGCGCGACGTCTTCTCGCCCGGGATCACCTCGATCATCGGAATCAGGTGCGGGGGATTCGACCAGTGCATGCCGACCACGCGCTCGGGGTGCTCGGTCGCCTCGGCGATCTTCGTGATCGGGATGCCGCTCGTGTTCGATGCGAGGACCGTCTCCGGCGGAACGAGCTGCTCGAACCGCTCGAACACCTCATGCTTCAGCTCGAGCTTCTCCGGCACCGCCTCGATCACGAACTCGGCGCCGTCGAGGGCAGCCTCCAGGTCGGTCTCGAATCGGAGCGAGCCGCCGTCCTCCTGCGCGGCTTCGAGCCGCTCGAGCACGGTCGACGCGAGCTCCGCCGCCGGCTTCGCCTTCTCGAGCTGGTCCTCGCTGACGTCGTACAGCGCCGTCTCCATGCCGGCGCGGGCGAGTACCGCACCCATACCGGGGCCCATCGTCCCCGTCCCGATCACCGCTGCTCGTCTCACTGTGGCCACTGGCCCTCCTCCTTCAGGTCCTGGATCCGCCGCCAGACGCGCTCAGGCGTCAACGGCAGCTGGTTCATCGGCACCCCCGCGGCGGCGAGGGCGTTGACGATCGCCGCCGGCACGGCAGCCAGCGCCCCCTCGCCGCAGCCTTTGGCGCCGTACGGCCCGGGTCCGTCCCCGTTCTCGACGATCACACACGTCATCTCGCCGGGGAGGTCCTCGAAGCTCGGCACCCTGTAGTCGAGCAGCGTGTCGTTGAGCAACAGGCCGTCCTCGTAGACCATCTCCTCGAAGAGCGCGTTGCCGAGCCCCTGCAGCGTCGCGCCCTCGTCCTGGCGCTCGACGAGCTGCGGGTTGATCGCGCGGCCCACGTCGGCGCAGGTGGCCGTACGGAGGACGTGGACGAAGCCCGTGTCCGGATCGACCTCGACCTCGGCGGCGGCGACGCAGACCTCCCAGAAGACCGGCCCTTCGGCGTAGGAGCCGGTGCCGACCGGCGCGACTTCGCCGCGGCCGATCAGCTCGCCCCCGGCGAAGCCGAAGTGCTCTCGCATCAGCGCGAGGTAGTCGTCGGAGCCGATGTCGCTCGCCCCGGCGATCCGCTCGAGTTGCTGCCGGATGTCGGCTGCCGCACGCTGGACGGCGAGACCGGCGATGGTCGTCGAGCGCGAGGCGCCGGTCGAGCGGTCGTACGGCGTGAAGCGTGTGTCGGCGCCGCGGACGGTCACGCGCTCTGTCTCGATGCGCAGCTCCTCGGCGGCGATCTGCGCGAACGCCGTGCGCGGACCCTGGCCCATCTCCGTCGTGCCTACGAGGACGATGACCCGGCCGTCGGCTTCGAGGCGGCAGATCGCGCTCGAGACGGGATGAGCTCCGGCCGCGAGCAGCCCCACCGAGACGCCGCGGCCGACGAGCGGCGGCCTCGGCTCGTCCCAGCCGACCGACGCGGCGACCTTCTCGACGTCGCCGACGAGGTCCGCATCGAGAGGCTTGCCGCCGGCGCGGATCTCTTCGCCCGGCAGGCAGAGGTTCTGGCGCCGCACGTCGAGCGGGTCGAGCCTGCAGCGGCGCGCGATCTCGTCGACCTGCGACTCGCCGATCCACTGCATGTGCGTCGCGCCGAACGCACGGTACGAGCCGGCCGGCGCGAGGTTCGTGTAGACGCACGACGCGTCGACGCGGTGTGCGGTCCAGCGGTACGGTCCGGGCGCCGCGTCGCCCGCCGTCGCGACCACGCGTGGCCCGTTGTCTGCATACGCGCCGGTGTCGAGCAGCGCGACGACCTCGCGTGCAAGCAATCGGCCGTCCTTGGTCGCGGCGGTCCGCATCCGGCAGCGCATGTTGTGCCGCCGCGTGGTCACCATCGACTCGCCCACGCTGTTCTGGATCTTCACCGGCCGCCCCGCCTTCCGCGCGAGCGCCACCGTCAGCGGCTCCATCTTCGTGTACGACTTGGAGCCGAAGCCGCCGCCGAGGTACGGCACCTGGATGCGCACGTTCGCGACCGGGATGCGGAAGAGGTCGGCGATCTCTGCGCGAACGAGGAAGGGATGCTGGCAGTTGGCCCAGAGCGTGACCTCGTCGCCCTCGTACTGGGCGATCACGGTGTGCGTCTCCATCGCGTACTGGTAGACGGCCGGGAACGTGTAGTCGCCCTCGACGACGACGTCAGCATGCGCGAAGACGGATTCGAGCTCGCCCTTGTCCAGCCGGTAGCGGTAGCAGACGTTCCCGTCGCGCGGAGCGAGCTCGCCCAGGCCGTGGAAGAGTCCCGGGACGATCTCGCGGTCGGTGACGAGGGGAGCCCCATGGGCCGTGGCGGTCTCGACATCACCGACCACGGGCAGCTCCTCGTACTCGACCGCGATCGCCTCGACGGCAGCCGCCGCGGCGGCGGGCGTCTCGGCCGCGACGGCGGCCACCTGCTCGCCGTGGAAGCGCACCTTGTCGATGGCGACGATGGGCCGGTCCTTGATCGCATGTCCGTAGTACGGGTCGATGTCCTGCAGATCCACGCCGGTCAGGACGCAGACGACGCCTGGAATCGTCTCGGCTGCGGAGGTGTCGATCGAAACGATGTGGCCGTGAGCGATCGGGCTGCGCAGCACCTTTCCGTGGAGCATCCGGGGGAGGAGCATGTCTCCGACGAACTGGGCCTGGCCGCGCAGCTTCTCGCGCGCGTCGCGACGTGGCGCCGAGCGGCCGACCTGCGTCCCGGGCTCGGTGACGACCGCCGTCATCGCGAGCCCGCGAGCTCCTCGACCGCCTCGAGGATCCCGCGGTAGCCGGTGCAGCGGCAGAGATTGCCGGCGAGGTTGCGCTTGATCTCCTCCTCGGAGTCGAGCTCGCCGGAGGCGAGCAGAGCGCTCACCGTCAGCAGCATCGCCGGGGTGCAGAAGCCACACTGGAGTCCCGCGTGGCGGGTGAACGCCTCCTCGAGCCGCTCGAACTCGGGCTGCCCGGAGAGGCCCTCGATCGTCGTGACCTCGCGTCCGTCGGCGTCGGCGGCGAGGTAGCAGCAGGCGCTGACCGGCCGCCCGTCGACGAGGACGGTGCAGGCGCCGCATACCTGCACCTCGCAGGATTTCTTCGCGCCCGTGAGTCCCAGCGAGTCCCGGAGGAAGTCGAGCAGCAGCTCCTCTGGCGGGACGTCGCGGGCCACCGCCGCGCCGTTGACGCTAAGGGCGATCTCCACCGATCCCTCCGCCCGCGCGGCAGAGCTGGCGCTGCCAGGCCTTCCAGTACTCGGAGACGAACTCGTCGCGGTACTTCACCGGCTGCAGCTGCTTGGCCAGCTCTGTGTCGATCGGCTGCAGCTCGCCGAAGGTGTGTGCGATCGACTGCAGCCGCGCCGCACGTTCGAGCGTGGCGGCTGTCAGCACGGCCCAGGGAACGTCCTTGCCGACGACGAGCACACCGTGGTTCTCCATCATCACGGCCCGCTTTTCGCCGAGGGCGGCGGCCACGGCATCGCCCTTGTCGTCTTCCACGATCAGGTCGGGATCGCCGAAACGAGCGACCCCGTCGGCGAACAGGATCCCGTCGTGCGTCAGCGGCACGAGGTGGGCCGCGGTCGCACCGAGCGCGGTCGCGTACGGCGGATGCCCGTGAACGACCGCGCCCACGTCGGCCCGAACGCGGTACACCCCGGTGTGCAGAACCGTCTCGAGGTGGAGCGCGGCGTCGGTGTCCTCGACCGAGACGACGTCCTGGGCGTCGACCTCGTCCAGCGCAACGCCCTTGCGCTTGATCCAGATCGAGCCGTCGGCGCCGCGCGCGCTCACATGGCCGAGCGTGAGGTCGGCGTAGCCCTCGGCGGCGAGGATGCGGCAGGCCCACGCAACCTGGTCCTGGAGCGACTGGGCGACCGCCGCCACTAACGCCGTTCCGTCGGCGGGTAGTCCGGGTGCGGAAAGCCGAAGACCATCACCACGTCCTCGTCACCGGTGTTCGCGACGGCGTGCCAGACGCCGGCCGCGATGTGAAGCGCGTCGCCCTGCTCGAACGACACCGCCTCGCCTTCGAGCCTGAGCTCGCCCGATCCCGACACCACGTACGCGACCTCCTCGGTCTCGTGCTTCACCGGAGTCAGCTCGGTGCCGGGCGTGAAGACGGAGTAGCCGAGCGAGCTGGCGTTTCCCTCGACCGTTGCCGAGGTGACCAGCATCCGGGACCAACTCCCGGCCGGGAGTTCGACGGGATCGACGGCACCGAGCGCGACGACACTCACAGCGCCCATTCGCCGTCTCTGAGGATGTAGGTCCCGTCGTCGACGATCTGCAGCGACGCGTTCAGGAAGACGCCGTCGAGGTGGAGGGAGCAGTGGTTCTGCCCGCCGGGGTAGGCGTTGTGGTTGTCGCCGAGCGCGAGGTGGACGGTGCCGATACGGCCCTTCTCGGACGGTGTGCCGAACGGCGCCTTCTCACTCGTGCCGAACGCGAACTCACCGATGATGTCGGCGTTCTCGACACCGTCGATCGCTTTCCGCAGCCGCTCGGCCTCCTCGCCACCGTCGATCTTCACGCAACGGCCTCCCTCGAGCGTCCACGTGATCGGCTCCTTCACCTGCCCCTCGAGGCCGATGCCGAGCATGACGCCGTCGACCACCGCCGTGCCATGTGTGAAGTCCTCGATGGCCGCGAAGGCGACCTCGGTCCAGAGCGGAATCGGGCTCATCATCTGGCCGCGCGCCTTGTACGGCGTCAGGCAGAGTGGCGGCCGGCCCTCGATCGAGACGGTGAAATCGGTGCCCAGCGGGGTCGTGACGCGGCACTGTGTCTTCCCCGCCAGTGCTTCGACGGCGTCTTTCGTCCGCTGCGCGGACCGCTCGAGGTCCTCCTGCGTGAGGCCCCACTCCCCCATGCCCGGCTCGATCGACGCGATCTTCCCGTTCGCCTCGCACGTCTCGCGAACCGCGTTGATGTGGGCGAAGCGGTTCGCCCACTCGAGATTGGCGATGATGATCACCTCGTCCGAGCCGACCATCGCCCGGTGCAGGTTCGTCGGCGGAGCCATCGGGAAGCGCACATCGGCCCGGCCACGGCGCACCTGCGTCTCGTTGTTCATGATCACCGGCCAGGCGCCGCGCTCGACGCACACCTCGGCGACCGCGCGCGCCTCGTCTTCGCGGTCGTCGTCACAGATGATCGTCACGACGTCGCCCTCCTCCACCGAGAAGCAGACGTCGACGATGAGGGCCGCGTCCTTCAGCAGGTCGCTGGTAGCCGCTGCGGTCGCCATGTCATCCCACCCTTTCTCCGCTGAACAGCGGAAGGACGTGTTTCGAGAATCGCTCCACCTGGTCGAACTGGTCGACCGCGCCGAAGCGGCAGATGAAGTAGTCGACGCCGGCGTCGGCGAAGGCGCGGATCCACTCGGCGATGTCGTCAGGGGTTCCGACAGGCCCCCAGTTCGAGAGATCCATCGCCTTCGACAGCTCCGGGTAGTACTTGGAGATGTACTCGTCGAAGGCTCGTCTCGCCTCGTCCTCCGATTCGCCGATGTTCATCGTCACCTGGTAAGAGATGACGAGCCGCGAGAAGTCGGCGTCGTTCTCGTCCGCATAGCGCTCGATCGCGCCGAGCTGCTCGACGAGCTCCTCGGGGTGCTGAGCCCGGCAGCAGGTCATCCAGCCGTCGCCGTACCGGACGATGCGCCTGCACGCCGACTCGAGGCGTCGGGCGATCACATCGGGCGGAGCGTCGCCCTTGAGCCGTGGGTTCGACACGACCCAGATCGGCGGCGGCTTCTGGATCGGCTGGAGCGGCGCCATCTCGGTGCCCGAGTGGAACGAGACGTCCTCGTAGTCGAAGTAGCGTCCGTGGAAGGTGACGCGGCCCTCCGTCCAGAGCGCCCGAAGCACCGCCAACCCTTCCTCGAACAGCGTCCCGCGCCGCACGTAGTCGAGCCCCAGCGCCTCGAACTCGCGCCGCACCCCCTCCTCGGGGTTGCCCATGCCCGTGCCGAGGATCGTGCGCCCGCCCGAGATGACGTCGAGCGTTGCCCACTCGAGCGCCAGGTAGAGCGGGTTCCGGGTCGAAGAGACCATGCAGGACGTCCCGAGGCGGACACGCGAGGTGCGCTGCGAGATTGCGGACAGCAGCGCGATCGGCTCGTACCGGGGCTTCGAGAACAGGCTGTCGCCGACCCAGACCGAGTCGAATCCCGACGCCTCCACGACCTCGCTCAGGTCGAGCAGCATTTGCAGGTCGTAGCCGGCGGCGATCAGCGGCTCGCGGTTGTTCAGATTGACGCCGAAGGAGAGATCGCTCACGCCTGCGACTCCTCGTGGGACAGCTCCTCGTCGGACAACTCCTCGAGACGCTGCTGCGGCACGCGAACGTGCGCGGCCATGAGCTGCCCCGCCCGATCTGGGTCGCGCGCGGTGAGCGCGTCCAGAATCGCCCTGTGCTCGGCGACCGATTGACGCAGGCTGCCGCGAAGGGCGAGCGAGCGGCGGCGGTACCGGTTCATCTGCCCGAGAAGCTGGCCGTACAGCTCCTGGAGGCGACGGTTCCCGGCCGCCTCCACGAGCAAGGAGTGGAACTCCGCGTTCGCCTCGAAGAAGGCGTCGATTTCCTCGCGCTCGGCGTGCTCCTCCATCGAGGCGGTCAGCTGTTCGAGCCGCGCGAGTCCGTCCTCTCCCAGTCGGTACGCCGCAAGCCGCGCCGCCATGGCCTCGAGCGCCTCGCGTACCTGGTAGGCCTCGAGGAAGTCGTCCTTCGACAGCTCGCGGACGACGGCCCCGCGCCTCGGCCGCACCACCACGAGCCCTTCGGCGGCCAGCCGACCGATCGCCTCGCGCACGGGGCCGCGGCTCACGCCCAGCTCGGCGGCGAGCGCCGTCTCCTGCAGCTCCGTGCCGGCAGGAATCTGGTTGGCGAGGATCGCCTCGCGCAAGTGGGCGTGCACGCGCTCCCAGAGCGTCAGGTTCTCGAGACGGCCTCCGGGCGACCTGGCTTCCGCTTCGTGGTTGAGGAGGGCTTCAGCCATTGCAAACCGACCGACCCTCGGTTATGGTCGCTCGGTCGAGTGTCGACAGTCGGCATCCGACCCTAACAGGGGAGGAGCGATCGGGCAACCCCGGGAGGCGGCACCCTCCGCCCCGGACAACGTACGTTGGAGAGACAGGGAGGACTCATGCACATGCGTCGAACACGAGTGCGAATCCTCGCCGCCGCGGCGATTCTCGCGCTAGCGGTAGGCGGAGCGGCCTATGCGGGGACCGCGCTCCAGGCGGCAAACGTCAAGGTCGTCGCCATCGCCACGCCCGCCCAGACCAACGACTACGGCTGGAACTCGCAGGGCGTCAGCAACGCGAAGGCTGCATCAGCCGCCTTCGGCGCGAAGGTGAACGCGATCACCAACATCGGCTACGACAAGACCGACGTGGTGCTGCGGCAGCTCGCCAAGAGCGGGGCGGACTTCATCATCGCGCATGCGAGCGGCTACGACACCGTGGCTGCCCGCATCGGGCAGCAGTACAAGGTGCCGATCATGACCTACGACATCCCGACGATGCTGGTGAAGAACTACGTGTCGAACATCACCACGCAAAGTCAGGAGGGCTCCTATCTCGCCGGGATCCTCGCCGCACGGACGACCAAGACGCACAAGGTCGGCATCGTGATCTCCGCGTCGGATCCGAACTGGTACAAGATGAGCGGCGGCTTCGCGGCCGGCGTCCGTTCCGTCGACAAGACGGCGAAGATCATCTTCGCGACGATCGGGCCCGCGGCGTATGACGACGCGGCCGGCGGCAAGCGGGCAGCCACGAGCGTCATCGCCCAGGGTGCCGACGTGATCCTGACGATGGGCGACGGCGCGACGTTCGGGTACCTGCAAGCCATCGAGACTGCGAAGGTCGGCCACAAGGTATGGATGATCGGCGACATCGGCGACCTCACCCCGATCGACAAGAACCACGTGTTCCTGTCGTCGGTGCTGTGGACGTTCACGAACGCGTACAAGGCCGCGATCGCGGACATCAAGAGGGGCACCTACGGGACGCACGGGTACCAGCTCACCCTCAAGAACGGCGGCATCTCGCTGCTTCGGACCAAGTACGCTCCGGCCTCCGTGTGGAAGGAGATCGGCAAGGCGAAGCTCGGCATCGTCAGCGGCAAGATCAAGGTGCCGAACGTGTCGAGCAAGGCAGCCGTCCTCAAGCTGATCGGGTAGTGCGCGCCGACGTGCAGACACCCGCGGCGCCCGGTAAGGGCCGCCGCGGGTGTCTCCGTCACCAGGAGGATGCGAGACGGTGAACGACGCGCCGCTCGTCGAGCTGGTCGGCATCTCGAAGGCCTACCCCGGCGTCCTCGCCAACGACGACGTGACGTTGAGCGTTCGCCGCAGCGAGGTTCACTGCCTCCTCGGCGAGAACGGCGCCGGCAAGTCGACGTTGATCGGGATCCTCTCCGGGCTCGTGCGGCCGGATACCGGCCGGATCCGGATCGACGGGCGCGACGTCTCGATCGACTCGCCGCGCCAGGCGCTCGTCCACGGGATCGGAACGGTCTACCAGCACTCGACGCTCATTCCCGAGCTGACCGTGCTCGAGAACCTGATGCTCGGCGACACCCGCAGTCTTCGTCTCGACGTGACGGGAGCCAGCAAGCGTCTTCGTGAGCTCGCCGAGCAGCTCGCGGTCGAGATCGACCCGCACGAGAGAGCTCTCGACCTCGCACTCGGGCGCCAGCAGCAGGTGGAGATCATCAAGGCGCTCTGGCGCGGCTCGCGCGTGCTCGTGCTCGACGAGCCAACCTCGATGCTCACCCCCCAAGCCTTTTCCGAGCTGGAACGCGTAGTCGTCCGGCTGAAGGAGCAGGGCCAGGGGATCATCTTCATCACCCACAAGCTCCACGAGGCGCTCTCCCTCGGCGATCGCATCTCGGTCCTGCGCCAGGGGCGCCTCGTGGGCGAACTGGGTAAGCAGCAGCTCGAGTCGACGTCGGCGGAGGACCTGCGGTCGACGATCGTCCGGCTGATGTTCGGAGACGAGGCTCCGGCGGCGGCCGAGGTCGCCGAGCTCCGAGAGGACCTCGAGCAAATCGAGCATGAGCACGACCGCCGCCGAGCCGCTGTCGACGAGACCGTCCTCGAACTGGACGACGTCTCGGTCGCGGGGCAGGGGACCGAGTTCGGAATCGAGCACGTTTCGCTCCGCCTCGGCCTTCAGGAGATCCTCGGCGTCGCGGGGGTCGACGGCAATGGGCAACAGGCGCTGGCGGAGGTCGTCGCGGGCCAGTGCCATCCGACGAGCGGGGAAATCCGGTTCTTCGACGCGCCGATCTCGCGGCTGTCCGTCCACGCCCGGCAAAAGCTCGGGTTGCGGTATGTCACCGACGACCGGCTCGGAGAGGGCACCGTGCCGCCGCTGAGCGTCAGCCTCAATCTCTTCCTGAAGCGGATCGGCCACCGGCCGTTCTGGAAGTTCGGCCGGCTGCAGAAGCGGCTCGTCGATCGCAAGGCGAAGGAGCTCGTGAAGGAGTTCGACGTGCGGACCCCGTCGGTCGCGACCCGGACCGGGACGCTCTCGGGCGGCAACATCCAGAAGGTGATTCTCGCGCGCGAGCTCTCGTTCGAGCCGAAGGTCGTGATCTTCAACAAGCCGACCTATGGGCTCGACCTCAAGACGACGACGACTGTGCGCAGCACGATTCGCGAGCTCGCCGACGGCGGCGGCGCGGCACTTGTCATCTCGACCGACCTCGACGAGCTGATCGAGATCTGTGACCGGATCGCCGTGCTCTCCCGCGGACGCCTCGTAGGCGTGGTCGAAAACGGACCGGGCGTCGCGCAGCAGATCGGCAGCCTCATGGTCGGCGCAGAGATGTTGGAGACCGCTGCCCGATGAGCGACGCGCAGCTTCCGATCGAGGCGCCGCTTCGGCAGGCGCGTTTCCAGGACACGGGCCTGAGGTGGGGTTCCCGGCTGGCCGACGTCCTCATCCGCTCGGTCTTCCCGGTTGTCCTGGCTCTCGTCGCCGGAGGCATCTTGCTGGCGGCGCTCGGCGTCAACCCGTTCACGTTCTACTCCGACGTCTGGAAATACGGGGTCTCCGACGGCAACTGGCAGCAGAGCGCGGTGACGATGGTGCCTCTACTCCTGATCGCCGTCGGCCTGATCGTCGTCTTCCGCGCCAATCTCTGGAACCTCGGCTACAACGGCCAGTTCGCGCTGGCCGCAGCCTGCGTCGCGGGCTTTGGTCCCTCGCTCGTGCAGGACGTCCCCCTCTGGTTCGCGTTCGTGCTGCTCTTCCTGCTCGCCGCCGCCGTGGGCGCCGGGTGGGCATTCGTGCCAGGCTTCCTGAAAGCCCGCTACGGCACCAACGAGATCATCACGACGCTGATGATGAGCTTCATCGGCGTCGACCTTGCCGACTACCTGATCAAGGGGCCGTTCCAGGACCCTGCGATCCAGACGCCGCAGACCGAGGCGATCGCGTTCGACAAGCTGTTGCCGCCGATCCCCGGCACGAGTATCGACGTCAGCCTGCTCGTCGCCTTCGCAGCCGTCTTCGTCGTCCACTACGTGCTGACCCGAACGGCCTTCGGGCTCCGGCTCCACGTCCTCGGGGCGAACCCCAAGGCTGCCCGACACGTCGGAATCAAGCTGCCCCAGCTGACGATCGCCGCGTTCCTGATCAGTGGCGCGCTCATCGGTATGGCCGCCGCCGCCTTCATCCTCAGCCCATTCTGGGGCTACGTTCGCGCCGACCAGATCCCGACCTACGGCGATTCGATCATCCCCTTCGTGTTCCTCGCGCGGTTGAACGCGCTCGCCGTCGTCCCGTTCGTCGCCTTCTACGCCGTCCTCTCGACCGGAGGAGACTTCGCCGCTTCGCAGGCGAACCTGCCGACGGACTTCCTGCTCGTTCTGGTCGCGCTGATCCTGCTGTTCATGACGATCATCGAGTACCTCGGCCGCAGGCGCGAGCTCGGCGGAAGCTACGTCCCGGCCGGTCTCCGGCGGTCACTGCGGTCGCCGCTTCGCAGGGCGGCGCAGGCGGAGGCGGAGTGAACCAGCTCTTCTGGACGACCGTGATCTCAGGCGGCTTGCTCGCCGGTACCCCACTGATGTTCACGGCGCTCGGCGAGTCGATCTCGGAGCGGGCCGGCGTGCTCAACATCGGACTCGAGGGGATGATGCTGGTGGGCGCCTACTGCGGCTACCTCGGCGCGCACTACGGTCACTCGGTCTGGGTCGGCTACCTCACCGGGATCCTCGGCGGGATGAGCGGCGCGCTGATCATGGCAGTGCTCTGCGTCCGGCTCGGGCTCGATCAGATCGTCGTAGGCATCGCCATCACCCTCGCCGGCGAGGGGATCACGAGCGTGCTCTATCAAAACCAGTTCTCCAGCACGCAGCCGCGGCTCGGCGCAGCACCGAGCGATCCCATCCCGCTGCTCGACCAGATCCCGATCCTCGGCAAGCCCCTGAACGGCCAGGCCCCCCTCTTCAGCCAGCCGATGATCGTCTACCTCGGCCTCGCCTTCGCTGCACTCCTCGCCTGGATCTTCCGCTCGACGAACATCGGTCTGAATCTCCGCGCCGCAGGTGAGAAGCCGGAGGCATTGGACGCCGCCGGCGTCAGCGTCGTCGCCACCCGCACCTACGCCGTGCTCTCGACCGGTGCGCTCGCCGGCGTGGGCGGCGCCTATCTCTCGATCGCCGGCGCGGGGGGCTTTCAGCCGTTCCTGACGCAGGGGCAGGGCTTCATGGCGATCGTCATCGCCATGCTCGCCCGCGGACGGCCGCTCGGCGTCGTCGTCGCCTCGTTCTTCTTCGGGATCACGATCTCGCTCGGCACCGCCTTGCAGGCCGCGGGCGTCACCGACATCCCGGACAACCTGATCCACGCTCTGCCGTTCGTCGCGATCATCCTCGCCCTGATCCTCTTCGCACGCCGTTCCTACCTACCGCCGGCGCTCGCGCTGTCCTACGTGCGCGGAGCCCGCTGAAAGGAGCTCCAGTGAATGATCCCGTCTTCACGCTCAGCGCCGGGCCGACCATGGCACCGCCGGAGGTCCTCGCGGCACAGGCCGCGCCGATCACCTACCACTACGACCCCGCATTCCTCGACGCCTTCAGGCGCACCGAACGGAAGGTCGGCGAACTGTTCCGCACGACGCAGGACGTCCTGCTCATGCAGGGGGAGGCCGTGCTCGGGCTCGAGGCCGCCGCGCGCTCGCTCGTCCGGCCCGGGATGCCGGTGCTCAATCTCGTCAGCGGCGTCTTCGGTAAGGGCATGGGCTACTGGCTCGCGGACTTCGGCGCCGAACTCCACGAGCTCGAGGTGCCCTACAACGACGCCGTCGACCCCGGCGACGTCGACCGCTTCCTGACCGAACACCCGGGGATAGGGCTCGTCACCGTCGTCCACTCGGAGACGCCCTCGGGGACGCTGAATCCCGTCGAGGAGATCGGGCCGATCGCGAAGCGCCACGGTGCGCTCACACTCGTCGACTGCGTCTCCTCGCTCGGCGGCATCCCGATCTGGCCGGACGAGTGGCAACTCGACGTCTGCGTCGCGGGGCCGCAGAAATGCCTCGCCGGACCTCCCGGCATGTCACTGATGACAGTCAGCGCGGACGCGTGGAGCGCCATCCGCGCCAACCCGGCCGCGCCGAGAGCCTCGTTCCTCTCCATGCTGGACTGGAAGGAGCAGTGGCTCGAGAACGGCAAGTTCCCGTTCACGCCGTCGGTCGTCGACCTGCATGGCGTCGAGGCCGCCTGCGACGTCATCCTCGACGAGGGCCTCGAGGCGTCGTTCGAGCGGCACGAACGAGCGGCCGCGGCCTGCCGGGCCGGAGCCAGGGCAATGGAGATCGACCTCTGGCCCGCGAGCGAGAGGATCTGTGCACCCTGTGTGACCGCGCTCGCAGTCCCCGAGGGCCTGACGGACACGCAGGTGCGTGACCACTGCCGCGCGCGCTACGGCGTCATGGTCTCCGGCGGACAGGGTGCGGGCAACCTCGTCCGCATCGGTCACATGGGGCCGACGGCGCAGTCGCTCTACCCGGTGGTCGGCCTCGCCGCCGTGGGACGAACACTGCTCGACCTCGGCGCATCCGTGAAGCTCGGAGACGGGCTAGAGACGGCTCTGCAGGCGCTCTCACAGACCGAGGCGGTGTCGTGAGGCTTCCCCCGTTCGACCTACACCGAGCACGTTCCGTCGACGAGGCCTCGAAGATCCTGCGTCGTCACGGCGACGACGCCGCCGTTCACTGCGGGGGGACAGAGCTCCTGCTGCTGCTCAAACTCGGCTTCGCAAGCTACGGGCACCTGGTGGACATCAAGCCGATTCGGGAGCTGCAAGGCATCGTGCTCGAAGACGGGACGCTGAGGATCGGCGCCGCGGTCACCCACCGCGAGATCGAGCGGTCGCCCGTCGTGGCCGAGACTCTGCCCGCGCTCGCCGCCATGGAGCGTCGCGTCGCCAATCTCCGCGTCCGCACCATCGGCACGCTGGGCGGCAACCTCTGCTTCTCCGATCCCCATTCGGATCCCGCCAGCTTCCTCCTCGCCCTCGAGGCCGAGGTGGAATGCGGCGACGGCTCGCCGACCGCCCGTCACTTGCCACTCTCCGAGTTCCTGGTCGGCCCCTACCAGACCGCCCTCCTCCCCGGCGAGTTGCTCACGTGCATCCGCATTCCGATTCCGCCGCGCGGCACCAGGATCACCCACGACAAGATCGCTTTCCACGAGCGCCCCGCTGCGACCATCAGCGTCGCCCTGCGCGAGGAGTCGGGAACCCTGTCCGACGTCCGCATCGCGATCGGCTCCGTCGGGCCCCGCGCGGTCCGTGTGCCGGAGGCCGAGCACATCCTCAATGGATCGGACGCCTCCGACCGCATCGCCATCGAGCAAGCCGCCGAGATCGCCGCAGTCACGGCCGAACCCGTCGAGGACAACAACGGGTCCGTCGACTACAAAGCGAACCTCGTAAAGGTGCTCGTCAAGCGTTGCGTCGCGAAGGCACTGCGAGCAGGATAGGACGACGCTCACGCTTACGAGCTTGCCGAACAGACATCGCGATCACTTCCTCACCTCGACCGCACCGAACGGTTCGTGGACGAAGGGCTGCAAGCGTGGGACTCCCGGTGGCCGGTGCGTGTGAAGCGGCTGTGGTGTGCCTCAATAGACTCGCGGTCAGGAAGGATTGCAGCGTTCGCGGGGCGTAAACGCGGCAAGCGGACCGAGCCGGGAGCGATTCAATGACAAAGAAGGACGGGGAGCGGCGAAACGCGGTCGTGTTCGGAGCGCGCAATCTGGGCCGCGCGGTCATCGAGACACTGGTGAGGGACGGTTGGGCCGTGGCAGGGGTCGCCCGGTCGCAGGACACTCTGGACGGCATTCGCGAGGCTGGGGCTCTTGCGCTCGAGGGCGACGTCACCGACCCTGCGAGCGTCCACGCCGTGCTGGAAGAAGCGGCCGCAGCACACGGCGGCGTCGATCTCGCGCTGAACGCGGCGTCGGCCTACGGCGGCGATCGCCGTGGACCGTTCGGAGGCGGGCCGATCGTCGAGGCCGAGTTCGACGGGTTCGAGGGGTGGACTGCAGCGCCGGCTCGTGCCGCGTTCTCGTTCCTGTCGGCAACCGGACGCTTCGCCATCTCCCAGGGGCGAGCGGCGACGCTGATCCAGGTCACGGGCGGGTCGGCACGCCGTGCCATGCCCGGCCGCGGCCTGTGGGCGGCCGGAGCATTCGGCGTCCGCGCGATCACCAACGCCGCCGCGCTCGAACTCCGCCCCCAAGGAATCCACGTGGCGCTCCTGATCATCGACGCCGGCATCGAACCCCTCACCGGCCCAACCCGTCCAGGCACGCCACGCGCGGCGCTCGCCGACCCCTACCGAATCGCCGAAGCGGTGCTCTTTCTCGCCGACCAGGACGCCCGCGCAGCAACACACGAGCTCCAACTCACCCCACTCGCCGAAAACTGGACCCCCTAGCGCCGCTCATCGCGCCCACGGCAGCGGGTGGCTCGGCCCGAGGTATCCGGCGTGGGTGCGGTCGACCGTCGGCACGATTCTGATGTGCTTCTGCGCGTCGCGAATCAGTGTCGGGGTCACCGACAGCCGCGAACAGGCCGAGGAATTGACCCAGTTGGGTCATTGTGGGGTAGCTGAGGGACGCGGAAGATGCTTGTGGGTCTAGGCGGTCTTGCTTTGTGGCAAACCGTTCTTTGATGGTGAGTCAAGCGATGGAGGTACGTGTGGAGGGTAAGACAGCCGTTGTTGTCGATCATGAGCCGCTCTGGGCCAAGGCGATCGAGCTGGTGCTGGTAGCCGCGTCGGTCGAAGTGGTGGCCACGACGACATCGTTTACCGAGGCGAGCAAGCTCGTGGAGGAGCTCGCGCCCGACATGGCCGTCGTCGACCCCGTGATCTGCGAGGGCGACCCGACCGGGTTGTCGTGGCTGGCGGAGACGAGCAGGCGCTTCCCGCAACTGAAGATGATCGTGCTGTCGAGCTCCGACGATCCTGCTCAGATCGACGCTGCGATCGCCGGAGGCGCCAGCGTCTACGTCGTGAAGAAGGCGCACGGTGCCGATATCGCCGCAGCAGCACGCCAGCTATACACCCGTTCGTTCTACCTCAGCCAGGAGGGCAGTTGGGGAGAGCCACCCGCTCCGAGGGCGCCGACGCGGGAGTTTGGCCTGACCAAGCGGGAGCTCGAGATCTTGCGGCTGACCGCACAGGGGCTCTCGAACGACCAGATGGCGAGGCAACTGTGGGTGACCGTACAGACGGTCAAATTCCACCTCTCGAACATCTACTCGAAACTACGGGTATCCAACCGCACGGCCGCCAGCCGCGTCGCGCAACTCAATGGCCTGCTGCCGACAGACAGCGTCGAAGGACTTCAGCGATTCCATCTAGAGGCTTGAGGGACTCCCACAGCCCGCGTACGTCCTTCGCCGCGGCGGCAGCTGGATTTGCCTGCCCGACGAAGATCCGGAAAGATCAGAGCAATCCTCGTTGGTGGTCGGCATGAGTGGGGTGACTCATCGAATGACTGGGGCGACTTGCGTGACCGAGCCTCGCCCGAGGCGGACGCTCGAGGCTGGTTCTGACCGGGTGGTACCGATTGCGTGCGACAGCTCGCGGGCATGAGGGACGCTGTCGGCTTGCTCGACATCCGGTACGCACGCAGCAGTGGGGTCTCGATCGCCTACCTGGTCGTCGGGGAAGGCGAGACGGATCTCGTCTGCGTCCCCGACTTCGTCTCGAACCTCGTCTACTGGTGGGAGTCGGACTACTGGCGCCCGTTCTACGAGCGGCTTGCCCGCTCGTTTCGGGTGATCCTGTTCGACAAGCGGGGAACCGGTCTGTCCGACCGCGGAGGTTCCTTCCCGACGCTCGAAACGCGGATGGAGGACGTCCGTGCCGTCATGGACGCGGTGGGATCGGAGCGAGCGGCGATCTTCGGTTCCCACGAGGGCTGCCTGATGGCCACGCTCTTTGCTGCGACCTACCCGGAGAAGACGCACGCGCTCGCTCTCTTCCACCCCTCGCACACGGGCGCCCGTGAGCCTCATGAACTGGACGACCTCCCGACCTTGCGGGAGAACTGGGGCACGCAGGAGTGGTGCGACGAGCTCCTTGCCGCCGTGGCGCCGTCGTTCGCCGGGTCCGAGGAGATGCGGTACTGGTTCGCCAACGAGCTTCGCGTCGGCGCGAGCCCGGCAATGGGATACGCGCTGAACCGCGCGTTCGAAGAGACCGATCTTCGCGACGTGTACGCGGTCGTCCGCGTGCCCACGCTCGTCCTCTATCGCGACACTCCGTTCGCCGTGAAGGAATCGCTGGCGGTCGCCGCCGAGATTCCCGGGGCGCGTGCGATGCGGGTCTCCGGAATCGACTACTGGGGCATGTTCACGTCCTTCGACATCGTGGACGAGCTCGAGCGCTTCCTCGGCGGCGAGCCCGCCCCCACCGTTCCGGACAGCGTGCTGACGACGCTTTTCTTCACAGACATCGTCGACTCGACCGCGCACGCCTCTCGACTCGGCGACAAACGCTGGCGCGATCTCCTCGCGCAGCACCATGCTGCAGTGCGCCGCGAGCTCGCTCGGTTCAGGGGCGACGAGCGCGACACGGCCGGCGACGGCTTCTTCGCGACCTTCGACGGGCCCGCACGCGCGGTTCGCTGCGCCCAGGCCACGATGGAGGCGGTCCGCCCGCTCGGCCTCGAGCTACGAGCCGGGATCCACACCGGGGAGTGCGAGATCCACGAGGGCAAGGTCGCGGGCGTTGCCCTCGCGATCGGCGCGCGGGTGTGCGGCGCGGCGGATGCGAACGAGGTTCTCGTCTCGCGGACCGTGAAGGATCTCGTCGCGGGCTCGGGCCTCGGCTTCGAGACGCGGGGCACACACACGCTGAAGGACGTCGGCGAATGGGAGCTCTACGCGGCCAGCCCCGACGGGACCTAGCGACCGCCCAGCTCCACCTCGACCTCGTCCACCCAGGCCGAGAAGGCGTCGAGCAGTCGCGTCGCCAGGCGGTGGTTGAGGGCCAGGTACTTCTCCCGATGCGGCAGCGTCTCCGCGACCGCCTGGCCGACGTCCAGGCGCGCACGGGCGTCGGCGATCTCCTCCCGCAGCGCCCGCAGGCTCTCGACGACCGGCGCCTCGCCGACGAGGTCGGCGCCGAGGACGCGGACGATGCCCTCGTTGTGGATCTTCGGGAGAGGCGTCGGCTGCGGCGCCCACTCGGCGAGCGCCTCGCGCGCCTTCTCCGTCAGCTCGTAGTGCGTCCGCGGTCGAGTCACCCCGGGCTCGCGGCGGGAGGTGAGGTAGCCGAGCTTCTCGAGCCGCTTCGTCTCGGCGTAGTACTGGCTCTCCGCCCAGGGGCTGTAGATGCGGCCCTGGCGTGCCATGCGCACGAGGTCGTGCGGGCCGGCGCCGCCGTTTCCGATCAGCACGAGCACGGCGTAGGAGAACGGATTCAGGTTCTGACTTGACATAAGCTCCGGTTCAGAGTTATAACCTCCGAATCAGAGTTTACAACTGAACCCGGAGGTCAGCAATGCTCGTCACGGAACCGCTCTCGATCGCAGGAAACGTGCTCGACCCCACGTCGCCCGGCTTCGACGACGCGCGGACGGTATGGAACGCCGCGGTCGACAGGCGGCCGGCACTGATCGCGCAATGCCTGACGGCCGCCGACGTGGCCGCGTCCATCCGCCACGCGCGCGCACACGATTTGCCGATCTCGGTCCGCGGCGGCGGCCACAGCCCGGCCGGGCATGCCGTCGTCGACGACGGGCTGATGATCGACCTGTCGCCGATGAAGCGCGTCGGCGTCGACCCCCTGGCACGCATCGCGAAGGTCGAGCCGGGCGTGCTGCTCGGCGAGCTCGACCGCGCCACGCAGGAGCACGGCCTCGCAGTTCCCGCGGGCACCGTTTCTCACACGGGAGTCGCCGGGCTGACACTGGGCGGCGGCATCGGCTGGCTGCAGCGCAAGCACGGCCTCACGATCGACAGCCTGCTCGAGGTCGAGCTCGTCAGCGCCGACGGCGAGATCGTGCGCGTGAGCGAGGACGAGAACGCCGACCTCTTCTGGGCCGTGCGCGGCGCCGGAGCGAACTTCGGCGTCGTGACCGAGTTCGTCTTCCGCCTCAACGAGGTCGGGCCGCTGGTGACAGGCGGGCTCATGCTCTTCCCGTTCGAGCGGGCCGCGGAGATCCTGCGCGGCGCGCGCGACGTCCTCGGCTCCGCGCCCGACGAGCTGACGAGCGCGCTCGTGCTCGTCACCGTGCCGCCTCAGGCGCCGTTTCCGGAGACGCTCTGGGGCAGGCTCGCCGTCGGGATCGCGCCGACGTACGCCGGCGATCTCGAAGAGGCGCAGCGAGTGATCGCGCCGCTGCGGGCGCTCGGCGAGCCGACGCTCGACATCGTCGGCCCGATGCCCTACGTGGCGCTGCAGTCCATGCTCGACGAGACCGCGCCGCACGGCCTGCACAACTACAACGCCGCCGAGACCCTCGCGGCGCTCGAGGACGGCGCGATCGACGGGCTGCTCGAGGTCTTCACCTCGGTGCCGTCGCTGCGCTCGCACGTGATCCTTACGCAGATGGGTGGCGCCGTCCGGCGCGTGCCGGTGAACGCGACGGCATTCGCCCAGCGCGACGCCGGCTGGCTGGCGTGGGTGATCGGGATCTGGCAGCCGGGCGAGGACGAGACGGCGAACGTGGAGTGGGCCCGCGCGGCGCGGCGCTCGCTGGAGCCGTACGCGACCGCGGGCACTTACGTGAACGCGCTCGAGCCCGAGGCCGGCCGGACGAACCGCCTCCGGGACTGGTACGGCCCCAACTGGCGCCGGCTCGTCGAGCTCAAGCGCCGGTACGACCCGGACAACCTCTTCCGCCTGAACCAGAACATCACGCCGGACTAACCGTTAGCGTGGACGGTGCGTGCACGTCGACGAGATCTGGCGCTATCCGGTCAAGTCACTGCGCGGGGAGCAGCTCACGGCGACCGAGCTGCTCTCCGTCGGCATCCCCGGGGACCGGGCGGTGCACGTGCGGGCCGCGAACGGCCGCATGATCAGCGCTCGTACGCACCCCGACCTGCTCGCGCTCTCGGCCGTGCTCACGCCGGACGGCGAGCCGCTCGTCGACGGCCTGCCGTGGAACGACCCGCGCACGCTGCGGGCCGTACGCATGGCGACGTGGAACGGCGCCTGCCTGGCGCGCTCCGACGGGCTCGACCGCTTCGACGTCCTCCCCATCTCGCTGGTCACCGACGGCGCCGTCGCCGCGCTGGGCGCGGACCGCCGGCGGCTCCGCCCAAACATCCTCGTCCGGGGCGTGGAGGGGCTCGCCGAGCGCGAGTGGCCCGGTAGCCGCGTCCGGGTCGGCCAGGCCGTGCTGGAGGTCGTCAAGCTCCGGTCGCGCTGCGTGATGACGACGTTCGACCCAGAGACGATCGAGCCCGACCCGAGCGTCCTCCAGCGGATCGTGGACGAGTTCGACGGCCAGATCGCGCTCGACTGCGGCATCGTCGAGCCCGGCCGCATCGCCGTCGACGACGACGTCGAGTTGCTGGGCTGACCGGGCGGGAGCGGGGTCGACCCGCTCCCGCCCAGTTCCTACGCGGAGAGGATCGCTCGGCGACAACGAGCCTGAAGCGACGCGTAGGTCTTCACGGTCAACGGCGGAGCGCCTCGCGATCTGCGCGGTCGTCGGCCGTGTCGTATCCGGCGTCGTCGACATCGCCTTCCTCCACCAGCTCCTCGAACAGCCGTCGGTAGGCACGCATCGCCTGCCGGAGATCCTCCGTGGTGCCTTCTCCCGAGGCGGTCTTCCGGTAGAGCCTCTGGCCCTCGCGGTAGTTCTCCACCACGCGCGGGTGGTCGACCGAGACGTCGGCCGCACGCTGGTCGAAGTCCTCCATCGGATAACCACGCTCGACCATCACTGACTGGATCAGGGCGTCCGCGCGGACCACGGCGCCGGTGGGATCGTCGACGAACTGCGCCTGCACAGCCTGCCACTCGTCGGTGTAGCGCGCGCGCTCGTCGCCCGAGAGCGGCCGGATGTCGAACTGCTTCCGCCGCTCCTTGCGCGCCGCAAGGTCGGCTTCCGCTTCTCCCCTGCTGTCGGCAGAGGAAACCGTCCGTTCGTACTCGGGGCCGAACTCGCCCCGGAGCTTCCGCGTTCGCTGCTGCTTCATCAGCTGCCAGGCGATCAGAGCAATCACGAGGACGGCTCCGACCACGATCAAGACCCACGCCCAGACAGGCATACGTCACTCACCTCCTGTTCACGTCGCCGCCGAGAGAAATCGGGTGGCCCGCCGGCGCGAACGGGCCGTTCGCCCTTGTCCTTCCCGCTCGGCCGGACCGCAAACCGGCGCTGGACAGCGCCTACTCGTCGCGCATGTACTGGTGCACGAAGGCGATTGCCATGCTGCCGTCGCCGACCGCCGCGGCCACGCGCTTGATCGGGCTCGAGCGTACGTCGCCACACGCGAAGATGCCCGGCACGCTCGTCTCGAGCAGAAACGGGTCGCGCTCGATCGACCAGCGGCCGGTGGCACGGACGTCCGGGCCCGTCACGACGTAGCCACGCTCGTCGAGCGCGATCTCCCTGCACAGCCAGCGGGTGTCGGCATCGGCGCCGATGAAGATGAACAGGCCGCCGGACGCACGGCGAGTGGTCTCTCCGGTCGCGCGGTCGACCACGTCGATCGCCTCGAGCGAGCCGTCGCCGTGAACGGCCGTCACCTCGCGCTGCGTCTCGAGGTGGATGTTCGGCTTCGTCCCGATCTGGTCGACGAGGTAGTGGGACATGCTCGCGGGCGAGTCCGAGCGGCAGAGGATCGTGACGCTGCGCGCGTGGTTGGCGAAGAAGATCGCCGCCTGGCCGGCGGAGTTGCCCGCGCCCACGATGTGGACGTCGAGGCCGTGCGTGGCCGGTGCCTCGCTGCGGACCGCGCCGTAGAAGATGCCCTTTCCGACGAGGCGCTCGAAGTCCTCGATCGGCAGATGCCGCCAGGTGACGCCGGTGGCGATGACGATCGTGCGGGTGCGGAGGGTGTCACCTCCGTCCAGGGTGACGGTGCGCGTGGCTGCGTCGATGCCGGTGATCGCGCGCGTGACGAGCATCTCGGCGCCGAGCCGCTTCGCCTGCTGATGGGCGCGGCGGCCGAGCTCCTCGCCCGAGACGCCGGAGGGGAAGCCGAGGTAGTTCTCGATCCGCGAAGACGTGCCGGCCTGCCCGCCGGGCGCCTCGCGCTCGACGACGATCGTGCGCAGGCCCTCGGAGGCGCCGTAGACGGCCGCGGCGAGACCGGCCGGTCCGCCGCCGATCACGACGGTGTCGTACTCGGTGTCGGAGGGCTGCGTCTGCAGGCCGACCCCGTCGGCCACCTGTCGGAGCGTCGGCTCGACGATCGTCCCGCCGTCGGCGAAGCGGATCTCCGTCGGCGCGCCCTCCTCCCGCCTGGTCCACTCGAACGAGATCTCGTTGCGATCGAGGAACTGCCGCAAGTCGGAGCAGAATCGGTCGTGTTGCGCCCCGAGGAGATGGGCGCGCGGCGGCAGAGGCTCGGCGACGATGTGCTGGAGGCCGCCGATCCGCCCGCGCGCGATCTCCCCCACCTTGAGCGCGACCTGCGGCTCGCGCGACGCGATCGCGTAGTAGTCCTCGGGCTCGAGGCGCAGGACCCGCGAGGGCTCGACCGCACGGTAACCCGCCGGGAACGGCGTGCCGAGCGTGATCGGCACCTCGCCGAAGATGTCGCCGGGAAGGCGGTTGCCGAGGATGCGCTCGACGCCGTCGAAGAGCTTGACGACCTCGAGGTGCCCGTCGAGCATGGCGAAGAGCGCCCGTTCGTCGCCCTCGGAGACGGCGTACTCGCCCGGCTGGACGTGGATGTCCGCCGCTGCCTCGGAGATTCGGCGAAACTCGTCCTCCGGCAGCTCGGCGAACAGCGGAACGGCGGCGATCTCGTCCGCGGTGACCATCGACCTACTCCGGCACCTTGAGGATCCCGCCCCACGACTCGGGATGGACGTCTGCGACCGTCTCGGAGAACTCCCAGCGATGCCCCACGGGTCGGCCGCGGCGTACTCCCGCTCGCCGTACTCATAGTGGGTCGGCTCCCTGAGGATCTCCGCGCCGTGCTCGCGCGCGCGCGCGAAGTGGGCGTCCACGTCCTCGACGCGCACCTTTATCTGGTGCGTGACCTGGCCCTCCTGCGGCGGCACACGGTCGTGGCGCACGTCGCCGATGATCACCGCGCCGCCCTCCCCCACGTTCATCTGCGACCGGTGGTCGTCGCCGATCTGGATCCGCTCGACGAACCCGAACGCCGTGCTCAGCCACTCGACCGCGGTCCGCACGTCCGGGTAGATCAGGACCGGGATGACGGTGGCCGAGGGGATCGAGCGGTTCGCGCGCACCGGAGGAGCTTAAGCGGCGTACACGCCCTCGGCGACGGTGGCGCCGTCGGGGAGCGGCGACTCCTCGGCGCGGCGGAGCGCGTCGGCGAGCAGCACCTTCACCTCGGCTGTGAGCCCTTCGTCCTCCGCGTCGGTGAACGCGACGTGCTCGACGAGCCAGGCGCGAAACCGCTCCACCGGGTCGCTCTCTGCCCAGGCCGTGAACATCTCAGCGGGCACGTAGAACGCGTCGTCGTGGACGGCGTGGCCTTCCATCCGCAGCGTGACGGACTCGATCAGCGTCGGGCCGCCGCCGGCCCGAGCCTTCTCGACCGCGCGACGCGCCTCGCGGTAGACCTCGAGCACATCGGTGCCGTCGACGGCCACGCCCTCGAACCCATATGCGTGAGCCCGGTCGGCGAGTTGGTCGCAGGCGTACTCCAGGTGCGTCGGCGTCGAGTATGCCCACTGGTTGTTGTCGCAGACGAACACGACCGGGAGCCTGCGCACGGCGGCGAGGTTCATCGCCTCGTGCGTGTCGCTCCGCGCGGAGGAGCCGTCGCCGAACCAGCCCACGGCGACGCGCGGCTCGCGGCGGATGCGGAAGGCGAGCGCGCAGCCGACCGCGACCGGGAGCATCGCCGGCAAATGGCTGACAATCGTGATCTGGCCGCGCTCGAGCTCGCCGAAGTGGACGTTCCCGTCCCGGCCGCCCGAAGGGCCGTCGACGCGCCCGAGGTAGTTGGCGAAGATGCGCCACGGCTCCGTCCCGCGGTGGATGTGGACACCGACGTTGCGGTGCAGCGGCGTGCCGACGTCCCCGGACTGCATCCCCGCGGCAACGCCCACCGACGCCGCCTCGTTCCCGCGGCCCGTGTAGAACGAGCCCGGGATCTTGCCCTGCTTGTAGAGCGTGTGGCCGGTCTCCTCGAGCCGCCGCGTGACGAGCATCGAGCGGTAGAGCCCGACGAGCGCGTCGCGGCCGAGGCCGGGGTCGTCCATCGCTCGACGCTAGCGCATGCTGCAGCAGCTCGGCGTGGTGCCGGACGGCCAGCCGGTTCACCCAGGCGCCTGGATCGAGCGCCGGCGATCTGTGATGCTCGCGAGGTGCGCGTGCTCCGCAGCCTCGTGGCTCGCTTCGGCTCGCTCGAGGACGTCTTCCGAAGCCCCGACCTGCGCCGTCTCCAGCTCGCCTGGGGCGGGTACTACGTCTGCGAGTGGACGAGCTTCGTCGCGCTCTCGATCTACGCGTACCGGGTTGGCGGCGCCGCTGCCGTCGGGGTCCTCGGACTCGTCCGCATGCTCCCCTCCACGCTCGGGGTGCTCGCCGGCACCACGCTCGCGGATCGCACGCAGCGCGAGCGGGTGCTTTTCGCCGTCCAGCTGATCCGGGCGGCCACCCTCGGCGCGGCGGCGGTCGTCCTGGCGATAGACGGGCCGGCGGCGGTCGTCTTCCTGCTCGCCTCGCTCACCGCGGTGGCCGGCGCGGCCTACCGGCCGTCGCAACTCGCCGTCGTGCCGCTGCTCGCGCGGACGCCGCAGGAGCTCGTCGCGACGAACGTGTCCGCGAGCACCTTCGAGGGCGTGGCCGTGCTCGTCGGCCCGGCGCTCGCGGCTCTCCTGCTCGCGTCACGGACGTTGACGTCGTGCTCGCGGTGAGCGCGGTCATCTCGCTCTGGGCTGCGCTCGCAGGTCTCGCGGCTCTCGCCCAGCCCGCACCTCCCCGCGCGTGGGCGGGAGCGATTGCGGACATGCTCGCGGGAACGCGGACGTTCGCGGCGGAGCCGGGACCGCGGCTCGTCATCAGCCTCTTCGGGTGCCAGGCGTTCGTGCGCGGAATCCTCAACGTGCTGCTCGTCGTCACCGCGTTCAGGCTGCTGGACACCGGCGACTCAGGCGTCGGCCTGCTCAACGCGGCCTTCGGCCTCGGCGGGCTCGTCGGCGGCCTCGCCGGGATCGGCCTCGTCGGGCTGCGGCGGCTGGCGCGGCCGTTCGCGGGCGGGCTCGTGCTCTGGGGAGCCCGCTCGCGCTCGTCGCGGCGTGGCCGAACGAGCCGTGGGCGCTCACGTGCCTGGTGGTCGTCGGCGCGGGGAACGCGATCCTCGACGTCTCGGGCTTCACGGTGATCCAGCGCGGCATCGACGACGAGGTGCTCGCACGCGTGTTCGGCGTCTTCGAGATGCTGGTCGTTGCCGCAGTCGGGATCGGGTCGATCTCGGCTCGCTCCTCGTCAGCCAGCTCGGCACTCGCCAGTCGCTCGTCGTCGCCGGGTGCCTGCTGCCCTTCCTCGCCGCAGTGAGCTACCCGCGCCTGCGCGGGATCGACGGACGGGCGGACGTGCCGCGGCGCGAACTGGAGGTGCTGACCGGGGTGCCTCTCTTCAGCCCGCTGCCGGTGACGACGCTCGAGCGACTCGCGTCACGACTCGGTCACACGAGGGTCCCCGCCGGCACCGAGATCGTCCGCGAAGGTGACGCCGGCGACCTCTTCTATGTGATCGCGTCCGGCACAGTGGACGTCGAGTGCGCCGGGACGCACGAAGCGACCCTCGGGCCGGGCGGGTACTTCGGCGAGGTCGCGCTGCTCCGCGACGTGCCGCGCATCGCCACCTGCCGCGCGGAGACGGACGTGGAGCTGTACACACTCGACCGCGACCGGATCGTCTCGGCGATCTCGGGCCACGAGACGAGCGCGGCGGAGGCCGAGAGCGTGACCGAGCAGCGGCTCGCCGAGCAGCGCGCCCGCACCGCCTTGACGCCCTCCTAGGCCTGCGGCTGGCAGACTAGGGCGTCGTCTCGTGACCGGGACGAAGCCGAGCTTCTGGAGGATCGGGTTGCTGTCGTCCGAGGCGTCGGTCTCGAGGTAGACCTTGCCGCGCCCTTGCGCCAGGTCGCGCGGTATACAGGGTGGCCCGGTAGATGCCCTTGCGGCGCCATTCCTCGAGAGTCGCCCCGCCCCAGAAGCGCGAGTCGCGAACTCCGTGGCCCCGGTCGAGAAACCGGATCCAGGCGGCGCAGAGGACGGTGTCGCGGCCTCCGCGACCACGATCGTGATCGAGTTCGGGATGATTTGTTCCACTCCGCCTTCAAGCATGTGGGGCAGCCGCGTCTCCTCGTTCCCTTCGACACGCGCGTCTGCATCTCGCGCACGATGAGGACGGCGTCCGACGCCACGCACACCGCGACCACGGCCGCGACGTGCTCGCCGAGCAGGCCCTGCCGGAGCACGAACGCGTTCTGCGCGCCGATCGCGACGATGAGGGAGAGGCCGAGCCCGAGGCCGGCGGCGGCCGCGAGGAGCGCGGAGGAGGTCACCCCTCGACGGTAGGTGTCTTCGCTTCTGAAGCCCAGCACGAGAAACTCCTGCTGCATTAGCCTGGCTTAGGTGGAGCCGGACATCGACCAGCTGCGGGCCCTGTCGGCGGCCGTCACGCACGGGTCGCTCGACGCCGCGGCGCGGGTGCTGCACGTCACGCCCTCGGCGGTGAGCCAGCGGCTGCGCGCCCTGGAGTCGACCGCCGGACAGGTGCTGCTGGTGCGCAGCCGGCCGGTCCGGCCCACCCCGGCGGGCGCGGCCCTGGTGCGGCTCGCGCGGCAGGTCGACCTGCTGCTGGCCGATGCGGCCGCCGAGCTCGGCCCGGCGGGCGCCACCACCACCGACGCTGCCGGCGCCGCCCCGGCGCGCCCCGTCCTGCCCGTGCTGCCGGTGGCCGTCAATGCCGACTCCCTCGCCACCTGGGCGCTCCCCGCACTCGCGTCGGTGGCCGGCGCCGCGCTGCTCGACGTGCACCGCGGGGACGAGTCACGCACCGGCGACCTGCTGCGTGCCGGCACGGTGATGGCAGCGGTCAGCACGCAGGCACGGCCCGTCGCGCGGCTGCCGGTCGACGCGCCTCGGGGCCCTGCGCTACCGCCCGATGGCGGCCCCGGAGGTGGCGGCGCGCTGGTTCGCCGGACGGCGTCGCCGCCGAGGCACTGGCGAGCGCGCCGGTCGTGGTGTTCGACCGGGACGACGACCTGCAGCACGCCTACCTGCGCGACAACGGTGTGGACGGCGACCCGCCGGCCCACCACGTGCCGTCGTCCGCCGACTTCCTCCGGCGATCCTGCTCGGCATGGGCTGGGGCATGCTGCCCGACCCGCAGTCCGCGCCGCACCTGCGATCCGGCGCGCTGGTGGCGATCGACCCGGCCGGCGCGGTCGACGTCGTCCTGTACTGGCAGCGCTGGGCGCTGCGGACGCCGTCCCTCGACGCCCTGACCGCGGCGGTCGTCGCCGCCGCCCGGGAGAACCTGCACCAGCACTGAGCACCAGCCCTGAGCACCCGCACCAGCTCTGAGGGAGGAACGCGGGCGAGGGGCGTCAGCCGGCCGCGTGCCGCCAGAAGGCGCGCAGGTGGGGCGTGGTCTCCGGGCCGGTCATCTCGCGCTGCGTGAGGAGGATCGTCACGGTGCCCGTCGACGGCACGACGTGCGCCGCCGTGCCCGTGCCACCCACCCAGCCGTACCGGCCCGGGACGTTCCAGGGGTCCTCGCGGGCGACGTCCACCGAGCCGCCGAAACCCCAGCCCTGGCCCTCCAGGAACAGCCGGCTGTCGGCCCGCTGATCGGCCGTGAGGTGGTCGGTCGTCATCAACCCGACGGCCTCCTCCGACAGCACCCGCCGCCCGCCGGCCGCCGCAGGGGCGACGCCGCGGGCGAGCAGCATCCGGCCGAACGCCAGCCAGTCGTCCGCCGTCGAGGCCAGGCCGCCGGCACCCGACGGGAACGCCGGCATCGAGGCCCACTCGCCGTCCGGCGGGTCGACGAGCTCGAGACCGCCGACGCCGGTCGGCCGGTACGCCGTGGCGAAACGCGAATGCTTCTCCGCAGGCACGACGAACCCGGTGTCGGTCATCCCGAGCGGCTCGAAGATCCGCTCGGCCAGGAACTCCGGCAGTGGCCGCCCCGAGGCGCGGGCGACGAGTACGCCCTGGAGGTCGGAGCAGGTGTTGTAGAGCCAGGCCTCGCCGGGCTGGTGGAGCAGCGGAATGCGGGCGAGGGTCTCGAGCCACACCTGCGGCTCCGGGACGCCGGCGTTCATGGGGCCCTGGCGAAGCTCGGTGAACAGCGGCTGCACCGCGGGCAGCGCGAAGTCGGGCGGGAAGCCCCAGCCGGCGCGCGAGGTCAGCAGGTCGCCCACCGTGATCGGCCGGGCCGCCGGGACGACGTCGTCGAGCGGTGCGCCGGGCGTGCGGACGACCACCGGCGACGCGAGCTCGGGCAGCCAGCGCGCGATCGGCTCGTCGAGGGCGAGGGTGCCGTCGTCGACGAGCGTCATCACCGCCGCGGCGGTGATCGGCTTCCCGATCGACGCGATCCTGACGATGGTGTCGCGCGCCATCGGCGCCGATCCCCTCGAGGTCGAGGGCACCCGCGACGGCGACGTCGACCTCGTCCCCACGGGCGACCAGGGCGACGATGCCGGGCGCGACGCCGGCGTCGACGAAGGATTCGATCAGGCCCTGCAGGTCAGCCACGATGCACCTCTCGCCTCGCCGCCCGGTCGAACTGCTGACGAGACGGCGCCACCCGACTCATCGGTCCCGAGTCAGCCGCTCGGTGTCAGCCGCTCGGCGAGGTAGGCCAGCGACAGCGGGTACCGGTAGTCGATCCCCATGTGGGTGGCGTCGAACAGCTCGAAGTGCACGTCGTCGACGCCGATCGCCGCGAGCTCCCGCCGGAATGCCTCGGCGCCCAGGTCGAGGTACCACTGGTCGCGCGTGCCGGCGTCGATCCAGATCGCCGTCAGGCCCCCAACGCGTCCGCGTACCGCGGCACCATCCGCACCGGGTCCCAGTCGAGCCAGCGCTGCCAGACGTCCTCCACGAGCCGGCCGGTGCCAGGGTCGAACGGCAGCCGGACGGTGCCGTCCGGGTCGGCGGAGAAGCAGGCTGCGACGCCGTAGGTGATCACGAGATCGCCGTCGTCGGGCTTGGCCATCGGCGTCCGCGACCTGAAGTCGGCCCAGAACTTCTCGTAGGACCCCTCGTACTGGTCGCGCAGCACCCGAGCGACCTTCGCGAATCCCTCGACGTAGCAGGCCTCGTACAGCGCGTCGCCCGCGTGCGTGGCGAGACCGCCGAAGAGGTCCGGCCGGAGCATCGGGGTGATCATCGCGCCGAAGCCGCCGCTCGACTTGCCCGACACCGCGCGGTGCGCGGGCGCGTCGAGCGTCCGGTAGTGCTGATCGACGAACGGGACGACCTCGTCACAGAGGTAGGAGTGGTAGGCCCCGGTACCGGGCGAGTCGACGAACTGGCTGCCCCCGTACGCGGTCCAGGCGTCGACGAACACGACGACGCACGGCGGGGCGTCGCCGGCGGCGAACATCGCGTCGAGCGCCTCGGGGAACGTCGGCCGGAACGGGGACCGGTTGTGCCACATCGGCAGCATCCCCGTGTACCCCTGCAACACGTAGACCGCTGGGTACCGCCGCGACGCGTCGTCGTCGTAACCCGGCGGCACGTACACCTCGAGCGGGCGCTCGAACGGATCGCCGAGCGGGTTGCCGCGCAGCAGCTCGCTGGTGACCACGTGCCGGTCGAGGCGGCCGGCGAGGTCGGCGGAGTACGGCAAGGGCATCGAGAACCTCCTGGGAGCGTCGGCGACCACCCTGCCCGAAACGGACGGCGACGGACAGCCCGCCCTATCCCGCCGTCGCGCGCCCCGACAGGTACCGCTGCTCGGGCAGGCTCGTCGCCAGCCTGGCGGCGGCGGCGAAGGCGAGCCGCGCCTTCGCCGGTTCGCCCGCGAGGTCGAGCAGGTGCGCCCGGACGGCGTGCAGCCGGTGGTTGCGGCGCAGCCGGTCGTCGCCGAGCAGCGGGTCGAGCAGTGCCAGGCCGGCCACCGGCCCGCGGACCATCGCCACGGCGACCGCGTGGTTCAGCGTCACGACCGGGCCGGGCGCGAGGTCGGCGAGCATGCCGTAGAGGACCTCGATCTGCGACCAGTCGGTCTCGGCGGCCGACGGGGCCTCGGCGTGCACGGCGGCGATCGCCGCCTGCAGCTGGAAGGGCCCGACCGGGCCCTCCGGCAGGGCGGCCTCGACGAGCGCCACACCCTCGCGGATGAGGTCGCGATCCCACCGCGACCGGTCCTGCTCGGCCAGCGGCACGAGGGCTCCCTCGGCGTCCACGCGGGCGGCGCGGCGCGCATCGGTCAGCAGCATCAGCGCCAGCAGCCCGGCGACCTCGCCGGTGCGGGGCAGGCTCGCGTGCAGCCGGCGCCCCAGGCGGATCGCCTCGGCGGTCAGCGCGACGTCGTAGAGGCCGGAGCCGGTGGTCTGCGCATGGCCCTCGGTGAAGATCAGATACACGACCTGCAGGACTGCCGCGAGCCGGCCCGGCAGGTCATGCGTGACCGGCGTCTCGAGCCGGGCGTCGACCGCCCGCAGCCGCGCCTTCGCCCGGCTGATCCGCTGCGCCATGGTCGCCTCCGGCACGAGGAACGCCCGCGCGATCTGCGCCGTGCTGAGACCTGCCACACTCCGCAGCGTCAGAGCCACGCGACCGGGCGGCGGCAGCGCCGGGTGGCAGCACAGGAGCAGCAGGGCCAGCGAGTCGTCGCCGCGCTCCCGGACATCGGCGGCCGGAGCGATCAGGTCAGCGGACGGCGTCCCCTCCGCCAGGCGGCGCTCCCGTGCAGTGCGTGCGCGGTCGGCGCGCACCTGGTCGGTCAGGCGCCGGGAGGCGACGGTGACGAGCCACGCCACCGGGTCGCGCGGCGTCCCCTCCTGCGGCCACTGCACCGCCGCCGCGAGCAGCGCCTCCTGCAGCGCGTCCTGCGCGGCGTCCGGGTCGCCGTGCCGCCGGACCAGCGCGGCGAGGACCCGCGGCGCACCGGCGCGCAGCAGGTCCTCGCCGGCGGCGGTCACTGGTCGTCGCCGCCCTCCCACATGGCCGGCCGCAACTCGACGACGTCCCCCGGGCCGGCGAACCGGGCCGCGACGGCCTCGGCCCGCTCGCGGGTTGGGCAGTCGATCAGGAAGAAGCCCGCGAGGTGCTCCTTCGACTCGGCGTACGGCCCCTCGGTGGCCAGGGCGCCGTCCGGCGTCCAGCGATACAGCGTCGCCGACTCCGGCGCGGCGAGAGCCTCCGCGGTCACGAACTCGCCCGAGTCGACCAGCTCGCGCAGCAGCGCGTCGAACTCCCGGCCCGACTCCTCGTGCCACGACGGCGGCATCGCCCGGCCCTCCTGGGTGTACGCGATGGTCGGGTGCCCCCACGGGTCCGGGTTGCTGTGGATGAGGATCACGTACTTCACGCTGACTCCTTCGATCGACGACGCGGCCCGTCCGGGGCCGACGCACCGAGGTCGGAGCCGCCGCCCGGTTCTCGACACCGGCTCCCGCGCACTCTGCCGCCCAGTCTGCCCGCCCACTCTGCCGTCTGCTCCGCCTCCCGTGAGCAGGAGGTGCCGGGAGCGGCGGCCCGTGACAGCCTGCGGAGCGTGACCACGAGCCTGACCGGCAGGAGCGTCCTCGTCGCCGGCGCCACCGGCGGCCTCGGCCTGCCGATCGCCCGGCTGCTGGCCGAGCGTGGCGCGCTGCTCACGCTCACCGCCCGCTCGCCGCAACGGCTCGACGTCGCCGCGCGGGAGCTGGCCGCGCCCGCCGTGCCGCTCGACCTGCGCGCGCCCACCGCCGCGGACCGCGCGGTCGAGGCGGCCGTCGCGGCCCACGGGCGGCTGGACGGCGTCGTGCACGCCGCGGGCGTCGTCGCGTTCGGGCCCGCGGGTGAGGTCGACGACGCCACCCTGGAGGAGCTGTTCGCCCTCAACGTGCTCGCCCCGATCCGGCTCGTCCGGGCGGCGCAGCCGCATTTGGCGACGTCCGCGCACGAGGGCGCCGAGCCGTTCGTCGTCAACATCAGCGCCGTCGTGGCGGAGCAGCCGACGGCCGGGATGGCCGCCTACACCGCCAGCAAGGCCGCACTGACCGCCTTCGACGCGGCAGCGGGCCGGGAGCTCCGCCGGGCCCGGATCCGGCTGCTCGACGCCCGGCCCCCGCACACCGAGACCGGGCTGGCGAGCCATCCTGTCGCGGGCACGGCACCGACCCTCCCCCGCGGCCTCGACCCGGCGGCGGTGGCGGCCCGCATCGTGGCGGCCGTGGAGAACGGCGAGCGCGACCTCCCCGCCCACGCCTTCGGCTGACACGACGTCCCCACCCCTTGGGGTGGTTCCGGCCGACAGGATTGACCCGGCCTGCACCCAATGGTGACAATTGACGTGTTGCAGGCCTCACAAGGCCGCGACCGCCGACCGTGTCCACCGACCACACCAGCTCCGGGAGGCGCCATGTCTTTCCCCGCTCCTCGCCCCGTCGTCTCCGGCGAGCCGTACGAGATCCGTGACGTGCAGGGGCACGCGCCGCGCCAGCTCGGGGACTTCACCGGCGAGACCACCTTCGTCGTCGACGTCGACGACGAGGGCTACCGGGTCTGCGGGCCCGGCGTGCAGACGGACGAGTACGTGCGCGTCTACGAGAAGTCCGACGAGGGCGCCGGCAAGGACGTGCGCGTCTGGCTCGTCCAGCCGGGCGACGAGGGCACCTCGTTCACCGCGACAGCCGCGGGGCTGCCGGGCCGCTGCTGACCCCGAGGCGGCGCTGAGGCCGTCGACCGGGCTGCTCCTCCCGACGCATGTGCTCGCCCCCGCGGGGAACGTGGGGACGATCAGGCGGAGGAGGCGGCATGACCATTCCCGCGACGGCCCCACGACGGCAGCCCCTCGACGCCGACCAGCGCAGCGCGTTCCTCGCAGCCTTCCTCGGCTGGACGATGGACGCGTTCGACTACTTCCTCGTGGTGCTGGTCTACGCCGAGATCGCCAAGGACTTCGGGGTACCGCTCACCCAGATGGCGTTCCTCACGACGGCCACGCTGCTCATGCGGCCGGTCGGCGCGTTCTTCTTCGGCCTGTGGGCCGACCGCGTCGGCCGCCGGCTGCCGCTGATCGTCGACGTCTGCTTCTACAGCCTGGCCGGGTTCCTCTGCGCCTTCGCGCCGAACTTCACGGTGCTGCTCGTGCTCCGGCTGCTCTACGGGATCGGCATGGGCGGCGAGTGGGGGCTCGGCGCGGCGCTGGCCATGGAGAAGATCCCCGCCGAGCGGCGCGGCTTCTTCTCCGGGGTCCTGCAGGAGGGGTACTCGGTCGGCTACCTGCTCGCCAGCGTGGCCTTTCTGCTGGTGACCAACGTGGCCGGCCTCTCCTGGCGCTGGCTGTTCGGGCTGTCGATCGTCCCCGCCCTCGTCACGCTGGTCATCCGGGCCCGGGTCCGCGAGTCCGAGGTGTGGGTGGCGACCCGGGAGCGGCAGCGGCAGACCAGGACGTCCGCCCGCCAGATCTTCTCGAACCCCGTCATCTGGCGGCGCTTCGCCTACCTGGTGCTGCTCATGACCGCCTTCAACTGGATGAGCCACGGCACCCAGGACATCTACCCGACCTTCCTCAAGGAGGGCCTGGACATCCCCAGCGCCACCGCCACCTGGATCGTCATCGGCTACAACATCGGTGCCATCCTCGGCGGCACGGTGGTCGGGACCCTCTCCGAGCGGTTCGGACGCCGTCGCATGATCGTGCTCTGCGCCATCCTCGGCCTGCCGCTCGTGCCGCTCTTCGCCTACTCGACGACGGTCGGCATGCTCGCGCTCGGATCGTTCCTCATCCAGGTGTGCGTCCAAGGCGCGTGGGGCGTGATCCCGGCCCACCTCACCGAGCTGAGCCCCGACGAGATCCGCGGCTTCTACCCCGGCGTGACCTACCAGCTCGGCAACTGTCTCGCGGCGTTCAACCTGCCCATCCAGCAGGCCCTCGCGAAGGCGCACGGGTACCCGTTCGCCCTCGCGGCGACGATCGTGCCGGTCTTCGTCGCCGTCGCCGTGCTCACCGCGCTCGGCTCGGAGGCGCGCGGCATCCGGTTCGGCAGCGAGGAGAGCTCCGCCCTGCGCGCGCGCGAGGTCAGGGCCTCCGCCTGACTCTCGCCCGGGCGGACGGTGCCGGCCGGCGCCCTGATGAGGCGGGATCTGTGCACTCAGCCGCGGGGCAGAATGGTGATCCTGGCAGAGGTGGAGCCGGCGATGACCTTGACGTCCCCGGTCGCGACTCCGGCAGCCGTGAGGTGGCGCGCGACGGTGGCCGCGAATCCGGGCAGCCGGCCGGGGGGCATGCGTGGCTCGACGACCCAGAGATTGCCGCCGCCGTGTGCGGCCAGCGCCCTGGCCTCGGCCAGGTAGTTCTCCAGCAGCCCCCGACGCAGGGCGCCCCGGCGCCCGAGGCGCCCGAAGATGCGGGAGCGACGCACTCCGTCGTCCACATACATATGGTGCCTCCGCGCGCCTCGTTCCGCTGCCTCCGGTCAACGTAGAGTGAGTGACGTTAGACGGAACGTCACCCGAACGGAGATCAACGCTTCGGCGCGCGGTGAGCAGCGGAACGGCGGAGGGCGTACTCCCCGGGTCTCCCCAGCCGTCGGCGGCCCGGGTAGCTTTGCGGGATGGCCAACGGGATCACCGTCGTGCGCGTCTTCGTCCGCGAGCCGTTCGACGGCCTGCCCGACGACCGGGTGATCACCGTGCAGCAGCCCGACGAGGGAGAGGTCAGCTACGCCGACGGCGGGCTGATCGTGTCGGTGCGTGACGGCGAGGTCAACCGCCGGCACGGCAAGCCGTCGGCGAACGTCAACACCAGCACGTTCATCCCCTACTGGAACGTGCTCGCCGTCCGCCGCGACTTCGTCTAGAGCGCCTCAGCGGGCGTGGTAACGGGCCGCCGGCGGGTTACGCCGGCGGCGCGTCGGCCGTCACGAGCTCCTGCCGGCCGGCCCTGGCCTCCGCCGCGGCGGCAGCGGGCGCCCTGCGCAGCTCGTCGGCGCGCACCACGGCGATCCCGGCGACGACCACGAGGCCGCCGACGAGCTGCACCGGCGTCGGGAGCTGCCCGAGCAGCACCCAGGCGAACAGCACGGCGAAGACGACCTCCGTCAGGCCGACGAAGGACGCGAGCGTGGCGCCGAGCAGCCGGGCACCGAGCGTGCCCACCACGTAGGCGAGGGCAGCGGCGACCAGCGACAGCCCGAGCACCGGCACGAGCCAGGTCATCGTCCGGCCGGCGAGGCGCACCGGAGCGGTGGTCGCGTGCAGATCCAGTGCCCCGGTCGCGGCGGCGAGGGCGAGGCCCGCGGCCCCGGTCCAGAGGCCGGCGCACGAGAGCACCAGCGGTGGCACCGGTTCACGGGCGACGGCGGGGCGGCTCGCCCCCGCGGTGTCGTCGCCGCTCTCGGAGGCGACCACGAAGTAGACGGCCAGACCGACGGCGGCGGCGAGACCCCAGAGCACGCCGATGCCGTCGAGCCGGACGCCGCCGAGCACGTCGAGCACGAGCGCGAGCCCGGCGAGCGCGAGGCCCGCGCCGGCGAGCATGAGGGGCCGGGGACGACGGCCGTGGCGCAGCCAGCCCCAGGCGACGACGAGGACGATGCCCTGGTACTCGAGCAGCAGGGCGACGCCCACGCTGAGGTGCGACACCGCGTAGAAGTAGGCGAGCTGCGCGCCGGCGACCGCGACGAGCCCGTAGGCGAGGATCATGCGCAGGGCACCACGCAGCACGTGCCACCTGCCGCGCAGGGCGACGAGCGCGGGAACGGTGAGCACCAGGGCCGCCAGCGAGACGCGCGCGAGCACCGCGGCGGCCGGGCTCCAGCCGACGGCGATCAGCGAGCCGGCGAGCGCGCCCGAGGTGCCGAACGCCGCCGCCGAAACCAGGGCCAGCGCGAGTCCGGTGCCGCGTCCGGTCGTCATCATGGCCTCCTGCGCATCGTCGGTAGTAACATTCGTGGCGACGTACACCTCTTACCTACGACGCTAGGGCCGACCGTGAAAGGAGTCAAGATGGTTTTCACCCATGACACCGAGACTGCCTTGGCTTTCACCGCGGCCCTGATCAACACGGGCCGGCAGTCCGAGGAGGGCCTGCCCGACGTCGCCGCGCTCGACGCCATGGTGCGCGCGTGGCGGTGGAGCGGGGACCAGGCCGGCGACGAGGCCGAGCTCGAAGCGGTGCGTGCGCTACGTCCCCGACTCGCCCGGCTGTGGGGCGCCGGCGAGGACGAAGCGGTGGAGATCGTCAACGAGATGCTGCGGGAGTTCCACGCCCTCCCCCAGCTGGTCCGGCACGACGGCTACGACTACCACGTGCACGCGACGTCGCGGCACGCCCCGCTGGCCGAGCGCATGGCCGTCGACGCCGCGATGGCCTTCAGCGACGTGATCCGCCTCGGCGAGCTCGACCGGCTCGGGATCTGTGCGGCGTCGGACTGCTCCGACGTGCTCGTCGACCTGTCGAAGAACCGCTCACGCCGCTTCTGCGACACCACCTGCGCCAACCGCACGAACGTGGCGGCGTTCCGCGCCCGGGCCCGCGCCGGGCACTGATCAGGCGAGCACCCTTCCGGCAGGCGCCGATCAGCGGGGGGGCCGTCCGTCTCCCGCGGCGCCGGCGGCCGCGGCCTGCAGGGCAGCCCGAAGCTCCCGGCGGCGGCGCAGCGAGGGGGTCGCCGCCTCGTCGCCCGCGGGCACCAGGTAGTCGACGAGCGCCGCCGCCAGCCGATCGTCGCCCCTGAGCAGGGCGGACGCGGCGGTCGTCGGCGCGACCAGCGTGACGCGGGACGGCGCCGCGTGGCCGTCGGGCCCCCGTTCGGCCAGTGCCACGAGCCCGTCGAGCAGGTCGAGCACCGCCCGCGAGCCGCCGCCGACGTCGATGCAGGTCGTCACCGCCTCGACCGGTCGCCCCGCCGCCGCGAGGGCGCCGGCCAGGGCCTCGCGGGCCCCCTCGTCGGCGGGATGGGCCGCCAGGACGGTGGTCAGCCGGAGCACCCTCGGGTCGGCGAGCAGGGGACCGGGCGCGGCGTCCGGGTCTGTCGGTGTCGTGCGAGCAGGCAGGCCGGCGGGCCCGACCACCAGGCGGTTCACCCAGGCCCGGCACACACCGGGCCGGGTCGCGGCGACATCCGCGACCCGGATCCAGGCGTCCTCGGCCGGCCCGGTGCCGGGGTCCGGGACAACGGCGGCGAACCCGCCGACGGTCTTCCCCGTCAGCACGAGCCCCTGCGGCGCGGCCTCGAACACCGCGTCGAACGCGTGCGAGAGCACGTCACCGGCGAAGCGGACGACGCGCGCCGCCACCGCGACGCCGTCGTCGAGCGCGGCGGTCGCGAGCAGCAGGGGGCGCTGGACCGCGGGCGCGGTGTCCGAGCCGGCCAGGTCACGGGCGAGCGCGTCGAGGGCGCTGCGCTCGGCCGGTCGCAGCAGGACGGGGCCGGGAACCTCGTCGACCGGCCGGCCGGCGAGCAGGTCGTGCCAGGCCAAGGGAGCGGTGGCACGGTGGACGCCCAGGACGACCCCGGCCGGCAGCCGGTCGGACAGCCAGAAGGCCGACGACGCGCCCGGCTCGGGGCCGCTGCGCTGGACGACGACGCGCCCGCGCCGGACGGCATCGCCGTCCGCCAGCCAGACAACCCTGATCCGGACCGTGCTGCGCCCCGTCGGCGTCATCGCCGGGCCCTCAGTCGTGGCCGTCGGCGGGCCCGTAGTGCTCGGCGACGACGACGTCCGCCGGTGGCAGGGCCGCCAGCAGGTCGAAGAGGTGGTCGGACCGCAGGCGCTCGCTCCCCACCAGCGTCCCCGTCGCCGTCACGTGCGCCCGCAGCCGGTCGACGTCGGCCTCGAGGCGCACGGCGTCGCTGTGCAGGGCATCCATGCGCTCGCGCGCGGCCGCGAGGTGCTGGCTCAGGACACGCACCGAGTGCTCGAGCGACCTGATCCGGCGCCGTCCGCGGACCACGAGCCGTGCCGCGGCGGCAGCCAGCAGGACGACCAGCACCAGGGCGGCGACGGCCAGCCAGAACGTGTACGCGTGCGCGGCATCCACGGCCGCGGAGATGGGCCCGACCGGCGCCGGCGGCGTCGGAACCGGCTTGGTCACCGGCATCATCCGGTCAGTATTTCCACCAGGGCCGGGATGACCAAGGCGGCGACGGCGCGCCGGACCGGCGGGCGTGTCGCGCGGGCACGCCGACCGCGGGCGTCACTCGGGGTGGTCCTCACGTCTCGAGTCCCGGTGCGCGAACAGCGGGCGGACGAGCGCGACGGTCACGGCGACGAAGACCAGCGCGAAGGCGCCGAAGCCCGCGGCGAGCCCGACGGAGGCGTCGGGATCACCGTGGGCGAGCATCACGATCGCCATCGACGCCACGGACAGCCCGACGCAGGCGTACGCCACGAGCAGCACGTGCGCCGCCCGCCGCGCCCATGACCGGTGCCGCCAGAGGCCCACGCCGCAGGCGAGGGCGGCCGGTACGACGATGCCCAGGTCCATGAGCTTGACGAGCCAGAACGGGGTGGGGCTCGAGGCGTACTCGGTCAGGCTCGCCGGGTCGCGCCACGCCGCGAGGAGCGACGGCAGGTGCAGGCCGCCCACCAGGAACACCGCGACGAGCAGGAGCGCCACCGCCGCGGTCCGCTCCACGCCCGGCGAGGGCACCGGCAGGTCCGCGGGCAGGGCCCGCCACGCCAGGACGACGCCGGCCTCCGCGAGCACGAACACGGCGAGGAACAGCGGGAAGAACCGCTCGACCCTCCTGCACCTCGAAGATCCCCAGAAACGTCGCGAAGAATCCTGGTGGTGGCGGTAACGCGACGGGCACCTGCTGCGATGAGACCTGCGAAGCCCCGGTGCCGTCCGAACCCCCGAGCGGTCGGCACCGGGGCTCTCTTCTGCCCACCGGCCGCCGCGCCCGGCTCTGCCGGCCCGCCGAGCGGAACGTCAGGGCGCGGGCGCGCCGCAGAAACTCACGAGAGCGTCGGTCAACGCCGACGCGTAGGCACGCACCTCCGTGAGATCCGCCCACTCGTCGGCCCCGTGCATCCCGCCGCCGGCCGGCCCGCAGACGACCGTCGGCACGCCCGCGCCCTGCCAGAGCGCGGAGTCCATCCAGTAGGGAACGGCCACCTCCTGCGGCGGGTGGCCGTGCGTCGTGAGCGCCGCGGCGAGGTCACCGGCCAGCGCGACGGCGGCGGGCGCGCCAGGGTCGTGCTCCCACGCCTCCCGGGCGAGCGTCAGGAGGGCCAGCGCGTCGACCGACGGATCCGCCGCCCGCAGCGCGACGAGCAGGTGCTCGACCTCGGCGAGTGCATCACCCGCGCTCTCACCCGGCACGGTCCTGCGCTCGATCACCGCCAGCGCCGAGTCGGCGAGCACGAAGGGGGTGGTGCCGGCCCGCGCGACGGTCACCAGCAGGGATCCGGTGCCGGCCGAGGCGTGAGCCGGACCCTTGGCGAGCTCGTTGTTGCGGGCCTCGACCGCGGTGAGCAGGCGGCCGAGATGCGCCGCCGCGTCGATGCCGAGACCCGGCTGGGAGCTGTGGGCGGCCCTGCCGTGCAGGGTCACCTCGACGAGGGCGTACCCGCGGTGGACCACGACGAGGTCGAGCCAGCTCGGTTCGCCGACGAGGCAGGCGTCGGGCAGTCGGCCCCCCTCGCGGGCCCGGAGCCGGCGCACCACGGCCTCCGTACCCAGGCTCGCGTGCTCCTCGTCGGCGACCAGGGCCAGCACCACGTCTCCCGCCGGCCGGCGGGCCGCGACCGCCTCCGCGGCGGCGACCATCGCGGCCACACCCGCCTTCATGTCGCACGCTCCGCGGCCGATCAGGCGGCCGGTGCGCGGGTCTCCGTCGATCCGGCCGGTGAACGGCTCCGGCATACCGTGCACGCCGACGGTGTCGAGGTGCCCGTTCAGGACGATCGACCTGCCGCCCCCGCGCCCGCGCGCCGTCGCCAGGAGGCTGGGCCGGTCCACGGCGCCGGCCGCGGGGACGACCTCGACGTCGAACCCGGCCCGGGTCAACCGGCGGCCCAGGAACTCGACCAGGTCGCGCTCGCCCGCCCCGCCCGGGGTCAGGGACGGGTTGACGCTGTCGATGCGCACCAGCTCCACGGCGAGATCCACGGCCGCGTCCGCCACCACCTCGTCCATCCCGGGCAGACTAGCTGTCAAGCTCGACGGCATGGCGACGATCCACGCGACGACGATGACTCCCTCGAAGCTCGACCTCCTCGCCGGCTGGATGCCGTCGCAACCGTGGTACCGGGGCGGCAGCAGCCCCCAGCTGGCGAGGGCCGGCGGGTTCCGGCTCGACGACCCGGCCGGCCAGGTGGGCATCGAGGTGCTGGTCGTGGCCGACGCCGACGGGACCGTCTACGCCGTACCGCTGTCCTACCGGGGCTCCCCGCTGCCGGGCGGCGACCGCGGTCTGGTGGGGACCGCGCAGCACGGCGTCCTGGGGACACGGTGGATCTACGACGCCACTCGCGACCCGATCGCCGTCGCCCAGATCGTGGCACTCGCGCGGGGCCGCGTCACCGCCCAGTCCCAGACCGTGAGCGACACCCCGGACCTCTCGGTCACCGTCGAGGGTGCGGTCGCCCCCGACGGCGACGTGCACGTCGAGATCCTGCGCGTCCTGGCGGAAGCGCCCGCCCTCCCTGGTGGCCCCGGGCAGGACGCCGTCGCGCACGTGGTCGCCGAGGTACGACCGCCGGGCGCCACCCCCGTGCGGTGCCCGGTGGCCGTGGTGCGGTCGTCAGCGATCGGGTGACGGCGTCCGCTGCCCACTGCCGGAGACGGTGACGGCGACCGACGCGAGGCAGACCAGCCCGACGCCGGCGACGTCCGCCGGTGTGAGGTGTTCGCCGAGCAGCGCGAGGCCCGCCACCGCGGCCACCGCGGGCTCCAGGCTCATGAGGACGGCGAACGTGGAGGCGCGCAGCGACCGCAGCGCGACCAGCTCGAACGCGAAGGGCACGGCGCACGAGAGCACGCCGACGGCCACGCCCGGCAGCAGCAGGTGCGGCTCGACCAGGCGCGCGCCGTCGTGCGCGACCGCGAGCGGGGCCACCAGCAGACCGCCCACCGACACCGCGGCGGCCAGCCCGGCCAGCCCGGGAGCCGCCGCGCCCACCCGCCCGCTCAGCAGGATGTAGCAGGCCCAGAAGGCGCCGGCGAGCACGGCGAGCGCCAGGCCGACGCCGTCGAGCCGGCCCGACGTGATCGCAGCACCGCCACCGGTGAGGAGCAGCACGGCGGCCGCGGCGGCCACGGCCGCGGCGAGATCGCGCAGCCGGCGCGCCCCCGCGAGCGCCAGGGCGAGCGGCCCGAGGAACTCGAGGGCGACCGCGACGCCGAGCGGCACCCGGGCGATCGCACCGTAGAACGACAGGTTCATGGCGGCGAGGACGGCCCCGAACGCCAGGGTCAGCCGCGGGTGGAGTTCACGCACGGCGGCGCGCAGCCGGGCCGGCCGTCGCCCCGCCGCGGCCACGACGGCCCAGAGCACGACCGCACCGGTGAGGAGCCGGAGCGCGACCGTCCCGTCGGGGCCGAGCACCGGGAAGAGGCGCTTGGCCACGGCCGCGCCCACCTGGACCGACACGACGCCGCCGAGCACCAGGACCCCCGGCGGCACCCGGCGCGGTGATCGACGTGCCCGGGCGGCGGCGGCCGTGCCTGGGTCCGCCCGACCCACGGCATCGGAGCCGGCGCCTGCCGCGGGCTGCGTCGTCGTCACGGACCCAGCGTGCCCCGCGCACGGGCACCGGGCGAAATGCATCCCCTGAGGCCCGCGCAGGCCGACCTCAGGGGTGGCCCAGGGATGTTCCGGATACCCGCGGGGCCGGCGCCGCGCGAGGCTGAGTTCGTCGAACCGACGAAGGAGAGAGACGACCATGGATGGGATTCACGACGCGTTCCGCCGGCAGGGCCTGGTCCGGCCACGGGACGGTCGGGTGATCGGCGGGGTCTGCGCCGGCATCGGTCGGCGACTGGGCCTGACACCACTGGTGGCGCGGCTGCTGTTCGTGCTGGTGCTGTTCGTCCTGCCCGGCAGCCAGATCCTGGTGTACCCGCTGCTGTGGTTCCTGATGCCCGACGAGACCGCCCGCTCCACCGAGCCCACCCCGCCCTGGGGCTCCTCGGGCTGACCGGCACGCGTCCCCGCCCCCACGCCGCGCGTCACCCCAGGCGAGCCGCGAGTCGCCGCAGGCGCGAGGCCGCCCGCTCCTCACCCCTGCGGTCGTAGGCGGAGGCGAGGATGCGGGCGACCGACGCCTCCTCCTTGTCGCTGACGGCGGCGAACAGGCGCTCCCACAGGCCGACGAGTTCGCGGTCGGGCGGTGCCTGGGCGGTCAGCAGGGCCACCAGCTGGTCGGCGCTGTCGCGGTGCTCGGCCGTGGCGGCGTCGACGAACCACCGGCGGGCCTCGTCGGTGTCGCCACCCTCGAGGTGCAGCAGGCCGAGGTGGTGCATCGCGTCGCGGTCGTCCTCGTCGGCGCCCATCGAGAACCAGCGCAGCGCCGCATCGCGGTCCTGCCGGGCGAGCGCGAGCCGGCCGAGGGTCACGTAGGCGACGGCACTGCCGGCCTCGGCCGCGAGTTCGGCCCAGTGCGCCCGTTCGTCGTCGGTGTCGGCGCCGCGGGTCAGCATCCACTCGAGGGCGGGCAGCCAGCCCGCCTCTGCCGCGAGCAACCAGTGCATGCGGCGCTCCTGGACGGCGGGGCCGTCGGCCGGCAGCAGGTGGTCGAGCACGTAGAGCGCGGGCCAGTGCTCGGCGGCGAGCGCCCGCCGGCACCACTCGCCGGCCTCGTCGGCGTTGCCCCGGGAGTGCCAGAGCAGCTTGCCGAGATCGGCCATGCTCTCCGGGTCGCCCGCATCGGCCGCCTTCCGCAGCCACCGCTCGTGTTCCGCGTCGTCGTGCTCCTCGTAGGCACGGGCCGCCAGCAGGCGGAAGGCGGGCACCGTGTCGAGACTCCGCAGCCGGGCCACGAACCGCGCGGCGCCCTCGGCGTCGCCCATCCGGACGGCCCGGCGGGCCACCTCGTCGAGGCGGTCGGCCAGGATCTGCGCCGCGGCGGGGTGCCCCTGGGCCCGGGCCTGCTCGAGCCAGACCACCGCCTTGTCGTGGAGGTTCCAGCCGAACAGCAGCTCGCCGACCCGCACCATGGCCTCGGCGTGGTCGGCCTGCGCCGCCCTCAGGTACCAGTCGTAGGCCTCGTGCGCGCGATCCAGCTCGAGGTAGACCTCGCCGAGGGCCAGCACGGCCGCGAGGTTGCCCTGCTCGGCGACGGGGCGCAGGTAGGCCACCGCCTCGTCGAGGTGGAGGTCCCGCCAGGCCCGGTGCCCGAGCGCCAGCCGGGCCCGGTCCGACCCGAGCGTCTCGAGCTTGGCGCGCCACCGCTGCGCGGTCTCCGTCTCGCCGGCGGCGTCGGCGCTCTCGAGCTGGGCCACGAGGACGGTGGTGAGCTCCTCGTCGGCGTCGGCGGCGCCGGCCTCGGCTGCGACCCTCAGCCACGTCTCGCCCTCGTCCGCCTCGCCGCGCCCGAACAGCAGCCGGCCGAGCGCGACGGCAGCGCCGGAGTGCCCCAGGTCGGCAGCCTGCCGCAGGAGCCCCAGCGCCTCGTCCGGCCGGTCGAGGGTGACCAGCAGCGCGGCCAGGTCGTGGCCGGCGTCGAGGTCGCCGCCGTCCGCGTGGCGGCGGAGCACCTCCTCGGCGGCCGCGGGGTCGTCCGCACGCAGCAGCCGGGCGACGTGCCGCCCCGCACGGGCGTCACCCGCCTCGGCAGCCACCCGATAGGCGGCCAGGGCCGGCGCCGCGCGGCCGGCCGCCTCGTGGAGCTCGCCCAGGCGGCCGGCGCGCTCGGTGCATCCGGCCTCCAGGCAGCGCGTGAGCCAGTGCGTCTCGGCCTCGGTCTCACCGGCCGCCCTGTGCAGCGACGCGAGCTCGAGCATGGCGGCCGGCAGCCCCTGCTCGGCGAAGCCGCGACACCATTCCTGCAGGGGCCGCACGGCGCCCGTGGAGCGCAGCCCCGTCGCGGCGTCGTCCCAGGCCTGGGGATCCCCGGCGGTGACGGCGCGCCGCCACCACACGGTCGCCTCGGTGAGCCGGCTCCGGCCGGCGAGATCGGCGGCGAGCGCGCGCATGGCCGTCGTGTCCCCCGCCACCGCCTCCCGACGGAGCGTCCCCTCGCGCTCCGGAGCGCCCACCCATGCCTGTGCGAGCGCGCCGACGGGCGCCGCCTCGAGTGGGTCGCCGGCCAGCGTGAACAACGCCAGCCCCGCCCTGGCCCCCCAGGACGCCGCGGCCTCGTCGTAACCTCCGGCGGCGAAGCAGGCACCGCGTGCCTGCTCGACCGTTGCGACACCGGCGAGCCGCTGGAGATCCGCGACGCCGACCGGGGCCGGCCCCGGGCTGACCAGGGCCAGCACGCCTCCGACCCGGACGCCGCCGGCGTCGGTGCCCTCACCGCCCGCTGGGGGCGTGAGGTCGGGCACGGGGTGCTGACCGTCGTGGCCGAGGCTCGCGAGCAGGCCGACCGCCGCGGCCTGCGCGGCGGCGCGCGAGGCCGCCCCCGCTGCGCCGGCAGCGCTCATGCACCCCCCTACGGCCCCGGTGACGTCATGCCCGAAGGCGATCGACGGGCGGTCGATCTGCTTCGACCGGCCGTCGTTCGACCTCGACCGGGCCTCGACCAGACATCGGCCGTGCAGGCCCGCCACTGGATCGGCCGCCGGGGTGACGCGCCCTGCCGGCGGCCGTCAGGGCGGCGCCGACACGTCGAGGAGCTCGTCGAACACCCGCTCGTAGACGGCGTGCAGGCGTTCGGCGCCTGCGCGCGCGTCGAGGAGGACGACAGGGGTCTGCGCGCCCGGAGCGTGCGGCAGGTAGCTCTGCACCACGGCCAGGTCGTCGTCGAGGAGCAGCAGCGAGTACCGGGGTGGCTCGTCGTAGAGGGCCACCGCGACCCGGTCACGCAGGGGGTCGCCGAGACGGCGGCGGACACCCCCGAGGTGGTCGAGCGAGAGCCGGGTCTGGCCGGCGAGGTAGGCGGGACCGTGGCCGAGCTCGCAGGAGCGCCGGCGCGACCAGGCGCCGCCGGGGTCGAGCAGCAGGCACTCGACGACGGCCCCCGCGCGGACCGCGCTCGTGAGGCCCTCGAGCGGCAGGCTGCGACAGAGCAGGTCGAGGGCCACGCCCGAGGCCCGGACCCGCCCGGCCCCGGCGAGGAGCGACTCCACCGGGTGGGCCGCGAGGAGGGCGCCGCGGTCGGGGAAGACGGTGACGTGGACGCCCGGGAGCCGGGCGGAGCCCGCGGGAAGGGCCGGACGGGCGACACCCCGGAGCACCGGCGCGCGCGTGGGCGCCGGCGCGGCGGCGCTGGTGCCGCTGAGGAGCTCGCGCGCGGAGCGGCCGGGGAACATGGCCTCGAGCACCCGGCGGTGGTGCGGCTGGGGAAGCCCCTCGATCCGGCCGGTCAGCCAGCGGTGCCACTGGGCACGGCTGGGGCCGGGGCCGGCGCCTGCCGAGCCGACGGCGAGGGCGGCCCTGCGGTACTCCCGCACGAAGTCGGCGTGCGAGGTGAGGCCGAGCTCGGCCAGCAGCCGGCCGAGGAGCGTCGCGGTGCTCGTGGACGTCTTCATGGATCCCTCCCCCAGGGCGACCTTGCACGTCGGACGCTAGCCGCGGGGTACGACACGACCACCGCCTCAGGCCCGGCGACGGGCGTGCCAGCCGTCCGCCGCCAGGCCGTGCGTGGATGAGACAGTGCGCCGCCAGATGAGACACGGATGAGACAAGATGAGACAGATCGGCGCTCGATAGCGTGATCGCGATCTTGCGAACGTCGAGCCATGGCCTCACTGATCCGGCGCGACCGCCTCAGACCGCTCGCCGTCGGCCTCGTTCACCGTCCGACGGGCACCTCCATCGCCGACCGCTCATGGGGCCGCGCGCTGGTGGTGCGCCACGCCCGATCGCAGGGCCTGACCCTGCTCGAGGTGCACGAGATGGACGACGACCCGATCCGCAGCGCCGACGTCGTCGAGCGCCTGGCCGACCTCGTCGCCGGCGCCGGCGTCACGGTGCTCGTCACCGACGGGGTCGACCCCTCGGTCGGCGCCCGCCTGGCTCGGGCGCTTCGCCTGCGGCACTCCGCGGTTCCGCCGCCCGGCCGGCGGGGTCGGGGCTGGTGAGGTCGCTCGTCACGGCCGGCGAACCAGGGCGTTGCGCACCTGTGGTCACCGCACCACCACGCTCACGGCCCAAGCCTGCTCGACCGCCATGCAGGCCACCTCCCCCGGCCTCGGGGCCGGGCAGGCGATCTGCGTCCCGAGGATCCGAGCCGTCCCCGGTCGTGCGGCCCGGTAGGACGCGCCCTGCGCGTCGATGGGGAGCGCCCCTCGCCCGTCCGCCACGGGCACCAGGGCGTCGCCCTCGAGGGCGAACCGCCAGGGGCGCGCGTGCGCCCCCTGCAGCACCACACGCACGACGCTCCCCGTCGCCACGCAGACGGTGCGTCCCGCATCCGCCCGGCCCAGGGTCACGGGCCCGGGCTGACTCGCCGTCGCCGCGGCGCCCGCACCCGCCGGGCAGGCACCCGGCGTCGGGTTGGTCGTCGGTGTCGCGGTGCCCCCGGTCGAGGTGGCCCCGGCCCCCGCGGGTGCACTCGACGGCACCCCCGCGGCGCTACTCGTGGCCGCTCCGCAGCCGGCGCTCCCTGCCAGGGCCAGCCCCGCCAGCGCGAGGGCCGCCGACCGGGGGCCGCGGCGACCGGGCAGAGCGCGGATGCGGCGAACCCAGGGAGTGAGGTGTGCTCGTTCCCTGCACTGGGCGACGTCCATGCACAGTGCGACGCGCCCGTCACGCCTCGGGTTCCGTCGCCATCGCATGGATGATGCGCGCCGCCGCCGGTCGCGAGCCGCGGCGACGGGGGTGAGCATGCTCCCGTGGACGACACCCCCCTCGTCGAGCCCGCGGTGGCGGGGCCCGGGGTGCTGCCCGAACTCGTCCGGCCGATGCTGGCGGTCCCCGGCGAGCTGCCCCGGGCGGGTGACCCGAGCTGGGCGTACGAGATGAAGTGGGACGGCGTTCGTGCCGTGGCCTACGTCGCCGGTGGCGCCACTCGGCTCATGTCGCGCAACGACCTCGACGTCTCACGGAGCTACCCCGAGATCCTCGCGCCGCCGCCCGCCCTGCGTGCGCGAGCCGCCGTGCTCGACGGCGAGCTCGTGACGTTCGACGCCGCGGGGCGCCCGAGCTTCGGACGACTGCAGGAGCGGATGCACGTCGCGGACGTCGCCGTCGCGTGGCGGCTCGCCGCTCGGGTGCCGGTCGTCTACCTGGTGTTCGACCTGCTGCACCTCGACGGTCGCTCCCTGCTCCGCGCGCCGTACGCGCAGCGGCGCTCGCTGCTGGAGGAGCTCGCGATCGACGGCGAGGCGTGGCGGGTGCCGGCCCGGTTCGCGGGGCCGGGGGCGGACGTCCTCGCGGCGAGCCGGGAGCACGGCCTCGAGGGCGTGGTGGCCAAGCGCCTGACGTCGCCGTACCTGCCCGGGCGACGCTCGCCGGACTGGCTCAAGGTCAAGCACGTGCGGATGCAGGAGGTGATCATCGCCGGCTGGCGGCCGGGCAAGGGGCGCCGCGAGGGCGGTATCGGGGCCCTCATGCTGGCGGTGAACGGGCCCGCGGGGCTCGAGTACGCGGGCGGCGTCGGCACCGGCTTCACCGAGCGGATGCTCGCCGAGCTGGGCGCCCGGCTGGCACCGCTGGCCCGGGCGACATCGCCGTTCGCCGTGCCGCCGCCACGGGACCAGATCAGAGACGCACACTGGGTCGAGCCGGTGCTCGTCGGGGAGGTCCTCTACGGCGAGTGGACCTCCGACGGCCGGCTCCGCCACCCGTCCTGGCGGGGGCTCCGCCCGGACAAGCACCCCGACGAGGTCCACCGGGAGTAGAACGTCGCCCGGCGCTCACTCGGTCCCGTGATCAAGGAATCCGGCGGGATCATGACGTGGCGGGGTCAGCGCTGGCAGGGGCTGACGAGCAGGACCATCGAGCGGGGCCCCACCTCGACGGTGCCTCCGACGGGCTGGATCTCGGCGTCCGCGGGCCAGACCGTGCCGGCGAAGGTGTCGAGCTCGACCCTCCACCCGGCGGATCCGGAGTGCGCGGAGCCGGCGGCGTCCGGGGCGGGGGGCGGCGGCAGGGTGAACTCCAGCGGCTCCCACCACCCGTTGGCCAGGACGAGCAGGTGGTCGTCGAGCAGGAGCCGGCCGTCGGCGTCGCGGTCCGGCTCGCCGTCACCGTCGATCATGAGGGCGACCGCACGAGCCCCGGGGTCGTTCCAGTCGGCCACGGTCATGGGGCTGCCCGCCGGCGTGAACCAACCGACCTCGTCGGGCGCCGCACCCGTCAGGTAGCGCCGCCGTCGGAGCGCCGGGTGGGCACGCCGGAGCGCGACGAGGCCCGTGGTGAAGGTGAGCAGCTCCTGGTCGACCGCCGACCAGTCGAACCACGACACCGATGAGTCGAGGCAGTAGGGGTTGTTGTTGCCGCCCTGCGTCCGACCGAACTCGTCGCCGCCCAGCAGCATGGGCACCCCCAGCGAGAGCATCAGGGTCGCGAGGATCGCCCGCGACTGCCGCGCCCGCAGCGCGAGGACGGCGGGGTCGTCGGTCGGTCCTTCGACGCCGCAGTTCCACGACCGGTTGTCGTCGGTGCCCGACTCCTCGCCGTTGCCCTCGTTGTGCTTGCTGTCGTACGAGACCAGGTCGCGCAGCGTGAACCCGTCGTGGGTGGTGACCAGGTTGATCGAGGCCGAGGGCCGGCGCCGGGAGCCGCCGAACAGGTCCGCGGAGCCGCTGACGCGGGTGGCCAGGTCCCCCAGGACGCCGTCCTTGCTGCGCCAGAAGTCCCGGACGGTGTCCCTGTACCTGCCGTTCCACTCCGACCACAGCGCCGGGAAGCGCCCCAGGTCGTAGCTGTCGAGCTGGTTCACGTCCCACGGTTCGGCGATCAGCTTGACCTGGGAGAGCACAGGGTCCTGGTCGACCAGCGCGAAGAAGATCGAGGTCGAGGCGAACCCGCCCATCTCGCGACCCAGCGTGGCGGCGAGGTCGAAGCGGAAGCCGTCGACGTGCATCTCGGTCACCCAGTAGCGCAGGCTGTCGAGGATCATCCGCAGGCAGGTGGGATCCGCGACGTTGAGCGAGTTCCCGGTGCCGGTCGTGTCGTAGTAGTGGGCCGGCGCGCCGTCCACGAGGCGGTAGTAGGCGGAGTTGTCGAGCCCGCGGTGGCACAGCGTCGGGCCCCGGTGGTCGCCCTCGGCGGTGTGGTTGAACACGACGTCGAGGACGACCTCGATCCCGGCCGCGTGCAGGGTGGCCACCATCGCCTTGAACTCCGCGACCTGGCCACCCGTGCGGCCCTGCCGCACGGCGGCGGAGTAGGCCGCGTGCGGAGCGAAGAAGCCGATGGTGTCGTAGCCCCAGTAGTTGACCATCCCGCGGGACTGCAGGGCACCGTTCGAGACGCTCTGGTGGACGGGCAGCAACTCGACGGCCGTCACCCCGAGGCGGCGCAGGTGCGCGACCGCCGCCGGGTACGCGAGGCCGGCGTAGGTGCCGCGCAGTTCGGGCGGGACGTCGGGGTGCGCGGCGGTGAAGCCCTTGACATGCACCTCGTAGAGCAACGTGTCGGTGTAGCCGGTGCGCGGGGGGCGGTCGTCCCCCCAGTCGAAGGCGGGGTCGACGACGACGCACCGCGGCATCGCAGGCGCGGAGTCGCTGTCGTCGCGGCCGGCCGGGTCGTCGGGACCAGCGCCGAACCGGTAGCCGAAGATGCGCTGGTCCCAGACGACGTCGCCGTCCATCGCCCGGGCGTGGGGGTCCAGCAGCAGCTTGGCGGGGTTGCACCGCAGACCCTTGGCCGGATCGTAGGGGCCGTCGACCCGCAGCCCGTAGCGGTCGCCCGGCCCCATGCCCGGCACGAACCCGTGCCAGACGCCGGCGTCGTACTCGAGCAGGGCCCAGCGCGTCTCGGTGCCGTCGGCGCCGAACAGGCAGACCTCGACGCCGTCCGCGACCTCGGAGGCCACGGCGACGTTCGTCCCACCCTCGCCCGGGGTCGCACCGAGCGGGAACGGCCGGCCGGGCGGAGAGGGCTGGGAGGGCACGGGCACCACTCTGCTGGCTACTCGGCCCCGCCCGCCACCACTCGGCCAGGCCGTTCACGCGACGGAAATGTTCTCTACCGCCGTGCGGCCAGCGGCAACGGCGGGCAGCGGCAACCCCGAGCACCCACCTCTGATCCGCTTGCCGGGACGCTGTGTCCCTGACGGTGTCCACAAATCGTTCCCGGGGCACGAATTCCGGACACCGCCAGGGACACACTCGCCACTGGGGGCGCCGACGGCAGTACTCGCGGGCCGGCTCAGGCCGCGGGCTCCGCCCGAGGGGTGCCAGCCCTCGTCGCGCTGACCGGTACTGCGCCCGCGAGCACGAGCAGCAGCGTGGGCAGGTGGAGCACGAACCCGGTGTACGAGAAGGTCATGTACTGAGCCGTGAGGATCTGCAGCAGCAGCACGTGGAAACCCGCGGCGGCCACGACCCACCCCCACACGATCGCCGCACGCAGCCGATCGGGCGCCGCAGCACCGGCCAGCAGCGGGACCACGAGTGCGGGCACCGCCGCCCAACGGCACACCGAGATCAGCCACTGGGACTGGCTGTCTGCGCCGGACGCGAAGTCCTGCCCACCGAGCACGAGCGCGAGGCTGCCGAGAAGAGCGCCTGCGGCCAGCACCAGCCCGGCGGGCCGCCGGAGCAGCGCGCGGTCGAGGCCGGCGCCGGGGATGCCGGCTGCTGCGACGGTGGCGAGCGCCCCGGCGAGGACGCAGAGCGCAGCGCCCAGCAGGACCAGCGTGGCCCATCGGCGCTCAGCGACCTCGTGGGCCTGGATGGCGGACGCGACGAGGACGGCCGGCAGCGTGGCAGCAGCACCCGCCCCGGCCACCAGGCCGAGGCCCAGCGTGCGGGTCCCGGGCCGGAGGACGAACACGCCCGCGACCGCCAGCAGGCCGGGGTGCAGCAGACCGTAGAGCAGCGCGAGCGGCTGGTCGTCCATCGCCCCGCCCACGATCAGCGCCAGGGCGAGAGCGGCGCCGACGACGATCGTGAGCGCGGCGACCACCCGGGTCAGGCCACGGGCCGGCCGTGCCTCGTCGGCGGCCGGCGCGAGCGGGGTGGCCGGCCCGACCGCGGTGGCGGACTCGACGGAGGTGGCCGACTCGACCGGGGTGGCCGACTCGACCGGGGTGGCCGGCGCGAGCGGCGTGGCCGCGCGCGGGCGTGCTGGGTGCGGCGGCGTCGCCCGGCGAGGCGGGCGCCGGGATGGAGGTGTCGAGCGGCTGCCTGTCGGCGGGCGGCCGTGGGGGCGCGGCCCGGTCCGGCGGCGGACACCGGCGCCGACCCAGGGGTCGCCTCGTCGTTCGCCTCGTCCTTCTGCTCCGCCGCCTCGACAGTCACGGGCACGCTCACGGCGCCCGCCGCGCCGCCGAGCGTCATCGAACCGCTCGCAGCGGCGGACCCCGGCGGCACGACGGCGACGTCATAGCCGTCGTCCGCCTCCTCCACCCGGATCCACGGGTCCGACACCGTCACGGTCACCGCGCGGGCCAGCGGCGGCCCGGTCAGCACGAGCCGCTGCGGCGCCGAGCGCGCACCCGCCTGCAGCGGGCCGAAGGTCAGCGCCGACGGTGACACGCCCAACTGCACCGCGCGCAGCGCCTGTGCCGCGGCGTCCGCCACGAGCCGGGTGTCCGTGGCGACCATGGCGGTGAGAGCCTCGTGCGCCCCGGCGGCGACGGGCAGGTTGTCGCTCAGCAGCCGCGCCTGCAGCTCGGCCACGGCGCCGAGGCGCGCGTAGGGGTTCGCGTCCTCGAGGGCCGCCTGCAGGTCGCCCGGCAACGGCGCGGGCCGCACCCGGCGGCGGCCGCTGCGCGCCAGGTACAGCTCCCCCTGCATCTCGATGTCCCGGCTCGGCGTCTGATTCGGGTTCTGCCCGCGCACCCGGTCGAAGACGTAGTCGTAGAGCTCGTTCAGCGACACCCAGCCGTCCTCGTCGCGGTCCGCCTCACCGGTGGCCAGGCCGCGGACGAGCGCCGCGGTGAAGGGCGACGGCTCGGGCTGGGCGTCGTCGCGCAACTGGTCGCCCTCGAAGGCGTACTCCATCGCGCTCGACGCGCTGATGACGGCCCGCCCCCGTCCGCCACCGAGCCGCCCGCCGGGGAAGCTGTCGAAGACGTTGACGTCACCCCCGGCCCGCACGGCGACCCCCTGCCCGAACGCGCCCCCGTAACAGCAGTCGAGCAGCAGCACGATGCTGCGCGACGCACTCGACCGCAGGCACCGCTGGACGAACTCGGCCGGCACCGCGGTCGAGGCGAGGCGGTCCGGCCGGGTCGACGTCGCAGCGAAGAACAGCTCGCCCGCCTCGTTCTTGAGCCCGTGCCCCGAGAAGTGCAGCAGCAGGACGTCGTCCGCGCGGGCGTCGACGAAGAGGTCCTCGACCCGCGCCTGGATCTCGTGCGCGGGCTGGTTGCGCACGACCTGGACGTCGAAGCCCGCGACGGCCGGGTCGCCGAGGACCGACGCGAGCGCCTCGGCGTCGGCCGCCGGCGAGCGCAGGCGGCGCAGGCCGGGGTGCTCGTAGTCGTCGACCGCCACGACCAGGGCAGTGCGCCGCCCGGCCATGCTCAGCCCTCGCCCGCGTGGCGGCTGACGAAGAGCTCGATCAGGCGCTGCTGCTCCGCGGCCGACGCCTGCGAGAGCTCGAGCACGTCACCGCCGAGCTCCACCCGCACCGTGCGGACCGGCCCGGGCGAGCGCGCCAGCCACGCGCGGATCGTCGTCAGCACCGACGCGAGCGACTGCGCGGACTTGCCCAGCGTGACCAGGAGCCCCCCGACGGCCATGATCTCGAGCGCACGCGTGCCCGGCGGCGCCTCACCGTCGGCGAGCGGGTGCACAGCGTCGACGTCCAGCTGACCCAGCTCGCGACGCAGGTGGCCGGTCAGCTGGTCGATGCGCTCCGCGTCGGCGCCGTCCTCCTCGAGGAAGAGCCGCAGCTCGCCGTCCACGGGTTCTCCTTCGTCCGGCCGATGACCATGACCCACAGTGCACCCCCGGGGACCGCGGGGCAACGGTCTTCGGGGCAAGCCCGCCGCGTTCAGAACGCTGGATCCGGCCGGGTGACGCGACATCGGGGCGGTGCCATCATCGATGCATGACCGAGCTCGCCCGGGCGGACATCGCCTACCCCGCACCCGGCACCCGTAGCCTGCGCGGGCTCCGCGATCCGGTCGACCCGCACGTCATCGTCCTGTTCGGGGCCACGGGCGACCTCTCGCGTCGCAAGCTGATCCCCGGCCTGACCTACCTGGCGCTCTCCTCGCTGACTCCCGACATCCAGATCGTCGGCACCTCGCTCGACGAGATGGACGACGAGGCGTTCCGGTCGTTCGCGCGCGAGGCCGTGACGAAGTTCGGCACCCGGCCGCTCACCAACGAGCAGTGGGAGACGTTCGCCCACAAGCTGCACTACGTCCCGCGGAGCGCGGGCCCCGAGGCTCTCGGCCAGGCCGTCAAGGAGGCCGAGGAGAAGCTCGGCGACTCCTTCCGCCGCCTGCACTACCTGAGCGTCCCGCCGAAGGCCGCGGTCGCCGTCATCGACATGCTGCGGGACGCCGACCTCGTCGACCGCTCCCGCGTCGTCATGGAGAAGCCGTTCGGCACCGACCTCAAGAGCGCCGTCGAACTCAACCGCCGCGTGCACGAGACCTTCTCCGAGGACCAGATCTTCAGGATCGACCACTTCCTCGGCAAGGAGCCGGCCCTCAACATCCTGGCGTTCCGGTTCGCCAACGGCCTGTTCGAGCCCATCTGGAACCGCAACTTCATCGACCACGTCCAGATCGACGTGCCCGAGGTCCTCGGGCTCGACAACCGGGCCGACTTCTACGAGGCGACCGGCGCGTACAAGGACATGGTCGTCACCCACCTCTTCCAGATCATGGCCTTCGTCGCCATGGAGCCGCCGACGGCGCTCGAACCGCGCGCGATCAGCGAGGAGAAGAACAAGGTCTTCCGGTCGCTGATGCCGATCGAGACGTCGGACGTCGTCCGTGGCCAGTACACGGGCTACCGGCAGGAGAAAGGGGTCTCGCCCGACTCCGACACCGAGACGTTCATCGCCCTGAAGGCCGGCGTCGACAATTGGCGCTGGGCCGGGGTCCCGTTCTACCTGCGAACCGGCAAGCGGCTGGCCGAGGGTATGCGGATCATCTCGATCGCCTTCCGTGAGGCCCCGCGCGCAATGTTCCCGCAGGGGTCCGGCGTCGCGACCGAGGGGCCCGACCACCTGACGTTCGACCTCGCCGACACGGCGAAGGTGTCGCTCTCGTTCTACGGCAAGCGGCCCGGCCCCGGCATGCGCCTCGAGAAGCTCAGCATGCAGTTCTCCACGGCCGAGACCGACCGGGTGGCGGACGTGCTCGAGGCCTACGAGCGGCTGATGCTCGACGCTATGTGGGGGGACCACACGCTCTTCACCACCGCGGAGGGCATCGAGAGCCTCTGGGCCCGGTCCGTCGACCTGATCGACGACCCTCCCCCGGTCAAGCCCTACGCCCCCGGCAGCTGGGGCCCCAACGCGATCCACCAGCTCATCGCCCCGCACGCCTGGCGGCTGCCGTTCGAGCGCGCCTGGCGCGAGAAGAAGTAGCACCGGCGACCTCGCGTCAGGCCACGGGTCAGGCTCGGGCCTCCCGCAGGGCTGCCTCGACGCCGGCCCGCTCGGCACCGATCGTCGTGTCGTCGCCGTGGCCGGTGTGCACGACCGTGGCGTCGTCCAGCGTCAGCAGGCGGTCGCGGATCGAGGCCAGGATCTGACCACGGTCGCTGAACCAGCTGCCGCCGTCCAGGGTGAAGGTGCCGGCCGTGCGCACCCGCTCCACCCGCATCAGAACTCCACCACCGACCGCAGCACCTCGCCGCGCTGCATCTTGGCGAAGGCCGCCTCGACGTCGCCGATCCCGATCCGCTCGGACACGAACGCGTCGAGGTCGAGCCGGCCCTGGAGGTACAGGTCGATCAGCATCGGGAAGTCGCGCGACGGCAGGCAGTCGCCGTACCACGACGACTTCAGCGCCCCGCCCCGGCCGAAGACGTCGAGCAGCGGCAGCTCCAGGCGCATCTGCGGGGTCGGCACCCCGACGAGGACGACGGTGCCGGCGAGGTCCCGCGCGTAGAACGCCTGCGTGTACGTCTCGGGGCGGCCGACGGCCTCGATGACGACGTCCGCGCCGAAGCCCGCCGGTGAGCTCCCGGACCGCCTCGACGACGTCCCCGTCGCTCGCGTCCACCGTGTGGGTCGCCCCCAGGCCGCGCGCCCACTCGAGCTTCCGGCGGTCGACGTCGACGGCGATGATGCGCGCCGCGCCGGCGAGCCGGGCCCCGAGGACGGCGGCGTTCCCGACGCCGCCGCAGCCGATCACCGCCACGGTGTCGCCGCGAGTGACGTTGCCGGTGTTGACGGCCGCGCCCAGCCCGGCCATCACGCCGCAGCCGAGCAGGCCGGCGGCGGCCGGGCTCGCGGCCGGGTCGACCTTCGTGCACTGACCGGCGTGCACGAGCGTCTTCTCGGCGAAGGCCCCGATGCCGAGGGCGGGGCTGAGCTCGGTGCCGTCCTCGAGCCTCATCCGCTGCGCGGCGTTGTGGGTGGCGAAGCAGTACCACGCGCGGCCGCGCACGCATGCACGGCACTCGCCGCAGACGGCCCGCCAGTTGAGGATCACGAAGTCACCGGGCGTGACCCCGGTCACTGCGTCGCCGACGCTCTCGACGACACCCGCCGCCTCGTGGCCGAGCAGGAACGGGAAGTCGTCGCTGATGCCGCCCTCGCGGTAGTGCAGGTCGGTGTGGCACACCCCGCAGGCCTGGACGCGCACCACCGCCTCGCCGGGCCCGGGGTCGGGCACGACGATCCGCTCGAGCGAGACCTGCTCGCCCCTGCCCCGCGCCACCACGCCCTGCACCGTCTGCGCCACGCTCGTCAGCTCCTCCGGACTCGGCGATCCGGCCCGGCCGCACCGCACTGCACTGCACCGCAGCCGGGCATCGCGCCGGCGGGACTGCCGAGGCTAGACGAGCCTCGCCAGCACGGCCAGGTCGACGGCATGCACAATGACCGTGGCCGGCACGGGGGCCACCACCGGGACTTGGAGACGTATGGCCGTCGGAGCAGCTGGGCGGGGCCGCCCCACGCTGGAGGGCGTGGCCTCGCTGGCCGGGGTCTCCCGCGCCACGGTCTCGCGCGTCGTCAACGGCTCGCTGTCGGTCTCCCCACACATCCGGGACGCCGTCCAGACCGCGATCGCCGAGCTCGGCTACGTGCCGAACCAGGCCGCCCGCAGCCTCGTCACCCAGCGCACGGACTCGGTGGCGCTGGTCCTCCCGGAGTCGGCCACCCGGGTGTTCTCGGACGACGTGTTCTTCGCCAACGTCACCTGGGGCGTGAGCCAGGAGCTCGAGGCCGCGGGCAAGCAGCTCGTGCTGATGATGGGCGGGTCGCCGGCGAGCCACGACCGGATCGAGCGGTACGCCGTCAGCGGCCACGTGGACGCCGTCATCGTGGCCTCGCTGCACGGCGCCGACCCCCTTCCCGGGACCCTGGCGAGGCTGGGCATGCCCGTCGTCTGCAGCGGCCGCCCCGCGGGGCCCGGCGACGTCGCCTACGTCGACGTCGAGAACGCGCTCGGCGCCGAGCGGGCCGTGCAGCACCTGGTCGACGCCGGCCGGCAGCGGATCGCGACCATCGCCGGACCGCCCGACATGGTCGCCGGCGTCGACCGCCTCGCCGGGTACCGCACCGTGATCCGGGGGTTGGACCGCCGGCCCCTGGTCGCCGTCGGGGACTTCACGCGTGAGTCGGGCGGTGCGGCGATGCTCCAGCTGCTCATCGACGACCCCGACCTCGACGCGGTGTTCGTCGCGTCCGACCTCATGGCCGACGGCGCGCTGCGGGCCTTGCGCGCCCAGGGCCGGCGTGTCCCGGACGACGTCGCCGTCGTGGGGTTCGACGACGTCCAGCTGGCCCGCTACACCGATCCTCCGCTGACCACGGTGCACCAGCCCACCTTCGACATCGGCCGCACCCTGGCCCGCCAGGTGCTGCGGTTGGCGGACGGCGAGCAGGTCGAGCCCGCCCTGATCCTCCCGACGGAGCTGGTGCTGCGTCAGTCCGGCTGACCCGCGGCGCCCGGCGCCGCCGCGGCATCCTGCGCAGGCGTCGCCGCCGGGAACAGATAGCGCAGCAGGACGACGTCCTCGAGCCGGCGGACCTCCGCCAGCACCGCCCTGCCGGCGGGTGCGACCGGCAGGCGGCCGGCGCCGGTCAGCCGCGGCGCCGACGCCTCCCCCACGACGAGCGGTGCCACGACGAGGTGCAGTTCGTCGACCAGCCCGGCCGCCAGGAAGGCGGTGAGCACCTGCGCGCCGCCCTCGACGAGCAACCGGCGGACGCCGCGGCCGTGCAGGTCCGCCAGGACGGCCGGCAGCACCGGCGGGTCCCCGGCGCCGGTGACCTCCACCCCGGGTCCGAACCGCTCACGGGCCTCGGCCACGGCGCCGGTCGCGCAGTACACGAGCGTCGGCGCCCCCGGCTCGCTCAGCACGCGGGCCGCGGGGTCGAGCCGCCCCCGCGTCGACAGCACGACGCGCAACGGCGAGGGCGGCAGGCCCCGCCCGGTCCGCTCGTCCCGCCGGCCCGCTCCCCGCACGAGCAGCCGGGGGTCGTCGGCGCGGACCGTGCCGGCGCCCACCAGGACGGCGTCGCACCCGGCGCGGACCTCGTCGACCCGGTCGAGATCGGCCGGGCTGGACAGGATCAGGCGGTCCGACGACGTGTCGTCGAGAAAGCCGTCGATCGACGTGGCGCAGCTGAGGAGCACCCACGGGCGCACCGACGGCCCCGGCGGCGGGTCGGTGGCCTCGAGGGCGACCCCGGTTTCGTCGAGGGCGGAATCCTGGAGGAGGCGGACATAGGGCTCACGGTCCTATCTTGAAGTGTCAACATCGCCGCCAGAACTGGGGTGCCCATGTACGACGCCCTGCCCCCGCAGCGCGCCACGCGGCCCGCCGGGCCGCAGCACCGCCCGCTGCCCGCCACGATCCGCCGCCGCGTCGGTGTGCCGCTGCAGACTCCCGACGGCTTCACCACCCAGACCGATGTGGTCACCTTCGAGGGGCTGGCCGACGGCCGCGAGCACCTCGCGCTCGGGCTCGGCGACTGGCAGGGCGCGCTGCGGCGCAGCGCGGCCGGTGGCCCGGCGCCGCTGGTGCGACCGCACAGTGAGTGCCTGACGGGCGACGTGTTCGGGAGCGAGCGCTGCGACTGCGGCCCGCAGCTGCGCGAGGCACTCGAGCGGGTGAGCGTCGCCGGCGGCTTCGTGCTGTACCTGCGGCAGGAGGGCCGGGGCATCGGCCTGTACGCCAAGCTGGACGCCTACGCCCTGCAGGACGGCGGCCTCGACACCTTCGAGGCCAACGTGCGCCTCGGCCGGGGCGAGGACGAGCGCGACTACACCGTGGCCGCCCAGATGCTCTTCGCCCTGGGTGCACCGCGGGTCGCCCTGCTCACGAACAACCCGGACAAGGTCGAGCAGCTCGAACGGGGCGGCGTCCAGGTCACCCACCGGGTCCCGACCGGCGTCCACGCCTCGTCCGCCAACTTGAGCTACCTGCGGGCCAAGGTCCGCCGGCAGGCGCACACCCTTCCCCTGCCGGCCGAACCCGCCGGCTGACGTCCGGGGCGCCCTCCGACCGGCGGCCGTCACGAACCGGGCGGTGCGACGAACCGGGCGAAAGGGACGTCGCTGCTGGTCAGAGCGATAAGAACGTCACGGCATGCCCCGTTCTGCTTCTGATCGGCAGCCGGGCCACGTACCGTCGGGACATGGTCCAGCGAGGCGAGACGGTGACCGCGAACGCCACCCCCGGCGTCTGGCGGGTCGCCGCGTCCCGGCGCACCGAGCACGGCATCGCGCTGCTGCTCCTGCCCAAGGACGCCGACGCCTACCTCTACCTCGTGACGACCGTGGAGCCCGGGATCCCCGTGCTGCTGCGCTTCGAGGAGGACGTGCGCCCGGTGCCGCTGGCGGAGGCCACCCAGGAGTAGCCGCGCCGGTCGAGCGCCCAGGTGACCCGTGGTCACGTCCTGACGTCGGGAGTCGGCAGCAGGTACAGCAGCGCCAGGGCCAGCATGAGCCCGAGGAAGAGCGGCACCGACAGCAGCCCGATCGCGGTGGCGACGGGGTAGACCGCGAGGCCGAGGTTGTAGCGGTGGTTGCGCACGGCCAGCAGCTCGGCGCTCACCTCCGGCTTGTGCAGCTCGGGGTGCCGCAGCAGGTAGCGCCAGAGCAGGTTGAACGTCAGCGCCATGGCCGTGCTGGTCAGCCCGTAGACGATCACCGCGATCCGCTGGTCGCCCGCGGTCCCGTCCTTGGTGTACTCCGCGAGCAGGGCGGTCGGCCACGGCAGCACGGTCACCGGCAGGAGCAGCAGCAGGTTCAGCACCCGCATGGTGTGGTCGGTGCGCCGCAGCAGGTTGAACGTCGCGTGGTGGTTCAGCCAGATGATCCCGACCACGAAGAACGACAAGAGGTACGCGAGGTACTGCGGCCACTGGTCCGCCAGGGCGCTGCCCAGCGAGCCGTGGTGCTCCGCCGGGTCCGGCACGTGGATCTCGAGGATGAGCAGCGTGATGACGATCGCGAGGACGCCGTCGCTGAAGGCCTCGAGCCGGCCGACGCTCATCCCGATGCCGCCGCTCGGGGCGACCCCGGGCCGGCCGGCCGCCGCGGCGCCGCCCGTGCCTGCCTGCTGCTCGGCGGTCACGCCGGCCCCTCTCGTCGTCGTCCGGCCAGCGTAGGCGAATGCCCCGGGGCCGAAGGGGTAAGGCCGCCTGACCCACGCAACGCCACCGGCCACCTGAGGAGGCGGACCGCCCGTGCCCGCAAGCAACGGCAGCAGCAACGACCCCACGACGAGGATCCCGGGGACCCCGAGCCCGAACGGCCACGGAGCCCAGGCTCAGGGCCCGGTCAGCCCGGGCAGCCCGAACGAGAAGCAGGCCCAGCTCGACGCGTTCCGCGTGAACGACGAGGGCACGCTCTACACGACCGACCAGGGTGTCAAGGTCGACGACACCGACAACTCCCTGACGGCCGGCGTCCGAGGGCCCTCGCTGATCGAGGACTTCCACTTCCGCGAGAAGATGACGCACTTCGACCACGAGCGGATCCCCGAGCGCGTCGTCCACGCCCGCGGCACGGGCGCCCACGGGTACTTCGAGTGCACCGACTCGCTCGCCGACGTGACGACCGCCGCCTTCCTCACCGAGGTCGGGCGCCGGACGCCGGTGTTCACGCGGTTCTCGACCGTGGGCGGCTCCCGCGGATCGGCCGACACCGTCCGCGACGTCCGCGGTTTCGCGACGAAGTTCTACACCAGCGAGGGCAACTTCGACCTGGTCGGCAACAACATGCCGGTCTTCTTCATCCAGGACGCCGTGAAGTTCCCGGACTTCGTCCATGCCGTGAAGCCCGAGCCGCACAACGAGATCCCGCAGGCGAGCAGCGCGCACGACTCGTTCTGGGACTTCATCTCCCTCCAGACGGAGTCGGCACACATGATCATGTGGCTGATGTCCGACCGGGCCCTCCCCCGCAGCTACCGGATGATGCAGGGCTTCGGCGTCCACACCTTCCGGTTCGTCGACGCCGCGGGGAAGGGCACGTTCGTCAAGTTCCACTGGCGCCCCCGGCTCGGCACGCACGCACTGGACTGGGACGAGACCCAGAAGATCGCCGGCAAGGATCCCGACTTCAACCGGCGCGACCTCTGGGAGAACATCGAGGCCGGCAACTACCCGGAGTGGGACCTGGCCGTCCAGCTCGTGCCGGAGGAGCGCGAGATGGACTTCGACTTCGACCTGCTCGACGCCACGAAGATCATCCCTGAGGAGCAGGTGCCGCTGCGCGTCGTCGGGCGGATGGTGCTCGACCACAACACGAACAACTTCTTCGCCGAGACCGAGCAGGTGGCGTTCCACCTGTCGAACCTGCCGCCCGGCATCGACGTCACGAACGACCCGCTGCTGCAGGGGCGGCTGTTCAGCTACCTCGACACCCAGCTGCTGCGGCTCGGCGGCCCGAACTTCAGCCAGATCCCGATCAACCGGCCGGTGGTCGAGGTGCACAACGTCAACCAGGACGGCTTCCACCAGCACCGGATCCCGACCAACCAGGCGAACTACTCGCCGAACACCCTCGGCGGCGGCTGCCCGGCGATCGCCACCCGGGAGCAGGGCGCCTACCGGCACTACACGCAGCCGGTCTCCGGCGAGGTGATCAAGCAGCGCAGCCCCAGCTTCGCCGACCACTTCAGCCAGGCGCAGCTCTTCTGGAACAGCATGAGCCCCTACGAGCAGCACCACATCATCGACGCGTTCTCCTTCGAGCTGGGCAAGGTCAACCGGGCCGAGATCCGGCAGCGAGTGCTCGAGCGGATCCTCGCGAACATCGACCCGCGGCTGACCACCGAGGTGGCCGCCAAGCTGGGCATGCAGGCCCCGACCGCGACCACCGAGAACAACGGCGCCACCTCGCCCGCACTGAGCCTGGCCGAGCAGCCCTCGTCGGCTGCCACCCGCAAGGTGGCCGTGCTCGCGGCGGACGGCGTCGAGGCGTCGTCGCTGCAGGTCGCGCTCGCGCCGCTGCGGGACGCCGGCGCCATCGTCGAGATCCTCGCCCCGCACGCCGGCGAGCTCAGCACCGACGACGGCGGCCGGCTCCCCGTCGACAAGCGGATCGCCACCATGTCGTCCGTGCTCTACGACGCGGTGATGGTGGCCGACGGCGAGGCGTCGGTGCGGGCACTGCTCGAGGACGGCGAGGCGATCCACTACGTCGCCGAGGCCTACCGGCACGCCAAGCCGGTCGGCGCCCTGGGCGACGGGATCGCGCTCGTCAAGGCGGCCCCGCTGCCGGAGGCACGGTTCGCCGACTCGCCGGCCGAGGGCGTCGTCGCGTACGAGGGGCTCGTGACGCGGCACCTCGACCCGAGCGGCGCCGACGGAGGCCGCCAGGTGGGCGAGTTCGGCGAGGCGTTCCTGGAGGCCGTCGCCGGCGGCCGCTGGTTCGGCAGGTCGGTGGGCAAGGTGCCGGCCTGACCCTGCCCCCCTCTCGGTGATCAAGGAATTCTCGGCCGCGGGCTTCCCCGGCACGGCGGGAGCCCGGCCGAGAATTCCTTGATCACCGACCGGGACGGGGGTGATGTCCTGCCCGCCGGTCGGGCGGCCCCCCGCCGATTGGCGGGGCGCCGGAGCGTGCGACGTGATACCACACATCGAAGGGCGACGCGTGGAGGTGCGCCGGCGTGGAGACGGAATCGTGGGAACTTCCACCACGAACGGCCGCGTCAGGCGACGTCCGGCCGGTCCGGCCGCCCGCTCCTGCTCCTGCTGCTCCCACCCCGCCCCGCGTCCCGCTGCCGCCACCCACGGCGGCCGAGGCCTGGGAGCTGCCGCCACCCCCGGCGCCCTCGGCGCGTGAGGCGCCCCCGGCGCCCTCGGCGCCCTCGGCGCCCTCGGCGCGTGAGGCACCCTCGGCGCGTGAGGTGCCCACCGCTCCCGTCGGCCCCCTCCCTCCCCCGCCGGCGGCCTTCCCCGAGCCCGCCGGCAATGCGGGCACGCGGGTCCCGGTCCGCCATCCCCGCCGGCCTCCCACCACCCTGCCCCTGGTGGCAGCCCTGATCCTCGCCCTCGTCGCCGTCGGCGGTCTGGCGTTCAGCGTCAGGCACACCGGCGGCCGGCCCGGGGCGGAGTCGAGCACGGCCGCCACGTCCCGGGTGGGGCCCGGCCCCACCGCGGCCGGGGCCCGGCCCTTCTCGGGCCCTGCCTCCTCCGCGGAGGCGCGCCCCGGCACCTCCGCGCTTCGCCGTCTGGTCGCGCGCGTCCGGGTACCGGGGACCGCACCGCCAGCCCTGGACGCCGCCGGCACGCGCGTCAGCTACGGGGCTAACCACCTCGTCGACGGCGATCCCGCGACCGCCTGGCGCACCCGGGGCAACGCTGCCGGGCACACGATCACCGTCAGCTTCTCCCGCTCCGTGGTCCTCACCCGGGTCGGTCTCGTCAACGGCTACGCCAAGATCGACGCAGCCTCGGGCGTGGACCGCTACCGGCAGAACCGGCGGGTCGTCCGCGTCACCTGGCGTGCAGCCGGCCACACGGTGCGGCAGACGCTCAAGGACGGCGTCCGCAGGGCCCAGTCCGTCGCCTTCCCCCCGACGGCGACCCGGACGCTCACGCTGACCATCGACGCGACCACGCGTGGTGCCGCGGGCTTCGACGACACCGCCATCGGCGAGCTCGAGCTCCTGGGGCGCGCGGCCTGACCGGCTTCTCGTCAGAAGGCCTTTCGCAACGCCGCAGCCGTGCTCGACCACGTCGCCGACGAGATCTGAGGAGGTCCCTCGTGACGATCACCCCCGACGCAGACATCCGATCCTTCTTCTCCCTCTTCGAACGAGCAGGCGGTGCCGGCGACACCGAGGCGCTCGCCGGTTGCTTCGCCGAGACCTTCCTCGCCGGCGACGCCGACGGCGCCTCACCCGTGCCGCGTGAGGCCTTCCTCGCGGCCCTGCCCGCCCGTACGGCCGCGGCCGCCGCCCGCGGCATCGGACCGGCCCACCTCACCTCCCTCGACGTGGTCCAGCTCGACGACCACTGGCTCGTCGCCCGCACCCGCTGGAACGCTCCCCGCGAGGGTGCCGACGGAATGCCGATGGCGTCGACGTTCCTGCTCCACCGCCGGGCCGACGGTCTGCGGATCGTCGCCTACCTCAACCACGAGGGGCTCGGCGTCTCGCCGACCGCCCCGGGGCAGCCGGCCTCGCAGGCACCTGCCTCCTGACGCCGGCAGCCTCGTCAGGCCGGGGCGAGCCGGGCCAGCTCGGCGACTGCCTGCTCCTCGCTGACGACGTCCGCGTACTTGGCCTCCAGGTCCAGCAGGTTCGCCTCGTGCGGGCGAACGTCCCGGTCGCCGACCGCGTCGCGGACGACGACCGGCACGAACCCGTGCTGCAGGGCGTCGACGGCGGTCGCGCGCACGCAGCCGCTCGTGGTGAGACCCACGATCACGACCGTGTCGACGCCCAGTGACGTGAGTGTCGACGCGAGCGACGTGCCGAAGAACCCCGACGCGTACTGCTTCCGGACCACGACCTCTCCGGCCACCGGTGCCACCGACGGGTGCGGCTCGGCGAGCGGCGACCCCTCGTCGAACACACGCAGCGAAGGGATCTTGCGCCGGAACAGCCCGCCGTCCGGACCGCCGGGCTGGTACGAGACCCGGGTGTGCAGCACCGGGTGGCCGGCGCGGCGGGCCGCGCCGACCACCCGGGCCGCCGAGGCGACGGCCTCCTCGACCCCCGCGTGAAGGGGGGACGCGGGGAGGAGGTACGCCATCGCCACGTCGACGACGAGCACTGCCGGACGGCGGCCGAAGCCGAGCCGACCGGAGAACCCGTGCGCCGCGTACTCGGCCGACAGGTCCGTCACGACCGGTTCACCACCCGCTCACGAGGCCGCGGCCACCGCGGGCTTGACCCGGCGGAACACGGGCGGCTGCGGCGCCGGCAACCCGGTCTCCTCCAGGCATCGCTCGCGCAACTCGTCGATCGACGGCCCGCGCACGAACACCTCGGTGCCGCCGCGCTCCTCGGTCAGCTTCGCCCGCAGTTGCGTGGTCGCCCCAGCGTCGACGGCACCGTCCCCGGTCAGGACGACGCCGTAACGCCGCGCCCCGTCGGCGGTCACCAGCCCGCGGCGCACCTCGAGCGCGACGAGCTCGGCGTCGCGCGTGTAGGGGTCGCCCCAGCCGCCGCCGCCCCAGGTCACGTAGTGCAGGACGTCGCCCGTCTCGACCTTGACGTCGTCGCACTTGCTGGCCAGCACCTCGCGCGTGCCGTCGGACCGCTCGAGCCACTTGCGCGAGCGCGCGCCGGGCTCGCCGCCGTTGACGCCCCAGGGGTAGGTGAACCAGCGGTCGTCGTGGATCGAGATCGTGCCCGGCTCGAGGAAGCGGTAGACGACGTCGACGCCGTTGCCGCCGCGGAAGAACCCGGGGCCGCCGGAGTCGGCGACCGTCTCGTACGACTCGATCCGCAGCGGGAAGTACGCCTCGAGGAACTCGTTCGGCACGTTCGAGAACGACGGCCACAGCGAGTGCCCGTCGGGCCCGTCGCCGAACGGCCGGCCGGGGATGCCCCCGAACCCGATCTGGTAGAGCTGGAACCACTCGCCGTCCTGCCGGTACCCGGAGTACATGAGGTGCGGCGACGACGAGAAGCCCGCGGCGCAGAGGAACTCCGGGCTGCCGCTGGCCGAGCAGACCCCCGAGGATGTCGAAGATCCGGCCGAGCCCGTGCGTACGGCACGAGAGCGCCGCGGGGTAGTCGGGCTTGAGCAGCGTGCCCTGCGGGATCCGGACGTCGACCAGCGGGTAGAACCCGTCGTTCCACAGGATCTGCGGGTCGAAGACCATGATCATGTAGATCCCGAAGAACATCTTGTAGAGGTTCTCGTTGAGGTAGTAGTTGATCGACCCCGGCGACTGCGGATCGGTGCCCTCGAAGTCGAGCACGACCCCGTCGCCCTCCCGGTACATCGAGCAGTGGATCCGGTAGGGCCCGAAGCCCATGCCGTCGTCGCAGATGTAGTCGGTGAAGGTCAGCGTCTCGTTCGCGGGGATGGTCGTCGCGATCAGCTGCTTCATGGCGTCGAAGTTGCGCTGCAGCAGCGCGTCGAGCACCGAGAGGTAGGTCTCGGGGCCGAACCGGTCGCACAGCTCGGTCACGCGCCGGGCGGCCATCCGGCAGGCGGCGACGATCGCGTTGAGGTCGCTGCGGTTCCAGTCCTTCATCCGCACCTGGTTCAGGATCAGGCCGAGCATCTCGGTGTTCAGCTCACCGGAGCGGTAGAGCTTGAACGGCGGCACCAGGATGCCCTCCTCGAAGATCGAGGTGGCGTCCGTCGGCAGCGACCCCGGCACCTTGCCGCCGACGTCGGTCATGTGCCCGAACATCGCCGACCAGCCGACGATCCGGCCGGAGTGGAAGATCGGCAGCACGACGAGCCAGTCGTTGGCGTGGCTGATCGCGGCGCCGCACGAGTAGGGGTCGGACGTCATGAGGACGTCCCCCTCCTCGATCGTGCCGTCGAACCCGGCGAGGAAGTCGGGGATCGACAGCCCGAACTGGCCGACGACCATCTTGCCGGTCGGGTCCGCGATGAGCGGGAACTCGTCGTGCTGCTCACGGATGCCGGGCGACATGGCCGTCCTGAACAGGACGGCGTCCATCTCGTAGCGGGCGTTGCGCAGGGCGTTCTCGACGATGTCGACCGTCACGGGGTCGACGTCGACCCGGCCGAGCGGCGTGGTGGTGGTCTCGACGAGCGTGGCCATCTCGGGTCTCCTCTCGGTGGGTCAGATCGGGCGGATGAGGATGGTGCCGACGGCGTCCACCGTGCCGGCGTGACCCGGCAGGACGAGCGTCGTGGAGTCCATCTCGGTGACGATCGCGGGGCCGGTCACGACGTTGCCGGCCCGCAGCCTCGACCGGTCGTAGACCGCCGCCTGCGCCCAGGCGCCGCCGACGTAGACCCGGCTGGTGTCGTATCGGGCGTCCGCCGGGTCCTCGCCGCCGGCCGGCAGCTCAGGGGCCACGACGTTCGGCGGGCGGCCGGTGACCGCGGCGCGCAGGTTGACGAGCTCGTGCTCGGCGTCGAGCGCGAACGTGAAGAGCCGGGTGTGCTCGGCGTCGAAGGCCTGGCCGAGAGCGGCGAGCCCGTCACCGGAGATCTGCTCCGGGGTCGACGTCGACCGGCACCTCGAAGCCCTGCCCGTGGTACCGGACGTCGACCTGGTAGGTCACCGTCTGGTCGTCGCGGCCGACGCCCTCGGAGTCGAGGCGGCCCTGCGCCTCCTCGGCCAGCTCGGCGAGGACCGCCAGCACCTCCGCCTCGGAGGTCTCGGAGAACCGGCGGATGAAGGTCCGGGCGCTCTCGTCGCGCAGGCTCGTCGTGGCGTCGCCGTAGGCGCACAGGACGCCGGGCGACGGCGGCACGATGACCGGCCAGCTGCCGAGCAGCTTCGCGAGCGCGTTCGCGTGCAGCGGGCCGGCGCCCCCGAACGCGACCAGCGCGAAGTCGCGGGAGTCGAACCCCTGCTGCACCGACACGAGCCGCAGGGCGCCGAACATGTTCTCGTTGACGATGTCGACGATGCCCGCCGCGGCGGTCTCGGCGTCCTGCAGGCCCATGGCGTCGGCGACCTTCTGGACGGCGTCGCGGGCGGCGTCGACGTCGAGCGCCATCTCGCCGCCGAGCAGCCGGGGCGGCAGGTACCCGAGGACGACGTTCGCGTCGGTGACGGTCGGCTCCTCCCCGCCCCTGCCGTACGCCGCCGGCCCGGGCTCGGCGCCGGCGGACTGCGGGCCGACGCGGAGCGCCTTCGTGAGCTCCGGGACGTGCGCGATCGACCCGCCGCCCGCGCCGACGGTACGGACGTCGACCGAGCTCGCCCGGACGTTCAGCGAGCCGACGGTGGTCTCGCGGCCGATCCGCGGGCGCCCGCCCTGCACGAGCGCGACGTCGGTCGACGTGCCGCCCATGTCGAAGGTGAGCAGGTTCTCGAACCCGCTCTGCCGAGCGACCCAGAGCGCGCCCGAGACGCCGCCCGCCGGCCCCGACATGAGCAGCTGCACGGGGGCGGCGGTGGCGGTGGCGACGCCGGCGAGGCCGCCGTCCGACCGCAGCACGTGCAGGGTGCCCTTCTCGTCGGAGATCACCTGCTTGCCCGCCAGGGCGTCCTCGAGGTTCTTCAGGTAGCGGCTGACGGTCGGGCGCACGTAGGAGTTGGCGACGGTGGTCAGGGTGCGCTCGTACTCCCGGATCTCCGGCAGGATCACGCTGCTCAGCGAGACGGGCACGCCGGGCAGCTCCTTGCCCACGAGCTCGGCCACCCGCTGCTCGTGCGCGGGATTGGCGAACGAGTTGACCAGGGCGACGGTGACGGCCTCGACGCCCTGCTCGCGCAGGTACGCGAGCTTGTCGAGCAGGTCCTGCTCGTCGAGCTCGGCGACGACCTCACCCTTCGCACCGACGCGCTCGATCGCCTCGACCGTGTTCTCGAGCGCGGCGAGCGGTTCGGGCTTCGGCCAGATGATCCAGGCGGCCAGGCCGCCGGGCACGAACGAGCGGGCGACCTGCAGCACCTGGCGGTACCCCTTGGTGACGACGAGCCCCACCCGGGCGCCCTTGCCCTCGAGCACGGCGTTGGTCGCGATCGTGGTGCCGTGCAGCACCTGGCCGATCGCGGCAGGGTCGACGCCGGCCAGGGCGCAGACCTTGTCGATGCCCGTGAGCACGCCGACGGACTGGTCGGCGGGGGTTGACGGGGTCTTGGCGCGGTGCGTCGCGCCGGTGTCCTCGTCGATGAGCAGGAGGTCGGTGAAGGTGCCACCGACGTCGACGCCGAGCCGGTACGTCATTGCGGGCCTCCGGGCTGGGAATGCAGGGGGTGGGAGGGGGTCAGATGTGTCCACCGGCGGCGAGCTCGTCGAGCTCGCCGCCGGTGAGCCCGAGGACGTCGGCGAGCACCTCGCGGGTGTGCTCGCCGAGTTCGGGTCCGGTCCACCGGACGCCGCCGGGCGTCCTGGAGAGGCGGGGGGCGACGTTCTGCATGGCGAGCTCACCGAACCGCGGGTCGTGCACGCGGATCAGCGAGCCCCGGGCGGCCATGTGCGGGTCACGCAGCATGTCCTGGGCGCGGTAGGTGCGACCGGCGGGCACGCCGTGCTCCTCGAGCAGGGCGAGCAGCGCGTCGGCGTCGTGCTTGGAGCTCCACTGCGCGATGTGGTCGTCGAGCTCGGCCTGGTTGGCGCCGCGGGCGCCGTGCGTGGCGTAGCGCTCGTCGCGGGCGAGCTCGGGCTCCCCCATCGCCGCGGCGAGCCGTGCGAAGACGGTGTCCTGGTTGGCGGCGACGAGCACGGTCTGCCCGTCGGCGGTCGGGTAGAGGTTGCGACGGCGCGATGTTGGGCAGGATCGCCCCGGTGCGCTCACGCTGGTATCCGGCCACCTGCCACTCGGGCACGAGGCTCTCCATCAGCGCGAGCACCGCCTCGTAGATCGCGGAGTCGACGACCTGCCCGCGGCCGGAGCGCTCGCGCTCGTGCAGGGCGGCCAGGGTGCCGAGGCAGGCGAAGGTGGCGGCGAGCGAGTCGCCGATCGAGATGCCGGCCCGGGACGGCGCCCTGTCGGGCTCGCCCGTCACGTACCGCAGGCCACCCATCGCCTCGCCGATCGAGCCGTAGCCGGCCCGCGGTGCGTACGGGCCGGTCTGGCCGAAGCCGGTCACGCGGGTGAGGACCAGCCGGGGGTTGAGGGCGGCCAGCGTGTCGTAGCCCAGCCCCCACCGTTCGAGCGTGCCGGGGCGGAAGTTCTCGACGACCACGTCGGCGGTCGCGGCCAGGCGGCGCACGACGTCCTGGCCCTGCTCGGTGCGCAGATTCACCGTGACCGACTTCTTGTTGCGGGCCACCACCGGCCACCACAGCGACTGCCCGTGCGGCTTCTCCCGGCCCCACTGGCGCATCGGGTCGCCCGTGCCGGGCGGCTCGATCTTGATGACCTCGGCGCCCAGGTCGCCGAGGAGCTGGCCGCAGAAGGGGCCCGCGAGCAGCTGCCCGGCCTCGACGACGCGGAGCCCCGTGAGCGGCCCCGTGCCCGCCGCGGCTTCGGGCAGCCCGGAGGCGTCCCGCTCCGGCGTGGTCACGACGCCGCCTTGCCGGTGCCGACCCCCGCGCCGGCGGTCGCCAGCCGGGCGTCCTCGCGCAGCGACCGCAGCAGCACGGCGCGAGCCGCCAGGACGTGCGAGCGCATCACCGACTCCGCCCAGCTGCCGTCGGCCGCCCGCAGCGCGTCGACGATCTCGTGGTGGTGGGCGTGGCTGCGGGCCAGGGCCTCGGGCGTGTACCGCTGATACGTGCGCAGGACCAGGGGCAGCTGGACGACGGTCGCGAGCGCGGCGCCGAGCCGCCCGCTGCCGGCGGCTCCGAGGATCAGCGCGTGGAACTCGGCGTTGAGCGCGGCGAGGTCGGCGAAGTCGCCCGGGGCGCGGTGCCCGAGCGAAGGGTCGGCGCGCACCATCTCGCCGGCCAGCTCACCGAGGCGCTCGAGCTGTTCGGCGGACACCCGCGACGCCGCCCGACGCGCCCCCAGGCCCTCGAGCACCGCCCGCACCTCGTAGCTCTCGTCGAGGTCGTCGGCCGACCACGACCGGACCCGGGCGCCGCGGTTGGGCAGGCTCTCGACCAGCCCCTCGGAGCCGAGCCGGCGCAGCGCCTCGCGGACCGGCGTGCGCGACAGGCCGAGCTCCGCCGCGACCTCGATCTCGCCGAGCCGCGCTCCCGGCCCGTACCGCCCGTCGAGGATGCCGGCGCGCAGGGCGGCATAGGCGCGGTCCGCGGCCTGGCTCACGGGGCCTCCTCTGCGCAGCTCGCCGCTGTGGCGGGCGCCACACCCTCGTGGCGATTGCATGCAAAGTAGAGGCGCGTCGCATCCCGTGACAAGACCTTGGGCTGATGGTCGTGCTGCGCTCTGCCCTTGCCCAGGGAGCTGGTGCGAGGAGTTGTATGCAGAGGTGGAGGTCGTCGAGGTCGGGCCGCGTGACGGGCTGCAGAACGAGGCCCGGGTGCTGCCCACCGAGGTCAAGGTGGAGTTCGTGCGGCGGGCGCTCGCGGCAGGCATCCGCCGGGTCGAGGCGGTGAGCTTCGTGAACCCCCGGCTGGTGCCGCAGATGGCCGACGCCGAGGCGGTGATGGCGGCGCTCAACCGCGACGGCGCCCTGGCGGACGGCGTCGAACGGAAGGACGTGCGGTTCATCGGGCTCGTGCTGAACGAGCGCGGGCTGCGGCGTGCCGTCGACGCCGGCGTCGACGAGGTGAACGTCGTCGTGGTCGCCACCGAGACGTTCTCGCGGCGCAACCAGAACGCGTCGGTGGCGCAGATGCTGGATCGCGCGGACGCCATCGCGCAGGGTGCGCGCTCAGCCGGGCTGGCCTCGTCCATGGTCATCGCCGCGAGCTTCGGGTGCCCGTTCGAGGGCGAGGTCGACCCCGACGCCGTCCTCGCCGTCGCCGCCCGCGCCCTGCACGCCGGCTACACCGAGATCGCCCTCGCCGACACCATCGGCGTCGCCGTCCCCCGCCAGGTCCACACCCTCACCCACGCCGTCCGCGCCCTGCCCGGCGCCGACCAGGCACACCTGCGCGCCCACTTCCACAACACCCGCAACACCGGCTACGCCAACGCCCTCGCCGCCCTCGACGCCGGCATCACCACCCTCGACGCCAGCCTCGGCGGCATCGGCGGCTGCCCCTTCGCCCCCGACGCCACCGGCAACATCGCCACCGAAGACCTCACCTACCTGCTCGAACGCTCCGGCCACAGCACCGGCCTCAACCTGCCCGCCCTCGCCGCCACCGGCACCTGGATCGCCGACCACCTCGGCACCCAGGCCCCCGCCCTCCTCGGCCGCGCCGGCCCCTTCCCCCCGCCGCCTGCTCCGGCCGGCTGAGTCACCGATCGGGGTGCGGAGGCGTACCGTCGTTCGGCACTTCGCGGCGACGCGCCGGCTTCTCCACGGCGTGCCGCCACCAGGTGCCGAACGACGGAGCGTCAGGCGGGAGGCTCACCCCGCGGCGGGTCGGCCGGCGGCTGTGCGGGCGGCGGCGGGATGCTGGCGAGCGGCGGGGCGACGTCCGGCCAGACCAGCAGCACGGGGCAGGGGGCGTGGTCGACGACGAAGCGCGTCGGCGGGGCGAGACTGCGTGGCCCCAGCCGGGTGTGGTCGCCGTCGCGAACCGCCACCAGCAGGTCCGCTCCGGCGGCCGCGGCCACAACCTCGCGCTCCACACGCCCCCGTCGCGCGGCGCGCTCGGCAGGGCGTCCGAACCGCTCGGCGGCGGCGTCCAGCAGGGTCGCCTGCGGCGGCCTCCGCGGCCGCCGCGACCGCGGCATCGGCGTCCGCCACCCGCCGGCCCCGCCCGAGCAGGCCGGCCTGACCGCCGCCGGCAGCCTGCGCCCAGCGCTCGTCCACGACGTGCAGCAGGGTGACCGCGGCGCCGGCCGGCGCAAGGCTCAGCACCGCGTCGATGCCGGCCTGCCAGGTGCCTTCGGCCAGCCACACGACGACTTCACCGGACCGCCCTCATGACGGTCCCCACAGTCGCAGGCCCACCCACAGCGCCGCCACCCCGGCGACCAGGCCGGCGGGCACCGTGAGCGCGCCCAGCCGCAGGAACTCCCCGGTCACCGGTGCGGCGTCGCGCGCGTGCAGGATCTGGCGCCACAGCAGGGTCGCCAGCGAGCCGACGTACGTGAGGTTCGGCCCCACGTTGACACCGACCAGGACCGCGAGGACGAGCCCCGGGGCGTGCGCGACGGCAGGGAGCAGCACGAGCGTCGCCGGCAGGTTGTTGACGAGGTTGGCCAGCAGGGCCGCCAGGCCCGCCGCCGCGAGCAGCGCGAGCAGGCCCGAGCCCTGCGGGGCGAGCGCCCCGACGAGGTCGTCGAGCCCGTGCCGCCGCACGGCCAGGACGACGACCGCGAGCGCGAGGACGAACGCGAGGAAGGGCGGGTTCGTCTCGAGCAGCAGGGGCCCGGCCGAGCGGGGCGAGCGGCGCACCCCGGGGGCGGCCAGCAGCACCGCGCCCGCCGCCGCGGCCCAGGCCGGCTGCAGGCCGAGCGGTTCGGCGACGGCGAAGCCCACCAGGGTGAGGGCGAGTACGGCGAGCGCCCGCCGCGGCGCCGGCACGGGATCCACGCGCACGGGCCGGGGCGGCGTCGCCAGGTCGGCGGCGAAGAAGAGCCGGAACATCAGGTACTCCACGAGCACCACGGCGACCCAGGGCAGTGCCATCAGCCCGGCGAACGCGGCGAAGCTCAGCCCGCTCGCCGCGAACGCCAGCAGGTTGGTCAGGTTCGAGACGGGCAGCAGCAGTGAGGCCGAGTTGGCGAGGTGCGTACACGCGTAGACGTGCGGCCGCGGGCGGGCACCGACCTGGGCGGCTGTCGCGAAGACGACGGGCGTGAGCAGCACGACGGTGGCGTCGAGGCTCAGCACGGCCGTCACGACGGCGGCCACCGCGAAGACCGTGCCGAGCAGCCGCACCGGCCGGCCGCCGCTGAACCTCGCGGCGAGGCCACCCGCGTAGCGGAACACCCCCTCGGCGTCGGCCAGGTGCGCCAGCACGAGGACGGCCGCCAGGAAGCCCACGGTCGGCAGCAGCGAGGTGATCTCGTCGAGGGCGGCGCGGGCCGGCACGAGACCGGTGACGACGACGAGCACCGCCGCGGGCACCGCCGCGACCGCCTCGGGCAGCCCGCCGGGCCGGACCACGGCGAAACCCAGCACCGCCGCGAGCGCCACCAGCGCGACGGTCAGCTGCACCCGCGCAGCGTACGGAGGGCCCGGGCGCGCCGCCTCCCGTCGCCTCGACCCCCGCCGCGGCATCCCCCGGCGGCGCGGGACTCGGCCTCAGCGCCGCACGAGCCTGACGCCGGGGCCGCCTCGGCGGCCACGAGTCATCGCCTCGACGTCGCCGAGCGTCGCGTCCGCGCCGCTGCGATGCGGGCCTCGGGCGAGGTGCGGGTCGCTCGCCGTGCGCGGCGGCGGCGCAGGCCGAGCAGCGCGACGGCGACCGTGACCAGCGCGGCGGAGGCGCCGGCAAGAGCGGCCAGGGCGACGCGGACCGGTTGTGCCGTGGCGAAACGTTCGACGGCGGCGAGGGCGCCGGCGCGCGGCTGCGGGCCCTCGCCCGTGGGCAGCACGTTGCCCGAGGGGCGTGGCGTGTACGGGATGCCGTAGTACCGGTAGAGGCGGACCTCTTCGTCGGGCGTGATGTGGTCCCGGTCGAGCACCGCCGGGGCCTTGGCGACGTCGTCGCGGCGCACGGTCACGCGCACCTGACCGTCCTGCTCGACGGCGCCGAGCAGCGGCAGGAAGATCGTCGCCTCGCCCAGCCGGATCGTCGCCCACTCGGGCAGCCCGGTGTCGTCGTCCGTGTAGACCTGCGTCACCGTCCCGATGGGCAGGCCCGCCCGGTCGACGATCACCTTCCCGCCCCAGGTCTTGACCTCGTCCGGGCTCGGCAGTGCCATGGCCGCCCTCTCCTTCTTCGCCGCCGTCTGCTGCAGCGGCAGTACCCAGATCATGGTCCGTCCACCCCCGCGGGGCCAGGTGGAGGATTCACTCGTAACGGGGTGAAGCAGGCTGGAACAGCGTGTAACGCGGCACGCACCTGCGGCGACGGGATCGGTCGAGAGCGCTGGCTCCGCCGGGCCCCCGACCGGTCGGCACCAGCGATCTCGTCACACCCCGGGGCACCTGCCGGCGAGGCGGGCGCCGCGGTCAGCGGCGTCAGGCGGCCTTCGCCGCGTACGTCGCGCTCTGCCGGCGTGCGCTCTGCGTGCCCTCGAGGACCAGCTCGCACCGGTCGGCCGGGCACGCCGCCGCGGCGTCCAGGCGCACGCGCGCCGTCAGCGACCCCTGGCCGTCGGCCGTCGCCGTCGTCAGCACCCTGCCCCCCAGGCTCACCCGCACCGCGCTCCGCCGGCTGGAAGCAGGTACCCCTCGACCGAGACGGACACCCCCTTGCGGCCGCCCGCCGGTTGCAGACTCACCGTGGGGCGGGCCGCGCAGCCGGCCGGAAGGCGCTGCGCCGCGCTGACCGCGGTGTCCCGGAAGGGCAACGGGAAGACGGCGCGGCCGAACAGCGCGTTGGCGGCGGTCATCCCCACGCCGGCCACGACCACGGCGAGGACCATCAGCATGATCACGCTGCCCTTGCGCGAGCGGGCACCGGAGCGGCGCCGGTCGCCGGTCGGGGCCACCTCCCCCGGAGCATCCGCTGGAGCCCCCGGCGGGGGCATCGCCACCGTCGCGCCGCGCGGGGCCCCTTCTTCGGCGGCGGGCGCGCGACGGGGTGCGGCGGGCAGGTCGGCACCCGCGGCCCGCACCCGGAAGGCCAGCTCGACGTCGCCGAGCCGCAGCCGGTCGCCGTCGAACAGCTCCCGGCTGCCGACCACGCGGGCCCCGTTGACGTACGTGCCGTTGAGCGAGCGCAGGTCCTCGACCGCGTAGCGATCCCCGCCCATCGGGAGCAGCCGCGCGTGCCGGCGGCTGACCCGGTCACTCAGGAACACCACGGGGCACGCGTCGTCCCGGCCCAGCAGGAGCTCGCGGTCGACCGTCACCAGGTACCGGCCGCCGCCGCGCGGCCCGGCCTCGACGAGCACCCCCACCGTGCGGGTGCGCGCCGCCGCGGGCCACCAGGTCTGCTCGCTCACGGCGCCCCCACCCTGACGCGCACCGGGGACGCTCCATGGCCCCGCGGCTGTACGTCCCTTTCATGCTCGGTTGCCCGTCGTCGCTGGTCAAGACCGAAATGGCAGCCGACGGGGCGCGGCTGGTCTCAACTCGATGACGATTCGCGACGGCGCCCGGCACGGGCTCTTACGATGACTGGATCACTCCGATTCGCCCGGATCCGCCGGAGGTCGCATGCCGACCATGATCGTGCAGCGCCGGTACGACGCCGGCGGTCTGCTGCGCCGGGTCAAGGTGCTGGTCGACGGCCACGAGCGGGCCTGCCTGCGGCCCGGCCGCGAGGTGTGGCTCGCGGTGGAGCCGGGGCCGCACCTGCTCCAGGCGAAGTTCGACGGCACGCCGAGCGAGGACGTGCTCGTGGCCGTACGCGAGCGCGACGTGGTCCGCTGCCGCGTGGCCGTGGACGCCGAGGCCTCGTGGCGCAGCTGGTCGCACCCGGCCGTCGACGTCCGGATCAGCGTCTTCTGACCGGCCCGACCCGCGGGAGCGACCCGACCCTCGGCAGCGGGCGACGCGGGCGGGCCACCGGCTGCGGGCGCCGCCGGGCCCGCTCGTCGAGGTCGAGCTCGCGCAGCAGCCGCTCCACGGCCTGCACCAGCGCGACGACCAGCTCGCCGGCCGCGAGGTCTGCGCGCGGGTCGACGGCGAGCAGCAGGTCGACCAGGCGCGCCCGTGCCTCGTGCAGGTCCGTGAGCGACGCGCGCAGCGGCTCGGCGTCCGGTGGCTCGAGCAGCCGGACGGCCGCCTCCGCGCGGACCAGCCGGCCGAAGCTGCGCAGACCGTCGGCCATCTCGCGCAGGACGGTCCCGAAGGCCACCCGCAGCTCCGGCTCGATCCGCCCGCCCTGCTCCGCCTCGCCCCGGGCGACGACGTCGATGTTCCCGAACAGGCTGCGGACGGCGACGCTGGAGTGCTCCAGCGCCTCGAGCCCCTGCCGCAGGCCGGGGCCGGCGTCGGGGGTGCCGAGGGCGCGCACGTTGAGGCGCCGGCTCTCCTCCGCGCGCAGCAGCGCCGCGCCGACCGTGGGCATCCCGTGCGTCACGAGCCGGGCCCGGCCGAGCCAGTCGCCGGCCCGCTCGGCGAGCCACTCGCCCTCCGCCTGGTCGGACGCCGAGCTCCTCGCCGGCCTCGTCGAGCAGCCGCGCGAGGTCGCCGGCCAGGCCCTCGATCGCCTCGGCGGCGTTCGGCGCGACGATGCGCGGCGGCCACAGGAGGTTCGACAGCACGCCGATGCCGGCGCCCACCAGGGTCTGGGCGATCCGCTCCCCCGCGGCGGCCCCGGCCCCGGCAGCGCCGACGCCGAGCACGAGCATCGCGCTGATGGGCACCTCGAGCAGGTTGTCGCCGAGGCGCAGCACCTGGCCGACCACGAGGGAGACGCCGACGAGCAGGCCGAGCGTCCACCAGGTCAGCCCGAAGGCCGACGACAGCAGCACCGCGACGCCGACGCCCGCCACCACGCTCACGACGCGGTCGAGGCCGCTGACGAGCAGGCTCACCGGGGTCAGCTGCACCACCAGCAGCGCGGTCAGCGGGGCGGTCAGGGGCGCGGACCCCGGGAACGCCGCCTCGGCGACCGCGTAGCTCGCCACCGCCGCGAGCGTCAGCCGCAGGGTCCACCCGAGCGCCGGGCGCCCCGGCCGGGTCAGCCTCGCCCGCAGCCGGGTGAGCGTCGTCCGCACCGCGCGGGTCACCCTCCGGCCGGCTCTCCGCAGCACGCTGTCCACACCCTCAAGAGTGGCGGCGAGCGGCGCCTCCGGCCCACAGCAGGCGCGCCGTACGCTCGGCCCGGTGGAGGCCGACGAGCACGACCCGCGGGCGAGCCCGTTCCCGTTCCCGGCGGGTCTGGGCGCGGCCCGCGACCTCTCGGACGCGTCCCCGCACGTGTACGCCGTCCCGCTGAAGGACCGGTTCCGCGGCATCACCGTGCGCGAGGGGGTGCTGCTGCGCGGGCCCCGCGGGTGGGGCGACTTCTGCCCGTTCGCCGAGTACGACGACGCCGTGGCCGCGGCCTGGCTCGCGGCGGCGATCGAGGCGGCGTGGCTCGGGTGGCCGGCTCCGGTGCGCGAGCGCGTCCCGGTGAACGCGACGGTGCCGGCGGTGTCGCCCGACCGCGCGGCCCAGCTCGTGCGCGCCTCGGGCTGCTCCACCGCGAAGGTGAAGGTGGCCGACGACGCGGCGTCCGGGGTGGGCCTGGTGGCGGACGCCGCCCGCGTCGCGGCGGTCCGCGAGGCGCTGGGGCCGGGCGGGCACATCCGGGTCGACGCCAACGGGCGATGGTCCGTCGACGAGGCGGTTCGCGCACTGGCCGTGCTCGACGAGGCCGCGGCCGGCCTGCAGTACGCCGAGCAGCCGTGTGCGAGCGTCGCGGAACTGGCGGCGGTTCGGGCGCGGACGCACGTGGCGATCGCCGCCGACGAGTCGATCCGCCGCGCCGAGGACCCGCTCGCCGTGGCCCGCGCGCACGCCGCCGACGTCGCCGTCGTGAAGTGCACGCCGCTCGGCGGGGTGCGTCGCTCGCTGGCCGTCGTGGCGGCCGTCGGCTCGGTCGCCGGCGGGGGCGGCGTCGAGGGGCGGCCCGGCTTGCCCGTGGTCGTCTCGTCGGCCCTCGAGACGGGAGTAGGGCTCGCCGCAGAGCTGGCGCTGGCCGGCGCGCTGCCGCACCTCGAGCTGGCCTGCGGCGTCGGCACCCTCGCGCTGCTGGCCGGGGACGTCGTCCGTGCGGCACCGCCGGCCGAGCCCGGGTGGCTGCCGGTGCCGCTCACGCCGCCAGAGCCGGACGACGAGCTGCTCGAGCGGTACGCCCAGCGCGACCCCGCACGCCGGCAGTGGTGGCTGGACCGGCTCGGCAGGGCTCACTCGGCGCTGCGGGTGGCCCTCTGACGGTCGTTCCAGGCGCGCATGCGCTGCGGGTACCCGACGAGCCGGACGTCGTAGACGGGCACGGCGAGCCGCTCGGCGAGCTCGCGGACCACGCGCGGATCGGGCACCCGGCGCCGGGTCCACTCACCGTCGGTGGCGACGAGCAGCACGGTCGGCGGCGTGACGGTGGTGGCCGGCTCGAGGAAGGCCTCGACTCCGACCCGCGTGCGCACGAAGTCCTGCAGGTGCGCGCGGATGGCGTCCTGCTCCTGCTTGCGCTCGGAGCGCGAACCCGCCGCCCCGCCGCCCGACGAGCGCCGCCGCCCGAACAGTCCCATGACCCTCCGCCCGCCGACCGGTGACCGATCACTGATCTGGTGCAGTGCTCGACGTGCGAGCACGGCACCAGGTTCCAGGGCGCTCCTGTGAGTTCCCTGGGAGCGCCATGCCGTTCTGCTCGCGCTGCGCCCGGCACAGGTGAGCTTGAATGTTTTCTCGCCGCACCGACGCTAGCCTGACAGCGCTCCTTGAATACGTGATGGTGCGTCCACGAGAGCCCGGATGGCCATTGCGCGGATCGTCGCGGCTCGATAGAATTCAAACAGTGTTCGAATCTCGGGGGGATTCATGGGCGGGGATGGACGGGGCAATTCCGGGGCGCAGTCGCGGGATGCTTCGACGTGACGCAGGAGAGCCATCCTCGTCTGCATGTCCGCCTCGATACATGCCGTCACCGATATCCGTATCGCCGCCGGAACACGGCTCGCCATCAGCGTTGTCGAAGGCTCCCGGTGGGCGACTGGCTGCCGCGCTCGAGGCGGGGATGGCCGAGGCCTGGCCTTTGGCGTTGTCTCCCGCCGATGCATCCACCGCGCCGTGGGCGCAGGTGATGAGGCTGGGGATCGCGGCGCGCCGGTTGGAGTCGTGGGCCTTGTGGAATCAGTTGCAGTTCATCGGCCGACTGCTGGTGGCGTGGCAGGAGTCGCCGCCGGTGTGTAACGGCGAACCCGGCAGTACCGACAGGTGCGGTGACATCGACCCGGCATTGGCGGAGCGCCTCGCCATCGCCGCCGCGGATTTCCAACGGGCCATCAAGGGGCATTTCCTGGGGCACGCTGCAGAGTTGGCGGCGGTGTATGTGGCGGCGGAACTGTCGGTCGGCTGGGGTATTCCGCAAGGGGTGGCCAATGCGCGGGTGGAGGCGGCCGAGGCACTGCTGGTGACCGGTCGACTGCCGCGGCTGGCGCGGTTGCTGCAGGCGGGCTGGGTCGACTGGCCGCAGGTTCAGACCTTCCTGCGAGAAACCGGCCATCTCGAGCCCGCCGTCGCACGTGCGGTCGAAGCGGTCGTTCTCGGCGACGTCGAACTGCAGGGGGCAGCCGGCTTCGACGTGGTGGACACCCTCGCCGACGCGACCAGACCCGGCACCGGGATCCCGGTCGTGGCGCGGTGGACCGTACCCAAGCTGCGCCTGCAGATCCGCGCCGCGATCCTGCAGTTGAAGGCACGAGCGGCCGAGAAGCGGGCGGAGCAGGCCCGCCGCGACCGGCACGTACGCTGCCAGGCCGGCCCCGACGGGACGGCGGAACTCACGGCGGAACTACCCGCCGAGGCCGCTGCGGCGATCTTCGAGTCACTGACCCGGGCCGCTCGCGCCGCCAAGGCCGCCGGTGACCCCCGCACCCTGGACCAGTTGCGCGCCGACGAACTCGTCCACCGTGCGCTGCAGCGGAGCACCACCGGCGCCGCCGGCTGTGCCGCGCCTACCGGCACCGATGTCGGCGACACCCGGGCCGACGACGCCTCCCGGGCCGACGACGCCTCCCGGGCCGACGACGAGTCAGAGAACGAAGCCCCGGAGCTCACCGGCGGAGACGAGGCCGCCGGGCGTGCGGTCAGGGATGCCGGCGGCGTCCACCTTGGTGTCGTTGACGATCCCGCTGTCCACGTTCCTGGGCTTGTCCGACACCCCCGGCTGCCTGGACGGGCATGGTCCGATCGTGGCCGCCCTGGCCCGCCGGATCGCCGCCGACGCGGCCCGCGACCACCCCCGGCTGACCGCCTGGCGGTGCATCGTCACCGACGACGTCCACGGCACGGTTCTGGGTGTCACCGACCCGATCCGCACGCCGCTGCACGACCCGCCGCCGCGCCTGGCGAACCTGGTCCGTGCGATGGAGCCGCGGTGCGTGTTCCCCGGCTGCCGCCAGCCCGCCCGGCGCTGCGACGTCGACCATCGCATTCCCTATCCGGCCGGGCAGACGTGCGCATGCAATCTCCAAGCCCTGTGCCGGACCCACCACCGGCTCAAGACGGTCGGCGCCCTGCGGGTGCGGGCCCTGGACCACCGTGTCGTTCCGGGCGTGGCTCCCGGCACCCTGGAATGGACCCTGCCCTCCGGCCTCACGCTCCGGCAGGCACCGCACGCCGCGTCGCCCGCCCCGCTCGACAGCGACCATCCCGACGTCCTCGCCGCCCGTGCCCACCTCGACGACACGGAGGCCGACAGTGCCTGCGCGGCGTCGGCGTCCGCCATCGACGACGACTGGGCGACCGCGGCCTGGGTGTCCTCCCAGCGCCACGCCGCCCGCGACCTCGCTGAGGCCCGGCTCCTCGCTGCGGCGAGTACCTCGGCCGGCGCGTCGGCACGAACGGGGACGACGAACCACCGTTCTGATGCCCGCCACCGGCGCCCGCGCGAGTCCGGCGCGCGCGACCCCGCGGGAGATCGTGGGCAGGGAATGACAGGATGTCTGCGGCAGCGCGCAGCAGGCAACGAACCACAGGGAGCGCCCGTGTCCGAGACCTCCGGCACCTCGCAGAGCGGGGACCAGGTGTACGACGTCGTCATCCTCGGCGGCGGCAGCGGCGGCTACGCCGCGCGCCCTGCGCGCGGCCGAGCTCGGCCTGTCGGTCGCGCTGGTCGAGAAGGACAAGGTCGGCGGCACCTGCCTGCACCGCGGCTGCATCCCGACCAAGGCGCTGCTGCACGCCGCCGAGGTCGCCGACACCGCCCGCGAGAGCGAGCAGTTCGGCGTGCGCGCCACGCTCGAGGGCATCGACATGGCCGGCGTCAACGAGTACAAGGACGGCGTCGTCGGCCGGCTCTACAAGGGCCTGCAGGGCCTGGTGAAGAGCGCGCAAGATCGAGCTCGTCGAGGGCTGCGGCCGGCTCGTCGGCCCCGACACGCGTCGAGGTCGGCGGCCAGCGGCTACGAGGGCCGCAACGTCGTCCTGGCCACCGGCTCCTACGCGCGCACGCTGCCCGGCCTCGAGCATCGACGGCCGGCGTCATCACCAGCGACCAGGCGCTCGACGCTCGACTCGGTGCCCGAGCCGCGTCGTCGTGCTCGGCGGCGGCGTCATCGGCGTCGAGTTCGCCAGCGTCTGGAAGTCCTTCGGCGCCGAGGTGACCATCGTCGAGGCGCTGCCGCACCTGGTGCCGATCGAGGACGAGGCCTGCTCCAAGGCGCTCGAGCGGGCGTTCCGCAAGCGCAGGATCAACTTCAAGACCGGCGTCGCGGTTCGCCGGCGTCGACGCAGACCGACGACGGCGTCACGGTCGTCGCCTGGAGAACGGCGAGACGATCGAGGCCGACCTGCTGCTGGTCGCCGTCGGCCGCGGCCCGACGTCGCCGGACCTCGGCTACGAGGAGGTCGGCGTCACGGATGGACCGCGGGTTCGTCCTCACCGACGAGCGGCTGCGCACCAACGTGCCGAACGTGTACGCCGTCGGCGACATCGTGCCGGGCCTGCAGCTCGCGCACCGCGGCTTCGCCGCAGGGCATCTTCGTCGCCGAGGAGATCGCCGGCCTCGAGCCCGGCGCCGATCGTCGAGTCCGGCATCCCGCGGGTGACCTACTGCGATCCCGAGGTCGCCTCGGTCGGCCTCACCGAGGCGCAGGCCAGGAGCAGTACGGCGACGACGCGCGTCGAGACGTACGAGTACAACCTCGGCGGCAACGGCAAGAGCCAGATCCTCGAGACCGCCGGGCTTCGTGAAGCTCGTCCGCCAGAAGGACGGCCCGGTGGTCGGCGTGCACATGGTCGGCGCGCGGATGGGCGAGCAGGTCGGCGAGGCCCAGCTCATCGTCAACTGGGAGGCCTTCCCCGAGGAGGTCGCCCAGCTCGTCCACGCCCACCCGACCCAGAACGAGGCGATGGGCGAGGCGCACCTGGCCCTGGCCGGCAAGCCGCTGCACGCGCACGACTGACCACGCTGACCAGCGCTGACCGAGCACACTGCCCGAGCACCGGCGACTCCGCCGCAGACCGGACCGAAGGAGACCCGAGGCCATGTCTGAGCTCGGTGAACATGCCGGCCCTCGGCGAGAGCGTCACCGAGGGCACCGTCACCCGGTGGCTCAAGCAGGTGGGCGAGCACGGTCGAGGTCGACGAGCCGCTGCTCGAGGTGTCGACCGACAAGGTCGACACCGAGATCCCCTCGCCCGTCGCCGGCGTGCTGCCAGGAGATCCTGGTCGGCGAGGACGAGACGGTCGCCGTCGGCGCCGACGCTCGCCCTGATCGGCGACGGCGCCGCCGCCGGCGCGGTCGAGCGGCGCCGCCCCGGCCAGGCCGAGCAGCGCCGCCGGCAGCCGAGCGCCGCGCCGCCGACCGAGCCGTCCAGGCCGAGCCGACCGGCGCCGCGACGCCGCCGACGCCGACGCGCCGCCGGCGACGGCCGACGTCGCAGCCGAGGCCCCGAGCAGCCGGCCGAGCAGCGGCGCGCACCCGCAGGCCCGGCCCGCCGGCGACGGCAGCGCGGTGCACGATGCCGGCCCTGGGCGAGAGCGTCACCGAGGGCACCGTCACCCGCTGGCTCAAGCAGGAGGGCGACTCGGTCGAGGTCGACGAGCCGCTGCTGGAGGTGTCGACCGACAAGGTCGACACCGAGATCCCCTCGCCGGTCGCCGGCGTCGTCAGCAGGATCCTGGTCGGCGAGGACGAGACGGTCGCCGTCGGCGCCGACCTCGTGGTCGTCGGCGAGCGGGTCCGGCTCGCCGGCCGGCAGCGGCCGCGCGCCGCAGCCGGCAGCAGGCAGCCGCCGCAGCCCGCGCCCGCGCCCCGCGGCCCGCGGCGGCGGCCCGCGCCGCCGCAGCCGGCGGCCGCCGGCGGCCCCAGCCGCCGGCAGCCCGGCCCGCAGCCCAGACAGCGACCCGGCAGACCCGCGGGCCGCCCCCGGCCGCGCCGGCCGCGCGCCCGCCGGCGACCGGCGCGCCCCGCACGCGCCGGCCCCGGCAGCGCCGAGGGGCACGCGCCGCGGGCGGCGACGCGCCTACGTCACGCCGCTGGTGCGCAGGCTCGCCGGCGAGCACGGCGTCGACCTCTCGAGCCTGCGCGGCACCGGGGTCGGCGGCCGGATCCGCAAGCAGGACGTGCTGGACGCGGCGAAGGCCCGCGCAGGCGCAGGCCGCCGCGGCACCGGCGGCGCTCCGGTGCAGGCGCCGCCGCCGGCGGCACGCCGGCCGCGCTCAGGACGTGTCGGCGCTGCGCGGGACCACCGAGAAGATGACCCGGCTGCGCAGGGTCATCGCCGCAGCGGATGGTCGAGTCGCTGCAGGTCTCGGCCCAGCTCACGACCGTGGTCGAGGTGGACGTCACGAAGATCGCGCGGCTGCGCGAGCGGGCCAAGCGCGACTTCGAGGCCCGCGAGGGCGTCAAGCTGTCGTTCCTGCCGTTCTTCGCCCTCGCCGCCGTCGAGGCGCTCAAGCACTACCCGGTGGTCAACGCGAGCATCGAGGGCGACGCGGTCGTCTACCACGCCGCAGGAGAACCTCGGCGTCGCCGTCGACACCGAGCGCGGCCTGCTCGTGCCGGTCATCCGAGGACGCCGGCGACCTCAACATCGCGGGCATCGCTCGCAAGATCGCCGACCTGGCCGAGCGGACCCGCCGCAACAAGATCACGCCGGACGAGCTCGGCGGCGGCACCTTCACCCTGACCAACACCGGCAGCCGGGGCGCCCTGTTCGACACGCCCGATCATCAACCAGCCGCAGGTCGGCGATCCTGGGCACCGGTTCGGTCGTCAAGCGGCCGGTCGTCGTCACGGACGTCGACGGCGGCGAGACGATCGCGATCCGGTCGATGGTCTACCTGGCGCTGACCTACGACCACCGCATCGTCGACGGCGCCGACGCCGCCCGCTTCCTCGTGGCGGTCAAGCACCGCCTCGAGGAGGGCGCGTTCGACGCCGACCTCGGCCTCTGAAACCTCCCGGTCGCCGACACGATCGGGGCGCGGGTTCGGCGCGCGGGGCGGGCGCCGGGCCACGAGGATGTCGGGGTGAAGATCGCTGTCACCGGCGCGTCCGGTCTCATCGGCACCGCCCTGGTCACGCGGCTGCACGCCTCGGGGCACGACGTCGTGCGCCTCGTCAGGCGGCCGCCGCGGGCCGCTGACGAGGTCGCGCTGGGACCCCGAGGCCGGTGCACCGTCGACCTCGAGCGGCTGGCAGGGGTCGACGCCGCCGTGCACCTGGCCGGCGCCGGCGTGGGCGACCACCGCTGGACCGACGAGTACAAGCGCACGATCCTCGACTCGCGGGTGCTCGGCACGCGCACGCTCGTCAAGGCCCTGGCCGCGCTCGACCCGCGTGCCCGCGGTGCTGCGTCAGCGGCTCCGCCGTCGGCTTCTACGGCTCGCGCGGCGACGAGATCCTCACAGAGGGGTCGCCGAGCGGCGAGGGATTCCTGGCGGGCGTCGTCCGCGCGTGGGAGGCCGAGGCCGAGGCGGCGGCCCCGGCGGGGATCCGGGTGGCGACCATCCGCAGTGGCCTCGTGATGTCGCCGCGGGGCGGTGCGTTCGGCCGGCTGCTGCCGCTGCTGAAGCTGGGGCTCGGCGGCCCGCTCGGCGACGGCCGGCAGTGGTGGCCGTGGATCACGCTGGCCGACGAGGTCGGTGCCATCGAGTTCCTGCTCACCCACGAGGTCAGCGGCCCGGTCAACCTCACAGGCCCCGAGCCGGCACCGCAGCGCGACGTCGTGAAGGCGCTGGCGCAGGTGGCACACCGCCCGTCGCTGTTCCCGGCGCCCCGGTTCGGGCTGAAGCTGGTGCTCGGAGAGTTCGCGGACGACGTCCTGTCGAGCCAGCGGGCCGTGCCGGCGGTCCTGGCGGGCGCCGGGTACGCGTTCACCCATCCCACCCTCGACGCCGCCGCCCGCTGGGTCCTGCAGGCTCGCTGACCGCTCGTCGGCCACGCGCCCGTGGCCGACGAGCTCAAAGAGCCGAGCTGATGCGCCACCCCGACGGGGTGGGTACGAGCGTGAGCCGCACCGTCCGGGCCGGCGTGGGCGGCACCCGTTGAGCGACGGAACCGTCGGCCCGCACCTGGGCGTAGCCGCTGGTCGCGACCCGCACCTCGACGGTCGCGCCACCAGCGCCCGAGGTGAGCGGCCGCACCGACGACACGGTGAACGACAGCCCCGACAGGCGCAGGCCGCGCGCACCGAGGCGGTGCACGAACGCCCTGTCGACCGCGTCCGCCGCACTGCGGGGCGCGTCGACGAGCGCGAGCGCCGCCTCCGACGGCGTCGACAACGCGTGCGCCCGCGCCGTCGCCAGCGCCGGGACGGCTACCGCCGCGGCCGCCGCGCCACCAGCGGCGAGCGGGGGAACGGCCACGGCTCCGGACGCCGCCACCGGCCTGCTCGCCGGCCCCACCGGGCGGCCGACCGATGGGGCCGCCGCCACGCCCCCGCCGTGCAGAGCGAGCGCGAGGGCCCCGGCGGTCAGCCCCGCTGCCGTGAGGACCCCCCCGGCCACGACCCCGGCGGTGCGGGTGGTGCGTCGCGCCTTGGCCGCCGGGCCGCCGGCGATCGGTGCCTCGGCCCCAGACTCACCGGCGGCGACGTCGAGCAGCTCCACCGGCGCCGGAGCGGCGGCCTCGAGCGCCAGCAGCGCGACCCGGTGGGCCGTCGGCCGGTCCTGCGGGTCGGCCGCGAGGCATGCCTGCACCACACCGAGAAGGGGCCCGGCGGTGACCGGCCCGGGCGCCCCGCCGCGCAGCGCGTACCGCAGCACCTCGCCCAGCGCCGCCACGTCGTCCGCGGGCGAGGGGTAGACCGGCAGGCCGGGCGGAGCGTCACCGGCCGGCGCGAGCAGGGCCTCGAGGCCGAGATCGGCGAGCAGCGGTCGACCGTCGGCGTCGAACAGCACGGCACGAGGCGTGAGCCGGCCGTGCACGAACCCGTGCGCGTGCGCGGCCGCGAGCCCCCGCGCGAGCCCCACGGCCATGGTGACGACCTCACCGACGGCCGACGCGCCGCCGCGCTCGACCAGGGCGGCGAGGCTCCCACCGGCGGCGAGGTCGGTGACGACGGCGCGGCCACCGCCCGCCAGGTCGATCACGGCGCGCAACCGCACGACGTTCTCGTGCTCGAGGCGCCGCAGCAGCGAGCCCTCGCGGGCCGCCGCCTCGGGGTCGCCGCCCGCGGCCACCCCCACCCGCACCGCCACCGGCTCCCGGGTGCCGAGATCGAGGCCGCGCCACACCGGGCCGAACTCGCCGCCGCCCAGCCCCCGGTCCACCACGAGCCCCGGAACGGCGGGCGGCGCGCTCACGTCGTACTCCATCACTCCCCCTGGCGCCGACGGCCCACCCGGCCGCTCCCCTGCGCCAGGCAAGCATGCCGGATCGCCCGCCGTCGGCGTGCCCGTCATCCACAGGCCCCGATAATCTCGGCGCATGGTCGAGCCCGGTCCCGTCACCGACAGTGCGGGCGAGGGCAGCGCGGCCGAGGTGCTCGTCGTCGGCGCCGGGCTCGCGGGCCTCGCCTGCGCCCGCCGGCTCACCGCCGCCGGCGTCGCCGTCACCGTGCTCGAGGGGGCCGACGCCGTCGGCGGCCGGGTGCGCACCGACGTCGTCGACGGCTTCCGCTGCGACGTCGGCTTCCAGCTGATCAACCCCGCGTACCCCGAGGTCCGGCGGGTGCTCGACGTCGACGCCCTGCGTCTGCGTCCGCTGCCCGCCGGCGTCGTCGTCGCCACGGGGAACGGCCGCCGCCTGCTCAGCGACCCGCGCCGCACCCCGCCCGCCCGGCTGCCGCGGGCACTCGCGGGGGCGCTCGCCACCGTCCGCTCCCCCCGGGAGCTCGCGGCGTTCGCGGCCTGGGGCCTGCGCGCCGCCCGGCGCGACCCCGCGAACCTGCTGGCAGCACCGGACGAGCCGTGGGGTGAGGCCCTCGACCGTCTCGGCATCACGGCCGAGCTGCGCCGGGAGGTGCTCGAGCCCTTCCTCGCCGGCGTGATCGGCGAGCGCGACGGGTCGAGCTCGCGCCGGTACGTCGAGCTGCTCGTGCGCTCATTCGCGCGCGGCCGCCCGTCGGTGCCCCCGGGACGGTCTGCGCGCGGTTCCCGAGCAGCTCGCCGCGATGCTGCCTCGGGGCAGCGTGCGCACCGGCGTCCGGGCCCTGGGGGTCGCTCCGGGCCGTGTCCGCACCCCGGACGGCGACCTCGCGGCGCGGGCCGTCGTCGTCGCCACCGACCCTGCGACGGCGGCCGAGCTCACCGGCATCGCCGTGCCCGCCGCCCACGGCCTCACCACCTTCTGGCACGTCGCCGCGGAGCCGCCGACGCCGGCTGCCGAGCTGCACGTCGACGGCGACGGCCGCGGGCCCGTCGTCAACACCGTGGTGCTCAGCGCGAGCGCGCCGTCGTACAGCCCGGACGGCCGCGCCCTGGTCGCGACCACGGTGCTGGGCGGCAGCGGCGACGCCGGCACCGAGGCGGCGGTCCGCGCGCAGCTCCGCTACGTCTACGGCGCCGACACCACCCGCTGGGAGCTGCTGCGCACGCACGCACTCCCCCGCGCCCTGACCGCGATGCCGCCGCCGCTCGACCCGCGCCGCTCCGTCGCTCTCGGCGACGGCCTGTTCGTCGCCGGCGACCACCGCGACACGGCGTCCAGCCAGGGCGCCCTGGTCAGCGGGCGGCGCGCCGCGGACGCCGTCCTCGCGCACCTCGGTCTGCCGGTCCCGCCCCGCCCACCCCTGGACGCCGTCCGCGTGCCGCCGGCCGCCACCGCGCCCCTCCCGGAGGTCCCGCATGCCCGCTGACGCCCCGACGATCCTCGCGACGTCCGGCGGGTACGCGCTCAACCCCGAGGGCAGGCGGCGGCTCGACCTGGCGCCCCTCGTGCACCACGCCGTCGAGCTGTCCGGCGTGAGCGGCCGCCGTCCGCGGATCTGCCACCTCGGCACCGCCGGCGGCGACCAGCGCGCGTTCGCGGCCGAGCTCGACGAGGCCGCCCGGGCGGCCGGCATCGAGCTCAGCCACCTGCACCTGTTCTCGATGCCGAACGTCGAGGACGTCGAGGGTCACCTGCTGGCGCAGGACGCCGTCTGGGTCGGCGGGGGTTCGGTGGCTAACCTGCTCGCGGTGTGGCGGGTGCACGGGCTCGACGCGGTGATGCGCCGCGTCTGGGAGGCCGGCGTGGTGCTGGCCGGCGTCAGCGCGGGCTCGATCTGCTGGTACGTCGGTGGCACCACCGACTCGTTCGGGCCGGACCTGCGGGCGGTGACGAACGGGCTCGCCCTGCTCCCGTACGGCAACGGCGTGCACTACGACTCCGAGGCGCGCCGCCGCCCCCTGGTGCACCGGCTCGTGGCCGACCGGACCCTGCCGCCCACCCACTGCACCGACGACGGCGTCGGGCTGGTCTACCGCGGCACGGAGCTCGTCGAGGCCGTGACGGAGCGGCGCGGGCCGGGCGCCTACGTGGTCGAGCGCGACTCCGGCAGCGGCGCGGCGGTAGAGCACCGCATCGAGCCCCGGCCCCTCCCGGGCGTCTGATCAGTCCTGTCAGTCCTGTCAGACCTGTGAGTCCTGTGAGTCCGGTCAGTCCTGCAGCACCGGCTCGGCCGGCTCGATCGCCTCGTCGTCCCGCCGGGCGAGCTTGCTCGGCGCCCAGACCCGCTTGCCGATCAGGTACGACACCGACGGCACGAACAGCGAGCGCACGACGATCGTGTCGAGCAGCACGCCGAACGCCACGATGAACGCGATCTGCGCGAGGAACAGGATCGGCAGCACGCCCAGCGCGGCGAATGTCGCCGCCAGCACCACGCCGGCGCTCGTGATCACGCCGCCGGTGACGGCCAGCCCCTTCAGGATGCCCGGACGGGTCCCGGCCCGGATCGACTCCTCGCGGACCCTGGTCATCAGGAAGATCGAGTAGTCGATGCCCAGGGCCACCAGGAAGACGAACCCGAACAGCGTCACCGTCGGGTCCGACCCCGGGAAGTGGAAGACGTGGTTGAAGACCAGCGCCGAGGCCCCCAACGTCGCCGCGAACGACAGGACGTTGCCGACGATGAGGATCAGCGGCGCGACCAGGGCCCGAAGGAGCAGCGCGAGCACCACGAAGATCACCGCGAGGATGATCGGGATCACCCGGTTGCGGTCGGAGGTGCTGATGTCGCGGATGTCGAGGTTCTGGGCCGTCCCGCCGCCGACCAGCGCGTCGGGGCTCACGGCGTCGAGGTCCGTCCGCAACTGCCGCACCGTGTCCTCGGCGGCCGTCGAGTCCGACGCGTCCTTCAGCGTCACCTGGAACTGGACGCGCCCGTCGACGACCTTCGGCTGCGCGGCGGGCTGCCCGCCGCCCTGCGCCACCCGCCGGTGCGTCCGTCACCGGCACGACCGACGACACCCCGGGGTGGCCTGGATGGTCGAGGCGATCGCCGCGGCCTTGTCGGCCGGGCCGATGACGATCGTGGGCGTCCCCGAGCCGGCCGGGAAGTGCCGGGCGAGAGCGTCCGCGCCGGTGACGGACTCGACCGTCGTGAGGAACGTGTCCGACTGCTTGACCCCCTCGGCCTTGAGCGTCGGCAGGAACGCCGCGAGGACGAGCAGGCCGACGCCGCTGCCGATCGCCACCCGCATCGGATGCGCACCCACGAGCCGCGCCACCCGCGACCAGATGCCGCTGGTCTCGGGCCCCCGGCTGCCGACGTGCGGGATCGAGGGCCAGAACACCCAGCGCCCGTGCTCGCCGGCGCTGTTGCGGCCGGGCAGCACGAGCAGTGCCGGCAGGAACGTCATGGCCGACAGCAGCGCGGCGGCGATGCCGATCGCCCCGACCGGCCCGAGGCCCTTGGTCGACGACAGGTCGCTCAGCAGCAGGCACAGCAGGCCGAGGATGACCGTGCCGGCCGACGCCGCGACGGGTTCGATCGTGCGCCGCCAGGCCAGCCCCATGGCCTCGTACCGGTCGTCGTGCCGGCGCAGCTCCTCGCGGTAGCGCGAGACGAGCAGCAGCGCGTAGTCCGTCGCCGCGCCGATGACGAGGATCGAGAGGATGCCCTGGCTCTGCCCGTTGAGCTTGATCGCGTCGTTCTTCGCGAGGAAGTACACGACGACGCTCGCCAGCGACAGCGCGAACAGCGATGTGGCCAGCACGAAGAACGGCACCACGGGGCTGCGGTAGACGATCAGGAGGATCACCAGGACGGCGATGAGCGCGACCACGAGCAGGGTGCCGTCGATGCCGGCGAAGGCCTTGACGAAGTCGGCGATCGTGCCGGCCGGTCCGGCCACGTAGACACGCGCCCCGCCGGTGTCGAGCCCCTGGTCGGCGGAGCGCAGGGCCTCGATCGACGCCTGCACCGGGTTCGTGCCGTCGGGGAGCGTCGAGAACGCCTGGTCCGCGTCGAAGTTGATCAGCGCGAGGGCGGCCTTGCCGTCCTTGGAGGGCACGACGACGATGGGGCCCGGTACGAGGAAGTCCCCGATCTTCCGCGCCTCCCCGCCCTTGACCGGTACGGACATCCCCGGCGCACCCTGCGCGAACGCCGTGAAGGCCTGCACCTGCGCCGGCGTCAGCGGGTTGTCGCTCTCGAGGAGCACGAAGGCGGGGAACGTCTGCGCCGACGCGAAGGCGGCCTGCTGGTTCACCACCTTGGTCGACTCGGCGCCGGCCGGCAGGAACGACGAGGTGTCGTTGCGCTGCACCTCCGACAGCTTGCCGGAGTAGGGCCCGCCGATCGACCCGATGGCGAGCCACACCAGCACGAGGACGGCCGGGAGGATCCACCGCAGCCGCCGGGCCCGCGAGGGGGTCGGCGCAGAGCCACCACCCGAGCCGCCCGAGGGGACGTCACCCGAGCGTGGGCCTCCGACGGTCGCCGCACCCCCCTCGACGGTGCTCGAGGTGGCGTCGTCCGACAGGCGCTCGCTCGTCACGATGGATCATATTTCCAGACGGTGCGCATGGTCGCCCGCCGTAGGCCCTGCCCGAAGGGCCGGACGTACCCTGCTGACGTGGGCACTGAGGCTGACGTGGATACGGGGACGGGTGCCGGCATGCGTGCCGGGGGCGTCCATGGGCCGGGCGGGGTGCGGGTCGAGCGCGTGGGCTTCGGCGACGCGCGGATCGAGTACGAGCAGGCGTGGGCCATGCAGCGCGACCTGCACGCGCGCGTGGTCGCCGGTGAAGCTCCGGACACCGTCATGCTCCTCGAACACCCGCCCGTCTACACGGCGGGCCGGCGCACGCACCCCGCCGACCGCCCGTTCGACGGGACACCCGTGATCGACGTCGACCGCGGCGGGCGGATCACGTGGCACGGGCCGGGGCAGATCGTCGGGTACCCGATCGTGCGGCTGGCGTCGCCGGTCGACGTCGTCGCCTACGTCCGTCGCCTCGAGGAGGTGCTCATCCGGGTGTGCGCCGACCTCGGCGTCGAGGCGGGCCGGGTCGAGGGCCGCAGCGGCGTCTGGGTGGCGGCGGACCCGCCATCGGCCGGCGCGGGGGCGCGGCGCGAGCGGAAGGTCGCCGCGATCGGCGTCCGGGTGGCCCAGGGCGTGACCATGCACGGTTTCGCCCTCAACTGCGACCCCGACCTGTCCTGGTTCTCGCGGATCGTGCCGTGCGGGATCCCGGACGCCGACGTCACCTCGCTGACGGCCGAGCTCGCGCGCGACGTCGGCGTCGCCGAGGTGCTGCCGCTCGTCGAGCGGCACCTCGCCGAGGTCGACCTGACCGGGGCTACCGCAGCTGGGGCAGCACCCGCGCTGCGATGAGCTCGACGTGCGCCAGGTCGCGCAGGTCCCACAGCTGCAGGTAGACCCGGGTCGCGCCGACGGCGGCGTACGCGCCGATCCGCTCGGCGACGGCGTCCGGGGTGCCGAGCAGGCCCTGGGTCGCCAGCTCCTCGGCGTCGCCGTCCGTCTCCCGCAGGCGCCGGGCCACCTCGGCGTCGTCGGCGCCGCACACGGTCGTGAGCGCCACCGAGTAGGTGAGCTCGCCGGGGTCGCGACCGGCCTGCTCGCATGCCGCGCGGACCCGCGCGAACCGCTCGGCGACCTGCTCGACGGTGGTGAAGCCGGTGTTGTACTCGGTGGCGAAGCGGGCGGTGAGCGCGGGCGTCCGGCGGGGGCCTCCCCCACCCATGATCAGCGGGAGTCGCGGCTGCACCGGCTTGGGGAGCGCCGGCGACTCCGCCACCCGGTAGTGCTTCCCCGAGTACGAGAACCGCTCGCCGCGCGGCGTCGCCCAGAGCCCGCTGACGATCTCGAGCTGCTCCTCCAGGCGGTCGAAACGCTCGCCGACCGGCGGGAACGGCAGCCCGAACGCGTCGTGCTCGGGCTCGAACCAGCCGGTACCGAGGCCGAGCTCGACCCGGCCGCCGCTCATCGCGTCGACCTGCGCGACCTGCAGTGCCAGCACCGCCGGCTCCCGGAACGTCACGGGGCTCACCAGGGTGCCCAGCCTGACCCGGGACGTCTCGCGAGCCAGACCGGCCAGGGTCGTCCAGGCGTCGGTCGGCCCGGGGCCGGGATCGCCGGCGCCGAAGCGCAGGTAGTGGTCCGAACGGAAGAACGCGTCGAACCCGGCGTCCTCCGTCGCGCGGGCGATCGCCAGGATCTCGTCGTACGTCGCGCCCTGGTGGGGCTCGGTGAAGATGCGCAGGTCCACGAGCCGGGAGCCTAGAGGGGTGCTCCGCAGGACGCCGTCCGGCGCGTCGCCCTCACGCCTCGTCGGGCAGCGACACCGAGGCGACGACCAGCGGCAACCCGAGGGCCGAGCCGAACGCCGCCCAGGCGAGCCCGGTCGCGACCGGTTCGGAGAGCCCGCCGCGCGAGCCCAGGAACAGCACCACGCTGACGGCGAGGGCGACCACGGCGAGCAGTTGGTAGGCGAGCAGGTAGGTCTTGTCCCGAAGCCGCGCGTAGCGGTCGGCGAGGGCCTCCTCGGGCAGGTCGACGACCAGCCGGGTGGCCCGCCGCATGACGAACCAGAGCACCGCCATCGCGACGAAGCCGGCGAGCTGGACGACGGCCGAGGCGGTCCCCCGCAGACCGACGGCGCCCGCCGCGGCGAGCGCGACCGCCGCGACGTACCCGTATGCGAACAGGGTGCGCCGGGAGCGGGGCGCCATCGGCTCCGCGATCCCGGTGCCGGCCGGCTCCGTCACCGTGTCCCTCCCGTCGTTGGAGCGATCGAGCCCCCGGCCGTCCCCCCGGTGGTCTCCCCGGCCGACTTCCCGACCCGGTGCCCGATGGTCTCGACGAGGCCGGCCTCGGCGCAGGCGGCCTGCAGCGTCTCGAGGCCGAAGGCGTCCACCGGGCCGAGCGCCCCGGCCGTGAGCGCCTCGCCGGCGGCGAGGGCCCGCGCCGCCCAGGCCAGCAGATCGGCCGTGAGCGTGTAGCCGTTCGGGCCGGTGAGCTCCACGTGGGCCAGCAGGGTGCCGTCCCCGGCCCTGGCGTCGGCGACGACGAGGGAGCCGGTGCGGGCCCGCGCCGCGGCGTCCGGACCACCGGAGGAGCCGCTCGCGACCCGGCGGACGAGCGGGCCCGAACGCCCAGGCGCACGCCGTGCGCAGCGGCGGGACCGCGGCGCCGAGCCGGCCGGCGACCCCGGCCGCGCGCGAGGCGACGGCGAGGGCGGGCGTCAACGGCCCGAACCATCCGAGCCCGACCCGCACCGACCGCAGCGTGGGGGCCAACCGCGGGAGCATGAACTGCTCGCTCGCCGGCACGGTCACGGCCGGTCGCTGCCGGCCGCCGGCGTCGAGCCGGAGGACCTCGTGCCCCGGCCGCTCCTCGACCAGCCGGCCGTCGCGCAGCGCGTAGCCGCGTTCGCCCACCATGCCCAGGGCGGAGGCGCGCGTGCCGCTGCTGGCCGCGCCGGCGCCCGCTGCCCCGGTCATGAAGTAGCCGATGTCGATGCTCACCGGCAGCCGGCCGCCGGCCGCGGCCCGGCGCAGCGCGAGGGCACCCGCCAGGTTGCCGGGGACGTAGTCGTACCCGAAGGCCGTCAGGAGCGCCGACCCGGACGCCGCCGCGCGCGGCCCGGACTCCTCGATCACCGCCCGGATGAACGAGCCCTCGCCGGTCGAGTCGACGTAGTGGGCGCCGGCGTCGATGGCGGCGTCCAGCGCCGCCCGGCCCCAGCGGGCGAACGGGCCGACGGTGGTGAGAAGCACGTCGCCACGCCCGACGAGGGCGGCCACGGACGACGCGTCGGTGACGTCGGCGACCGCGGTGCTCCAGGGGGCCGGCGCCGCTCGCTGTGCCCAGCTCGTGGGCAAGGTCGCCGACGCGGGCGGCGTCCCGGCCCGCCAGCACCGGCCTGGCCCCGGCGGCGACCAGGGCGCGGGCAGTGAGCTGCCCGGTGTAGCCGGTGGCCCCCAGCAGCACGATCCGGCCGGTCGGCGATGCGGGGCGCGGCTGTTCGTCGCTCACGGGGACCTCCTCCTCCGGGGTGCTCCGGACCGGCGTCGTACCCTGGCAGGGGCTCCGATCACTCCCGATCGGTCGGCGCCAGCGAGTCCGGAGGTCTCATCGTGTCAGTAGCTCCCGACGGCCGCCGCATGCTGCGCGTCGAGGCGCGCAACGCGCAGACGCCGATCGAGCGCAAGCCCGAGTGGATCCGGACGACCGCACGGATGGGCCCCGAGTACCGCGAGCTGACCGGCCTGGTGAAGCGCGAGGGGCTGCACACGGTGTGCCAGGAGGCGGGCTGCCCAACATCTTCGAGTGCTGGGAGGACCGCGAGGCGACCTTCCTCATCGGGGGCGACGAGTGCAGCCGGCGCTGCGACTTCTGCCAGATCCACAGCGGCAAGCCCTCCCCCTCGACCGTGACGAGCCGCGGCGGGTGGCGGCCAGCGTGCAGGCGATGGGGCTTCGCTACGCCACGGTGACGGGTGTGGCCCGCGACGACCTCGACGACGAGGGCGCCTGGCTCTACGCCGAGACGGTGCGGGCGATCCACGAGCTCAACCCGGGCACGGGCGTCGAGATCCTCGTGCCCGACTTCTCCGGCCGGCCCGAGCTCCTCGGGCAGGTGTTCGACGCGGCGCCCCAGGTCTTCGCGCACAACCTCGAGACCGTGCCGCGGATCTTCAAGCGGATCCGGCCGGCGTTTCGGTACGAGCGCTCCCTCGACGTGCTCACCCAAGGCCGGGCCGCCGGCATGGTGACGAAGTCGAACCTCATCCTGGGCCTCGGGGAGACCCGCGAGGAGGTCTCGCAGGCGCTGGCCGACCTGCACGCCGCGGGCTGTGACCTGATCACGATCACGCAGTACCTGCGGCCCTCGCCGCTGCATCACCCGGTCGAGCGCTGGGTGCGTCCCGAGGAGTTCGTGGAGCTGCGCGAGGAGGCCGACGCGATCGGCTTCGCGGGCGTCATGTCGGGGCCTCTGGTGCGCTCGTCGTACCGGGCCGGGCGGCTCTGGGCGCAAGCCATGAGCCGCCGCGGCGAGCAGCTGCCGGCGGCGCTGGCGCACCTCGCGGAGGCCGGCACGGCCCGGCAGGAGGCCGCGGGGCTGCTGGGCGCCTGACGGCCGCACAGAGCGGCCGACTGCCGCACCGCGCAGCACGCGCGAGCACGTATCCTCAGCGCATGGCCGCCTCCCGCTCCGGTGCCTCCCGCGTCGACAAGAAGGCCGCGAAGGCCGCCTCGAAGGCGGCCGCCGCGGACAAGAAGCCGGGGCGGCTCTCGCAGCTGCGCCAGGTCTACTCGATCACCCGCCAGAGCGACCGGCAGCTGCCGCTGTGGATGCTCGGGGCGTTCGCCGGCACGGTGCTCCTGGTGGTCCTCGTCGGGCTGCTGGTGCACGCCTGGTGGCCGATCGTCCTGATCTTCGGCATCCCCATGGGCGTGCTCGTGGCCCTCGTCGTCATGTCGCGCCGGGCGGAGCGGTTCGCGTACGAGCGCGCCTCCGGCCAGCCCGGGGTGACGGGGCAGGTGCTGAAGAACATCCGCCGCGGCTGGTTCGTCGAGGACGAGCCGGTGGCGGTCGATCCGCGCACGCGCGACCTCGTCTTCCGGGCCGTCGGCCGGCCGGGGGTCGCCCTCGTCACCGAGGGTCCGGTCAACCGCGTGCAGCGGCTCGTCGACGCCGAGCGCAAGCGGGTCTCACGGGTGCTCGGGCCGAACGTGCCGGTGATCGTGCTGAACGTCGGCGACGGCGAGGGCCAGATCCCGCTGCGTAAGATCAACTCGAAGCTGACCCGGATGCGGCCCGCCCTCACGAAGACCGAGGTGAGTCAGGTCGCCTCGCGCCTGCGCGCACTCGGCGGCGTCCGGCCGCCGATCCCGAAGGGCGTCGACCCGATGCGGATGCGCCCCGACCGCAAGGGGGTCCGCGGCCGCTGACCGCCTCCCTTCTCGTGCCGCGCGTCGGAGGAGGCATCCGCGTGTGAATGGTGTCACCAGGTCTTCCCCTGACGGACATACCGACGGAACATGGACGCGGTGTCCTGGGGGCTACACCATGCACGCGGCCCTGCCGACACAGACCGTGCATCCTGATCGCGTCCGGAGGGGTTTCCCATGCTGACCGCAGCCACCGAGGTCGTGCGCCTCGCGTCGCGGGTCGTCCGCCGCCTGGATGCCGGGCTCGTGGAGGTCGCCGTCCGCAACGCGGAGACGAGCGTGCTGGCATCGCACCACCGCTGGCTCGACGAGATGCAGACCTTGAGCGATCTGCACGCGTTGCACGGCCTCAAAGGCGATGTGGACGGCGCCGGTGTCGCGGCGGTCGGTCGCCAGCGGCCGCCCGCCGACGTGGAGCACCGTCAGCGGGCCACGGTGCTCGCGGGGGTCTGATCCTCCTCGGCCACGCTCGCGATTCCCCCGTCGGTCGGCTCGTCAGGCGCGGGCGACGAGGGTGCCGGCGAAGCGATCGTGCAGGCCACGCTGGTCGCGGTCCCAGATGAGCGGCGGCAGCGCCAGGCACAGCAGCACCGACCGGACCAGTGCCTTGACGGGCCCGGGCGGAGCTCCCTCGACGGTCTCGACCCGTAGCCCGAGCAGGCGGTGCCCGATCGTGGCGCCCGCCGTGCTGACCAGCAGCACGTTCATCACGAGCAGTACCAGCAACGGCCCGAACTGGCCGAGGTGCGCCCCCCGCAGGAAGCCCCCCGCGATCAGGAGCGAGATCACCCAGTCGACGACGATGGCCACGACCCGGCGGCCGAACCCGCCGAGCGACCGCGGCCCCTCCTCGGGGCGACCGAGGCGCTGCCCGGGGTAGGCTCCCGGCTCGCCGGGTGATCGCTGCGGCTCCAGCCAGGAGCCGGCCTCGCGACGGCTGACCATGACGACGAGGTTAACCGGCGGGGGCACGTCCGGCGCGGGCGCCCCGTGCGGTGGTGGCGCGGCGTCGGTGGCGGTCGCCGTAGGCTGCCTCGATCGCCCCCGCAACACCGCCGGAACACTCCGGCGCCGTCGTAACACCAGCGAAACGGCCGGGACACCCTCGGGAAACCGCTCCCGCCTAGCGTTCCGCGCAGTTCAGGCGATCCGACGAGGGTGACGGCGCCGCAGCAGCCCGCCCCGTCCCAGTGGAGGTTGGATGTTCAGCAACGCCGACGACGTGCTCAAGTTCATCGCGGATCAGGACGTGAAGTTCATCGACGTCCGGTTCTGCGACCTGCCGGGAACGATGCAGCACTTCAACGTGCCTGCCTCCGGCCTCGACGAGGACTTCTTCGTCAACGGGCAGATGTTCGACGGCTCGTCGATCCGCGGCTTCCAGGCGATCAACGAGTCGGACATGAAGCTCATCCCCGACCTCGACACCGCCTACGTCGACCCGTTCCGGGCCGAGAAGACGCTGAACGTCAACTTCAGCATCGTCGACCCGTACACCGACGAGCCGTACAGCCGCGACCCGCGCCAGGTGGCCCGCAAGGCGGAGGCCTACCTGAAGTCGACGGGTATCGCCGACACCGCGTTCTTCGCACCCGAGGCCGAGTTCTACGTCTTCGACGACGTCCGCTTCGAGACGAAGCAGAACGAGGGCTACTACCACATCGACTCGATCGAGGGCGCCTGGAACACGGGGCGGGTCGAGGAGGGCGGCAACCGCGGGTACAAGACGCGATACAAGGGCGGCTATTTCCCCGTGCCGCCGGTCGACCACTACGCCGACCTGCGCGACCAGATCACCCTGGCGCTCGACGCGCTGGGGCTGCAGGTGGAGCGCGCGCACCACGAGGTCGGCACGGCCGGCCAGGCCGAGATCAACTACCGGTTCGACTCGCTGATGAAGAGCGCCGACAAGGTGCAGGTCTTCAAGTACGTCGTGAAGAACGTCGCGTGGGTGAACGGCAAGACGGCGACGTTCATGCCGAAGCCGCTCTTCGGCGACAACGGCTCGGGCATGCACTGCCACCAGTCCCTTTGGAAGGACGGCGACCCGCTGTTCTACGACGAGCGCGGGTACGGCGGCCTGTCGGACATCGCCCGGTGGTACATCGGGGGCCTGCTGCACCATGCTCCGTCGCTGCTGGCGTTCACCAACCCCACCGTGAACTCCTACCACCGGCTCGTGCCGGGGTACGAGGCCCCGGTGAACCTGGTCTACTCGGCGCGCAACCGTTCCGCGTGCGTGCGCATCCCGGTGACGGGCTCGAACCCGAAGGCCAAGCGCATCGAGTTCCGCGTGCCGGACCCGTCGGGCAACCCGTACCTGTCGTTCGCGGCGCAGCTGATGGCCGGGCTCGACGGCATCAAGAACCGGATCGAGCCGGCGGCACCCGTCGACAAGGACCTGTACGAGCTCCCGCCGGAGGAGCACGCGGAGATCGCGCAGGTGCCCGGCTCGCTGACGGCCGTCCTCGACGCCCTCGAGGCCGACCACAGCTACCTCTCGGACAGCGGCGTCTTCACGGACGACCTGATCGAGACCTACATCGACTTCAAGCGGTCGGCCGAGGTGGACCCCATCCGCCTGCGCCCGCACCCGCACGAGTTCGAGCTCTACTACGACTGCTGAGCCCGGCGAGGCCTAACCTGCCGAAGCGTCACTCACCTCCTCCCTAGTCCCCAACGAGTCCGCACGCGCTGCCAGGACCGCACCGACGGCCGCGCGTGCGGACTCGTGTGCGTCGGGCCAGAGATGAGCGCGGCACCGGGCCCCCGCGACCGGCACGCCGCCAGCTCGGGCGCGAGCACCGGGGCCGCTGTCGAGCGCGCACCGTGGCCGGCGCCCCGATGGCACGGCCGCCCCGAAGCGGGCAGCCGCCGGGAGCACGATTCTTCCGCTCAGCGATCTAGACCAGCACACTGGACACCATGGCGAGACCCGTGCTGTGCCTGGTCGGCATCCATCGTTGGGTACAGGTGAGGAACGCCGACGGCGAGCCGTACGTCGAGTGCGGCCGCTGTGGCCAGTACAGGGAGTCAGAGCACTGGGGCGCGGGGGGACCCCCCATTGGTGGTCCTGGCTGAGACACTCGATCATGCAACTCCGGGGAGCGGTCACAGTCTGCGCGAAGCGCGCAGCGAGTCCGCGAAACAGTGACCAGCAGCCGGCCACTACCACCGGATGTCAGCGCTGTTTCTGCAGCTCAGAAGCCAGCGCCGCTACAGACCGCCAAGTCAGGTCGGCCCGGGTCGAGTTCGAGTCGTCTTGTCGCTGCTGAACGTTCGCCGCGAGCGGCGTTCACACTCGCAGGAGCCGGACCCCGACCTGTGACCGGGTCGAGGGCCGGCTTCGTGGTGCCACCGGTCAGGGCGTGGCGCGGCGCAGCGTGGAGTTCAGGGCGTTGGTCGCGAACTCCACGGCCTGTTCGTGCGCCGCCAGGGCCTCACGCTGGATGACGCACACCGCGAACACCGCGGCGTCCGGCTCGTCAGGGCCGTCGACCGCGTCCGCCGGGTAGATCGCCGTCTCCCACTCACGACGCAGCAGGCGCCGGGTCTCGACCACGACCCGGCCGCCCGAGGTGTCGGACAGCTCGGTCATCATCACCGTCATCGCGCGTGGCCGCTCCGAGGGCCCCAGGTCGCGCCGCGACGGCATGAACCACTCGGGCACGTCGTGACGGTACTCCACCGCAGGCCGCCTGGGGGCCGGGCCACCAACACCTCGCTGGCGGTGCAGCCTCCTCCGCCGTGGCCGCCGTGGCCGCCGTGGCCGCCGTGGCCGCTGCCGTGGCCGCCGGCGCGGCGTCGTCCGCTCGTCCCGCGGTCTGTGCTGCTCGCACCGCACCGGCCGAGAGCGGCGCAGGCGGATCGTGCCGGCGCCGATGTATCAGGCGGCCGGCAGGAGCCCCTGGGAGTGCGGAGTCTCCTGGTGCGGATCGACGAGCGCGGGGAGGCCTCCGGGGGACGGGGGACGGGGAGGGCACGGGGCGGCGCCGGCAGGGAGGCCGGCGTCGCCCCGTGCCCCACAGGTCGTCTACGTGGTGAGGCAGAAGGGGTGGCCCGCCGGGTCCGCGAACACGCGGAAGCCCTTGCCGCCGCCCGGTAGGCGGGTGGCACCCAGCTCCAGGGCACGCGCCTCACCGGCATCGAGATCGTCGACGAGGATGTCGAGGTGCGCCTGCTGCGGGTGCGCCGGATCGGGCCAGCGCGGCGGGTTGTATTCGCTCACCTGCTGGAACATGACGCTCGCCCCGTTGCCGGCGACCATCGCGCCCTCGGGCCCCTCGTAGGTCACCTCGGCACCGAGCAACGACGCGTAGAAGTGCGCCAGCTCGGTCGCCGCGGGCGCGTCGAACGTCACGGCGAAGAGCTGCACCCCCTCGACGCCGTCGCGCTGGCAGAGATCGAAGGGATGCCCCGCGGGGTCGGCCAGGGTCACCCAGCTGGGGCCGTCGGCGAGCCGGGTGGCGCCCAGGGCCACGGCTCGCTCGGCCGCCGCCTGGTGCCCGTCGACGAGCAGGTCGAGGTGGATCTGCTGCGGTCGCTCCTGCCCCGGCCAGCGTGGGGCCACGTGGTCGGGCGCGAGCTGGACGGCCACCTCCTGCCCCTCGGCCGTGCGCAGGGTGACCCAGTCGGGATCGCGCCGAACCACCTCCCACCCGGCGAGATCGCTGTAGAAGGCCGCGAGGCGCTCGATGTCGGGTGCGTCGAGTGCGACGAGTTCGAGCCGTGCGTTTGTCGTCATAGCGCCATCCTGCAACCGCCCCCCGACACACGCCGCACGCCGCACGCCGATCACCGGTGGAACGGCGAAGGGCCGCGGCGGTCGCCGCGGCCCTTCGGGAGGAACGAGAGGATCACGGAGCCTGGCAGGACCCCGACATGGGCGCCCGGAGCGCGTTGCAGGTGCTGTCGAACGCGCTGTTGATGAAGCCGCCGAGGGCGAAGACCGTGCCGACGATGACGGCGGCGATGGCGGCGACCATGAGGCCGTACTCGACCGCGGATGCGCCCCTCTCGGCGCCGCTCCGCACGAGGCGGCGGCACTTCAGGACAACAGCACGCATGAGAGGTCCTCCGAAACACGTCGACGAGCATTCCTGACCGGTCCTGCCGGCCGCGGCACCGGTCCGCGGGTCCTGCGGATGCTTTTCTATCGTCCGTACGCGCGACCACGCCCGGCGGCGATCGCAACTCGACCGTTCGGACTGTAACGCTGGCCGAACGTATGAGTGTGGGCATCTCCCGACAGATCGGCCGATCACCCGAGGATGTCGCCCGGGGGTTGACCACATCCCTCCGTCGCCCTAGTGTCAGCCGGCTTGAGCACGAGCGGTCACCTCGCAACTACTCCTGGATACAGTCGCAGGTGAGACGGCCGCAAGCGACAGGCCCTCCCGCCCGGACGTGAATCACTGCGACCCGTGCAGGGGGTTGCGCAGGCGACTCCACCCTCTATCTCCCGTTTTGCTCTGGTTGGTGCTAGTACTGTCCCCCAAGGGTCGCCGACCGCCGCCGTACTGCGCGAAGGAGCCGGGATGTCCTCCTGCCGGAATCGCCGCACGATCCTCACCACCGCGGTCGCCGTTACCGCCGGCGCGCTGCTGGCCGCCGCCCCGTCGAGCGCCGCCACCACCTCGGCTCCGGGCGCCACGCGGACGGCGTCCTCGCTCTCACGGCCGCTCGTCAAGGAGCCGGTGGCCGTCGGGTACGGGGGCGGGGTGTCGACCGTCGACTTCGACGCGTCCAAGGCCGGTCTCTCGATCCTGCGCCAGGGCGGCAACGCCGCCGATGCGGCGGTGGCCGCGGCCGCCGCCCTCGGCGTCACCGAGCCGTTCTCCTCGGGGCTGGGCGGCGGCGGCTACTTCGTCTACTACGACGCACGCCATCACTCCGTCACCACGATCGACGGGCGCGAGACGGCGCCCGCCGCGTTCACCGAGCGCACGTTCCTCGATCCGAGCGGCACGCCGTACCCGTTCGCCACCGCCGTCACCAGCGGCCTCTCCGTCGGCGTGCCGGGGACGCCCGCCACCTGGCAGACGGCCGCCCGGCGTTTCGGCAGCAAGCCCGTCGCGCAGCTCCTCCAGCCGGCGATCCGCATCGCCGAGCGCGGCTTCACCGTCGACCAGACGTTCGCCGACCAGGTGGCGCAGAACGCCGCCCGCTTCGCGCGGTTCACCTCGACCAGCGCGCTCTACCTGCCCGACGGCGCACCGCCCGCGGTCGGCAGCACCTTCCGCAACCCCGACCTGGCCCGCACCTACCTCCAGCTCGCCCGGCAGGGGCTGTCGTCCTTCTACACCGGGCCGCTCGCGGCCCAGATCGCGGCCACCGCACAGCATCCGCCGCTCGTCCCGGGGGCACCCGCCGGGCCGGCCGGCGTGCTCAAGGCCTCGGACATCGCCCGCTACCGCGCGATCCAGCGCACCCCCACGAAGGTCGGCTACCGGGGGCTCGACGTCTACGGCATGCCGCCCTCCTCCAGCGGCGGGACGACGGTGGGCGAGGCGCTGAACATCCTCGAGAACGAGCCGCTGGGCCGGCTCGACCGCGCGCAGGCCCTGCACTACTACCTGGAGGCGTCCCGGCGCGCCTACGCCGACCGCAACCGCTACATCGGTGACCCCGCGTACCTCGGCCCGTCCGGCCGCTCCGCCATGCGTCAGCTGCTCAGCCAGGGCTTCGCCGACGAGCGCTTCTGCACGATCGACCCCCGGCACGCCTCGCCCGGCCCGGTGCCCCCCGGCACCCCGGACGGCCGTTACCACCCCTCGTGCGCCACGCTCACGCATCCGTCGGGCCGTCCCGCGAGCGGCGACCACGAGGGCCTGTCGACGACGCACCTGGTGACGACCGACCGCTGGGGGGACGTCGCCTCGTACACGCTGACGATCGAGCAGACGGGCGGCAACGGCATGGTCGTGCCGGGGCGAGGCTTCCTGCTGAACAACGAGCTCACCGACTTCGACTTCGCGCCGCTCACGCCCGGCGTGCCCGACCCCAACCTGCCGGCGGCCGGTAAGCGCCCGCGCAGCAGCATGTCGCCGACCATCGTGCTGCGCCACGGCCGGCCGCTGCTCGCGGTCGGGTCGCCCGGCGGTGCGACGATCATCACCACCGTGCTGCAGACCCTGGTGAACCGGATCGACCTCGGTTACTCCCTCCCCGACGCCATCGCCGCGCCGCGTGCGTCCCAGCGCAACCAGACCTCGGGCAAGGGCGAGGCCGAGCCGGCCTTCCTCGCATCCCCGATCGGCCAGGAGCTGCAGGCCCGCTACGGGCAGCAGTTCACGTCGGTCGCGGAGATCGGGGCGGCGACCGGGCTGGAGTTCCTCGGGCACGGGCTCGTGCTCGCTGCGGCCGAACCGGTCCGGCGCGGCGGCGGCAGCGCTCTCGTCGTCCACGACTCGATCAGTCACCACTGACTCGAGCCGACTCCCCGACCCGGCCTCACCCCCGACCCGGCCTCACCCCCGACCCGGCCTCACCCCCGACCCGACCTCACCCCCGACCCGACCTCACCCCCGACCCGACTTCTGGTGTCTTTTCGTGGTTTCGGAGTGCTCGAAACCACGAAAAGACACCAGAAGTCGGTGGGGGTGCGGGGTTGATGGGGTGCGGGTCGATGGGGTGCGGTGGGAAGGACGGTCAGGTGAGGCCCCAGCGCACGTCCATCTCGTGGTGCACGACCTCGTGCGCGCTCCAGCGCAGCACGTAGCCGCGGTTCACCCAGCCCTCGTCCGGGTGCCACGACGAGACGTCGGGCGGAGCCTCGTGGACGGCCCGGGTCCAGTCGCCGGAGGCGACGGCGAGGGCCCAGAGCCCCACCCGGACGGACATCGGCGAGGGACTGCGCGCCGACATCACGTCGTGCCGGCGCCACGGCGTGAACCCGGCGTCGGGGTCGAGCGCGAGCGTCCAGAGGTTCTCGGTGCTGTGCCGCAGGACGTCGACGAGGTGCCACAGGTACTCCCGCGGTGACCACGTGCCGGCGGCGCCGTAGCGGGCGCCCTCGCGCCTCCCGAAGGCGATCGAATAGCGACTGGGGGCGTTGGCGACGACGTCGAGCGCGGACTGGTCACCGAGGGCCCAGTCGAAGCCGCACTGGGGGCACGCCCGGGTCATCACCGCCGACATACCGTCATCATCCACCGTCATCTCACCCAGAGTGATCTGCTGGCGGCGTGTCGATCGCGTGATTCGGGCGGCGGTCGGCGGTCCGTGGCGAAAGTCGCTGCTCACCCGTCGTAGAACAGGCGCTCCACGACGCCCCGTGCCCGGCGGGTGACCCGTTGGTAGTCGTCGTCGAGACGGCCGGCGGACGCCGGCGGATAGCCCACGAGCCGCGCCACCCCCTCGAGCTCCCGGACACCGGTCGGCAGGCTGTCGGCCGGCCGCCCGCGCCACAGCACCACCGCGTTGCGTACCCGGGCCGCGAACGTCCAGGCGGCCGCGAGGGCCTCGGCGTCGTGGAGGTCCACCAGGCCGGCGTCCCTCGCCGCGCGCAGGGCGTGCAGGGTGCTGGGCGTCCGCAGCTCCGGCACCCGCCCCGCGTTGCGCAGCTGCAGGAGCTGCACCGTCCACTCGACGTCCGACAGGCCGCCCCGGCCCAGCTTGAGGTGGCGGTGCGGGTCCGCCCCGCGGGGCAGCCGCTCCGCCTCGACCCTCGCCTTGATCCGCCGCACCTCCCGGACGTCGCCCTCCCCCAGCCCCCCCGCCGGCCAGCGGATCGGGTCGACGAGCGCCTCGAACCGCCGCCCGAGCCCGGGGTCGCCGGCCACGGGGACGGCTCGGGTCAGGGCCTGCGCCTCCCAGGGGAGCGACCAGCGGGAGTAGTACTCGGCGTAGGACTGCAACGTGCGCACGAGCGGCCCGTTGCGGCCCTCCGGGCGCAGGTCGGCGTCGACGGCGAGGGCGGGCTCGGGGCCCGGCGACGCCAGCAACCGCCGCAGCTCACCGGCCACCGCGGCCGCCGCCTCCTCCGCGCGCCGGGCCTGCTCGCCGGGCAGCGGCTCGTGGACGAAGAGGACGTCCGCGTCGCTGCCGTAGCCGAGCTCGGCGCCCCCGAGGCGGCCCATCGCGACGACGAGCATCCGCGTGGGCAGCGGGCCGCCGAGCCGCCGCTCGACGGCGTCCGTCGCGGCGCGCAGGCCGCCGTCGAGCGCGGCCACCGCGGCGTCGGCGAGCGCCCGGCCGACCGCCTCGTGGTCGAGCAGCCCGGCGACGTCCGCGATCGACGTGCGCACGAGCTCGCGCCGGCGGACGGCGAGGGCCGCGCGCGCGGCGCCGTCCGGGTCGCCCGCATGCCGCTCGACCGCCTTGCCCACCGCCGCGAGCGTCACCTCGCGGGGCCTGGGCACGAGCTCGTCGTCGTCGCCGAGCAGCGCCACCGCCTCGGGCCCCTTCTCGAGCAGCTGCGCCACGTAGCCGCTCGCCGAGAGCACGTGGGCCATCCGCTCGGCGGCGGCCCCCGAGTCGCGCAGCATCTTGAGGTACCAGTGCGTCGTGCCCAGCTCCTCCGACAGCCGCCGGAACGCGAGCAGGCCGGCGTCGGGGTCGGCGCCGTCGGCGAACCAGCCGAGCAACACCGGCAGCAACTGGCGCTGGATCGCGGCGCGCCGGCTGACCCCGGCCGTGAGCGCGCCGAGGTGCCGCAGCGCGCCCGCGGGGTCGCGATAGCCCAGGGCGGCGAGCCGGGCGCGCGCCGCGTCGGGCGTCAGGCGCACCTCGTCGGTCGAGAGCCTCGCGGCGGCGGCGAGCAGCGGGCGGTAGAAGAGCTTCTCGTGCAGCCGGCGGACCTCGAGGGCGTGCCGGTGCCACTGCGCCTCGAGCTCCCTGGCGGGGTCGGGGCCCTGCTGCATCGCACGGCCCAGGCGGCGCAGGTCGGCCGGGTCGGCCGGCACCACGTGCGTGCGGCGCAGCCGGTACAGCTGGAGCCGGTGCTCCAGCGCCCGCAGGAACCGGTAGGCGCGGTCGAGCTCGGCCGCGTCGTCGCGCCCGACGTAGCCGTAGGTGGCGAGCGCCTCCAGCGCCTCGAGGGTGTTGCCGGTCCGCAGCCGCGGGTCCACCCGGCCATGCACCAGCTGCAGCAGCTGCACGGTGAACTCCACGTCGCGCAAGCCCCCCGGCCCGAGCTTGAGCTGGCGCCCGGCCTCCTTGGCCGGCACGTGCTCCTCGACCCGGCGGCGCATCGCCTGCACGTCCTCGACGAAGTGCTCCCGCTCCGCCGCGCGCCAGACCAACGGGTGCGACCGCGTCGAGCCAGGCCTGCCCCAGCCGGACGTCGCCCGCGACGGGGCGGGCCTTGAGCAGCGCCTGGAACTCCCAGGTGGCGGCCCAGCGCCGGTAGTACGCGAGGTGGCTCTCGAGAGTGCGCACCAGCGGGCCGCGCTTGCCCTCCGGCCGCAGCGCGGCGTCGACCGGCCAGAGCATGCCCTCCGCCGTGCGGCTCGGAGCAGGCCCGCGCCAGACCCGCCGCCAGCCCGTGCGGTGGCGAGGGCGCCGCTCGTCGGCGGCTCCCCTCCGTCCGCCGCCGGTTCGCGCGGCTCGACCACGTAGATCACGTCGACGTCGCTCACGTAGTTGAGCTCGCGGCCGCCGCACTTGCCCATGGCGACCACGGCGATCCGGCACGGCGCGCTGCCGGCCGGCAGTTCGGCGCGGGCGATCGCGAGCGCGGCCTCGAGCGCCCCGGCCGCGAGGTCGGCCAGCGCGCCCGAGACGGCCGGTTCGGCGGCGGCCGGGTCGGGGGCGGCCAGGTCGTGCCCGGCGATCGCGAGCAGCAGCCGTCGATAGGTGACGCGCAGCGCGTCGAGGGCGGCGCCCGAACCGGCGGTGGCGAGCGCGGCGACCGGCTCGGCCGCCGCCGGGTCGGCCGCCGACCGCGCGGAGCAACGCGGTGCGGGCGGCGCCGGGGATGGCCTCGGCGGCCGGGGCGTCGGCCAGCAGGACGTCCAGTGCGCCGGGTGCCGGGCGAGGTGGTCGCCGAAGGCGGCCGACGCGCCCAGCACGGCGAGCAGCCGGTCACGGGCGGGGCCGCCGGCGCGGAGCACGGCGCGCAGCCGGCCGGGACGGCGGCTACGCCGGCGGCGGGCACGCCCTCGAGCAGCCGGACGAGCCCGAGCAGCGCGAGGTCGGGATCGGGGACGACGCGCAGCGCGGCGACCAGGCCGTCGGCGAAACGGTCCTCAAGGGGGTCGACGAGCCCGGCAATCGCGGGGTCGTCGAGCAGCCGCGCGGCCCGTTCGGGGTCGGCGAAGCCGAGCCGGGCCAGGCGCCCGACCGCCGAGACCTGCCGGTCGCCCGACCGTTCGGTCACGACGCCTTGCTGGCCATGGTGGCGGACGCACCGGTGACGACGGCGAGGAACGCCCTGGCGTGGGCGGCCGCGAGGGCGTCGAGCTCGGCGCCGGCGTCGACGACCGACTCGGGCCGCGGCGTCGGGGTCGAGGCCGGCGGCGACGATCGCCGGGATGTCCTCGCGGACCCAGTCGGTGAAGTCCTGGGCGCTGACCTCGGGGTGGTACTGGATGCCCCAGGCGGCTGCTCCACCCGGAAGGCCTGGTGGCGGTAGAGCGTGCCGGTGGCGAGCAGGACGGCACCGGGCGGCAGCGCCGTGACGGCGTCCGTGTGGCCTTGCGGGCCCGGGAACGGGCCCGCCGGGAGCCCGGCCATGAACGGGTCGCGCCGGCGGCGTGCTCGGTGGGGCTGATCACCGCGAGCCCCGCCTCGATGCCCGCGTGGCCGCGCTCGACCCGGCCGCCGGTGGCGTGGGCGAGGAGCTGGGCGCCCAGGCAGACGCCGAGCAACGGGGTGGCGGCGGCCACGGCCTCGGCCATCAGGGCGCGGGTGCGCGGCAGCCAGGGGGCGCGCTCGTCCTCCCAGGCGGCCGGCGAGCCGCCGAGCACGACGATCCCGCCGAAGCCGCGCGGGTCGGCGGGCAGCTCGTCGCCGCGGTCGGGGCGGCGGACGTCGAGCTGGGCGGAGGCCTCGAGGTGCGGGCGGAGCCGGCCGAGACCGGCGTCCGCCTGGTGCTGGACGACGAGGACGCGAGGGCGCACTGTCCGGCCTCCTAGAGCAGCGGGAGGTAGCGGTTGAGCTCGAACGGGGTGACCTGCTGGCGGTAGTCCGACCACTCCTGGCGCTTGTTCCGCAGGAAGAAGTCGAACACCCCCTCGCCGAGCGTCTCCGCGACGAGCTCGGAGTCCTCCATGATCGAGATCGCCTCGGCCAGGCTCGAGGGCAGCGGCTTGATGCCGAGCGCCCGCCGCTCCGGGTCGGTCAGCGCCCAGACGTCGTCCTCGGCGCCCTCGGGCAGGTCGAGGCCCTCGTCGATGCCGCGCAGGCCCGCCGCGAGGATCAGCGCGAACGCCAGGTACGGGTTGCAGGCGGAGTCGAGGGCGCGGTACTCGACGCGGGTCGAGTTGCCCTTGCCGGGCTTGTACATCGGCACGCGGATCAGTGCCGACCTGTTGTTGTGGCCCCAGCAGACGTAGGACGGCGCCTCGCCGCCGCCCCACAGCCGCTTGTAGGAGTTGACCCACTGGTTCGTCACAGCGGTGATCTCGGCGCGCGTGCTTGAGCACGCCGGCGATGAACTGCCGGGCGACCTTGCTCAGCTGGTACTCGGCGCCCGCCTCGTGGAAGGCGTTGCGGTCGCCCTCGAAGAGCGAGAGGTGGGTGTGCATGCCGGAGCCGGGGTGGCCGGCGAAGGGCTTGGGCATGAAGGTCGCGTAGACGCCCTGCTCGAGCGCGACCTCCTTGATGACGCTGCGGAAGGTCATGATGTTGTCGGCCATGCTCAGGGCGTCGGCGTAGCGCAGGTCGATCTCGTTCTGGCCCGGGCCGCCCTCGTGGTGGCTGAACTCGACGCTGATCCCCATGTTCTCGAGCATGGTGATGGCGGCGCGCCGGAAGTCGTGGGTGCTGCCCCGCGGGACGTGATCGAAGTAGCCGGCCCGGTCGACCGGCTCGGGCTCGCGGCCCGGCTCGGGCTCCTCCTTGAGCAGGTAGAACTCGATCTCGGGGTGCGTGTAGAAGGTGAGGCCGTGCTGGGCGGCACGGTTGAGCGCGCGCTTGAGGACGTGCCGGGGGTCGCTAGCGTCGGCTCGCCGTCGGGGGTGAGCACGTCACAGAACATGCGGGCGGTGCCCTGCTTGTCGCCGCGCCACGGCAGCACCGCGAACGTGCTGGGGTCGGGCTTGACGAGCATGTCGGCCTCGTAGACCCGGGCCAGGCCCTCGATGGCGGAGCCGTCGAAGCCGATGCCCTCGGCGAAGGCGCCCTCGAGCTCGGCGGGGGCGACCGCCACGGACTTCAGGGAGCCCAGGACGTCCGTGAACCACAGCCGGACGAACCGGATGTCACGCTCCTCGATCGTCCGGAGCACGAACTCCTGCTGCCGGTCCATGCGGGTCCTCTCGTCAGCCGACGCCGCCAGCGTAACCGGGCAGCATGACGAGCAGGTGTCGGCGCCATGCCGACCCACCCGCTTGTCGCCTGCTGGACGCGCCCCGGCCCCGACGGCCGTCCGCCATTTCGTTCCGCCGCGCGAAATGGCCGGAGGCGTCGTAGAAGATAGTGGTCGGCAGCGGAAAGGTTCCAGGCCGGCGCCATCGAGTGCGGCCATCGCGATCCGCGTCCGCCCCGCAGGGGGCGGCAGACTCCGAGCACGCCGCATACGACTCGTCGTCCACAACCGTCGCGAGCGCACGTCTTCCACACCTGGCTGAACCAGTCGCGTCCGGCGCGCCCGAGCAAGGGTGGGCGCATGCGCGCGCGACTCGACGGACCAGTCGAGGGCGGTCGGGAGCCCGCCACCATCGCCCAGCGTCGTTCGGCCTGGCCACCCTCGCCAACTCCTGCGCTGTCGGCCGCACCCGGGCCGCGTTCGCGCGCGGCTGGAGCGGTGTGGCAGTACGTGCTCCCGGGGTCGAGGACGTCACCCGGGCACCCCTCGACGTCCACCGGCGTCTCGTCGCGGCGCAGCTGTTGCCGGCCCCGGATCGCAGATCGCGGCGTCGAGTGCCGCCGCGGCGTGGTACGGCGTTCGCAGCGCGGCCAGCGGCGACCCTGGTCGTCGTCGACGATGCCCTCACCCGACGCAGCCGCAGATCGCAGTCCTTCGTGATCGTCCGTCGGACGCGTCGTCCCGATACCGCGCCGATCGCACGGGCCTTCGCTGTGGTGTCGGCCCGGCCGCGGAGCAGTGGCGGACGCCGCGCGCGAGTGCCGCCGGACGACGACGCCGAGGGCGATCGTGCTCGAAGCGGTGCAGCGCGCATCGTCTCGCGTGCCGAACTGCGGCACGAGCTGGACGCCGGGCCGAGTCGAGGATCGTCACGCCTCAGGGTGAGCGATGGCCGCGGCGGAGCCGGGTGCTTGGTCGATACCCGAGGCGGACCTGGTGAGGCTCGTCGCGACGAGCAAGGTGCTGCCGGCGATGTGGGCCAATCCCGTACTGCGGGCACCGGACGGCCTCCGGCTGCCCACGCCGGACGGGTGGTTCGACGACGTGGGGCTGGCGGTGCAGGTCCACTCGAAGCGCTTCCACGCGGGTGAGCTCGAGTGGGAGGCGACGGTGTCGGCCGACGGCGTCTTCGCCGAGTACGGCATCCCTCTCGTCGCCGTGACCCCGCGCCAGATCGCCGCACAGTCCGACGACGTGCTGGGGCGGATCGAGCGGGCGTACGAACAGGCCCGCCGCCGGCCACGTCCGGACGTCGTGGCCCTGCCGACAGCGTCCCTCGCATGAGCGACCGCCGAGTACGCCCCGACGTCCCTCGCATGAGCGACCGCCGAGTACGCCCCGACGTCCCACGCATGAGCGACCGCGAGACGCTCCGACGTCCCACGCATGAGCGACCGCCGAGTACGCCGCGACGTCCCACGCATGAGCGGCCGCCGGCCACGTCCGGACGTCGTGGCCCTGCCGATAGCGTCCGTCCCATGAGCGAGGCCTTCTTCGTGCCGGCGTCCGGCGGCGACAGCCGCTTCACCGGTCAGGACGCGTGCACCGGGCCCTGGTCCCCCGAGCTCATGCACGGCGGGCCGCCGTCGGCCCTGCTCGTGCGCGCCTGCGAGCGCGCCGCGGCCGACGCCGGCGAGGGCCTCGTCGCCCTGCGAGCCGGCCTCGACTTCCTGTCGGCCGTGCCGGTCGGCGAGGTCGAGGTGAGCGCCCGGGTCGTCCGCGCCGGACGGCGCATCACGCTGACCGAGGGCATCCTTCTCGCGGGCGGCCGAGAAGTGCTGCACGCCCGCACCTGGCATGTGCGCGTCGCAGACCTGCCGGCGCTGGGCAGCGCCCCGCAGCCGGCCGACCCGACGGCCCTGCCGCCCGCGATGGCGAGCTGGGACTTCCCGTACGCCCGAGCGATGGAGTGGCGGGCCGTCTCCGGCGACCCCGAGGGGCCGGGTGACGCCGCGGCGTGGAGCCGGGCGCGGATCCCCGTCGTCGAGGGCGAGGAGCCGACCGGCCTGCAGCGGGCCGTGCTCACGGCGGACTCGGGGAACGGCATCTCGGCCGCCCTCGACTGGGGCGCGTGGTCGTTCGTCAACATCGACCTCGACGTGCACCTGGCCCGGCCGCTGGAGGGCGACTGGGTGCTCCTCGACGCGACGTCACGGTATGAGCAGAGCGGCACGGGGATGGCGACGTCCCAGCTGTCCGATGTGCGCGGCCCGGTCGGCCGCGGCGCGCAGACCCTGGTCGTCACGCCGGCCGACGGCGGCGATCGGCCCCGTCGTACGGCGAACTAGGCTCGATCCATGTCGCAGCTGCGCCTCGCGCTGGCCCAGGTGGATCCGACCCTGGGCGACCTCGCCGCGAACGCCGAGCTCGTCCGGCAGTGGTCGGCGCGGGCGCGGGAGGCGGGCGCGCACCTCGTCGCGTTCCCCGAGATGGTCCTCACCGGGTACCCCGTCGAGGATCTCGCGCTGCGCACGAGCTTCGTCGAGGCCAGCCGCGACCGCGCTGCGCAACCTCGCCGCCGACCTCGCCGCCGACGGCCTCGGCGACCTGCCGGTCGTGGTCGGCTACCTCGACCGGGTGGACCCCGACGAGCGCAACGTCGACGAACGTCCCGGGGTCTTCGTCCCCAAGGGCGCAGCCGCAGAACGCCGTCGCACTCCTGCACCGCGGCGAGGTGGTCGCCCGCTACGCCAAGCACCACCTGCCGAACTACGGCGTGTTCGACGAGTTCCGCATCTTCACGCCCGGGCGCGACCTCACCGTCGTCCGCGTCCACGGTGTCGACGTCGCCGTCGTCATCTGCGAGGACATCTGGCAGGACGGCGGCCCCGTCGCGCTGACCCGCCGGGCCGGTGCCGAGCTCCTGCTCGTCGTCAACGGCTCGCCCTACGAGCGCGACAAGGACGACGTGCGCCGCGAGCTCGTCACCCGCCGGGCGGCCGAGGCCGGGTGCGCGCTCGCCTACGTCAACATGACCGGCGGCCAGGACGACCTCGTCTTCGACGGGGACTCGATCGTGGTGGCCGCCGACGGCGCGGTGCTCGCCCGCGCCCCGCGGTTCGAGGAGGCCCTGCTCGTCGTCGACCTCGACCTCCCCCCGGACGCCGCCCACGACGCGCCGCCCGCCGTCGAGGGAGTCCGCCACGTCGTGCTCGACCAGGAGCCGGTCGCCCCGTACGAGCCGGCCGCTGCGACCATCGCCGAACCGCTCGACACATGCGCCGAGATCTACCGGGCGATCGTGCTGGGCCTGCGCGACTACGTGCGCAAGAACGGCTTCAGGTCGGTCGTCCTCGGCCTGTCCGGGGGCATCGACTCGACCCTCGTCGCGGCCGTCGCCTGCGACGCGATCGGCGCCCGCAACGTCGTCGGCGTCTCGATGCCCAGCAGCTACTCCAGCGAGCACTCCCGCGACGACGCCGCCGAGCTCGCCAAGCGCACCGGTCTCGACTACCGGGTCGTGCCGATCGCCCCGATGGTCGACGCCTTCCTCGGCGCGCTCGGCCTCACCGGCCTCGCGGAGGAGAACCTGCAGGCGCGCGTTCGCGGCGTGATCCTGATGGGCATCTCCAACCAGGAGAACCACCTCGTGCTGACGACCGGCAACAAGAGCGAGCTGGCCGTCGGCTACTCGACGATCTACGGGGACTCCGTCGGCGGCTTCAACCCCGTCAAGGACGTGCCCAAGACCCTGGTCTGGGAGCTCGCCCGCTGGCGCAACGCGGAGGCCGCGCGGCACGGCGAGACGCCGCCGGTGCCCGAGAACAGCATCACGAAGGTGCCCTCCGCCGAACTCCGCCCCGGCCAGACCGACCAGGACACCCTGCCCCCCTACGACCTGCTCGACCGGCTGCTCGAGAAGTACGTCGAGCAGGCGCACGGCCGCTCGGAGCTGCTCGCCGACGGCTTCGCGCCCGAGGTCGTCGACTCCGTCGTCACCATGGTCGACCGCGCCGAGTGGAAGCGCCGGCAGTCGGCGCCAGGGCCCAAGGTCTCGCCCGTCGCGTTCGGGCGCGACCGCCGGCTGCCGATCACCAGCCGCTGGCGGGAGCACCGGTCCGGCGAGGGCGGCGCCGGCCCGGAGGGCGCGCAGACCCGGGAGAGCCGCGAGACGGAGGAGCCGGCATGACCGAGAACAGCCCCGAGGAGCCGAACCCCTACGGCAGCGGGCCACGCCCCCGCCGACGCCGCCGCGCCCGGCGCGGCCCCGCCGCCGCGCCGGACCCGTGTGCACCACCTGCGGCAGATGAAGGAGCGCGGCGAGCGGTTCGCCATGCTGACCGCGTACGACCAGTACGCGGCCGCGGTCTTCGAGGAGGCCGGCATCCCCGTGCTCCTCGTCGGCGACTCCGCCGCCAACAACGTGCTCGGCTACGAGACGACCGTCCCCGTGACCGTCGACGAGCTGCTGCCGCTCGTCCGGGCGGTGACCCGCAGCGCCCGGCGGACCCTCGTGGTCGCCGACCTGCCGTTCGGGTCCTACCAGTCCGGGCCCGACCAGGCGCTCGCGACGTCGGTGCGGATGATGAAGGAGGGCCTCGCGCACGCGGTGAAGCTCGAGGGCGGCGAGCGGGTCGCGAGCAGCGTCGAGCGCATCGTGGGGGCGGGCATCCCCGTCATGGCGCACGTCGGGTTCACCCCGCAGGCGGAGCACGCGATCGGGGGCTACCGGGTCCAGGGCCGGGGGGACGCCGCCGCCCAGCGGCTCGTCGACGACGCCGTGGCCCTGCAGGCCGCCGGCGCCTTCGCGATCGTCCTCGAGATGGTGCCTGCCCCGGTCGCGGCCGAGGTGACGAAGACCCTGCAGATCCCGACGATCGGCATCGGCGCCGGGCCCGACTGCGACGGCCAGGTGCTCGTGTGGCAGGACATGATGGGCCTGCGCACCGGCAAGGCCCCGCGGTTCGTCAAGCGCTACGCCGACCTGCACGGCGTCATGCTCGGAGCCGCCCGGGCCTACGCGGCCGAGGTCAGGGCCGGCGACTTCCCGGGGGCGGAGCACGCCTTCGAGGCGTGACGCCTCTTCGCCACACGCCCTCCCTGTGATGGATTGTTCGGCGTGTCCCGGCGACACGCCGTGATCGGGGACGCAATCCGCACCAACACCGCAAAGACTCTTGTCACGGGCCCTTGAGGAGGTCTTGACTCCTGCTCGCGACAATCCCCCCGAACCGGGGCGGGTGTCGCGTTTGCTCGAGTGCTCGACCCCCCGGACGGTGATCCCGGCGCGGGCGGGTCCCGGGACGACCAGAGGAGGTCGTTGCTGGTCGGTGGCGCCGAGCTCCGCGCCGCCGGCCGAGGAGTCCTGTCGAAGCAGTGCGATGTGACCCGGGGAGGGTCCTCATGCAGGTGCGGTGGAAAGGTGCCGTGCTCTCGGCCGTCGTCGCCGGCGGCCTGGTCGGTTTCTCGCTCCTACCCCAGCAAGCCAACGCGGCGCCGCAGAAGCTGCGGTTCGGCGACCTGACGCAGACGCAGAAGCGGCTGCTGTCGGGCTTCGCCTCCACGGAGGTCGACCAGGCGCGTGGCGCCCTGGCGCCGAAGGCCGCCGCGACAGCGGCCACGGCACAGAAGTACTCGGGCAAGGGCGGCTCGAGCGGGAACTTCTACTTCCCGAGCGGCAGCCGGGGGTGCAGCTACACCATCGGCAACAACGTCAACATGGACACCGACTGCCAGAACGTGTCCGACCCCGACCTCGCCGGCCGGGGCCAGGCCCAGAACGAGACCTACATCTCCGAGGACCACAACCGCGCGGGCAACCTGCTCGGCAGCTCCAACGACTACCGACGCGGCGACGGTGGCTGCTTCGGCTACTACAGCCTCGACAACGGCCGCACCTTCCAGGACGTCGCGATCCCCAACAGCTTCACCCGGGGCGCTGCCTACGGCTCCGCCCGCGAGTACTGGGGCGGCGGCGGCGACACCTCGAGCGCGTTCGACACCCGCGGCAACGCGTACTACAGCTGCCAGGTGTTCAACCGCGGCGTGCCCACGAGCAGCAACCCGACCTGTCGAGCGCGCTCATCGTGTTCCGCTCGACCGGCAACGGTGGCGCCTCCTACACCTTCCCGGCGCGCGTCGTGACCGAGGAGCCGCGACGTCACCGGCACCGGCACCGCGCCCTTCCTCGACAAGCAGCTGCTCACGGTCGACAACCACGTCGGCAGCCCGTTCCGCGACCGCGTCTACGTCACCTGGACGACCTTCGCGCCCGACGGCTCCGCGCTACATCTACGAGAGCCACTCCGCCGACTACGCCGAGCACTGGAGCGCGCCGGTCCGCGTCAGCGCGGCGAACCCGAACCTCTGCAAGGTCGACGCCGACAAGGGCGGCGACCCCGACCAGGGCGGCGGCGGCGGGAACGCCGCGGACGCGCCGCCGCCCGCGCCCGGCGAGTGCTACGCCAACCAGTTCTCGCAGCCGTTCACCGGGCCCGACGGCGCCCTCTACGTCACCTGGGCCAACTTCAACAACGCCGTGACCACCGGTGACAACCGCAACCAGATCCTGCTGGCCAAGTCCACCGACGGCGGCGCCACCTTCTCGGCGCCGGTCAAGGTCACCGACTACTACGACCTGCCCGACTGCGTGACCTACACCGGGCAGGACCCGGGCCGCGCCTGCGTGCCGGCCAAGCGCGACAACACGTCGTTCTTCCGTGCGACCAACTACCCCGTCGGCGTGGTCGACCCGAAGAACCCGAACCACGTCGTCGTGACCGTCGGCTCGTACATCAACCGGGGCTCGAACGAGGCCAACGGCTGCGTGCCGGCCGGGTTCAACACCAGCACGGGCTTGAACCTCTACACCGGCGTCCGGACGCGTCGGCGCCTGCAACAACGGGATCATCGTCAGCAACTCCACCAACGGCGGCGGCACGTTCACCGGCACGACCACCGACCCCCGGACGATGCCGCTCGTGACACAGGGCCGGCGCCAGCTGACCACGGACCAGTGGTTCCAGTGGGCCGACTACACCCGCGACGGGCGCCTCGCCGTGTCGTACTACGACCGTCAGTACGGCAACGCCGAGCTCACCGGCTACTCGGACTTCTCGCTGTCCGGCTCGCGGAACATCACGTCGTTCGCCACCACGCGCGTGACGACGTCGTCGATGCCCCCGCCCACCCAGTTCAGCGGGCAGTTCTGGGGCGACTACACCGGCCTCGCGGCCTGGACCGGGACGGCGCCACCCGGCCTGGTCCGACACGCGGACGCCGGAGGTCTTCACGTGTCCCGGTTCCGCCACGGTGACCACGGCCCCGAGTCTGTGCACGTCCGGCTCGGGAGCCACCCGGGCGAACGACCAGGAGGCGATGACGGCGTCCGTGCGGGTGCCCGGCACGTGACCTGAGAACGGCAGAGCGAGGCCCGGCACCCGGGACGTCCCCCGGGTGCCGGGCCTCGCTCGCGTCACGATCACCTCCAGGCCCTGGACGCCGATAACCCGTGGCCCGCCGCAGGCAGGATCGGTCACCATGTCGGGGCGATGGACCTGACCCCGCTGCGCGACTCCCGCGACTTCCGGATCCTCTTCGGCGCGGGCGGCGTGACGTACTTCGGCGCGATGATGACGTTCGTCGCGGTGCCCTACCAGCTCTACCGGCTCACCGGTTCCAACCTGGCCGTCGGCCTGATGGGGCTCGTCGAGCTCGTACCGCTCGTCGTCTTCGGGCTGTACGGCGGCGCGCTCGCCGACCACTACGACCGGCGCCGCCTGCTCGTGCTGGCGGGTGTCGCGCAAGCCGTGTTCACCGCCGCCCTGCTCGTCAACGCCGCACTCGCGACGCCGCAGGTATGGGCCCTCTACCTCGTGGGCGGGCTTCTGTCGGCGGCGTCCGCGGTCGCCCGCCCCAGCCGCGAGGCGCTGGTGCCGCGGGTCGTGCGGCACGACCAGCTGACCCCGGCCGTCGCGCTGAACAGCCTGGCCATGCAGATCGGTCTGCTCGCGGGCCCGGCGGTGGGCGGCCTGCTCGTCGCGGGGCCGGGCCCTGTCGTCTGCTACGCCGTCGACGTGACCGGCATCGCGATCGCGACCGCCCTCTACAGCCGCCTGCGCGCCCACCCCCCGAGCGAGGCGAGCGCACCCCCGAGCGTGGCCGGCATCGTCGAGGGGCTGCGCTACGCCGCCGGGCGGCGCGACCTGCTCGGCACCTACCTGATCGACATCGTGGCCATGTTCACCGCCATGCCCGAGACCCTGTTCCCGTCGGTGGCGACCACGGTGTTCCACCGGCCCGACCTGCTCGGCCTCATGTACACGGCGGGGACGGCCGGGAGCGTCGTGGCGACCGCCACCAGCGGCTGGACCCGGCGCGTGCACCACCACGGGCGCGCCATCGTGCTGGCGGCCACCGCGTGGGGCGCCGCGATCGCGGCCGCTGGGCTGGCCCCGAACGTCTGGCTGCTCCTGCTGGGCCTCGCCGTGGCCGGCGGCGCCGACATGATCAGCGGGATCTTCCGGGGCACGGTGTGGAACCAGACCATCCCCGACGAGCTGCGCGGCCGGCTCGCCGGCGTCGAGATGCTCTCGTACTCGGTCGGGCCGCTCGGCGGCCAGGTCCGGGCCGGCCTGGTCGCGGACGCCGCCGGTGTGCGCGCCTCCATCGTCAGCGGCGGGCTCGCGTGCGTCGGCCTCGTCGCCCTCACCGCCGGCGCGTTGCCTTCGTTCTGGCGCTACGACGCCCGCACCGACGAGCACGCCGTCCGCGAGCGCGACCTGCGCCGCGCCCGCGAAGAAGTCCCCCCAGCCTTCGCGGTGATCAAGGAATTCTCGGCCGACGCAGGAACCGCCGATCACCGACCCGGCCGAGAATTCCTTGATCACCGCACAGGCGGGAGGGATCACCTAGGCCAGGGAGATCAGCCGGGTCGCTGGGTGAGCAGCAGTGACGGGGCCTCGGTCAGGGACGGGCCGTACCAGGTGAGGTGCCGGCCGGAGACGAGCGCGCAGGGCACCCCGGGGAAGGCCTCGGGGCCGTCGCCGGCGGTGAACCGGTAGGGCTCGTCGGGCAGCACCACGAGGTCGACCGGGGGGAGCCGGTCGAGCGCGATCTTCGGGTATCGTTCCGCGTCACCCGCGAGCACGTTGTCGACGCCCAGCCGTTCGAGCACGGCCCCGGTGAACGTGTCGGAGCCGACCGCCATCCATGGCCGGCGCCAGATCGGGACGACTGCGCGCCGCCGCGGCTCGAGCGGGCGGGCAGCACCCCACGCCGACGCGGCCTCGTCGATCCACCCCGGACGTGGCAGCCCACAGGCGTTGATCATCCGCGCCAGGGACGTGAAGGCCCCGTCGACGGTCCGCACGTCGGTCACCCAGACGGCAAGGCCCGCCGCACGGAGCGCCTCGAGGTCGGCCTCGCGGTTCTCCTCGGCGTTCGCGACGACGACGTCCGGCGCCAGGGCGACCACTCGGGCGACGTCCGGGTTCTTGGTGCCCTTGACCCGCTCGACGTCGAGGTCCGCGGGGTGCGTGCACCAGTCCGTCGCGCCCACCAGCAGGCCGGGCGCGGTCGCGGCGACGCTCTCGGTGAGCGACGGCACGAGCGACACGACCCGCTCGACGGTCTCGGGCAGGGCCACCGGACGGCCGGTGTCGTCGAGGAGCCGGCGCACGGTTCAGGCCCCGAGCGCCCGGACGGCGGTGATGACCTCCGCAAGCGCGGGGCCTGAGGGTGCGTGCGTGCACCACGACGTGATGCCCCAGCGGTCGCGGCGCGTGACGAGCTCCTGCGCCGCCGCCTCGGCACTCGTCGCGGCCAGCAGGAAGGGCGAGTCGACGATGTCGGCCGCGCGGATCGCTCCCTGCGTCTCCGCCTCCCACTCGGCGGCGACGTCGGCGGCCGTCCGGTCGAGGACGACCTGCTGCAGCAGCGCGTCGAGCCGGGCCGGCGGCAGACCACGGGCCGCACGAGCCTCCTGGACGACGTGCACGCGCGCGTCGGTGTCGGCCGCGGACGCGACGGTCAGCGTGCCCGGCTCCGCCCCCTTCAGCTGCATGCCGCCGGCCAGGGCGACGAGGTCCCCCACGGTGGCGGCGACCTCGAGGGCGGCCGTCGACATCGCGCCGACGTGCAGCGGGACCGGCCGCTGCACCGGCGCCGGCTGGAACTGCGGGTCCTCGAGGTGGCGGCGCAGCTCCGCGGCGAAGGTGGCGAGGCCCGCCACCCGTTCGCGGAAGGGCGGGAAGGCCAGCCCGACGGCCTCGTGCTCGGCCGGCTTGTGACCGGCACCCAGGCCCACCTCGACGCGCCCGCCGGAGAGCACGTCGAGCGTCGCGACGTCGCGGGCGAGCAGGCCCGGGTTCCAGAACCCGACGTCGAGCACGTACGTCCGCAGCCGGACGCGCTCGGTGACCGCGGCCGCGGCGGCAAGCATCACGAAGGGTGAGGTGCCGCCGTAGTGGTCCGCCGTCGTCACGACGTCGAACCCGGCCGCCTCCGCCCAGCGCGCGGCGTCCAGCGGGTCGGACGCCGGGTCCTCGCCCGCCGGGCCGGAGGTCCCCGGCCGCCCCAGGTTGACCCCGAACCGCAGCCGCTCGCCCGTGTCGCTCACGACCCGATCCTGTCGGTGCCGCCGGGAGGCCGTCGATGGCGGTTCGCCACGGGCGTACTAGCGTGCCGACCATGGCGGACCTGACGATCGGCTACGCGGCGATGCTCGAGCAGTTCGACCCGCTGGAGGTGCTGGGCTACCAGGTGCTCGCCGAGCAGCACGGGTTCAGCGGGTGCATGGCGGCCGACCACTTCCAGCCGTGGGTGCCCGCGCAGGGGCAGGCGTCGTTCGTGTGGAACGTGCTGACCGCCGTCGGTGAGCGCACCAGCGGCGACCTCGGCCCCGGTGTGACGTGCCCGAGCTTCCGTTTCCACCCCGCGATCGTGGCGCAGGCGGCGGCGACGCTCGAGGCGATGTACCCGGGCCGGTCGTGGCTCGGCGTCGGCTCGGGCGAGGCGCTGAACGAGCACGTCATCGGGGGTTACTGGCCCGAGGCCGGCGAGCGGTCGCTGCGGATGTTCGAGGCCGTCGAGGTCATCAAGAAGCTGTTCGACGCCTCCCTCGCCGGCAAGGACGTCAAGCACGCCGGCCGCTTCTTCACGATGGAGTCGAGCCGGCTCTGGACGATGCCGGCGACCCCTCCCCCGGTGCTCGTCGCGACCGCGGGCCCGATCAACGCCAAGAAGACGGGCAAGTTCGCGGACGGCATCATCACCGTCGGCGCTCCGCTGGAGAAGATCGGCGGGCTCTTCGACAAGTTCGCCGAGGGCGCCCGCGAGGCGGGCAAGGACCCGGACGCCATGCCGCGCGTGCTGCAGCTCCACCTCTCGTGGGCCGAGACCGACGAAGAGGCGCTGGCGAACGCGATGGACCAGTGGCCGAACGGCGGCATGAAGTTCCCCAAGGCCGACATCCGCTCGCCGTTCGACTTCGAGCAGATGGCCAAGCTGGTGCGGCCGGAGGACTTCGAGGGGCGGATGCTCATCACCTCGGACGTCGACGCGCACCGCGCCTACATCCAGCGGTTCGTCGACCTCGGCTTCGACCGGGTCTACCTGCACAACGTCGGCCGCAACCAGGCCGAGTGGATCGAGGTCTTCGGCCGCGACGTGCTGCCGAAGCTGAACCGCTAGGCCGACGGATGCAGGAACAGGTTCCGCCTGATCAGGCACTCATCTCCAGCTTGGCCCCGGCGCCGATGGAGCACGCTGTCGCGGCTTCGTGCCGGTGGCCGTCCAGGCCCCCGTGACGTGGCGTGCGATGTCGTCGAACCGGCGGGCGCCGCCCAGCGCGTTGAGATGCGCGTCGTCCCGAGCCACTGGGCGTGGGAACCCGAGCCGGGCGGTGGCAGCTACGGCCACAGGCACGAGACGATGCGGGCGCGGCGGAGGCCGGCGTGTAGTTGGACCGGCCCGGTGAGCGGAGGGCGCGACCTCGGCGAGCCCCTGCCGTCCCGAGGTGGTGACGCCGAGGCCCGGCGGCGCTTCGCAGGCGGCCCCGCTGGGAGCTCTCGAAGAACGCTGCTCCAGCGTTCTGGTGCGCGAGCCTGCGCGAGGAAGGCCGGCGACCCGAGCGACGAGGTGAGTGACCCTCGAGCGAAACCGGCGTCGAGGAAGCGCAGGTAGACGACGGACTTGGCACCGGGAGGGACGGCACGGCGGCTCTGCGCTGGTGTGCAGTATGCCGGCACCCGCGGCCCGACGGTCACCGGGCCGGCCGGCGCGGCCGTGCGTCCCCGGTGTAGCACGGGGCCGGGCGGACCCCGGAAGCAATGCGCCGCGCGAGGCCGGCGAAGAGCCCCGGGATTCTCGGTCCCGTAGACGACGAAGGCCAGCCGCATCAGGGCGACGACCGCGACGAGAGGGCGGCGATCACCGCCAGGTCACGCGTCGAGCCGCCGGCTCGTCGCCTCGGCCGTAGGTCACGGCGCTGAGCAGCAAGGCACTGCCCGTCACGCAGGACAGGTAGAGCCACCCCCACTGTCCGACGAGGTCGGCATCAGGAGCAGCGCGAAGACGACCCATCCGGCCCGACGGCCTGCGAGCGTGTCGGAGTGGGACGGAATCGGTGGCCATGGGGACCCGCCTCGATCGAGCGGCAGTCCTTGCCCATCCCAGCTCGTGAGCGCCCCGTCGCCAAGGGCGGCTCGGCCTTGATACCGGCCGACCGATGCCCTCCGGGGCGACGCAATGTTGGAGGCGTCGCCCACCGAGAGGAGCCGTCATGTCACCGGGTCGAGATGCGATGTTGCGTCTAACAGACACGAGGCGCGCGTAGGCTCGGAGCCGATGGCAGTCACCATCTACGACGTCGCCGCCCTCGCCGGTGTGTCACCGGCGACGGTGTCGCGCGTGCTCAACGGGTCGCCGGTCTCACCCGAGAAGACGCGGAAGGTCCGGGAGGCGGCGCAGGCGCTGCACTTCACGCCAAGCCGGACGGCGCGCACGCTGCGCACCGGCGGCTCGGACGTCATCGCCCTCGTCATCCCCGACGTCGAGAACGTCTTCTTCACGGCGCTCGCCCGCGGCGTCGAGGACCGGGCGGTCGCGGCCGGCTACTCGGTCGTGCTCTGCAACACCGACGAGCAACCGGACAAGGAGGCGCGCTACCTCGACCTCGCCGCCGCCCAGCAGGTGGCGGGGGTCGTGCTGGCCGCCGCCGGCCCAGGGCCCGACCTCGACGCGCTCCGAGCGCGTGGCATCGCAGTCGTCGCCGTCGACCGACCGCTCCCGGACCTCGGCGTCGACGTGCTCACGCTGGACGACGCGGACGCGTCCGGCCGCGCGACCGAGTGCCTCTACGCTCGCGGCTATACCCGGGTGGCCTGCGTCACCGGTTTCGCCGGCTCCCCCACCGCCGGCCTGCGAGCCCGGGGCTGGCGCGCGGTGTTCGAGAGCTGGTGCCCCGGTCTCGACCCCGATGTGTACCTTCGGGAGACCGACTACCGACCGGCCGGCGGCCGCCGCGCGGCGGAGGAGCTCCTGGCGCTGCCGGAGCCGCCCGACGCGATCTTCGCCGCGAACAACATGACCGGCGCCGGTGTGCTGTCGCACCTCGCCGCAGTGGGCCGGACGCCGCCGTGGACCGGGCTCGCGGTGCTCGGCGACCTGCCCTGGCCGGAGTGGGAGGCGCGTGACGTCGCCGTCCAGCCGTGGCCCGGCCGGCTCCTGGGCGTCACCGCCGCCGAGGCCCTGCTCGGGCGGATCCGCGGCGACGCCGCTCCGCCGCGCTCGGTCGTGCTCCGTAGCGACTCCCCCGCGGCACCGATCACAGGTCGTCTCATGAACCCGGCCGTCGCTCAGTCGGCGTCGTCGCCCTCGCGCCAGCGCCGGTCCTGCTCGTCCCACGTCTCGGTGCGCTCGCGCGCGCGCTCGAGTGCGTGCGCGGCCTCCTCACGCGAGGCGTAAGGGCCGAGGAGGTCCTTCGACTGACTCTTGTCGTCGTCGCTCTCGACCTGGCCGGTCCGGGTGTTGAACCAGAACTGCGGCTGCTCCATCCGCCGACCGTAGACCCGCTGCGAGATCACTGCCAATCCATCTCCTGACCTGCGGGAGCGCCGTGAGGCGGGTCTCATTTGGGCTGGTTTGCGGGTGTATTCGGGTGCGGGCGTCGTACAGCGTGGGTGCCGGGGGCAAGCAGCGCCTGCGGTGCTCCCCGTTCGCTCGTGCCACCGTCCCAGGAGGTCGGATGGATCTCACCGCTACGACCACGATTCGCAGACCACGATCCGAGGTGTACGGGTTCTGGCGTCAGTTCGAGAACCTGTCCACGTTCATGGCGCACCTGGACGACGTGCGCTCCACGGGAGGAGGGCGCAGTCACTGGACGGCGACTGCTCCCTTCGGCAAGACCGTCGAGTGGGACGCCGACACCGACGAAGACGTCCCCGAGGAGAAGATCGGCTGGCACTCCGTCGGGGAGGCCGACGTCCCCAACCGGGGCAAGGTCTTCGCGCCCGCCCCCGACGGCGTCAGCACCGAGGTGCACGTCGTCATGGCCTACGACATCCCAGGCGGCGAACTGGGTAAGGCCGTCGCCAAGTACTTCGGCGAGGAACCGAACCAGCAGCTGGACGACGACCTGCGCCGGCTCAAGCAGGTCCTCGAGACCGGCGAGGTGGTGCGCTCCGACGGCGCCCCTACGGCAAGAAGGCGCGGGCGGAGTTCCCGCAGCGACCCGCCCAGCCACTAAGCCCCGAGGAGCGAAGGAGGTGGCGCCGTCATCAAGGCCAACTGCTGGGCAGGGCGCAACGAGGTCGAGGTCCGCGACGTCCCCGACCGGGAATCCTCAACCGCCGCGACGCGATCGTCCGGATCACCTCGACCGCGATCTGCGGCTCCGACCTGCACCTGCTCGACGGGTACGTGCCGACGATGGAGGACGGCGACGTCATGGGCCACGAGTTCATGGGCGAGGTGGTCGAGGTCGGCCCGACGTCGACCCGGCGAAGGCTGCGGATCGGCGACCGCGTCGTCGTCCCGTTCCCCATCGCGTGCGGCGCCTGCAGCGCCTGCGCGGCGGAGCTCTACTCGTGCTGCGAGAACACCAACCCGAACGCGGGCATCGCAGAGAAGATGTTCGGCCACCCGGTCGCCGGGATCTTCGGCTACTCCCACCTGACCGGCGGCTTCGCCGGCGGGCAGGCCGAGTACGCCCGGGTCCCCTTCGCGGACGTGAACCCGCTCAGGATCGAGTCGGACCTCACCGACGAGCAGTCCTGTTCCTCTCCGAGATCCCGCCCACCGGCTACATGGGCGCCGACATGGCCGACATCCAGCCCACGGACGTCGTCGCCGTCCGCGCCGGCCCCGTCGGGCAGTTCGCCATGGACGGCGCCAGGGTTCTGGGCGCGGCGCAGATCATCGCCGTCGACAAGGAGCCGTACCGGCTGCAGATGGCGGGCGGAGCAGGGTTACACCACCATCAATTTCGACGAGGAGCCCGTGCTCGACCGCCTCAAGGAGCTGACCGGCGGCCGCGGCCCGGACAAGTGCATCGACGCGGATCGAGGAGGAGGGTGATCCACGGCTACGACCGGGTCAAGCAGGCCGTCCGTCGGAGACCGACCGCCCGCACGCGCTGCGGGAGGCCGTCCTGGCGTGCCGTAGCGGCGGGACGTCTCGGTGATCGGCGTCGAGCCTGGCGGGCGTCGACAAGCCCGGCGGGGGTGTGGATGAACCGGGCACTGACGCTGCGGACCGGCAGTGCACGTGAGCGCCGGCACGCAGCGCCGCGAGGAAGCACGGCGAGATCGATCCCACCCGGGTGATCACGCACCGGTTGCCGCTGGCGGAGGCGCCGCACGGTACGACATCTTCAAGCAGAAGCAGGAGAACTGCGAGAAGGTCGTTCTCAAGCCCTGACGTCTGACCACCCGATCCCGAGGGACCATGGGCGGCGCGCCGCGTCGGCCCATGGTGCCCGGCACGGAGGAGGGGCCTACCCGTCTGTCTCGTCCCGCCAGCCGCCGGGTTCCGGATGGTAGCCGTAGGCGGCGGCCCGCACCGTCTCCTCGTTCTCCAGCCCGGAGCCGATCGCGCCGCCGACGGTGGCCAGCGAACTGATGATCCAGGCGAGTGTCAGGTAGTCGGTCGGACGCGGCCGGACGCTGCAGGGTCTGCCCCAGCACTGAGGTGTCGATCAGGAGGTGCCGCGGCGAGCACCGTTCCGGCGAAGAGCACCAGGTAGGACACGGCTGTCGCCAGCGTGAGGGTGAGGACCGTCCCCAGGTTGAACAGCCGCGCCAGCTCCGCCGACGTCTCCCGGTTCGGCTTCTCCCACAGGTCGTGCGCGACGATCAGCCAGGCCACCAACGCCGTCAGCCCGAGCAGCATGATCACGGAAAGCCGGAGGGCGCCGAGCGCAACGCCCATCTGCCAGATGGTGTTCGTCGTGAGCGCGAACGCGGCCGTGCCGAACGCGCCGACGAGCAGCTTGGACAGGCCGAGCAGCGCGCCCCGGGCGGTTGGCCCGGACCATGCCCGCCACCAGCCGCAGCCGGCCGATGAGCCAGAGGCGACGTAGGGCCATTCTCCGGCGTCGTCCTGTCGGCCAGGCGGCGGATGGCGGCGACCCGGCCGGCCAGCTCGGCCGGTGCCCAGCCGGCAGGCGGCACGCGCTCGTCGGACGCGTCGGTGAGCAGCCTGCCCACGAGATCCGGGACGACCGCGCGGACCGCTCGCAGCTGTCGGAGTCCCAGCGCGGGCAAGGACACCATCGCGACCCGGCGCCGGGCGGAGGTCTGCGCGACCAGCGGTACACGTTCGGTGTGCAGCGGCAGGTCGGTCAGGCAGATCGCGACGTCCCACCGTCCGTCGGTGCGCCGGCAGGCAAGATCGTCGAGCAACGCCTCGACGCCGCCGTCGCGTCGCGGCGCCACCTGACCCCAGCCTTCCCGGACGGTCCACCGCACGTCCGCGTCCACCCGCTCGCCGAGCCGCCCGGCCAGCTCGTCGCCGAGCCGGGCAGCCACTCGCGCCGGGTAGTCGGGCGGGGTCGCCACCAGTCCGACGACGATCTCCGGCGGGTGTTGCTCGCTGCCGGTCATCCAGGGCTCCTCACCGGTGGCCGGGCACAGATCCTTACGCTTCTGCCCCAGTTGGGACGTAGGCATGCCGACGGCGCGTGGACCAACGGCGTGGACCACGTGCCGCAGATCGGGGCTTCCGAGCGCGACCGCGTTGGGCCATGATCGACTTGAGAACCTCTGCACGGGGCCGTGTCCAGGGCCTCGGCGGGAAGCTCCCAGGAACGCGTGACGGAAAAGGTGGGCATCATGGCTCCTGAGTCCCAGCCGCCGGTCTGGGTGAACGTCGACAACTTCGTGCGGGCCGAGTCGGACCGGTACTTCGACACCTTGCTCGTGGACGTCGGTGTCAACGAGTGGCGGCACCAGCGGGAGCCGGCGTCCGTGGACGACCAGCGGGTGGTGCGGCTCAACCGCGACACGCTGTACAGCTCCGCGATCGTCGACATCAGCGCCAGCGCCACGCTCACCCTGCCCGAGTCGGGTGGCCGCTACCAGACCGCCATGATCGTCAACCAGGACCATTACATCAACCGCGTCCTGGATCAGCCGGGCACGTACGAGCTGACGGTGCAGGAGTTCGACACCCCTCACGTCGTGGCCGCGGTGCGGACCCTTGTCGATCCGCGAGACCCGGACGACCTCGCCGCCGCGCATGCACTGCAGGACCAGCTCCGCGTGCAGGCGCCCTCCGCAGACCCTTTCACCCACCCCGTCTACGACCAGGTGAGCATGGACCGGACGCGCGACCTGCTGCTCCGCCTCGCCGCCGACCTGCGTGGCTTCGACCGCGCCTTCGGCTCGCGAAGCGACACGGTCCGGTACGGCACCTGCTCGGCACCGCCGCCGGATGGGGCGGTCTGCCCTCGACGCAGGCCTTCTACGTGGGGGTCGAGCCACGCAAGCCGGTGGGCCATTACACCCTGACGGTCGGTCGGGTGCCCGCGCGGGCCTTCTGGTCGGTGAGCGTGTACAACCGCGACGGCTACTTCGAGAGGAACGACCTGGGCCGGTACAGCGTCAACAGCATCACGGCCACGCGGGATCCCGACGGACGGGTCACCATCAACTTCGGCGGTGAGCCGTCCCTGCCGAACCAGATCCCGATCATGGACGGCTGGAACTACACGATCCGGATCTACCAACCCGAGCCGGGAGTCCTCGACGGCAGCTGGACCTTCCCCACCCTCTCCGCGGCCAAGTGAGCGAGATCCGCGGAGATGTCGTCTCAGTCACCTGCTTCCGTCAGCCCGGCACGGTACTCACGTGCCACGCGCTTGGGCACGACCATGGCCCACGCGTCGACAACCAGCTCCCGCAGCTCCGCCTCGTCGATCGCTGCGAGCCTCACACGTAGCCACTGGTACCGCTCGTCACTCGGCATCGGCGGGAGGAACTTCTCGGGCTCCGCCGCGAGCAGCTCGGCGCGTTCCTCCCGAGGAAAGCCGAATCCCATGAGTTCCTCGTCGGGCGAGACGGAGGCGTAGACGATCCGCCCGACCCGGAACTTCACGTACTGCCGGATCAGATGCTCCTCCGTCCGCGGCAGCGACAGGGCGATCGCGCGCACGTCGTGCAGGTCGACAGGCATGGCGAGACGAGGTTAAACCCGCAGCATAGGCGCGGGCGGTGCCGACGCGGCGTCAGGAGACGAGGGTCCTGGAGGGTGGCCCGCGCGCCCTTGGCATGCAGCGAGTCGAGGGCGGCGAGGTAGGCACGCGTGAACCGCTCGTCCTCGACCAGATCTCCGAAGAGCTCGCGGTTGCGGACGAACGCGAGCGGGTCGCCGCGCTGCTCGCGGGCGGCCGCGGTGACGACGTCGCGCAGCCGGTCGACGACCTCGATCGGTTCGCCCTGCTCGTCGATCCCCTCGGCATACCGGGCCCAGCTCGCGACGATCGCCGCGGACAGGGCGACGGGACCACCGTGCGCGAGGTTGTGCCGGATGACCGGGAGGAGCCACTTGGGGATCCGGTCGGAGCTCTCGGCGCACAGCCGGGCGAGGGTGTCCCGCACCTGGGGGTTGGAGAACCGCTCGACGAGGCTCCGCTTGTAGTCGTCCAGGTCGATGCCCGGGACCGGTTCCAGCGTCTGCGTGGCCTCCTCGTCCATGTACGCCAGCAGGAACGTCGCGAAGAGCGGGTCCTGGCAGGCGTCGTGCACCAGCCGGTAGCCCGCCAGGTACCCGAAGTAGGCCACGGCCTGGTGGCTCGCGTTGAGCAGGCGCAGCTTCATGAGCTCGTACGGCTCCACGTCGCGGACCAGTTGTACGCCGGCGTCCTCCAGCGGGGGCCGCTCGTCGAACCGGTCCTCCAGGACCCATTGGGTGAAGGGCTCGCACACGACCGGCCATTGGTCCAGCACCCCGAAGCGCCGTGCCAGTTCCGCGCGGTCCTCGTCGGTGGTCCCGGGGGTGATCCGGTCCACCATCGAGTTCGGGAACCGCACCTCCCGCGCGACCCACTCACCGAGCTCGGGATCCCGCAGTCCCGCGAAGGCGGCGAAGCTGCTCCGGGCGATGGTGCCGTTGCCCTGGATGTTGTCGCAGGAGACGACCGTGAACGGCGGGATCCCGCGCTGGCGGCGTCGGACGAGAGCCTCCGTGACCAGGCCGAACGAGGTGCGAGGCGCCGCTCCCGGCCGCAGGTCGTGGCGGACGCCGGGGTCGTCCGCGACGAACCGCCCGGTGACGGCGTGGATGTTGTAGCCGCCCTCGGTGACCGTCAGCGAGACGATGCGCGTCGCAGGATCGGCCATCCGTTCGACGACGGCGTCAGGGTCGTCGGGCGTGAACAGGTACTGCACGATGGAGCCGATCACCCGCGGCTCGAGCGTCCCGTCGGGGTGCTTGACGACCAGCGTGTAGAGACAGTCCTGCGCGGCCATGGCGTCGGCCATCCGCCGGTCCGAGGGCAGGACGCCGACCCCGCAGATGCCCCAGTCCATCGCCAGGCCGTCGTTCAGGAGCCGGTCCAGGTACATGGCCTGATGTGCACGGTGGAACCCGCCGACGCCGACGTGAACGATGCCCACGCGCACGTCGCGGCGGTCGTAGGCCGGAACGGCGACGCCCGGCGCGAGTTGGGCGAGGTTGCCGGGAGTGAGCGGGAGCATGGGCCTCCTTCGGGTCGGGACGCGGTTCACGAGCCGGGGCGGACGACCGCCTTGATCGCCCTGGGGTCCCTGCGCGCCGACGGTCAGCGCCTGCTCGACGTCGTCCAGGCCGTAGTGGTCCGTGACCAGGGAGTCGAGGTCCACCCGCCCCGAGGCCACCAGGGCGATCGCGGTGGGCCAGGTGTTGGCGTAGCGGAAGGCGCCCAGCAGCACGAGTTCGCGGTCCTGCACGTAGGGCAGCGGGATCGGCAGCTCGTCGCTCCCCATGCCCACCAGCACGACGCGGCCGCCCCTGGCCACGGTGAGGATGGCCTCCCTCGTCGCCCGCGCGTTCCCCGAGCACTCCACCAGGATGTCCGGCTCCAGCCCGTGCTGACCGATCGGGCGCTCGGACACGTCGACGGCGATCGCACCGAGACGTTCGGCAACGGCGAGCCGGTGCGGATTCACGTCGCTGACCCACACCTGGGTGGCACCGAAGGCGCGGGCCGCCTGCGCGCAGACCAGCCCGATCGGCCCCGCACCGGTGACGAGCACGCTGGTCCCGGGAGCGACCTGGCCGCGCCGGCAGGCCCAGACGCCCACGGACAGCGGTTCGAGCAGCGCCGCCGCGTCGTCGCTGACACTGTCAGGGACCGGGTGCGCGAAGGCCGCCGGCACGACGACGTACTCGGCAAGGGCGCCGTCGTAGGGGGGCGTGGCGAAGAAGTGGACGTCGGGGCAGAGGTTGTAGCGACCCGCCAGGCACTGGGCGCAGGAGCGGCACGGGACGCCGGGCTCGAGCGACACCCGCTGCCCGGGCGCGAGCGAGGTGACGCCCGAGCCGGTGGCGACCACCTCGCCCGAGGACTCATGACCGAGCACGATCGGGGCGTCCACCGAGTACGGGCCGATCCGGCCGTGCTCGTAGTAGTGCACGTCGGAACCGCACACACCGACGGCCGCGACGCGCACGAGGACCTCGTCGCCGCCCGGGTGCGGGACCGTTCGCCGCTCGACGCCGACATCCCCGACCCCCCGCAGCACGCTGACCCGCATCGCCCCGTCGGCCGCTTCGTCCGTCGCCCCGTCGACCATGGACGTCGTCACTTCACCGCACCGAGGGACAGGCCCTGCACCAGCTTGTCCTGGGCCGCGAACCCGGCGATGAGCACGGGCAGCGAGACGACGATGGACGCCGCGCACACCTTGGCCAGGAACAGGCCCTGGCTCGTCACGAAGCCGGTGAGGAAGACGGGCGCGGTCTGGGCGACCGTCGCCGTGAGCACGCGGGCGAAGAGGAGCTCGTTCCAGCTGAAGATGAAGCAGATGAGCGAGGTGGCCGCGATTCCCGGCGCGACCACGGGCGCCACGATCTCGCGCAGGGTGCGGACCAACCCGGCGCCGTCGACGGACGCGGCCTCGAGCATCTCGACGGGTACCTCGGCGAGGAACGAGCGCATCATCCACACCGCGATCGGCAGGTTCATGGCGGTGTAGAGGATCAAGAGGTAGAAGATGTTGTCGAGCAGGTGCGACCACTGCGCGAAGAGGTACAGCGGAAGCAGGCCGGCGACGACGGGCAGCATCTTGGTCGAGAGGAAGAAGAACATCACGTCGGTCCACTTGCGGACCTTCCGGATCGACAGCGCGTAGGCCGCCGGAATGGCCAGCAGCAGCACCAGCACCGTCGACAGCACGCTCGCCGTCAGCGAGTTGAGCAGGGAGGGCCACGGGCTGGCCCCGGTCGACGCGCCGAAGAACTCCCGGTATCCCTGCAGCGTCAGCGGCGCGAAGACGGACGGCGGATTGGTGGCCGCGTCGGCCTCGCTGTGGAAGGACGTCAGGAGCATCCACACGACCGGCACGATGAAGAGGATGCCGACCAGCCAGGCGAGGATGCCGATGGCGAGGGTGCCACGGGGCTTGCGGTCCTGCCGGACCGCTCCGGTGCGGGTACGGGTCGCGGGAATCGGCCCGACGTCGGTGACGCCGCTCATCGCGTTTCCTCTCTGAACAGGCTGGAGACGGTGCGCAGGGCGAAGGTCGCGATGATGATCGTGCCGATGACGACGACGACCCCGGCGGCCGAGGCCAGGCCGTAGTCGTGGGCCTGGTAGAACGTCTCGTAAATGGTGTAGGGCAGATTGGCCGTTCCCAGTCCGCCCGACGTGATGACGAAGACCGGGTCGAAGGTCTGCACGATGTAGATGGCGCCGAGCAGGGCGCCGAGCTCGAGGTACTGCCGCAGGTGCGGGAAGGTCATGTAACGGAAGATCTGCCACGCTCCAGCGCCATCGATCCGGGCGGCCTCGATGACGTCGAGCGGCCGGCTCTGCAGCCCGGCCAGCAGGATGAGCATCATGAACGGCGTCCACTGCCAGATGAGGACGAGCTCGATCGACGCCAGGGGGAAGCTGCTGATCCAGTCGGGCTGCGGGGGGTTCGAGGCGCCGAAGAGGTGCCAGATCGCGGTGATGGTCCCGTTGATCAGCCCGTACACGGGGTTGAGGATGGCGTGCTTCCAGACCAGCGAGGCGGCCACCGGGACGACGAGGAAGGGCGCGATCATCATCGTTCGCACGGCCCCGCGCCCGAAGAACTTCCGGTCAAGAAGGAGCGCGATGAGCATGCCGAGCACGAGGCTCACGACCACCACGACCACGGTCAGCTCGATCGTGACGATGACCGAGTGGCGGATGTTGACGTCGGTGAAGACCCTGCGGAAGTTCGCGAAGCCGGCGAAGCGACGCTCGTCGGGGTAGTAGGCGTTCCAGTCCATGAACGAGATCGCCAGCGTGGCGACGAACGGCAGCTGGGTGAGAAGGATGGTGAAGATCAGCGCTGGGAGCAGAGGCGCTCGCCGTCCCCAGTCGCCGGAAGGGCGCTTGGCCGGCCGTACCTCGGCTGACGCCCCCGCTACCCGGCGTCCGCTACCGACTGCGACACTCATCGGACCCCTCCTGTCTGGTGTCCCGTCAGGTGCTGATGACGCACTGGCGCCCGGAAGGGCCGCTCATGATCCGAGCCGTGACTGATAGCGCTCGGCGACGTCGCCGGCCAGTTGCTGTCCTTGGTCGAGGGCTTGTTCCACGGTCATCTGTCCCGCGATGGCGGAACTGACGTCCTGCGATACCTGGGTCCCCAGCGCGGGGAATTCGGGGATGTCGACGAACTGGATGCCGGGGGCGGGGCGGGGCTGGACGCCGGGATTCAGTGGATCGGCGTTCGCGATGGCGTCGCGGGTGGGTGCCGCGAACGCGGAGGCGACCTTGAGGTACTCGGGGTTCTCGTAGGTCGAGTTGCGCTTGCCGGCCGGGACCTTGGACCAGCCCAGCTTCTGGCCCACCAGCTGCTCGTAGTCCTTGCCCGACGCCCACGAGATGAACTTCCAGGCGTTGTCCTTCTTCTGACTCGCCTGCTCGATCCCCCACGACCAGGCGTAGAGCCAGCCCGAGTGCGCCGTCTTGACCACTGGTGCCGCTGCGTAACCGATCTTGCCGCGCACGGGGGAGTCCGACGCCTCCAGGGAACCGGCCGCCGACGTGGCGTCGTACCACATGGCCGCCTTGCCCTGGATGAGATTGTTGAGGCATTCGGTGAACCCGGCCTGGGGCGCGCCGTTCTCTCCGTAGTTGCGCACCAGGTCGACGTAGAACTTCGTCGCCACCTGGAACTCGGGGGCGTTCACCTGCGCGTGCCAGTCCTTGGTGAACCAGGTGCCGCCGAACGTGTTGACGACCGTCGTGAGCGGCGCGAAGACCTGCCCCCACCCGGGCTGTCCGCGCAGACAGATGCCGGCCATCCCCGGCTGGGCGCCGTTGATCTTGGTGGCGATCTCGGCCACCTGTGGCCAGGTCGGCTTGTCCGGCATCGCGATGCCCTTGGCGGCCAGCACGTCCTTGCGGTACATCAGGAACGACGACTCGCCGTAGAACGGCTCGCCGTACACCTTTCCGTCCTGGCCCGACAGGGACTTCACCATCGGCGGCAGGATGTCCCCCTGGTCGAACTTGGGATCGGCGGCGATGTAGCCGTCCAGGGGCGCTATCCACTTGCTGCGAGCGTAGATCGGGATCTCGAAGTTGCTCACCGAGGCGATGTCGTACTGCCCCGCCTGGCTGGAGAACTCCTGGCTGATCTTGTCCCGGACGTCGTTCTCGGGCAGGACCGTGAAGTTCACCCCGATGCCGGTCTGCTTCGTGAAGTACTCGGCGGTGAGCTTCTGCAGGTCCACCATCTGTGGGTTGTTGACCATGAGCACGTTGATGCTGTCCGAGCCGCCGCCGCCGGCTCCGCCGCCCCAGCCGGCGGCGCAGCCGCTCAACGCAAGTCCCATGACCACCACGGGCGCCACCCGCCGCCCCGATCGCCAGCCTGTACGCACGATGGCAACCCCGCCTTCGCTCATTTGAGCATCGATAGCGTCAGATGTAGTGTGTCCGATTCGTCCCGGCCCGTCAATGGCGCATGCCACAATGGGCTCGGATGTGCTCAGATGAGCGGAGGTCAGCGTGTCCGGAGAGGACCCCATCGGTCCGGCCCAGCTCGTCCTGACGGCCTCGGTCGCCCGGCGGTACTACCTCGACGGCAAGTCCAAGATCGAGATCGCGGACGAGTTCAGCATGAGCCGGTTCAAGGTGGCGAGGCTGCTCGACAGCGCACGGGCCACCGGCCTCGTGCGGATCGAGATCGGGCAGCCGGGTGCCATCGACGTCGTCCTGTCCGGCGAGCTCGGCGCGGCGTACGGCCTGATGCACGCGATCGTCGTCGACACCCACGAGACCGATCCCGTGGCTCTTCGCCGGCTGGTCGGGCACGCGGCTGCGGAGTTGCTGTCCGAGATCGCCACCCGGAACGACGTGCTCGGGCTCGGCTGGGCCCGCGCCCTGGTCGCCATGCGGGCCGAGCTGCGTCAGCTCGCCGCACACTCCGTCGTGCAGCTCACCGGGGCACTGTCCCGGCCGGACGTCGACGACAGTTCCATCGAGCTCGTGCGTGACGTGGCGAGGATCGCCGGTTGCCCGGCCTACCGCTTCTACGCTCCGATGATCGTCCATGACGCGCCCACGGCCACGGCCCTGCGGAGCAACCCCGAGGTGGCCCGGGCCTTCTCGCTCTTCCCCACCGTCACCAAGGCCGTCGTGGCCGTCGGCGGCTGGGACCCGGGGGCCTCCACGGTGTACGACGCGATCACGCCGGCCGAGCGCAAGACCTTGCTCCGGCAGGGCGTGCACGCGGACGTGAGCGGGGTCCTGCTGAACAGGGACGGCGAGGCTGTGCAGGCGCCGTTCACCGAGCGCATGATCTGCATCGACGCCACCGACCTGCGCAAGGTCCCCGAGGTCATCGCCTTGGTCTACGGGCCGGAGAAGGCGTCCGCCGCGCGCGCAGCGATCCGTGGCGGTTACGTGAACGGCCTCGTCACCCACGCGGGCATGGCGAAGGCGCTGCTGGCCCTGGCTTGAGGAAGGAAGACTCCTGAGGATGCCGAGCACGTCCGGAGGAGATGAGGAGGTCGAGCTCACGGGAGGCACGGCCAATCGGGGCCTGGTCCTCCGCGTCGGCCACACCGTGCGGCGACCGCGTCAGCCGGCGGCGGACGCGGTCCACGCACTCCTGCGGCATCTCGAGAGCGTGGGGTTCGACGGCGCACCCCGCTACCAGGGCGAGGACGACGACGGCCGCGAGGTGCTGAGCTACATCGACGGCGACGTGCCGACGGCTCCCCATCCGGCGTGGGCGCTGACGGACGACTCACTGCTCAGCGTCGCGGCACTGCTACGCCGCTACCACGAGGCCGTGAAGTCGTTCGACCCCGCGTCGCACGCGTGGCCGACGAGCGTCCCGTTCCCGTACGGGGGCTCCCTCGTCACGCACAACGACCCCAACCTCGACAACGTCGTCTTCCGCGACGGCCGGGCCGTCGCGCTGATCGACTTCGACCTCGCCAGTCCCGGCTCCGCGCTGTGGGACGTCGCCCTCGCCGCGCGCCTGTGGGTGCCCCTGCGGGACCCCGCGGACGTCCCCGGGGAACTCCCCGCCAGGGCGAGGGAGCGGCTCCGGCTGTTCGCGGACGCCTACGGCCTGGCCACACGGGAGCGCGAGCGGATGCCGGCGGCCGTGCTCGCTACGCACACCTGGTGCTACGACATCATCCGCGAGGGCGCCGAGCACGGGCGGCCCGGGTATCAGCACTACTGGACGCCCAGCGCGCAGGAGCACGACGCGCGGGGCCGCCGCTGGCTGGAGGGCAACCTCGACGCGCTGAGGACTGCGCTCAGGTAGCGGCGGACGACCGCTGGGTCTTGCCCGCCTCGACGGCCAGCCGGTCGACCAGGTCGTTCATCGGGTCGCCTGAATGACCCTTCACCCAGCGGAAGTCGACGTCCCCGCGGTCCCGGACGGCGGCCACCAGCGGCTCCCACAGGTCACGGTTCGCCACCGGCTTCTTCGCGCTGTTCACCCAGCCGCGGGCGAGCCAGCCGCGCCACCAGGCGTCGCGGAAGCAGTTGACCACGTAGGTGGAGTCGCTCACGACGACCAGTTCGCCCGGTAGGGCGGTCACTGCCTCCAGCGCGGCCTGGATCTCCATCCGCTGGTTGGTCGTCACGGCCGCCGGTCCGCTCGCCTGCCGCCCGTCCCGGGTCGCCCAGGCCCAGCCACCCGGGCCTGGGTTGCCCGAGCAGGCGCCGTCCGTCCAGACCTCGAGCCGCCAGTCCGAGGTGCCGGCGGTCCCGCCGGTCTCGGCGGTGACCGCGCTCCGGCCGGCCGCCCGGTCGCGCTTCGCGGCGGGCGACGGACCCCCGGCCCCCTGGAGCGAGACACAGGCGGCGTGTCCCCAGCGGCTGCCCGCCTTCGCGATCTGCTCCCCCGGGCTGATGGGCCCGGAGCAGAGCGAGCAGGTCGTGGCATACGTAGCGGCGAGAGGCACGTGCCAACCGTAGAGGGCAGGACCTGCCGGAACCCCCGCCACTCCCGGCGTGAGCGGGAGGATCAGCTGCGACGGACCTCGAACCAGATCGTCTTGCCCTGACGCCGCAGGTCCGTGCCCCAGGTCGTCGCCAGCCGGTCGACGAGGAGCAGCCCGCGGCCGCCGGTCCCCTCGAGGTTGGGCACCAGTTGGGGCCGCGGCGGGTGGGGGTCCCCGTCCGTGACCTCGCTGCGCAGGGCACGGCCGTTCCACGACAGGACGACGGTGAAGGGCGTGTGAGCATGCCGGACGGCGTTGCCGACGAGTTCGTTGAGCAGCAGTTCGGCCGTCCAGAGCAGGTCGTCCAGGCGCCACAGCATGAGCACGGTGATCGCCTGCTGCCGGACATAGGGCACGCGGTCGGGAGCGGCGGGGATCTCCGACAGGATCCAGCGCGAGAACCCATCCATCGACAGCCGGCCGTCGGGCGCCGTCGTCGACCGGGCCCCCTCCGGGAAGGCACTGTGACCGTTGGCTGATCCTGGCCACGCCGGTGACGTCACCTGCTCGACTCCCCTTCCTCCGAACCCGGGCTTTGCCGGGGTGAGGCAGGACCTACCCATACGGGGGTGGTCCAAACCTCGCCTCCGCTCACGTGAACGCCGCCAGGAAGTCACCCGGCTGCTGCTCGACGCCGCTGCACACCGGGTTCGCGTCGCCGTCCGGGCCCGACGCGTCGCCCCGGGCACAAGGCCGGTCGCGGTTCAGCGACCAGAACGCGAGCCAGGCGAGGCCGCGGCGACGGGCGAAGGCGGCCAGGCGCTGGGCGTCCTGCACGTGCAGCACCTGGGACGGCAGGTCGTTCCGGCCGATCATCAGTGTGACCGCCACCAGCCCCCAGGCTCCGCCGACGAGCGCGCGCTGGGGCCAGAGGCTGCGGACGAACCTCTCGGTCCCCTCGGCCGCGGCGACCGTCGCCGCCGTGAGGTCAGCGGCCCTGCCGCCCTTGTCAGTACCCGGGTCCGTGCCCGGGTCCGTGCCCGTCCCGATGGTCATGTCCATCGTCATGGCGTTCACGACGTCGACCTCGACGCCAACGCCGCGCGCGTCCCTCAGCAGGGCCTGCGCCGCCGGCGACAGTCCCGCCTCCTCGGCGGGCAGCGTGTACGACAGCCGGATGGGCTGCCCACTCCTGCGCCGGGCATCCTGCAGGAGCCGCACAGCGAGATTGCGGCGGTGCACGGCGGCGGGGTCCCCCAGGGCGGCACCCTCCACGTCGAGGTCCACCAGCGAGACCCCGAGCGCGTCGACCGCCTGTGCATAGGCCGCGGCGAGGTCGGACGGCGTCCGGCAGGCCAGCGCCAGCTCCTTTCCGCTCTCGCCGCCGAACGAGACCCGCGCCTCGCCCCCGGCCGCGCGCAGCGCGCGGATCCGGCGCGTGACCACCGGATCGTCGTACGGCGTCGTGCCGCCCCACGCCGGGCGGCAACCGCCGTCCGCAGCGGTGACGAACCCGAGGTTCAGGGTGCGGGCGCCCCGCCGGGCTGCCCGCACGAGATCGGGGACGGGGTCGAGGGTCATGTCGACGTACGGGGCGACCGCGACGGGGTGCCCGGACGCGGCCACTGACGCCGGCGCGCCCACTGACGCCTGCACCCCCACCGACGCCGTGCACCCCCACTGACGCGGACCCCGTTGCGGCCGGTGGGTCCGCGCAGCCGGCCAGGGCCGCCGACGTCAGGACCGACGAGACGGCCGCGCCGGCCACGGCGCACGTCAGACGGCGTCCGCGCCTCACGGTCCGCCGCGATCCCCGACGCCCGCACTCACCTGGACGTCCCCCGTCCGCCGCAGCTTCTCCCAGGGCAGCCGCATGCCGTAGACCGCGGTGAAGACGGACTGGATCACGACGAGGTACATGAGCTGGCGGTACACCACCTGCTGCAGCGGCAGGGACCAGAGCGGCCACAGCGACTCGCGGTCGAGCCGGAACGCGTAGGTAGCCGTCAGAAGCTGCGCTCCGAGGAACCCGCCCCAGAGCACCACGGTCGTGCGGAGGTCGAGGAAGAGCAGGCCGTACAGGAGAAAGGCGTCCATGGCCGGAGCGGTCAGCGGGAGCAGCACCTGGAAGAGCAGCATCGCCAGCAGCCCGCGGCGCCCGAATCGCCCGCTGGCGCCGCCCTCGACGACGGCGCGGCGGTGCTTCCACATCGCCTGCAGCGTGCCGTAGCACCACCGGTACCGCTGCTTCCACAGCTGGCCCCACGACGACGGCGCCTCGGTCCATGCGCGGGCGCCCTCCTCGTAGACCACCTGCCAGCCGGCCCGGACGACGGCCGCTGTCAGGTCGGTGTCCTCCGCGAGGGTGTCGTCGCTGACGCCGCCGACGTCCACCAGGGCGGCCCGGCGGAAGGCGCCGACCGCCCCGGGGACGGTGGGCATGCACTGGAACACGTCGTAGAGCCGCCGGTCGAGGTTGAACCCCATCACGTACTCGATGTGCTGCCAGCGACCGAGCAACCGGCGCCGGTTGCCGACCTTGGCGTTGCCGGAGACGGCGCCCACGCGGTGGTCGGCGAAGGGCTGCACCAGGGCCCGGACCGTCTCGCGCTCGAACCGGGTGTCGCCGTCGACCAGCACGAGCAGGTCGTTCCGGGCTGCGCGGATCCCGGCGTTCAGCGCGGCCGGCTTCCCCGAGTTCTCCTGCCGGACCAGGGTGACCGCGGGCAGCGCGAGCGCTTCGACAAGGTCGGCGGTGCCGTCCGTGGAACCGTCGTCGACGACCACGACCTCGACCGGGTGGTCGCCGGCCACGATCGACCGGATCGCGGCCTCGATGCCCTCCTTCTCGTTGTAGGCGGGGACGACGACCGAGACGGGGGCGTGTACCGGCGGCCCCCACGACCGGTCGCGGCGGGTGCGGCCGTGCCGCCGCGCCACGCCGACCATGAGGAGCAGCCGCGCGAGCGTGAGGACGCCGGCCACGACGAAGAGCCCGGCGAAGAGGGTGGCGATCCACTGTGAGGCCTGGGTCGCCCAGAGCAGGGCACGCCCGCGCCACAGTTCCTGGGGGTCGGGCGCCCGGTAGGGCGACAGGCCTGCGACTTTGCTGATCGTGGTGAACCGGTAGCCCTGCGCCTTGAGTCTCGGGATGAGGACGTCGAGGGCGGCGACGGTCTCGGAACGGTCGCCGCCGGCGTCGTGGAGGAGGACCACGGCGCCGCGACCGTCCTTCGGGGTGGCGTTCCGGACGATCGCGTCGACCCCGGGGCGCTCCCAGTCGCGGGCGTCGACGTCGGCGAGCACCGTGACGTAGCCGTGGTCGTGCGCGTCGCGCACGACCTGCCAGTAGCCGTCGTCGAGGGAGTCGGTCGAGAAGGAGTACGGCGGGCGCATGAGCGCCGTCGTCCGGCCCGTGACGCCGACGATGGCTAGCTCCGTCTGTGCCAGCTGGAACCGCTGCTCCCACAGCGGACGGGTGGTCAGGTCGGGGTGGGTGAAGGAGTGGTTGCCGATCTCGTCGCCCTGGGCGACCTCGCGGCGCACCAGGTCGGGGTAACGCAGCGTCTGGCTGCCCAGCAGGAAGAACGTCCCGGGCACGCCGTGCCGGCGCAGCACGTCGAGGACCTTCGGCGTCCAGGTCGGGTCGGGGCCGTCGTCGAAGGTCAGCGCCACCGTGTGCGCCGGCACCCGGATCGTCCGGATGGCCCCTGCGTGGGCGCCGATGACGGGACCGCCGGTCCGGATCGCCTCGGGCACCTGCGCCACCGGGCCGGGCGGCCGGACGGTGCCGGCATCCGTCAGCTCGCCGGACACGTAGCCGTGCAGGCCCAGCGCCACCGCCATCGTCAGGAGGACGACGACGAGCGCGAGCCAGTGCGCCCTCGGAGTTGACCGCCTGCCTCGCGCGTCACGCATCCGGCTCATCCGCTCGGCCCGTCACCGCTGGGTGCGGACGGCGCCGCTGCCCGGGACCGAGGCGGACGCCGGGACCGAGGCGGACGCCGGGACCGAGGCGGACGCCGGGACCGACGCGGACGCCGGGAGGGACACCGAGACCGACGCCGAGGGGACCGAGACCGCGACCGACGCGGACGGCACCGAGACCGCGACCGACACGGAGGGGACCGGGACCGACACGGAGGGGACCGGGACCGACACGGAGGGGACCGGCGCCGGAACCGTCGTGGGGGCCGGCGGCACGGACACGCCAGGAGCAGGCGGAGTCGTCCCGGCGCCCGCAGCCGGCGTGCTCGCGCCGGGCTTGGGCACAGTCGTGGTCGCCGCCCCGGGCGAGGGCCGAGCCGTGCCGGATCCACCCGCACCGGCCGCCCCTGGGCCGGTGGGGGACGTCGTCGGGGCACCCGGCCCTCCTGCGCCTGAGGCCCCGGACGGCACCGGCGCACCTGCCCCGCCGGGCGTGCCCGCCGGCCCGGACGCCGCCCCCGCCCCGCCGGTCGCGCCGGCCGTACCTCCCCGGGTCCGGCTGTCGGCCGGAGCCTGCGCCGGAGTGGAACCCCCGGCCGGCTTCTGGGCGCGCTGGAGCCCGGGCAGCGGCAGCAGGTCACCGGGCTTGATGGGTCCCCCGGCGAAGCTGAAGCCGAGCAGCAGGACGTAGCCGAAACAGAGCACCGCCGCCGCCCCGACCATCCAGGTCACCCAACTCCGTCGCCGCCCCGAGGCGTCGACGAAGACCGGCGACCGGACGACGCGCTCGACACCTTCCTTCACCGGAGCCACAGGACCACCACCGACTGCCGTGCCAGCCGAACCCCCACGTGCTGACGATCCCGAGTACAAAGCGTGCTGCGTACAAGCGTCACGTTGCGTCCCATAACGCCTGAACCGTTCCCCGCCCGTCGCCCGGCTACACATTTCTGTGGCAGAGCGGCACCATCGCGACGTCGTCGAGCACGAACGCCGCCACACATGCACGGAGGGCGATCGGATCAGAGCCTCGACACCAGGGCGGCTCACGAGAAGTGACCGCCGTCATGGACGCCGTGCCAGATGGACGGCCTCAGCGTGGGACATCGTTGTCGCAACTCACCGCACCGCCTGCTTGGCAGCAAGAGCCTGGCGTCCCGTTTAACCTGTCTCGTCAACCCAGATCGGGGGCGCCTTCACGACGGCGCGTTACGCAAACGTGACATAAAGATGTCCAGCGGAAGTCTTGACTCCCCCGATCGGGCTACTGGAGAGTGGGACAACGTTGTCCCTGGCAGCGGCCCGGGAACCGACCGAAAGGACGTCTCATGCGCATCACGCACCGAGCCCGGACCCGGCGGGGCACTCGCCAGACCGCCGCGGCAGCAGGGCTCCTCCTCCTCGGCGTCTCGGCCCTGGCCGCCTGCGGCTCCTCGAGCTCGGGCGGGGGCGGCAGCGCCGCCGCCGGCGGCGGCGGCGGCACCGCCGGCGTCTCCCTGATCCTCAAGACGCTGACCAACCCGTACTTCGTCTCGATGAAGAACGACGCGCAGAAGGCCGCGGACGCCGCCGGCGTCAAGCTGACCGTGGCCGCCGGCAAGCAGGACGGCGACACCCAGAGCCAGATCAGCGCCATCGACACCGCGATCTCGCGCGGCGACAAGGGCATCCTCATCACCACGAACGGCGACGCGGTCAACACCGAGCTCGCCAAGGCGAAGAAGGCCGGCCTCTACATCATCGCGCTCGACACCGTGCCCAACCCCCCGAGCACGGTCGACATCACCTACGCGACCGACAACGAGCAGGCCGGCAAGCTCATCGGCCAGTACGGGGCGACCAAGCTGGCCGGCGGCAAGGCCGTCATCGCGATGCTCGACCTGTTCAACAACCAGGTCGTCTCGGTCGACATCGCCCGCGACCACGGCTTCCTCGAGGGCATGGGCATCGACCCGGGCAGCAAGACCCAGAACGGCCAGGAGGCCAAGACCGGCCGCTACACGGCGGGCAGCGGCGGCGACTACACCGTCGCCTGCCACCAGCCGACCCAGGGCGCCATCCCGGGCGGCAAGACGGCGATGGAGAACTGCCTGTCGGCCAACGGCGACATCAACGTCGTCTACACGATCAACGAGCCGGCGGCGGACGGCGCCTACCAGGCGCTGCAGGCGGCGGGCAAGAAGAACGTGCTGATCCTCACGATCGACGGCAGCTGCAAGTACGTGAAGGGCCTGCTGAAGGACGGCACGATCGCGGCCGACTCCGCGCAGTACCCCGGCAAGATGGCCGCGGCGGGGGTCCAGACGATCGCCTCGCTCGCCAAGGGCGGCGCCAAGCCGACCCTGCCCCCGGGCAAGGACTTCATCGACTCCGGCACGGCCCTCGTGACCGCGAACCCGCTGCCCGGCCTGAACAGCCAGACCCCCGACCAGGCCGCCGGCGCCTGCTGGGGCAGCTGACCCCACCTGATCGGAGCCGCCTCGGCGGCCGCCGTCCCGCAGCCCGATCCCGGCCTGCGCGCCGGCCCGCGAGTCACCTCACGGGCCGGCGCGTGGCCCCTCCGACGCCCGATCACAGGCTCGACCCGGACGTCGCCCGCGTCTCCCTCCCGCCCCCGAAAGGCCTGTCATGACGAACGTCGTCGAGGCTCCCGGCACCGCCGAGGAGATCCTCAAACCGCGTGACACCGCCGGCCGCCGGATCCACAACCTGCTCCACCGGCTGCCCGCCCTCAGCCCCCTGATCGTCCTCGTGCTCGCCGCCGTCGTGTTCGGGCTCGCCAACGGACGGTTCTTCAGGCCCGAGAACATCTCGATCATCCTTCAGCAGTCGGCCGTGGTGGGGTCGCTCGCCGTGGGCCAGACCCTGATCATCCTCACCGCCGGCATCGACCTGTCGATCGGCGCCGTGATGGTGCTCGCCACGCTCATCATGGCCAAGCTCGTCTCGGACAACGGCACACCGGGCATCCTTGCGTTGCTCGCCGGCGTCGTTGTCGCGGTGGTCGCCGGCACGCTCAACGGCGTCCTCGTGACCCGGATCAAGCTGCCGCCCTTCATCGTGACCCTTGGCACGCTGAGCATCTTCACGGCTCTCTCGCTGATCTACGCCCAGGGCCAGGTGATCACGCTGCCGCCCGGGACGTTCCTCACCTGGACGGGTTCGACCATCAGTATCGGCAGGTTCGACATCACGGTCGGCGTCCTCATGATGCTGGTGCTCTACGCGGTCTTCGCCTACGCCTTGCGGCAGACCGCGTGGGGCCGGCACCTCTACGCCACGGGTGACGACGCCGAGGCGGCCCGGTTGGCAGGCATCCGCACGAATCGGGTCCTGCTCTCCGCATACGTCGTGGCCGGCGCCGTCGTGGGTATCGCGGCCTGGATCCAGGTTGGCCGGATCAACGGCGCCGACCCCAACGCCGGGCTCAACCTCAACCTCGAGAGCATCACCGCGGTCGTCATCGGCGGCACGAGCCTCTTCGGCGGTCGCGGCGCCATCATCGGCTCGCTGATCGGCGCCCTCATCGTCCAGGTCTTCACCAACGGTCTCGCACTGGCAGGCGTCGACCCCAACTACCAGGTACTCGCCGTCGGCGTCCTCGTCATCGCGGCCGTCGCCGCCGACCAGTGGATCCGGAGCGTGAAGTCATGAGCCATGCGACCCCCACCCCGCCCGCACAGGCGAGCTCATCGGGACAGGCGGACCCGTCGAGCCGCGGCTCCCGGCAGCCCGTGCTCGAGGCGCGCGGCATCGTCAAGACATTCGGTCACGTGGTCGGGCTCGCAGGCGTCGAGCTGCAGCTGTACCCGGGCGAGGTGCTGGCCGTCATCGGCGACAACGGCGCCGGCAAGTCCACGCTCATCAAGTGCCTGTCGGGGGCCATGACCCCCGACGCGGGCACGATGCTCGTCGACGGGCAGCAGGCGACCTTCCGCAGCACCCAGGAGGCCCGGGAGGCAGGCATCGAGACGGTCTACCAGACCCTCGCCGTCGCCCCGGCCCTCGACATCGCGAGCAACCTCTTCCTCGCTAGGGAGGAGCGTCGCGCCGGCATCCTCGGTTCGGTGTTCCGGATGCTCGACACGGGCGGCATGAAGCGGCAGGCGCAGAAGCACATCGACGACCTGGGCATCAAGACGCTGCAGAACATCAACCAGTCCGTCGAGACGCTATCGGGCGGCCAGCGGCAGGTCGTCGCGGTTGCACGCACCGCCGCCTTCGGCAGCAAGGTCGTCATCCTCGACGAGCCGACGGCCGCCCTGGGCGTGCGCGAGACGGGACAGGTCCTGCGACTGGTCAAGGACTTGCGCGAGCGCGGGTTGGGCGTGATCCTCATCAGCCACAACATGCCGAACGTGTTCGAGATCGCCGACCGGATCCACATCCAGCGGCTCGGGCGCGGCGCGGGGGTGATCACGCCGTCGTCCCACACGCCCGCGGAGGCGGTCGCCATCATGACCGGTGCCGTGCAGCTGCGGCCCGAGGACTCCTTCACCGGCCCGGCCAACTGACCCAGGGGCTGGACCAGGCCGCGAGACGAGAGGTCACGATGACCCACCCCGACGCCATCGCCGCGGGTCGCGGTCGCGCCACCATGCGCGACGTGGCCGCACTCGCCGGGGTGGGCATCAAGACCGTCTCGCGCGTCTTCAACGACGTCCCGACGGTCGACGCGGCGCTGGCCGAGCGCGTCAGGGCGGCGGCCACGAAGCTGGGGTACCGGCCCAACCTGACGGCCGCCAGCCTGCGGCGCACCGGCGGCCGGACCGACACCATCGGGCTGCTCCTGGAGGACGTCAGCAACCCGTACTCCTCCGCCGTGCACCGGGCGGTCGAGGACTACGCGAGGGCCCGCGGCGTCCTCGTGCTGGCAGCCAGCGTCGACGAGGAGCCTGCGCGCGAGCGGGAGCTGGCGCGCAGGCTCATCGACCGCCGGGTCGACGGGCTGATCGTGATGCCGGCCGGGCGTGACCAGCGCTACGTCATCGACGAGCAACGGGCGGGCACGTGCTTCGTGTTCGTCGACCGCGCCCCGCACCCGTTGCTCGCCGACGCGGTCGTGAGCGACAACCACGGCGGCGCCGCTGCCGCCGTGGCGCACCTGCTGCGCACCGGGCGCCGCCGGGTCGCCTACCTGGGCGACGACCTGGCGATCGTGACCGCCGAGGAGCGCTACCGCGGGTTCCGTGACGCCCTGGGCTCCGCCGGTCTTCCGCTCGACGACGGCCTGGTCCGGCACGGGCTGCGCACGGCCGAGCAGGCCCGCAAGACGGCCCACGAGCTCGTCACGACCCAGCGCCCCGACGCCCTCTTCGCGAGCCAGAACCTCGTCACCCTCGGGGCGGTCGAGGCGCTGCACGACCTCGGCCGCCAGGACGAGGTCGCGCTCGTGGGCTTCGACGACGTGCCGATGGCAGCCTTGCTGCGGCCCGGGGTCACGGTGATGGCGCAGGACCCGGCCGCGGTGGGCCGGCTCGCGGCGCAACGGCTGTTCGAGCGCATGGACGGCGACCACTCGCCGCCCTACCTGCGGGTGGTGCCGACACGGCTCGTGGTGCGCGGCTCGGGCGAGCTGCCGGCCCGTGGCGCGGCGGAGGGGCAGACGATGGAGTGAACGGACCGATCCCGTGGCAGACGGTCCATGGCGGCTGGTCCGTGGAGGCGGGTCCGTAGGATCGGGGGATGGCCACGACCGCGACGGCCCCCACGGGGAACCTGAAGCCCGGCACGATCGGCCCCCGCCGGGCGGTGCCCGCCTCGATCCCCCGGCCCGAATACGTCGACCGGCCGGCACCTCGAGGCTACGACGGCCCCGAGGTGAAGGACGCGCGCACGATCGCGGCCGTGCGGGAGGCCTCACGGCTCGCAGCCCGCGCGATGGCCGAGGTCGCGGCACACGTGGCGCCCGGCGTCAGCACGGACGAGCTCGACCGGATCGGCCACGAGTACCTGCTGGCGCACGGCGCCTACCCCTCGACGCTGGGCTACCGGGGCTTCCCGAAGTCGCTGTGCACGAGCGTCAACGAGGTCGTCTGCCACGGGATCCCCGACTCGACCGTGCTTCGGGACGGCGACATCGTCAACGTCGACATCACGGCCTACCTGGTCGTCGACGGTCTCGGCGTCCACGGCGACACCGACGCGACCTACCTCGTGGGCGACGTCGACGAGGAGTCGCGCCTGCTGGTCGAGCGCACGCACGAGGCCATGATGCGCGGGATCAAGGCCGTCGCCCCCGGCCGGCAGATGAACGTCGTGGGCCGCGTCATCGAGGCCTATGCCCGGCGCTTCGGCTACGGCGTCATCCGCGACTTCACCGGCCACGGCATCGGCACGGCCTTCCACTCCGGCCTGATCGTGCCGCACTACGACGCCGCCCCGAACTACGCCACCGTGATCGAGCCCGGCATGACGTTCACGATCGAGCCCATGCTCACCCTCGGCACTCACGAGTGGGAGATGTGGGACGACGGCTGGACCGTCGTCACCAAGGATCGCCGGCGCTCCGCCCAGTTCGAGCACACGATCCTGGTCACGGAGACCGGGGCGGAGATCCTCACCCTGCCGTGAGGCGACGGCGGGATGGACACGCCGGTTAGGCCTCGTAGGCTGCCGGCATGGCGATCAGGGGTTTCGGAATCGACATCGGCGGCTCCGGCATCAAGGGCTGCCCCGTGGACCTCGATCTGGGTACCTTCGCGGGCGAGCGGCTCCGGACGCCGACGCCCTCGCCCTCGACACCGGCCGCCGTGGCCGGCGTGGTGGGCGAGATCGTGCGCTCCTTCGGGGACGCCGCCGGCACGGGCCCGGTCGGCGTCACCTTCCCCGCGGTGATCCAGCACGGGGTGGCCCGGACGGCGGCGAACGTCGACAAGACGTGGATCGGCACCGACGTCGAGGCGCTGCTGAGCGAGGAACTCGGCCGCCCCGTGAGCGTGGTCAACGACGCCGACGCGGCCGGTTACGCCGAGGCCAGGTTCGGCGCGGCCAAGGGCGTCAACGGCACGGTCTTCATGGCCACGCTGGGCACGGGGATCGGGAGCGCACTGATCGTCGACGGGCACCTCGTGCCCAACACCGAACTCGGGCACCTCGAGGTCGACGGCAAGGACGCCGAGACCCGCGCCGCTGACAGCGTGCGCGAGGCCGAGGGCCTGTCGTGGGAGCAATGGGCCAAGCGGCTGGGCCGCTACTTCGCCGCCATCGAGCGCCTGCTGCTGGCCCGACCTCATCGTGATCGGGGGCGGCGTCAGCAAGAAGGCGGACAAGTTCGTGCCGTTGCTCGGTCTGCGTACCCCTGTCGTCGCGGCCAGTCTGCGGAACGACGGCGGCATCATCGGCGACGGCCCTGCTGGCGACGGAGCGCGCGGCCGTCGGTGGGTGACCGGTGACGACCGGCCGGGCCGTGTCAGCCCTCGAAGAACCGGTCGTCAGCCCTCGAAGAACCGGTCGATGTCGTCAGCGTCCGAGAGCGCCGCACTGCTCTCGGCAACCGACTGCAGGTACGCCAGGGCCTTGTCGCGCCCGAACGCGCTGGCGGCCAGCGAGCCGGCGATCGACGCCAGCGCCGTGACGAACTCGAGCCGGGCCCGATCCGACTCGGAGGCGTCCGTCAGGAGGTAGTGCATGGCCTCGTGGTCGCCCATCATCTGGAACCGCACGAACGCGGCCGCCCTCTGATTGGCCCGTGCCGCGGAGCGGCGCTCGACCGTCGACATCGCTCTCCCCTCGGGGCGGCGGACGCCGCGCATCTACCGCAACAGACGACGACGCCTCCCGCAACCGCTTCGGGCCGCACCCACCCGCCCGGCCCCGCCCGGCCCCGCCCGGCCCGGCCAGATCACGATCGGATACCTATGACCACAGGGGGATTGAAATGCACCCATTCGGGGGATAAGACGGAGTGAGCGGGTGGTCCGCAGCCGGGCAGGGCACGGACCGCCCGCTGTCCATGTCCAGGCTGTCCACGTCCGGGGCGGCATGTCCCGAGCATCCGGGTGGCGTGCGGGCTCGGCGGGCGAGAGCTCAGCTCTCCGCGTACTCGTCGTCGTCGACGTCCGTCGCCTCCACCACGCCCGGCGCGCGGTGTCGCCCCACGTAACGGCCTGGGCCCGAGCCCGCCGGCGCGACCGACACCGGCGCGACCGACACCGGCGCGACCGGCACCGGCGCGACCGGCTCCGGCTCGACCGCCTCCGGCTCGACCGACTGCCGCTCCACTGCCTCCAGCGCGACCGGCTCCGGCTCGACGGCCTCCGGCGCGACCGGCTGCGGCTCGACCGGCTCCGGCGCGACCGGCTCCGGCTCGACGGCCTCGGGCGCGACCGGCTCCGGCTCGACCGCCTCCGGCTGCGACCGGCTCCGGCTCGACGGCCTCCGGCTCGAGGCCCTCCGGCTCGACGGCCTCCGGCTCGACGGCCTCGGGCGCGACTGGCTCCGGCTCGACCGGCTCCGGCTCAACCGGCTCCGGCTCAACGGCCTCCGGCTCAACGGCCTCCGGCTCGACGGCCTCCGGCTCAACGGCCTCCGGCCCTGGCTCTGGCGTCTCGACGTCCGCAGGCTCTTCTGGCTCCCGCTCGGAGGTCTCGACGTCAGCTGCCTCCTCCGGCGCCGGCTCCGGTGACTCGACGTCCGCCGGTTCCTCGAGCCTCTCAGGCTCATCGGGCTCCCCATGCTCCTCGGACTCCGACCGCACGTCGGCGGGCACACCCTCGTCGACGCTGTGCCCGTTGCTCGTGGCGGAGCCGGCGGCCTCGTGCGGCCCCAGCTCGGTGGGGTGGTCGGGGTCCGAGAGGTCGAAGAAGCGGACGCCGGGAGGCATCGCGCCCCCGTCCTCTCCTGCGGACACCGAGATCGAGGTCGGTACAGGTCCCGCTGCCGAGGTCGGTGCAGGTCCCGGTGCCGAGGTCGGTGCAGGTCCCGGTGCCGCGGTCGGTGCAGGTCCCCGTGCCGGGGTCCGTGCCGAGATCAGTGCCGAGATCTGTGCTGACGTCGGTGGCGTGGCTGACGGCGCGGGGGCCGTCACACCTGCAGCCCGGGGATGGCCACTGCGTCGACGCCGGGTGACGACCACGGCCGCGACGACCCCGAGCACCACGACGGCGGCGAGCAGGCCGACGCCCAGGGCTACGCCGGGGCCCTCCGACGTCGCCTCCGAGCCCCCACCCGCGGTCGCGGTAGGTGCCGTCGCCCCCGCACCGGAGGGCGCGGCCGATGCGATCGTCGGCGCGGGCGCGGACGCACCGGCGAGGGACACATCCGCGGCGAACTCCTGATCCCCCACGCGCAGGACGACGTGCGCGGTATCCGCTGCGGCCGGGGCCGCGAACCGCACCAGGCAGCGGGCGCGCAGCGTGTCGGCGAGGCCGTTGAAGGCGTCCGGCGCCTGCGCCGGGGTCGCCGCGACGGAGACACCTCCGGTGGCCCTTGCCGTCGCATCCCAGCCCGAGGCGACCGACGGGTCGGCCACGACGGCGAGCACCGCCCCCGAAGCGCTGAGCCGGCGCGCGAGCCTGGGGTCCTGGGGGGCGCCAGGCACGGCACCCCGCGTGGCGACGAGCAGGAGCCCGGGTGACTGCGGGGACGCCGCGGTACCCACCGACCGCACGGCCAGGTCGAGGGCGGCGGAAGTGTCGCGCTCGCCGCCGGGTGTCAGGCCGACGAGCGCGTGGATCGCCGCCGCCGGGCTGCCGGCCGTGAGCAGCAGGCGCGGCGTGCCCTGGTCGGCGACGACCGTCACCGGGGTCGTCGACGGCAGCCGCAGCAGCAACCCGGCCGCTCCGCTCAGCTCCTGGGCGAGCGCACCGCCGGCGGCCGCGGAGGCGTCGACGACGAGGGCCACCGGGGCATCCGTCGCCAGGAGCGGCCTCACGGTCGCCGGCACGTCGCTACCGTCCACGGTCACGTGGGCGGCGTCCGAGGGCAGCGCCGCCACGGGGTCGGGCGTGATCTGCGCGACCACCTCGGTCTGGCCCGATTGCTCGAGAACCGTCACCACGTCGAGGGCGCTCGCCGCCGCGGCGCCCGAGCCGACGCCGCTGATGACGAGAGCGGCCAGCACCGCCAGCAGCCCGGTCACGAGGCGCACGCGACCCCGACCGGGACCACGGCCCCGACCGGACCCGCGTGCCGTGGTCATCGGGATCCCTCCGGCACCGCGCTGACGACGACGTTGTCCCGGTAGTGCCCCTTGGTGGCGTCCCAGTCGCCGCCACAGGTCACCAGGCGCAGCACCGGCGCGAGCGTGGGCGCGTACAGCAGGTCGGCGGGGAAGCTGCTCTTCGCCACCTGCAGCCGGCCGCTGACACGGAACCTGACGGACGAGCCGTCGGCCCGGTCGACGACGACGGCGTCCCCGGGGCGCAGGCCGGCCAGCCGGTAGAAGACGGCCGGGCCCGCCTTCGAGTCGACGTGCCCGAGCAGGATCGCGGGCCCGGGCTGGCCCGGCCGGGGGCCTGCCGCGTACCAGCCGACCTGCCCGTATCGGGCGGGTGCGGCGATGGTGCCGTCGGGTGCGAGCCCGAGGTGCACGAGCCGCGAGTCGACACCGATGGCCGGGATCCGCAGCCGGACCGGTTCGGCCACCGCGTCGTACGTGCGGGCGGAGCGGAACGATTCCGCGGCACCCGCGGCACGCGCCGCGCCGGCGGAACCGCCGGAGGTCGCGGCCGGGCGAGCTCCCGGCACGGCTCCCCGACGCACTCTCCGTGGCCCGTCCATGAGCGCTCGCGGCCGCGCTCCCGCACCCCCCGAGCGCGAGTGCCCCGGCCACGGCCAGGGCGCTCGCCCCGGACGCCGCCCATGGGGCGCGCGCGCGTCTCGTCATCGATGCCCGACGACGTGCCGCATGCCGCCGCCACCGGTCTGGCTGCCGCCCTTGGGCAGACCGCCCTCGATGCTGAGGCTGATGGCGTGCGACAGCTGGCCGGAGACGTCGTACATCTCGTCGTAGGCCTGATAGCCGAGGTCGTGCGCGGTGGTGTAGTCCTTCGCCTGGAACGCGGTCACCTCGCGGACGAGCAGTGCGTCGTGCATCGCATAGGCGTGGGCGAGCGCCGAGGCGCCGATCGCGGAGTGCGTGGCCCCGGCGAGGAGCTTGGCGAGCGCGGGCTCGAAGACCCCCAGTCGCTTCTCGGCCGCGGCCTTCCCCTGCTGCGTCGTTCTTCTTCGAGGCGACCGTGTAGGCCATGAGGGCGTCCACGTGGTCGGCCCACAGCGACTGGAAGCCCTTGGCCGCCGCGGGCGCCGTAGAGGGTGCCGACGGCTCCGGCGAGCGCCTTCGTGTTGCTGTTGAGCTCGCTGCCGAGCGCCGTGAAGTCGGCCGGGTCGCCGGACGCCGCCCGCATCGAGGCGATCACGAGCGCGACGTGATCACCGAGCAGCTGCGTCAGGCCCTGGCGCAGCTGCCAGTCGGGCGTCGCGAGCGTCTTGACGTCGGCGGCCGGCAGCAGCACGGTCGCGAGCTGGCCGCCCATCGTGAAGGCGTGCTCGTACCCCTGCTGGTAGGCCGCGTCCGCCTTCGCGTAGTCCCCCGCGGCGAAGGCGTCGGCCTGACCCAGCAGCTCGTCCACGTGCATCGCGATGCCCTGCTGCGCATCGGCCGGCTTCAGCCGCCCGTTCGACGCGCCGCTCAGCAGCGAGGCCAGCTGCTGCTCGAGCGAGACGAGCTGACTGCGCGCCTTCGCCTTCGCGGGCCCCTGCTCGGCGGCGGGGGCGGCGGCCGCGTCGGCGTAGGCGAAGAGCTGGGTGATGTGCCCGGTCCAGAGGGTCGCGAACGAGCGCCCGGCGTCGGCGCCGAAGAGCGAACCGACGAGCTCGCCCAGGGCCTGCGTGTTCCGCGTGAGCGCCACCTCCGCCGCCTGGGCGAAGTCGGGGTCGCGCCGCGCCCGGGCGCGCATCATGTCGGCGGCGAGCACCGCGTGCTGCGCGAACAGTGCCTGGAGCCGGATCCCCGCCCCGGGGCCGCTCTCGGCCGCGGCCGGGGTGGCCGTCATGCCGGGCATGCCGGCCATGGATCCGGATGCCGATGGGGCCGGAGAGGCCGCAGCCGCGGCGGGGCTGGCGGAGGGTGCCGCGGAGATGGCGGCGGCGGACGAAGCGGACGCGCTGCCACCGTGATCGCAGCCGGCGACACCCCCGAGCGCCACGAGGAGCACGGCGACGACGAGCGGGCGAGGGGACGTCATCACTGAACTCCTATTGGTGCTCACACAGCGTAAGCGAGGCGCCCCGGTCTGGACGTTTTCAACAATAAGCTGAGCCGGGTGAAAGGCGCAAAATACCCCCGCAAGGCTGGCGATTGATGACTTTGGGTCATGACTTTCGGTCGTCGCGTGACTCGGATGCGACAGTTCGCGCATCCGTGCCATCGCGGGAGGTGGACGAGCCGGGCGATAAGCCGGATCCTGTCCCGCCCACCGCGGACGGTGGTCGGGGGCGGCCATCCCTCTAGGGACACCGTTACCGGCGCCCTCGTCGCGGCCCGGCAGGCCCTCGCGGGCCCACCGTGCCGGCAGTAGCGGCCTACCCGGGAGCTCGGGCGGGCAACCCTCGGACGCTCCCTGTCTGGCCTTGCTCCGGGTGGGGTTTACCGAGCCGCGCCGGTCACCCGGCGCGCTGGTGGTCTCTTACACCACCGTTTCACCCTTGCTCGCGCCCGGCTCACGCCGGCCACGAGCGGTCTGTTCTCTGTGGCACTGTCCCGCGGGTCACCCCGGGTGGGCGTTACCCACCACCCTGCCCTGTGGAGTCCGGACTTTCCTCGGCGGGCGGAGAACCGCCCGACGCGGCCGCCTGCCCGGCTCGTCCACCCCCGACCCTACCCCGTGATCATGCAATCCGCGTCGATCATGCAATCCGCGTCGATCATGAACGTACTGCCGCGCTCACGGGACCTCGAAGCGGACCTCGCCGGTGTCGAGGTCCGCGGCCGCCAGCCGCGCGCTCACCTGCTCACCGAGGCGCAGGGCGCCGCCGCACGGCGCCAGCACCGGCGGCTCGACCACCTGCACCTTGCCACCGCTGTGGTTGAGGTCGACGACGACGGCCTCGAACCGCTCCCCCACCCGGTCGGCGAGCACGGCCGCCTCGACGACGTCGGTGCAGGAGCGCTCGAGCTGGCCGGCGAGCTGGTCGGAGCCGCGCATGGCCGCGGGGAGCTCCGGCAGGGCGTCCGTCACCCAGGCCGGCACCTCCTCGCCGGCGCACAGCGCGTGGCAGGCCACCAGCCCGAAGCGATCGACCAGGCGGCGCAGCGGCGCCGTCACGTGCGCGTAGGGCGCGGCCACCGCCGCGTGCGTGGTGACGGCCGGGGCCGGCAGGCCTGGCCCGAGCGGCTCGTAGCCGGCGCCGCGGAAGAGCGATCCGGCCTCGTGCATGAGCGCGAGCTCGGCCGGGTCGTCGCGCCGGAGCCGGCGCAGCAGCGCCCCCGGCGACTCCTGCGCCGGCCACGCCACGCCGAGCGCCTGCGCCTGGCGGCGGAAGCGCTCGACCAGGGCGTCGTCCGGCGTGGGCAAGGTTCGCAGCAGCCCGACGCCGCCCGCGAGCATGAGCTCGGCGGCGGCCATGCCGGTCATGAGCGAGAGCTGGGCGTTCCAGTCCTCGGCGGGCACGGCCGGCCGAAGGGTCAGCCGGTAGTGGCCGCCCTCGGCGGTCACCTCCTGCTCGGGCAGCGGCAGGTTCGCGCCGCCCCGGGCCTCCTCGAGCGCCTGCCGCCGGACGCCCACCTCGCGCAGCAGCACCGCCTGCAGCGCGACGTCACCGGCCGGGTCGGGCGACCCCGCGGGGTACGGCGTCCGCGGCGGCCTGGACCTGGCCGTAGTCGAGCCGGTGCCGGCTGCGCACCACGGCGCGGACGACGTCCCTGGCCTGCACGACGCCTGCCGCGTCGAGGTCGAAGCGCCAGACGAAGGCGGGGCGCAGCTGCCCCTCGAGCAGGCTCGCCGCCCCTTCGCTGAGCACTGGCGGGTGCAGCGGGGTCCGCAGGTCGGGCGCGTAGAGGGTCTGCCCGCGGCGGCGCGCCGCGACGTCGACCGGGCCGCCCGGCGGAACGAAGGCCGGCACGTCGGCGATGGCGTAGTCGACGTGGTACCCGTCGCCCCGCCGCTGGACGCAGAGCGCCTGGTCGAGGTCGGTCGAGCCCGGCGGGTCGACGGTCACGAACGGCACGCCGGTGAGGTCGGTGGCGGGCACGTCGGGCGCGGACGCCGACGCCGCCGCGGCGGCGAGCACCTCCGGCGGGAAGTCGGCCGGCACGCCGAGCCGGGCCCGGATCGCGGCGAAGCGCTGCTCGAGCGCCGCCACCGAGTCGGGGTCGGAGCCGGTGACGCGGATGACGCGACGGACCATGCCCAGACCCTAGAGCGGGCGGCACCCTGCGGCCGCGGCACCCTGGCGGCCTCGGCACCCTGCGGCGGTCGGCCACCCTGCGGCCGGTCGGCACCCTGCGGCCGGTCGGCACCCTGCGGCCCGTCGGCACCCTGCGGCCGGTCGGTAGGGTGCGCGGCGTGCTCGTGCTGCTGCCGCCGTCGGAGTCGAAGGCGACGCCGGCGGCGCGCGGCAAGCCCGTCGACCTCGGCGCTCTGTCCTTTCCCGGTCTCACTCCGACGCGGACCCGGGTGCTCGACGCCCTCGCCGAGGTCAGCGCCGGCCCCGACGGCGTCCGCCGCCTCGGGGTCGGCGCCTCGCTCGGCGCCGAGGTCGAGCGCAACACCCGGCTGCGCAGCCTGCCCGCCCGCCCGGCCCTCGAGGTCTACACCGGCGTCCTCTACGACGCGCTGGGCTGGGCGACGCTGTCGGCGTCCGCGCGCCGGCGGGCCGGCCACCGGCTGGTCGTGATCTCGGCCTTGTGGGGGGCGCTGCGGCCGGCCGACCGCGTGCCGCCGTACCGCCTGCCGATCTGCGGCGAGCTCGGCCTCGGCTCACTGCCGCTGCTCTGGCGGCCGGCGCTCGGCCCCGCGCTGGCGCCGCTCGCCGCCAAGGGGCTCGTCGTCGACTGCCGGTCGGGGGAGTACGTGGCGGCGTGGCCGGCGTCCGGGGAGGTCGGCGCCCGGACGGTCGCCGTCCGGGCGCTGCAGGAGGGCCCGGCCGGCCGCAGCGTGGTCAGCCACATGGCGAAGCACACCCGCGGCGAGGTCGCCCGGCACCTGCTCGAGACGGGCGCGGATCCGGCGCGCCCGGCCGGCCTCGCGCGCGTGCTCGGCGAGCGCTGGACGGTCGAGCTGACGCCGCCCCCGCGGCCCGGCCGCCCGTGGACGCTCGACGTGGTCCTGCCCATCACCCCCTTGTCGTGATCAAGGTGCGCCGGTGGGCGTCGGCGGCGGGTCGTACGGTGACGCCATGACTCCCGAGGAGTTCCGCGCCGCCGCCCACGAGCTGGTCGACTGGATCGCCGACCACCGCGAGCGGGTTCCTGACCTGCCGGTCGCGGCGAGGGTCAAGCCCGGCGAGGTGGCGGCCGCGCTCGCGGTCGAAGCCCCCGAGCAGCCCCAGCCGTTCGCCGAGGTCCTCGCCGACCTCGACCGGGTCGTGGTGCCGGGCATCACCCAGACCCAGAGCCCGGCCTTCTTCGGCTGGTTCCCGTCGAACGCCTCGCTGGCCTCCGTGCTGGGTGACATGGCCTCGTCGGGGCTCGGGGCCCTCGGCATCACCTGGCAGTCGGCGCCCGCCCTCACCGAGGTCGAGGAGGTCGTCGTCGGCTGGCTCCGCCGTCTGACCGGGCTGTCCGACGCCTGGCACGGCGCGATCCACGACACCGCCTCGACCGGTGCGCTCGTCGCCATGCTGGCCGCCCGGGAGCGGGCGACCGGCTACTCCGGCGCGCACGGCGGATTGCAGGGGCAGGCCGAAGCGCTGGTCGTCTACACCTCGCCGCATGCCCACTCCTCCGTCGCCAAGGCCGCGGGGCTCGCCGGCTTCGGCCTCGAGAACCTGCGCCTCGTCGAGGTCGACCCCGTGACGTACGCGATGCGGCCCGACGCCCTGGCCGCGGCCATGGACGCCGACCGCGCGGCCGGGCGCCGTCCCGCGGCCGTCGTCGTCTCGATCGGCACGACGGGCACGACCGCGGTCGACCCCCTCGCCGAGATCCTGCCCGTGGCCAAGCGCCACGACGCGTGGGTGCACATCGACGCGGCGATGGCGGGCTCCGCGCTGCTGCTGCCCGAGATGCGCCACCTCGTCGCCGGGATCGACGGTGCGGGCGACGTCCCGGGAGCGGACTCCCTCGGCTGGAACCCGCACAAGTGGATGGGAACGATCCTCGACTGCTCCCTGCTCTACGTGCGCGACCCCGAGCACCTCGTCCGGGTGATGTCGACGAACCCGTCGTACCTTCGCTCGGCGGTCGACGGCGAGGTGACGCAGTACAAGGACTGGGGCATTCCGCTGGGCCGGCGGTTCCGCGCGCTGAAGCTGTGGTTCCACCTGCGGCTCGACGGCGTCGAGGCGATCCGGGCGCGGCTGCGGCGCGACCTTGCGAACGCGCAGTGGTTCGCGGAGCAGGTGCGGGCCGCGCCGGGCTGGCGGGTGCTGGCGCCGGTCACCCTGCAGACGGTGTGCATACGGCACGAGCCGCCCGGCGTCACGGGCGTCGCACTCGACGCCCACACCCTGGCGTGGGCCGCCGCGATCAACGACTCGGGGCTGGCGTTCGTGACGCCGTCCCTGCTGGACGGCCGATGGATGGTCCGTGTGTCGGTGGGCGCCGAGCCGACCGAACGAGCGGACGTCGAGGCGCTGTGGGCCGTGATCGAGGCGCGGGTGTCGCTCACGCCCCGGCCGTCGTAGCCGGCCGTCGTACGGAGCGGGTTCTCGGCCGCCGGCGCGAGGGTGAAGCAGCGGATCAGCTGGTCGACCTCGGCGGCAAGGGCGACCGCGCGATCGTGTGACGAGGAATGTCGAAACGACTCTTGCCAGAAGTTGATAGATGGGTTTCACTTCTTGTATGGCGAATGAGATCGATGACATCCTCCGCCGCGTGGCGAGCGGAGATCTCACCCCCGAGCAGGCGCTGCCGCTGCTCGACGTGGCGCGGGCGGGTGCGGCCACGGGCGCGAGCGCCGGTGGCGCCGGCGAGACGCCCCAGCCCGCGGCGAGCCCCCCGTGGGGCACCTCCCCCGGTCCCGACGTCCGCGTCAGCGGTCAGGGCGGCGAGCCGGTGAGCACCGCGGACAGGCCACGTCTGGTGCGGGTGGCCGTCTCCTACCGGTCGGTCGAGGTCGTGGCCGACCCGTCCGTGACGGGTGCCTTCGTCAGCGGCGAGCACACGGTGCGGCGCGAGGGCGAGACGCTCGTCGTCGAGGCCAGCGCCCTGCCCTTCCTCGCGGACGACGACGAGCCGGGCGGCCGCTTCTCGTTCTCGAACCTGCCCAAGACCTTCGCCCGCGCGAAGAACTGGCAGAACGAGCACCTGACGGTGCGCTTCAACCCGGAGCTCCCGATCGAGATCGACGTCGCCGGCGCCAGCGTGCGCCTGGTCGGTGGGGAGGCCGGCGCGAGGATCCGCCTGCTCGCCTCGGCCCTGAAGGTCGACCGCGTCCGCGGTCCGCTGGACGTCGACGCCGTGTCGTCCTCGGTGAAGGGCACGATGGGCCCGTCCGGCACGTCGCGCATCTCCGCCGAATCCTCCTCCGTGAAGGTGCAGCTGCTGGCCGGGACAGGCGTCCGGATCCACGCGCGCAACCGGATGGGCAAGGTCGTCCTGCCGAACAGCGTCACCAAGGGCGACATGGTCGACCCCGGCCTGCGCGAGTCCGTCATCGGCAACGGTGAGGGCGAGCTGGCCGTGGAGTCGGTGATGAGCTCCGTCGTGATCGGGGCCGACGTCATCGGTGCCAGCTCCTACGGGGCTGCGTGAGCGCGGCCGACGCGAGCCGTCAGGGGGCGGGTAGCGTCGCCGGGATGACAACGCCGCCCGGTCACCCCGCTCACCAGCACCCCGGCCGGCGGCAGGGGTACCGGCCGCCGCGCGACTGCCCGGTGTGCAGCTCGCGGCTCGAGATCACGCAGCTGGGCTGCCCGACCTGCGGTACCGGCCTCGTCGGCCGGTTCGAGCCCTGCGACTTCTGCGGGCTCGACGACGCCGACCTGCAGATGCTCAAGGTCTTTCTCGCCTCGCGCGGCAACATGCGCGACCTCGAGCGGCATCTGGGCGTCAGCTACCCGACGGCCCGGGCGCGTTTCGACGACCTCTTACGCCGGCTCGGCCTCCAGGCGGCGCCTGGCAACGGTCAAGCCACCCCGGACGCCGCCGGCGCGGCCACCTCCGCCTCGGCGAGCGGCGGCGACGAGGGCGGCGGCGACCGGCTGGCCACGCTGAAGGCGCTGGCCGACGGGAACCTCGACGTCGACTCGGCCAGGGCGCGGCTCAGGGACTGACGTATGGGCGGCTGGTCCTCGTCACTGTCACGTGACGGGGACCAGCCATCGTTTGCCTTCCTGGACCACTGCCCCTCCCCGACCCGGTACTGTCCGCGCCCCCCGCAGCCGCGCACCCCGTGGCCCCTCCAGCGGCCGAGCACCCCGTGGCCCCTCCAGCGGCCGAGCACCCCGTGGCCCCTCCAGCGGCCACGCACCCCGGCCTCTCCGGCGGCCGCGCACCCTGGTGCCTCTCCGGCGGCCGCGCACCCTGGTGCCTCTCCGGCGGCCGCGCACCCTGGTGCCTCTCCGGCGGCCGCGCACCCTGGTGCCTCTCCGGCGGCCGCGCACCCGCGAGCCCCTCCGGGCCACCGCGCCCCGGCAGCCGAGCACCCCGCGGCCCCCCGGCAGCCGGGCAGCCCGTGGCACCCCGGCAGGGTGCCTCGTCCGTTGCGCCAACACAGCGGCTCACGCAGATTCCGGCTCGCTATAGCGGGCATGAGGTCCAACCAGCATTATTTGACACACTTTGGTGTCGCGTTACTTGTTCTCTTCCGGTTCTCTCAGTTCTCTCTCAGTTGCTTACTTGTTGATCTTCGAGTGTGTCGGTGGTGCCGCCTAGCGTTGGGGTCATGGACGGGGACCGGGGGGCCGACGGCGAGGGGCAGCAGCCCCCGCCCGTGACGGACCCGCCGATTCGCCGTGTTCACCGGCCCTCGGAGCCCACTCCCCCCGCCGCGTCACGGAGCCCGCGCGCCCACTCGCCTCCGCGTCCCCGGCGTCTGCCGAGCCGCCGACTCCGCTGCCGCCGGCGGCTCCTTCGCTGCCGCCGGGGTCCACCGCTCCCGGCCGAGTCGACGGCGTCCTCCGACCCCGGCTCCCGTCGGCGTCCACCGTCCCGGCGGCCGCCGGGCTGGTGGGTGGGGAGGTGGCGTCGGAGTTCGTGGTGGGGTTGTTCGCCCGGTTGGACGCGGTGGTGGAGGACCTCGCGGAGGTGCGGTATGCGGTGATGGCGCCCGGGGAGGTGCGGGCGGCGGTCGGGGGCCTGTACGCGCGGGTGGGTCGGGTGCAGGCGCAGGCGTTGCGGTCGCTGGCCGCCGTCGACGCCCGCGACGACGTGGTCCCGCCGACCGGCCGGCAAGGCCGCCGCGACGTTCGCCCAGCACGCCCTCGGCCTCGGCGCGGGTAGGGCGGCGCGGGAGGCCGGCACCGGCCGGCTGCTGGACCGCGACGGCGGTGACTTGAAGACGGTCGGGGCGGCGCTGGCGGCCGGGTTGATCGGGCGGGACAAGGTCGAGGTGTGCGTGTGCGCGCACGCCGCCCTCGGCGCCCGGGTCCGCGAACAGGTCGACACCCTGCTCGGGGTGAGGGGGCGGCGGATCGACCTGGTCGACGGCCTGCTCGCCGGCAGGGCCGTCCAACTCTCGACCCGGAACTGGCGACGTTCGCGGCCGGGCTGGTGGCGGAGTTGAACCCGAAGACCCCGGCCGGCGCGCACGAACGCCGGTTCCTGCACCTGTCCCAGGACCAGAACGGGACCTGGCTGGGCCGGTTCGCCGCCGGCCCCGGCCAGGGCGACCTGATCCGGGCGGTGATCGCCGCCGGCGCCGCACCCCGCCCCGGATCGCCATAACCAGGACGGCGTCCGGCACGACCTGCGCGACGACCGCGACCTGGGCCAACGCCAGATCGACGCCCTCGCCGACGCCCTCGCCGCCGCCGCCACCCACACCGGCCTCCCCCTGCCGCCCTACCCCGGCCCCGACCCCGAACCCTGGCCCCACCCCTGGCTCAACACCGACCCCGCCGACGACGGGGCCGACGAAGGCCGACGGGGCCGACGACGGCGGCGACATCCTCGACACCAGCGACACCCCGATGCAGCGGCAGCCAGGGCATGGGCGACGACCTCCGCGAGGACCCGAACGAGCAGGACGACCAGCAGAACGACCCGCAAGACGACCAGCAGGACGACCAGCAGGACGACGAGGTCGCCCGGCAGCCGGAGCAGCCGTCACACGAGCAGCCGAACGGCAGGCCGGACGGCGAGGACGAGCGCACCGACCACACCGACCGCACCGGCGCGAGCCGGCACGCAGCCGACGGGCAAGCAGCGGACGGGCAAGCAGCGGACGGGCAAGCAGCGGACGGGCAAGCAGCGGACGGGCAGGCAGCGGACGGGCAGGCAGCGGACGGGCCGGCAGCCGACGGGGAGGCAGCGGACGGGCAAGCAGCCGACGGGGAAGGCGAGGAGCCGCCGGACGGGGAGGGCGAGGACGTGATCGTCCGCGAACCCGGGATACTCGCCGGGCCGTACCCACCCGTCGAAATCGTGATCACCGTCGGGATCGAACACCTCGCCGCCGCCCTCGCACGCCCACAACCAGAAGGCGAACACCGCTGGAGCCGAGATCCCCTCGACGGACAGTCCCCCGCAGATCCACCACGGGATCCCCGGGAGATCCACGAGGGGATCCCGCGGGAGATCCACCCTGTGATCCCCCCTCTGGACCACCCTGGGGTCCACCCCGGTCAGGAGACCAAGGAGACGCCGAGACACGGAGCCGGAGACACCGGAGACGCTGGAGGGGCCGCTGGCCGCCGCACTGCGACGGGCCCGCGGGCAGGCCCACGCCCAACACGCCCCCGGCCGACCCCTCGACCCCGCCGCCCTACGACTACTCACCTGCACCGCCGCGTTCCGCCGCGCCGTCCTGACCCCCGCCGGCGCCGTCCTCGACCTCGGCCGCGCCACCCGCCTGGCCACCGGCACCCAACGCCGCGCCCTGATCGCCCGCGACCGCACCTGCGTCATCCCCGGCTGCACCACCCCGCCGCCTCCTGCCAAGCCCACCACGTCACCCCCTGGGCCCACGGCGGCCCCACCGACCTACACAACCTGGTCATGGTCTGCCCACGCCACCACGGCGACCTCGACGCCACCGACCCCACCACCACCTGGCAGATCGTCATGATCGACGGCATCCCCTGGGTCCGACCCCCCACCTGGATCGACCGCACCCGACCCCTCCTCCGCAACGCCGTCCACGACCCCACCCCCACGCCCGGCCCATGAACCCGACTCGCGCGCAGCCGAAGCGACCGCGGGCGGTGCGACGTCGGAGGCGGCGGTCAGACCTGGTCGACGACGTTCTGCATCCTGGGGGCGACGGGCTCGTCGAGCACCAGTGCCTGGGCGGCGATGACGCGCTCTCCGTTGAACGTCAGTGCCGGGCTCCCGTACAGCCGGTACCCCTCTGCGAGCGCCTGGCTCACCCGGCGGCAGAACGCGTCGTCGTCCGGCCCTGTCAGGAGCCGGTACGCCAGCCTCGTGTCGATCGTCTCGTCGGGCACGTGTGCGCCTCCTCTTCGTGTTCCCCGAGGCCAGCGAGGGCGCGACCCGGGCAGGCAGCTCGTCCTGGCCTGCAGGATCGCAGATCGCGCTTGTGGCCTACCGTGGAGAGAGTGCGTGGCGCCGCCGCCCCTCCGAGCCCTGGGAGCCGCAATGACCGACACCCTGCAGACCCCGCTGTCCGGTGCCGCCGCCGAGGGCGGGCATGTGCCGACGATCTCGGGGGTCGAGCAGCGACGCATCCTGACGACGCCCATCCCCGGCCCGCGGTCGCAGGCGCTCCAGGCCCGCAAGACAGCAGCCGTGGCGGCCGGCGTCGGGATGACGCTGCCGGTGTACGTCGTCCGTGCCGGTGGCGGCATCCTCGTCGACGCCGACGGCAACCAGCTCATCGACTTCGGCTCCGGCATCGCGGTCACCACGGTCGGCAACGCCGCGCCCGCGTCGTCGAGGGCGTGCACGAGCAGGTCGACCGCTTCACCCACACCTGCTTCATGGTCACCCCGTACGAGGGCTACGTGGAGGTCTGCGAGGCGCTCGACCGAGCTGACGCCCGGCGACCACGAGAAGCGGTCGGCGCTGTTCAACTCCGGCGCGGAGGCCGTCGAGAACGCCGTCAAGATCGCCCGCGGCTACACCGGCCGCGACGCCGTGGCCGTCTTCGACCACGCCTACCACGGCCGCACCAACCTGACGATGGCGATGACCGCCAAGAACATGCCGTACAAGAACGGCTTCGGCCCGTTCGCCGGCGAGGTCTACCGCGCGCCGATGTCCTACCCGTTCCGCGAGCCGGCGCCGATCGAGCGGCGCGGCCGCGGCGGCCCGCGCGATCGACCATGCTCGAGAAGCAGGTCGGCGCGGACCGAAGCTGGCGGCCGTCGTCGATCGAGCCGATCCAGGGCGAGGGCGGCTTCGTCGTCCGGCGCCGGGGTTCCTGCCGGCGCTCGCCGACTGGTGCCGCGCAACGGCGTGCTCTTCGTCGCCGACGAGATCCAGAGCGGCTTCGCCGCACCGGCGACTGTTCGCCTGCGACCACGAGGGCGTCGTGCCCGACCTCATCACCACGGCCAAGGGCATCGCCGGCGGCCTGCCGCTCGCCGGCGTCACCGGCCGCGCCGAGGTCATGGACTCGGTCCACGCCGGCGGCCTCGGCGGCACCTACGGCGGCAACCCGGTCGCCTGCGCCGCCGCCTCGGCGCCATCGCGACGATCGAGCAGGACGACCTCGCCGGCGCGGCACGGCGGATCGAGGCGGTCATGCGCGCCGCGGCTCGAGGAGCTCGCCGCCGCAGCACCCGGTGATCGGCGACGTCCGCGGCCGCGGCGCGATGCTGGCGATCGAGCTGGTGCGACCGGGCACGACCGAGCCCGACGCCGCGCCGCCGCCGGCGTCAGTCGCGGCCTGCCACGCGGCCGGGCTCGTCACCCTCACCTGCGGCACCTACGGCAACGTCTCCGGTTCCTGCCGCCGCTCGTCATGCCCGAGCACCTGCTCGTCGAAGGGCTGGACATCGTCGCGGAGGCCTTCGAGGGCTGACGCTGACGGTTCGCAGGGGCTGAGACGTAGGGCGGCCGACCAGCGGGCCGGCTCGCTCAGGCCGTCCAGCGGTGTGCCGCGAACGAGAGCGCCACGACGCCGAGCAGCGGCAGGCACGCCACGACGATCGCCGGCACCAGCCAGCGCCAGCGGGGGCGCACCGCCAGCTCCGCGACGAGCATGTACGCGGGGAACCAGGTGAGGGCGTACCGCGGCGCGGAGACGAGGGTCGTCGAGCAGATCAGCACGGCGACGTTCAGCAGCACGAACACCGCCTCCGGCCATCGCCGCAGCGCGAGCAGCACGACGACGAGCGCGACTCCCCCGAGGGTCACCACGAGGTCGGCCCAGCGCGAAAGCATGAGATCCGGCGCCCCCGCCGACTGGATGCTCACCCAGGCGTTGTGGACGCCCGTCCACGGGGCGGCCGTGCCCCGGTGCCAGCCGATGTCCTGAGCCGTCTGCCACGCGTTCCACGTGCCGGTGCGGCTGCGGAGGTAGGCGAAGTACCCGCCGACCGCGACCAGCGGCAGGGCCAGCGCCAGGACGTCGATGCGCAGCCCCAACTCCGCGCAGCCCCAACCTGCGCAGCCCCAACCTGCGCGGCCCCAGGGTGCGCAGCCGTCCGGGTCCCGGCACCCCCTCCCCAGCCGCCGCCGAGGCCTCTGCCGCCCTCGACCGCCGCTCGCCCCACGCCTTCTGCAGGTAGAGCACGAGCAGTGCCGCGGTGAGGAAGATCCCGTTGATCCTGACGGTCGACGCGAGGCCCGCCAGAACCCCCGCCAGCCACCAGCGCCGCGTCAGCGCGGCCGCCCATGCGCCGAGCGCGCACGCGAGGAACAGGGCCTCGCTGTACACGGTCACGAGGAAGAATCCGTACGGCGCGACGGCGAGCACGAGCACGGCGGCACGGCCGCCGCGCTCGCTGCCCGTGGCGATCCGGCCGAGGTGCCAGAGCACGGCCGCCGCGACGGTGCCGGCCAGCACGGAGACGACGAACCCGGCCATGGCGGCATTGCCGCCGGTGAGCGGCATCAGGGCCCGGACTGCGATCGGGTAGCCGGGGAAGAACGCCTGGTCCCCGCCTCCCCTCGCCAGCGACAGGTAGCCCCGGTCGACGATTCGCAGGAAGTGGAAGGAGTCCCACCAGGTGAACCGCTCGAGGAACCACCGGGTGGAGCCGCTCAGCCGGCCGCCGCCGTCGATGCCCAGCAGCCAGCACGCCATGACGGTGAAGACGACAAGCGCGGCGCGGGTCCCGAGCCACAGCGCCACGGTCTCGAGCGTGCCGCCGGAGGGCCGCCACCAGGGCCGGCGAGCGGACGCCTCGGTCCCCACCTCCCCGCCCTCGCTCGCGGTGAGCCGCCGGCCGGCAGGAGACGGGGCCGGCTCAGCGGTCGGCACCGTCCCAGCGGTCGCCGCCGTCTCAGTGGTCGGCACCGTCCCAGCGACCGCCGCCGTCTCAGGCGCGGGCGCCGTCTCAGGCGTCGGCGGGCGTGGCATTGACCGTCACCACCTCGAGGCCGCCGTCCGGCCAGTAACGGATCACGGTCAGCGCACACGGCGCGACACGGAGACGCCACAGCACCGCCGGACCGCCCTCGAGCGCATCGCGCACGAGAACACGGACGGGGCCGCCGTGGCTGAGCACGGCAACACTCTCCCCTGGGTGCGCGGCAACGGCACGCTCGCGAGCCGCCCGAACACGCAGCGCCAGGGCGTCGAACGACTCGCCGTCGGGTGGGGCGACGGTCGCGTCGCCCCACCACGCGCCGAGCGCCTGCGGATCGCGTCGCATGATCTCGGCGTAGGTCAGGCCTTCCCAGGCGCCGAAGCGCATCTCGGCCCAGCCCTCGTCGACACCTACGCCGAGACCGAGCCGGTCTGCCACCACCGTGGCCGTGCGCTGCGCGCGAAGCATCGGGCTGGTGACCACGGCCCGCACCGGGGGAACCCCCGGCACGGGTGAGCCGTCGGTGCCGAGCCGGCTGAGCGCCACCGCGAGGCGGGCGGCGTCCGCCTCGCCGGCGGTCGACAGCGGGAGGTCGGCCCCGTCGCGCCCCGCGAAGACACCGCGCTCGGTGTCGGCGGTCCGGCCGTGCCGCGCGATCACCAGGGTGACCGGCTCGCCGTCGGGGCGCGGCACGCTGGCTCGTGGCGCGGCAGCGGCCGACGACCGCGAGCCGGGGAGGACCGTGCCACCGGCTCCGGACGACGGCCGGGGCGACCAGGCATGCCCGGCCGCCGCGGCATCCATGGCTTCGTTCGCGAGCCGGTCCGCGTGTGTGTTCTGCTCCCGGGGGACCCACGTGTACCGCACCTGGGACGCCGGCAGCGCCGCGCGGGCCTCGCCCGCCAGCCGGCGCATGTCGTCGTGCTTGATCTGCCAGCGCCCCGACATCTGCTCGACGACGAGCCGGGAGTCCATCCGGACCTCGACGGCCGCCCCCGGGTCGATGCGCGCCGCAGCCGTGAGTCCCGCGACCAGGCCCCGGTACTCGGCGACGTTGTTCGTGGCGACCCCGATGGCTTCGGCGAGCTCCGCGAGGACCTCACCCGTCGACGCGTCCTTGACCACGGCGCCGTACCCGGCCGGCCCTGGATTGCCCCGCGAGCCGCCGTCGGCCTCGACCACGAGCCGTCGGCCGCCGGCGGTCACAGCCCGGAGTCGGGGTGCGGACGAGGATGCGTCCGCACTCCTCGCACCGCAGGACGGCGTCGTCGCCGGCCGCCTTCATCCGCCCCAGCTCCGTCGGGGTCGAGCTCGAGCCGGCACCCCTCGCAGCGGTGCTGGTAGAGCCTGGCCGCCCCGACGCCGCCCTGCGCATCGCGGATCTTCTCGTAGAGGGACAGCAGGTCGCCCGGGATCCGGCGGCCGCGTCGGCGCGGGCGTTGCGTTCGGTGGAGGCCTCGCCGTCGATCGCGGCGAACGCCTCGTCGCGGCGCTTCTCGAGGGTGGCCAGTTCGCCGTCGAGCTCGCCGGCCTGGCCCTCCAGCTGGCTCACGCGGGCGTCCGCCGTCTCGAGCCGTTCCATCACCTCGAGCTCGGCGTCCTCGAGGACCGACTGGCGCTCCCCCAGGCTGCCGAGCTCGTGCTGCATCGCCTGCATGTCCTTCGCGGTGCCCTGACCGGCCTGCAGCCGCGCGTTGTTGCGCGCGACCCGCGACCGCACCTGCTCGACGTCCGCCTCCGCCTTCGTCAGCTCACGTCGCAGGTCGGACGTCATTGTGCGGGCCGCGACGATCTCGTCGGCGAGGACACGGCGGCGCATCGTGAGACGCTCGATCTCGGCCAGTTCGGGCAGCGTCCGACGGCGGTGGGCGAGCTGCGCGAGCCGTGTGTCGTGCCCCTGCACGTCGAGAAGGCGCCACTGGTCCTGCTGGGCCGCGGTCGGCACGCCCGTCACCTCCTGACGCCGGCCGGCGCCCGATGCGCGGCCTCGGCCTCACCCTAACGGCCACCGCGACGGCCCATCGCGGCCGCCGGACTGCCGGACTGCCGGCCTGCGTGGACGAGGGTCTACCGGACGACGCCGCCCGGGCTCGGGACCCGGAACGTCCACGGGTCCGTGCGCTTTGACGGACACGTGCACCTCGACCGGGGTGCCGGCCGCCTCCAGCGCACCCTCCAGGCGGTTGGCGACACCCGCCAGCCACGGCCACTCGCTCGTCCAGTGGGACACGTCGACAGGTGCGGCCGGCCCTTCCCGGCGGCCTCGCGCGCCTCGCTGGCGACGTGATGGCGCAGGTCGGCGGTGACGAAGACGTCGGCCCCGCTGGCCGGACGGCGTCGAGCAGTCCGTCGCCGGCCCCGCCGCAGACGGCCACCCTGGACACCTCGCCCATCGGATCACCGGCGATGCGGACCCCCGGACGAGAACCCGGCAGTGCCTCGGCGACGAGCATCGCGAACTCTCGCGAGCGTGGTCGGGGCCGCCAGCCTGCCCACCCGGCCGATGCCGCGCGGGCCCGACCAGGCGGCCAGCTCGTAGACGTCGAAGCTCGGCTCCTCGTAGGGGTGCGCGGCACGCAGGGCCGCGACCACGGCGGCGCGGCGCCGCGCGCGGGAGGACCATCTCGACCGTGCTCGGGCGTCTCGGTGCGCTGACCGATCTCGCCGATGGTGGGACGTGCCCCGGCCCCGGCGACGAAGGTGCCGATACCGGCCGCCGTGAAGGCACGCCGGGAGTACTCGCCGATGTCCCCGGCGCCGGCGAGCGTGAGCGCGTCGACGACCTTGTCCACGCCCTCCTCGGGGACGAACGTGACGATCTTGTCGACCGGGTCGGCCGTATCGGCGGCGAGCGGCTCGAGGTCGGTCAGACCGAGCACCCGCGCCAGGGCGTCGGACACCCCGGGTGCGGCGACGTCCGCGTTGGTGTGGGCGGTGTACAGGCCGCAGCCCGAGCGCACCAGGCGATGGATGACGCGACCCTTGAAGGTCGTCGCCGGGACGCCGTGGACCGGCCGCATCAGACAGCGGATGATGGGTCAGCAGCAGGTCGGCGTGCCAGGTCACGGCCTCGTCGACGACGGCCTCGACCGGGTCGACGGCCAGCAGGACGCGCCGGACGGGGCGGAGGGGTCGCCGCAGACCAGTCCGACGGCGTCCCGTCGCGGGCCCACGCGGGGTCGTACATCTGCTCGAGGACCTTGACGACCTGGGCCAGGGTCGGGGTGCTGTCGCTCGTCACGATGCCGACGATAGTGGCCACGGTGCCACCCGACGATGGAAACGTGAACTGTTCGCTATGTCTTGACTACAGAGAGCGACCATCTCGGCAACCGCGCGTCAGCGCGCTGCTGCCGTCCGGCCTGTCGCCGAGTCGGAACCGCTGTCGCCTACCTCCCCGCGCCGCCGCCTGGCACCATCGGCGGCGTCCGTCGCCGCGGTGGCCGCCAAGGCGCTGTTGCCGCCGCAGATCCTCGCCGGGTCCGACCTGCCGCGCCCGGTGTGGTGGATGGCGATCGGACCGCGGACGGGTCGCGCCGGTGCCGTGGGGTGTCGAAGCCGCGTGGCGGCGAGCTCGCGGACTCCGCTCCCTGGCTCGACGGCCGCGCGCCCTCCCGCCGTTCGTCGGTACGCGGGCCACGCGGTCGCGGTCACCCGTGACCTCGCCGCCTGGTATCGCGGCGCGTCCGTCGAGTGCACAGACGTATCGAGTGGCTCGGAAGGTGCACGTGCGCACCGCCGGCGCGTCGAGCGCGGTGCTGCTCGGCGCGATGCGTGCGGCTCCCGGCGCTGCGGATCGTGTCGGCCGTGCCGATGTCGTCCACGCTCGCGATCGAGCTGGACGTGCGCTCGACGAGCTCCACGAGTCCGGCCTGACGGTCATCGAACCGGTGCTCGACGCCGAGGCGATCGCGCGCGTGCGCGCGTTCGCCGAACGCGGACCGGGACGAATGCGGCTCGCCGACGGTCGGGTGATCGACGGCACCTACGCCGATCGGCCCCCCGATGCGGTGTCGATCCACCTTCCGGGCACGTTCGGCGTGGGCCACCGAGGAGCTTCAGTCAGTGATGGCCTCCTCGGATCTCCTCGAGCTGGCGCTGGCGCGCTTCGGTCTCGCCCCGGTCGTCCACACGCCCACCTTGTACTGGTCGTGCGCAACGGCGATCGCTCCCGGACGGTCGACCGAAGCGCAGCTCGCCGCGTACCTTCCACATGGACTACGACGGGGTCCAGGCGATCCGGGTGCACATGTACCTGACCGACGTCGACGACGACAGTGCGCCGATGGAGTTCGTGCTCGGCAGCCACCGGGTTGGTTCGCTGCGGGGGCCGCAGTTCCGTGCCGCCGACATGGGTCTCGACGAGGATGTGGTCATCGAGCGCTTCGGCCCGTCGGCCCGCGGACGATCACGGGACCGGCCGGCACGACGTTCGTCACCGACCCGTGTGGGCTGCACCGGGGCACTGCACCGCGTGGACGCGACCGGCTGTTCCTGGTGGTGCCCATCCAGGCCGGTGCGTTCGCGGGCTACGTGCACCGACGTCGCGCGGTGCCGGTGCGCGACGACGACTTTGCCCGCCTGCTCGACGTCCCGAGGGGACCGTTGCGGCTGTTCGAGGCGCGCACCGCCGACCCCAGTGCGGGGCCCGCGCACCGGGCGTGGCGCGCCTGGCCTGAGAAGTTGTGAATTCAGATTCTGGAACAGATTTGCTAGAGTCCGTGAGGTGCTGGAACCCAGCGAAATGGCCGTCGAACAACCTGTTGTCCAACCGCCTGTTCCCGAACAGCCGGTTGCCGAGCAACCCGTCGCCGAACCCCGAGCGGAGATCGCGCGCGTCGGCGACGTCCAGGTGGAACCGCAGCGGGACGGCTACTCCGTGACGATTCGCCTGAACGCGTCACCGCCGGACGCTGACTGGGTGAAGCTGTTCGAGCACCCGCCGGTGTTGCTGCTCCTCCCGCCGGCCCGCCGACCGACGATCTCCGACGCAACGATCGAAATCATCGTGCGCAACGAGGAGCAGATGAACGCGAGCGTTCGCTACGTGGAGCTCGCGGCGCCTCGCGCTCGTCGAGGCTCGAGCTGGTGAGCTTGGCGACGTAGAGCTTCACCGCTTCGTCGAGCCGGTCGACCGTGTTGTCCATCTGCGACACCTCGGCGACCAGCGCGCGATCGTTGGTCATCAGCGCGGTCATGACCTTGCGGAGCATGGTCTCGACGACGTCGCCCATGCGCAGGGTCTCGCGCGCGGCGTCGGCGAGGGCGAGCGAGGGCGTGTCGAGCGCGGCGGGATCGAGATGGCGTGGCGCCGACGGGTCTGCCGCCGCGGCCTGCGCGGGAAACACCCTGTTCAAGCAGCCGCGCCATCGGCCCCAGAATGCCGATGAACAGCACCGCCAGCGCCAGGTTGAAAGGCCACGTGGAAGCCCGAGGCTTTGCCATGTCGGGCTGCAGGCTTGCCG
>CAWCCY010000003.1:0-13757 GCA_963794075.1 uncultured Actinomycetota bacterium
TGACGGGCCTGGGCAACCGGCGCCGGCTCGAGGGTGAGCTCGCCGGCGGCCGGGCGCGGGCCGTGCTCTTCATCGACCTCGACCACTTCAAGCAGGTCAACGACACGTTCGGGCACGCCGTCGGCGACGAGGTGCTGCGCCGGGTCGCCGGCGTGCTGCTGCAGTGCTGCCGCGACGACGACGTCGTCGTCCGGTACGGCGGCGACGAGTTCGTCGTGCTCCTGGCCGCCGCCGAGGCCGGCACCAGCACCGACACCGACGCCGGCCCCGACGGGGACGCCGACACCGAGGCAGCCCGCCGCCTGGGCGCGCGGCTGATCCGGCGGGTCGGCTCGACGGACTGGAGCGACCTCGTCGGGAACCTGCCGGTGAGCGTCTCGGTCGGCCTCGCGCGCGGCGACACGGCGGCCGCCCTGCGCCGCTCGGACGCGGCGATGCTCGCGGCCAAGCGGGCCGGCCGCGGCATGCTCGTCGGCGCCTGAACCCGACTGACCGTGCCGGACGGCGACCGACCCTAGGCCTGACTCCGGCGACCGACCTGCCGGACGGCGACCGGCCCGGCTGACCCCGGCGGCCGACGCCGACCCGTTGGGCCTCTCCGGCCCGCCGCCCTCCGGGGACGGGCGTGGTGGGGGACAATCGACGCGTGAGCCTCTACCGCGACGAGGGCGTCGTGCTGCGCGCCCAGAAGCTGGGCGAGGCCGACCGGATCGTCACGCTCCTCACCCGCGAGCACGGCCGCGTGCGCGCGGTGGCGAAGGGCGTGCGCAAGACCACCTCGCGGCTCGGGGCCAGGGTCGAGCCCTTCATGCTCGTCGACGTCCAGCTCTACGAGGGCCGCTCGCTCGACATCGTCACCCAGGCCGAGACCATCGGCCCCTACGGCACCGCGATCGCCTCCGACTACGCCCGCTACACGGCGGGCACCGCGATGCTCGAGACCGCCGAGCGGCTCACCGAGACCGAGCGCGAGCCCGCGCTGCAGCTCTTCATCCTGCTCGCCAATGCCCTGCGCACCCTCGCCGAGGGCCGCCGGGAGCCCGGGCTCGTGCTCGACGCGTTCCTGCTGCGCTCGCTCGCCGTCGCCGGCTGGGCGCCGAGCTTCACCGACTGCGCGCGCTGCGGCGAGCCCGGCCCGCACCGCGCCCTCGCCATCGCCTCGGGGGGTGCGGTGTGCTCGCAGTGCCGGCCGGCGGGTGCCGCGGCGCCGCACCCGGAGACCTTCGTGCTGCTCTCGGCCCTGCTGTCCGGCGACTGGGAGCTCGCGGACGCCAGCGAGGGCCGCCGTCGGCGCGAGGCCAGCGGGATCGTGGCGGCGTACCTGCAGTGGCACCTGGAGCGCCAGGTCCGCTCGCTGCGGCTCGTCGAGCGGTGACGGTGACGCGCTCGTGGCGATGAGACGCCGCCGGGTCGCAGGCTTCGCCCGCCCGGCCGCGGCCCGCGCCGGGAGCCCGTGGCGCCGACCCGCACCCGTCGGGCGCGCGGCCGCCGGCGCTGCCGCCGGAACTGGTGCCGCGGCACGTCGCCGTCGTCATGGACGGCAACGGCCGCTGGGCCAACGCAGCGGGCCTGCCCCGGACCAAGGGGCACGAGGAGGGCGAGGCTCGCTCATCGACCTGTGTCGCCGGGGCGATCGAGATCGGCGTCCGGTATGTGTCGGCGTACGCCTTCTCCACCGAGAACTGGCGCCGCTCACCCGAGGAGGTGCGCTTCCTGCTGGGGTTCAGCCGCGACGTCATCCGCCGCCGTCGAGACCTGCTGCACGACTGGGGGTGCGGGTGCGCTGGGCCGGCCGGCGGCCGAGGTTGTGGCGCAGCGTGATCAGCGAGCTCGAGACCGCCGAGGAGGTGACCCGCGGCAACGACGTACTGACGCTCACGATGTGCGTGAACTACGGCGGTCGCGCCGAGATCGCGGACGCCGTCCGGGCGATCGGGGCCGAGGTCGCCGCGGGCCGGCTCGACCCGGCCCGCATCGACGAGCGCACGGTGCAGCGCTACCTCGACGAGCCCGAACTGCCCGACGTCGACCTCTTCCTGCGCAGCGGCGGGGAGCAGCGGACGTCGAACTTCATGCTGTGGCAGTCGGCGTACGCGGAGCTCGTGTTCGTCGACGAGCTGTGGCCCGACGTCGACCGGCGCGTGCTCTGGCGCGCCGTCGAGGAGTACGCCCACCGCGACCGCCGCTACGGAGCCGCCGTCGACGCCGCCGCCGCGGCAGCCTCGGCGGCGGCCGCCGCCAGCGCCCCCGCCGCTGCCGCCGTCACGGACGAGGCCACACCACCCTCTCGGTGATCAAGGAATTCTCGGCCGTCCCAGCATTCCCGCCCGGCCACGGCCGAGAATTCCTTGATCACCGCGAAGGTGAAGGACGCCACGATGCTGAGCACGGGGGAGGGTCGGTACGGTGCCGGGATGCTCGTCGTCACGCGGTACGTGGTCCCCGAGAGCGAGGGGGCGGTGTTCGCCGAGCAGGCCCGCGGCGCGCTCGACGCCCTGCGTGTGCGGCCCGGTTGCCGCTCCGCCGTGATCGGCCGAGCGGTCGACGACCCCACCCTCTGGACGCTCACCACCCGGTGGGAGAGCGTCGGCGCGTACCGGCGGGCGCTGTCGGGGTACGAGGTCAAGGTGCACGCGGTGCCTCTGATGTACCGCTCGATCGACGAGGCCACCGCGTTCGAGGAGCTCACGGCCTGGGACGCCGCCCGCGAGGGGGGCTCCGGCGAGGTCGTCGACGCCGAGCCGGCCCTGGCGGCCGACGCCGCCTCGGTGAACCTCGGCGAGGCAGCGACCCCGCGGGCACCACGGGAGCCGGGCTGACCGGTAGCGTTGACCTCTCGCAGGCGAGCGCCGCGCGGACGGCGTCCGCGTGGTGCCGAGCCAGCCCACCTCCCGTCCCCAGCTGTATGGAGCACCCAGCGTGGCCGCCAAGCTCTCGAGCGAAGCCCGTCTCGACGCCGTCGTCAACCTCTGCAAGCGCCGCGGGTTCGTGTTCCCGTCCGGTGAGATCTACGGCGGTACGCGCTCGGCGTGGGACTACGGGCCCCTCGGCGTCGAGCTGAAGGAGAACATCAAGCGGCAGTGGTGGCGGACCATGGTCACCAGCCGCGACGACATCGTCGGCCTCGACTCGTCGGTGATCCTGCCGCGGCAGGTGTGGGAGGCGTCCGGCCACATCAAGGAGTTCGTCGACCCGCTGGTCGAGTGCCAGTCGTGCCACCAGCGGTTCCGCGCCGACCACCTGCTCGAGGAGTACGAGGAGCGCAAGGGCCGCGCCGCCCGAGGGCGGCCTGGCCGACGGTCACGTGCCCCAACTGCGGCACCCGCGGGCCGTGGACCGAGCCGCGCATGTTCAACGGCCTGCTGAAGACCTACCTCGGCCCGGTCGAGGACGAGTCGGGCCTGCACTACCTGCGGCCCGAGACGGCGCAGGGCATCTTCGTGAACTTCCTCAACGTGATGACGACCGCGCGCAAGAAGCCGCCGTTCGGCATCGGGCAGATCGGCAAGTCGTTCCGCAACGAGATCACGCCGGGCAACTTCATCTTCCGTACCCGCGAGTTCGAGCAGATGGAGATGGAGTACTTCGTCGAGCCCGGCACCGACGAGGAATGGCACCAGTACTGGATCGACGAGCGCACGAACTGGTACTTCGACCTCGGCGTCTCGCCCGAGAACCTGCGGCACTTCGAGCACCCGAAGGAGAAGCTGTCGCACTACTCCAAGCGCACCGTCGACATCGAGTACCGGTTCGGTTTCCAGCGGTCGGAGTGGGGCGAGCTCGAGGGCATCGCCAACCGCACCGACTTCGACCTGACGACGCACGCCAAGCACTCCGGCGCCGACCTCACGTACTTCGACCAGACCAAGGGCGAGCGCTGGACGCCGTACGTCATCGAGCCGGCCGCGGGGCTGACCCGCGTCGCTGCATGGCGTTCCTCATCGAGGCGTACGACGAGGACGAGGCGCCCAACGCCAAGGGCGGCGTCGACAAGCGCACCGTGCTGCGGCTCGACCCGCGGCTGTCGCCGGTGAAGGCCGCGGTCCTGCCGCTGTCGCGCAACGAGGCCCTGTCGCCGAAGGCGCGCGACCTCGCCGCCGAGCTGCGCCGCAACTGGAACGTCGAGTTCGACGACGCCCAGGCGATCGGGCGGCGCTACCGCCGCCAGGACGAGATCGGCACGCCGTTCTGCATCACCGTCGACTTCGAGACGCTCGAGGACGACGCCGTGACGATCCGCGAGCGGGACTCGATGACGCAGGAGCGCGTGCCGCTCGACCGGCGTCACGACCTGGCTGGCCGCCAAGCTCCCCGGCTGCTGACCCTCCCTTTCTCGCGGTGATCATGCAAGCCGCGACGATCAAGAAAATCGGGATATGCATGACCATGATCGCGGATTTGCCATGATCACCGCTATGAGGGAGCTCAGGCTCGTGCCGGCGCCCGCGTTCAGGCGGCCGTCGCTGCCCGCGAGGTTGGCGATGTTCGCCAGCGTCTGCTCGATGCCGTCCTCGATGCCCTGCGCTGGTGGGTCGTGTGCAGCTGCACGGTGACCTGCGACGCGGCGCCGTCACGGCGTCACCTGCAGCTCCCCTGAGTAGTCGTGCGGGCCCTCGGCGCCCCAGCTGAGCGACATGTCGAGTCGGCGTCGATCGTGAACCAGGCGTCGCCGCCGACGGTCTCGCCGCGCACCCGAGCCGACCGCCGGCGTCGCCCGGGCTCGACCTTCGCCTCGACCTCGACCTCGTCGCCGGGCAGGCTGCGGGCCGACGTCATCCGGTCCATGTAGGTTGGCAGGTTCTCGACCTTCGACAGGTACTCGAAGAGGTCGTCGGCCGGAGCGTCGACGGTGGTGCTGCGTTCGTAGTCCGCCATGCCGCGGGGTACCCGCCGTGACACATGTCATGCCCGGACATGACGGCGGCACCACCGGGACGCCGACCTCCGCGTCCCGGCACTCTCGAACGCATGGAGACCACACAGCTCGCCACCGACGGGGGCAGGGAACGGGGACCGGTTCGCCGCGACGCCGTCCGCCTCACCGGCTCGTCAAGCGCTTCGGCACCAAGAGTCACCGCGGTCGACGGCATCGACCTCGCCGTCCGCCCGGGCGAGATCGTCGCGTTCCTCGGCCCGAACGGCGCCGGCAAGACCACGACGATCGACATGATGCTCGGCTTCAGCCGGCCCGACGCGGGCACCGTCGAGGTGCTCGGCGGTACGCCCGCGGACGCCATCGCGCAGGGGCGGATCGCCGCCGTCCTGCAGACGGGCGGGCTGCTCAAGGACCTCACGGTCGCCGAGACCGTGCGCCTGACCGCGAGCCTGTTCCCGACCGCCCGGCCCGTCGGTGAGGTGCTCGAGCGGGCCGGCATCGCCGACATCGCCGACCGGCGGGTCGGCGCGTGCTCCGGCGGCCAGCAGCAGCGGCTGCGCTTCGCCCTCGCCCTGCTGCCCGACCCCGACCTGCTCGTCCTCGACGAGCCGACGACCGGCATGGACGTCGAGGGCCGGCGCGACTTCTGGGCCGCGATCCGCGCCGACGCCGCCCGCGGGCGCACCGTCCTCTTCGCGACGCACTACCTCGAGGAGGCCGACGAGTACGCCGACCGCATCGTCCTCGTCCGCCACGGGCGCATCGTCGCCGACGGCACGCCCGCCCACGTCAAGAGCCTCGCCGCCGGCCGCGCCGTCGCGCGCCACCCTGCCCGGCGCCGACCAGGTCGGCGCTGCTCGGCCTGCCCGGGGTCGAGTCGGTCGAGGTGCGCGGCGACACCGTGCTGCTCCGCACCGACGGACTCCGACGCGACCGCGCGCTACCTGCTCACCGCAGACCGATGCGCACGACCTCGAGATCACGGCGCACAGCCTCGAGGACGCCTTCATCGCCCTCACCGCACGGCGACCGACACGACCACCACCAACGGGAGCCTCTGATGACCACCGCCACGACCGCGGCCGCCCGACCCGCCCGGCGGGTCCCGCCGCTCGGCGGCTTCAACCTCACGTTCCTCGGCCTCGAGATCCGCCGGATGCTCCGCAACCGGCGCACCGTGATCTTCACGCTGGTCATGCCGGCGGCCTTCTTCTTCATGTTCGGCTCCGGCCAGGCCGACCCGGCCGCCCGCGCCGTACGTGCTCGTCAGCCTCGGCCGTCTACGGCGCGATGATCGCGACCACCAGCGGCGGCGCGATGGTGAGCATCGAGCGGGCGCAGGGCTGGAGCCGGCAGCTGCGGCTCACCCCGTTGCGCCCGGTCGCGTACATCGCCACCAAGGTGATCGTGGCCATGGTGCTGGGCCTCGCGTCGGTCCTCGTCGTCTTCGCGATCGGCGCCGCGGTCGGCGTCCAGCTCACCGCCGACGCAGTGGATCGTCTGCGGGCTCGTCGCCTGGCTCGGCGCACTGGTCTTCGCCGCGTTCGGCCTCTTCGCCGGGTACCTGCTGCCGAGCGAGAACGTCATGCAGATCCTCGGCCCGGTGCTCGCCATCCTCGCCTTCGCCGGCGGGCTGTTCGTGCCCCTGCAGTTCCTCGACCCCGCCGTGCAGACGATCGCCAAGATGACGCCGGCCTACGGCGTCGGCGAGCTCGCCCGCATCCCGCTCACCCACGACGCGTTCAGCTGGGTGGCGGTGGTCAACATCGTCGCCTGGCTCGCCCTGTTCGTGGTCGGCGCCGCGCTCCTGTTCCGGCGCGACACGCGGCGGGTGTGAGCATGACCGCCCGGTCCGGCGCCACGGGGACGACGGCTACCGTCGTCCCCGTGGCGCGCCCGGAGCTCCCCGAGGGGTCGGCCGGCCCGGTCGGCGACCCGGACCGGAACGTCGCCCGCGGCCGGCTCGGCTGGATCTTCGCCGCGATCTGGCTCGTCTACCTGATCCCCGCCCTGCAGGAGGCGTCCGGCCGGCCCAGCGCCGTGCAGCGGCTCGTCGGCCTCACCGGGCTCGTCGTCTTCGCCGCCGCCTACGTGTGGTCGTTCATGGTGCTCCGCCGGTGGCGGCGGCTCGGAACGGCCGCGCCGCCGGCATGGCGGGCCGGGGTGCTCGGCCTGTCCGTCGCGCTGTTCGTCGTCGTCGCCGTCACCGTCGGGCCGCAGTCGCTGGCGATGCTCGTGTTCGTCGCCGTGCAGTCGGTGTTCGTGCTGAACGGGCGCGCGGGGCTGATCGGCGCGGCGATCTGCGTGGTCGTCGGCGAGGCCCTCGTCCGCCTCCCGGGCTGGTCGGGCCGAAGAGGGGATCGGCTTCTCGGTCGGGCTGGCGGCCCTGGCCATGTGGGGCGTCACCGGCATGATCCAGCGCAACGTCGAGCTCGCCCGGGCGCAGCAGACCATCGCCGAAATGGCGGTGCAGACCGAACGCAGCAGGTTCGCCCGCGACCTGCACGACATCCTCGGGCACTCCCTCACCGTGCTCACCGTCAAGGCCGAGCTGGCCGGGCGGCTCGTGACGATCGACCCGCAGCGCGCGGAGCGCGAGATCGGCGAGGTCGAGCAGCTGGCGCGGCAGGCGCTGACCGACGTCCGCGCGGCGGTCTCGGGGTATCGCGAGGCGAGCCTGCCGGCGGAACTGGCCTCGGCCCGGGCCGCGCTCGAGGCGGCGGGCATCGCCGCGGACGTCCCCGGCACGGTCGACGACCTCCCTGCCGAGCGGCGCGAGCTGCTCGGCGTGGACCGTGCGCGAGGGCGTCACGAACGTCGTCCGGCACAGCGGGGCCCGGCACGCCTGGGTGCGGCTGTGGCGCGGACGGCGTCGAGGTCGCGGACGACGGCCGCGGGCCCGCCGAACCCGACGGCCGGCTCGACGGCGGCCACGGCCTCGCGGGCCTGCGCGAGCGGGCCGGGGCGGTGGGGGCGGCCGTCGCGGTGGGGCGGCGCAGGGCGGGGGCTTCGCGCTGCGGGTGCACTGGTGAGCCCGCCCATCAGACTCCTGCTCGCCGACGACCAGGCGCTCGTCCGCGGCGCCATGGCCTCGCTGCTCGGGCTGGAGCCCGACCTCGAGGTCGTCGCCGAGGTCGGCCGTGGCGACGAGGTGGTGGCCGCGGCGCGCGAGGCCCGGCCGGACGTCGCCCTGCTCGACGTCGAGATGCCGGGCCTCGACGGCATCGGTGCGACCACGGGCGCTCCGGGCGGCCCTGCCGAAGTGCAAAGTGCTCGTCGTGACGACCTTCGGGCGGCCCGGCTACCTGCGGCGCGCGCTCGAGGCCGGGGCGAGCGGGTTCGTCGTCAAGGACACGCCGGCCCGCCAGCTCGCAGACGCCGTCCGGCGGGTGCACGCAGGGCTGCGCGTCGTCGACCCGGCGCTCGCCGCCGAGTCGCTCGCCGCCGGGCTCGAGCCCGCTCACGAGCCGGGAGACCGACGTGCTGCGGGCCGCCCGCGACGGCGGCACCGTCGCCGACCTGGCCGCCGCGCTGCACCTCTCGGAGGGGACCGTGCGCAACCACCTCTCGGCCGCGATCGGCAAGACCGGCGCGCGCACCCGGGCCGAGGCGGTCCGCCTCGCCGAGGTCGCGGGGTGGCTGCTGTGACCCCTGCGATGACGGGCGCGGGAGGCGGGACGGAGGTCGCGCTCGTGGGCGCGGGCCGGATGGGCAGCATGCATCTCCGGGCGATCGCCGGTTCCGCGTCGGTCCGCGTGACCGACGTCGTCGAGCCGTACCCGCCGCGCCGGGAGCAGTGCGCGGCCGCGGGGCTGCGGACGCACGCCACGATCGAGGATCTGCTCGCGAACGGGACGCCGGACGGCGTCATCGTGTGCGCTCCCACCGACCAGCACGCGCCGGTCGTCCGGCACCTGCTCGCGAGCGGCGTGCCCGTGCTGTGCGAGAAGCCGGCCGGGCTGAGCTCGCGGGAGGTCGCGGACACGGGGCGCGCCGCCGGTCCCGGGGCCGTCCTGCAGGTCGCCTACTGGCGGCGCTTCGTCCCCGCCCTCGTCGCGCTGCGGGACCGCATCGCCGCCGGGGAGTTCGGCCAGGTCCTTCATCTCGTCTGCGCGCAATGGGACGGCGCTCCGCCGCCACCCACCTTCCGCGCCAGCAGCGGCGGGATCTTCGTGGACATGGGCGTGCACGAGTTCGACGAGCTCCGGTGGCTGACCGGCTGCGAGATCGAGGGCGTGCGAGCCGTCACGACACCAGCCGTCGACCCGGCGGCCCGGCCCGACGCGGACGTGGGCCAGGTGCTGCTCAGCCTGACGGACTCCACCACGGCGGTCGTCTCACTCGGCCGGCACCACCCCGTCGGTGATCTGGTCTCGGTCGAGGTCTTCGGCACGCTCGGCCACCAGCGGCTGGTCGTCCTCGATCCGGCCGGGGGTGAGGCGCCGATGCTCGACGCCCTGCGCCGGCAGGCGGAATCCTTCGCCGACCTCCTCGCCACCGGCGGGCGCGCAGGTGCGGGAATCGACGACGCCGTCGCCGCGATGCGAACGGCAGAGAGCGCGGCGAATAGCGCGCATCATCCTCATTGATGACGTTTGGAAGAAGAAAGTCCTTCCAATCCATTGACGGCCCCGAATGGGAAGCCTAGCGTCGCCCCGCATTAGGAACGTTCCAACTCCCGTTCCCGGGGCGGCTGCATGGACGACGGTGTGCACACGGAAACGGCCGCCGGGCCGCTCGCCGACGTCACGACAGCGAGCGGAACAGCCGACCGCCGGGTGCGCGTCGCGCTGGTCGGAGCGGGGCTCGTGGGCCAGGCGGGCCACGTCATCAGCTTGGTCGAGGACCGTGACCGGTTCGACCTCGTCGCCGTCGTCGATCCCTCCGCGACGGTGCGCGCCGCCGTCGCCCGCCGGTACGGCGTCCCCCACACCGCGGCCGATCTCGACGAGGCCCTGGCCTTCGGTCTGGACGCCGTCGTCGTCGCCGTCCCCGATCCCGCCCACCGTGACGTGTGCGTCGCCGCGCTGACCGCGGGGCTGCACGTGTTCTGCGAGAAACCGCTGGCCACGAGCCTGCAGGACGTCGACGACATCATCGCCGCCCGGGGCGACCGGGTTCTGCAGTGCGGTTACATGAAGCTCTACGACCCGGCCGTCGAGCACATGGTCGAGCTCCTGGCGTCCGCGGGCGACCTCGTGTACCTGTCGGTCGAGGTGAACGATCCCGACCAGGCGCCGTTCGTCGACCATCTCGGCCTGGTGACGGGCAGCGACGTCCCTCGCGAGCTGATCGAGGGCGCCCGGGCGCGCGGCACCCAGACGATCGCCGCCGCCCTCGGCCGCACTCCCTCACCCGTGGAGGCCCGCGCGGCGGAGGCGTACCTCAGCGCGCTGGTGCACGACGTGAGCCTGGCCCACCACCTGCTGGCCGCCAAGGGCGTCACGGCCTCCCCGCCCCTGGCCGACGCCGCGTACTTCGACAGCGGCCGTGGGGTCAGCCTCACGTGGGCCCTGCCCGGTGGCGCGCGGGCGCATCTCACCCACCTCAACCTGCCCGGTGTGGCCGACTACCGGGAGCGGGTGACGGCCTACTGCACGGACGCCGTCCTCGAGCTCACCTTCCCGTCCCCGTACCTGCGCCATCACCCGACCCGCCTGGTGGAGAAGCGGTCGTACGCACGCCCGGGCGACACGTCGGGGCCTGCCCTCGGGCTGGCGACGACCGAGTTCCGGGTCTCCTACGAAGAGGCGTTCCGCAACGAGCTCCGCGCCTTTCACGACTCCGTCACCCGCGGCGCGCCCGTCCGTGCGAGCGCGGAGGCGGCGCGCGACGACGTCCGCGTCCTCCTCTCGGCGTTGCGCCTGGCCACGGGCGCGGCTCCGCCGCCGGGGGACTCACTGCGCCCACCGATCGCCGAACCCGAGGAGGCCCGATGAGGCTCGGACTGTTCACCGACGGGCTGTCGCACCTGAGCCGGCGCGATGCGTTCGCCTGGTGCGAGCGGCACCAGCTGACCGACGTCGAGATGAGCGTCGGCACCTGGGGGGCGCGCACCCACCTGAACCTCGACGCCCTGCTCGCCGACCCCGCCGAGCGCGACGCCCTGCGGCGCGACCTCGACGAGTTCGGGCTGCGGCTCTCCGCGGTCAACGCCGCGGGCAACCCGCTCCACCCCGACCCCGCCGCACGCGCCGAGGCGCAGTCCGCGGTCCGCGGCGCGATCTCCCTGGCGGCGCTGATGGCGGTCGACCGCGTCGTCACGATGGCCGGCTGCCCGGGCGGCCGCACCGGTGGCCCGATCGGCGTCTTCGGCCTGTGGTCGATCAGCAACGACGACGAGTCGATCTGGTCGTGGCAGATGGAGTCGGAGGTCGGCCCGTACTGGCGGGAGCTCTCCGGGTGGTCGGCGGCGCAGGCTCCCGACGTCAGGATCTGCCTCGAGCTCCACCCCGGCGTGAGCGTCTACAGCGTCGACACCTACCGTGCGCTGCGCGAGTACGCCGAGGGCAACGTGTGGGTCAACCTCGACCCGAGCCACTTCTGGTGGCAGGGCGCCGACCCCGTCCGCGTCATCGGCGAGCTGCACGGCGTGATCGGCTGGTGCCACGGCAAGGACACCACGCTGTACCCCGACCGGATCGCTCTCCGCGGCGTACTCGACCACGCCTACCCCCGGACGCCGCGACGTCGTCGTGGCACTTCTCCGCGGTGGGCGACGGCCACGACGTCGCGACGTGGAGCGCTCTGGTCCAGGCCCTCCAGGCCGCCGGACACGACGGCGTCGTCTCGATCGAGCACGAGGACCCGTCGCTCACGCCCGAGGAGTGCATCGCCCGATCCGCGAAGACCCTGACCGAAGCCTGCGCGAGCTGAGAGGACGGGCGGATGCCCAGCGTCACGGTCGTCGACGTCGCCCGGCACGCGGGCGTCTCCAAGTCGACCGTGTCCAACGTGATCCGGGGGAGCGCCCTGGTCGCACCGGGAACGCGGGCCCGGGTGCAGGCGTCGATCCGGGCGCTCGGGTACCGCCCGAACGGGGTCGCCAGGGCGCTGCGGGAGCGCGCCACGAAGGTCCTCGCGCTCGTGGTGCCCGACCCGGTCAACCCGTTCTTCGCCCAGCTCGCGCACGGCATGGAACGCCGGGCCCACGAGGAGGGCTTCGGCGTCCTGATCGCGAACACGAGCTGTGACCCGGCGATGGAACGGGCGCAGGTGGCGGCGCTGATGTCGCGGCGTGCCGACGGGGTGCTGTTCGGCGGCCTCAGCCGGGGCTCGAGCCTGCACCTGCGGCTGCTCGACGAGGGGCTGCCCGTCGTCTGCGCCTTCTCCGCCGGCGACGACGAGCGCCTGGGCGTGCTCGACACGGACGACGAGGCCGGCATGCGGGCCATCGTCGACCACCTCGCCGACATGGGCCACCGCCGGCTGGCGTTCGCGGGTCAGGACTTCGACGAGGCCGGCGCCGAGGTGCGCCGGCAGGCGTTCAACGCGGCCGCGGTGGCGCGCGACATGGAGGTCGTGGACCTCGCCGACGACCCGACGGCGATCGTCGCCCACAACGACACGGTCGCGATCGAACAGCTGGACCGGCTGCACCGGGAGGGCGTCGCCGTGCCGGGGGACGTCTCCGTCACCGGCTACGACGACATCGCGCTGGCCGCGCACGCCCTCATCGGCCTCACGACCGTCGCCACCGACCCCGAGCAGGCCGGTGCGTCGGCCGCCGACCAGCTGGTGCTGGCGATCCGGGAGCACCGGCACGTCGGCCACCGCAGCGCCCAGGCGGGCCGGCTCGTCGTCCGGTCGACGACGGCACGGGCAGCGACGACCACGGGCAGCGACGACACGGGCAGCGACGACACGGGCAGCGCGAAGGAGGCGCCGTGGGTGAGGTGGAGCTCCGCCGGGTGGAGAAGCGGTTCGACGCCGTCCGCGTGCTGGAGTCGCTGGACCTGACGGTGCAGGACGGGAGTTCGCCGTCCTGCTGGGGCCCTCCGGCTGCGGCAAGACCACCGCGCTGCGGATCGTGGCCGGGCTGGAGCGACCGACGGCGGGCACGGTGCGGATCGCCGGCCGGGACGTCACCAACCGGGCCCCGCGGGACCGGGACGTCGCGATGGTCTTCCAGAGCTACGCGCTGTATCCGCAGATGACCGTGCGGGAGAACATCGCCTACCCCCTGCGGGTGCGCAAGATCCCCTTCGGGAGCGGGACGCGGCGGTCGACCGCATCGCCGACGCCCTCGAGGTCGGGTCGCTGCTCGACCGGCGACCCAGGCAGCTGTCCGGCGGCCAGCGACAGCGCATCGCCCTGGCCCGGGCCATCATCCGCGAACCCGCGGCCTTCCTCATGGACGAGCCGCTGTCGAACCTGGACGCCAAGCTGCGGACGACGATGCGCGGGGAGATCAAGCGCCTGCAGAAGCGGCTCGGCACCACCACGCTCTACGTCACGCACGACCAGGTCGAGGCGCTCACGATGGCCGACCGCGTCTGCCTGCTCAAGGACGGCGTCATCCAGCAGTACGCGCCGCCGCAGGAGGTGTTCGACCGACCCGCGAACCGGTACGTCGCCCAGTTCGTGGGCAACCCGGCGATGAACGTGCTGCCGTGCACCCTCGCTGCCGAGCACCGCTCGATGGTCGTCGCCAGACCGTCGTCCCCCTCGGCTCGCTCACGACCCTGCGCGGCCGCGGCCATGACCCACGTCGGTGCCCGGCCGCGCGACCTGTCGCTCGTGCCGGCGACTACCCCGGCGCGCTGCGGGGGAGCGTCTACGTGGTGGAACCGCTCGGCGAGGAGGTCTTCGTCGACGTGCTCATCGGCGACGCCCGGGTCTGCGTGCGCGCCGAGCGCGGGTGGAACGCCCCGATCGGGTC
>CAWCCY010000004.1:0-161449 GCA_963794075.1 uncultured Actinomycetota bacterium
CGCCGCGGCGGCCCCGCCCTGCGCGACCACGCCGGACCTGACGTCGACGGCGGTGCGGCCGGCGACGGCGGCCGCCGCCTGCTCGCGCCCGGCGGAGCCCCGGCAGGTCGAGCGCCCGCAGCGCGGCCGCCCGGTGAGCGGCGTAGTTGGTGTGCAGGCGGACCCAGCCGTCCGCCGTGCGGTGAGGTCGCCGGCGAGGGGATCCCAGATCTGCGGGGCGCGCCCGTCGACGAGCAGGTGCCGCTCGGCCAGGAAGGCAGCGGCTGCCCGCCGAAGCGTCGAGGGTTGCCGATCGCGGCCCGAGCCAGCGCGCGCCGGCCGCCAGCGCGACCCCCACGCTCGCCGCGCGGCATCCCCCAGCCGGAAGGCCCCCGGCAGGGCGGCCGCACCCCCGCACCTCGACCGGGGCCGCGACGGCCGAGCCCGTGAGCTCGCGCCAGACCCTGCTCGAGGGGTGCGGGCGGGACGACACGACCACGGCAGGAGCGTACGGCTACGGTTCGCGCATGAATGGCGAGGCGTCGCTGGGGCCCTACCCGGTGCTCGCCCTGGCCGTGCTCGTCGTCGCTGCCACGGGGACCGTCACTGTGCGGGCGATCCTGCGCCGCCGCGACCTCGGGACCCGCCGAGCGCGCCACCTTCCCCACCCTGCACACCGCCTCGCTGGCCGCCCCGCACTGCGCGAGGGACTGACCCCGACGGCGCGCGGAGCCAGCCCCGGCACCTGCGCGCCCTGCTCGGCACGCCGGCGGTGGCCGTCGCCGACCGACACCGCGCTGCTCGCGTGGGACGGCGCTCGGGCCAGCGCACGCGCACGCGGCGCCGAGCAGCGCGGCCGACGCCGCGACCGGGCGCACCAGGTGCTCGGCCGCGCCGACCTCGCCTGCGCCGCGCCCGGCTGCCCGGTCCGCGCGGTCGTCGGCGCCCCTGTCGTGGAGGACGCGGTCGTCGGGGCGCTCGTCGCCTACGCCCGGACACCTCGGCGGGCCTGGTCCGGGCGACCGACGAGGTCGCGCGCTGGGTGTCCGGCCAGCTCGAGCTGGCCGAGCTCGACGAGTCGCGGCACCCGGCTGATGGAGGCCGAGGTCCGCGCCCTGCGCGCCCAGATCAGCCCGCACTTCATCTACAACTCGCTCGGCGCGATCGCGGCTTCGTGCGCACCGACCCCGACCGGGCCCGCGAGCTGCTGCTGGAGTTCGCCGACTTCACCCGCTACTCGCTTCCGCCGCCACGGCGAGTACACGACGCTCGCCGAGGAGCTGCGCTCGTCGAGCGCTACCTGGTGCTCGAGCAGGCGCGGTTCGGCGACCGGCTGCGGGGTCACGCTGCGGATCGCGCCCGAGGTGCTGCCGGTCGCCGTGCCCTTCCTCGTGCATCCAGCCCCTCGTCGAGAACGCCGTCCGGCACGGCCTCGAGGGCAGCGCCGGCCGCGGGCACGGATCACCATCGTGGCCGCGCGACGCCGACCACGAGTGCGTGATCGCGGTCGAGGACGACGGCATCGGCGAGGATCCGAGCGGATCCGCGCGTGCTGGCCGGCGACGCGCCGAGGCGACTCGGTCGGGCTGGGCAACGTCGACGCGCGGCTGCGCAAGGCGTTCGGCGACGAATACGGTCTGGTCGTCGAGACCGCGCCCGGCGCCGGCACCAAGGTGACGTCCGGGTGCCCAAGTTCGCGCCGGGCGTGCACCCGTCCGGCATCGCACGCGCCGACCCATGCGACGGCCGGCGCTGCGGGTCGCTGGTCATCGACGACGAGCGTCCGGCGCTCGACGAGCTCACGTACCTGCTCGGCCGCGACCCGCGGGTCGGCGAGGTCACGCGACCGACTCCCCCACCGAGGCGCTGCGCGCTGCTGCAGCGGCCGGTCGACGCGGTCTTCCTCGACATCCAGATGCCCGGCCTCACCGGCCTCGACTGGCGCAGGTGCTCTCGCGCTTCGACCCCGCCCGCGGTCGTCTTCGTGACCGCCCACGACCAGCACGCGGTGGACGCCTTCGAGCTGCAAGGCGCGTCGACTACGTGCTCAAGCCGGTGCGCCCAGAACGCCTGGCCGAGGCGGTGCGGCGGGGTGGTCCAGGCGCGGGCGGGACCGAGCAGCCGCCGGAAGCGGCTCCCGAGGCCGGGCGGGTCCCACAGGACCGGCCCGGGCAGACATCCGCCTCCGGGGCGCGGCGGCGCGAGGTCAGGCGCTGAGCGGCAGCGGCGGTGCCGGCTCCAGGAGCAGCTCGTCGACGGCCGCGCGCACCCGGGGGCGCGCTCCGCTGCCGCGAGCGGAGCCGGGAGGTCGGCGGCGGGTCGTGGTTACCACGGCGAGCACGACGAGCGGCTCGTCCGCTCCGGCAGGTCGGAACGCGCGGCGCGGCGGCGTCCGGTCGAACCCGCCCATCGGTGCACGACCAGGCCCTCGGCCTCGGGCCTGCACGGTGAGGTGGGCGACGGCCTGGCCGGCGTCGTAGGGGCCCACCGCAGCGCGCGGCCCTCGCGGTCGGCGTCGGCGGCGGCCACGAGCACGAGCGGCCGAGGCACGTGCCGCCAGGCCTGGTTGCCGGCATCAGCGCGGCGAACAGGGCATCGAGACGACGCTTCGCCGCGGCGGGCGACGCCGGAGCGCCAGGGCTGGCTGTTGTTGGCGCTGGGGCCCAGCGGGCGGCCTCGAGGATGCGGCGGAGCGCGGCGTCGTCGACCCTCACGCCCCTCGCTGCAGCATCCCGAGCGCGACGGCGAGCCCCGGCAGCACGGAGCGGGGCTCGAAGGCGTCCGCAGAGCCCCCGTGGTCGGCCCCTGCCAGAAGAGCTCGAGCGGTGCCGCAGCGGCGTCGCCGGGTTCGCCGCGGCGGCGGGGTTGCGAAGGTCGTGCACGAGCAGCGCGGCCATCAGGGTGTTCGACGTCGACGGGTCGAAGACCTCGACCTGAACCGGTGCGCACCGGCATAGGCCGCGGCAAGGGCGCGGTTGCGCAGCACCGAGCGGGTCCGCGTCGGCGGCGCCACGTTCAGGAGACCAGCCGGCCGTCGGCCCGCGCCTGCAGGGCCCGCCACCGCTGGATCCGCTTCGCCAGGGCGTAGTTCGGCCCCTGCTGCGGCACGAGCGAGTCGTTCGACGCCCCCCTCCGAGCCGTCGGGCAGGCGCTCGAGCCCGGTGTGGTTGGGCCGGAACAGCGCCCGGCCGAGCCCAGCCCGTGCCAGCCGGCGCAGGGACGGGCGGCCCGCGTACCGGCGCCGGCTGTCCGTGACCACCTCGCGCGGAACGGCGAAGGCGTCCGTGGGCGTCGCGAGGAAGGCCAGCGAGACGTCCGCGCGCGCGCGCGAGCAGCGTGGTAGTCATCGCGTCGACGGCGACGGAAGCCCGCGTGTGCGCCGCCCCGTCGGCGTAGACGTAGCTGCCGAGCGTGTACGGGCCCTCGAGGCCGGCCAGCCAGGCCGCGACCTGCGGGGCCCGGGCCACGAGGTCGACGCCGGCCGCGTGGGCGATCTCGTCGTCGGTGGCGTCGGCGGGCAGCGGCCGGTGCAGCGGCAGCGACAGCCGCCCGGGCGTGCCGTGGGCCACCCCGAGCAGCCGGCTCCAGATCGCCGGCCGGGGCAGGTCGACGGCGACCACGTGCGCGCCCCAGCCGAGCAGCGACACCAGCGGGCCCATCTGGGCACCCGCGCCGAGCACCACGACGGTCACGTCACGCAGGTCGAGCCAGCCGGGACGGGCCATCACCGCGCGGACGGCGTCCGCGAACGAGGGCTCGGCGGTGCCGGCGGCCAGCCAGACGTCGAGCTGGGCGGCGAGGTCGTCCGCCACGAGCCGGCCGCCGCGGTAGGGCACCGAGAGCACGTCGGGCCCAGGCCGGCCGCGGCCGGTGACGGTGTGGGTGCCGAGCGCGCCGGGGCCGTCGGCGAGCTCCGCGACGGCGCTCAGCGGCAGGTCCTCGCCGTCGTGGCGGTACCTGAACCGCTCGTGCACCGACGCCAGCCCCGCGGCGGCGATCGAGGTCGCCCCACCCGGCGCCGTCAGGGCGAGCCGGGTCATCTCGCGGAAGTGTGGCAGGTAGCCCGTACGCCACGCGCGGGTGTCGAGCACCTGCTGCGCGAGGTCGGGAGCCACGGCGCGGACGGCGTCCGCGACGACGCCCCGGCCCGCGGCGGAGGTCGAGCGCGCCTCGCCCGAGAGCGGGAACACCACGCCTTCGACCGGGTCGGCCGGCGGCTGCGCCCGGCGGGACGACGAGAACGGCGGGAGGAAGGCCGGGAGAGACGGAGCCGGCCGCCCCGGCGGCCGTTCCGCTCCCACCACGCTGGCCGAGCGTAGGCCCAGGACGGCGACAGCGGTACCCCCGCCGCCTACTTCTCGTGACGAATCATCAGCAGCGTGCCTGGACGGAACGGTCCGGATGTGACGGTGCGTCACGCAGCGCGACGCCTCGCCGCCCGTCGCAGCGGACGCCCCGTTCGTCGCCCCGCGGTCGTCAGCAGGGGCGCCCACCTGTCGCGCGGGGCCGCAGGCTGACTAGCCTCACTGCAGACCCGACGCCCCGCCCCGACGGAGGTTGAGCATGGCCGAGCGACACGCTCGAGAACCTGCTGCGCGAGGAGCGGCGCTTCCCGCCGCCCCCGGAGTTCGCGGCCCAGGCCGTGGCGCAGCCCGAGCTGTACGAGGAGGCCGCGCAGGACCGGCCGCAGTTCTGGAACACGCAGGCCCGGGCGCTCAACTGGGCGACCCCCTGGTCGCAGACGCTGGACTGGAGCGAGCCGCCGTTCGCCCGGTGGTTCGTGGGCGGCACCCTGAACGTGGCCTACAACTGCGTCGACCGGCACGTCGACGCCGGCCACGGCGACCGGGTGGCCTTCCACTTCGAGGGCGAGCCGGGCGACACGCGCACCATCACGTACGCCGAGCTGCGGGCCGAGGTCTGCCGGGCCGCGAACGCGCTGCTCGCGCTGGGGGTCGAGGCCGGCGACCGGGTGGCGATCTACATGCCGATGATCCCCGAGACCGCCATCGCCATGCTCGCCTGCGCGCGCATCGGCGCCCCGCACTCGGTGGTCTTCGGCGGCTTCTCGGCCGAGGCCCTGCGCAGCCGGATCGAGGACGCCCAGGCGAAGGTCGTCATCACGGCCGACGGCGGGTACCGCCGCGGCGCACCCGCCGCGCTCAAGCCGGCCGTCGACGAGGCCGTCGCCGCCTCGCCGTCGGTGCGCACGGTGCTGGTCGTGCGCCGCACCGGGCAGGACGTCGCGTGGGACGACGCGCGCGACCTGTGGTGGCACGAGGCCGTCGCGGCGGCCTCCGACCAGCACGAGCCGCCGTCGTTCGACAGCGAGCACCCGCTGTTCATCCTCTACACCTCGGGGACGACGGGTAAGCCGAAGGGCATCCTGCACACCAGCGGGGGCTACCTCACCCAGGTCGCCTACACCCACCGCAACGTCTTCGACCTGCACCCCGAGAGCGACGTCTACTGGTGCACCGCGGACGTCGGCTGGGTGACCGGGCACAGCTACATCGTCTACGGGCCGCTCGCCAACGGCGCGACGCAGGTGATGTACGAGGGCACGCCGGACACCCCGCATCGCGGCCGCTGGTGGGAGCTGGTGCAGAAGTACGGCGTCACGATCCTCTACACCGCGCCGACCGCGATCAGGACCTTCATGAAGTGGGGCGAGGAGACACCCGCCCAGTTCGACCTGTCGACCCTGCGGGTCCTCGGCAGCGTCGGCGAGCCGATCAACCCGGAGGCGTGGATGTGGTACCGCCGGGTCATCGGCGGCGACCGCACGCCGGTGGTGGACACCTGGTGGCAGACCGAGACGGGCGCCATCATGATCAGCCCACTGCCCGGCGTCACCGCGGCCAAGCCCGGGTCGGCCCAGACACCGCTGCCGGGCATCTCGGCGGACGTGGTCGACGACGAGGCCCACCCCGTGCCGAACGGCGGCGGGGGCTACCTCGTGCTGACCGAGCCGTGGCCGTCGATGCTGCGCGGCATCTGGGGCGACCCCGATCGGTACCGCGAGACCTACTGGTCGCGGTTCCCGGGGCAGTACTTCGCCGGCGACGGCGCCAAGAAGGACGACGACGGCGACATCTGGCTGCTCGGCCGCGTGGACGACGTGATGAACGTGTCGGGCCACCGGCTGTCGACCACCGAGATCGAGTCGGCGCTCGTCTCTCATCCGAAGGTGGCCGAGGCGGCGGTGGTCGGCGCCACCGACGCCACCACCGGGCAGGCCGTGGTCGCGTTCGTCATCCTGCGCGGTTCGGTCGACGCCGCCACCGCCGCCGGGCAGGAGATCGTGCAGGAGCTGCGCAACCACGTCGCCAAGGAGATCGGGCCGATCGCCAAGCCGCGCTCGATCCTCGTGGTGCCCGAGCTGCCCAAGACCCGCTCCGGCAAGATCATGCGCCGGCTGCTGCGCGACGTCGCCGAGAACCGCGAGGTGGGCGACTCCACGACGCTCGCGGACTCGGCGGTGATGGAGATGATCAAGACCGGCATGGCCAAGCCGGCGGCAGCGGAGGACTGAGCGACCCGCGCGTCGGCGTGTCCGCGACACGCCGGGAGCTGGTGCTAGCTTTGTTGACTTCTTAACTGATCCTTCCGAGAAGTCGTTGCGCCCGCAGCGAGGGCGCGGGGACGATCCGTAGATGGGCGGGTTCGCAGGGTCGAGGCGTCACCGGTTCGGCCTACCCGGCCGGCCGGTCGCATCCGGCCCGGCGCCCGCCCCCGACGAAGGGCGGAGGCGGCGATGCTGACCGGGGTGCTGCGGCAGGCCCGCCGGCGCGCTGCCGTCAACGCCTACCTCGAGGCGGGCTGGTCGATCGCACCCGGCGCCTGGTGGGACCCCCGGTCGGAGCAGTACCGCTGCCGCAAGGTCGGATGCCTCACCACCGGCACCATCCACGCCGCCGACGGCATGGCCCCCCGCCACGACGCGTCGGCCTGGTCGGAGGAGCCGGCGACGGTCCTGCTCGTCACCGGCCACGGGATCGACGTCGTCGAGCTCCCGCTGGGGTCCACCCCGCCCGAGGCGATCTTCTCCCGCGCCCTCATCCCCGGGCCCGTCGCCCTCTGGGCGTCCGTCCGGCCCCGCCTGCTCCTGCTGGCCAGCACGACCAGCGGCGCGGCGGTCCCCGACCGGCTGCCGGACGGTCTGCCCGAGGGCGCCCTGCTGCACAGCACGGGGTCCTACGTGCCGTTGCCGCCGTCCCGGGTGCGCACCGGCGACGTCGTGTGGATGCGCCCGCCGCAGAGCAGCGAGTGGGTGCTGCCCGACCTCGGCGAGGTGATCGACCTGCTCGGCCGCCGGCTCTCCGGGCGCTCCCCCGCAACCCGGCACGCGGCCGCGCCGGCCTCGCACGCCATCCGCCGGGTGGCCACGGCGGCCGCCCGCGTCCCCCGCAAGGTCTGATCTGGTCCGTCACGCCCCCGGCTGCTGCTGCCGGGCGGCTTCACCTGCGGTGAGGCCGTAGGCTCGGCGCCGTCGGGGACGGCTGGGCAGACCGGGTTGAGAGGAGCAGGGCATGGCGGAGGAGCGGACGCTCGGGCAGCTCGTCGCACAGGCCTCGGACGACCTGTCGGGGATCGTCCGCGCCGAGGTCGCGCTGGCGAAGACCGAACTGCGGGCGGACGTGAAGAACGCTGCCGTCGGCGGCGGGCTCTTCGGCGCCGCGGGGTATCTCGGCGTGCTGGCGTCGATCACGCTCGTCATCGCCGGCGCCTACGGGCTGGTCGCCGCCGGGCTGAGCCCCTGGCTGGCCTTCCTGATCGTCACGGTCGTCCTCCTGGCCGTGGCGGCGCTGCTCGCGCTCGTCGGCCGGTCGCGGCTCGGCAAGCTCGCGCCTCCGGAGCGCGCGATCCGCAACGCGAAGGACACGATCGCGGCGGTCAAGCCCGGTCACAACGGCCGGTGACGGTCGACGCGGCCGAGATCCTCGTCGAAGGACCCTGGCGGCACCGGTTCGTCGCCGCGAACGGAGCCCGCTTCCATGTGGTGGAGGCGGGGTCGGGCCCGCTCGTCCTGCTGCTGCACGGCTTCCCCGAGTTCTGGTGGGCCTGGCGCCATCAGCTGCCCGCGCTCGCCGAGGCCGGTTACCACGCGGTCGCGATGGACCTGCGCGGCTACGGCGGCTCCGACAAGCCCCCGCAGGGGTACGACACCCCGACGCTGGCGACGGACGTCGCGGGCGTCGTCCGGGCGCTGGGGGCGAGCCGGGCGGTCGTCGTCGGTCACGACTGGGGCGGCTGGATCGCATGGTCGATGCCGGGCCTGCAGCCGCGTGTCACCGCCGGCGTCGCCGCCGTCGCGATGGCGCACCCCCTCACGCTGCGGGCCGCCCTCGCCGGTCGCCGGCAACGGCGCGCGGTGGGGCGACTGCTGGCGTTCCAGGCGCCGATCACGCCCGAGCGCTTCCTCGGCGACAAGGACGGCGTCGCACGCCTGCTGCGGGCGTGGTCGGGGCCGGGCTGGCCGGACGCCGAGACCGAGGAGCGGTACGCGCGGGCCATCCGGCTGCCGTTCGTCGCGCACACGTCGATGGAGTACTACCGCTGGGCCGTGCGCTCGGTGTGGCGCGCGGACGGGCGCAGGTTCGCGGCCGCCATCCGCGACCCGCTGGAGGTGCCCGTCCTGCAGGTCCACGGCGGCGTCGATCCCTGGGTGCTGCCCGAGACGGCGGTGCAGTCGGGCAGTCGCGTCGCGGGCCCGCTGCGTTTCGAGCTCGTGCCGGCCGCCGGCCACTACCCGCACGAGGAGAACCCCGGCGAGGTCACCCGCGTGCTGCTCGACTGGCTCGCTCAGGTGCGCTCGGGGGCGAGGGCGCCGGCCGGCTGATCCCTGTGCGCGCCCTCGTCGGAGGCCCGGGGGGAGACCTCGTCCGAGCCCTCCTGCGAGCCCTCGTCCGTGTCGGTCAGGCCGACGTCCGCGGCGCGTTCACGGCCGGGGGCGGCCCACGCGAGCAGCACGAGCGCGGCCACGAACCAGTACTGGTTGTAGAAGGCCTGCTTGTTGAGCAGGTTCGCGCCGAAGAGCGTGAAAGCCGCGAGCGCGGCGAAGCGGGCCGGCGAGGGGTCGAAGCGGCGTGCGGCCCAGGCGGCCGAGCCGACGATCGCCACGACGAGGAGCCCCGTGAGCCAGAACGGCGGGGTCCAGGCCAGGTTCTTGATCGCGGCCAGGTAGAGCGTGTCGGAGAACCGGATCGGCGGCCAGTTCACCAGCAGCGAGACCGCGTCGTGGAGCATCCCCTTCGGCGTGGCGATCACCCACGGCGCCACCAGGGCGGCCGCGCCGAGGGCCGCCACGACGGTGCGGCGGACGCCGAACGGGCGCCACACCGCGAAGAGCGGCAGCAGCAGCGCGACGTGCTGCTTGCTGGCCAGCGCCAGGGCCAGCCCCAGAACCCCCAGCCACGGGACGCCGCGCGCCACCGCGAGCAGGCACAGCGCCGTCAACGCGAAGATCAGCGGCTCGGTCCAGGACTGCTCGATGCTCGTCGACGTCCCGGGCAGGAGCAGCAGCAGGACCGCGGCGGTCGTGGCCGTGTCGGCCCGCCTCCCGTCGCCGGTGCTGCTGGCCTGGCGGACGCGGCCCGGCGGGCGCGTGCGGGCGAGCATCGCGACGACGCCGGCCCCGACCAGCTGAGCGGCGGCCAGCCCCCAACGGACGTCGCCGAGGAGCACCTTGAACGGCGCCAGGAGCACGGCGGTCCAGGGCAGGTAGGTGTAGGGCATGAAGTGCCTGGGCGGCCCCTCCCAGAGCCGGCCGTACATGCTGCGGCCGTGGACGGTGGCGTCTGCCGCCTGCTGCACGGTGTACCAGGTGTCGATCCTCGGTAGCGGGTCGAGCCGGATCACGGTCGCCGCCATGTACACGAACAGGGCGGCCGCCAGCGCGAGGGCGACCGGCCGGTGCCACCGCGGCAGGAACCCGAGGACCAGGGCCACGACCACGGTGCCGACCGCGAGCACGCCCCGCAGCGCCCTCGCCTCGGCCGCGGGCACGTACGTGAACGTCGGCACCAGCCACACCACGGCCCCCGCCGCCGCCACGACGAGCGCGTTCCAGAGGCGGCCGGTGACGCCGACCCGCCACCGGGCGAACACCGCGACGGCGAGTGCGACCCACAGCAGGGCGTACGTCGCGACGATCCGGTTGTCGTAGTTCGGCACGCTGCGCACCGCGGCCGTCGCTCCGGCCAGCAGCAGCGCGCCGGGCACCCAGCCCAGCCAGAGCCCGTGCGCGGGCTCCGGCGGTGTCGGCCCGGCGCCGGGTGCGATCGGCTGCGCGGCGGTCACGGCGTCCAGTGTCTCAGCCGTTCGTGCAGCCACCCGACGAGACGCGAGCCTGCGCCGACTGCCCCGCCCTGATGTCGCCCATGGCCTCCCTGATGGTCAGCGCGTAGCCGGTCGAGGCGTCGTCCAGCGACTTGGCGAACACGACGCCGGCGAGCTTGCCGTCGACGCTGACCAGCGGACCGCCGGAGTTGCCGGGCTGGACGTCGGCGTAGAGGGAGTACACCTCGCGCTGGACGCCGGCCTTGCCGTAGATGTCCTCGCCGGTGGCCTGCAGCACGTTGCGGACCCGGGCCGGCCCCGCCTTGAAGTCGCCGTTGCGCGGGAACCCCGCGACCAGCGCGTCGTCCCCGTGGCCGAGGTCGTCGCTGGCGAGCGGCAGCGCGGGTGCCGTCAGGCCCGGCACGGCGAGCACGGCGAGGTCGCGCTGCGGGTCGAAGAGCACGACGCGCGCGGGCAGCTTGTCGCCCACCCCTCCCACCTGCACGGTCGGGTCGGTGACCCCGGCCACCACGTGCGCGTTGGTCACCACCCGCTCCGGCCCGACGACCGCGCCGCTGCCCTCCTGGCCGCGCCCGCACGCCTCCGCGTCGCCGACGATCTTGACGATGCTGCGCTCGGTCCTCCTCACCACGGCGTTGCTGAACGCGCCGGGATCGGGGCTGGGCACGGGCTGGATCGTCTCAGGCGCGATGCCGGCGAACACCCGGGGGAAGTTGCTGCCGGCCACCGCTCGGCGGAAGTTCTCGGCGAGGACGTCCAGGCCCTCGGGCATGAACCGGTCGATGGCCGACAGGACCTTGGACGACGACATCGCGCGGTTGATGTTCGGCGCCGGGCTGCCGCGCAAGGCGCCCCCGACGAACCACAGCACGAGCAGCACGGCGGCGACGCCGGCGACGAGGCCGAGCAGCTGGTCGGCCACCTGGACCGGCCGCACCGTGAGGTGCTGGCGCAGCCGGCCGCCGAGCACGGCCCCCCCGAGCTGGCCCAGCCAGGCGAAGAGCAGCACGCACACGAGCACCACGAACGAGCGCTGGATGCCCTCCTGCAGGCCCTCCGCCATCGGCGGCACGACGGTCATCGCGAGCAGGGCCCCGACGAGGAAGCCCCCGAGCGAGAGCGCGCCGACCGCGAGCCCCTGCCGGTAGCCGGAGACCGCGTAGGACACCACGACGACGAGGAGGATGACGTCGATCACGGCGCGTCCGTGGCGGTCGCCGGCACCGGTTCGATCCGGTCGCGGCTCCACGGCCGCTCCCAGCCCGCCAGCGCGAGGACGCGATCCAGCACGCCGGCGGTGAACCCCCAGACGAACAGGCCCCGGGCGGCGAACCCGGGCCCGACATAGCCGCTGGGGTGCGCCACCAGGAAGCGGTGGGCGGGTTCGAGCAGCTCGGCGACCGGCACCCGGACGGCGCGCGCCACCTCGGTGCGGTCGACGGCGTCGACCGGTGAGGGCCGGTGCCACCAGGCGAGGACGGGCGTCACCGCGTAAGTCGCTGACGGGCAGGTAGAGGTCGGGCAGGGTGCCCGTGACGACGACGCCCTCCGCGTCGAGCCCGGTCTCCTCCCGCGCCTCCCGGACGGCCGCCGCGGCGGCGTCGGCGTCCTCGTCCTCGACCCGGCCCCCCGGGAAGGCGACCTGCCCGGGGTGCGAGCGCAGCCCGGCCGCCCGCTCGGTGAGCAGGATGTCGGGGCCCTCGGGGCCCTCACCGAACAGCAGGAGCACCGCCGAGCGCCGGTGGTGACCCGGCGGCGGCACGAAGGTGCTGATGTCGGCCGCCCGGGCCGTCGCCGCGACGCGCTCCAGCGGCGCGAACCACGCCGGCAGCGCGCGGCCCGTGACCGGACCTGCGCTCACGGAGCGTCCTCGGCGGGCGGGGAGTCCTTCACGAGCCGGGCCGCGCGCTCGGGGTCGGTCTCGCCGATCCCGTACGAGGGGCACAGGGCCGCGACCGGGCACGCGCCGCAGGCCGGCTTGCGGGCGTGGCAGGTGCGCCGCCCGTGGAAGATCACGCGGTGCGAGAGCATCGTCCAGTCGCGCTTCGCGAACAGGGCGGCGACGTCCTGCTCGACCACCACGGGGTCGTCGCTGCGCGGTCCAGCCGAAGCGGCGCGAGAGCCGCCCGAAGTGCGTGTCGACCGTGATGCCGGGGATGCCGAAGGCGTTGCCGAGCACGACGTTGGCGGTCTTGCGCCCCACGCCGGGGAGCGTGACGAGCTGCTCGAGCCGCGGCGGCACCTCGCCGCCGAAGTCGTCGACGAGCTTCGCGCCGAGCTTGACCAGCGTCTGCGACTTGGCTCGGAAGAACCCCGTGGGCTGGATCAGCCGCTCGAGGTCCTCGCGGTCGGCGGCGGCGTAGTCGGCGGCGGTGCGATAGCGGGCGAACAGGGCAGGCGACACCTGGTTGACCCGGACGTCGGTGGTCTGGGCCGACAGCACCGTCGCGACGAGCAACTCGAGCGGGTTCGTGAAGTCGAGCTCGCAGTGGGCGTCGGGGTAGCGCAGGGCGAGCAGGCGGTGGATGCGCCGGGCCCGCCGGGTGAGGGCCAGCGACGTCTCGATCGCCCTCTCGGTCCGCACGGCCACCACGGGATCAGGGTACGGCGCCCGGCTGTGCCGCCACGCCGCCCCGCCAGGTCCTGGTCGGCCCGGCCGCGGGAGGGCGTCGTCACCGTCGGCCACCGCGGGGGTGATCGTCGTCCGCCTAAGGGGTGGTGCGGCGGTGGCGCCCTCAAGGGCACCCGAGCCCCGGGCCGACCTTCTGGTCATGACGCTGGTCACGACGCGAGCTCGAGGGAGGGGACGGCGGTGACCGTGACGACGGGCCGGGCAACCGGCGAGGAGGCCCGCCGCCGCCAGCTCGCGCTGCTGACCGAGCTGCGCGAGATCGAGCACTGGCGCCGGCTGCTGTCGGCCCGGCTCGACCTCGCGGTGGCGGCGGTGGCGGCCGTCGACGAGCCGGTGGTGCGCAGCCTGCCGGGGTCGCCGGTGCCGCCGTTCGGGCTGCGCGAGCTGATCGGGCTGCCGGCCACGGCTCGGGCCGATCGGCCCGACCGGGCCGCGCGGCACGAGGCGGCCCTGCTGCCCCGGCTGCGCGACGCGCAGCGCGACCTCGACGCCTACGCCGGCGCGCTGCGTGCCACGGCTCGTGGCGCCACCTACGAGCTGCTCGACCGCCTCGACGACCACCGGCCGCTGCCGGCGTGCGCGCACCTCGCGGAAGCCCCCTCGGGCGCTCCCGTCGCCGGTCCGGTCGCCGGCCCCGTCGCCGCACTGGCTCCCGTCCTGCCGCTGCGGCGGCGCGGCCGGCACCGCCGTCCGAGCGAGCCCGGCCCTGACGACGCGGCCTGATCCCCGGCGCGTGATGCACCCTTGATCCAGCGTCCGGGTGCCGGGTGCGGCAGACTGCGGGGTCAGGCGCCGGGCGTGAGCCGGGTGCAGCCGAGGCTGGGGAATGAGGAGGGACCGGTGGACGACGACGTCGTGCGCCAGGCACCGCTGTTCGCCGCGCTGGACGACGAGGCCGCGCAGGCCTTGCGCTCGACGATGACGCAGGTCGAGGTGCCGCGCGGTGAGGCGATCTTCCACGAGGGCGACCCGGGCGACAGGCTCTACGTCATCATCGAGGGCAAGATCAAGCTGGGGCGGGCGTCCGGCGACGGCCGCGAGAACCTGCTGGCGATCCTCGGCCCCGGGGAGATGTTCGGCGAGCTCTCGCTCTTCGACCCCGGGCCGCGCAACGCCACCGGGACGGCCGTGGCCGACACCGTGCTCATCGGCGTCGGCAACGACGACCTCGACGCCTGGCTGCGGGGCCGGCCCGACGTGGCACGGCACCTGCTCCGCGCCCTCGCCCGGCGGCTGCGCCGGACCAACGAGGCCCTCGCCGACCTCGTGTTCTCCGACGTGCCCGGGCGGGTCGCCAAGGCCCTCCTCGACCTCTCCGAGCGATTCGGCCGCCCGACCGACGACGGCCTGCGGGTGGCGCACGACCTGACCCAGGAGGAGCTGGCGCAGCTCGTCGGCGCCTCCCGCGAGACCGTGAACAAGGCGCTCGCCGACTTCGCCTCACGCGGCTGGCTGCGCCTCGAGGCCCGCGCCGTGGTCCTCCTCGACATCGACCGCCTGCGCAAGCGCGCCCGCTGAGATCCCTCCCCCGCCCTGCTCCTCCCCACCCTGCGCTGATCATGCAAACCGGTCCGATCATGGTGGCTTTCCATGATCGGACCGGTTTGCATGATCAGCGCGAGACCTGCAGGTACTCCAGCTGGGCCCGGACGCTGAGCTCGGCGGCGGGCCAGACGTCGCGCGGGACGTCGGCGTAGACCAGCTCGACGACGTCGCGGGGGGTCACCGCGCCGGCGGCCACCGCCGCCCGCACCTGCTCGAGCCGCTCGGCCCGGTGCCGCAGGTAGGCCCGGACGACGTCGAGCGGGTGGCGCAGCGCGGGCCCGTGACCCGGCAGGAGGTCACTCAGCGGGACCTGGTCGGCGAGCGCCTCGAGCCGGCGCAGCGAGTCGAGGTAGGCGCCCAGGCGGCCGTCCGGGTGGGCCACGACCGTCGTCCCGCGGCCGAGCACCGTGTCGCCGGTGAGCAGCGCCCCGCCCTCGGGCAGCACGAACGACAGCGAGTCGCCGGTGTGCCCCGGGGTCGCGACCACCTCGACGCGCAGCCCGTCGAGCTCGACCACGTCGCCGCCGGCCAGCCCCTCGGCGCCGAGGCGCTGCGCCGGGTCGAGGGCGCGGACGCCGACGCCGGCGCGCTCCGCCAGTGAGCGGGCCCCCTCGCTGTGGTCGAGGTGCGCGTGCGTGAGCAGCACGACGCCCACGCGGGCGGCACGCGCGTCGACGGCGTCGAGCACGGCGGCCAGGTGAGCGGGGTCGTCGGGGCCCGGGTCGACGACGACGGCCCGCGCCGCACCCGGCGCGCTGAGCACCCACGTGTTCGTGCCGTCGAGCGTCATCGGCCCCGGGTTCGGCGCGAGGACGCAGTGCGCGAGGGGCGTGACGTCACCCCCGGTCCACCGCCCGGCACCCGGCTCAGCCATCGCGCGGCTCCCCGCCGCCGACGCCGTCGAGGTCGATCCGGAGCACGAGCCGGTCGCCGTCCGGCGCGACCCAGGGCGAGACCGGCCGGACCGTGCGCCGCACCGCCAGCAGCGATGCCAGCGAGCCGGCGGCGGCGAGCTCCTCCAGGCACACCAGGGTCGGCGGCAGCATCGGCAGCTCGCCGGCGTGGTGCCGCTCGACGGCTTCCGCCGGGTCGAGCCAGGCCGCACGCTCACCCTCGCCGCCCAGATCGCGCGCCTCCTGCCCGGCGGGGAGAGCGGCGACGAAGAACCAGGTGTCGAAGCGGCGGCTCTCGAACTCCGGCGTGACCCAGCGGGCCCAGGGCGCCAGCGGCGGCCGGGTCGATCGCGAGCCCGGCATCGGCCAGCACGGCGCCGAGCGGCACGACACCCGCGGCCAGGGCTCCGCGGCGCTCCTCCCACGCGGGCGACGCCAGCTCGGCGGCGTCCGGAGCCGGGCCGGAGGTGCTCTGCGCCAGCAGCACCCCGCACTCCTCGAAGGTCTCGCGGACCGCGGCGGCCAGCACCGGCCGCAGCCCGGCGGCCACGACGCCGGCGAAGGGCACGGCGGGGTCGGCGTCGCAGGGGTCGACCGACCCCCCCGGGAAGACGAGCATCCCCGGGGCGAAGGCCATCCGCGGCACCCGGCGGAACGCGAACACCTGCGGCCCCCGGTCGCCCTCGCGCAGCAGCATGACGGTGGCCGCCGTGCGCACCGGCGGCGGCTCGTGCAGGGGCAGCCCGGCCGGCCCGACGCGGTCGGCCATCCGCCCGGCCAGGGGGAACTCGCGCAGCACCGCCCCAGCGTGGCAGGCCTTGGCCCGCGAGCCGTGGCAGGGTCTAGTGTTCGCTCCGGCCGCCGGATCACCAGGACCGGCGGCCGGCGCGGCCGGTCGGGGCCGGACCACTCGGGGACAGCAACATGACGGACGACGGGCGCATGACGCTCGATGAACTGGCGACCGCGGTGCAGATGACCGCGCGCAACGTGCGGGCCTACCAGACCCGCGGGCTCCTGCAGCCGCCGCGCCGACACGGCCGTGTGTCGGTCTACGGCACGGAGCACGTGGAGCGGCTGCGGCAGGTGCGGCGGGCACGGCAGCGCGGCGCGTCGTTGCGCCTGCTCCGGACGTTCATCGCGGAGGGCCGCGACCTCGACTCGGTGTGGACCTCACCGGAGCCGGCGGAGGGCGACGTGACGGCCCCCCCGCCGGCGCATCCACCCGCGGGCGGCCACACCAGCGCCTGTCTGGAGCGGCGCAGGGTCCCGCTGGCTCCGCTGCTCGCGGCCTGGGGCGCGGACGCCGCCGGTGCGGCGCTGCCCACCGAGCTGCCGGCGTCCTTCGAGTGCGCCGTGACGGCGCTGGCCGACGCCGGGGTGCTCGCGCCACCCGCGGCGGTCCGGCTCGCCGGCGCCCTGGCCGACACCGCGCAGGCGGTGGCGGACGTGGCGGCGGGCGCCGTCCGCGCGGTGGAGGCCGAGCGCCGCAGCGTCGCCGCCGCGCGGATCGGTGAGCTCGCGGGGGCGCTCGTGGAACAGCTCGTGGCGGGGACGGCCGCGGACGCGCGGCGCTGAGCGCCCGGCCGCTCCGATCCGACCCGATCCAGGCGCGCTCAGCGCAGCGAGGCGACGAGCTCGACCTCGACGGGGGCGCCGAGCGGCAGCTGGGCGACACCGACGGCGCTGCGCGCGTGGCCGCCGGCGCCGGCGAACACCTGGCCGAGCAGCTCGCTGGCGCCGTTGACCACGCCGGCTGCCCGGTGAAGCCGGGGCCGCTCGCGACGAACCCGACCACCTTGACGATGCGGGTGACGCGGTCGAGGTCGACCACGGAGCCGACGGCCGCGAGCGCGTTGAGGGCGCAGAGCCGGGCGAGGTGGGCGGCGTCCTGCGGTGCACCAGGCCCTCGCCGTCACCCACGAGCCCCGTGGCGGCCAGGGCGCCGTCGACGAACGGGAGCTGGCCCGAGGTCCAGACGAGGTCGCCGTCGACGACGGCGGGCACGTAGGCGGCGACCGGGGCCGCCACGGCGGGCAGCGTGAGCCCGAGCTCGGCGAGCCGGCGCGCCACCCGGCTGCCGGCGCTCACGACCGGGGCCGCTTCAGGTAGGCGACCAGCCCCTGGCCCTCCGGGCCCGGCACGACCTGCACGAGCTCCCAGCCGTCCTCACCCCACTGGTCGAGGATCTGCTTGGTCGCGTGGACGATGAGCGGCACCGTCGCGTACTCCCACTGCTGAGCCATGGCGTGAGCGTAGCGGCGACATCGGGCGGCCCGGCGGGCCGCTGTTTACGCTTCCAGGGTGAGTGACGCCGCCGGAGCACCCCTCCGACCGGCCCTACGACCCCGCCCGGACGCGGCTGCACGTCGTCACCGGCAAGGGCGGCACCGGTAAGACGACCGTCGCCGCGGCCTTGGCGCTGGCGCTGGCGTCCCGCGGCCGGCGCGTGCTGCTCTGCGAGGTCGAGGGTCGCCAGGGCATCGCCCAGCTGTTCGACGTGCCGCCGCTGCCGCTACGAGGAGCGCAAGATCGCGGTCGCGTCGGGGGGTGGGGACGTCTTCGCGCTGGCCGTCGAGCCGAAGGCCGCCCTGATGGAGTACCTCGAGCTCTTCTACCGGATGGGCCGGGCGGGCAAGTTGCTCGAGCGGATCGGCGCCGTCGACTTCGCGACCACCGTGGCGCCGGGGCTGCGCGACGTGCTGCTCACCGGCAAGGTCTACGAGGCGGCGCGCCGGCGCGGGCCGAAGGGTCCCGTCTACGACGCGATCGTGCTCGATGCGCCGCCGACCGGCCGGGTCACGCGGTTCCTCAACGTCAACGAGGAGGTGGCCGACCTGGCCAAGGTCGGGCCGATCCGCAACCAGGCCGATTCGATCATGACGCTGCTGCGCAGCCCGGCCTCGGCCGTGCACCTCGTCAGCGTGCTGGAGGAGATGCCCGTGCAGGAGACGCAGGACGCCGCCGCCGAGCTGCGCCGCGTCGGCCTGCCGCTCGGCTGCGTGCTCGTCAACATGGTGCGGGAGCCGGTCCTCGGGGCCGCCGACCTCGAGCTCGCCGTGGCCGGCCGGCTCGACCGGGCGCCGTCGTGGCCGGCCTGCGCGCGGGTGGCCTCGGCGGGCGCGGCCAGACCGGCGGCGTCCAGGGTGCCCTGCTCGAACGGCTCGCCGACGGCCTGCTCGCCGAGGGCACCGACCACGCCCTGCGCGTCGAGCTCGAGCGGGAGCAGCGCGTCGACCTCACCGCGGTGGGCCGACCGCTCGCCGAGCTGCCGGCCCTGGCCGGCGGCATCGACCTGGGGGCGCTGTACGACCTCGCGGACCTCCTCGTCGAGCAGGGGCGGCATGACGCCGCCTCCGCAGGGCGCGCCGATCGTCCGGCGGGGCGCCAGTCGCCCCCGCTCGACGTCGACGGCCTCCTCGACGACCCCGGCACCCGCATGATCGTCTGCTGCGGCGCGGGCGGCGTAGGCAAGACCACGACGGCCGCCGCCCTGGCCCTGCGTGCCGCCGAGCGCGGCCGGCGGGTGGTCGTGCTGACCATCGACCCGGCCCGGCGGCTGGCACAGTCGATGGGGCTCGTGGAGCTCGACAACACCCCGCGCCCGGTGACCGGGGTCGACGTCGTCGCCGGCGGCGGCCTGGACGCGATGATGCTCGACATGAAGCGCACCTTCGACGAGGTGATCGAGCAGCACGCGACACCCGAGAAGGCGGCGCAGATCTTCGCCAACCCCTTCTACCAGGCGATGTCGAGCTCGTTCGCGGGCACGCAGGAGTACATGGCCATGGAGAAGCTCGGCCAGCTGCGGCCGCCGCCGCCGGCGCGACGGCAGCGCCACGGCGCCGGCTGGGACCTCATCGTCGTGGACACCCCGCCCAGCCGGTCGGCCCTCGACTTCCTCGATGCCCCGCCGCGACTCGGGTCGTTCCTCGACGGGCGGCTGATCCGGATCCTCTCGGCGCCGGCCAAGGCCGGCGGCAAGGCCTACCTGCGCGTGGTCTCCGCCGCGGTGGGGAGCGCACCGGGGTCCTGACGAAGCTCCTGGGCGCCCAGATCCTCAAGGACGTGCAGGCGTTCGTGGGTGCGCTCGACACCGTCTTCGGGGGCTTCCGGGAGCGGGCCTCGCGCACCTACGAGCTCCTCCAGGCCCCCGGGACGGCGTTCGTCGTGGTCGCGGCGCCCGAGCCGGACGCGCTGCGCGAGGCGTCCTACTTCGTGGAGCGGCTCGCCGCCGAGAAGATGCCGCTGGCCGGCCTGGTGCTGAACCGGGTGCACATGAGCCAGGCGGAGGAGCTGTCGGCCGCACGCGCCCTGACGGCCGCGGAGGACCTCGAGGAGTCCGGCGGGTTCGAGCTGACGGCGGCGCTGCTCCGGGTGCACGCCGACCGGACGCTGCGGCGGGAGCGCGAGCGCTCGCTGGCCGCCCGGTTCACGGCGGCGTTCCCGCGGGTCCCGGTCGTCGAGGTCGCCGCCCGCCCCCAGGACGTGCACGACCTCGCCGGCCTCCGCGACATCGGGACGGGTCTGGCCAAGAGCTGAACCCACGGGGGGCGAGCCCCCGTGGACCCCCCGAGCGAAGCTCCGCCGGGTCAGCCGGCCCGGCGGGACGCGGTGGGCGCGCTCGCCTCGGCGGCGAGCTCGATCACCCGCTCGTGCTCGGCGCGCGCCGTCTCGAGGAGCCGGCGCCAGGACAGGACGTTGGGACGCCGGCGGAGCAGCGCACGCCGCTCGCGCTCGGTCATGCCGCCCCACACGCCGAACTCGATCCGGTTGTCCAGCGAGTCGGCGAGGCACTCGGTCCGCACCGGGCACGACATGCACACCGTCTTGACCCGGTTCTGCGCCGCCCCCTGCACGAACAGGGCGTCGGGATCCGACGAGCGGCACGCTCCACGGGACGCCCAGTCGTAGGTGTTGCTCATGACAGAGATCCTCCTGTTACCCCCGCGATCTGCCTCGAGCCCTCGCCTGCCGGCGGAACCCCTGCTCAGAAACGTAGGGTCACCGGCGGGCACCTGATACGGGCCGGACGGATGATTCCCCAGGACCCGAAGGGCCTAGTCGACACACTCTGCGTAATCTCGGTGACTCTGTGCTGACCGAATCGGGCATCGGAGGCACGTTGCGACCGGCGCCGCGATCCTCACGCGCCGTGACGGCAAGCGCTTCCAGAAAGCCGCCGCCGACAGCAACGCGCGATCGTACGCCCTCGCGTCGCGACGTAGTCTGCTCCCCATGCGCAGCACGTCGGCAGCCGCCGGCCGGGTTCTCGGCCTGCTCAGCCTCTTCCTCGTGGCCAGCGTCGTCGCCGGCGCCCTGCTCGCCGGTCTCTTCGTGCCGGCGGTGGCGGCGGCCGGCGGGGCGACCCGCGGCAGCATCAACTGGTTCAACGACCTGAAGGCCGTGCCGCCCGCGACGCAGCTGTCCCAGCAGTCCGTCCTGCTGGCGAAGGACGGCACCGCTCATCGCACGGTTCTACAACGAGAACCGCAGCGAGGTGCCGCTGTCGAAGATCAGCCCGAACATGCAGAACGCGATCATCGCGATCGAGGACGCGCGCTTCCGCGACCATGGCGGTGTCGACCCGATCGGGCTGGTGCGCGCCGCGGCGAGCGACTACCTCGGCAACGGCACCGAGGTCCAGGGCGCCTCCACGCTGACGCAGCAGTACATCAAGAACCTGTACCTCGAGCAGGCCGTCTACGCGGGCGACAAGACCGCCCAGGAGGCGGCGGTCGCCCGCGACGCCAACCGCAAGATCCTCGAGATCCGGGCGGCGATCGACCTCGAGAAGACGCTGACGAAGGACGAGATCCTCGAGCGGTACCTGAACATCGCCTACTTCGGCAACAACGCCTACGGGGTCGAGGCCGCGGCGGAGCTCTACTTCAGCGTGTCCGCGGCCAAGCTCTCGGTCGTGCAGGCCGCCCTGCTGGCGGGCATCGTGCAGTCCCCCGACACCTACGACCCGTTCCGGCACAAGACCAACTCCCTCGCCCGGCGCAACACCGTGCTGAGCCGGATGCACGAGCTGGGCATGCTGAAGGACGCCGACTACGGCAAGGCCGTGACGACCAAGGTCACCCTCAAGCGCAAGAACCAGCAGTCGGGCTGCATCGCCGCGATCCAGGGGCTCGGCTTCTTCTGCCAGTACGTCCGCAACCTCATCGCCTCGGGGACCGAGTCGTTCAGCGCGCTGGGCAGCACCCGCGCGGAGCGCATCAACGCCCTCGACCGGGGCGGCCTCCGGATCACCACGAGCGTCGACCTCAAGGTGCAGGCCGCGGCGCAGAAGGCGATCGCCCAGTACCTGAAGATCGGTGACCGGAGCAAGGCGGGGACGGCCGCCGTCACCGTGGAGCCGGGCACGGGCCACGTGCTGGCCATGGCCGAGAACAAGACCTACAGCCCGAAGGCCTCGTCGAGCAGCACCGAGATCAACTACGCGGTCGACTCGAGCCTCGGCGGCTCCACCGGCTTCCAGACGGGCTCGACGTTCAAGGCGTTCACACTGGCCACCTGGCTGAAGGAGGGCAAGGCGCTCAACGACGTGATCGACTCCGATGTCGGGACGCTCGACAATCCCGACTTCACCGAATGCAACGGCCGGCGGCTGTTCGGCTCGGGCGACCTGTACAAGCCGCAGAACTCCGAGCCCACCGAGGGCGGCAAGATGCGCGTCCTGGACGCCACCGCCAACTCCGTCAACACCGCGTTCGTGGCCATGTCGGAGCAGCTGGAGCTGTGCCAGATCGCGGCGACGGCCAAGAGCCTCGGCGTCCACATGGCCGCCCCGCGCGATTACAACTGCAGCCAGACCTCCCTCGTCGACATCCCGCAGTGCATCAAGGCGATGACGCTCGGCCCGTTCTCGATCTCGCCGCTGACGATGGCGACGGCGTACGCGACGTTCGCCGCCGACGGGACCTACTGCCCCGCCTTCCCCGTCCTGTCGATCAAGAAGTCGGACGGCAAGACCGTCCCCGTCAAGGCCCCGCCGTGCAAGCAGGACGCCATCGACCCCGACATCGCGCACGGGGTCACGTACGCGCTCAAGCGAGTCATCACGAACGGTACGGCCACGGACGTCAACGGCATGATCAATGCGCCCGTCGCCGGCAAGACCGGCACGACGGACAACTCCGTCGACACCTGGTTCGTCGGATACACCCACGCACGCGCCACCGCGGTCTGGGTGGGTGACAACCCGACCGTCGCCTCCGGCACCTTGCGCAAGAGCCTGAACCGCCTGCACGTCATCGGTGGCCACAACTACGGCGGCCAGTCGATCTTCGGTGCCACCATCGCCGCCCCGATCTGGGCGAAGATCATGCAGGTCGCGGTGCCCGGCAGCGACACGTCGGACTGGCCGGACCCGCCGTCCGACATGCTGGGCAGCAGCGGCAGCGACGTGCCCGACGTCACCGGCAAGTCGATCTCGGACGCGATCGGCATCCTGTCCGGGGCCGGTTTCTCGCCGCGGGTCGGCTCCCCGGTCGACAGCAACGTGCCCGCCGGTCAGGTGGCGAGCACGTCCCCGGGGAGCGGAGCCACCGCCAACCAGGGCGCCACGGTGACGATCCACCCGAGCAACGGCAACGGCGGCGGCCCGACCCCGGCGAAGAAACCGACCCCCCCGAAGAAGAAGAAGCGGCACGGGCCGCCGCCGAGGCTCTGACGCGCGCCGTCAGCCGGCGAGCTGGCGGCGGACCTCGGCGGCCACGCGGGCGCCGTCCGCGAGGCCCTTGGTCCTCGGCTGGACGGCCTTCATGACGCGGCCCATGGCCGCGGGGCCGGTCCCGCCGTCCGCCCGCACCGCCGCGACGGCGTCCGCGACGATCGCCGAGACCTCCTCGTCGGACAGCTGCGCCGGCAGGTAGCCCTCGATCACGGCGAGCTCGGCGCTCTCGCGCTCGGCCAGCTCGGGCCGGCCCGCCCCGGTGTACGCCGTGACCGCCTCGCGGCGCTTCTTGGCCTCGCGGCCGAGCACCGCGACGACGTCGTCGTCCGACAGGGTGCGCGCGGTGGTGCCCGCCACCTCCTCGGAGCGGACGGCCGTCAGGGCCATCCGCAGGGTCGCCGAGCGCACCTCGTCGCGGCTCCGGATGGCCTCGGTGAGGTCGCTGCGCAGGCGGGCTTTGAGGTCGGTGCCGGGCTGGTCCATGGCCGCATCCTCCCACCGGCCCTCGCGGCCGCCCTCCCGACGCGAGGGCCGGGCACGAGCGTCTGGCAGCATGCTCCGGGTGCGCGCCGTGACCCTTCCCCTGGCCGGCCTCGCCGCGGTCAGTGCCGGGATCGGCTACGCCGCGCTCGAGGCGCGGGCCTTCACCCTGCGCCGCTTCACGCTGCCGGTCCTGCCCGCTGGGGCGGCGACGATCCGCGTCCTGCACGTCTCCGACCTGCATCTGGTGCCCCGGCAGCGGCGCAAGGCGGACTGGTTGCGCGGGCTGGCAGCCCTGGAGCCCGACCTCGTGGTGAGCACGGGCGACAACCTCGCCGCCGTCGACGCCGTCCCCGCCGTGCTCGACGCGTACGGGGGACTCCTCGACCGGCCCGGCGTGTTCGTGCTCGGTTCCAACGACTACTGGGGCCCGAGGCCCAAGAACCCGGCCCGCTACCTCCTCCCGAACGGGGGTGGCCAGGGCGTCGTCGGCGTCCGCCTGCCCACGCACGAGCTGGTCGCGGGCTTCACGGCCGCCGGCTGGCTCGACCTGGGCAACGCGCGTGGGCAGGTCAAGGTGGCGGGCACCTCCCTGCACCTCGTCGGCGTGGACGACCCGCACATCCGGCGCGACCGCTACCCGGCACCTGCGCCGGGCGAGGGTCGGGCCCGGCGAGGGCGACGAGCTGACGGTCGGCGTCACGCACGCGCCCTACCGGCGGGTGCTCGACGCGATGACGGCCGAGGGGGCCGCCCTCGTGCTCGCCGGCCACACGCACGGCGGCCAGCTGTGCCTGCCCTTCACCGGTGCCCTCGTGACGAACTGCGACCTGCCCCGCCGGAAGGCCCGAGGCGTGTCGTCGTGGCAGGTGCAGGCCCCGGACGGCGCCCGCCGCCGGGCCGCCCTGCACGTCAGCGCCGGGCTCGGCACCTCGCCGTACACCCCCGTGCGCTTCGCCTGCCGGCCGGAGGCCAGCCTGCTCACGCTGACGGCGCGGGGCTAGGTCGTCGACCCGGGCCCCGCGCCGTCAGGCGTGGTGATGCGCAGCCGTCAGTGGTGGGCGACCGGCGGCAGGTCGAGCGGGCGCAGGACGCGGTCGATCGCGTGGGCGATCTGGCGGTTGCCCTTGTTGATGTTCACGACCACGACCCGGGGGTTGCGCGAGTTCGGGTCCTTGTCCTGCAGGAACAGCTTCGCCCCGACGACGCGGACCTTGATCGCGCCGCCCTGGGCGGTCTTCAGCAGCGCGCCGTTCGCGTGCAGCGCCTGGCGGGCGGTGATCGTCGCGCCCGGCACGACGTGGTAGAGCAGCACCTGCTCGACCGTGGGGATGCCGAGGGACGCGACGGCCTTGAACACCGCGGCCTCGGACTTCAGGTTCTTGCCGGTCAGGTCGCGCACCAGCAGGCGGAACGCGCCGTCCGTCGGGATGAACGCCGTCAGCGCGACCTTGCCGTCGGCGAGGACGCCCACGGCCGAGTGCGGCTTGGCCTTGAGCACGGCCACCACCGCCGCCGTGAGGATGTCGAAGTCCTTGGAGTTGGCGTCGAAGCCGTTCTTGTCGGCGCTCAGCACGGTGACGAGGGACTTCGTTCCGGGCTTGTGGCTGCTCGTCGAGGCGGCGGCCGGGGAGGTCGTGACGGCGGCACCGGCCGCCGGTGCGGTCAGGACGGTGGTGGCACCGACGGCGAGAACGGCGCCGGCGGCGGCGACCGCGGCGCTACGGGAGAGGCGCATGGTGGATTCCTTCGCTCGCTGGGGGCTGGTGGTCGCGGGGCCGGTGGTCTCGACACCGTCGACACCCCCTCTTCCGCCCGCCCCCCGGTGCCGGATGCAGGCCCGCCCGGTGAATTCCCAGGCTTCGCCGGTCGCCGGTGCCGCGGCGGCCGTGGGCGTTCCGGCCGGCGACGCCGCCGCCGCGCCGGACCCGGGCGCGGCGCCCTCCTGGCGCGAGGGCGGCGACCCCGTGGCGACGCCGCCCGTCGCGGGGCTGCACCTGCAGTTCGGGGCCGACGCCGCCGGCGAGGTGGTGGCGTCGTGGCACACTCTCCAGCCCGTCACCGGCGCGCGTGTTCTCCTGGGCACACAGGTGGGATACCTGCACAGCGTGCCGGCGACGACCGAGACCTACACGGACGCGAAGTCGGGTCAGGTCGTGTACGCCCACCACGCCCGGCTCGAGGGGCTGCGCGCCGACCGGGAGTACCTCTACCTGGCATTCACGAGGGGGCCGAGCCCGAGGCGGGCTCGTTCCGCACAGCACCCCGCGGCCGCGTCGCGCTGACCTTCACCAGCTTCGGCGACCAGGGCACCCCGTGGGACTTCTGGAACAACAACACGCGCAGCGCGCGGCACCGCCCATGGATGCCCTCGGCCGGCAACCACGAGAACGAGCTCGGCAACGGCCCGATCGGCTACCAGGCCTACCAGACCTACTTCGCCCTGCCCGAGCAGCCGGGGCAGACCGAGGTCACCCGCCGGCTGTGGTACTCGTTCACGCCCGGCTCGGTGCGCGTCATCAGCATCGCCAACGACGACGTCGCCTACCAGGACGGTGGCAACTCCTACGTTCGCGGCTACAGCAAGGGCGAGCAGAAGCGCTGGCTGGAGCACGAGCTGGCGGCGGCACGCGCGGACGAGGACGTCGACTGGGTGGTCGTGTGCATGCACCAGGTCGCGATCAGCACGGCCGACAAGTTCAACGGCGCCGACCTCGGCATCCGGCAGGAGTGGGTGCCGCTGTTCGACAGGTACGGCGTCGACCTCGTCGTCTGCGGGCACGAGCACCACTACGAGCGCTCGCACCCGATCCGCGGCCACGAGGACAACCCGACCTTGACGCCGGTGCCCCGCTCCACCGAGACCACGGTGGTCGACACGACCCAGGGCACCGTGCACATGGTCCTCGGCGGCGGGGGCACCTCGGCGCCGTCCAACGGGCTGTTCTTCACCCCGCCCGTCTGCCGGGTCATCACCGCAGTCACGGCACCTGACCCGGTGACGGGCAAGCGGGCGCCGGTGTACGTGCAGGAGGCGGCGCCCTGGTCGGCCGTGCGCGACGAGGCGCACGCCTACGGATTCGCGGCGTTCGACGTCGACCCCGGCACCCGCCGCGGCGGTCTCACCCGGCTCACGGTGACGTACTACGACGTCCTGGGGCCCGACGGCGCCTTGGCCCCGTTCGAGACATTCACCCTGCAGCGCCCCCGCAGCGACGCACGCCGGAGCTGACCACCGGCACGGGCGTCCCTCCGGCCGCGGGCCCGTCACCCCACCAGGGTGGCGGGCCCGCGGCATGTCTCGTCCCCGGGCGCGACCTTCGGCACACACACACGGCGAGACGGCAAGAGCCGGTCAAACCGGGCGTGACAGGGATGACGGCTGATGACTTTCTGGCCTGACTACCCTGTCCCCACGGCCCCGTCGAGGAGCAGAATGCGGACGGGAGCGGCGGGAACGAGAGGGGTGACAGGTCGTGCTCGATCCGACGACGCCGCTGCCGGCGCACCAGAACGACAGCGTCCTGCGGGTGCTCGGCCTCGCCCGCCGCCACCTGGGGGTCGAGGTGGCGTGGCTGGTGAGCCTGCGCGGTGAGGAGCAGGTCTTCACGCACGTCGACGCCGGGTGCCGCCCGCGTCGGTCCGCGCCCCGGCGAGGTCCGCGAGCTCGCCGGGTCGTACTGCGTGCGGGTGCTCGACGGCCGGCTCCCGCCCGTGGTGGCCGACACCGGCGCCGAACCGGTCACCCGCCGGTTACCCGTGACGCGCGAGTTCGGCATCGGCGCGTACGTGGGCGTTCCCGTGCGCAACGCGACGGGCGAGGTGATCGGCATGCTGTCCTGCGCGAGCAGCGTGGCCCGGCCGGAGCTCGAGCACGCCGACCTGACCGTGCTCGAGCTGCTCGCCGGCGTCGTCGCCGAGCTACCCGCGACCACGCCCAGGCAGCCGCCCTCGAGGGCGTGCGCGACCGGACCACCGGCGCCATCTCGGGCCTGGGTCGCCGCCTGGTGCTCCAACCCATCGTCGACGTGCTGGCCGGCGTGGCGACGGGGGTCGAGGCACTGTCGCGCTTCGACAGCGGGCACGGCCCCGAGGTGTGGTTCACCCAGGCCGAACCCGTCGGGCTGCGACTCCCGCTCGAGCTCGCCGCCGCCCGCTCGGCTCTCGCCGCGCTGGACCGCCCCGGTCACGTCGGGTACCTCAGCCTCAACCTGTCGGCCGAGGCGATCCTCAGCGACGGTTTCCCCGGTCTGCTCGCGGCGGTCGACCCGCGCGCCGTCGTGGTCGAGATCACCGAGCACATCCCGGTCGACGACTACGAGGCCCTGGCGGGGGCGCTCGAGCGGCACCGAGCCGCGGGTCTGCGTGTCGCCGTCGACGACGCGGGGGCCGGCTACGCCAGCCTGCGTCACATCCTCAAGCTCGAGCCCGACTTCATCAAGATCGACCTGTCGCTCGTCCGCGACATCCACCTCGACCCGGCCCGGCAGGCGCTGGTGACCGCACTGGTGACCTTCGCGGGTACCGTGGGTGCCGTGCTGGTGGCCGAAGGTGTGGAGGCTCAGGCCGAGCTCGACATGCTCGTCGGGCTCGGCGTCCGACACATGCAGGGCTTCCTGCTGTGCCCGCCGTGCGCCGACCCTCCCGCGGCGGGCTTCGCCCGCCCCTCCCGGCTGCTGCGGACCGAGCGCGGGGCGATCCCCGCGTGACGTCGTCCGGAGCGGTCGACGCCCCGGGCGAGTCCGAGCCGGCCCTGGTGGTGTCCGGCGGCACGCATCCCGGGCTGCGCCGCCCAACAACGAGGACTCGGCCTACCTCGGTGAGCGCCTGCTCGTCGTCGCGGACGGGATGGGCGGGGTCGACTTCGGCGAGGTGGCGAGCGCCATCGCCACGCACGCCGTGACCTACCTCGACCGCTGCGTGTCGTCCCGGGGCCCCAGCACGACCTGGCAGCGGCCGTGGACTTCGCCGAGTACCGCCTGGGCACCGCGGTCGCGGGGGCGCCTCAGCTCGCGGGCATGGGCACGACGATGACCGGTGCTGCTCCTCGACGGCGGCGTGACCGCGCTGGCCCACGTCGGCGACTCGCGGTGCTACCGCCTCCGCGACGGCCGCCTCGAGCAGCTCACCCGCGACCACACCTTCGTGCAGATGCTCGTCGACTCGGCGACCTCACGCCCGAGGCGGCCGAGCACCATCCGCAGCGTCACGTCATCATCAAGGCCCTGCAGGGTGACGGGGACGCCGTCACCGCCGACGTGCTGGTCGAGCCGGCCCGGCCCGGCGACCGGTGGCTCGTCTGCAGCGACGGCCTGAGCGACTACGTGGAGCGGTCCGTCATCGCCGAGCGCCTCGCCGCGCCCGTTCTCTGCGAGGCGGTGCGGGGCCTCTTCCAGGCGGCGCTGGACGCCGGCGCTCCCGACAACGTGACCTGCCTCGTCGCGGACGTCGTCCGTGCCCCCGCACCCTCGGGGGGCCTCGACCGCGCCCGGTGCGCGCCGGCCGGGCAGTTCCTGGGGGCCGCCGCGGAACTCGACCCCTGGGGCCGCCGGGCGGCGGACGCCCTCGCCACCCCCCGGCCGGAGCGGGACCCCGAGCGCGGCAGACTGAGCGGGTGGCCGACGCACTCCCCCGCAGCTTCCTCGCGCTGGGCGACTCGTTCACCGAGGGCATGCAGGACGAGCTGGGGCCCGACGGCCGCCACCTCGGCTGGGCGGACCGGGTGGCCGCGGCCCTGGCGACCGCCACCGGTGGCATCCGCTACGCGAATCTGGCGATCCGCGGCCGGCTGCTCGACCAGGTCGTCGCCGAGCAGGTGCCCGTCGCCCTCGACCTGCGGCCCGACCTCGTCTCCTTCCACGCCGGCCCGAACGACGCGCTGCGCCCTCGCACCGACCTCGTCGCCGTGCTGCGCCGCTACGACGCGACGGTCGCCCGGCTCCGCGAGGCCGGCCTGGAGGTCCTGCTCTTCACCGTGCTCGAGCGCGCCGGCGGGACGGGGCGCACCGCCGACCGGCTGGCCGCACGCTTCCGGCTCTTCAACGACGGCGTCCGGGCCGCAGCCACCCGGCACGGCGCCCGCCTCGCGGACGTCGGGTCGGTGCCCGCGCTGCACGACCGGCGGCTGTGGCACGAGGACCGGCTGCACCTCGCGCCCGAGGGTCACGCCCGGGTGGCGGCGGCGGTGCTCGAGACGCTCGGCGTGAGCGACGCCGCCCTGCTCGCCGGCGAGCCCGGCTGGTGGCGCCGTCCGCTGCCACCCGGCCCCCCGCCCCGCCGGACCGCCGACCTGGCCGCCGACGTCCGCTGGGTGCGGCGCCACTTCGTGCCGTGGGTGGGGCGCCGCGTGCGCGGCGTGTCGAGCGGCGACGGGATCCTGCCCAAGCACGTCGACCTCGTCGACGTGCTGCCGCCCGAGCGCTGAGTCAGGCGACCCCGGCGGCGATCTCGGCGCAGCGCGCCACCCGGACGTCGCCCTGGTCGAGCACCCACCGCAGGAACTCCTCGAGCATCGCCAGCCGCCCCGGCCGCCCGATGATCTGCGGGTGCAGCGCGAGCACGCACAGGCCGCCGAGCCGGTGGATGCCGGCCGCCTCCTCCCGCCAGATCTGCAGGACGTCCCGTGCCGAACGGATCGGCTTGGTCCAGTCGGCGTTGCTGAACCAGAAGTGCGGGGCGTCGTCGAGGATCCACTGCACCGGCAGCTCGACGACGCCGTTCGGCGTGCCGGTAGGGCCGGACGTCGTCCATGAGGTTGGAGGAGTACGCGATGCCGTGCTCGGCGAGGAGGCCCATCGTGGCCTCGCTGAAGTCCCAGGCGGGCGAGCGGTAGCCGGTGACGTCGGGCGCGAAGCCCCGCAGCACGCCCAGCGCGAGGGCGAACTCGGCGGCCTCCTGCTGGGGCGTCAGCCGGCCGGGGTGGGTGTGGGTGTACCCGTGGTGGGCGAGCTCGTGCCCCGCGGCGACGACGTCCCGGACCTGCTGCGGGTGCCGCTCGGCCACCCGGCCGGGCACGAAGAACGTGGCCGGGACCCGGAGCCGGTCGAGCAGGTCGAGGATCAGCGGGACGCCCACCTTGGCGCCGTAGGTGCCCTGGGACAGGACCCCGGGCCGCCGGGCGTTGGCCGGGTCCGCGCCGATCCACACCTCCTCGGCGTCGAAGTCGAGCGTGAGCGCGAAGGCGCTCCGGGCCCCGCCCAGCCAGCCGGCCTCGGTCATGACCCCAGCATCGCCTACCCCGGGCGGCGGCTCACAGCTCGAAGCCGGGCAGCCACCGGCGCAGCTCGGGGCGCACCGGCACGCACGCCTCGAGCTGGCTCAGGACGCCGACGATGCCGAGCCAGACCCGGTGCGTGAAGAGCTGCTCTGGCGGGATGGTCAGCTGCAGCGCCACGGCGAACTCGGGGTTGCGGGGGTCGTTGACCCGGGCGAACTGTCCCTTCAGCCAGGCGCGCGTGTAGCGGAACGTCTCGTGCCGGGCCGGCTCGCTGAACGGCGCGAGGTAGTCGCGCAGCTTCGTGACCTCGAGCGTGGCCCCCGGCTTCACCAGACCCTCCTCGCGCAGGGCCGCGAGCACCGCGTCGTCGGAACCGGCGAGGAGGGCCGTGATCAGCCGCCCGAAGGTGCGGGGCAGGCCGCCGGGCAGCGCCAGGCACGAGCCGAAGTCGAGCACGCCGAGCCGGCCGTCGGGGGTGAGGCGGAAGTTGCCGGGGTGCGGATCGGTGTGCAGCAGCCCGCATCGCGCCGGCCCGCTCAACAGGAAGCGCTGGTAGAGCTCGCCGGCGCGGTCGCGCTCGGCCTGCGTGCCGGTGGTCGCCACCCGGGCCAGCGGGACGCCGTCCAGCCACTCCTGCACCAGCACCCGCGGCGTGGCGAGCACGACCCTCGGCACGACGGCCTCGGCGTCGCCGGGCGGGTAGGCCGCGGCGAAGGCGCGCTGCTGGGCGCCCTCGCGGGTGTAGTCGAGCTCCTCGAGCAGGCGGGTCCGCAGCTCGGCGACGAGCGGCGGCATGGCCACCCCCCGCGCGATCAGCGCTGCGGCGCGGGAGGCGAGCGAGAAGGCCCGGACGTCGCCCAGCATCGCCTCGCGCACCCCCGGGTACTGCACCTTGACCGCCACGTCGAGCTCGCCGGCGCCGGCGGGGTCGCGCCAGACCGCGCGGTGCACCTGGCCGATCGAGGCGGCGGCTGCCGGCCGCTCCTCGAACCGCACGAAACGCTCCCGCCAGCCCGGGCCGAGCTCGGCGGCGAGCACGGGCTCGGCGTCGCACCACGGCATGCCGGGGTTGGACTCCTGCAGCGACGTGAGGGCCTCCCGCCAGCTCTGTTCCGGGTCGGCGGGGAAGAGCGCCTCGACCGTCGACAGCAGCTGGCCCGCCTTGAGCGCCCCGCCCTTGAGCTCGCCGAGCACGCGCCGCGTGCGCGCGACGGTACGGGCCCGCTGGCGCCGGGTCACCTCCGCGGGGTCCTGGCCGAGCCGGCGCCGGAGCACGCCCTCGGCGCCCAGTGCGGCGGCGCCCAGCGGCAGGGACACGAGCCGAAGCGTGCGTCGCACCGTCACGACGGCCAGCATGCCGCGCGGCTGCCCTGATCGTCAGTGCGCGGTGCAGCTGCCGCAGGTGCCGAAGATCTCGAGGGTGTGGCTGACGTCGGTGTACCCGTTCGCGGCGGCCACCTTGTCGGCCCAGTGCTCCACGGCCGGCCCCTCGACCTCGACCGCGCGCCCGCAGGACCGGCAGACCAGGTGGTGGTGGTGCCCGGTCGAGCATCGCCGGTAGGCGCTCTCGCCGGCGGCCGTGCGGACGACGTCCACGAGACCCGAATCGCTCAGGGCCTGGAGCGAGCGGTAGACGGTCGCCAGGCCCACCTTCTCGCCCTGGTGGCGCAGCTGCTCGTGCAGCTCCTGAGCCGTGAGGAACCCCGCCGCGTTGTCCAGCGCGACGTCGATCGCGGCCTTCTGGCGCGTCGCCCGCACCGCGCGCGTGCCCGTCACCTGCGGCGCTGCCTCCGCCATCAGCACTCCCTCCTGCTCGGGCCGCTCCTGCTCGGGCTGCTCGATGGTCCCACGACGCCGGTGACTTGACGGGAGTAATGATACCCGGTCTCATTAGCAATGTCGGGGACGTGATCGGAGGAGCAGCGGTGCGCAGCAGGGTGGTCGCGGTCCTCACCGTGGTCACGGCCGTCGCGCTGTCGGCGTGCGGAGCCCCCTCGTCCGCCTCGCCCGCGGGGTCCGGCGGCCAGGGCGGCGGGCGCTCGGGGAGGGTCCTGCAGGTCGTGGCGGCGGAGAACTTCTGGGGCAGCATCGCCGCGCAGCTCGGCGGCCCGCACGTGCGAGGTGACGAGCATCATCGACAACCCCGACGCCGACCCGCACGACTACGAGCCGACCGCGGCCGACGCGCGGGCGATGCCGTCGGCCGACTTGGTGCTCATCAACGGCGTCGGCTACGACGCCTGGGCGACGAAACTGGTCGCGGCCAACCCTGCGGCGCCGCCGCACCGACCTGACCGTCGGCGACCTGCGTCGGCGTGCCGGACGGCGGCAACCCGCACCGCTGGTACAACCCCGGCGACGTCGCAGCGGGTCGTCGACGCGCTCGCGGCCGACTACCGAAGGCTCGACCCGGCGCGACGCCGCCTACTTCGACGCGCAGCAGCACCGCCTTCCGGACACAGCGGCCTCGCGGCGTACACGAAGGTCATCGACGAGATCAGGGCGCAGGTACGCGGGTACGCCGGTCGGGGCGTCGGAGTCGATCTTCGCGATGGTCGCCCCGGCGCTCGGCCTGGACCTGCGTGACGCCGCCGGGCTTCCTGAAGGCGATCAGCGAGGGCACCGACCCGACGGCCGCCGACAAGGCCACGATCGACGCGCAGATCAGCGGCAAGCAGATCAAGGTCTACGTGTACAACAGCCAGAACGCCACGCCCGACGTGCAGGCCCAGGTCGACGCGGCCAGGGCCGCGGGCATCCCGGTGACCACCATCACCGAGACGATGGTGCCCGCCGACCGCTCCTGGCAGGACTGGCAGACGCGCCAGCTCGACGCCCTCCGCGACGCCCTGCGAGAGGCGACCGGGCCGTTGAGCGTGGCCGGACGTCGCCGTGCGGACGCAGCGGGCCGCGGCGAGGACGGTGCCGCCGGCGGTCGTGGATTTCAGCGACGCCGCCGTGCGGGTCGGCGACCGCACCCTGTGGTCCGGCGTCGACGTGACCGTCGACGCCGGGGAGTTCGTCGCCGTCCTGGGCCCCAACGGCGTCGGGCAAGTCCACGCTGATCAAGGCCATCCTCGGGCTGATCCGGCTGTCCGCCGGGAGTCGAGCGTCGCTGGGCCGACCGGCCGGCGACGGCCGGCGACCGATCGGCTACCTGCCCGCAGCGGCGCAGCTTCGACGCCGAGCTGCGGCTCCGCGGCATCGACGTCGTCCGGCTCGGGTCTGGACGGCGACCGTTGGGGGGTTCCGCTGCCGCGGGCCGACAGGTTCAGCGCGCGGGCGCGGAGCGAGCCGAGCGGGTCGAGCGAGGTCATCGACCTGGTCGGGGCGTCCGCGTACGCCCACCGCCCGATCGGCCAGCTCTCCGGCGGTGAGCAGCAGCGGCTGCTGATCGCCCAGGCGCTCGCGCCACGGCCTCGGCTGCTGCTGCTCGACGAGCCGCTGGACAGCCTCGACCTGCCGAACCAGGCGGCCGTCGCCGCGCTGGTCGCACGCATCTGCCGCACCGAGGACGTCGCGGTCCTGATGGTCGCGCACGACGTGAACCCGATCCTGGCGTACCTCGACCGGGTCGATCTACATCGCCAACGGGGCCGCCGCCTCGGGCCCACCGCGCGAGGTCATCACCAGCGAGGCGCTGACGCGCCTCTACGGGACGCCGGTCGAGGTCCTCACCACGTCCGACGGGCGGCTGGTCGTCGTCGGCCAGCCCGGAGAGCCCCAGCCTCTCCGACCACCGCCACCACCCGTGATCGCCGGCAGCGGCCGCTTCGATCCCGCGCTCACCTGGGACCTCGTCGGCGACATGCGGCAGCTGTTCGACTACCCGTTCATGGTGCAACGCCTTCGGGGCGGGCACCATCGTCGCCGTCCTCGCCGGCGCCATCGGCTGGTTCATGGTGCTGCGGCGCCAGAGCTTCACCGGGCACACGCTCGCGGTCGTCGGGTTCCCGGGGGCTGCCGGCGCGCTGCTGCTCGGCATCCCCGTGGCCTACGGCTTCTTCGCCTTCGCGCTGCTCGCCGCGGCGGTCATCGCCGTCGCCACCGGCTCGGGCCGCATCGGCGACAGCGACCGACTCCGCCGTCACCGGCACCGTCCAGGCGGTCGCACTCGCCCTCGGCTTCTGGTTCAGCAGCCTCTACGGCGGTTTCAGCTCGGGCGCGGGCGCCCTGCTGTTCGGGAGCTTCCTGGGGGTCACCGCCGGGCAGGTCCAGCTCCTGGCCGGCGTGGCCGTCGCCGGCCTCGCGGTGCTCGCGGTGCTCGGGCGGCCGCTGTTGTTCGCGTCCGTCGACCCCGGCGTCGCGTCGGCGCGCGGTGTGCCCGTCCGAGCCGTGTCGCTGGCCTTCCTCGTGCTGCTCGCCGCGGCCGCCGCCGCGGTCGCCCAGGTCACCGGCACGCTGCTGGTGTTCGCCCTCCTGGTCGTCCCCGCCGCGGCGGCGCAGGCGCTGACCGCGCGCCCGTTCCTCGGCGTCGCCCTGGCGGTCGGGATCGGCCTGATCGTGACCTGGAGCGCCCTGTTCGTGGCCTACTACGAGCCCTATCCGATCGGGTTCTTCGTCACGACCTTCGCGTTCGCCGCCTATCTCGCGGCGGTGGCCGCCGGCAGGTGGCGCCGGCGCGCGGCCGAGGCGCCGCGCGGGCAGGGCGTGGCGGCCCGGCGTCCGGGCGCGACGGTCTCGGCGGACGCTCACGTCACGACCGGGAGCACGCCGTGACGGTGCACGCGTACGTCGCGGCCGGGCCCGCTGCGTCCGCGCTCGACGACCTCACCGGCATGCTCGACGAGCCGTTCATGCGCCGTGCCCTCGTCGCGGGTCTCGCGATCGCCCTGCTCGCCGGCGTCGTCGGGTACCTGATGGTGCTGCGGGCCCAGGTCTTCGCCGGCGACGCCCTGAGCCACGTCGCGTTCACGGGCGCCCTCGCGGCCCTGGCGTTCGGCATCGACCCTCGCCTGGGGCTCTTCGCCGCCACGATCGGGATCGGTGTCGTGCTGGGGCTCCTCGGCCGGCGAGGCCGCCCCGACGACGTGCTCATCGGCATCGTCTTCGCGTGGATCCTCGGGCTCGGCGTCCTGGCCCTGTCGGTCTACGCGGCGAGCTCCGCGGGGGCCAGCAACGGCGGCGCCGGCGTCAACGTCCTGTTCGGATCGATCTTCGGGCTGAGCTCGGCCGCCGCGCGGTTCGCGGCGGTGACGGCGGCCCTGCTCCTCGCGGTGACGCTGGTGATCGCCCGGCCGCTCGTCTTCGCGAGCCTCGACGAGGCCGTCGCGGCCGCCCGCGGCGTCCCCGTGACCGTCCTGGGCATCGGCTTCCTCGCGCTCGTCGGCGCGACCGCGGCCGAGGCCACGCAGGCCGTGGGCGCCCTGTTGCTGCTGGGGCTGCTGGCCGCCCCCGCCGGGGCGGCCCACCGCTGGACCAGGAGCCCGTTCGCCGGGATGGCGCTGGCCGCCGCGCTCTCGGCCGCGGCGATGGCCGTGGGGCTGACCGTCAGCTACCTCGTGCCGTCGCTGCCACCGAGCTTCAGCATCATCGCCACGGCCGCGCTCGTCTACGCCGTCGCCCTGCTCCGCGTCCCGAGGGCTCGCCCCGCCCGTTGACCCCGGCCTGCGCCGAGTGAGCCGAGCGCAGGGCCGTTGGACCCTTCCGCCCGATCGGCCTCGCGCGGAGTCTGAGGGTGGAGAGGCAGCTGCTTCGGCTCACGACACGTGCGACCCGGGGAGGTCTCATGACGTTCAACCTGGCGACCATCCTGCGGGAGTCGGCGCGGGCCACGCCCGGCAAGGTCCTCATGCACGCGGGCGACCGCGCGTTCAGCTACGCGGAGGTCGACGAGATCTCGGGCCGGGTCGCCTCCTCGTTGCTCGCCCAGGGTCTGCGGCCCGGCGAGACGGTCGCCGTCCAGCTCCCGAACGTGCCCCAGTTCGTCTTCGCGTACTTCGGCATCCTCAAGGCCGGCCTGGTGATGCTGCCGCTCAACCCGTTGTTCAAGGCGCGCGAGCTCGCCTACCACCTCGGTGACGGGGACGCCGCCGCGCTGGTGACCCTCGACCTCTTCCTGGACGAGGCGTTGAAGGGCGTCGCCGAGGTCGGGGAGGTGCCGCGTCTACGTCGTCCGGGCCACGTCGGCCGACCTGCCCGGGGGCACCCGCCCCTTCGAGGAGCTGTACGCGGCGCCCGACGCCCGGGACATCGCACCGACGAACGCCGACGACCCCGCCGTCCTGCTCTACACCAGCGGTACGACCGGGCAGCCGAAGGGCGCCGAGCTCACCCACTTCCAGTTGTTCATGGCGTGCACCGTCGGGGGGGACACGTTCGGCTTCGAGCCGGACGACGTGTCGATCCTGGTTCTGCCGATGTTCCACGTCTTCGGGCTGTCGAGCACGCTCAACGCGGCGGTCCGGTTCGGGGCGACGACCGTGCTGATCCCGCGGTTCGAGGCCGGCGCCGTCCTCGACGCCGTGGAGCGGTTCCGGGGGACCGTGATCTGCGGCGTTCCCACGATGTGGATCGCGCTGACCCAGGCCGACCTCGCCGGTCGCGACGTGTCCTCGCTTCGCGTGGCCGTGTCGGGCGGCGCCGCGGCGCCTGGCGAGGTGATCCGGGCGTTCGAGACGGCGTTCCCCGGCGCCGTCGTCCTCGAGGGGTACGGCCTCTCCGAGACGGCCGCACATGCGACGTTCAACCGGAGCGCGCAGGAGCGCAAGGTGCTCTCCGTCGGTAAGCCGATGTGGGGGGTGGACCTGAAGATCGTCGACCCGCACGGCCGCCCGCTGCCGGCAGGGCGGGACAACGTCGGCGAGATCGTGATGCGCGGTTACAACGTGATGAAGGGGTACCACAAGAACCCCGAGGCGACGGCAGAGGCGATGGAGGGCGGCTGGTTCCACACCGGCGACCTGGCCTATCAGGACGACGACGGCTTCGTCTTCATCGTCGACAGGACGAAGGACCTCGTGATCCGCGGCGGCTTCAACGTGTACCCGCGAGAGGTCGAGGAGGTGCTGTACGAGCACCCGGCGGTGGCGGAGGCCGCGGTGATCGGACGGCCGGACGATCGGTACGGCGAGGAGGTCATCGCCTTCGTGAGCCTGTCCGGCGGCATCGACGTCCGGGCCCACGAGCTCGTCGCCTTCGCCAAGGAACGCCTGGCGGCCTACAAGTACCCGCGCGAGGTGTACGTGCTCGAGGATCTCCCCAAGGGGTCCACGGGCAAGATCCTCAAGAGGGATCTCCGTGCGCTCTGACCCGTCCTCGCATGCAGGTCAGCACGCGTTCGAGGGGAGCGAGCGATGGACCTGATGAGCACCACGGACGCGGGGTTCTACTACGCCGAGGGTGGCACGACGCCGATGCACGTCGGCTCGGTGTCGGTCTTCGAGGGCCCGGCGCCGTCGTACGGCGACATCGTCCGGCTGCTGCTGGGCAAGCTCCCGCAGGTTCCCCGGTACCGCCAGCGGGTGCGCACGGTGCCCTTCGGTCTCGGCCGGCCGGTCTGGGTCGACGACGAGCACTTCCAGATCCTGTACCACGTGCGGCACACGGCGGTGCCGCGCCCGGGCGGCGCCGAGCAGCTGCGCAACCTCGCCGGCCGGGTGCTCGGGCAGCGGCTCGACATGGCCAAGCCGCTGTGGGAGACGTGGCTGGTCGAGGGCCTGGAGGACGGCCGCTGGGCCCTCATCTCCAAGATGCACCACTGCATGGTCGACGGGATCGCCGGAACCGACCTGCTCCAGCTCATCTACGCCGTCGACCCGGGCGCGGAGCACCCCGCGCCGCAGCCGTGGTCGGCGCGGCCGGCGCCGTGGACCATCGCCCTGAGCGCCGCGAGCATCTCGGACGCGGTGACGCTGCCGATGCGGCACCTGGGCACCCTCGTCCGCGACGTGGCGACGACGGACCCACGGCAGACCGCGGCGCGCCTGGTCCGCGGTGGGGCCGTCCTCGGGGGGATGGCGCCGACGGTCCTCCGGCAGGTGCTCGGGCGACCGGCCATCGACCTCAACGGATCGATCAGTCCTCATCGCCGCTGGGTCTGGGCGGAAACCTCGATGGGCGAGATCCAGCGCGTGCGTCAGGGCCTGGGCGGCACGGTCAACGACGTCGTGCTCGCCGCGATCAGCCGCGGCTTCCGTGACCTGCTGGCGAGCCGGGGCCGGCTGAGCGAGGGCCTCGTCGTCAGGACCATGGTGCCGGTGTCGGTGCGACGCCAGGACGAGCGCGGTGCCCTGAACAACCAGCTGATGGCGGTGTTCGTGGACCTGCCGGTCGGGGAGAGCCGACGCAGTGGCGCGGCTGGCCTCGGTGCACGAGCAGATGAAGCAGTACAAGCACGCGCTCGATGCCCTCGACGCTCGCTCGATCGTCGCCATGGCCGACTTCGTCGCGCCGCCCCTGCTCGCACTCGGCATCCGGGCCGGCGCGCACGCGATCCAGCCGGTGGTCCAGGCCGTGACGACGAACGTGCCCGGGCCGCGCGTGCCGCTCTACGTGCTCGGGCGCCGGTTGCGGTCGCTGTACCCGTACGTCCCCATCTCCGCGGGCCTGCGCGTCTCCATCGGCATCTACTCCTACCTCGGGCAGGTCGTCTTCGGGATCAACGCCGACTTCGACGCGCTCCCCGACGTCGAGGTCCTGGGCGAGGGCATCTCGCGGGGGATGGCCGAGCTCGTCGAGGCGGCGGGCGACGTGCAGCCACTCGGACCCGGCGAGCCCGTCGTCGCTTCCCGGTAGCACGCGTACACGTGCGTCAGGGCTGGTGGTCGTCGCGGCCGCCACCCTCGGCCTCGAGGTCGAAGAGGCCAGGAGCCGCGCGGAGAAGACCGAGACGAAGAGTTCCAGGCCGACACCAGCGCGATCGAGCAGGACGTCGAGACGGCCGGCGCAGCCCTGACGTAAGCAGGGGGATCGAGGCGCGCTCGGGGAGCCGCGTGTGTCAGCCGCAAAATCACCCTGCGGGGATGATGAAAGCCTGTCGGAGGCAGCGCACGATTCCTTCAAGCCGACGCAGGGTGCATGACCTGCCACTGCTTCGTGACCCGCTGTTGGAGGAGGTCCGGAGTGAGCGGCAGATGGAGACGGGCGCCGACTGTGCGTGGCCACCGCTGCCGTGGTGCGGCCGGCCGCCTCCGGCCGGCATGTGATGTCCGCGGCACCTTCGACAGGCGTTGGCGCCGCGGCGGGCGAGCCCCTCGGTCCGAGCGGGCGGCAGCCGAAGCCGCCGAGCATGCTGGACGCGATCCTCCCGGTCGTCGTGCTGATCGTGCTGCTGGCCCTGACGATCGCGTTGTTCGGGATCGATGCCACCAACGGGCCGCTGCAGGTCGCGTTGCTGCTCAGCGCGCGCGTTCGCGAGCCTGATCGCGTTCAGGAACGGGCACAGCGTGGCCGCCGTCGCCGATGCGGCGGTCGGCGGCGTGACCTCGGCGGTAGGGGCGATCTTCATCCTGCTGGCCGTCGGCGCGCTGATCGGCACCTGGAACATGGCCGGGACGATCCCCACCGTCGTCGACTACGGGATCAGCTTGATCAGCCCCGTCTGGTTCTACTTCGCGACCGCGGTGATCTGCGCACTGGTCGGGATGGTCACGGGCAGTTCCTGGACCACCGCCGGCACCCTCGGCGTCGCCTTCGTCGGGATGTCGCGGGTGATGGGCTCTCAACGAGGCCATCGCCGCGGGCGCGGTGATCTGCGGCGCGTACTTCGGGGACAAGATGACGCCGCTGTCGGAGACCACGATCCTGGTCCCGAAGCTGGTCGGCGGCGGCCTCACCGTCGGGCGGCACGTCCGCAACATGATCTGGACGGCGGCCCCGGCGCTGGGGATCAGCCTGGTGATCTTCCTGGTCTCGGGCTGAACGCCGAACCGCATGGTGCGGTCAGCACCGATGCGGCCCGGGCGGAGCTCGCCAAGGCCTTCAACATCTCCGTCGTGAACCTGCTCCCGCTCCTGGTGCTGGTCGTCTTCTCGATCCGGAAGTTCCCGCCCTTCCTGTCGATCCTCGGCTCGGCGCTGTTCGCGGGCATCCTCGCCCCGTTCACCCAGCCGGACGCGGTGAAGGCGTTCGTGGACGACCCCGGTCTCGGGCCGGTCGCGACCGCGATCAAGGGGATCTTCGGCGCGATGGCTACCGGGTTCGTCAGCCACTCCGGCGTCAGCCAGATCGATCAGCTGTTCTCCCGCGGGGGGATGGCGAGCCTGCTGACGACCATGTGGCTGGTGCTGGGCGCGCTGTCGTTCGCGGCCGTGATGGAGCACGCGGGCTTCCTCGAGCGGCTGCTGCGACCCATCGTGTCGCGGACCAGGCGGCGTGGACCACTGATCCTCGCGGTCAACACCAGCGGGATCGGGCTGAACGTCATCGCCGGCGACCAGTACGTCGCAGACGTGCTGCCCGCGCGGATGTTCCGGAACGAGTTCGCGCGGCGCGGCCTCGCGCCACAGGTCCTGTCCCGGGCCGTCGAGGACTCCGGGACCGTCACCTCCGTGCTGGTGCCGTGGAACACCTGCGGCGCCTACATCTCCGGCGTCCTCGGCGTCTCCACCGCCGCCTATTTCCCGTTCTGCTTCTTCAACTTCCTCAGCCCGATCCTGGACGTGTTGTACGGCTTCATCGGGTTCAAGGTCCCCAACGCGACCCAGCCGTGGGGAGACACCGCGTCCGACCCGGCACCACAACAGACCGCCGAGTGACTCCCCAGATCAAAGGAGATTCCGATGGCCGACAAGACAGGGTTGGCGCACCGATCGGGCCCAGCTGACCCCGGCAGCACCCGTACCGGGAGGTGACGAGGATGGCGACGCAGTCGACGGAGAGTCCGGGTGTGGAAGCGGCGCGGGGCACGTTGGGGCTGCCTCAGGCGACCGCGCTGATCGTCGGAAGCATCATCGGCGTCGGGATCTTCAACCTGCCCGGCTCCCTGGCCGCGTACGGGCCGATCAGCCTGTTCGCGATGGCGCTGACCACGGTCGGTGCCCTGGCCCTGGCGGTGATGTTCGCCTCGCTGTCGAGGCGGCTGCCGGCGGACGGAGGCCCGTACGCCTATGCACGGGTGGCGTTCGGGAACCTGACCGGCTTCTCCAACGCCTGGCTGTACTGGATCACCGCCTGGGCGGGGAACGCCGCCATCGTCGTGGGCTGGGTGCTCTACGTCGAGGAGTTCATCAACAAGGACCACAACAAGGTCGTTCTCGGTCGTTCTGGCGCTGATCGGGCTGTGGATCCCCGCGGCCATCAACTTGAGCGGGGTCAAGAACATGGGGTCGGTCCAGCTGTGGACCTCGATCCTGAAGTTCATCCCGCTCGTGTTCATGTCGACGGTCGGGCTGTTCTTCATCAGCACCGGCAACTTCAGCCCGTGGAACATCAGCGGCCAGAGCAACGTCGCCGCGATCGGCGGGGCGATGGCCCTGTGCCTGTTCTCCTATCTCGGCGTGGAAACCGCCGCGGTGGCCGCGGCGAAGGTGCGCGACCCCGACCGGAACGTGCCGCGGTCCACGATCCTGGGGACGCTGGCCACCGCGGTGGTGTACCTGCTGTCGCTGACGGCGGTGTTCGGGATCGTGCCGTCCGCGACGCTGGGGGACTCCAGCGCGCCCTACGCGACCGCAGCCAACGACATCTTCGGCGGCACCTGGGCCGGCTACCTGATGGCCGCCCTCGTGGTGATCTCCGGTTTCGGCGCGCTGAACGGCTGGACGATGATCTGCGCCGAGATGCCCCGGGCGGCGGAGGCGGACGGGCTGTTCCCCGCGGCGTTCGGCCGGATCTCCAAGCGCGCGGTCCCGGCGTTCGGCATCATCTCGTCCACCGTCCTCGCCTCGATCGCGATGGTGCTGTCCTACCTGGGATCCGCCGGCTACACGGTGTTCAACACCCTGGTCTTCATGTCCGGGATCACCGCCGCCATTCCCTACGCGTTCTCCGCGCTGGCCCAGATCAAGTGGCGGATCGCCGACAACCGTCCGGTGCACACCCCGCGGTTCGCCCGCGACGTCATCGTCGCCGTGATCGCGCTGGTGTTCTCCATCCTGTTCATCCTGTACTCCCGCAACACGGGCGAGGAGTCCGCGCTCAAGGTGTACCTGCCGTTCATCTTCGCCGGGGTCGCATTCCTCCTGGGCATCCCCGTCTACCTCGCCCAACGCACGCGGATGACCGATCCACCCCCGGTCCCGGCATACCGGCCCTGACCCCGGCCAGCTGTTGCCCCGTCTCGTTGATGGCTAGTGCGGCCGGGGCTGGCGCGCAGGCGCTGATCGTGCTGCTCGCCGCGACGGGGTCGGGAAGACGGAGATCGCCGAGCGGGTCGAGGTGCCTGCCGAGACGGTGTTCACCTCGGGTGCCCGCGCCGTCACCTTCGGCCCCGCCACGTCCCGGAACTGATGGCGTTTGGCGGGACCCGTATCCGGGAATGGCAGGGCGGACCCTCCGGAGGGTCTCGACCGAGCAGCAGGTACGCAGAGTGCGCCTTCGTGGACCAGCAGGAGACATGATGATCAGCCAGACCAGTACGACCCTGACTTGTCCCGAGTGCCAACTCGACGGCGGCCCTTTCAACGTCGACGAGGCGGCGCTCCACGTGGCCACTCACAACCGGTTACACCACGGCGGCGCGCCCATCGCCGTCGCGATCACCTCCATACACAGCAACCTCGCGGCTGCCTGAGAAGGACCACACGACCGGGTGGGCCCACGCCCGACCCCTTGCAACGGACAGGGCCGGTTCTCCTCTACCTGGAGAACCAGCCCTGACGTGCCGTTTTGCGGGTCGGGGTGGCGGGATTTGAACCCACGGCCTCTTCGTCCCGAACGAAGCGCGCTACCAAGCTGCGCCACACCCCGGTGAAGCCTGCCCAGCATAGCGGAGGCCCACGGCCGCCTCGAACTCGTTCCCGGCCGCCAGGCGCCGTCGGCTCGCGGCCCGGCCGCGGCCGAACCCCGTTGGTGACGACTTGGACGCAGACGCGAGGATCGGGGCATGAGCGACGACCAGCAGGTGCCCGACTGGGAGCGCCGATTCCGGGCCGGCTACGTCGGCCTGCCCGACTGGGCCCGAGACGCTCCCGACCGCGCGGCCGTGACGGCGACGGCCGACGGCGTCCTCGAGGTGCACAGCTGGGACCGCGCGAGGGGCGAGCTGGTGCGCGCGACGCGCCGCAAGGAGGGCACCACCGGGGCCACGCTCGACCCGGCAGGCGAGTGGCTCTGGTGGTTCGACGACGGTGACGGCGACGAGTACGGCGTCTGGCGGCGACAGCCGTTCGGGTCCGAGCCGGACGCCCACGCGGAGGACGCGACCGGCCTGCCCGCCGCCTACCCCTCCGGGCTCGCCATCGGTCGCGACGGTCTCGTGGTCGTCGGCCGCTCGGACGACGACTACGGCGCGCGGATCCACGTGCTCACGCCCGGCGCGCCGGCCCGCCTGCTCTACGAGCACGAGGAGGACGCGGGGGTCGCCGACCTCTCCGAGGACGGCCAGCTCGTCGCGATCTCGCACGGCGAGCACGGCGATTCGCGCCACCCCGCCCTGCGCGTCGTCGGGATCCTCGACGGCGAGACGGTGGGCGAGCTCTGGGACGGCCCCGGCAAGGGGCTCGAGGCCTTCGGCTTCGCCCCGGTCCCTGGCGATACCCGCTTGCTCGTCGGCCACGAGCGCCGCGGCCGAGCCGAGCTGCTCGTCTGGGACGTCGCCACCGGCGAGCAGGCCGAGCTGACCCTGGACGTCGCCGGTGAGATCTCCGATGCCGAGTGGTTCCTCGACGGGCGCGCGCTGCTCGTCGCCGTCGACCACGACGCCCGCACCCGGCTGTACCGCTACGACCTCGGCGGCGGCGGTCTCGAGCCGCTCGGCCGGTCCGACGGCAGTGTCCGCGCGGCAACCGTGCGGCCGGACGGCGACGTCTGGACCCTCTGGTCGAGCTCCGCCGAGCCGCCGTCGGTGCGCGACCTCGCGGGCCGCGTCCTGCTGCAGGCGCCCGGCGAGGCGGCGCCGCCGTCCGTGCCCGTCGAGGACGTCTGGGTCGACGGGCCCGCCGGCCCCATCCACGCGCTGCTGCGCCGCCCCGCGGGTTCGCACGGCCGGGCGCTGCCGCTCGTGGTCGACGTCCATGGGGGCCCGACCCACCACGACGCCGACGTCTTCCGCGCCGGGCCGGCCGCCTGGGTGGACCACGGCTTCGCCGTGGTCCAGGTCAACTACCGCGGCTCGACCGGCTACGGCTCGCAGTGGCGGGACGCCCTCGAGGCCCGCATCGGGCACGTCGAGCTCGAGGACGTCGTCGCCGTCCGCGACCACCTCGTGGCCGACGGCATCGCGGACGGCGACCGCGTGGTGCTGGCCGGCGCGTCCTGGGGCGGGTTCCTGACGCTCCTCGGGCTCGGCACCTACCCCGACCGTTGGGCCGTCGGCCTCGCCGGCGGTGCCCGTGGCCGACTACGTCGCCGCCTACGACGACGAGATGGAGGGCCTCAAGGCGTTCGACCGGTCGCTGTTCGGGGGATCGCCCGAGGAGGTGCCCGAGAAGTACCGGGACGCCAGCCCGCTCACCTACGTCGACGCCGTCCGAGCGCCCGTGCTGATCCTGGCCGGGGAGAACGACCCGCGGTGCCCGATCCGGCAGATCGAGAACTACGTCGCCGTGCTGGCGGAGCGGGGCGTCCCGCACGAGGTCTACCGGTACGACGCCGGCCACGGCTCCCTGGTCGACGATGAGGTCGTCCGCCAGGCCCGCGCCGAATTCGACTTCGCCCTGCGCCATCTCCCGAAGACGTGACGTGACCCCCCGGCCGCGAGCCGCGCCCCGAAGGCGCCTTCGCCGCACGCCCCTTCCCCCTATCGCTGATCATGCAATCCGGTCCGATCATGAACTTTCATGATCGGACCGGATTGCATGATCAGCGATAGATGAGGGTCAGGCTCGCGGGAAAAGCTCCGCCGCGACGAGCTCGGCGATCTGGGCGGTGTTCAGCGCCGCGCCCTTGCGCAGGTTGTCGCCGCAGACGAACAGGTCGAGGGTGTTCGGGAAGTCGAGCGCCTGGCGCAGCCGGCCCGACGAAGGTGGGGTCGGTGCCGACGACTGTCGGCCGGCGTCGGGAACTCGCACGCGCTCGGGGTCGTCGACGAGCACGACGCTCGGCGCCTCCATCAGCGACCTGCGCGCGGCCTCGTCGACGGTCACGGCGCCTGCGAACGTCGCGTGCACGGCGAGCGAGTGCGTGGTGACGACCGGCACCCGGACGCAGGTCGCCGACGACCTTCAGGTCGGGAATGCCGAGGATCTTCCGCGACTCGTTGCGGACCTTCAGCTCCTCGCTGGTCCAGCCGTCGTCCTTGCGCGAGCCCGCCCACGGCACGACGTTCATCGCCAGCGGCGCCGGGAACGGCGACGGCCGTCGCCGAGCTTGTCGCGATGGCCCGGCGGACGTCGCCCGGCGCTGGAGCCGAGCGACGCGGTCGCCCGCGACGACCTCGAGCTCGTCGTGCAGCCGGTCGATGCCGGCCTGACCGGCGCCGGACGCCGCCTGGTACGAGGCGACGACGAGCTCGATGAGGCCGAACCGGCGGTGCAGGGCGCCGAGCGCGTCGATCATCGCCAGCGTCGTGCAGTTCGGGTTGCTGATGATGCCCTTCGGCCGGTTGCCGCGCCTGCGTCCGGGTTGACCTCGGGCACGACGAGCGGCACCTCGGGGTCCATCCGGAAGGCGCCGGAGTTGTCGACCACGACGGCGCCGCGCTCGGCGGCGATCGGCGCCCACTGCGCGCGACACCTCGTCGGGCACGTCGAACATCGCGACGTCGACGCCGTCGAACACCTCGGGCGCGAGCGCGACGACCTCGACCTCCTCGCCGCGCACCCGCAGCTTCTTGCCCGCCGACCGGGCGGATGCGACGAGGCGGATCTCGCCCCAGACGTCCTCGCGGGTCGACAGGATGCCGAGCATCACGGTGCCGACGGCGCCGGTCGCGCCGACGACGGCAAGGGTGGGCGCGGCCCGCTGCGGGCCTGGGTCTCGTTCGTCATCGTCCGGTCCCTCCGTAGACGACGGCCTCGGCTCGGTCGGCGTCCAGCCCGAACGCCGAGTGCACGGCCGCACCGCCGTGTCGACGTCGTCCGAGCGGGTGACGACCGAGATCCGGATCTCCGACGTGCGAGATCATCTCGATGTTGACCCCCGTCGCGGCGAGCGCGCGCGAAGAAGCGTGCCGAGACGCCGGGGTGCTGCGCATGCCGGCGCCGATCAGCGAGACCTTGCCGATCTGGTCGTCGTACTGCAGCGCGTCGAAGCCGACGTCCGCCTGCACCCGCTTCAGGGCGGCCATGGCGCGCTCGCCCGTCGGTCTTGGGCAGCGTGAAGGACATGTCGGTCAGGCCGGTGGACGCCGCCGACACGTTCTGCACGATCATGTCGAGGTTGATCTCGGCGGTCGGCGACGGCCTCGAAGATCGCCGCGGCCTTCCCGGGCTTGTCGGGCACCCCGACGACCGTGATCTTGGCCTCGCTGCGGTCGTGCGCGACGCCCGAGATGATCGGCGTGCTCCATCTGTTCCCCTTCCGGCAGACCCGTCGCGTCGACCACCCATGTGCCCTCGCGCTGGCTGAAGGACGACCGCACGTGCACCTTCACGCCGAAGCGGCGGGCGTACTCGACGCACCGCAGGTGCAGCACCTTCGCCCCGGACGCCGCCATCTCGAGCATCTCCTCGGTGGAGATGCGCTCGATCCGGCGGGCCGTCGGGACGATCCGAGGGTCGGCCGTGAACACGCCGTCGACGTCGGTGTAGATCTCGCACACGTCGGCGCCGAGGGCCGCGGCGAGCGCGACCGCGGTCGTGTCCGAGGCGCCGCGGCCGAGGGTCGTGACGTCCTTCGTGGTCTGGCTGACGCCCTGGAAGCCCGCGATGATCGCGACGTCGCCCTCGGAGAGCGCGGTCGAGATGCGACTGGGCGTGATGTCGATGATCCGGGCGTCGCCGTGCTGCTCGGTCGTGATGACACCGGCCTGGCTGCCCGTGAACGACCGGGCCTGGACGCCGAGGTCGTGGGTCGCCATCGCGAGCAGGGCGGCGCTGATGCGCTCGCCCGCGGTGAGCAGCATGTCGAGCTCGCGCGGCGGCGGGGTCGGGCTCACGCCGCGGGCGAGGTCGAGCAGGTCGTCGGTCGTGTCGCCCATCGCCGAGACGATGACGACGACGTCGTGACCGGCCTTCTTCGTGTCGACGACACGGTGCGCGACCCGCTTGATGCTCTCGGCGTCGGCGACGGAGGAACCTCCGTACTTCTGCACGACCAGGCCCATGATGTCCGAGTGTAACGGCCGGGTCTCGGCGCTCCGGCGCCGTCCGCCCGTCAAGACGCGCGCCGGAACGGAACCGTGCCCAGCCCGTGCGGCGTCTACCCCGGCAGGCGCCGCGGCCCTACGGTTGCGGTTCGGACGATCACGAGCTGGGGAGGCCGCATGCACGGGGGGATCGCGGCGCACGGGGTGCGCAGGGCCTTCGGCGACGTCGTCGCCGTCGACGGGATGGACCTCGACGCGCCGCCCGGCGAGGTCACCGCCCTCGTGGGGCCCAACGGAGCCGGCAAGACCACCCTGCTGCTCGTCCTGGCGACCCTGCTCGTCCCCGACGCGGGCACCGTGCGGGTGGCGGGCCACGACCCGGTCACGGAGCCGCGCGCCGTGCGGGCCCGCGTCGGGTGGATGCCCGACGTCTTCGGCACCTGGGAGACGCTGACCTGCAGGGAGGTGCTGTCGACCGTCGCCGATGCCTTCCGGCTGCCGCGGGCGACAGCCGCCGGGCGGATCGACGAGCTGCTCGGGCTGGTCCACCTCGACGAGTTCGCCGACCGGCCGACCCAGGTGCTCTCGCGCGGGCAGAAGCAGCGCCTCGGCCTGGCCCGTGCGCTCGTCCACGACCCCGACGTGCTGCTGCTCGACGAGCCGGCGTCCGGCCTGGACCCCCGCTGCGCGGATCGAGCTGCGCGGCATCGTCCGCGACCTCGCCGCCCAGGGCAAGGCCGTGCTGGTCTCGAGCCACGTGCTCGCGGAGCTCGACGAGATGGCAGACCGGGCCGTCATCGTCGCCCGCGGGCGGACCGTCGCCGTGGAGATGCTCGGCGCGGGTTCGGCGTCCCGGAGCGCTGACCGTGGCGCGGACCCCGCGGGGACGCCCCTGGCCGCCACCCGCCCGTGGCGCATCCGCGCCCTGGACCAGCCGGCCCTGCTCGCCGCGCTCGCGCGGCTGGGGCGCCCGCACGAGCCGGCGGATCGCGACACCGTGGCCGTCGAGCTCACCTCCGACGCCGAGGCGGCCGGCTTGCTGGCCGCGTTGGTGCGGGACGGCGTCCCCGTGGTCACCTTCCAGCCGGCGGCCGGCGTGCTCGAACAGGCCTACCTCGCCCTCACGGAGGACCGTCGATGAGCGCGCCTGCCAGCCAGACGCTCGGCGACGGGCCGGGCGCGGCGACAGGTACCCACCACCGCGGCGACGGCACCTGGCGGGCGTCGTGGCACGGCGTGCGCACCGTCGCGGTGCTCGAGCTGCGGCAGCGCGTGCGGTCGACCCGCTGGGTGATCGTTCTCGTCGCGTGGGTGCTCCTGCTGGGCGTGTTGACCGTGCTGACGCGGTACGCGGTGCACGCGGCCGCCACGCCCGCGTTGACGGGCGACGGCGGCCCCGCGAGCGGCGGAGACACAGCAAACCAGACGCCGGGGCCGCCCTGTTCGGGGCGATCGTCTTCCTCGTGCTCGGCCTGGGCGGGCTCATCGCGCCCGCGCTCACCTCGACGAGCGTCAACGGCGACCGGGCCGCGGGCGTCCTCGCGGCCCTGCAGACCACCCTGCTCACCCCGCTCGAGATCGCCCTGGGCAAGCTCGCCGCCGCCTGGCTCACGGCGATGGCCCTGCTCGTGGCCGCGCTGCCGTTCGTGCTGTGGGCGTACATCGACGGCGGGACGCCGGTCAGTCGCCTGCTCACCACCCTCGCGGTGCTGGCGCTGACCCTGCTCGTCGTCTGCGCGATCGGTCTCGGCTGGTCGTCGCTGACCGCCCGTACCGCCTCCTCGACAGCGCTCACCTACCTGACGGTGGTCTTCCTCGGGCTCGGCCTCCCGCTGCTGTTCGCCCTCTCGGTGCCACTGACCACCTCGACCGACCGCGTCCGCGTGCACACCGCGGCGCAGAGCGACGTCACCGGCGACGGGCCGCCGCCGTGCACGGTCGTCACCGACGAGCGCCGCAGGTCCACACCGAGCGCTCCTGGTGGTTGCTCGCCGCGAACCCGTTCGTCGTGGTGGCGGACTCGGCACCGGCCGTCCGGAACCTCCCGGGAGCCGGGCTCGACGACCCCCTGACCGCGATCCGTGACGCGGTGCGTGAAGCGCGGCTCGGCCCCACGGACCCCGTCGAGGAATGCGGCTGGCTCGTCTACACACCGGCGGGCGGCACCCAGGACGATCCCGCGATCGCCCGCCGGCAGCAGCGGCGACGCCCTCCCGGCGACGTGGCCGTACGGCCTGGCGGCCGACGTCGCCCTCGGTGTGGCGTTCACGGTGATCGCCGTCCGGCGGCTGCGAGCTCCCGCCCGCCGGCTGCCCCGCGGCACCCGCGTGGCCTGAGCGGGCGCAGTCAGTCGGGCGCGTCGGCGCTGTAGTAGGTGACCCGGCCGAACCAGGGCACCTGGTGGTCCACCTCCCGGGCGCGCAGCAGCCCGGCCTGCGTCATGAGGGCCGGGATCGCGCCGTCGAGGTTGTCCTGCAGGCGTTCGTTGCGCTGCATCCTCCGGGCCAGCCGGCCGTCCGACGGATCGCGGGCGCCCCCGAAATCCAGCAGGTGCACCGAACCGCCGGGCCGCAGCACCCGGGCCACCTCCCGGAGAGTGGCCCGGCGAGCCTCCGGGCTGAGGTGGTGGAACATGTACGCGGAGATCACCCGGTCGAACGCGGCGTCCGGGTACGGCAGGTGCTCCGAGAAGCCGCGGCACAGCTCGAGCGGGAGATCCTGCCGGTCGGCCTTGCGCCGCGCCCGGGCCAGCATGACCGGGTCGGGGTCGAGACCGTGCACCTCGGCGGTGGGCTGCCGGCGCTTCGCCGCGAGGGCGACGTTCGCCGTACCGCAGCCGATCTCCAGGACGCTGCTCCCCGGCCGTACGTCAGCCTGCTCCACGAGCGGGCCGTGCGTCGAGCGGACGCCCAGGACCGAGGTGACGGGGTCGTACAGGCGTGTCAGGAAGGCCTTGCCGAGCCCGGGCAGGAACTCGGGCTCCGCGAGCTCGTCCCGCGTCGCGTGGTGGTGATGCATGGCAGCTCCGTCCGTGATCGAGCAGGTGCCGGAGGAGGATCTTCCGGTCGTCACCAAGTCTCTTCTCGGGCCCTCCCTCGGGAGAAGAACCGATCGTCGGGCAGGATGAGACGATGTTCCGGTCGTCAGCAGAACCGTCGGCAGGCCGCAGCGCCCAGTCGGCCGTGCTGAAGTCGCCCGCCTCCGGCGGTGCGCCCGCGCTCTACACGTACGTCCCGGCGCCGGGTGTGCCGCCCGTCTCCGTCTTCCGGATCGTGGACGACGCGGTGGCGGTCGCGGCGGGCCGTCATGCCCACGACTTCCCGGCGATCGCCTTCTTCGAGGGCGACGGCGGCGCGCTCGTGGCGAACAGCCGGCGGTGGTCGGTACGCGCCGGCGACCTGTTCGTCATCCCGCCCGGGTTCGTCATGGCGGGCGAGGACCTCCCGGCGCTGGTGGCCGCCGGCGGCTGGGGCGTGGGCTTCACCCCGGAGGCGTTGGCGGCGTACGCGCCCGGGTCCTTCCTCGCGTGGCGCGGTCACCCGCTGCTGGGAGCCTTCGCAGCGGGCGCGGCGGCGAGCGCCCTGCGGCTCACCGTGCCCACCCACGAGCGGGCAGGCTTCCGGGCGCGTTTGACGGCTCTGGAGGCGGAGCTGGCGCTGCGAAGAGACGGCTACCGGGAGGCCGTGATCGGGCACCTCACCCTGCTCCTCGTCGACATCGCCCGCCTGGCCGTGGACGTTCCCCGCGACCTCCGGCGCAACGACCAGCCGTTGCTGGCCAAGGTCTTCGAGGTGATCGAGGAGCGGTTCCGCGAGCGGCTCTCGCTGCGCGACGTCGCGCGGGCGGTGAACCTGTCACCCGGCTACCTGACGACCGTGGTCCGGGAGCGGACCGGGCGGACGATCCTGGAATGGATCGTCGAGCGGCGGATGGCCGAGGCTCGCCGGCTGCTGGTCGCGACGGACCGCTCCGTCGAGGAGATCGCACACCTGGTCGGGTATGCCGACTCGGCCTACTTCGTCCGGTCGTTCCGGCGCACCCACACCACGACACCGCTGGCCTGGCGCCGCGCCGGCGGTTAGGACGGACGGGGCGTGTGGAGCGCCTCGAACTCGGCGTCCGCGACGGTGTCGGCGTCGACGTCGAGGCGCAGGTGACCGATCATCGACTGGAGCACCCGCAGGGCCGACGCCGCCCGGACGCCCCAGGTCGACAGGTAGGAGAACTGCCACCACCAGAGGGCCTCGTCGAGGCGCCCGGCACGGTAGTGCTTCAGCCCGTGGGCGAGGTCGGCGGCCACGTCGGCGAGGTCGTCCACGAGCGAGCCGCGCACGACCTCGGCGCTCGTGAGCGGGTCGACGACGTCGGCGTAGTCGTCGAGGCCGTCGAAGACGTTGGCCAGGCTGGCGCGGACCGGGTCGACGTCGGGGTCGGGGCCCGCGTCGGGCTCGAACCTCTCGCTGGGCACGACGTCGGTGATCGCGCCGAGGCGAGCGCCCGCGAGCAGGCTCTGCGAGAGCGCGAGCAGCAGCACGGGGATCGCGATGTCCGGCGAGGAGCCGGCCGCCACCTCGGTGACGGCGTCCAGGAAGGCTTGCGCCTCCGCCGCGGTCTCCTCCCCGATGCGGCGCAGCTCCAGCACCTCGGTGGTCCTGTCGGTCGTGGTCTCGGTCTCCGCCGCGGCGGACCCGTTCAGGCGCTCAGACATCGAGCAGCCTCCTCCCCTCGAAAGCGCGGCCGAGCGTCAGCTCGTCGGCGTACTCCAGATCGCCGCCGACCGGCAGGCCCGAGGCGAGCCTGGTGACACGCAGGCCCATCGGCTTGAGCAGCCGCGCCAGGTACGTCGCGGTGGCCTCGCCCTCGAGATTCGGGTCGGTGGCGAGAATGATCTCCATGATCTCGCCGGAGGCGAGTCGTTGCACGAGCTCCTTCACCCTCAGGTCGTCGGGCCCGACCCCCTCGATCGGGCTGATCGCCCCGCCGAGTACGTGGTAGCGGCCTCGGAACTCGCGGGTCTTCTCGATCGCGACGACGTCCTTCGGCTCCTCGACCACGCACAGGATGGCGAGGTCGCGCCGCGGGTCGCGGCAGATCCGGCACTGCTCGTCGGCGGAGACGTTGCCGCAGGTCACGCAGAACCGGACCTTCTCGCTGACCTCGGTGAGGGCGGCGACGAGACGCCGGATGTCCTCCGGGTCGGACTGCAGCAGGTGGAAGGCGATGCGCTGGGCACTCTTCGGGCCGACCCCGGGCAATCGCCCGAGTTCGTCGATGAGGTCCTGCACCACGCCCTCGTACACACCCGCGAGCCTACGTCGTTCCCCCGACGAACTCGCCTCCCGGCGCGTGAGCGCGCAGTACCGCTTCGATGAACGGGGGCCAGACGGCCAGTGCCCAGGGCCCGAACTCGCGGGCGCCGAGCACCACGCAGGCGACCCCGGCGACCGGATCGACCCACGCGAAGGTGCCGGCGCCGCCGAAGTGGCCGAAGGTCTCGCGCGACGGTGCGGTGCCCGCCCAGTGCCCGGGCCTGCCGAAGTTCCGCTCGAAGGTCAGCCCCCAGTCGAGCGGCTCGAGCCGGCCGACGCCCGGCAGCACGCCCGGCAGTCCCTCGAAGTGAACCCGGATCATGTCGGCGAGGGTCTCGGCGGCGAGCAGGGCCGGCGCCTGCAGCTCCCGCACGAAGGCGACGAGGTCGGCGACGGTGCTGTGCAGCGCGTACGCGGGCGAGCCACGCAGCTCGCTGGCGCCCATGCCGAGCGGCTCCAGCACGGCCTCGCCGAGGTAGTCGGCGAAGGGCATCCCGGTGGCGCGCTCCAGGTGGGCCGCGGCCTCCTCGATCCCGCGGTTCGAGTACACCCGGCGCGTCCCCGGCGGCGAGAGCGCCCCGGAGTCGCTCTCGAACCCGTAGCCGCTCGCATGCGCGAGCAGGTGGCGCAGGGTCGATCCGGGCGGGCCGGCGGGGTCGTCGAGCGTGACGGCGCCCTCCTCCACCCCGATCATGATCGCGTAGCCGGCCAGCATCTTGCCCACCGAGGCGACCCGGAGGACACGATGGACGTCGCCGTGCGTCAGCGGCTCGCCGCCCGCGGGAACGACGGCAGCGGCGACGTTCGGTACCTCCCAGGTGTCGAGCTGGGCGAACGCGAGGTCGATCGGGGAGGGCTGGTCGTCCACGAACGCGACCCTTTCACGGTGGGTGTGGCGGGTCAGTCCTGGCGGTCCTCGATGACGCGGCCACCGAGTAGTTGCTCGACGACGGACGCGCCCACCAGGTTCGACCCCTCGACGTCGGGATCGTCGACGCTCGGCACGTCGTCGGCCAGGCGCACCACCCGCGGGGCGGGGGCGGCGGCAGGCAGGGTCACGGACGCCGCCCGCGCGGCGCCCGGCGACGAGGAGCCGGCCGCGGCCGGCCGACGGCGAACCCCTCCCTCGGGCTCGGGAGGCTGGTCGTCGGGCGGCGGCTCGGGCGGCAGCGGGATGTCGTCACGCGACTCCGCGGGAGCCGGCCGCGTCGCCGCGGGCCGCGACTCGGGAGCAGGGGCACTGGTGGCGGCCGGGCGCGGCGACGGCTGCGACGAGGGTGCGGGTGCGGACGGGCCGGAGGTCGCACCGGCAGGGGGCTGGGCCGCCGCCGACGCACCGGCGGCGGGCGGCGGGGCCGGGGCGTCGCCCGCGGTCGCCTCGAACCGGCAGTCGATCCCCATGATGTCGATCAGAGCCTGGCGCAGGAACTCCTGGTGGGCTCCCTTGCCGAAGAGCGCCGCGCGGCCCGGGCTGTCGAACTGCAGCAGCAGCCGGGTGCCGTCGTAGTCGAGCACCTGCGCGTAGTGCGAGACGAGGGACCAGGTCGTGCGCTTGATGCCGCCGAGGCGGCCCATGACGTCGGGCCACATGCGCCGGATCGACTCGGTGCCCCCGGCGCCGGGCCCCATCTCGGGCACGGCCTCGGACGCCGCGGGAGAGGTCGAGGGCACGGCCGCCCCAGCAGCGGCGACCGGCATCGGCGCCGGCTCGACCGGGCGGACCGGCTCGGTCTGCGCTGCGGGCGAGACCGGGGTCTCGTGCGCGGGAGCCCCTGCCGGCGCAGCCGCCTCCGCCGGCGCGGCGCGGCGCCGCCGGAGGTGCGGCCGGCGCGACGGCGCTGCCGGCGCAGCAGCGGCCGGCGCGGGGCGGGCCGGCCGGTCGCCCGCGGGCGAGGTCATGTCGAGGCGCCGCTCGATCCGGTCGACCCGGGCGCGCAGGCCCCGCTCGGCGTCGTCGGCGGCCGGCAGGAGCAACCGCGCGCAGAGCAGCTCGAGCTGCAGCCGGGGCGACGTCGCGCCGCGTCATCTCGGTCAGCGCCGCATTGACGACGTCCGCGCCGCGGGACAGCTCGGCCCGGCCGAAGCGTGCGGCCTGCCCCTGCATGCGCTCGAGCTGGTCGGCGGGCGCGGCGCGCAGGACGGCGTGGCCGCCGTCGGGCATCGCCGCGACGATGAGCAGGTCGCGCAGCCGCTCGAGCAGGTCTTCGACGAAGCGCCGCGGGTCGTGCCCCGGTCTCGATGACCCGGTCGACGACCGTGAAGACGCCGGCGCCGTCACCGGCGGCGAAGCGCGTCGACGACGTCGTCGAGCAGGGCGGCGTCGGTGTAGCCGAGCAGGCGAGACGGCCAGTCCGGTAGTCGAGGCCCTGCGGGCCGGCGCCGCGCGATGAGCTGGTCGAGCACCGAGAGCGAGTCGCGGACCGAGCCGCCGCCGGCGCGGACGACGAGCGGCAGCACGCCCTGGCCGACGGGACGCCCTCCTCGCCGCAGACCTCGCCGAGGTAGCTCTGCAGGCGCTCCGGCGGGACCAGCCGGAACGGGTAGTGGTGCGTGCGCGAGCGGATGGTGCCGATGACCTTCTCGGGCTCGGTCGTCGCGAAGACGAACTTGCACGTGCTCGGGCGGCTCCTCGACGATCTTCAGCAGGGCGTTGAAGCCCTGCGGCGAGACCATGTGGGCCTCGTCGATGATGAAGATCTTGTAGCGGTCGCGCGCCGGCGCGAAGAACGGCGCGCTCGCGCAGGTCGCGCGCGTCGTCGACGCCGCCGTGGCTGCGCCGCGTCGATCTCGATGACGTCGAGGCTGCCGGGGCCGCCGCGGGCCAGGTCGCGGCAGGAGTCGCACTCGCCGCACGGGGTGGCGGTCGGGCCCTGCGCGCAGTTCAGGCAGCGGGCGAGGATGCGGGCGCTGGTGGTCTTGCCGCAGCCGCGGGGGCCGCGAGAACAGGTAGGCGTGGTTGACGCGGTCGTTGTCGCAGCGCCTGCCGACAGCGGGACCGGTCACGTGCTCCTGGCCGATGACCTCGGCGAAGGTCTCGGGCCGGTAGCGGCGGTACAGCGCGGTGGACACGCTCCGCACCCTAACCCCGGGAGCCGACAGACCCACCGGCCGTTGGCGAAGGTGAGGCCCTGGGGAGCGCACAGGCCGGCGGTGCGGCAAAGAGGACTCCCCGCGCACCCGGCAGAGCCTGCCTACCCTTGCTGCCTTCCGGCCCTGGGGGGGTTCGGCTGGATACCGCCGCACGGGGAGTCCGGCGGACACTCTACCCGGCCGGCGGGCGGGCTGATGGCCCGGCTACCGCAGGGGCCTGCGCCCAGCGCAGGACGCGCTCGCGCTGCCCGGGCGTGAGCGGGCCGACCAGGCCGCCGGTCATCGCCCGCGCCCCCCGGGTGCGCAGCACGAGCATGTCGCCCTGGATCCGCGCGTCGCGGACCCGGCTCCACTGGAGCCGGGTGGCACCGCGGGCGCCCACGATGTCGAGCCCACTCGGCCGTGTAGGTCCACGTGACCGGGTCCGGCCCGACCACCCGCAGGAGCCGCCGGGCGGCCCGCGCCGGGGCGGACAGCAGGATCCAGCCGAGGTACAGGGCCAGGACGCCGTCCAGCGCCGCCAGCCCCTGCTGTCCCCTGATGGCGGCGATGACGCCGGCGACGGCGAGCAGGCCGAGACCCACGGTGATCACCGGCGTGGACAGACCCTGGGTGATCGCCTTCGCCCGCTCGGGCGTCAGGTGGCCGCGGACGACGAGCGCGCCCTCGGGCGACTCGGTGACCGACTCGCCGGCCGGCTGCTCGTCCACGGAGTCCCCCACGGTGTGCGCCAGTGGTGCGGGCACGACGGTAGACTCCCCGGCGGAGGATTCGCCTAGTGGCCTAGGGCGCACGATTGGAAATCGTGTTGGGGTAACACCCTCGCGGGTTCAAATCCCGCATCCTCCGCGCTCCCATGGGTGGCGACGCGGGCGGCTCACGACCGGCCGCCCGCGTCGACCTGGTCGTGCCGCCTGAAGACGCGCTGACGCGGGTGCGACAGGATCGGGCCATGACGCAGCCGGACAGCCCCACCCGCACGCCTGAGGGCGTCGACGCCTTCCTCGACGCCCTGCTCGCCCCGGACGACGACGCGCTCGCGGCCGCCCTGGAGACCTCGGACGCCGAAGGACTCCCGGCGATCGCTGTGTCGGCCACGCACGGCAAGCTGCTGACGCTCCTCACGCGGGCCATCGGTGCGCGGCGGGCGCTCGAGATCGGCACGCTCGGCGGCTACAGCGCGATCCGGATCGCGCGGGGTCTCGGGCCCGGCGGCCGGCTCGTCACCCTGGAGTTCGACCCGCACCACGCTGACGTCGCCCGGCGGAACCTCGACCGCGCGGGGCTCGCCGGTGTCGTCGACGTCCGGGTGGGTGCCGCGCTCGACACCCTGCCCACCCTGGCCGGCGGTGACCCCTTCGACCTCGTGTTCATCGACGCCGACAAGGTGACGTACCCGCACTACCTGGAGTGGGCGATCCGGCTCACCCGGCCGGGCGCCCTGATCATCGCCGACAACGTCGTCCGGCGTGGCGGTGTCGCCGACCCCGCTGGTGACTCGGCCTCCGCCGGGGTGCGCGCCTATCTCGAGGCCCTCGCCGGCGACCCCCGCGTCGACGGGACGGCCGTGCAGACCGTCGGCGTCAAGGGCTGGGACGGCTTCTCCCTCGCGCTGCGCGGTTGACGCGGGCGGCCGGGCGGCGGCCGCCCGCGGCTGGAGTATCCTCCCTAAACTACGTGGGGTGATCTTCAAGGCGGTGGGTGAGGGGCGGCCGTACCCGGACCACGGGTACACGACGGCGCGCCAGTGGTCGAGCGTGGCACCGCGTCAGGTGCGCCTCGACGAGCTGGTGACGACGAAACGCACGCTCGACCTCGCCCAGCTGCTCTCGGAGGACTCCACCTTCTACGGCGACCTGTTCGCCCACGTCGTGCAGTGGAGGGACACCATGTACCTCGAGGACGGGCTCCACCGGGCGGTGCGCGCAGCGCTCGCCCAGCGCCCCGTGCTGCACGCACGGGTCCTGGTGCTGACGGACGACTGACGCATGACCGGGCACACCCAGGGGGGGCCGTCGCCGGCCCAGCCGGACGACGAGCAGGACGCCGGGCCGGAGGCAAGTCCGGACGTCACGGCCGAGGCGAGGCCGGATGCCGAGGCGGGGGCGACACCCGCGCCTGATCGGGCGCCGATGACGGACACCGCCGACGTGACGCAGCTGATGGAGCAGCCCGGCACAACGGTCGAGAGCGCCGAGCCCGGGGCCGAGACGGTCGAGGTGGCGAACCCGGGCGACCCGGGCGCCCGGGCCGTCGAGGTCGAGCGCCCGCTCTCGCCGGCACCTCCGGCGGCGGTGGTCGAGACCCGCCAGCCGTCGCCCGAGGCTCCGGCCGGAGCCCGCGGCGGCACCTCGAGGCAGCCGGTGGTCGAACCCGCCGCGGAGCCGGTCGAGGTCCCGCAGCCCGGCGCTGCGGATCCGGCGGTCGTCGACCTCACCGCGGCCGAGGCGCCGGTCGACCCGGGGCCCGTCGACCCGGGGCCCGTCGACCCGGGGCCCGTCGACCCGGTGCCGGTGGATCCGTGGAGGCAGTACGAGGAGCCCGCCGAGGCGTACCCGCCCACCGCCGGTTCGAACGTCGTGCGCTACGAGCGCGAGCTCGACGGCTGGACGATCGCCCGCAGACGGCATCGTCGCCAGACCCTGACCTTCGCCAGCGGCCTGGCCGGCGTCCTGGTGCTGGGGCTCCTCGCCTACATGACCTTCCTCGGGCACATCTCGTGGCCCTTCGGAGGCAAGGTCGACGTCACGGCCAACCTGTGCACGCGCAGCAAGCCGCTGCAGCCGTCGAAGATCACGCTGCGGGTCTACAACGGCTCGAACCGCAAGGGCCTCGCCGTGCAGGTGACGCGGCAGCTGCAGGCCTTCGGGTTCGCGGTGGAGGACACCGGCAACGACCCGCTCGAGGCGAAGCTGACGACGCCGATCGAGATCCGCCGCGGCGAGAACGGCGTGCTGGCGTCGAAGACGACCCAGGCCTATCTGATCGGCAAGGTGCACGAGGTGGTCGACGACCGCCAGTCGGAGTCGGTGGACGTGGTCCTGAGCAAGAACTTCACCCGGGTGAAGACCCGCAAGGAGGTCGCGGCCGCGCTGGCCGCGCTCACGAACACCCTGCCGGAGACGTGCCCTCCGGGCGTGACCCAGAGCGGGTCGACGGCCCCGGCAGGCGGAACCCCCCAGCCGACGGGCGTGTCGAAGAGCGGGCCCGCGCGACCCTCGGCGAAGGTCACGAAGCGGTAGATCCGGCCGAGCGGCTGGTCAGTGGGCGCTGCGACGGGTCCCGCGAGCGGGCCGGGCGTCACGGACGCGGCGGCGCGCGGCGGCGAGCTGCAGGCGCTCCTCCATCCGGGCCTCGGCGTGGGCGAGGGCGAGTCCGCGGAGTGTCACGGCGATCTCCTTTCATCAGGCATGGTGATCACCTCAACTCTCCAGGTTGTCGGATGATTCCACAACTCGGGTCCGGATCTCCGACAGCACGATGCCGCTCCTCGGGCGCGTCGGGATCCGCGACAGCGGGAACGACAGGTCCTGCTGGGGGACCGACCAGCTGATCCGCGTCAGGGCCCGGACGGCGCTCTTGAGCAGCTCCACCGTCACACGCTCCCCCGCGCAGCGGTGACCGGTGTGCGGGTCGCCGCCGCCCTGTGGCACGAACGTGTAGGCGTCGGGCTGCCGGCCGGCGAAGCGGCCGGGGTCGAACGTCTCGGGCTCGGGCCAGACGCTGGGGTCGTGGTTCATGCCGTGCAGGTCCAGCAGCACGAGGCGTCCCTCCGGGACGGCATGACCGTGCCAGACGAGGTCGCGATCGGCCCGCGCCCCGATCAGCGGGGCGAACGGGTACAGCCGCCGGACCTCGTGCGCGAACGCCTCGAGGTCGCGGTCGAGCTCCTCGCCGCTCGCCGCCGCGAGGCGCTCGCGCCACCGCGGGTTCTCGTGCAGGGCCAGCCCGGAGAAGGCGACGAACCACGCGACGGCGACCGACGGGCGCACGATGTTGAGCAGCTCGACGGCTGCCGTCCGGTCGTCGAGCAACCCGCCGTCGACGTCGTGGAAGCCGGTGACGACGTCCAGGGCCGAGCCCGCCCGAGGCGCCAGACGCCCGCTCCGCACGTCGCCGACGACCTGGGCGACCCAGGCCTCCGAGCGCCTGCGGGCGAGCCGGGCCGCCAGGTGGCGGGGGCCGACGCCGCCGAAGCCGTCGACGATCCGCTCGAGGTCCCAGACCCTGCGCGGCGCGTTCTCCGGGGTGATCGGCAGCCCCGCCCAGGTGCAGACCGCCACGCCGATCACGCGGCACGGCCTCGTCGAACAGCACCACCCGCTCCGCCGCGCGCCAGCGCTCCACCGCGGCCGCCCAGAGGGCGTCGGTGCGCGCGGCGATCTCGCCCGCATGCCGCGGCGTCGAGCAGGCCGAGGAACATGGCCTTGCGCTTGCTGTGCGCCGCGCCGTCGTGCGTGTGGATCGCGCCCTTGCCGAACAGGGTGTTCGCGAGCGGCCGCGGGATCGCGTCTCGCCGGCGGAACGACGCGCCGTCGTAGAACCAGCGCACCGCCTCCGCCCCGCCCACGAGGACCGCCCGCTGCCCGAGCAGCCGCAGCTCCACGGCCCGGTCGGACGGCGTCGGCCCGTCGCCCCACCGCCGCCGCCGGCGGGTGAACCCGTAGCCCTCGCGCAGCAGGGCGAGGCTGCGGTCGAGGCGGGTGCGGGTGGGGACGTCGTCGAGCAGGTCGGCGGGGCGCAGGTCTGAGCTCATGCGCCGCCCATACCCCACAGCCCGGCGCCGACTCCTGGGACCGGCCGCGATCCGCAGCGATTGACCACGGGGTGCCGGGATACACCCGGCGCCCCGGTCATCCTTCGGGGGCGCTCCGGGTATGCCGCCGGAGGGCGCGAACTGGCGCGATCGGCACGCCGCGTCGCCACCGGATGACTGTCAATGGTTCTTGACGAACAGTGGGGCCGGCGTGAGGATGGGGCGAGACCCGGGAGGTGGGCGATGCGCTACGCGGTGACACTGGTCTTCGACGTCGGGGCGGGCAAGGCGCCGCGCGGCGCCGACGTGCTCGACCGGATGACGGTCCTGCGCAAGGCCACCCACCGGTTCAGCTACTGCGACGGCAGCACGCTCACGCTCGTCGTCGACTGGAGCGCCGACTCGGCCGGGCAGGCCGGCGACGAGGCCGCCCTCGCGACCCGGCTGGTCTGGGCACAGCTGACGGGCGCGGATCCGGGCGATCCGCTGAGCCGGCGGATCCGCCCGCTCGGGCGCCTGGAGCGGGTGGCGGCCGGCATCAAGGCCCCGCTCGAGGTGATCGGCGGGATCCCGCTCGACGACCTGCTCGGCGCACCCGGCCCTCGCGGCCGTGGTCCCGGCCGGCCGGGCAGGCCGGGCGACCGAGGGGACGAGGACGACGGCGGCCTCGCGGGCGTCCGCGAGCCACGCCGGCCCAAGCCCGCGCCGCCGCACCTGTCCGCGGCGCTCGACGAACCGGCCGCACCGCTGCTCTAGATTCGCCGCGTGGAGATCAGGCCCGCGGCCGCCGGCGACTGGCCCCGGATCTGGCCGTTCTTCACCGCGATCGTCGCGGCCGGCGAGACCTACGCCTACCCCGAGGGCCTGACCCTCGAGACGGCGCGCGACCTGTGGATGGAGGCCCCACCCGGGCTGACCGTCGTCGCCGTCGAGCACGACGACGACGGCTCCGAGGTCGTGCTGGGCTCGGCCAAGACCGGCCCGAACCGGCCCGGCCGCGGCGCCCACGTCGCGACCGCGAGCTTCATGGTCGACCCGGCGCAGGCGGGGCGCGGAGTGGGCCGCGCCCTCGGTGCTTTCGTGCTCGAGTGGGCGCGGACCCAGGGATACAGGTCGATGCAGTTCAACGCGGTCGTCGAGACCAACACGGCCGCCGTGGCCCTCTGGCGCGCCCTCGGGTTCGAGGTGATCGGCACCGTGCCCGAGGCGTTCGACCACCCGCGGCACGGTCTCGTGGGCCTGCACGTGATGTACCGGCGGCTCTGATCGATCTCGTGATCCCCGTCCCGAAGGGCTGTGGCACGCTGGGCGACCACCGCCTCACCCCGTTCGGAGGACGAGGACCGTGATCGCCGTGACTGTGGCCGGGGCGACCGGCTGGACCGGCCGAGCCGTCGCCGAGGCCGTGCTCGCCGCGCCCGACCTCACGCTCGTCGGCGCCCTGGCGCGCCGGGCCGCGGGCGAGGACCTGGGGACCGCGTGGGGCGGCGGCGCCAACGGCGTGCGGGTGGCCGGGACGGTCGACGAGGCGCTGGCGGGCGCCCAGGTGCTCGTCGACTTCACATCCCACGATGCCGCCAAGGCCATCGTGCTGCGGGCCGCCACGGCGGGCGTGCACGTCGTGACCGGCACGTCCGGCCTGACGGCCGACGACTTCGCCGAGATCGACGCCGCCGCCAGGAGCGCCGGCGTCGGGGCGGTCGCCGCCGGGAACTTCTCGCTCACCGCGGCGATGGCCCAGGCGGGCGCCCTGCTGGCGGCGCGGTTCCTGCCGCAGCGCGAGATCGTCGACTACGCCTCGGCGACCAAGCGGGACGCGCCCAGCGGGACGGCCCGCGAGCTCGCGGAGCGCCTCGCCGGCGTGGCGACGCACCCGCCGGCCGTTCCCCTGGCCGACGTCGTGGGGCATCCGGAGGCGCGCGGCGCGTCCGTCGCCGGCACGCAGGTGCACTCGCTGCGCCTGCCCAGCTTCGTCGTCTCCACCGAGATCGTGTTCGCGGCTCCCGACGAGCGGCTGGTCATCCGGCACGACGCCGGCTCGACGCCGACGCCGTACGTCGGGGGCGCACTCCTGGCCGTGCGCGCCGTGACCGGTCTCGTGGGTCTCGTCCGCGGCCTGGACACGCTGCTGCTCGGCGAGCCAGACTCCTACCGGCTGACGGCGGCCTGTTCGGCGGTCGCCTTGAAGCAGGCGTTCTCGGTGCGGAGCACCCGGCGCATCAGCGGACCGAGCACCCGGCCGACGACGGGCGCCAAGGGCCCGGTCATCCCCAGGGTCAGGGTGTTGCGGCAGCCCTGCCCCTCGGCGGTCACGTGGTGCGTGCCGATGAAAGTGAGGCCGCGGCGCGGGCTCTCCCAGCTGAACTCCTCGCCGGGTTCGTAGCGCGTGACCGTCCAGATCGCCCGGCGCTGCCCGGGCTGCTTGATCCTCGCGCGGGCGCCGACACGCAGGGCCCCGTCGTCGAGGGGCTCCACCGATCGAACGGTGGGCATGAAGGTGGGCCAGGCGCCGACGTCGGTGGTGAGCTGCCAGACGACGGGGGCCGGCGCGTCGATGGTCTCGGTGTGCGTCCATTCCATGCCGATCAATGTACCATCTGGTACATGGCGGTGGAAGGGGGAGCGCGCGACCAGCTCCTGCTCAGGGTGCTGGCGTTCGCGGCCACCGACGGGATCGCCGGCCGGAGCCTGCGCGAGATCGCCGCCGGGGTGGGGACGAGCCACCGGATGCTGCTGTACCACTTCGGGTCTCACGAGGGCCTGCTCGCGGCCATCGTGGCGTCGATCGAGGCCGACCAGCGAGCACTGATGACAGGGATCGTGGCGACCGCGGGCCGGCCCCGCCAAGTCATGCTCGGGCTCTGGGAACAGCTCACCCGGCCGGAGCTGCTGCCCTTCGTCCGGCTCTTCTTCGAGGTGTTCGGGCTCGTCGCCCAGGGCACGCCAGGCACCGAGGGCCTGCGGGAGAGCCTGACCGGCCCCTGGCTGACGCAGGGCGCGGCCGCCGCCGGCAGGCTCGGCCTGACGACCGATGTCGCGGAGCTGCGGCTCGGCATCGCCGTCGCGAGGGGTCTGCTCCTCGACCTGGTGGCCGGCGCTCCCTGGCCGGAGGTCGACGCCGCCTACCGGCGCTTCGTCGACCTGTACGACCCGCAGTCGCCTGACTGAAGCGGCTGCCGAGGCGGAGCACCAGCATCGAGGGGTACGCCGACCCTCGCGGATCCCCCGCGGATCCCCTCGCAGACAGGCAGCGACATGACCTCTCCCCGCACCCCGGTCGTCTTCATCCACGGCCTCTGGCTGCACGCGTCGTCGTGGCAGCCGTGGGTCGACCTCTTCGAGGCGGCCGGGTACGCCCCGCTGGCCCCGGGCTGGCCCGGCATCCCCGACGACCGTCGAGGAGGCCCGGGCGCATCCCGACGCTCATCGCCGACCACGGCATCGACGACGTCACCGAGCACTACGCGCGATCATCGCCGACCTGCCCGAGGCCCCGTCCTGGTCGGGCACTCCTTCGGCGGCATGATCGCCGAGAAGCTGCTCGGCCTGGACCGGGCCCGCGGCCGCGGTCGCCATCGACGCCGCCCAGATCAAGGGCGTGCTGCCGCTGCCCCTGTCGTCGCTGCGGGCGACCCTGCCGGTCTTCAAGAACCCGGCGAACAGGCACCACGCGGTGTCGCTGACCGCCGAGCAGTTCCGCTACTCCTTCGGCAACGCGGTGAGCGAGGAGGAGTCGGCCGCGCTGTACGAGCGCTGGGCCATCCCCGCGCCGGGCAAGCCGCTGTTCGAGGCCGCCGCGGCGAACTTCTCGCTGCACTCCCCGGCGAAGGTCGAGACCGGCAACAGCGACCGCGGGCCACTGCTGCTCGTCATGGGCGGCCGGGACCACACCGTGCCCGAGGCCATCACCAAGTCGACGCTCAAGCAGTACCGGCACTCGGGCGCGGAGACCGACCTCGTCGAGTTCGCCGATCGCGGCCACTCGCTGACGATCGACAGCGGCTGGCGCGAGGTGGCCGACGCCGCCCTCGGCTGGCTCGCGGAGCAGGGTCTCGCGCCGACGGCGCCCGCGACGGACCCGGCGGCCGCGCGGGCCTGAGCCCTACAGGGTGGGCACCAGCCCACCGTCGATCGTGACGCCCGCCCCCGTGAGGTTGCCGAGCCGCGCGCTGGCCAGCATGACCACGAGGTCGGCGACCTCCTGGGGGCGGGTGAAGCGGTGGGTGGCGCTGTCCTTCACGGCTGCCGCCTGGACCTCCTCCGGGGCGAGGCCGGTCTGCTGCGAGACCCGCTGGGCCACACCGTCGTGCCCCAGCCAGAGGTCGGTGCCGACCGGGCCGGGGTGCACCGTGGCGACCCGGACGCCGCGCGGCCCGACCTCCTTCGACAGGGACTTGGCGAAGTTGGTCAGGGCCGCCTTCGCGGCGCTGTAGTCGATGACCGTGGGATCGGGGAGGCCGGCGTTGACCGAACCGATGGTGACGACGACCCCGTGCCCGGCGGCCAGCATCACGGGGAGCGCAGCCCGGGTGGCCCGGACGGCGGCCATCAGGTTGAGCGTCAGCGACGACGCCCACTGCTCGTCGGTGACCGCCAGGAAGCCCTCGAGCCGGGGATGCGCCGCCCCGACGTTGTTGACCAGGATGTCGATCCGGTCGCCGGCCACGCCGACGAGGCGAGCCGCGCCGTCCGGCGTCGCCAGGTCCACCTCGACGGCACGGACGCCGGCGGTGCGCGACACCTCGTCGAGTTCGGGCGATGTGGAGAGCGCACCGGCGACGACGTCCACGCCCTCCGCGAGCAGCGCCCTCACCACCGCGAGACCGATGCCCCTGCTGGCACCCGTGACGACGGCGACCTGTCCGTGTAGACCGAGATCCATGCCATGCCTCCCGTTCGATGTCCTCGAACCCAGGACGCTAGGCGGGGCGGCGCGCGGCACGCTTGCGTCAATCGACCCTCACCGACCAGCTCCCTTCACATCGCCAGGAGCCGCACCATGAGCCGTCCCCACGTCGTCGTCGTCGGAGCCGGGTTCGCCGGCCACCAGGCCGCCCGGCGGCTGACCCGGCTGGCCCGCGGCCGGGCCCGGATCACGATGGTCAACCCGACCGACTACTTCCTCTACGCCCCGCTGCTGCCCGAGGTCGCGACCGGCGTGCTCGAGCCGCGGCGCATCACCGTGTCGCTGAGCGGGACGCTGCCGGGCGTGCGGCTCGTGCTCGGTGAGGTCGAGGGGATCGACCTCGCCCGGAAGGTGGTCGCGGTACACGAACCCGGAGGGGATGGCGGGGACGCTCGGGTACGACCGCCTCGTGCTCGCGGCCGGCAGCGTCAACAAGCTGCTCCCGATCCCGGGGGTCGCCCGCTACGCGCACGGCTTCCGCGGTCTCGCGGAGGCGCTGTACCTGCGCGACACGATCATCCGGCAGATCGAGCTCGCCGACGGCGCGGACGCCGTCGAGGCGGAGGCCCGCACGCACCTTCGTCGTCGTCGGGGCCGGGTACACCGGCACCGAGGTCGCGGCCGCCGGCGTGCTCTTCACCGACGCGCTGGCCCGGCAGCATCCCGGTCTGCGGCCGGTGCGGCCCCGGTGGATGCTGCTCGACCTCGCCGAGCGCGTGCTGCCCGGGCTCGACCCGCGGATGTCGGCCGGCGCCGCCCGCGTGCTGGCCGGCCGCGGCGTGGACGTGAGGACCGGGATCTCGGTCGCGGAGGCCTGCGCCGACGGCGTGCGGCTCACCGACGGCAGCTTCGTGCCGACGCGGACCCTGATCTGGTGCGTCGGGGTGCGGCCCGACCCGCTCGTCGCCGCCCTGGGGCTCGAGACCGAGCACGGCCGGCTGGTCGTCGACGAGTACCTGACCGTGCCGGGCCATCCCGAGATCGTCGCCTGCGGCGACGCGGCCGCCGTCCCCGACCTGACCCGGCCCGGGGAGATCACCGCGATGACGGCGCAGCACGCCACCCGCCAGGGGCACGCCGCCGCCCACGCGGTCGCCGCGTCGTACGGGGACGGCGAGCCGAAGCCGTACAAGCACCACGACCTCGGCTTCGTCGTCGACCTCGCCGGGCGTGACGCCGTCGCGAACCCGCTCGGCGCTGCCGCTGTCCGGGCTGCCCGCGAAGGCCGTGACCCGCGGCTACCACCTGCTGTCGATCCCCGGGAACCGGATCCGGGTCGGCAGCGACTGGCTGCTCGGTGCCGTGCTCCCGCGGCAGGCCGTCCAGCCCGGGCTCGTGACGGGTGCGTCCGTACCGCTCGACAGCGAGCCGGCGGGGCAGCCCAGCACCGCGGCTCACTGAGGCCCCTCGGCCGCTCCCCCGGGCGTAGGTGGCCGTCGTACACTTGTTCGATGAGACCCGGCGTCGACTGGCAGCCGTCCCTGCTGGACGGCGGCCCACCCGCGCCCGACGCGTCGTTCGGCCGGCTGACCCGCCTGCAGCTCGACGAGCACTCCGTGGGTCGACCACTGCCCCGGCTGGCTCAGCGGATCCGACGAGGTCTTCGCGTCCCTCTCCGACGAGGCACGCTGGCAGCAGCGCACGGTGCACATGTATGACAAGCAGGTGCTCGAGCCGCGGTTGACCGCGGGCTGGTCGACGGACGCCGCGGACGCCACCACCCCCGCGGTCCTGCGCGAGCTGGCCGCCGCACTGTCCTCGCGCTACGGCGTCGACTTCGACCGGATCTGGGTCAACCTCTACCGCGGCGGTGCCGACAGCGTCGCCTGGCACGGCGACCGCAACCGGCTGGTGATGACGCGTCCGCTGGTGGCCACGGTGTCGCTCGGTTCCCGGCGGCGGTTCCTGCTGCGCCGGCGCGGCACGACCACCGCGACCCACCGGCTCGAGCCCGGCCACGGGGACCTCGTCGTGATGGGCGGCCGCTGCCAGAGCGAGTGGGAGCACACCGTCCCGAAGACGACTCAGCCGGTGGGGCCGCGGATGTCCGTGACGATCCGGCACTCGCGGCCGGCACCGGGCGAGCGATGGCTGCGCGAACCGTCGTCCCAGGAGCCGGGCCACGCCTGGTGAGCCACGCCCGCGGCTGTCACCCCACCGCCGCGTTCTGGTACTCCGGCGTGAGCTCGGTCCAGCGCGCGTGCCAGGCCGGGGCCGGCGCCTGCTCCGACCAGCCGCCGTCGTGTGCGGGGCCGTCGCTCGCCAGCGAACGGCCGAGGTCCTCGAGGTGGACCTGCCAGCCGGCTCCGTAGAAGTGCAGCGAGTCGACCGGTAGGCCGCGCTCCTCGACCACCAGCCTGGTCCGGGGCCCCTCGGCGACGAGCCAGGCCTCGAGCTGGGACTCGTCGTCCGTGCCCGGCTCCGTCGTCAGCAGCAGATGCCGCGGAGCCTCACAGGTGTCGATCCTCGCCGGACCACTCCACGTGCTCGTGAAGACGGCATGGACGGTGCCGCCCTCGCGCAGGTCACCGGACACCTCGGCGATCCAGCGCGCGAGTCGCTCCGGTGTGGTGCAGGCCTGCCACAGGTCGTCGATGTCGGTGTCGTACACCTCCTCGACGCGCACCGATCCACGGCGTTCGTCGAGGGCCCGCATCGTTCCGATGATCTTCATCTCCGCGCCTTCCTTCCTCGTGCGATCTCCGTGTGCAAGGCATCGAGCCGGTTCTGCCACAACCCCCGGTAGTCCTCGAGCCACTCGTCGACCTCGACGAGCGCCTCCGGCCGCAGGCTGTAGATCCTTCGCTGCGCCTCCTGGCGCACATCGACGAGCCCGGCCTCCCGCAGGACCCGCAGGTGCCGGGATACGCCGGGCCGGGCGATCGGCAGTGCGCCGGCCAGCTCGCCCGCCGTCGCCGGGTGATCCCGCAGGATCCCCAGCACCGTGCGGCGGCTCGGATCGGCCAGCGCCTGCAACACCGCGTCCATGAATGGAGCGTACCTCATCGGTTACGTAACCGAAAGGGTACAGTGGGCGGCAGGACCCGAGCAGGGGGGAAGCGCGGTCACACCGGCGCTGAGGAGCTCAACTGGCACCAGGAACGAGAAACGCGGTCATACCCGGGGGCATGACCGCGTTCTCGCAGGTGAGAGCGGTGGCGGTGGGATTTGAACCCACGGAGGGGTTGCCCCCTCACACGCTTTCGAGGCGTGCTCCTTAGGCCGCTCGGACACGCCACCGCCGAAGAGAGTACCGGCTCGCCGGCCCGCCCACCCAATCCGCGGCCCGTGCCGCGGCGGAGGGTCGCGCCGGGCTACCTCCGGACGTCGTCCACGCGCTGCACCTCGAAGAACTGCCGCAACAGCCCGCCGCACTCGGCCTCGAGCACCCCGCCGACGACCTCGACCCGGTGGTTGAGGCGCGAGTCGCGGACGACGTCCCGCAGCGAGCCGGCGGCACCGGCCTTGGGGTCCCACGCACCGAAGACGAGCCGCGACACCCGCGCCAGGACGAGCGCGCCGGCACACATCGTGCAGGGCTCGAGCGTGACGACGAGCGTGCAGCCGGCGAGGCGCCAGCTGCCGAGGGCGTCACCGGCGGCGCGCAGGGCGACGATCTCGGCGTGACCGGTCGGGTCGGCGAGCGCCTCGCGCTGGTTCCAGCCGCCGGCGATCGGCAGCCCGTCGGGCGCGAGCACGACGGCACCGACGGGAACGTCGCCCGTGTCGAGGGCCCGCGCGGCGAGGTCGAGCGCCGACCTCATCGCGTCGACGTCGTCGGGTCTCAGGCTGGGGCCGGCCGTCATCGACAGCTCATCGGCTCAACGCAGAGCGTCAAGGAGCTCCACGAAGCCGACGGTCTCGCCCACCTCGGCGAGCACGGCCCCGGGGTCGTCACCGTTCTCCTCGACGAGCTTGCGCAGGGTGCGGCCGCTGACGCCGAGATCCTCGAGCAGGTCGGTCTCGCCGGCCCAGAGTGCGACCTTGGGCTCCTGCTCGTCGTCGTCACCGTCGTCGTCGTCCGCCTCGTCGGCGTCGCCGTCGTCGTCACCGGCGGCGTCCGCGTCGTCGACGTCCGCCGCCGCGGCGAGCAGGGACCCGTAGCGACTGCGGGATGCGGCGCCCAGGTCGCTCACGAAGAGGCGAGGGTCCTCCTCGCCGTCGACGCGCACCAGGGCGAACCACTCGTCCTCGTGCTCGATCACCGCGAGGACGGGCTGGTCGCCGACGGCCACGGCGCGCAGCTGGTCCGTCAGGTCCTCGAGGCTCGCCACGTCGTCGACCTCGATGTCCCGGGCACGCCAATCAGAGCTCGTGCGGGCGATGACCGCCGTGAAGTACGCCACGACTCTCATCGTGGCACCGCCGGGGCCGCCAGGGCGAGTCTCTGCGGCACTCTCGGCTGCGACTCTCTGCCGGTAGGTTCTCGGGTCATGCGCGTGCACGTCGTCGACCACCCCCTCGTCGCCCACAAGCTCACCGTGCTGCGGGACGCCACGACCGATTCGCCCACCTTCCGCAGGCTGGCCGACGAGCTCGTCACGCTGCTCGCGTACGAGGCGACCCGCGGCGTGCGGATCGAGCCCCACCAGATCGTGACCCCGGTCGCCCCCGCGACGGGCGTCCGCCTGTCGGCGCCGAAGCCGCTGGTCGTGCCGATCCTGCGCGCCGGCCTCGGCATGCTCGACGGCATGACCCGGCTGGTGCCCACGGCCGAGGTGGGGTTCCTGGGGATGATCCGCGACGAGCAGACGCTGCAGGCCAGCACTTACGCGACCCGGGTACCGGAGGACCTCTCGGGCCGGCAGGTGTTCCTCCTCGACCCGATGCTCGCGACCGGCGGGACCCTCGCCGCCGCGATGCGCTTCGTCTTCGACCGCGGCGCGGACGACGTGACGGCGATCTGCCTGCTGGCGGCGCCCGAGGGGATCCGCGCGGTCGAGGCCGCCTTCGGCGCCGACGCACCCGTCACCGTCGTCACCGCGGGTCTCGACGAGGGGCTGAACGAGCTCGGCTACATCGTCCCGGGGCTCGGCGACGCCGGCGACCGGTTGTACGGCGTGGTCTGATCCGTCGTACCCGGCATCACAGCGCGTCACGGCGCGGCGACCGCCCACCGATCACGACACGCCGTGATCGACACGCAGGCCTCACCTGCATCAGGATCACCAGCCCGATATGTTGAGTGCTGCCGTCTTCACGCGGATGGGCCTTGTGCAGCATGCTTAGATGCTTACCGTCAGCGAACGGTCACAGTGGGGAACGACCGCCAAGGAGGCACCGGTGACGAGAACACGCCAGGTTCTCTTCGTGATCGTTGTGCTCTTCATCGTCTACGCGATCTACACGAACCCCGCAAGGTCGGCCGACGCGGTGCACGCGATCTGGAACTTCCTCGTCTCGGCCTTCAACGCGGTCCTGTCGCTTCTTCAGCCACCTCATCAACGGGTAGGACGTCGCGGATGGCCCGCCTGCCGCGGTCACACCCGGGGATCCCCGCGGAGCTCGACCGGTACCTGACCCCGTCCGAGAAGATCGTCTTCAGGACCCGCATGCACTGGATCAGGATCTTCAACCCCTGGGCCCTGTTCTTCGCGTCGCTGCTCGCCCTGGCCTTCCTCGACGCGGTGATTCCCCAGAACGCGCCGCTGCTCCGCGACGTGCTGCTCGTGCTGCTCGCGCTCGTGTTCGTGTCGCGCCCTGTGGCGCACGTTCCAGTGGTACCGGGAGTGGTTCGTCGGCACCGACCGCCGGCTGATGCTCACGCTGGGGATCCTGACCCGCAAGGTCGCGATGATCCCGCTGGGCAAGGTCACCGACATGCGGTACGACCGGCCGCCGATGGGCCAGATCCTCGGCTACGCCAGCTTCGTCCTCGAGTCCGCCGGGCAGGACCAGGCGTTCCGCGTCGTCGAGTACGTCCCGACCCCCGACCTGCTCTACCGGCGGATCAGCGAGGAGCTGTTCACCCCGAACGCCCGGCGCACCAGCGACCGGCCCACCCCCGTCGCCAAGGCCCTCCCGGTGCAGGAGCCGAACGACCCCTGGTGGCGCCGCGCCTGACCCGCAACCCGGTGGCAGCCCCTCAGGGAGCGGCGGGGGCCTCGCCCTCGGCGCGCCGGCGAGCCGAGGCCTCCGCCTCGGCGGCGTCCAGGGCGGCCGCCTCGGTCCGGGGTCGGGGCCGTCCCGCCCATCGCCGCGGGCAGCCACCAGCGGTCGTCGTCCCCGCTCGGGGAGTCGGGGTAGCTCTCCTGCACCTGCTTCAGCAGCGCGCCCATCCGGGCGGCGAGCTCGGCGGTGACCGCGTCGCCGTTGTCTCGCTTGGCCGGGGTGAGCGGCTCGCCGAACGCGATCGTGAGGGCCTTGCCCCGCCGCCGGAAGTCCCGCGGCCGCCCCTTGGTGTAGATCCGCTGCCCGCCCCACACGATCGTCGGCACGATCGGCACGCCGGCGGCCTGGGCCATCCGGGCGGCGCCGGCCTTGAACTCCTTGAGCTCGAAGGACCGGCTGATGGTCGCCTCGGGGAAGACCCCGACGAGCTCCCCCGCCTTGAGCATCGCCAGCGCCTCGCGGAACGCCCCCGACCCCGCGGCCCGGTCCACCGGGATGTGGTGCATCCCGCGCATCAGCGGCCCCGAGACGGGGTGGCGGAAGACCGACTCCTTGGCCATGAACCGCACGAGCCGACCGGCCTCACGGGTGCCGTAGCCGATGAAGGTGAAGTCGAGGTAGCTCACGTGGTTGGAGGCGATGACGGCCCCGCCCTCGCGCGGGACGTGCTGCGCGCCCTCGATCGAGAAGCGCAGCCCCAGCGCCGCGAACAGGCCGCGGGCGGCGAGGATCACGGGAGGGTAGACGACGTCGCGCACCTCGACAGCCTAGGTCAACCGGCGAACGGCAGGACCGGCATGCCGGCGACGCCTGGCCGCACCCTGAAGAGCGCCCCCGCGAGCGGCTCACGACCCGGCGGCAGACCGCGGCGCGACGTCGTCACGTAGAGGTCGGCGAGCTCGTCGCCGCCGAAGGCCGGGCACGTCACCTGGGAGCAGGGCAGCCGGACGACGTCGTCGAGGCGCCCCTGGGCGTCGTAGTGGTTGACGGCCGAGCCGCCCCACAGCGCCGCCCACACCCCGCCCTGCGCGTCGGCGGCGATCCCGTCGGGGTGACCGTCGACCTCGGCGAACGGATGGCGGCCGGTCACCGTGCCGGCCGCGGGGTCGATCTCGAGCAGGTCGATCCTGCTGGTGGGGGTGTCGACGTAGAACGCGCTGCGGCCGTCGGGGGCGAACGAGAGGCCGTTGGAGATCGTGACCTTCTCGAGCACCAGGTGCGTGCTGCCGTCGGGGTCGAGCCGGTGGACGCTGCCCGCACCCGGGGTCTCGTCGTAGGCCATGGTGCCCATCCAGAACCGCCCCGCCGGGTCGCAGCCGCCGTCGTTGAACCGGATGCCCGGGTCGTCGAACACCGGCCCGTACTCGGCGACCACCTCGCCCCCGGCGCCGAGCAGCACGAAGGATCGCTCGAGGGCGACCACCAGGCCACCGCCGCGGCGCGGGCGCACGCAGGCGGCCACGCGCCCCAGCTGCCGGCGGGCCACCGCCGAGGTCGCCGGGTCGTAGGTCATCAGGGCGCCCGCCTCGAGATCGACGAACCGCAGCAGGCCCGCCGGCCCGTCCCAGACGACGCCCTCACCGTGCACCGTGCAGACGTCGGTCACCGCCTCGGCCGTGTAGTGGCACACGTCGGTCATGGCTCCTCCTCGTCGTCCCACGCTCGTCCACCCGTGCCCGCCGGGCCCCTCAAAGCCACGGTCGCTATGGTGCCCGGCATGGAGCCGCAGGCCACCCCGCCCGGTCACGCACCCGACCGGCGCCGGGTGGTGACGCTGAGCGCGCTGACGGTGCTGGGCGGGACGACCCTCGCCGCATGTGGCGCGGCCAGTGGTGCGGCGACGAGCACGGCCGCCGGGGCCGGCGGTAGCGGTGCACTCGCCAAGCTGGCCGACGTGCCCGTCGGCGGGGCGGTGGCGGCCCAGGGACCGAGCGGGCCGATCATCGTGGCGCAGCCGACCGCGGGGCAGGTCGTGGCCCACTCCGCCGTCTGCACGCACGCCGGCTGCATGGTCGCCCCCGCGGGTGCCCAGCTCGCGTGCCCCTGCCACGGGTCGATCTTCGACGCCTTCACGGGAGCGGTCGTTCGCGGCCCGGCCACGGCGCCGCTCGCAGCGGTGCCGGTCAAGATCTCGGGTCAGGACGTCGTGGCGGGCTGAGCCCCCGGCTGGACCCCGCGCAGGGCCCTGCCCGGGTCGCGGTCGACGACGACCGGCTGCTCGATCAGGTGGGGCCGTGGGAACGCCCCCGCCGGCACGGGCCGGGCGGAGCCCGCCGCTCCGCCGGCCGGGCCGTCGATCACCCAGTCGTGGCACACGTCGTCGACGGCCACGGGGTACACGGTGAGGAGGCCCGACGGGTCGATGCGCAGCCGGAGGAACCCCTTGCACTCCTCCAGCGCCTGCGCGGACAGCTGCCAGCCCTGCACGGTCGGCAGCCGCGAGAGCGCGACGTAACCGGCGAACACGTACGCGCCCACGAGCCCGGTCACCGAAGCCGTCGCGACCACGGCGAGGGCCAGGACCACCCAGTCGGGCAGGGCGGTGGGCCATGGCACGGCCACGAGCGCCACCATGCCGGCGAGGCCGACGACGAGCTGCGCCAGCCCCGCCCAGAACACCTCGGACGGCGCCCGCGGCCGGTGCAGGCCGGCGAGCGGGCGGAGCGCCAGCATCACGTAGAGCACGCCCGCCCAGGCCAGGCACTGGCCGGCGAACCAGGCGACGTCGGCGGGCACCGCGAGCCGCAGGACGCCGGTGAGGTTGCGGCCCTGCTCCAGGCCGAGCGTGAAGAGCAGCGCGAGCAGCAGCACGGCGTGCACGCCGCCCACCAGGCGCCAGAAGCCCGGGTTGCGCCATGGCAGGCCGCGCGGCGGGCCGGCGAGCAACCCTGCGACGAGCCGTCGCGAGCGGGCCTTGGTGGGCCACGGCGAGCGCAGCTCGAAGCGCGCCGGTTCGGCGTGGTCGACCATCCGGCTGTGCGGGGAGGGCAGCTCGAGGGTGTCGGGCAGCCGGTGCGTGTCGAGCAGGTAGGCGCCGCCGAGCCCGCACGTGACGAACTGGCGGGCCGACCCGGGTGCGGCGGACTCGCCCGGCGCCGGCACCTCCTCGTAGCGGGCGTAGTGGTGGAGGTCACCGGTGAGCCACAACCGCACCCTGGCCCCGGTCGGCCGGCTCGTGCCGGCGGCCACGTCGCGGTGGTTCTCGACGACCTCGCGCTCGAAGTAGTGCAGCGCGTTGAACGCGTCGGCGTCGTGCTCGCCGGTGTGCACCCACGTCGGCGACGGGACCGCCAGGACGACGCCGTCCCCGGGCTGGAGCTGGGCCGACAGGTGCTCGCGGAAGTAGCGCATCTGCGGGTCGTCGATGTACGTCCCGAGCTGGGTGTCGACGCCGACGAGCCACCAGCGCTGAGGCAGCTGGACGGCGAAGTAGCTGCGGGTCTGCACGGTGCGCCAGCCGCCCAGCGGGCGGCGCTGGGCGAAGAGCCGCAGGAACGCCGTCAGGCCGTCGTACCAGTCGTGGTTGCCGGGCAGCGCGACCATGATCGGAGCGGGGTCGACGGCCCCGGAGGGCAGGGCGGCCCGGTAGGGGCCCTTCATCCGGTCTTCGTAGCCGGACGACGAGGGCGTGGGGTAGACCTCGTCACCGCCGAGCACGAGCAGCCGGCCGCGCGGCAGCAGCAGCGGCGGGCCCGGCGGCTCACCCGGCTGCTGCTCGGGAGGCCCCACCTCGAGGGTGTCGGCGGCCAGCAGCCGGGCCACTGTGTACGTGGGGTCGAAACCGTCGCCGAGGTCCGCGACGTGGTCGAGCCACAGCCCGCCGTCGGCGTCCGGCGCCAGCGCGATCGTCGTGGCGGGCAGGGCGGCCTGCACCTCGCGGCGGTCGGCGTAGTCGGCGAACAGCGAGGAGAGGCCGACCTTGATGGCTGTGCGCATCAGCTCCCCGGGCGCGAGCCAGCGCACCTCGTCCTGCGGGGTGAAGCCGAGCACCCTGGAGTGCTCGCGGAGGCGGCCGACGTCCATGCCCTCATTGTCGCGAGACCCACCGACAGACCGCTCACCTGATCGGCCCAGCCCTGCCCGTACGGCCCCCCTTCGCTGGGCCGAACACCTGAAACTAGCTCACAGTTACGAACCAGTCACTCAAGGAGAGACCCCGGCGTATCGTCTAGGACTTGTGTCGCCCGGTGCACCGCTGGGCGTGAGGCCGCGGCCGGCGACCGGACACAGACCAGGACGAGGGGACGACCATGCTGGGGATCGACGAGGAGCAGCGCCAGGCGACGCTCCGCCTGCACGCGGAGCTCGGCGGCAGCCGGGTGGGACAGCGCTGGCAGCGGATGCTCCGCCGGCACGCCGGCGAGATCGAGGCGCTCGTCGCGGTCGACGACGCGCTGCGCCGCGAGGTCGGCGAGGCCCTGGTGCGGCTCGCGCTCCTGCAGCCCGGGGACGTCCTCGACGAGGCGACCGTGACGGCCGCCCACCGGGTGCTCGAGCACCTCCAGATCCGCGGCGGGGTGGACCTCGAGCGCGACGCCTCCTGCCTGCGGGACGAGCTGACGCTGGCCCGCGGGCGCAGCCTCGCGCAGGTGCTCGCCGGCCCGCGCGCGCCCGCCGACGACCTGCCCGCCCAGGTGCTGGCGGCCACCCCGCGCTGACGCGGCCGCGCCGACCCGGGCGCGCCACGCCCGGGCGCGCCCGCCCGGCGAGCAGGCCCCCGCCTGGTCAGCGCTGCGAGGGCTGGAGGCCCGAAGCGCTGGTCAGCTGGCCGAGCAGCTGGTGCGCCTTCACCGCGCGGTCGGCGTCCTGGCGCGCGACCTCCTCGAAGAACGCGCGGACGTCGTCGTGACCCTCGGCGTCCTTCAGGTACTTGTCGGTCGCCTCGGCGGCCTTGAGCGCGTGGTACTGGATCGTGACGAGGTCGTAGACGACGTCGTCGGCAGGAGTGTGCTGGGTCGCCATCGCGGTGCCTCCCGGAAGAGCCGGAATCGGGATTCGGACGAGCCTCCCGTGACCGCCGGCGCGCGTCTCAAACCCCTGGCAGAGCAGCGGCGCCCCCCTTCTCCGGCGGGTGTTTCGTGCGCCCCCGTCCGGGTACTGCTCGCCCGTGAGCGAACCGACCTACGAGACCGGCGAGATCCAGCAGAGCAGCCAGCACGGGCCCGAGCTCGACGAGGAGCTCAAGCACGAGACCCGCGGCCTGGTCCAGGGGGGCCGGAGCACCCGCGCCGAGGAGTGGCGCGACCCGCAGCCCGCCGGCGAGGACCAGCCGACCGCCGACCGGATCTACCCGGAGGACCGGCGCGGCAACCCCGAGGGCATGACGCAGACGGACGTCGACGAGCGCTCGGACATCGCCCGCAGCCTGGGTACCAGCGCCTTCCCGGGCGACCGGGACGCGCTCGTCGCGATCGCCGCCGACAACCAGGCCACCGATCACGTCCTGTCGCTGCTGCGCTCGCTGCCGGCCGGGCAGACCTTCGAGAACGTCCAGGACGTCGCCACGGCGCTCGGCCTGCACGTCGAGACGCACCGCTTCTGAGCGCTCGTCCCGGCCGCCCGACCTGACCGCGGGCCGGGCGGGCCGAGCCGGGCGCGGGTAGCGTCAGGACCACGATGACCACAGCGGACGACCACTGGCGCCGGTCGCGCCTCGACCCCGGCGGGGCCTTCCTGGTGGTCGGCGACCTGCACAACCACACCACGCTCTCCGACGGCCGCGGCGATCCCGACAGCGCCTACGCCCAGCTGCGTGACGCGGGCCTGGACGTCGCAGCCCTCACCGACCACGCCTCGATCCCGCGGGAGCGCCGCCACGAACTGGGCCTCGGTGACTACCCCGACGAGGAGGCGCTGGCGGTGGGGCGGCTGATGCCGCGGTCCTTCGACGACGACGGCTGGCGGCGCACCGGCGAGCTGGCCGACGCCTTCGACGCCCCCGGGGAGTTCACCGCACTGCGCGGGTTCGAGTGGACCGAGCCGTGGCTCGGCCACGTCAACGTCTGGTTCAGCGACGGCTACCGCGGCGTCGACACTCCGGGATCGCTGGCGGGTCTCTTCGCCTTCCTCGAGGGCGACGACCAGAAGTCGCTCTACGGGTACAACCACCCCGGTCGCGAGCCCGGCCGGCACGGGGGGTTCGCCCTGCCTCCCGGGGAGAACGGCGACCCGGACGCCGTCGCGTCGGATCTCACCACCAGGATGGTCGCCCTCGAGGCGTTCAACCGCGCCGACGACTACCTGTTCGGGCCGGGGCTCGACCCGGCGGACGCCGGCGGCACCGGCTCCGCCCTGGTGGCCTGCCTCGACGCCGGCTGGCGGCCCGGCCTGATCGGCTGCAGCGACGAGCACGGCTCGCGGTTCGGTCTCGCGGGGCGCGGGCGCACGGGCCTGTGGGTGCACGAGCACTCCCGTGACGGCGTCCGCGAGGCGCTCTCGGCGCGTCGCGTCTTCGCGACCCGGGAGCGCGGCCTGCGGCTCGACGCGACCCTGGACGGCGTCCGGATGGGCTCGGCGCTGCCGCCGGGCGACCGGCGTGGGCCGCGGGAGGGCGCCCTGGCCGTCGACCTCGACGTCGAGGAGGCGTCGTCGCCGTACGCCGGGCGGGAGGTCGCGCTGCAGCTCCTCTGCTCCGCCGCCGCCACCGGCGGCGCGTCGCCCGAGGTCGCCGTGCTGCACAGCGTCCCGGCGCGGGTCGGCGAGATCACGCGGGCCACGGTGACCCTGCCCGCGGACGCGGCCTGGGTCCTGTTGCGCGTGGCCGACCCGGCTCGCGGCTACGGCGGCACGGCACCGGCCGGTCACCCGGGCAGCGTCTGGGCGCTGGCGTACGCGAGCCCCTGGTACGCCTGACGCGCCGGCGTACCAGGGCTCGCGGGCTCAGCCGAGGGCGGCGTCGAGGGTGATCTCGGTGCCGGTGAGGGCCTTGCTGATCGGGCAGCCGACCTTCGCGGCCTCGGCGGCCTTGACGAAGCCGTCGCCGTCGAGGCCGTCGACGCTGCCGCGGACCGTCAGCTTGCTGCCGCGGATGCGGAAACCGCCCGCCGGGTCGGGGCCGAGCGTGACGTCCGCGCGGATCGTGAGGCGGGCGTTGCTGCCCCCCGCCTGCGCGATCTCGTTGGAGAACGCCATGGCGAAGCAGGAGCTGTGCGCCGCGGCGACGAGCTCCTCGGGGCTCGTCGTACCGCCGGCCTCGTCGGCGGCGCGCTTCGGGAACGACACCTCGTAGGTGCCCACCTTGGAGCTCGTCATCTCGACGGACCCCGACCCGCTCTGCAGATCGCCGGCCCAGGTCGTCGTCGCTGTGCGCGTGGGCATGCTGTCCCCTCTCGTGGCGTGGGGTCGCGGGCGCGACCCGTTCTCTCCGATCCCACCCGATCTGCCACCTCCTCGCACCTGGGGGCTCGCATGATCGCCGCCGCCCCGGGGAGGAGACCGGGGTGCAGACGTTCCTGCCGTACCTCGGCGGGAGTGCGGCCGGGTGACCTGGTCGGCCCTGCCGCTCGACGGCGGCACGCACCTGGTGGTCGGCGAGGTGACCGGCCCTCACCGCGAGGCCCGGACGGACGGCGGCGGCGTCGAGCACCGCCGTGACGTGCGCTGGTACGGCGAGCCGCCGCGCTCGGCGGTGCACCCGTCGGCCCGGCTGCAGGACCCGCGCTCCTTCTTCCTCGTTCACCTGGCCGAGGGCGCCGAAGAAGCCGAGGGGGCGGGCGCGGACGGCGTCCGGGCCTTCCGGCTCCTCAGCGGTGGCTGAGCCGCGGTTCCCGGTGCGCGGGATGGGTCACCTTGGGCGGCTCGGGCGGGGGCGGCACGGGCGCCGTCACCGGCTCTCCCGAAGTCACGAGCAGCTCGTCGCCGTGGTGCATGAGTCGCAGCGGGCGACCGTGGTCGAAGAGGGAGTACGTGGCCTCCCGGCCGTCGGTCGTGACGCGGAGCCGCTGACCGCGGTGGCGGATGGCGAACGAGAGCCGGGTCAGCCCCTCGGGCAGGCGGGGCGCGAACGACAGCTCCCCCTCCATGTCGCGCATGCCGCCGAAGCCGGCGATGAGCGCCGTCCAGGCCCCCGCGAGGGACGCCATGTGCAGGCCGTCACGCGTGTTGTGCTCGAGATCGTGCAGGTCCATGAAGGCCGCCTCGCAGGCGTAGGCGTAGGCCAGCTCGAGGCTCCCCACCTCGGCCGCGATCACGGCTTGAGTGCATGCCGAGAGCGAGGAGTCGCGGACCGTGATCGCCTCGTAGTAGGCGAAGTTGGCCGCCTTCTGCTCGGGGGTGAAGGCGTCGCCGCGGAACTGCATGGCGAGCACCAGGTCGGCCTGCTTGATCACCTGCTTGCGGTACAGGTCGAAGTACGGGTAGTGCAGCAGCAGCGGGTAGGCCCCGGGCGGGGTGTGCTCGAAGTCCCAGACGGCGTGCCGGGTGAAGCCAGCCGACTGCTCGTGCACGCCGAGCTCGGCGTCGAACGGCAGGACGACGGCGTCCGCGGCGCGCTCCCAGGCTCGGACCTCCTGGTCGGTGACGCCCAGGTCGTCGGCGCGCTCGGGTCGGTGCCGGACCGCCGCGACGGCCGAGCGCAGGTTCCGCTGCGCCATCAGGACCGTGTAGACGTTGTCGTCGGCCACGGCGCTGTACTCGTCGGGCCCGGTGACGCCGCTGACGTGCCAGCTGCCGGCCCGGTCGTGGTGACCGAGCGAGCACCAGAGCCGTGCCGTCTCGACGAGCAGCTCGATGCCGATCTCGGCGTCGAACTCGTCGTCCCGGGTGGCGTCGTGGTACCGGCTGACGGCGTCCGCGATGTCGGCGTTGATGTGGAACGCGGCGGTGCCCGCGGGCCAGTAGCCGGAGCACTCCTCGCCGTTGATCGTGCGCCACGGGAAGGCGGCGCCCGCCAGGTGCAGGGTGGCGGCGCGGCGCTTGGCGGCGTCCAGGGTGCGGTGCCGCCAGCGCAGGTGGTCGGCGGCCGCCTCGGGCCAGGTGTGCACGAGCACCGGCAGGACGAACGAGTCGGTGTCCCAGAAGCAGTGGCCGTCGTAGCCCGGCCCGGTCAGGCCCTTCGCGGCGATCGGCCGCTCCTCGGCCCGCACGCTGTTCTGCAGCACGTGGAAGAGCGCGAACCGCACCGCCTGCTGCAGTGCGGGGTCGCCGTCGACCGTGACGTCGGCGCCCTGCCAGAAGTCGTCGAGGAACTCGCGCTGGTCGCTCAGCAGCCCCTCCCAGCCGGTGTGCAGGGCGCCGGTGAGCCCGGCGGCCACCTGGTCGCGCAGCGCGGGGCGCGATCGCATCGACGACCAGCCGTAGCTGCTGAACTTGACCAGCCGCAGGATCTGGCCCGGGCGCAGCGTCGCCGTGACGGTCACCCGCCCCCAGTCCTCCCGGATCTCCGACGCCGTCGAGACGTACAACCCGTCCGGCGCCTCGACCACGTGATCCGCCGCGACGGCCACCCCGATGCCGCTGCGCCGGGTGCGGTGCAGCAGTTGCAGGCGCAGGCCGGCGGCGTCGTGCTCGACCGCCTCCAGCGGCGAGGCCAGCACCGCGGAAGCGCGCGGGTCGCTGCTCGGCGGCGCCACCTCCTCGTTCGCGACGAGCTCGGACTGCAGCACGAGCCGCGCGCCGTCCTCGAGCGCCTCGACCTCGTACGCCACGGCCACGATCGAGCGGTGGGTGAACGAGACGAGGCGGGTGCTGCGGATCCGGACCGCCCGGCCGGCCGGCGAGCGCCAGCGGACCTGCCGGTCGAGCACGCCGCTGCGAAGGTCGAGGACCCGCTCGTGCTCCAGCACGACGCCGTACCGCACGTCGAAGGGCTCGTCGTCCACGAGCAGCCGGATGATCTTGCTGTTGGTGACGTTGATGACCGTCTGGCCCGACTCGGGGTAGCCGTAGCCGGCCTCCGCGTACGGCAGCGGGCGGTACTCGTACACCGAGTTGAGATAGGTGCCCGGGAGCGCGTACGGCTCGCCCTCGTCGAGGTTGCCGCGCAGCCCCACGTGCCCGTTCGACAACGCGAACACCGACTCGGCCCGGGCCAGCACGTCGAGGTCCAGGCCCTTCTCGCGCACGGCCCACGGCTCGACCTCGAAGGCCGTCCGCTTGATCGCCCGACGGGCGATGGGCAGCGACAGACCTCCGGTCGTCACGCGCCCTCCCCCATCAGCTCGGCGAGGTCGCGCACGACGACGTCGGCGCCGTGCTCGCGCAACGCGTCGGCCTGGCCGACGCGGTCGACGCCCACGACGATCCCGAAGTGCCCGGCCCGGCCCGCCTCGACGCCGGCGAGGGCGTCCTCGAAGACGGCTGCCTGAGCGGCCTCGACGCCCACCTCGGCCGCGCCCGCGAGGAACGTGTCGGGCCTGGGCTTGCCGGGCAAGTGGCGCTCGCGGGCGACGAGACCGTCGACGCGCGCGTCGAAGAGGTCGGTCAGGCCGGTGACCCGCAGGACGTCCTGCGTGTTGGCGCTCGACGACACCACCGCCGTCCTCAGGCCCGCGGCGCGCACCGCCCGCAGGTACCTCACCGAACCGTCGTACACCTGCACGCCGTCCTCGCGGATCCGGCGCTGGACGATCTCGTTCTTCCGGTTGCCGAGGCCGTTCACGGTCACCTCGCCGTCCGGCTGGTCCGGCGGGTCGTCGGGGTCGCCGTCCGGCAGGTCGATCCCCCGCGAGCGCAGGAAGCCCCGGACGCCGTCCGCCCGCGGCAGGCCGTCGACGTACCGGTCGTAGTCGTCGCGGCCGTCGAACGGCACGAACTCGCCCCCGGTGGCCCGGGCCCGTTCGCGCAGGAAGGCGTCGAACATCTCCTTCCACGCGCGTGCGTGCACGGTGGCCGTCTGCGTGACCACCCCGTCGAGGTCGAACAGGCAGGCCGTGATGCCGTCGGGCAGGCCGAGCCGCCCGGGAGCCGCGTCGCTCATGCGGGCCATCTGAGCAGTCCGGCTGTCGCTGCGCGACCCAATGCGCATAACTGGGCCCGGGCGGGTCACCAGGAGGAGGTGACCATCGACGCCAGCAACGACCCCCGCGGCGACCACCCGCTCGAGTTCAGCGACCGCGAGCGCGACGAGATCGAGGCGCTGCGCCGGCGTTTCGAGCGCGACTCGCCCCAGGCCTTCACCGACAGCGACGCCTCGCGCTTCGAGCGCATCACCGGCACCCTCGGCGTCCCCGCCTTCCCGATCACCCGCGAGGCGGTGCTCGACATCGTGCGCGCCAACCACGGCGCCGACTCGGTGCTGGCCGCCGTGAAGTCTCTGCCCGAGGGCGCCCGATACGACAGCTACGACCAGCTGCTGCTCGCCCTCGGCATCGGGAGCGCCGGGCGCATCGACGTCCCCGGGGCCCCGCCTCGCGACCCCGAGGGCGGCGCGCCGTCCCTGCCCCGCTAGGCGACACTGGGGAGCGTGACCGAGCCCGCCCCGCACGTCCCGCCCGGCCCGGCCCCCGACCTGCCGGCAGCCGTCGACGTGCTCGTCGTCGGCGCGGGCCCGGCCGGCAGCGCCGCTGCGGCCTGGCTGGCGCGGTCCGGCCGCGAGGTCGTGCTCGCCGACGTGGCCACCTTTCCGCGCGACAAGCCCTGTGGCGACGGGCTGACCCCCCGGGCGATCGCCGAGCTGCGAGCCCTCGGCCTGGGCGACTGGCTGCGCGGGCGGGCGGTCAACTGGGGGCTGCGCGCCGCGGGCTTCGGCCAGGAGCTCTACCTGCCGTGGCCCGGCGGCAGCCTGCCCTCCACCGGTGGCGCCGCTCCCCGGCTCGAGCTCGACGCGGCCATCCGCGAGGTGGCGCTCGCGGCCGGCGCCCGGCCCGTCGAGGGGGCGCGCGCGGTCGGCGTCCGCCGGGACGGCGATCGGGTCGCCGAGGTGGTCTTCCGGCGCGAGGGCACCCCGGGGACGTCGTCCGTGCGGTGTGCCACGCTCGTCGTGGCCGACGGTGCCCGCTCGCAGCTCGGGCGTGCCCTCGGGCGTGAGTGGCACCGCGACACCGCCTACGGCGTGGCGGCCCGCGCCTACGTGAAGTCGGGCCGGGCGGACGACCCGTGGATCTCCTCGCACCTGGAGCTGCGGGGCGCTGCCGGTGAGCTGCTGTCGGGGTACGGCTGGATCTTCCCGCTGGGCGACGGCGAGGTGAACCTCGGCGTCGGCACGCTCGCCACGGCGCGACGGCCGGCCGACGTCAACCTGCGCGCGCTGCTCGACCACTACGCCGGCCTGCGCCGCGACGAGTGGCAGCTCGACGGCGAGCCCAGGGCCGTGTCGTCGGCGCTGCTGCCGATGGGCGGCGCGGTGTCGGGGGTCGCCGGCGCGAACTGGGCGCTGATCGGCGACGCCGCCGGCTGCGTGAACCCGCTCAACGGCGAGGGCATCGACTACGGCCTCGAGACCGGCCGGCTGCTCGCCCAACTGCTGGCGGAGGGCGGCGGCAACGGCGCGGCCGGCCCCGGCCGGAACCGGGCGGCGGGCCCCGGCCTGACCGGCGCCTGGCCGGCGACGCTCCGGCATCACTACGGCGACGCGTTCTCGATCGCCCGGCGGCTCGGCGGGCTGCTGACCGTGCCGGGGCTCCTGCCGGCCGCCGGCCCCGTCGGGATGCGGTCGCGCGCCCTGATGACGCTCGCGCTGCGGGTGATGGGCAACCTCGTGACGCCCGAGGACCACGACCTGCTGGCCCGCGTGTGGCGGACCGCCGGTCGCCTCTCGGTGCGCCTGGACGACCGCCCGCCCTTCAGCTGACCGCCGCACCCGCCCCGCTCTCCTCGGCTGCGGTCGGCCGTTCGCTCCTCCGGCACCTTGCGGCGACACGCGCGTCGCTCGCCCGCGTGGCGCGGGGAAGTGCCGAACGACGGATCGTCACGTCCGGTGGTAGGTGATCGCGAGCCGGGGCCGGCACGTCTCCCGGACGATCTTCGCCACCCAGGCGGGCCGGAACATCACGTGCTCCCAGGCGAACCGCAGCACCGCCCAGCCATCGGCGACGAGTTCGTCATAGCGCTCGCAGTCGCGGGCCAGCGCCGCGCGAGGGCCGTGGTGCTCGAAGCCGTCGGCCTCGAGCACCACCCTCAGCTCCGGATCCGCGAGGTCGACCCGGACGTCACGCCCCGGAAGACGGATCTCGAACTGCGGCTCGAAACCGGTCAGCCCCGCGTCGAGCACGAGCCCACGCAGGCGCGACTCGAAGGCGTTCGCAGCCCTGCCATCGGCCAGCCGGACGACACGTAGCCTGCGCTGACGGCCCACCCGGTTGCCGGCAGCGGCAGCGGCCGACAACGCCTCACGCGTGACCAGCTGCAACCTGAGCGCGGAGTCGGCCACGGCGAGCGCCTCGTCGAACGGCAGCGCGGCCGCACAGTCGAGAACTGTCCGCTCCAGGGAGGTGACGCACTGGTTCGGGTTCATCGGCAGGACGGACCAGTGATAGCGCACGCCGGCTCGGGCCGCCGGCTTCGCCCCGTGCGGAACCGTCACGTGGACGGCGTCGGGACGGCGGACCAGGTCCAGCCGCCACCAGGCGGCCGCACTGGCATGGGAGACGACTCCCCCTGCGCTGGCGGCGACGGCAGCGGCGTCCGGCAGGGCGGGCAGCACGTGAACGCCGCGCCGCGGCCGCACGAGTCGCCCCGCGTGGACAGCCGACGTCAACCGGCGGCGCGACGTGAACTGAAGGATCTGCACGGTGGTCGCGCTGCCGCCGAGGCGGCTCACGACGTCGACGGGGTCCTCGGGCACGACGGGGAGCCTCGACGAGGTCGCTGACGTCCACAGCGCGCCCGGCCGGCGGCTGTGGACGGTGGGGGGCTGTGGACGGTGCGGCGCCCACCGCGGCCTGTGAACGCTCGTTCGGCACCTCGGCTGGACACGCCGGTGACGATGCGGCGTGTCGCTGGAGGTGCCGAACGAGCGTGCACCTCAGGCCTGCTGCGGCTTGGGCTTCTTCGGCTTGCGCGGCTCGCGCCGCGGCTTGTCCTTGGGCATGCGGAACCCCCCTCCTCGGGGTGGGCGGGGCCCTCGTCGGGCCCTTCGCCGGCCGGTCACGGACGCGCGTGCACCGTCAGCTCCACATGGCATCGACGGTACGCAGCGGCGGCGGCGGCGTCACCCGAGTTTCCGGGCCGGGGTGGCGGGTAGGGGGAGCACGAGGGGCGAGCCGGCGGGGCCGCCCGGGCACGGCCAGGAGGCGGCATGAGTGCGGAGGTCGACGACGAGCTCTGGCAGGAGTTCCACACCGTGGTCAACATGACGTCGCGGGAGCTCGAGGACTGGCTGCGGACGCGGTCCGCCGACGAGGACGACGAGGCCTTCCCCGACCAGGCGGGCACGCCGACGGGGCGGCACGTCGTGCAGATCCTCGGCAAGCGCCGCACCGACCTCACCGATGACGACGCCCGCGTCATGCGGCGGGTGGTCGAGCGGGTCCGGGAGCAGCGCCGCGACGACCTCGAACCCACGGCGGGTGACCCGAACTGGCGGCACCGCCTGATGTCGATCGGGCACGACCCGCTGAAGCCGGCCCGACGCGCGGGCTGACCCCGGGCACCTGCCCCAGTCAGCCCTCGGTGAGCGCGTCGTCGTCGCGGAGCTCGTCGAACGGGTCGGGGGCGGCGTCGCCGGGCATGTCGCCGCCGGCCACCGTCGACTCGATCTCGTCCGGCGCCGACCTGGGCCGTCCTGGGGTCGGCGTTGGCGCCGGGCAGGCCGCCCGTGGCGCCCACGCTCGTGGCGCGCCCGTCGTCGGGCACGAAGGGCTTCTGGGAGGCAGTCATGCAGGCCGCGTACCCAGCCCGCGCCCCGCTACGCCTGTCGGAGTGAACCCGTCGCGGCTCGACGTTTCGTCCGTGATCGTCGGGGTAATCCCCCTCCAGCCCCTAGCAACGGAGGAACAACGAAATGATCATCCTTGGTGTGGTCCTGCTGCTGATCGGGATCTTCGCCCACATCTCCATCCTGACGACGATCGGCGTCATCCTGCTGGTCGTCGGCGCGGTGCTCTTCATCGCCGGCAGCGTCGGCCGGCCGATCGCCGGTCGCCGCCACTACTGGTGACCCCAGCCGGATCCTCGAGAACAGGCTCCTGACCACCGGATCCTGCCGACAGGTTGCTGGAGGACCGAGAGGTCCGCTACGACGGAGCCCCGGCCCTGCGGCCGGGGCTCCGTCGCGTCCGGCGGCGCACGGTCACGCGCTCGCCCGGACGGCACTGGGCCAGCCGGTCGAGGGACGCGCGGGTGGCGACACCCAGCACCGGGTACCCGCCGGTGACACCGGCGTCCGGGCCCAGCACGACCAGCTCGCCGGCCGGGGTGAGCTGCACGCTCCCGGGCAGCACCGGGAAGCTGGGCAGGCCGCCCGAGCCGGCCCCCGCGAGCCGCCCGCGCGGGTCGACCAGCCGGACGCCGACGCGGTCACTGCGCTCGCCCACCACCCAGTCACCCTCGGGGGCGGCCACCTGGTCGTGCGGCCCCGGCGCCAGCTCCACCACCGCGGGATCGTCCAGGAGCGGCTCGGGCGACGGCGCGGGCCCGTACCACGGCTCCAGCGCCGCGGCGGGCGCGCCCACCGGCAGCAGGTCGCCGGCTCCGACCGGCGCAGGGCCGAGGGCGGCGCCCGTGTCGCGGGAGCGGCTGCCCAGGACCGGCGGCACGGCGATCCCGCCGCGGACGGCCAGGTAGCACCGGAGCCCTCGCACCGGCGCCCCCAGCGCGAAGGACGCACCGGCCGGCACGCGCAGCGCCACGCCCGGCGCCTCGGGCCGCCCGCCGACGCTCACCGGGCACGGCGCGCCCGCGACCGCCACGACGACGTCCGCCTCCGGGACGAACCGCAGGCCGCCGAGCAGCACCTCGAGGCCCGCGGCGCCGGCCGGGTTGCCCACCAGGCGCTGCGCGAGGGCGTGCGCGCCGCGGTCGAACGCGCCCGACCCGGCCACGCCCCACTGCTCGCGGCCCGGGCGGCCGAGGTCCTGCACGAGCGTCAGCGGCCCGGCGTCGGCCACGCGAAGCGCCCCGCCGCTCATCCGGTGCTCACGGGAGCACCGAGAAGCGCACCCGGTCGCCCGGGGCGAGCGAGGCCGGCGGGTCGGCCGCCTCGTCGAACAGCACGGCGTCGGTCGTGCCCAGCAGGTGCCACCCGCCCGGCGCCGCCCGCGGGTACACGCCGGTCTGCGCACCGGCCACGGCGACCGACCCGGCCGGCACCCGGGCACGAGGCGAAGCGCGCCGGGGTACCTGCAACGCCGGGTCGAGCCCCTCGAGGTAGGCGAACCCGGCGGTGAAGCCGAGGCACGCCACCGTGTACTCCACGGCCGTGTGCCGCTCGACGACCTCGTCGACGCCGAGGCCCGCGGCCTCGGCGAGCGAGGCGAGGTCGGGGCCGTCGTACCGCACCGGCAGCTCCACCAGCCGGCCCGCGGGCGGCGTCACCGGCGCCGGCGGCAGCTCGAGCACGGCGCGGGCGAGTGCGCCGAGGTCGGCGGTCGCGCCGCCCCCGCCGTCCGGGGCCGCGGGCAGGACGAGCACCGAGCGCAGGCCCGGCCGCGCGCGCACACCCAACCCGGACGCCGCCAGCGCCGCGCACACCGCGAGCGCCGCCGCGTTCGTGGCGGTCTCGACGAGCAGGCCGACGTCGCCGTACCGGCGCACCCGCAGGTCAGCCATCGGCAGCTGCGAACGGGGCCACCTCGTGCCCCGCGCGGATCAGAGCGGCCCGGACGGCCGCCGCGATCGCAGGCGCGCCGGGGGTGTCGCCGTGCACGCACAGCGACCGGACCTGGCCGGTCGCGGCGAGGTCGACCGCCTGACCGGCGGCGTCCGCGGGGTCGGTGAGCAGCGCGCCCGGCGCCGACCGGGGCACCAGCCGGCCGTCCGGGCGGTAGCCGCGGTCGGCGAAGCCCTCGGGCACGACGACGAGCCCCGCCGCGGCCGCCTGCCGGGCCAGCTCGCCGGGCTGCGTGAGCACCGCGGCCCGCGGGTCCCACGCGAGGACCGCCGCGACGAGGGCGGCCGCCTGCTCGGCGTCGTCCCGGGCGCGGTGGTAGAGCGCACCGTGCGGCTTCACGTAGCGGGCCCGGGTGCCGGCCGCGCGGGCCAGGCCGTCGAGCGCGGCGAGCTGGTAGAGCACGTCGGCCTCGAGGTCGGCCGCCTCGAGGTCCATCGGGCGGCGGCCGAAGCCGGCCAGGTCACGGTAGGAGACCTGTGCGCCGACGACGACCCCGAGCACCGCACACGCCTCGACGGTCTCGCGGATCGTGCGTGCGTCACCCGCGTGGAAGCCACAGGCGACGTTCGCGCTCGTCAGGTGCGGCAGCAGCGCGGCGTCGTCGCCGAGCCGCCAGCGGCCGAACGACTCCGCCACATCGGCGTTGAGGTCGATCCTCACCCGGTGATTGTCGCCCCACCTCCTCGTACAGGAAGCATTCAGGGACGGCCGTTACGGTGGACGGGTCCGTTCCTCCCCGAATGCCGAAGGTTCGCATCCGTGAAGCTGTCTCCGCGCCCGTCGCACCGCTCGCTGTCTCGCAAGGGCGCCGTCCTCCTGGCCGCCGGCCTGCTGGTCCCGGCCACCCTGGCCGCCTGTTCGTCGGGTTCCTCCTCGTCGGCCGCGTCGGCCGCCTCGTCGGCCGGCAAGAGCGCCACCACCAAGGTCGGGGTCGCCGTCACGGGCGGCTTCGGCGAGAAGCCCACCCTGACCGTCCCGTCGACGCCGGCCCCCACCGCGCTCACGACCGACATCCTCAAGCAGGGCGACGGCCCGGTCGTCGCCAAGGGCCAGACGCTGGTCGTGAACTACCTCGGCCAGACCTGGGCGCCGAAGGACGGCAAGCCGAACGTCTTCGACAACTCCTACGACCGCAAGCAGGCCGCGGGCTTCCCGATCGGCGTGCAGGGCCTCATCGCCGGCTGGAACAAGACGCTCGTCGGGCAGAAGGCCGGCACCCGGCTGCTGCTGACGGTGCCGCCGGCCGACGGCTACGGCACCGCGAAGGACCCGAACCAGCCCCTGGCGGGCGAGACCCTGCTGTTCGTCGTCGACGTCCTCGCGAGCTACGACAAGGGCACGACGGCGACCGGCCAGGCGGCCGGCGCCCTGCCGGCGGGCTTCCCGCAGGTGACCTCCGCGCCGGGCACGGTGCCGGCGGTGACCGGTGTCAAGGGGGTCGACGCGACGGCGAAGGAGGCCAAGTCCGCGCTGCTGATCAAGGGCGCCGGCGCCCCGATCGACGCGTCGAAGAGCCTGGTGCTCCAGCTGCTCCAGGCCGACCCGAAGACCGGCAAGACCACCCAGTCGTCCTGGACCGCCGACGGCCCGCAGGTCATCCCCGCGTCGAGCGTGCTCCCCGTCGTGAGCGCCTTCAAGGGTGCGAACGTCGGGAGCCGGGCGGTCGTCGTGACCCCGGCGACCGCGCAGGAGGCGGCCGCGGTGCTCGTCGTCGACGTCATCGGCGAGCACTGAGCCGAGCGACGCTCTCGCGGACAGCGTGCCCCCGTCGCCACGCGGCGGCGGGGGCGCCCGCCTAGGCTTGTCCCGGCCGGGCATCGCACGGCTCCGCATCACCAGCAACGATGACGAGGTGACATGGCTGCCAGCTGGCGCCGCTGTCAGAAGTGCCGCAAGGTCCTCCCTGTCGACGACTTCGAGGGCGACTCCGAGATCTGCCGGGCCGACGCCTCGAAGGCGGCCGCTGCCACGACCGTGGGCACGCGCGCGAGCGTCACGACCAGGGTGACGACCACCCGGCCGCGGGTGCCCACGACTCCCCCGCGCGACATCCGCGGCCACGGTGACGTCGAGGTGCGCGCCCGGCGCGCCCGGAGCCGCGCGCTGGACCGTTTGTCCGAGGTGCACGCCGAGGAGTTCGCCGAACTCCTGCGCGAGGAGCGTGCCTCCGAAGGGCTCTGAGGCCTGTCGGCAGCGGAGTTTGTGAGACAGTTCCGCGTGCGTGGGGGCGTGAGCGAGGCCCTGTGCTGCACGCGCGAGAGGAACTGTGCTGGTGGACGACCCCAAGGCCCGTGACTCCCGCGCGGGCCGGCCCCGCCCCGAGCTGCCGGATTCGCTGGCCTGGCTCTACGACGCCCCGGGGCCCGAGGAGCAGGCACCCGCGGCTCGTGCCGGGCGGTACGAGGACGCCCGCTACGAGGAGCACGCCGGGGGCTACGGCGACGACCCCGAGGGCCTGCCGACGCTGCTGCCCTTCTCGGCGCCGCCCGACGAGCCCGAGCAACTGACCGTACGGCAGCCGGTGCACGTGCACGACCAGGACGACGAGGCGAGGGGCGCCCGCCCTCGGCGGAGCAGCCGCAGCAGGTCGACGACGACGCGGCGGCGGGTCCCGCGCCCGAGCCCGAGGAGCCGGCGGAGGACCCGCGCCCGGCGGTCGAGGTCACGCATGACCCGGCGACCGCGCCGCCGCCGTGGAGCCGGCCGTTCGCGCCGTACCCGCCCGTCGACGGGCCGGCGCCCTCCGACGACGAGGTCAGCCTCTTCGAGCCGGTCGCCCGCGCCGTCCCCGCGGTGCCGCCGGCCCGACCCGCGCCACTGCCGACCTGGCACCGGTTCGAACAGTCGGCCGCCGCCGCCACCGCCGAGGAGCTCCCTGAAGAGCCGCTCGAGGAGCCGGCCGCGGTCGACGAGCCGGCAGCAGAATCGGACGACGCCGTCGAGGAGCCCGAGCCCATCGAGGAACCCGAGCCCGTCGAGGAACCCGCGGCCCTCGAGGAGCCCGAGCCCGTCGAGGAGCCCGAAGCCATCGAGGAGCGCGCCCCGCGGCCGCCGCTCGACGATCCCGCCCTCGGCCCGCTGTGGACCGCGGTACGCGACTCCCTCCAGTTCTCCGTACGGCACGCCGACCGCACGGTCGACGTCCGGGGGCTCGACCAGACCGGCCGGCGCACGCTCGCGGCCCTGCTCGGCGTGCCGGCCGTCCGGGCCGCCGCGCGCGTCGACCTGCGTGAGCTCGAGGACATCGTGCGGGCGGCGTCCGGGCTCGACCTCGCCGCCGGCGGCCGAGCGGTTCGTCCCGGTGGCGGCGCCGGCCCGGCGGGCGCGCACCCAGACGCGCACCGCGCCGGTCCGCGCGGGCCAGGAGTGGCTCGACGGGCACCCCGGCATGGCCGCACGCCCGTGGACGGAGACCTGGCTCGAGACCGTCCGCCGCGATGTCGTCGGCGGTGACACCGGCCTGACCGAGTACGAGGTCACGAGCGCGCTCGAGATCCTGGCCGCCGTCACCGCCGACGACGCGCCGGCCGGCTGGCGGGTGCGGGCCGAGCTCGCCGGCGAGGTCGTCGGCGACGAGCAGGCCCTCGACGAGGGCTCGGCCGTCGCGGCGCTCGTCGTCCGCGGGCTGGCCGCGGCGGCGGGTTCCCCGCCGCCGGCCGACGCCGGCGCCCGGCGGCGGCTGTGGGCACGCTTCGGCGTCGTCCCCGACCTGGTCACGACCACCTGCCTGGCCGTCGGCGTCGTCCCCGCCGGCCCCGACGCACCGGCGCGCTGGCTGGCCGCGGCCTCCGACGGCGCCCCGGTGCACGTGACGCCCCGCGACCTGCGGGCGGCCCCGGGCCCGTGGCGGCCGGCGGTGCGGGGTTGGGATGCCGTCCTCGTCGTCGACAGCGCGCGGGTGCTGGAGGCGGTCGCGGAGAGCCTGCCGGGGCGGGTCGCGGTGGTTTGCACCGACGGCCCGGCCGGGCCGGTCGTGCTCGACCTCATCGAGCGGCTGCGTGCCGGCGGGACGCCGCTGCGCTTCACGCTCGACTTCGACGCCCCCGGGCTCGCGCTCGGCACGTTGCTCACCGAGCGGTTCGGCGCCACCGCGTGGCGGATGGGGGTCGAGGACTACCGCCGTGGCGTCAGGCCGGACCTCCCGTCGATCGCGGGCCGGGTGGTCCCGCCGCCGTGGGCGCCGGAGCTCGCGGCCACCATCACCCAGGCCGGCCGGGCCGTGCCGGCCGAGCAGGTGCTCGGAGAGCTGGTCGAGTCGCTGGCCGCGGAGCTGCCCGCCGACCCGGTCGAGGCACCGGCGCAAGCCCCCGTCGAGGCGCGGGCCGAACCCCCCGTCGCGGACGAGACCCCGGCCCCGGACGCCGTCGCCGGCGACGCCGCCGAGCCCGGGCAGGAGCAGGCCGGCGAGATGACGCTGAGCACCACCGAGCTGGCGGCCACGGCGCACTGACCCCCTGCGCATGACGCCGACCCACGGCGGCGGGACACTGGTCGGCGTGGTGAGAACGGGAGACGAGCCGACCCATGCGCGCAGCGCACTGGGGCTGCGGCTCGCGCTCACCGTGGCGGGCACGATCTGCTGGGCCGTCGCCGCCGCGGTCATGCAGTCGGCCGGCATGCACGTGGTCGCCGCCGCGTTCACCGCCGTCGCCCTGCTCTCCCTGGCCAACGCGGCCTTCGTCGTGCACCGGATGCGGCAGGGCGCGCACTGGCAGCCCACCGCCGCCACGCCCCCGTACCGGCCACTGCCCGACGACCCGCGCGACCGGCCCGGGCGGGCCCGTTCACCCAGACCTCCGGTCGACGAGCGCACGCGGGCCCGCCGCTACCTGCTGATCATGGGAGCGTGCCTGCTGCTGATCGTGCTCGCCTGGGGGTTCGTGCGGCTCTGGTCGGTGCCGCTCGCCGTCGGTATGTCGATCGTCGCCATGCTGCTCCCGCCGGTCGCGGCGATCGTGGCCAACCAGGACTGGGACCGGGGCGGGCACTGAACGCTCGCCCCGGGGGGCGGCCGACCCGCTGTTACCGTTGTGCGGTGAGTCGGGTGATCGGTGTCATCAACTACCAGACGGGCAATGCGCAGAGCGTCCTGTTCGCGCTGCACCACCTGGGGCTCGACGCCCGCCTGGTCGCGACCCCGCAGGAGTGCGCCGGCGTCGAGCGCTACATCCTGCCGGGCGTAGGGGCCGCCGACGTGACGATGGCCTCGCTGGCCGAGCGCGGCTGGGTGGAGCACCTCGACGAACGCGTCCGCGGCGAGGGCGTGCCGTTCCTCGGCGTGTGCGTCGGCCTGCAGGTGCTCTTCGAGCACAGCGACGAGGGCGACGTCCCGTGCCTGGGGTGGATCCCCGGCGAGGTGCGGGAGTTCGGCCGCGGCCGCCTGCGTGTCCCCCACATGGGCTGGAACGCCGTCAGGCCCACGTCGCAACACCCCTTTGTAAGGGGACTGCCTGCCGGCGGGGCGAACGTCTACTTCGTCAACTCCTACTACGCGGTGCCCACCCACCCGGACGACGTCGCCGGGGTGACCGAGTACGGCACGGAGTTCGCCGCGATCGTCGCCCGCGGCACCGTGATGGCGACCCAGTTCCACATCGAGAAGAGCGGGCCGGTGGGGCTCGCGCTGCTGGCGCGCTTCGCCGCGCTCCCGGCCGACGAGCTGCGCGAACCGCGTCGGGCGGTCCCGGCGTGCTGACCACGCGTGTCATCGCCTGCTTCGACGTCAAGGGCGGCCGGGTCACCAAGGCCCGTCGCTTCGAGGACAACGTCGACGTCGGGGACGCCGCCGAGGTCGCCCGGCTCATGTACGCGGAGGGCGTCGACGAGATCGTCTTCTACGACATCACCGCGAGCCCCGAGCGGCGCCGGACGGACCTCGAGACGGTGCGTGCGGTCGCCCGCAACGTCTTCGTCCCGCTCACGGTGGGCGGCGGCGTCCGGAACCTGGAGGACATGCACGCCGTGCTCGCGGCCGGCGCCGAGAAGATCAGCATCGACTCGATGGCGGTGCGGGACCCCTCGATCGTCACGGCCGGCTCGAAGGAGTTCGGCCGGCAGTGCATGGTCCTCAGCATGCAGGTCAAGGCGGTCGGGGCGTCCCCCTCGATCCCCGAGCGGGTACGAGATCTTCATCGACGGCGCGCGGGTCCCCACCGGCAAGGACGCGCTGGAGTGGGCCCGCCGCGGCGAGGAGCTCGGCGCCGGCGAGATCGTCGTCAACAGCATCGACCAGGACGGCACCCACACCGGCTACGACCTCGAGATCACCCGGGCCGTCGCCGACGCCGTCTCGGTGCCGGTGATCGCGTCCGGCGGAGCGGGCACGCCCGAGCACGTGGCCGGGGCCTTCCAGGCGGGCGCCTCCGCGGCGATCGTGAGCTCGATGCTGTACTCGCCGCGGCTGGAGCAGAACTACACCGTGGACGACATCAAGCGGGCCCTCGCCGGCGAGTTCGGCCTGCCCGTACGCCCGACCAGCGAGGCGGCCTCCGCGCGCTGACCCACCCCTGACACGCGCTCAGGGCCGGCCACCACCACGGTGACCGGCCCTGAGCGTCGGACCGTGCTTCAGCCCTTGACGCTGCCCGCGAGCAGGCCGCGGACGAAGTAGCGCTGCAGGGAGAGGAACAGGACGACCGGCAGGATGATCGCGATGAAGGCGCCGGCGGACGAGCAGGTACCAGGCGGTGCCCCGGGTACCCGCGAGGTTCGCGAGCGCCACGGTGAGCGGCGCGATGTCCGGCGAACCGCCGGCGAACATCAGCGCCACGAGCAGGTCGTTCCAGACCCACAGGAACTGGAAGATGCCGAACGCCGCGAGCGCCGGCGGAGCAGGGGGAGCATGACCGAGAGGAAGACCCGGACGTGGCTGGCGCCGTCGACCCGCGCCGCCTCGACGAGCTCGCGCGGGCACCTCGCGATGAAGTTGTGCAGGATGAAGATGCACAGCGGCAGCGCGAAGATCGAGTGCGACAGCCAGATCGTCCAGAACGTCCCGGCCAGCCCCGCCTTCACGTAGAGCGTAGAGCAACGGGATCATCGTCACCTGGATGGGGACGATCTGCAGGGCGAAGACGCAGACGAAGAGGAAGTCGCGGCCCCGGAAGTCGATCCACGCGAAGGCGTAGGCGGCCAGCGCGCCGACGGTGAGCGGGATGATGACCGCCGGGATGGTGATGACGATCGAGTTGACGAAGAAGTCCTTGAACGTCGCGCCGCCCTGATTGGTGTTGAGGACCGTCTTGTAGTTGTCAGGGTGAACCACGGGTCACCGAGGCCCGTCCACCAGCCGCTGCGGGTGATGTCGAGGGGCCTGCGGAACGAGGTGACGAGCAGGCCGAACGTCGGGATCGTCCACAGGACCGCGATGACGATGGCGATGAGGGACGCCCACGGGGGAGGTCAGCCGCTTCTTGTCCGCGGTCGCCGTCGGCGCGATCGTCGTCGTGGTCGGCAGGCCGATCGGTGGTGCGACTGGTGGTCATCGTGCCTCCTAGGCCGAGGCCCGCATCTGGCGGACGTTGTAGACGACGATCGGGATGACGAGGATGAAGAGCAGCACGGCGAGCGCCGCGCCGAGGCCCTGGTTACCGGCCCGGAAGCTCTGCGAGTAGAACTCGTTGGCGATGACCGAGGTGTTGAACGACCCGCCGGTCATGGTCCGGACGATGTCGAACACCTTCAGCGTGGCGATCGCGATCGTCGTCAGGACCACGACGAGGGTGGGCCGGATGCTGGGGACGGTGATGTACCGGAACATCTTCAGCCCGTAGACGCCGTCGAGCCGCGCCGCCTCGATCATGTCCTCGGGAATGTTCTTGATGGCGGCCGAGAGGAGCGTCATCGCGAAGCCCGACTGGATCCAGATCATGACGATGATGAGGAAGAGCGTGTTCAAGGGATCGTTGAGCAGCCATTGCTGCGGCTGGAAGCCGAGCCAGACCAGGACCTGATTGAGCAGTCCGATCTGGTGGGCGCCCGGGGGGCGGTAGTCGTAGACGAACTTCCAGATGACCGAGGCGCCGACGAACGAGATGGCCATCGGGAGGAAGATCAGGGCCTTGGCGAAGGACTCGATCCGCGCGCGGTCGATGAGCACGGCGTAGACGAGCCCGATGAATGTCGCCACGAACGGCGCGATCAGCGTCCAGATCGCGGTGTTGCGCAGGGTGAGGAGCTCGTCGGAGTCCGTGAAGATGAACGTGAAGTTGCTGAGACCGACGAAGCTGGTGCCGTTGGCGTCCTTGAACGACTGGTAGACGGTCAGGATCGCGGGATAGATCAGGCCGATCGCGAGCATGATCAGGGTCGGCGCCACGAAGGTCGCGGCCGACGATCCGGTCGCCCCGGTACCCCCCGATCCGGCCGACGGCGAAGCAGGACCAGGGCCACGATCAGGACGAACAGCCCGATGGCCAAGAACATCTGGCCGAACTTGTCCAGCGTACGACATGCGGCGACATCCCTTCATGGAGAGACGACCAGCCGGCGGGTGCACCTGATGTGTCAGGATGCACCCACCGGCCTACCAGGTCGTCAGGACTTCGGCCAGGAGGCTTCGATCTTGTCGACGGTGTCCTTCGTGCTCTGGCCCGTGATCCAGGCCGTCGCCTGCTTCCAGAACGCGTCCGATCCGACCGCCGCCGGCATCTGGTCCGAGCCGTCGAAGCGGAAGACCGCCTTCGGGTCCTGGAGGATGTCGTACGACAGCTGGTCGATCGGGCTCATCAGGTTGGTCGCGCTGGAGGCCCTTGTTGGCGCTGACCCAGCCGCCGCCCGGGGTGGCCTTGGCCTTCTCGTTCGCCCAGGTGTCCGAGCGAGAGGTAGGTCTGGAACGCCTGCACCTCGGGCTTGTTGCTGAACGCGAGGATGAACTCGCCGGCGCCGAGGACGGGCTTGGTCGTCGCGTCCTTGGCCGGGAGGTAGAAGGCGAAGACGTCGCCGTCCGGCGCGACCTTCGTGCCCTGCGGCCAGTTGGCCGCGTAGAACGACGCCTGGCGGTGCATGTAGCACTGGCTCTGCAGGATCGGCTGGCCGCCGTCCTGGAAGGTCGTCGAGGCGATGGTCTTGACATCGCCCAGGCCGCCGTTCACGTAGGCCGGGTTCTTCAGGTACTGACCGACGGCATCGAGAGCCGCGGTCGGCTCGCGGCCCGTTGAACGGGATGGTGTGGTTGACCCACTTGTCGTACGTCGTCCGGCCCGTAGAGCCGGAGCATGAAGTCCTCCATCCAGTCGGTGACCGGCCAGCCCGGTCGCCTCACCGGAGCCGATGCCGGCGCACCACGGCTTGATGCCCTTGCCGTTGCTCGCGATCTTGTCGGACAGCGACTTCAGCTCGTCGAGCGTCGTGGGGACGGCAAGGCCCGCGTCCTTGAACATCTGCGGCGAGTACCACACCAGGGACTTGATGTTCGCGCCCAGCGGAGCGGCGTAGAACTTGCCGTTCACCGTGCCGTACTGCTTCCAGTCCTTGGCCCAGAACTTGTCGACGTTCGCGCCGACCTGCGAGGGCGGCTCGACGGCCTTGCCCGTGGAGACGAGCTGCTTGAGCAGGCCGGGCTGCGGGCACGATCGCGATGTCCGGCGGGTTGCCCGCCTTGGCGCGGACCAGGACCTGCGCCTCGAAGTCCTTGTTGCCCTCGTAGTTGACCTTCGCGCCGGTGCAGTTCTCGAAGAACTTGTACGAGTTGATCTGCTGCGTGTCCTCTGGGGCGACGATGCCCGTGTAGACCGAGATCGTCTTGCCGTTGATGTCCCCGAACGCCTTGTACGGCGCGCACGCCGGGTCGGAGCTGCCGCCGGCGCCACCGCCACCACTCGCCGAGCTGGAGCTGCTGGAGCTGCCACACGCGGTGAGCAACAGCCCGACCGCGGCGAGCCCGGCGACCACGGTCGCCGACTTGTGCTTGCGAACCCCCATGGGCTCTGCCTCCTTGAAGGGACGGCTCTTGGGGTTCGGCCGACCTTCGACCGGACCGTCCAGCGGCGATGTAAACCCGTTACGGCAACCAGGCGCAACAGAGACTGCGCATGTATGCGTAACGATTGAGCAACCTTGCCGTGATACGTGGCCTGTGGGAGGGGGGCCAGCACGGGTGGGCCCGAGGTGGCAGGCTCGACCCGTGACCGAAACCGCCTCCACCGCCGCCCAGTCGCTCCCGGCGGACAGCCCGTTCGCGACAGCCTCGGACCTGCCCTACGGGCTGCCCCCGTTCGACCGGATCCGCGAGGAGCACTTCGCGCCCGCCTTCGAGGCCGGCATGGCCGAGCAGCGCCGCGAGGTCGAGGCCATCGTGAGCGACGCCGGTGAGCCGACCTTCGAGAACACGGTCGAGGCGCTGGAGCGGTCCGGGGAGCTCCTCGGCCGGGTGAACCAGGTCTTCTGGAATCTCTCGGGCTCGTCCGCCACGGACGGGCTGACCGCGATCGAGCTCGACATCGCGCCGCGGCTGGCGGCCCACGCCGACGCCATCAGGCTCGACCGCCGCCTGTTCGAGCGGCTGCTGTCCCTGGTCGACCGGGCCGACGCCCTCGGTCTCGACGAGGAGCAGCGCCGGCTGCTCGAACGCCTGCACCGCGACGCCGTCCGCGCCGGGGCGGGCCTCGACGACGAGACACAGGCTCGGGTGCGCGAGATCAACGGCGAGCTGTCGACACTGGCGAGCACCTTCAAGACGCGTCTGCTCGCCGACACCAACGCGCTCGCGGTGCACCTCACCGACGAGGCCGAGCTCGACGGCCTGCCCGCGGACGCCGTCGCCTCGGCGCGGGCCGCTGCCGCGGAGCAGGGCATCGACGGCTACCTCCTGGCGCTCGTGCTGCCGACAGCTCAGCCGGCGCTGGCGTCGCTGCGCCGGCGGGACGTCCGCGAGCGCCTGCACCGCGCGTCCGTGAGCCGGGGGCTGCGCGGCGACGGCAACGACACCCGCGAGGTGCTCGTCAGGGTCGTCGAGCTGCGGGCGCAGCGCGCCCGCCTGCTGGGCTTCGCCGACCACGCCGCGTTCGCCGTGGCCGACCAGACGGCCCGCACCAGCGAGGCGGTCACCGAGCTGCTGGGAGCGATGGTGGGTCCCGCGGTCGAGAACGCGCACGCAGAGGCGGCCGAGCTCGAGGCGCTCCTCGTGGCCGACGGCCAGAACGCGCCGCTGCGGCCGTGGGACTGGGCCTACTACGCCGAGCGCGTGCGGCGGGAGCGGTTCGACGTCGACGCCGACGCGCTGCGGCCCTGGTTCGAGCTCGAGCGCGTCGTCGAGCACGGCATCTTCCACGCGGCCTACGAGCTGTACGGCCTGCGCTTCAGGCGGCGGCACGACCTGCCCACCTACCACCCCGACGTGCGCGTCTACGAGGTCCTCGACGACGAGGACCAGGGGATCGCCCTGTTCCTGGCGGACTGGTTCGCCCGGCCGAGCAAGCGCGGCGGTGCCTGGATGAGCACGTTCGCCGACCAGTCGCACCTGCTCGGCACCCGGCCGGTGGCCGTGGTCAACCTCAACGTGCCACGGCCGCCCGACGGCGAACCCACCCTGCTGACCCTCGACGAGGTGACCACCGCCTTCCACGAGTTCGGCCACGTGCTGCACGGCGTCCTCTCGGACGTCCGCTACCCGACCCTGTCGGGGACGAGCGTCCCCCGGGACTTCGTCGAGTTCCCGTCGCAGGTCAACGAGATGTGGGCCTGGTGGCCCTCCATCGCCCGGCGCTACGCGGTGCACCACCGGACCGGTGAGCCGCTGCCCGACGACGTGGTCGGGCGGCTCGACGCCGTCCAGGGCTACGGACAGGGGTTCGGGACCACCGAGTACCTGGGGGCGGCACTGCTCGACCTGGAGTGGCACCGCCTGGCCCCGGGCGAGGCTCCGCCCGCCGAGGGGGTGGAGGCGTTCGAGGAGGCCGCGCTGGCGCGACACGGCCTCGCGTTCCACCTGGTGCCGCCGCGGTACCGCAGCACCTACTTCGCGCACGTGTTCGCCGGCGGCTACAGCGCCAGCTACTACGCGTACATCTGGAGCGAGGTACTGGACGCCGACACCGTCGAGTGGTTCCGGGAGAACGGCGGCCTGCGGCGCGAGCTCGGCGAGCGGTTCGCCCGCGAGCTGCTGTCGCGCGGCGACGCGGTCGAGCCGCTGGAGGCCTACGCGAAGGTCGTCGGCCGGCCGCCGCGCGTCGAGCCCCTGCTCGAGCGGCGCGGCCTGATCCCCGTCTCGTGACGTGGCCGGGTGAGGCGGACGGCTGAGATGGACAGCGAGGAGTTCACGGTACGCACGGGCACCACCCTGGTGAGCGACCTCACGGGTCAGGCGGCCCTGTTCTGCGAGGGCCGCGGCGACGGGCTGCTCAGCGTCTTCGTGCCGCACGCGACGGCCGGTGTCGCGCTGATGGAGACGGGGTCGGGCAGCGAGGCCGACCTGGCGGGGGCCGTCGATCGGATGCTGCCGGTCGACGACTCCTACCGGCACCGGCACGGCAGCCGCGGGCACGGCCGCGACCACGTCCTGCCGGCGTTCGTCTCCCCGTCGCTGACGGTGCCGGTGCTCGACGGCCGGATGGCCCTCGGCACCTGGCAGAGCGTCGTGCTCGTCGACAGCAACGCCGACAACCCGGTGCGGACGGTGCGGCTCAGCTTCCTGCGCGGCTGACGTACTCGCGCAGCTCGGAGGTCGGGGGCGCCGCCAGCAGCCGGCCCATGACCTCGCCCCCGTCGCAGGTCAGCAGCTCCAGCTCGAGCCGGCCGGGCAGCTCGGCGGCGACGCGCCACGTGCCGCCCGACTCCTCCCAGCGCCGCAGCGCGGCCAGCGGGTCGCGGTCGGCGTCCATGCCTCCATGGTGCCTCCGGCCGGGCCTCCGTGGGGCCTTGCCGCCGATCCGCCGGCGACCGTACCGTCGCCGCATGGGGGCGGCCTCGAGGGCGAGGTGGCGCTGAGCGTGCTCGCGGAGCGCCTGCCCGGCCTGCACCCGGTGGCGCGACCCACCCGGCGGGCCGGTGTCACCCTCCGCGGGTACGCGAGCTACCCGGTGGCCCGGGGCGGGCCGGGTGTGAGCGTGATCGATCCCGGGGTAACCCGCCGCCATGGGACTCGTGATCGCCCTCATCGTGCTGGCCGTCGTCCTGGGGCTCGTCGGGCTCTTCGTGGCGGCGCTGAAGTGGCTGCTCATCATCGCCGTGGTGCTGCTCGTCATCGGTCTCGCGCGCGGCGTCATCGCCGGCCGCCGCACGCCCTGAGGACGTGCTCGACGACGAGGCCTGACCGCTGGTCAACCACGTGGTTGTCGACGGGGCCGTGCCGGCGTACCGTCCTCCTCAACCAACGGGTTGAGCAACGAGGAGGCACGGATGGCGGCGGACGCTCTCTCGCGGGTCTTCGCTGCCCTGGCCGACCCGACCCGGCGCGACATGGTGGCGCGGCTCACCGTCGCCGATGCCACCGTCGGCGAGCTCGCCGAGCCGTACGCGATGAGCGTCCAGGCGGTGTCGAAGCACCTCAAGGTGCTCGAGGACGCCGGTCTCGTGAGCCGCGGCCGCGAGGCGCAGCGCCGCCCCGTCCACCTGGAGGCCGAGGTGTTCGACCTCATGACGCGGTGGATCGAGCGGTACCGCCGGCAGGCGGAGGAGCGGTACACCCGACTGGACGCCGTCCTCGCCGCGATGCCCGACGACGCGGGATGACCAGCACGGCCGGCCACGGCGCCGGCGGCGTCCGAGCGGGGTATACCGGGCTGGACGCCCTGCTCGCGACGTAGAGGAGCCCCCATGCCCGTGATCGACAGCTTCCGGCTCGACGGGAAGGTCGCCGTCGTCACGGGCGGCAACCGCGGCCTCGGCCGCGCCTTCGCGGAGGCGCTCGGCGAGGCGGGCGCCGCCGTCGCCGTCCTCGCCCGCGACGAGGCCGCCAACGAGCGGGCGGTGGCGGAGCTGGGGTCCGCCGGCATCGCGGCCCGCGGGTTCGTGGCCGACGTGGCCGACCGCGAGGCGGTGGCCCGCGCCGCCGCCGAGATCGTCGAGGCGTTCGGGCGCGTCGACGTCCTCGTCAACAACGCCGGCACCTGCGTCCACCGGCCCGCCCTCGAGGTGACTCCGCAGGAGTGGGACGAGGTGATGAGCGTGAACCTCACCGGCGTGTGGAACGGCTGCCAGGTGTTCGGCCGGCACATGGTCGACGCCGGCGGGGGCGTCATCGTCAACGTCGGCTCGATGTCGGCCGCCATCGTCAACCGCCCCCAGTGGCAGCCCGCGTACAACGCCTCGAAGGCCGGGGTGCACCATCTGACGCGCTCGCTGGCCGCCGAGTGGGCGCCGCTGAACGTCAGGGTCAACGCGGTCGCGCCGGGTTACGTGCGCACCGACATGAGCCCGATCGACGCTCCCGAGTTCCACCGGTACTGGATCGAGGACACCCCGCAGCAGCGGGCCGCGTCGCCGGCGGAGATCGCACCGTCCGTGGTGTTCCTCGCGAGCCCGGCGTCGGCGTTCATGACCGGGTCCGTGCTGACGATCGACGGCGGGTACAGCGTCTTCTGAGCGCCTAGAGGTCGCCGAGGGCCAGCAGCGGGGCCTCCACGCAGTCGGCCACGTACCGCAGGAAGCCCCCGGCCGTCCCGCCGTCGCAGACGCGGTGGTCGAACGCGAGCGTGAGCTGGGTGACCTTGCGGACGGCGAGTTGCCCGTCGACCACCCACGGCCGGTCGATGATCCGGCCCATCCCGACGATCGCCGCCTCGGGGTGGTTGATGATGGCGGCCGACCCGTCGACGCCGAAGACGCCGTAGTTGTTCACCGTGACGGTGCCGCCGGTCAGGTCGGCCGGCGTCAGCCGGCCGGCCCGCGCGGCGGCGGTCCGCTCGGCGAGCGCCGCCGACAGGTCCCGGGTGGCGAGCCGGTGGGCGTCGCGGACGACCGGCACGACGAGCCCGCGCTCGGTCTGCGCCGCGAAGCCGAGGTGCACGCGCTCGAGGACGACGATCTCGTCGGCCTCGACGCGGGCGTTGAGCTCGGGGTAGCGGCGCAGGCCGAGCAGGGTGAAGCGGGCGAGCAGGGCCAGCAGGCCGACCGGACGCTCCGGCAGGCGCGCGTTCAGCAGCGCCCGCGCCGCGAGCAGCTCGGTCGCGTCGACGTCGACCCAGACCGTGGCCTCGGGGATCTCCCGGCGCGAGCGGCTCAGCTTGTCGGCGACGGCCCGGCGGACGCCGCGCAGCGGGATCCGGGTGTCCCCGTCGTCGAGGGTGCGGGCCTCCTCGGCGGGAGCCGGGGAGGGGGAGGCGGGAACAGCCTGCAGCGCGGCCTCGACGTCCTGGCGGCGCACGAGCCCGCCGGGGCCGGTCCCGGCGATCGAGCGCACGTCGAGCCCGGCGTCGCGCGCCAGCTTCCGCACGATCGGCGAGATCACCTTCACGGCCTGGGCCGGCTCGGCCACCGTGGAACGGCGCCGGGAGCCGCGGCGCGGACGGCGTCCGGGGCCTGCCGTGCCGTACCCGATCAGGACGTTGCCGCTCGACTCGTCCGCGGCCCCGTCGGCCGTGACGATCCCCGGTTCCCGGAACCCCTCGCCGACGGGGGTCACGCTCACCAGCGGCGACCCGACCGCGACCGTCTGCCCCGGGCGGGCGTGCAGGGCCGCGACCACCCCGGCGAACGGGACCGGGACGTCGACGACGGCCTTGGCCGTCTCGACCTCGACGACGACCTGGTCGACGCTCACCTCGTCGCCCACCCCGACGTGCCAGGCGACCACCTCGGCGCTCTCGAGCCCCTCGCCGAGGTCCGGCAGCAGGAAGTCAGGCACGCCGGCCGCCCTGATGGTCGCGGGGGTACCAGGGGTCGGGATCGACGGGTGCGTCGTCCCACTGCAGCCGGGCGACGGCGTCGAGGATCCGGTCCGCGGTCGGCAGGTGGTGGTGCTCGAGCATCGGCGGCGGGTACGGCACGTCGAACCCGGTGACCCGCAGGATCGGCGCCGCGAGCGAGTGGAAGCACTGCTCCGTCAGCCGCGCCGCGACCTCCGCCCCGTAGCCGCCGAACCGCGAGGCCTCGTGGACGACGACCGCCCGGCCGGTCCTCCGGACGCGAGGCCGCGACGGTGGCGTCGTCGAAGGGGGCCAGGCTGCGCAGGTCGACGACCTCGAGGTCCCAGCCCTCCGCCGTCGCGGCCTCGGCGGCCTCGAGCGCCGTCGCCACCGTGCCGCCGTAGGCGATCACCGTCACGTCGCGCCCCGGCCGGCGCACGACGGCCCGGTCGAGCGCCGGGCCCGCGACCTCGAGCGCGGCCTCGTTCGAGAGGGTCTCCTTCGACCAGTACCGCCGCTTGGGCTCCAGGAAGATCACCGGGTCGGGGCAGGCGATCGCCTGGCGCAGCAGCCGGTAGGCGTCCGACGGCGACCCGGGCGTGACGACCCGCAGCCCGGGGGTGTGCGTGTAGTACGCCTCGGAGGAGTCGCAGTGGTGCTCCACGCCGCCGATGCCGCCGCCGTAGGGCACCCGCACGACGACGGGCAGCGCGAGCGCGCCCCGGGTGCGGTTGCGGAGCTTGGCGAGGTGGCTGGTGATCTGCTCGAACGCCGGGTAGGCGAAGGCGTCGAACTGCATCTCCACCACGGGCACCAGCCCGTTCATGGCCATGCCGATGGCGGTGCCGACGATCGCGGACTCGGCGAGCGGCGTGTCGAAGACCCGGGCCTCGCCGAACCGCGCCGCCAGCCCGTCGGTGATGCGGAAGACCCCGCCGAGGGCCCCGACGTCCTCACCGAACACGAGCACGCGGTCGTCGTCGGCGAGGGCGTCGGCGAGGGCCCGGTTGAGGGCGCCGGCCATGGTGACCGGGACGGGGCCGCCGGTCGCGGCTGGGCGCTCCACGGCCGCGCCGAGCCTCTCGTCGAGGGTGTCGGTCACGGGGCGAGCTCCTCCTCGATCTCGGCCAGCAGGGCGGCCCGCTGCGCGGCGAGCGCCGCGGTGGGCTCGGCGTACACGTGCGCGAAGAGCTCGGCGGGGTCGACGTCGACCTCGGCGTTGAGGTCGGCGCGCACGGCCGCCGCGAACTCCTCGGCCTCGCGGGCGACGGCGGCGGCGCGGTCGTCGTCCAGCAGGCCGCGGGCCCGCAGGTAGGTCTCGAGCCGGGTGATCGGGTCGCGGCCGAGCCACGCCCGCACCTCGTCGTCGTGCCGGTACCGGCTGGCGTCGTCGGCGTTGGTGTGCGCCTCGATCCGGTAGGTCAGCGCCTCGATCAGGGTCGGGCCCTCCCCCGCAGCCGCCCGCTCGAGCGCGGCGCGGACGGCCGCGTGGACGGCGGCCGCGTCGTTGCCGTCGACGACGAGCGAGGGCACGCCGTACCCGGCGCCCCGGTAGGCGAGCCGGTGGGCGGCCGTCTGCTTGGCCAGCGGCACGCTGATCGCGTAGCCGTTGTTCTGCACCAGGAAGACGACGGGCGCCCGCCAGACCCCGGCGAAGTTGAGCGCCTCGTGCGTGTCGCCCTCGCTGGTGGCGCCGTCGCCGAGCAGCACGAGCGCGGCCTCGCCGGTGCCCTTGAGCCGGGCCGCGTGGGCGAGCCCGACGGCGTGCAGGGTGTTCGTGGCGAGCGGCGTGCACTGCGGCGCGACCTTGTGCTCGTGCGGGTCGTAGCCGCAGTGCCACTCGCCGCGCAGCAGCGAGAGCACCTCGCGCGGCGGGGACGCCGCGGGTGACGAGGGCCATCGAGTCGCGGTAGGTGGGGAACAGCCAGTCCTGCGGGCGCAGGGCGAGGGCGGCGGCGACCTGGCACGCGTCCTGCCCGCGGGACGAGGGGTAGACCGCCAGCCGGCCCTGCTTGGTCAGGGCCGTCGCCTGCGCGTCGAACCGGCGCCCGATCACCATCCACCGGTGCAGCTCGAGGAGCACGTCGTCCGCCGGCATCGCCAGGCGCTCCTGCTCGGGCACCGGGCTGCCGTCGGCGGCGACGAGGCCGAGCGGCTCGGGCGTGGGGGGCAGCGTCCGCTCCACGGCGGCGGGCAGGTCGAGGGTCACGCACACCTCCACGGCGAGGACGCGTCGACCGACCGTTCGGTCGGAATGGGACGCGCCCAATGTGTGGGTATCCACGCGTACCTGTCAACCGGACGGCTCAACCCCAGGCGGCGCGCGTCCGTAGTGAAGGACATGACAGCTTCCCTGCAGTCGGGTGACAGTTCGAACGGTGCACACTCGTCACTCATGGCCGCACTTAGCGTCGAAACGTGATCGCCCACGCCTTCGGGGAGCGCTACGACTCGCCCGTCCCGCTCGCGCTCTTCGTGCTCGGCGGCGCCGCCGCGGTGCTGGCCTCGTTCGCGCTGGTGTACCGGCGCGAGGCAGGAGCCGAGGGCGCGGACGTCGACGGCGTCGCGTCACCCGACGTCGTCGTGCCGCCGCGTGCCGGCCGTGTGGCCGCCACCGCCTCCGTCCTCGTGCTCATGCTGCTCGTGCTCGCCGGCCTGCTCGGCAGCCAGGAGATCCCCGAGAACATCCTCCCGACCGCCTTCTGGCTGGTCGCGTGGGTCGCGACGCCGCTGGCCGTCGGCCTCCTCGGCGACTTCACCGGGCCGGCGAACCCGTTCGCCGCGATCGCCCGCGCGGCCGACCGCCCCGCCGCCCGCCGCCTGCTGCTCGGGCGTGCGGCCCCGCTGGCGTGGCGGCCGGCGCGGGCCTGGTGGATCGCCAACGCCGTGTTCGCGCTGGTCGTGGTCGGCGAGCTGATCCTCAACGGCGTCGCCGTGCTGCCGCGGGTGACCGCCGTCGGCCTCGTGGCCTACGCCCTGGTGTGCGCCGCCGGCGGGCTCGTGGTCGGCGCCGACGCGTGGACCAGCCGGGCCGAGATGTTCACCGTCGTGTTCGCCACCTGGGGGCGCCTCGGCTGGTTCCGGTTCCGCGCCGGGGGGCGACGCGGCTTCGCGGGCGGCCTCGACGTGCCCTTCGAGGCCTCGAGCGGCCGGGTCGTCGGCGTCCTCCTGCTGCTCGTGTCCGTGTCCTTCGACGGGGTGCTCTCGACCCCGCAGTGGTCCCGGTTCAGCGCCGGTCTGCCGGCCGCCGTGGGGCCGGGGACGCACGGGTACGAGGTGCTCGCGACCGCGGCCTTCGTCGCGCTGACGGTGGCGACTCTCGCGGTCTTCGGCGCCTTCGCGCTCGGCGCCGCCCGGGCGGCCGGCCGCCGCCCCGGCGCCGTGGGGGCGCTCACCGGCCTGCTGCCCTCGCTGCTGCCGATCGCCTACGGCTACCTGCTGGCCCACTACCTGCAGTACATCCTCGTGAACGGCCAACTGCTGTTCCCGCTGATCGGCAACCCGGTGGGGTCGGAGGCATGGCCACTGCACCTGCCGTACCCCTTCAACGACGACTACGAGGTGGCGACGGGAGTGATGCCGACCTCGGTCGTCTGGTACGTCCAGATCGTCGTCATCGTGCTCGCCCACGTGATCGCGGTCGTCCTCGCGCACCGGCACCTGGCCGCCACCGCGCCGGCACGCCGCGAGGCCCGGCGCTCGGAGTGGCCGTGGCTCGCGGCCATGGTCGGCTACACCATGCTCAGCCTCTGGCTGCTCGCGCAGCCGCTCGTCGAGCAGGCCGCCACGGCGACGGAGGCCGCCCGCTCGTGAGCTCGATGCAGCAGGCGCTGCCGGCCACCACGCTGCCGGTGGCCGCCGGCGCGGCGGGGCTCGCCGGCGCCGTGGCCGTGCGGGTCGGCGTGGCGGGTGGCGCCGGGGTGCGCAGCCCGGCGGCCGGGCTGCTGTTCGCGGTGCTGCTCGCCGCCGTCGCGCTCGGCCTCTCGATGCCGGCCGGGGCCGCCGCCGGCGGCGTCCGGGCCTTCCTGCGGCCGTTCATCCGGCGCGGGCTGCCGGCGGGCCTCGCGGGGGCGGCCGTGCTCTGCGCCGTGCCCCTGGTCGTGCACCTGCGCACGCCGGGCGGGCCGCTGCCGCTCGGGCAGCTGCCGCTGTGGGCGACCGTGGTCACCGTGGTCGCCGTCGCGGAGGAGGCGTTGCTGCGCGGGGCGCTCTGGACCGCCGCCGCCCGGCTCGCGGCGGGCGGCCGCGGGGACATGCTCGCCCTGGCACTGACGACGCCCGCCTTCGCGCTGCTGCACGTGCCGCTCTACGGCTGGGCGGCCCTGCCGCTCGATCTCGCGGTCGGGCTGCTGCTCGGCGGCCTGCGGATGATCAGCGGCAGCTGGGCCGCTCCCGCCGTGGCGCACAGCCTGGCCGACCTCGCCGGCTGGTGGCTGCGGTGAAGCGTGCGGTGCTCGTGCTCGTCCTGGCGGTGGCGGCGCTCGCCGGCGCCGTGGCGGTGCGGCCGCCGCACGCGCCGCCGCTGTACGACGGCCTGGGCTTTCCCGACGAGCCGTACCGCTGGGTCGCGCCGCCGGCCGGAGCGGACAAGACCCCACAGCCGCCGACGGCGGCGTCGGCCAGCATCGCGGTGGACGCAGGCGTCAGCGTCGCCGTGCAGGGCTTCAGCGAGGAGCAGGGCCCGCAGGTCGCCTTCGCCGTGGGTGGGGCCGCGTTCACGGCGCCGTCCGGCGCTACGGCGATCAGCCTGACCGCCATGCCCGGTGCCACCCCGCCGCCGCCCGACGAAGGCGGAGATCGTCGAGCAACCTCTACACGATCTCGGCGCGGGCGGGCACGACGCCGGTCGCGCTGGCGAAGGGCGCCCAGCTCGTCGTCAACCTCCGCGCCGACGCCGCGACCAAGCAGGCCGTCGTCGTCTGCCTGCGCGAGGGCGGCCGGTGGGTGCAGCTGCCGACCCGGCAGGTGGGCACCGAGATCTACGCCGCGCGGCTCGACCGGCTGGGGGCCGTCGCGCTGCTCCGGCTCGCACCCGGCGTCCAGCCGAGCGCCGTGCCCTCGGACACGCCGAGCGCGGTCGCAGGGGCGGTGCCGCAGGCGACGCCAGGAGCGGGCCCGGTCACGGACGCCGCCGGCGGCGGCCCGGGCGCGGGCGTGTTGTGGCTGTCGATCGGCGCCGTGCTGGTGCTCATCGCCCTGGGCCTCCTGCTGCTGCGCCGGCGCGTAGCCCGCGATGCCGATCCCGACCTGGAGGCGGACGGCTCGCCGGAGTGAGGCTCAGCCGACCTCGCGCAGCTCGCCGCTCTTCACGTCGTAGACGAAGCCGCGGATCGAGTCCTTGACCGGGATCGACGGCTCGGCCTTGATGCGGGCGATGTTCTGGCGGACGTCCGCGTCGAGGTCGTCGAAGGCCTCCGCCGCCCACGTCGGCTTGATGCCCGTGTCGGCCTGGATCTGCCTGCGGAAGTCGTCGTCGGTGAAGGTGAGCATCCCGCAGTCGGTGTGGTGGATCAGGACGATCTCGGTGGTACCGAGCAGCCGCTGGCTGATGGCGAGGCTGCGCAGCTCGTCCTGGGTGACGATGCCGCCGGCATTGCGGATCACGTGGGCGTCGCCCTCGGCCAGGCCCAGCAGGCCGTAGACGTTGAGCCGCGCGTCCATGCAGGCGACGACGGCGACGTGCTTGGCGGGGGGCAGGGGCAGGTCGCCCTTGTCGAAGGTCTCGGCGTAGCGGCGTGCGTTGGCGAGGAGCTCGTCGGTGACGGTCATGGCTGTCCTTCGTACCCACGGCAGCGCCGGGTGGCAACCCGTGTCCGCGGGCCGGACGCGTCAGCGCGACCCGTCGTCGACCACGGCCTGCAGCGCCAGCCACACCTCGGCGAGGTCGGCCGTCGACTGCAGCGAGCGGCCGGAGAGCTCCTCGAAGCGGCGCACCCGGTAGCCGAGGGTGTTCGGGTGCACGTGCAGGACGGCTGCCGCCGCGCGGGTGCGCCGGTCGTGCGCGAGCCAGGCCCGCACGCTCGGCAGCAGCTGCCCGCCGTGCGCGGCGTCGTAGGCGAGCACCGGGCCGAGCACGGTCTCGACGAGCGCGGTGAGCAGTTGCTGCTCGTCGGGCAGCCACCAGCCGCTCGCGCCCTCGCCGAACCGCACGACGTCGCCGGGGCGCGCCCGCGCCACCGCCCACAGCGCCTCGCGCCGGCTCACCACGAACGGCGCGTCGGGGCGGAACGGGCGGCTGAGCCCGACGACGAGGTCGGGCCGGTCGCCCAGCAGGCCCGCCAGGTCGTCGCCCACGGTGAGCAGCACGACGACGTCGGGGCCGCGGCGCAGGACGACGACCGGCCCGTCGGCGCCGTCGACGTCCCGCTGCACCCGGACGTCGTCCACGGCCGCCCCCCGCGTCCCGGAGCGGAGCACGGCGAGCTGCAGGTCGACCCCGCCGCCGAGCCCGATCCGGGCGAGCCGGCGGCGGGCCGCGGCGGGGTCGAGCACGCCGTCGAGGAGATCGGCAAGCGTCTCCGCGCCCTCGCGGCGCAGGTTCTCGCGGGCGTTGCGGTGCAGCGAGAGCTGCAGCGCGGCGATGGTGGCGATGTGCTGGGCGACGGCGAGGCCGGCGGTGACGACGCCGGGGCGCTCGATCGCCAGCAGGAAGCCTGCGGGCGAGCCGGGCGCCGGGACCGGCAGGACGTAGCCGTCGGGTACCGAGGGCGGTGCCTCGAACGACGAGGGCAGCAACCGCGCCAGCTCGGGCGGCGGAGGCGGCACCTCGGGCAGCAGCCGGCGCCCGGCGGCTGTCGAGAGGTAGAGGCGATAGCCGGAGAGCCGTTCGAGGCGGGCGAACAGCTCCGCGACGCCGAGGTCCTCGGTGGCGAGCGTCCGCAGCGCGCCGAACACCTGCAGCTGGGCGGAGAGCCGGCGGTGCATGTCGCTCTGGACGGCGGCCGCGACCTCCTGCGCGATCGCGATGAAGGGCACCGAGAGGGGGACGCGCAGCACCGGCAGGCCGCGCGAGTCGGCGGCCGACAGGAACGCCGGGTGCAGCGGCGGCACGTGCAGCTGCTCGGACAGCGCCACGGCCGACACCCCGGCGTCGTCGAGCCGCTCGAGGTACGCGCGCTGCCGCCCGGCGCTGCGCGGCACGGCCATCCCCGTGGTCATGACGAGCTCACGGCCGGTGAGCCACGGCGTCGGGTCCTCCAGCTCGCTGACGTGCGCCCACGCCACCGGGCGGCCGCTACCCCCGGCCCCGGCGACCAGGGTGAGCTGGAGGGCGGGCGAGCGCAGCAGGTCCTCGACGTCCAGCGGGGCGGGGCGGTCGGGCACGCACCCATCGTGACTTGTGGTGGGACACAAGAACAGGCCTTCGCTTCGTGCCCCGTCTTCTTGTCGGCCCGCGGCCTCCCGATCACAGTGGAGCCCACTCGAGCGCGCCCCCGCGCGCGACCTGCCGAGAGGAGCGGCCATGGCCGCCATGGACGAGCCCGCCAGCCGGACGACGACGCGCGACCAGCCGCGGAGCGCCATCGAGACGCGCTCCATCGACTACGTGCCCGAGAACGAACGGCACGGGCGTGTCTGGATGCAGGGGCCCTTCTGGTTCCTCGGCAACTTCCAGCCGTTCACCGTCGCGATCGGCTTCGTCGGGCCGCTCGTCGGCCTCACCCTCGGGTGGACCGTCGTCGCCGCCGTGCTCGGGATCCTCTTCGGCACGCTGTTCATGGCGGCGCACGCGTCGCAGGGGCCGAAGCTCGGGCTGCCGCAGATGATCCAGTGCCGGGCGCAGTTCGGGTACCGCGGCGTGATCCTCCCGCTGATCGCGACCGGCTTCACCTACCTCGCCTTCAACGTGGTCGACACGATCATCATCAAGGAGGGGCTGAGGGGATCTTCGGCTGGAACGCGACCTCGTCGCCGTCCTGATCACCCTGCTCGGGGCCGCGCTCGCGATCTACGGTCACGACTGGCTGCACCGGGTGTTCCAGGTCCTGTTCTGGGTGTCGATCCCGTTCTGGCTCGTGCTCACGATCGGCGTGATCGGCGGGCACGCCGGCGGCCAGGCCGGCCCCCGCCGCCGGCTTCACGTGGGCGGGCTTCCTGGCGATGTTCACGGTGGCCGCCTCGTACAACATCACCTACGCGCCCTACGTCTCGGACTACTCGCGCTACCTGCCGAGGCAGACCCCGACCGGCACCATCATCGCGTCGGTGTTCTGGGGCGCCGCCGGGTCACCGATCTGGCTCATCCCGCTCGGCGCGTGGATGGCGACCCGGCTCGGCGTCACCGACGCGCTGGTCGGCATCCACGACGCGGGCAACAACGTCGTGGGCAGCCTCGGCAGCATCCTCGCGATCCTGTCGGTGCTCGCCCTGGTCGCGACGATGGGCCTGAACGCCTACAGCGGCATGCTCACCATCGTGACCGCCGTCGACGCCTTCCGACCGGTCAACCCGACCCGGCAGCTCCGGGTGGTCACGATCGTCGTCCTCGCCGTGATCTGGCTGGTCGGCGGGCTCGCCCTCACCGGCGCCGTCAGCTCGCTCAACAACGCGCTCCTCGCGATGCTCTACCTGCTTGCGCCGTGGACCGCGATCAACCTGCTCGACTTCTTCCTGCTGCGGCACGGCCACTACGCCATCACCGACCTCTTCACGCCGAACGGGATCTACGGCACGTGGAACCGCTTCGGGGTGACCGCCTACCTCGTCGCGATCGTCGTGGAGATCCCGTTCGCGTTCATCCCGGGCTTCTACGAGAGCTGGGGCGCGACGAAGCTGCAGGGTGTCGACATCTCGTGGATCCTCGGGATGATCGTCGGCGGCGGCCTGTACGCGCTGCTCGTCCGCGGCGCCGATCTCGCGGCCGAGCGGCCCGCGATCGAGCGGAGCGAGCGGGCGCTCGCCGAGACGGGGCTCGCCCGGTGAACTCGACCGCCTCGGAGGAAGAGGTCCTCGCCCGCGCCGCGGACCTCGTCCGGGCCTTCGGGGCGCACGACCGCGAGGCCTACTTCGCCTTCTTCGATCCGGCGGCGACCTTCGTCTTCCCGACCGGGCCGCTGCTGGGGTCGCGGGCGGCGTACATGGAGGAGTGGGCCGGCTGGGAGGCGTCGGGGTGGCGGGTGCTGTCGTGCACGTCGACCGACCGCAGGGCCGACGAGATCGCGGCCGACGCCGTCGTGTTCACCCACCGGGTGCGGAGCTGCACGAGGGACGCCGAGGGCGAGCACGAGCTCGACGAGCGGGAGACGATCGTGTTCAGCCGCGGCGACGACGGGGCATGGAGGGGCGTGCACGAGCATCTCAGCACGACACCGGAGGGGGCATGACCGAACGGATGCCCGTCGGGCCGCCGGTCGGGCCGCCGGACGCCCGCGAGATCCCGCGGTACGCCGGACCCGACACGTTCGCGCGGCTTCCGCGGCTGGACGACGTCGGCACGGCGGCGGTCGCCGTCGTCGGCATCCCGTTCGACTCCGCGGTGTCGTACCGGCCGGGTGCGCGGTTCGGGCCGGGCGCGGTGCGCGCCGGCAGCAAGCTGCTGCGGCCCTACCACCCGTTCCTCGAGGTCGAACCGTGGTCGGTCCACCAGGTGGCGGACGCCGGCGACATCGCCGCGAACCCGTTCGACATCGGTGCGGCGGTGACGGCGGTGGAGTCGGCGGCGTCCGAGCTGCTGGGGCGGGCCGACCACCTCGTGGTCATCGGCGGGGACCACTCGCTGTCGCTGCCGCTGCTGCGGGCGACGGCGGCGCGGCACGGGCCGATCGCGCTCGTCCACTTCGACGCCCACCTCGACACCTGGGACACCTACTTCGGCGCGCCCTACACGCACGGGACACCGTTCCGCCGCGCCGTCGAGGAGGGGCTCCTCGACCTGGGGACGTCGGCCCACGTCGGCATCCGGGGCCCGCCTGTACTCGACCGGCGACCTGGACGCCGACCGCGAGCTCGGCTTCGCGACGGTGACGACCATGGACGTCGCCCGCGCGGGGCCCGACGCCGCCGTCGACCGGATCCTCGAGCGCGTCGGCGAGCGGCCGCTCTACGTGTCCGTCGACATCGACGTCCTCGACCCCGCGCACGCCCCCGGCACGGGCACGCCGGAGCCCGGCGGGCTCACCACCCGCGAGCTGCAGATGATCCTGCGGGGGCTGGCCGGCGCGAACCTCGTGGGCGGCGACGTCGTCGAGGTGGCGCCGGCGTACGACCACGCCGAGCTGACGACGATCGCGGCGGCCAACGTGGTCTACGAGCTGCTCGCCCTGCTGGCCCGCCGTGCCGCTGGCTGAGCTCGCGGGGCGAGTCGCCCGCGGGGAGGTGACCGGGGTCGCGCTGGTGGAACGAGCCCTGCGGCGGATCGAGGAGCTCGACACCGCGATCGGCGCGGTGCCCGTTCTGCGCGGCGACGAGGCCTTGGCGGAGGCGGGCGCCCTCGACGCCCGGATCGCCGCCGGCGAGCCGCCGGGGCCGCTGGCGGGCCTGCCGCTGCTGGTCAAGGACCTCCAGGACGTCGCCGGCCTGCCTACCCGGGCCGGCTCGACGCTCCTGGCCGACGCGCCGCCCGCCGCGCGCGACGGGCTCGTGCCCGCCCGCCTGCGCGCGGCCGGCGCGATCGTCGTGGGCAAGACGGCGGTGCCCGAGTTCTGCACCGAGGGCCACACCGCGAGCCCGCTGACCGGCGTCACGCGCAATCCCTGGCACCTGCCGAGCTCTCCCGGCGGCTCGAGCGGGGGCTCGGCCGCTGCGCTGGCCGCCGGCCTGGCACCGCTGGCCACCGGCACCGACGGCGGGGGTTCCGTCCGCATCCCGGCAGCGTTCTGCGGGCTCGTGGGCCTCAAGCCGACCTTCGGCCTGATCCCGCGCCGGCCGCTGCCCGACTGGCTCGACCTCTCCGTCGAGGGTCCGCTCGGCACCACCGTCGCCGACGTCCGCCTGCAGCTCGAGGTGCTGGCCGGCGCCGGCGAGGACGCCCCCGGCGACCCGGAGGCGTGGCCGCTGCGCGGCGTCCCGGTGCTCCCCGGGCAACCAGGGTGGAACACCGCGACGGCTCGTGCTCGCCCACCGGACGGCGCCCGAGCGCGCGCTCCCCGCCGACGTGGCCGACGCCTTCGAGGCCGCCGCACACGCGCTGACGGGGCTCTTCCCGGCCGCGGAGGTGATCCAGCTGCCCGCCGACGGCACGCCGCTCGAGGACGGGCTCGACCTCGACGCCGGAGACGACTGGGTGACGCTGGCGGCGGCCGATCACGTGGGCGCGCTGGGCCGCGCCTGGGTCGAGGAGCGGCTCGGCCTGATGACGCCGGCGGCCGCGGCGTTCCTCGGGCACGGCCTCACGGTGGGCCTCGACGCCTACGTGGCGGCCCGGCGCCGCCGGTTCGACCGGGCGGCCGCGCTCGACCGCCTGCTCGGGACCGACGGCGTCCTCGTCACTCCGACCGTCGCCATCGGGGCGCTGCGGGCCGAGGGCTGGCTCGACGCGGAGGGGCGGCCCGCCCCGATCCCGGCGTACGTCTACGCCACGGAGCTGCAGAACCTCACCGGGCACCCGGCGGTCTCGGTGCCGGCGGGCCGGTGCGGCCCGCTGCCGTTCGGCCTCCAGCTCACGGCGCCCCGGCACGCGGACGCCTGGCTCCTGGACGTCGCGGCCGCCTGGGAGGCGGCGCACCCGTGGCCCCGGCACCCGCCCGGGTACTCCGCCTTCTGATGCGGGCGCCGCCCGGGAGAAGGTCAAGACCCGGGCCGGCGGCGCCGACAGTCAGCTGTGAGCGTCGCCCCGGACGGCCTCGCCCTCCTCGCCAGCGGCCTGTGGGGGACCTCGGACTTCCTCGGCGGCTCCCTCAGTCGCCGGCTGCGGACCCTGCACGTGCTCGCCGGCTCCCAGGCGATCGCCGCCGCTGTCGCGGTCGCGGCGGTCGTCGTCGTCGGCCCGGGCGACACCGGCGGCGACTGGCCGGTCTGGTCCGTCGCCGCGGGCGTGTCCTGGGCGCTGGCCATGGCGGCCTTCTACACCGCGCTGGCGGTCGGGACGATGGGTGTGGTCGCGCCGATCGCCTCGGCCGGGGCCGTCGTGCCGATCGCGGTCGGGCTGGTCGCCGGGGAACGCCCCGGCTGGCCGGCGCTCGCCGGTGCCGTCGCCGCCCTCGTGGGCGTCGTCGGGGCGGCCGGGCCGGGCCGCGCGCGTCGCGGGGGGAACGGGCCGGCGGTCGCGCTCGCCGTCCTCACGGCCGTGCTGTTCGGCGTCGAGATCTGCTGCCTCGCCCAGGGCAGCCGCTCATCGGTGCCGCTCACGATCGTCGGCATGCGCCTCTCGGCGCTGGCCTGCACCGCGGCGGCGCTCGTGCCGGTGCGGCGGCGCGGGCGTCACGCGGCCCGCGTCGCGCCCCCCGGCCGTCGTGACCTCCCCGCCCTGCTCGCCCTCGGCGTGCTGGACTCGGCGGCGACGCTGGCGTACGCCGTGGCGACCCGGGGCGGTCTCGTGAGCCTGGTCGCTGTCCTCGCGTCCCTCTATCCGGCGGTCACGGTGCTCCTCGCGCGGCGCGTCCACGACGAGCGGCTGACGCGGGTGCAGTCCGCGGGCGTGCTGGGCGTGCTCGCGGGGGTCGCCTGCATCGCGGTGTCGGCCGCCTGATCCTCCATCCGGGGGGTCGAGCCGCCACCTGGGTGCACTCCGGGCGGGTCACGGCCGACAGGATGACCATGAGCGCGACGACCCCTGCCGCCATCGCCCGGGTCTCCGGGACGTGGGGACCGAGGAGACGGCGGGTGGCGATCGCCCTGGCCCTCGCCGCGCCCCTCGCCTTCATGGTGTCCACGCTGCCCGGTGTGCGCCCGGAGGTCGGGTACAACCTGCTGCTCGACGGGATGCTCAACAACGTCGGGTACGAGGCCGCCGCCCTGGTGTGCCTGCTGCGGGTGCTCGGGACGACCCAGCGCGGCTGGACGGCCTACCTGCTGCCGGCCGCCCTGGCGATCTACGGCAGCGGCAACGTCTTCTGGACGGTCCTGATCCGGCCGCTCGACCCCGAACCCTTCCCGTCCGGGGCCGACGCGCTGTTCCTGGCGTTCTACCCGATCGTCTTCGTGTCGCTCATGAAGGCGATCCGCCGGGACGTCGATCGGCTCCCCGCGACCCTCTGGCTCGACGGCCTCGTCGGCGGCCTCGCCGTGGGCGCGGTCATCTCCGCCGTCGCGATCCGGCCGATCCTCGAGGCCGGGTCGGGGTCCTGGGCGGCGGTCGCGACGACCACCGCCTACCCGTTGCTCGACCTCGTGCTCCTGCTCCTCGTCACGGTCGTGCTGTCGCTGCACCGCTGGCGGCCGCCCGTGGGTCTGTGGCTGCTGACCGGCGGCCTGCTGCTGTTCGTCGTCGCCGACGTGGAGTACCTCTTCGCCACCGCCCAGGGCACGTACGAGTCGGGCGGGCTCACCGACGGCGTCTGGATCCTCGCCGTGGTGCTCATGGCCCTGGCCCCCGGGTGGGGCAGCAAGGCCTCGGGCGTGGCGGTGCCGACCTGGGCACTGCTCGCCTTCCCGATCGGGTCGACCGGGACGGCCCTGGCTCTCCTCGTGGTCGGCCAGGCACACCAGCTGCACCCGGTGACGGTCGCCCTCGCGACGGCAACCGTCCTCGTCGCGCTCGCCCGGCTGGTGTCGACCTTCCGCGAGGTCACCTCGCTCGCGGGCAGCCGTCAGCTGGCTCTCAGCGACGAGCTGACCGGCCTGGGCAACCGCAGGGCGCTCTACGACGTGGTGCCCGGCACCGTGGCGGCGCTCGACCCGACCGCCTCGGTCGCGCTGCTGCTCCTGGACCTGGACCGGTTCAAGGAGGTCAACGACAGCCTCGGTCACCACGCCGGCGACGAGATGCTCCAGCAGGTCGGCGACCGGCTGCGGGCCTTCGTGCCCGACCGGGCCGACCTGGTGGTCCGGCTGGGCGGCGACGAGTTCGCCCTCGTCCTCGCCACCCACGGCGCCGACGCGAGTGCGATCTCCGAGGAGGTCCGCAGCACGATCGGCGAGGGCATGATCGTGGACGGCGTCACGGTGCACGTCGACGTCAGCATCGGCATCGCGGTCCTGCCGGCCGGCGTCGCGGAGCTGAGCACGCTGCTGCGGCAGGCGGACGTCGCGATGTACCACGCCAAGACCCAGCGGCTCGGGACCTTCGCGTACCGCGTCGAGGTGGACGAGTTCGCCTCGGGCGACCGGCTCGAGACCATCGAGCTCCTGCGCACGGCCATCGGTGCCCGCCAGATGGTCCTCCATTACCAGCCCAAGATCGACCGGGACACCGGCCGGGCCACGAGCGTGGAGGCGCTGGTGCGCTGGCAGCACCCGGATCGCGGGCTGCTCTTCCCCGACGCGTTCCTGCCCCTTGTCGTCCACGCCGGGCTCATGCAGGACCTGACGGCCGCGGTGCTGGAGCAGGCCCTCGACCAGGCCGCCCGGTGGCACCGGGCGGGCCGCGATCTGGCCGTCGCCGTCAACATCTCGGCGGCGTCGCTGAACGACCCCGAGCTCCCGGACCGCGTGGCGGCCCAGCTGCAGCCCGCGGGCTGCCGGGGAGCGCGCTCGAGATCGAGATCACCGAGGACTTCCTGATGGGGACCGCAGCCGCGCGCAGAAGATCCTCAGTGGCCTGCGCGCGCACGGCGTGCGGATCGCGGTCGACGACTACGGCACCGGCTACTCCTCCCTCGCCTACCTGCGCGAGCTCCCCGTGGACGAGCTGAAGCTGGACCGCAGCTTCGTCTCGGCCTGCACTCCGACGAGCGCGCGCTCGCGATCGTGCGCTCGACGATCGGGCTCGCGCACTCCCTCGGCATGCGCATGGTGGCGGAGGGCGTCGAGGACGCCGAGACGTCGTCCGAGCTGATCGAGGCCGGCTGCGACGTCCAGCAGGGCTGGTACTACGCCCGCGCCCTGCCGGCACAGGACCTCGAGGACTGGATCGACGAGCGCGCCGCCGGCGCGCCGGCTGCCGTGCCGGCCCCGCGACGCCCGCTGACGGCCGATCCCGCCCCGCAGCGATGACGGCCGTCCTGCGCGGCGCGGCCGTCCGCGTGGTCGACGGCCGGTCGGCCGTGTTCGCCCTCCTGCCGGAGCTGGAGCGCCTCGGCCGGTCGGCCGCCACCCCGCTGACCGCCCGCAGCGCCTGGCTCAGGGCCGAGCTCGTCGCGGACACGGCGCTGCGCCCATGGGCCGTGACGGTCAGGTCGGGCGGTGGGGAGCTTCGGGCCGTGGCCGTCCTCCTCCCCCGCGACGACGTCCACGTGCTCGGCGCCGGCGGCGACGGGTACCTCGGCGCCGTTCCGGTCGCCGACCAGGCGGCAGCGATCGCGCTCGGTGATGCCCTGGGAGCGGAGGCGGAGCGTCGAGGGGCCGCTCTGCGGCTCGGCACCATGCCGGACGACGACGCGGCCCGGGAGCTCGCCGACGCACTGGGAGCCGACCGGCTCGCGGCGGCACCGATCCCGGCTCTGGCCATCGGGCGGGAGCGGGAGCTCGCGGCGTACCTCTCGCACGGGACGGCGCGGACGCTGCGGAAGGCGCGGAACCGGCTGGCCGCGGACCAGCGCGACGCTCACATCCGGGTCACGCGAAGGCCTGCTGACGTCGCCGCGGCGCTGCCGTCGATGCAGCACGCGTTCCGCAGCCGCGACCTCGAGCACGGCCTCGACTGCCCGCTCGACAGCCCGCTCGGCCTGGCCCGCTGGCGGGAACGGATCCGCCAGCTCCTGGCGGCGCGGTACCTCGAGCTCGCCATCCTGACCATCGACTGCGAGCTCGCGGCCTACGTCCTCGGCGTCAGGGACGGCGGCGTGTACGGCGTCCTCGAGGGGCACTTCGACACCGCCTGGGCGCGCTACTCGCCGGGCCGGCTGCTGGAGGCGGCCGTGCTCGCCGGCGCCCTCGCCGATCCCACCGTCGGGGTCGTCGACTGGATGACGTCCGCCGCTCCCGAGACGCTGCTGGCCGCCACCACGAGCCGGCAGGTCACGACGGTGACGCGTGGTGCGAGGGCCAGGCGAGCGGCGGTGCGGGTGACGTCGGCCGCGGGCTGACGGCGTCCTCGAGGGCCTCGCGGCCGGCTCACCGCGTGTTGGCGCGCGACACGTCCCCGGCGTAGTGAGCGACCAGCCGCGGGTCCATCACCCGGCCCCACAGCGGTGGGACCAGCGCGAGCAGGATCATCGCCGCGTAGCCGGCGGGCAGCTGCGGTGCCTCGTCGACGTGCCGCAGCGCCACGAAACGCCGCGCCGGGTTCTCGTGGTGGTCCGAGTGCCGCTGCAGCTGGTAGAGCAGCAGATTCGTCACCACGTGGTCGTTGTTCCAGGAGTGCTTCGGGGTGACCCGCTCGTACCGGCCACGGGAGTCCTTCTGGCGCAGCAGCCCGTAGTGCTCGACGTAGTTGACCGCCTCGAGCAGGGAGAATCCGACGACGGCCTGCACGGCGAGCACGACGAGCAGCCGCGGGCCGCCGAGGGCCACCGCGGCGCGCCAGACCACGACCGAGAAGGCCCACGCGTGCAGCACGCGGTTGCGGTGGCTGACGACACGCGCGCCCTTGCGCCGCAGGCGGCCGCGCTCGATGCCCCACGCCGAGCGCAGCGAGCCCACGACGGTGCGCGGCCAGTAGCGGTAGTAGCTCTCGCCCATCCGCGACGTCGCCGAGTCCTCCCGGGTGGCGACCCGCTTGTGATGGCCCCAGTCAGCACGTCGGCGAGCGGCACCAGCACGAACGCGAAGATCGGGCCCCAGAACCAGAACACCCCCAGGCCCGTCCGGGTGGCGAGCACGACGGCGAGCACGGGGAGCGCGGGCACGACGAAGGCGAGCAGCCACAGCCGCCGCTTGCGGTCGACCCAGACGAGCGTGCTGCCGTCCTCCCGGCGCGCTTCGACGACGGCGGTCATGCGCGCCTCCCGGGGTGATGTAACGGGCCCGTCGCCGGGTGTCAACAGCCGCCTCAGCGCGCTGTCACCGTGACCGGACCGCCGGCGGCGTCGACCCGGGGTGTCCACTGTGCAGACAGATGCACCGCCCGATTCGGCACCAGCCCCCGCGGGCGTGGTTCACGATGCAGCAGCCGCTCGTCCTGGCGGACCTCGAGGGTGGCGGGTGCGGCGACGAAGGCGCGTGGCCAGAGCGCGAAGCGACCCCCGGGTGGCGCCGGACCGTCGGGGGCCACCCGGTTCGGCGCGACCCAGGCGATCGGGCCGCCGCCCTGCACGGTCACGGCGGCGGGAACCTCCGTCGTGGACGCGGCGAGGTGCTCGACGACCAGCGCCGCGGTGGCGCGAGCGCCGAGCGCGGCGACGTCCGCGGTCTCGACGGGGTGCACCAGGTTGCCGACCGCGAACACGCCCGCGGCGGAGGTCCGCAGCGCGGTGTCGACGGCAGGGCCGCGGGTGCCCCGGTCGATGACCAGCCCGCCGCGGCGGGCCAGCTCGTGGTCGGGCACCCAGTCGCCGGTGAACACCACGGTGTCGGCCGGCAGCACGGCGACGCGCCCGTCCGCGTGCCGGACCTCGACGCCGCTCAACCGGGGCCGCCCGACGAGGCGCGTGACCGTCGTGCCGGTGAGCAGGGGGAACCCCCAGCGCAGGAGCGCCGCGACCCGGAACGCCGGGTAGGACTGCTGGCGCGGCAGGTCGGTCACCATCGCGACGACCCTGACGCCGGCCTCCTGCAGGGTGAGCGCCGCCGACCAGCTGACGTGCTCGGCGCCGACCACGACGGCCGCCGGCCGACCGGGGCGTGGTGGAGGTGCACGAGCTGCTGCAGGAGGCCGGTGGTGAAGACGCCGTCGGGCCGGCTGCCGGGCACGAGCCGGGCCGGGCGCGGGCCGCTCGCGCGCCCCCGTCGCGAGGACGACGGCGCGCGCGGCGATCCGCTCGAGCCCGTCGGGGCCGGTCACGTCGAGCGTGCGGGCCCCCGCCCAGTCGGTCGCCGTGACGCCGGTGCGCACGCTCGACCCCGGCGCCGATCGCGCTCTCGACGAGCCGGCGGGCGTAGCCGGGGCCGGTCGTCACGCGATGCAGGTCGCGGAGCCCGTAGCCCAGGTGCGCCGAGTGCCGTGGGATGCCGCCGGCCTGCTCCTCGCGCTCGACCACCTCGACGGCGCCCGCGCCGAGCCGGGCCAGCTCGGTGGCGATGCTGAGGCCGGCCGGGCCGGCGCCGACGACGAGCACGTCGACCTGGCGCTCCCGGCGGCTCACCCCGCGCCCGACGGCCGAGCTCGCCGGCGAGCGCGCGAACGTTTGCGCGCGCAGTAGAAGCCCTGGCAGCGGCCGTTGAGCGCCCGCGTGCGCCGTCGCAGGCCGTCCAGCGTCCGCGGCGGGAGCGGCGACCGGACGGCGTCGCGGATCTCGCCCAGGGTGACCCGCTCGCAATGGCAGACGATGCGGCCGTAGGCGGGGTCGGCCTCGACGAGGTCCGCGCGCTGGTAGGGCCGGTCCGACGCCTCGCCGAGCGGGGGCATCCTCGGGGTGGTGCCGGGGCGGCGCGGCGGCAGGGCCAGCCCGCCGTCCTCGAGCAGCCCGGCCACGTGCTCGGCGATCGCCATCGACGCGGTGAGGCCGGTGGAGCGGATGCCGCCGACGCACACGTAGCGCTGCTCGGGGTGCGACCGCAGCTGGTAGTCGGCGTGCTCGGTCGCGGCGCGCAGGCCGGCGTAGACGGCGGTCACGTCCTCCGCGAGCAGCTCGGGCAGGATGCGGGAGCCCTTGTCGAGCAGGGAGGTGATGCCGGCGGCGGTGGACTCGCTGGCGGTCTTGTCCGGCAGGTCCTCGGCGGTGGGCCCGAGCAGCACGTTGCCGAAGACGGTGGGGGCCACGAGGACGCCCTTGCCGAGCTTCGTCGGCACCGGCAGGAGGATGTGGTTCACCAGTGGCCGGGCGAGCTTGTCGTAGACGAGGAGCTCCCCGCGGCGTGCGGTCACGGTGAAGTCGTCGTGCCCGAACCAGTGGTCGAGCTCGTCGGAGGCGAGACCCGCGGCGTTGACGACCCAGCGTGCGGTCAGCTCGCCGTGACCGGTCGACAGCCGGTGCGGAACCTCCCTGTCACCCGGCACGACGCCCCTGACCTCCGTGCGCAGGAGCAGCTCGACACCCCCGGCCAGCGCCTCGGTGGCGAACGCGAGTGGCGTGGTCCACGGGTCGACGATGCTCTCGTCGGGCACCTCGAGCGCACCGCGCGCGCCGGCTGCGAGGTGCGGCTCGCGCCGGTAGAGCTCCGCGACGTCGACGAGGCGGGCGCGCCGGTAGCCGTTGAACTCGGCCTTCTCGCGCAGGGTGGGGAGGGCGGCGAGCTGCTCGTAGTCCCAGGCCACGAGCAGGGCACCGACGACCTCGACGGCGATGCCGGCCTCCGCGGCGTAGCGCGAGAGCAGGTCGTGGCCACGGCGCACGAGCCGGGACTCGAGGGTGCCGGGGGTGGCGTCGAAGCCCGTGTGGAGGATCGCGGTGTTGGCCTTCGACGTGCCCTCGCCGACGTCGTCCGCCCGGTCGAGCAGGCCGACGCGCGAGGCCGCGGTGCGCGAGCTCGCGGGCGATCGCGGTGCCGACGACGCCGGCTCCGACGACGGCACGTGGTAGTCGGGTGACGGCCCTCGGGGGCGCTCACAGGCGCTCCGGATCGGCGAGAACGCGGGCGACAGCCTGCCGGTGGCGCCCATCGTGGCGGCGGCCGCGTCGGCGCTCGACCCGGGGTTCGCACGCGCCGGCGGGCCGGCCCGGCAGGACGGCGTCCGCCAGCCCTGCGGAGGGCGAAGGCCGGCCGGGCTGCAGCGGCGACGCCGAGGGCGGTGGCGTCGGTGACGGCGTGGACCTCGACGGGGCGCTGGAGGAGGTCGGCCTGCGTCTGCAGGAGCAGGGGACTGCGGGTGAGGCCGCCGTCGACGCGCAGCGCTCGGACGGGCGTACCGAGGTCGCTCTCGATCGCTTCGACGAGCAGGGCGACCTCGGCGGCGATGCCCTCGCACAGTGCGCGGACCAGGTGCCCCCGGCTGGTGCTCAGGCTGAGCCGCTCCGAGCTGGGCCCGGGCGTCGCCGCGCCAGGAGGGGGCGGCCAGGCCGGCGAAGGCGGGGACGAACGTCACGCCACCGGCGTCGGGCACCGAGCCCCCGAGCCCGTCGATCGCGGCCGCGCCGTCGCCGGTGAGGATGCCGAGCTCCGTGAGCCAGCGGACGGCCGAACCGACCGTGTAGACCTGACCGTCGAGGCAGTAGGCCGCCCCGGCCCGATCGCGCCAGCCGATGCTCGCGACGAGGCCCGCGGCCGGCAGCGGCGGGCGCCCGCCGGCGTTGGCCAGGACGAACGCACCGGTGCCGTAGGTGCACTTCGTGTCGCCGGGTGCGAGACAGCGCTGCGCGAGCAGCGCGGCCTGCTGGTCGACCATCAGCCCGGTCAGCGGCAGGCTGCCGCCCGAAGGCGGAGGTCTCGCCGACGGGTCCGGCGCAGTCGACGACCGCCGGGAGCTCCTCACCGGCCAGCCCGAACGCGTCGAGAGCCTCGGTCGACCACTCCGTGGTGCGCAGGTCGAGGAGCATGGTGCGCGATGCCGTCGAGGCGTCGGTGACGAAGGCTCCGGTGAGGCGGTGGACCAGCCACGCATCGCTCGTCGTCACGACGCCCTTGCGGGTGGCGTGGCGGCGGAGCCAGGCCATCTTCGGAGCCGCGAAATAGGGGTCGAGGGGCAGCCCGGTGATCTGCCTGAGCCGGGGGGCGGCGTCCGCTGACGTCGGCGCAGACCGTCTCGGAGCGCCTGTCCTGCCAGACGAGAGCAGTGGTCAGCGACTCGCCGGTCCCGGGATCCCACGCCAGCACGGTCTCGCCCTGGTTGGCGAGGCCGACGGCGTCGACGGGCTCGCCCGCGGCATCCAGCGCCTCGCACCCGGCCTCGACGACCGAGGCGAGGAGCTCCTGCGGGTCCTGCTCGACCAGGCCGCCGTCGAGGTAGGCAGGACGCACCGGCCGGTGGGCCGATGCCAGCACACCTCGCTCCGGGCAGACGACCAGCGCCTTCGTGCCGGACGTCCCTTGGTCGATCGCGAGCACGACACCGTTCACCACCGCCCGGCCTCCTCGCGCTCGCTCGCCGGGGCCAGTCTGGTCGGCTGACTCTCGCCGTCAAGCCTTACGGCGGCCGGAGGCCGCAGGGCGCCCATCAGAACGGCCTCCTTCAGCGAGCCTCCCGCCGCGCCACCGCCCGCCCCGCCACGGACCCCGCCGTCCCCCGGGCGCACAAGCCCGCCATCCCGGCGCCAGCCGCGGCCCGGACGTGCAGCCGCCGCTTTCCCCGTCACCGCGCCGGCCCACCGCCGCCAGCGCTCACCTCCGGCGTGACAAGCCGCGCCCGGCTGCCAGGGCAGCGCGAGCTCGCCACCCGCAGCCGTGACGCCGATCAGCGTGGCGCATCTGCCCAGACCATCCGCGAAAGGAGACGGCACGACCCGATGACAGGCTGAACCGGCTGTGGGCTGGGTTCCCCACGGGGAGCCCAGCCCACAGCAACTCCGGGGAACCACCGTGTCTGCCACCGGGGAGGAGTAGACGGACCTGCAAGGGACCATGCCCGCATTCTCAGGTAGTTTCGGAGCTCGCTGCCGGGCCGTCTCGGTGGTGTCTGTGCCGAACCGCTCGGGTAGAACTGCGGCAGCCTCAGCTCGCCTCCGAAGTGCCTGAACCATCAGAGGCCCTGATAGGCACGGAGCCAAGGATCAGCAGGCGATCTGACAGGCCGGAGGGCGCCGTGAAGTGGTCGGAGCTGGAACGTCGCCGGCCGGGGCTGGCTGACCTCGGGAGGCAACGCCTGCTGGATCCCGGTGTCGTTTTGGTTGCGACGATCCGGCGCGACGGCACCCCAAGGGTCAGCCCGGTCGAGCCCCTCGTGATGGACGGCGACTTGTGGCTGTCGATGCTGTGGCAGTCAACCAAGGCGGCGGACCTTATCCGGGACCCTCGTGTCCTGGTGCACGGCGTCATCACGAACCGCGACGGAAGGGAGGGGGAGTTCAAGGTGCGCGGTCATGCCCGGAGTGAGAAGGACCGCGCCGTCCAGCGGCGTTACTGTGAGGCGGTCGCGCAGGCTCTTGGCTGGAAGCCCGAGGCGGGTCAGTTCCACCTGTTCGCGGTCGATATCGATCACGTCAGCTATCTCCGCTACGACGAACCGACCGGGGACCAGTACGTCACCCAATGGCCGCCGGGGCGTGAGTACGTCCGCAGGGGGACCCGCGGCTACCAGCCTCGGTCAGCCCGAGTCACGTACAGACATCCTCGTGCCGGATTAACCGGTTCCTGTGAACCGCCCCGGGGCGGTTCACACCTTGTCGAAGCGGATGGTGCCGGCGGTGCTCACCGTTCTGACCTGCGTGTCGGCGGGTAGGTCTGCGGGCGGCTTCGATCGGGGACGCCGGATGGGGGCTGGCGGTTCGTAGACGGGCCGGTCCGGTTTCGGGCGGGGCGGATCGGCCGTGGGGGTGGCCTCCGAGGCGGCCAGCGGCGTGATGCGGCCCGTCAGCCCGTGCAGCCGCCCGTCAGCCGCGCAGGCGCCTGACGGCCGCGCAGAGCGACACGTGCGCGGCCAGCTCGCTCTCCACCGGGGCGACGACGGCCTCGTCCGCGACGCGCTCGACGCGCTCCTGGACGGCCCCCCGGGCCCGCGCCCCCGCCCGCCGACCGCCCGCGCGCGCCAGCGCCCGGCTGAGCAACGCCAGCAGGAGCCCCAGCAACGCCCCGCCGATGAGCAGCACCGTGGGCAGCGGCACCGCCCCCAAGTGCGGCGTCGGCGGCGGCGGCAGTTGCAGCCAGGCGATGCCGAACAGCACCGCCAGCCAGACCAGGCCTACGAGCGCTACGACGGCGAGCAGCGCCTGGACGGCCCCGACCGCCCGCCACCAGCGGGGCCGGCGCGCCAGGCCGAGGTCCGCACCTGCCACAGCACGGTCGAGCAGCTCGGGCAGCTCACCCCGCCGGCGGGTCGCGGCCTCGCGCACCACGCCCGGCCAGGGGTCCCCCAGCCCGCCGGTCGCCGCGGCCGACAACTCGCGCAGGGCGGTGTCGACCCGCGCCCGTGCGACGGCTGACGGGCCGGGCAGCGAGGTGCGCACGAGCTCCGAAGGATTCTCGGGCAGCCGGAACCGGCGGGCAGGATCCGGCCGCAGCCGAGCCGCCCACCGCGTGAAGGGCCACCCCGTGCGCCGCACCGCACGCAGCCGGTACGCCTGGTCGACCGCCGTCGCGACGGCGTCCGCGCCGGCGCGCGTCGGTCAGCGCAGCGACCAGCGCCGCCCGCTCGCGCCGGCCGACCCCCGCAGCCTGCCCGGAGCCGCTCCCACAGACGCCGTCGAGCGCGGCGCCCAGAGCCGACAGGTCGGCGGCCAGACGCTGCGCCGCAGCCTGCTTCGCGGCGACGTGGCGAGCGAGCTCACCCCGGACGTCGTCCAGCCCTTCGCCGGTCCGCGCCGACACGGCGATCACCGGTACGCCGCCGAGCCCCTCGCTGCGCAGCAGCCGGCGCAGATCGGCGAGGCACCCCTCGCGCGCCGCGGGCGTCAGGCGGTCGATCTGGTTCAGAAGGATCAGCATCACCCCGGCGTGACCGGCGAGCGGCGCGAGATATCGGTCGTGCAGGGCGGCGTCCGCGTACTTCTGCGGGTCGAGCACCCAGACGAGAAGGTCGACGCGCTCGACCAGGCGGTCGGCCTCGAGCCGGTGGCTCACCTGCACCGAGTCGACGTCCGGCAGGTCGAGGACGACGAGCCCGGCGAGGGCGGCCCCGGGCGACCCGGGCGCGGCCGCCGGCAGGACGTGCCGGCGAGGGACCTCGAGCCAGTCCAGCAGGACGCCGGCGCCGTCGTCACGCGGGCTCGGTCGCTGGCGAGGGCCAGACGGCCGCGTGCGCCACCCCGGTCGTGGGCCTGCGCATCCCGGGCTCCGAGACGGCTGCCCCGGCGAGCGCGTTCACCAGCGACGACTTGCCGCTGCCGGTCGCCCCGGCGAGCGCCACGACGGTGTGCCCCTCGCCGAACCGCAGCCGATCCCCGGCCTTCGTCGCGACGCGGCGGGCCTGTTCCTCGAGGGCGGGGTCGAGCCGCCCGGGAGCGAGCTCGAGCACCTCGTCCAGAGCGGCCAGCCGGCCCGCCACCCCACCGGCCCCGCTGCCCGCCCGTTCGCGGCGGTCGCGGGTCAGCAGGCTCACCCGGCAGCCCCCCGCACCGGGGTGCGGATCGCCCTGCGGGCCGACTCGAACCGGTCGAGTGCGGCCCTGAGCGCGCTCACCGCAGCCACGGACGGCGCCTGCGCGTCGACCAGCGCACGGAAGCGCCCCACCTCGGGCGCCAGCAGCACCTCGACGTGGTCGATGAGGTCGACGCGTGCCGTCCCCGCCAGCGCCCGGACGGCCGAGTCGCCGAACACGGCCTCGAGCACCTTCTGGCTCGCCGCCGACGTGCCGCCCGCCACGAGGATCTCGGCGCCGGTCAACCCCCCGGTGTTCGCCATCACCGCGAGCATCACCGCGAGCCCCGCCCGTTGGTGCCGAACGACGCGAGCCGCGCCGCGGTCCGGCGCTCCCGGCCCTCCTCGGCGACGAGCTCGAGCACCCGCCCCTGCCAGGCACGCACCTCGCGCTCGAGCGCGGGGCGGAAGTCGTCGGAGGCGTGCGCCAGCCCCGCGCGCGGTCGCCGAGCAGCGCGCGCCCGGCCGGCCGCACCCGCCACGACTCGACGGCGCGCTCGGCGGCGCCGTCCGCGGCAGCCCGCACCAGCGTCTCCAGGCTGCTCTCGAGCGCCTCCTGCACCGGGGTGGTCGGCGGCGGGCGGTTCATCACGAACGCGGTAACGCGATCCGCAGCCGCCCGATCCGCTCCTCAGAGAGCGGGTGAGCTCGCCGGTGCCGACGAACTCCTGCCAGCGGGCCATCACCTCGCCCCGCAGCAGGCTGCCACTGCGGACGCCGTCGTCGACCTCGCGCAGCGCGTCGTCGTAGGCGGTCTCGGCCTCGTCACGCAGCAGTGCGGCCGCGGCCAGCTGGTCGTCCGCCTCGCGCGCGATCGCCGACACCCGCCGGCGCAGGCTGGCGAGGGCGCCGTCCAGGGTGGTCCTGATCACCTCGGCGCGGGCGTCGGCGTCGTCGGCGAGCCGCCCCAGCCAGCCGCGCAGCGGGGCGACGACCTGCTCCGGCAGCCGGGCACCCTCGCCGTCGAGGGTCGTCTCGGGCACGGCGAACAGCGCGGCACGGGCCAGCCCGTTGTCGTCGAGCATCTGCGCCAGGTGACGGGAGATCTCGCGGACGCCGTCGGGCGGGACGCGGTTCATCACCACGGCCAGCGCCGTGCTGCGCTGCTGGGCCGTGTGCAGGAACTCCCACGGGACGGCGTCCGCGTAGCGCGCGGCCGACGTGCAGAAGATCCAGAGGTCGGCGGCCGCGAGCAGCTGGGCAGCGAGTCGGCGGTTCTCCGCGACCACCGAGTCGACGTCGGGCGCGTCGAGCAGCGCGAGCCCGGCCGGGACCTTCGGGTGGGCGACCACGTGCAGGGTGCCGGTGCTGCCGACGCCGGCGTCGCCCGTGGTGCGGGCGAGATCGGGCAGCACCCGCTCGACGGCGGCGTCACCGGTGAACCAGCCGAGGTCGGCCGGGTTGCAGACGAGGACCGGACCGCGCGTCGTGGGTCGCAGCCAGCCCGCGGTCGAGACCGTCGCGCCGACGAGCGTGTTGACGAGGGTGGACTTGCCGGCGCCGGTCGAGCCGCCGACGACGGCGAGCAGCGGCGCCTCGAGGCTGCGGAGCCGGGGCAGCAGGTAGTCGTCGACCTGGCCCACCAGCTCGGCCTGCGCGCGACGGGCGTCGTCGGCGCCGGCCGTGGTCAGGCCGAGCCGCAGCCCGGCGACGCCCTGGCGCAGCGCCTCCAGGGCAGCGGCGAGGTCGGGTGCGTCCACCCTCTGCAAGTGTCCAGCGGGCGGCCCCTTCAATCATGGACAGGTGCTCCGATAGGGCGCCCCAGCGCGCATCGTCGCACAGCACCACCCGCCGGGCGTGCCATCCTCGTGGTCGTGGAGGCGAGCACGCTGGCCGACCGATCCGTGGCCGGGACGAAGCCCGCGCGCCGCGTCCGTGCGCTGTTCTGGGTCGCCGTGGCCCTCGCGCTGGTCTCGGCCGCGTACTCCGCCAAGCAGATGCCCAGCGACGTGCGGAGCTACCGGGGGTGGATCAACGCCGGCTGGCCCAGCTGGACGACCCCGGGCCCCTACCCCGTCCTCGTCGACGCCGTGTGGTGGCCGCTGCGGTTCGTGCACGCCGCCAACGTCAACCCGACCTGGGTGCTGCTCTGGACCGTCCCCGCGACGGTCGTCGCCTGCCTGATCCTCTGGCGGACGGCGTCCCGCCCGTACCTGGCGGCCGCCGCGTGGTTGTTCGCCGCGGCGGTGCTCGAGCGGTCCTACTGGCTGCGGCTCGAGCCCGTGTCGGCAGCCATCGCCGTGGCCGGTATCGCTGCCGCCATCCGCAACCGCGCCGCTCTCTCGGCCGGCGCCCTCACCGTCGGCGCGTTGATCAAGGTCTGGCCGGCGTTCCTGGCGCCGCTCGCGCTGCTGGTCACGGCGCCCCGGCGGTGGCTGCGCTGGCTCGTGGTCTTCGCGGTGCCGTGGGTCGTCTACCTCGTGCTGCTCTACGCCCGCCGCCCGCCCGGCGGCACTGCCTGGTTCACGTTCACGTTCTCCCGCCCGATCCAGATCGAGTCGTTCAGCGCACTCGGCCCGATGTGGGCGATCGGGTTCAGCAGCAGGACGTGGCGGATCCAGTTCCTGCACGGGCTCAACTCGGCCGACCTCGTGATCGGCCCGCACCTGAAGGCGATCCACCTCGGGTTCGAGGTGCTCGGTGTCGTCGCGCTCGCGGTGGTCGCCGTCCGGCTCTGGCGGGCCCGGCGCGACCCCGGCCGGCCCGGGGGCCGGCGGGTGCTCGGTGTCTCGCTCGAGCAGGCGCTCCTGCTGCAGGCGATCGTCCTGCTCGTCCTCATCGTGGCCGGCCCCGTGTTCTCGCCGCAGTACATGGCCTGGTTCGCGCCGGTGTTCGCGGTGGCGGCGGGCGAGGGGCTGCTGGGGCGCGAGACGGTGCTCTGGGTGGTCTGCTGCGGGCTGACCGCGCTCGACTACCCCCTCGGCTACGACGAGCTGCGCGTCGCGAACTTCCCCGGGCTGATCGCGCTCACCGCCCGGGACATCGTCTTCGTCGCGCTGCTCGCCGTCTGCCTGCGGCACTTCTGGCAGCTCACGCGGCCGGCCGCCGCGGCGCCGTACCCTGCTGCGCATGCCAGCTGACCTGCACGTGCTGCACGACGGCTACGCCCGCGACGACGGCGTCGCGTCGACCGTCGTCCTGGTTCTCGACGGCGATCACGTCGTCGTGGTCGACCCCGGGATGGTCGCCGACCGCCGGCTGATCCTCGAGCCCCTCGGCCGGGCGGGCGTCGCCCCGGAGGACGTCACGGACGTCGTCGTCAGCCACCACCACCCCGACCACACCTGGCACGTCGGGCTGTTCCCGCGGACCCGGCTGCACGACGTCTGGGCGGTCTACCAGGGCGACCAGTGGGACGACCAGCCCGCCGAGGGCCGGCGGGTGTCGCCGTCCGTCCTGCTGGCCGAGACGCCGGGGCACACCCCGCAGGACGTGTCGACCCTGGTCACGACGGCGCAGGGGCTGGTCGTGTGCACGCACCTGTGGTGGCACGCGGACGGTCCGGCGGAGGACCCGCGGGCCACCGACCTCGCGGCGCTGCACGCCGGGCGCGAGCGCGTGCTCGCCCTCGAGCCGCTGACGGTCGTGCCGGGTCACGGCCCCGCGTTCACGCCGGGCCCCCGGACGCCGCGCTGACCCCGGTCGGCCGCGGAGTCGTCACGCGCGCCGCGGTGACCTCGAACCAGACGGTCTTGCCGCGCTGGTGGCGGGCCACGCCCCAGCGGTCGGCGACCTCGGCGATGAGCAGCAGGCCGCGCCCCCCGGTGTCGTCGGGATGCAGCTCGAGTGCGGGTTCCGGGAGGATCGGGTTGGCGTCGCTGACCTCGCCGTGCAGCACCGAGCCGTTCCAGAACAGGCCCACCGAGAAGAGCGTCCGGGCGTGCCTGACGACATTCGCCACGAGTTCGGTGACGACCAGTTCGACGGGCCAGGCCAGGTCGTCGAGATCCCAGAGATGCAGGACGGCGGCCACCTGCCGGCGCACGTAGGGCACACGCTGGGGCTGGGCCGAAACGGCGGAGAGGATCCACCGGGCGAAGCCGTCCATGTGGAGCTGGCCGTCGGGGAGCGGACCGTCGACCCCTTCGAGGCGGACGGACGGTTCCTGGGGGTGCGGCAGTGATCGGGACGTCACGACGGCGGCGGTCTCCCGGAGTCGGGTACGGACGAGGTGGACGTACCCGACCGCCGGCACCGCAAACGTTCTTCCGCTACATCGGGAGGGCGTACTCCAGCAGCAGGTCCGCCGAGCTCGGCCGCGGATCGCGCCGGCGCAGGCCGACCTTCTCGAGCACCCGGATCGAGGCCGCGTTCACCGGCTCGGCGTGCGCGACGACCTCGCGCACGGCGGGGTCCAGCGCGACCAGCGCGAGCAGGGCCCGGACCGCCTCGGTGGCGTAGCCGCGGCCCTGCCGCGAGGGGACGATGCCGTACCCCACCTCGACGACGCCGTCCCGCGGCGGCCCGAAGAACCCCGCCGTACCCACGGCCAGGCCCGACCCACGCTCGACCACGAGCCGCGGCCCGTAGGGGTCGGCCCACCCCGATGGCACGCGGGCAGCGGCGATCAGTCGCGCGATGTCGATGTCACCCTCGGCCGGGAAGTCGGGCGCCCAGGACGGCAGCCGGCGGCCCTCGGCGACGGCGGTCACGTGCGGGTCGGCGAGCAGCGGCAGGTCGAGCCGGGCGGTCACGACGGGCAGGACGGCGGCCCTGGCCGCGGGCCGGACCGGAGGCCTGACGGCCGCCGGGACCATGGGTGTCGCGAAGGTGTTCACGCGGGGTGACGGTAGCGCCTGCCGGGCGAGCAGACGCGCCTCGGTGGCGCGGATCTCGAGGTCGATCTCGCGCTGGTCGAGCCACGAGCGCTCCAGCCCGGCATCCCGCTCGTCGGCGAGACGCTCGCGGTCGTCGGCCCGCCGCTGGCGGGCGTCGGCCAAGTCCTCGCGCCGGTCGGCCAGCGCGTCGCGCCGGTCCTGCCCCGCCTCGCGCTCGTCGGCCGCGCTCGCACGCTCGCCGGCCGTGTGCTCCCGCTGTTCGACGAGGTCGTCGCGGCGGTCGAGCCGGCGGCGCAGGGCCTCGAGGCCCTGCTCGACGAGGTCGGCCTCCGACTCCCGCGTCTCCGCGTCGATCTCGCGCTGCTGGTCGGCAGTCTCCGGCTCGCCCAGCGGGGAGGCGTGTTCGGGCATGTCGCCATCGTCCACCCTTCGACGGGCGGCGGACAGGACCGGAGGTCACGCGGTCCAGGCTCTTGACGGGGTGATCCGCCGCCCCTAACCTCCGTTTGATAGTTCGTCACCCTTACGAACTATCAGGAGCGAGAGCGGTGAGGGAAGCGCTGTGGACCTGGTGCGGACGACCGACCTCGGCGCCAGCAACGCGCGCCGGATCGCCGAGGCGATCCTCGACGGCGGGGCGGTCTCGCGCGCCCAGCTCTCCCGCGTCACCGGCCTCTCCAAGCCCACCGTCTCGTCGGCGATCGCGGCCCTGGAGGCGAGCGGCGTCCTGCGCGAGGTCGGCCGCGACCAGCGGCCACCCGGGGGCGAGCGCGGTGCTGTACGACGCGGCGCCGGAGGCCGGGACCGCGCTGGCGCTGGACGTCGGCCGCCGCCTGGTCCGGGCCTGCGTCACCGACCTGGCCGGCCGTCGCCTGGCCGAGCGCGTCGAGCCCACCCGCGGCACCGGGGCGGCGGTCCTCGGCTCGCAGCTGGTGGACGTCGCGACCGAGCTGGTGGTGGAGTCGGGGGTCCCCGCCGGGAGCCTGGCCGCGGTGACCCTGGGGGTTCCGGGGGTGGTGGCGCCGGACGGCGACCGCGTGCGGCTGGCCCGGAGCCTCCCGGGGCTGCAACGGGGCGAGCCGGTGGCGGCGCTGCGCGAGGCCCTGGGCGTCCCGGTCCACCTCGCGAACGACGTGAATCTCGCGGCCACCGCCGAGCTGGCCTTCGGCCACGGCCGCCGCGCCCGCGACTTCGCCTTCCTCTCGATCGGCACCGGCGTCGGCCTGGCGCTGGTGCTCGACGGCCGGCTCCGTTCGGGCGCACGCCTGTCGGCCGGCGAGATCGGCTACCTGCCCATGCCCGCGGCCACTCCCGCCGCCGGGCGGCGCCGAGCTGCGATGCCCGTGCTCGAGGAGGTCGCGGCCGCCGCCGGGCTCGTCCGCGAGGCCCGCCGGCTGGGCCTTCGCGCGCCGTCCGCGAAGGCGGTGGTGGAGCTGGCCAGGGCGGGCGACGCGACAGCCCTGGGCGTGCTGCGCGAACAGGCCGCCCATCTCGCCCTCGGCGTGGTCGCCGTCAGCGCCGTGGTCGACCCCGGGCTCGTCGTTCTCAGCGGTGGTCTGGGGATCGGTGCGGCCGACGTGCTGCTGCCGTTGCTGGACGACGCCGTCCGCCGGCTCGGCCCGCTGCGCCCGACCCTCGTGGTGAGCGAGCTGGGCGACCACGCGGTCCTGGACGGCGCCGTGGTCTCGGCCGTCGCCACGGCCCGCGAACAGGTGCTGGGCCACCGGGTCCAGCTCCCTCCCCTCTCGCCATCGGTCCCGACTCGCATGGAGGCGTTATGACCAGCTTGATGACCGGGTCACGGGCCGGGTCGACCACGAGCTCGCCCCGCCGGCGTCGTTCTGCCGGCATCGCGGCCGCGCTGTCCCTGGCCGCCGCCCTGGCCGCCTGCTCGGGCGGTGGCGGCGACGCGAGCAGCGCGTCCTCCTCCGCACCGGCGGCGCCGGCGACGGTCGACAAGACGCCCGTCACCATCACCCTGTGGAGCGGGTTCACCGACCGCGAGCTGGGCGTGCTCGGCGCCGAGGTCGCGCAGTTCGAGAAGGCGTATCCCTGGATCACCGTGAAGAACGTCGGCGCCCAGGACGACGACAAGATCGTGAAGGCGATCCGGGCGGGCAACGCGCCGGACGTCGCCCTCTCGTTCACCGCTGACAAGATCGGCTCGTACTGTGGCAGCAAGGCCTGGATCGACCTCGCCCCCTACATCGCGCGGGACAAGATCGACCTGTCGGCGATCCCCAAGGTCTCGCTCGACTACACCCAGTTCAACGGCGTCCGCTGCGCGATGCCCGCGCTGGCCGACACCTACGGCCTCTACTACAACACCGCGCTCCTCAAGTCCGCCGGCTACTCGAGCCCCCCGAAGACCGCCTCCGAACTGATCGACATGGCCGTGAAGCTGACCACGTACAACCCGGACGGCAGTATCAAGGTCGCGGGGTTCGTGCCGCTGTGGGGGTTCTACGAGATGGCGCCGGCCCACGTCGCCCCGCTGTGGGGCGCGGCCTGGACCAACGGCGCGGGCAAGAGCAACTTCACCGACCCGGCCTGGACGGCGCTGCTGACCTGGCAGAAGAAGTTCGTCGACGCGATCGGGTACGACAAGCTGCGCCGGTTCGCCGCGGGCGCCGGCGACAGCGAGTTCGCCGAGACCAACCTCTTCGAGACCGGCAAGCTCGCCATGAACATCGACGGCGAATACCGGACGGCCTTCATCCACAGCGAGCACCCGGAGCTGCCGTTCGCCACCGCACCCTTCCCCACCGCCGACGACCAGGCCGCCCGCTACGGCGCCGGCTACGTGACCGGCAACTCCCTCGGCATCCCGCGCACCAGCACCGGGCGCAACCGCGAGGCGGCCTGGCAGCTGGTGAAGTACCTGTCCACGGACGCCGGAGCGCAGGGCACGCTCGCGCAGCAGCTGAAGAACGTCCCGACGCTGGCCTCCGCGCTGACCGCTCCGGCGCTGCTCAGCGACCAGAACTTCGGGGTGTTCCTGAAGATCTACGCCAACCCCCAGAGTGCGACGACGCCCCCCAGCGCTGCCGGCAGCGCCGACCAGGACACGCTGACGGCGTTCGCCAACAAGTACCAGGCCGGCTCCGTCGGTGACCTGCCCTCGGGTCTCGCGGCGGCCGACCAGCAGGTGGACGCGCAGGTGGCGCAGGCAGCGGGCCCCGGCGGGGGAGGTGCTCCGTGACGGTGCTGAAGGCTCCGGCCCGGCGCCGGCTGACCGTGCTCGCGTTCATGAGCCCGTGGCTGGCCGGCATGCTGGTGTTCTTCGTGTACCCGCTGGTCACGACGGTCTACCTGTCGTTCCAGCACTACGACCTGCTGTCGCCGCCGCACTGGATCGGCCTCGCCAACTACCGCTACATGACGGTCGACGCGAACTTCTGGCCGGCCGTGCGCAACACCGCCTGGATCGTCCTCATCACGGTGCCGGTCACCGTCGTGTTCGCCTTCTGGGTGGCCCACCTGCTCACCAAGGTGCGCCGCGGCGCCGGCGTCCTGCGCACGGTGTTCTACCTGCCCACGCTCGCTCCACCGGTGGCCGCCACGCTCGGGTTCGTCTACGTGTTCAACGCCGGCACGGGGCCGGTGGACCGGATCCTGGGGGCGCTGCACCTGCCCCAGCCGTTGTGGTTCGACGACCCGACGTGGGCGAAGCCGACCCTCACCCTGCTGGCCATGTGGGGCGCGGGATCCGTGCTGGTCATCTTCCTCGCGGCGCTGCTCGACGTCCCGCTCGAGCTGCACGAGGCGGCGGACCTCGACGGCGTCAACGGCGTGCAGCGCATGTGGTACGTGACGATGCCGACGGTCAGCCCGGTGATCCTCTTCGCCGTGGTGACGGGGGTGATCGACGGCCTGCAGTACTTCACCCAGGGTTACGTGGCGGCGACCGCCGCGGGCGGTGGCGACGCGGGTGCCGGCACGGGCAGCAGTCTCGGCTACCCGGAGGGATCGACCCTCTTCTACCCGGTGTGGCTGTACCAGCAGGGGTTCCAGTACTTCGCGATGGGCTACGCGTCGGCGATGGCGGTGGTGCTGTTCGTGGTGGCGCTGGCCGTGACCGGGGTGCTGATCCTGGTCTCCCGCCGCTGGGTGCACGTCCCGGGGGTGAGCTGATGGCGGCTCTGGCGGGCGACGGGGCCGCCGCACTGACCGGGCCGGCCGAGCCGAGACCGCGCAGCTCCACGGCACGCCCCGTCGCTGCCCGGCGTGACCGCCTGCTCGTCGTGATCGCCGAGCGCAGCGTGCTCATCGCCCTCGCCCTGATGGTCCTGGCACCGCTGGTGTTCGTGGTGCTCACCGCGTTCATGACCACGGCGCAGGCCGCCGGGCCGAGCATCTGGCCGCGACCGTTCCACCCGGCCAACTTCGCGGAGGTCTTCACCAAGGCCGGCCTCCTGCAGGCCAGCGCCAACACCCTGCTCTACGCGGGCCTCTCGACGATCGGGGTCGTGGTCTCGAGCGTTCCGGTCGCCTACGCCCTCTCGAGGTTGCAGTGGCGGCTGCGGGGCGCCACGTTCCTGGTCGTGCTCGCCACGATGATGCTGCCCGCCCAGGTCACCGCGGTGCCCCTGTACGTGCTGTTCGCCAAGCTGCACCTGGTCGGCACGCTCGCCCCGCTGATCGTGCCGAACTTCTTCGGCGACGCGTTCTCGATCTTCCTGCTGCGCCAGTTCTTCCTGACGATCCCGCAGGACTACATCGACGCCGCCCGCGTCGACGGCGCGGGGGAATGGCGCATCCTGGCGAAGATCGTCGTCCCGCTGGGGAAGCCCGCGATCGCCGCCGTGGCACTCTTCAGCTTCCTCTACGCCTGGAACGACTTCTTCGGCCCGCTGCTGTACACCGGCGAGAATCCCTCGTCGTGGACGGCGTCCGTCGCTCTGGCCAACATCCGCAGCCAGCACCATGTGCAGTGGAACCTGACGATGGCCGCGACCGTGCTCTTCATGCTGCCGGTGGTGGCGCTGTTCTTCGTCGCGCAGAAGGCCTTCGTGCAAGGGGTCACGCTGACCGGGGTGAAGGGGTGAGGGGGCTGAAGGTCGCGGTGGCCGGCGGCGGCTCGACGTACACGCCCGAGCTCGTGAGCGGGTTCGCCGCCCGGCAGGATGCGCTGATCGTCGACGAGCTGGTGCTCCTCGACCCCGACCGCGAGCGGCTCGAGGTGGTCGGGGCCTTCGCGGCCCGGATCCTGGCGGCGGCGGCGTGGCCCGGCACGCTGACCCTCACCGGCGATCGTGCGGCCGCCCTCGACGGCGCCGACGCGGTGCTGGTGCAGCTGCGCGTCGGCGGCCAGCAGGCGCGGCTGCACGACGAGACGGTCCCGCTCGCCTGTGGCTGCCTGGGTCAGGAGACGACCGGGGCCGGCGGGCTCGGCAAGGCGCTGCGCACCGTCCCCGTGGTACTCGACCTCGCCGACGAGGTGCGCCGCCGCGCCGCTGCCGACGCGTGGATCGTCGACTTCACGAACCCGGTGGGCATCGTCACCCGCGCGCTGCGCGACGCCGGGCACCGCGCGCTGGGCCTGTGCAACGTGGCGATCGGCCTGCAGCGGATGATCGCCGGGCTGCTCCGGGTCGGGCCCGAGCGGGTGGTCGTCGACCAGGTCGGCCTCAACCACCTCACCTGGATCCGCCGGGTGCTGCTCGACGGCGCCGACGTCCTGCCCGGGCTGCTCGACGAGCACGGGGGTGCGTTGGCCGATCACGTGGAGCTGCCGGTCGAGCTGCTGCGCGAGCTGGGGGCCGTCCCGAGCTACTACCTGCGCTACTTCTACGCCCACGACGCCGTGGTGGCCGAGCAGCGGGACGGGACGCCCCGGGCGGCGCAGGTGCAGGCGATCGAGGACGAGTTGCTGCGGCTCTACCGGGATCCGGCGCTCGTGGCGAAGCCGGCCCTGCTCGAGCAGCGCGGCGGCGCCTACTACAGCGAGGCGGCGGTCGCCCTGCTCACCTCGCTGGTCACGGGCGACGGGGCCGTGCACGAGGTGGACCTGCCGAACGCCGGCCTGCTGCCAGGTCTCGCGGACGACGACGTGGTGGAGGTGCCCGCCGCCGTCGACAGGTCGGGCCCGCACCCGCTGCCGCAGCCGCCGCTCGCGCCCGAACTGCTGGGCCTCGTGCAGCACGTGGCCGGGTACGAGCGGCTCGCCTTCGCCGCGGCCCGCTCGGGCGATCCCGCCGACGTCCGCAAGGCCCTGCTGGCGCATCCGCTCGTCGGTCAATGGGACATGGCGGTCGAGCTGGCCCGGGTGCTGCCCTACGCCATGGTGGCGCGGTGAGCCCGCCCGGCGCGACCGGCAGGGAGCTGTTGCTGGCGGTCGACGGCGGCAACTCGAAGACCGACGTCCTGGTCGTGGACGCGACCGGGAGCGTGCTCGCCCAGGTGCGCGGCCCGAGCTGCGCACCCATCCACCACGGCCTGGACGCCGCCATGGACGCGCTCGACGTCCTGGTGCGCAAGGCCATGGCGGACGCCGCGCCGGCCGGACCGCCCGCGCATCCCGCGGTCGGGGTGTTCGCCCTCGCGGGTGCGGACCTCCCGCACGAGGAGGAAGCCCTGCTCGACGCCTGCCGGCGCCGGGGGTGGGCGGCCCGCTGCGTGGTGCGGAACGACGCCTTCGCCCTGCTCCGGGCCGGGACGGACCGCGGCTGGGGCATCGCGGTGGTCTGCGGGGCGGGGATCAACGGCGTCGGCGTGGGCCCGGACGGCGCCGTCGTGCGGTTCCCTGCCCTCGGGGCGATCTCAGGGGACTGGGGTGGCGGGTACGACGTCGGCATGGCCGCGCTCGCGGCGGCGGTTCGCGCGCAGGACGGCCGCGGCCGGCCCACAGTGCTGGCCGCGGCCGTCCCCGCGTACTTCGCGCTGGCCGACCCGCTCGCGGTCACGGTCGCCCTGCATCTGGGTGAGCTGCCCGAGAGCCGGCTGGTCGAGCTGCCGCCCGTGGTGTTCGACGCTGCCCGGCACGGGGACCAGGCCGCCACCGAGATCGTCCTGCGGCTCGCCGGCGAGGTCACCGCCGTCGCCGTCGCGGCCTTCCGCCGGCTCGGGCTGGCCGGGGACGCACCGGACGTCGTGCTCGGCGGCGGCCTGCTGCGCGCCGGGCTCCCGCTGCTCGACGACGCCGTCCGGGCCGGCATCGAGCGCCAGGCACCCGGGGTGCGGGTGCTGGTGGTCGACCGCGAGCCCATCGTCGGCGCCGGCCTGCTGGCGCTCGCCGAGGCCGGAGCTCCCCCGTCGGCCGCCGCGCGGCTGCGTGCCGCGCTGCCCGGCCGCTCCGACCCGTCCCGGCTGCTCGAGGACTCGGCAGCCCCCGCTAGCGGCGGCGCACCTTCTCGGTGACCTCGCCCGCCCGGCGGGTGAGCTGGGCGTTCCCCGCCTGCAGGCCGCCGGCGACGCGCGATCGGACCTGGCCGACCACGTCCCCGCCGGCTCCCGCGGTGCGAGCGCGGACGAGGTACCCCGCCGCGAACCCGGCGCCACCCTTGAGAACGTCGGCGACCGCACCACGCACCGGCCGTCGACCGGCTGCCGGCTGAACCACGGGCGCCGTCTCGGGGGCGCCCTTCCAGGAGACCGTGGGCAGACCGGCGGCCTTGGCCGCAGCCGTGAGCGCGAGCGCCTGCTGGCGAGCCGCGCGCGCCTGCACGGCTGCCTGCGCCGCCGCCTGCTCCGCCGCCGCGCGTGCCCGGACCGCGGCCTGCTGAGCTGCCACCGCCGACGCCTGGCGACCGCTCTGCACGAGCGGGGCGGCGGACGTCGCCAGCTGCTGCCTCTTCGCGGCGAGGGCGAGGGAGGCGGTGCGGGCGTGCGCGGCCAGCTGCTCCGCGCGGGTGGCCGGGACCTGCTGGCGCTTCCGCCGCCAGAGCAGGGCCACGGCGATCACGGCGAGCGCTCCGGCCAGGCTGCCGGCGAGCGCCCGCAGGCCCTTGCCCGTGCCGGCAGGCTGCTCGTGCCGGCCCTGCCATGCCTCGGGCGTCGTCGAGAGGATGGTCTCCGGCGGGACGGGAACGTCACCGACGGGCAGCAGGCTCTCGGACGCCGACCGCGAGACGTCGATCCCGTAGTGCCGGTAGAGCCGCTCCTCGTCCTCGGGGGAGAGGTGTCCGCTCTCGCCCACCGAGGGTGCCTGGACGACGTCGTCCTGCCGGACGGCGACACGGACGTGGTCGCCCGACTCCGCGGCGTCGAGCAGCGGGATGAAGGCCGGACCTTCGCCGAGGTCGGCCGTGGCCCACTCCGGCAGGCCGGTCGCGTCGTCGAGGAAGATCTCCGTGCACGTTCCGATGCTGGTTCCGTCGCGGTCGACGAGGAGCTTGCCGCCCCACGTCTGCGCGGAGTCGCGATCAGGTAGTCCCATTGAGTGCCTCCTGCGTGCCGTCGATGAAGCGCGCCCCCCGGGACACGCCGCCTATGAGGGGGTCCCCTACCCCGTCGGCTCCCGCTCACGCACTGGTTCGCCGATCGAGGCGTGGCTCACGTCGTGGGCTCCTCGCGGGCGGCAGCCGCGCGTGCCCTGGAGGCTCGACGTCAGGAGACGGCTGCTCGCACCAACTCGGCGACCTTCTTCTCCACCATCGGTGTCCATTCCGTCAGCGCGTACGCGATCGGCCAGATGTCGCCGTCGTCGAGGTTCGCCGCGTCCTGGAAGCCGAGGGTCGAGTAGCGGTAGTTGAACTTGCCGGAGTCCTGGAAGAAGACGACGACCTTGCCGTCGGCGTTCGCGTAGGACGGCATGCCGTACCAGGTCCTCGGCGACAATCGGGGGCGGCGGTGGTCACCGCCACGTGCACGCGCTCGGCGAGCGCGCGGTCCTGCGGGGCCATCTTGGCGATGCTGTCGAGAACCGCCTCCAGGCCGTCCGCCTTCTTGGCGCCCTTCTTGCCTTCCGCACGCAACTCGGCCGCGCGCGCCTTCATGGCGGCGTGCTCCTCGGCGCTGAAACCGCCGGACTGGGTCGTGGTGTCCTTCGTGGGCATTCCCGGGCTCCCCTTCTCGTCGCTGCGGACCTCGATGTCCCGTGGCACGGCGCCAACACTAGGCAGCGGCCGGAGCGGGCGGCTTCTCGATTCCTGATCGGATCCGTCGCACGCTCGTGCTCGCCGCGTCTCAGCCAGATCCGGGAGCGGGCGCCGGTGGCCGGCGCGTCGCCCGATGACGCCGCGCCCAGCCGACTCCGGCGAACACTCCCGCGGCGTACAGCCAGCCGACCACGATGTCCGCCACATAGTGCTCGCCGCTGTAGACGAGCGTGAACGCCATGGCCAGCGCGTAGGTCACCAGGCCCGCGCGGATCCAGCGGCCGGCGCCCCAGAAGAACAGCAGCAGGAGCATCGGATAGGCGGCGTGCAGCGACGGGACGGCGGCCTCCTGGTTGTAGAACTCGCCGCGCTTCTCGAACAGCGCCTTCGCGGGTGCGATCCCCACCTGCCCCCACATCCCGGCGATCGTGCGGTGCACCGGCCCGATCTCGCCGTAGGTGGCGGCCAGCCACGGCGGGACCGCGGGGAAGAGCACGTACGTCACGAACCCGGCGGTGGCCAGCGCGACGACGAGCACCCGGTACTCACGGAAGCGCTGGTAGGACAGCCTCCACAGGAGCGCCAGCACGAGCAGCGTGACGAAGAAGTGCGACAGGTAGACAGCGAAGCCCACGTAGTCGTACCAGTGGACGACGCCGGCGTCGTAGAGCGAGCGCTGGAGGGAGATCGTCGGCACTTCGCCGAACACGAAGCGGTCGGCGTCCAGCTGGGGCCGGACGTGAGGTGAGATCCCCGCCCACTCGCGCACGGGGAGCGACAGGTCATAGCAGAGCAAGACGATCATCAGCGGCAGCCAGTCGACGAGCACCCCGCGCACCCACCGCAACGGATCCGACAGCGAGGCTGCGAGCAGACCGAGCAGCACCCAACCGAAGAGCCAGTCGCGCGAGAGGATGAGGCCCTGCGTCCGCACGAGCACGACCGTGGCCACCGCGAAGGCCGACAGCCCGGCGGCGGTCAGGATCCGCGAGGTGCGCCGGTGCGCAGGCAGCGAGACCACGACGGTCAGGCTCGCCCAGGCCGCCGACCTCGGCCAGTCCTCATGACCCTCCCGGCCCCTGAGTCACTCGCGGGGCCTCGCGGCGCCGGACCGCGGCGTCTAGATTCGCTGCACCGGTCGCCGACGCCTGGGAGGGCCCGTGGGGATCGAGGACTTCGAGGTCGGGCTGGGACGCCGGACGGCGAACTTCGCTCCCGCTGACGCCGCTGGTGTTCCTCGACTGGAGCGCCGACGTCTATCCCGAGCACCTCGCCGTCGTGCACGGCGCCCGCCGGTACAGCTGGAGCGCGACCCGCGACCGGTGCCGCCGGCTGGCCTCCGCGCTCGCCGCCCGCGGCATCGGGCGGGGCGACACCGTGGCGCGTCCTGCTCGCGAACACCCCCGAGATGATCGAGGCCCACTTCGGGGTCCCCATGACGGGGGCCGTCCTGGTGCCGCTCAACACCCGCCTCGACGCCGCCGGCATCACGTTCATCCTCGAGCACTCCGAGGCGAAGGTCCTGCTCGTCGACCGCGCCTTCAGCGCGCCTCGCGGCCAGGGCGCGTGGCCCCGCTGGACCGGCCCCCGGTCCTGGTGGACGTCGACGACGCCGAGTACACCGGCCCCGGCGAGCGGATCGGCACGCAGGAGTACGAGTCGCTGCTCGCGTCCGCGGACCCCCGGTACGAGCGCGGACGAACCCGCCGACGAGTGGCAGGCCGTCTCCCTGAACTACACCTCGGGCACCACGGGCAACCCGAAGGGCGTCGTCGTCCACCACCGCGGTGCTCACCTCAACGCGGTCGGGCAACATCCTCACCTGGGACATGCCGCGGCACAGCGTCTACCTGTGGACGCTGCCGATGTTCCACTGCAACGGCTGGTGCTTCCCCTGGACGATGGCGGCGAACGCCGGGACGAACGTCTGCCTGCGCAGCGGTGGACGCGGCGACGATCTACCGGCTGGTCGCCGAGCACCGCGTGACCCACTACTGCGGCGCGCCCGTCGTCCACAACCTGCTCCTCGACGCCCCGCGCCGAACTGCGGGCGACGCTCGACCACGAGCTCCACGCGATGATCGCGGCCGCGCCCCCGCCGGCCCGCACCTTCGAGGGCGCCGAACGGCTCGGGATCGACCTCACCCACGTCTACGGGCTGACCGAGACTACGGGCCCGCCGCCGTCTGCGCCAAGCACGCCGCCTGGGCGGAGCTGGACGTCGCGACCCGCGCCCGGCGCAACGGCCGGCAGGGCGTGCGCTACCTGCTCGAGGACGGGATGACCGTGATCGACCCGCGCGACGGGCGACGAGGTGCCGGCGGACGGCGAGACCGTCGGCGAGATCGTCTTCCGCGGCAACATCACGATGATGGGGTACTTCAAGAACCCCGAGGCCACCGAGGAGGCGTTCGCCGGCGGGTGGTTCCACTCCGGGGACCTGGCGGTCCGGGAACCGGACGGCTACGTGAAGATCAAGGATCGGGCCAAGGACGTCATCATCTCCGGCGGCGAGAACATCTCGTCGGTCGAGGTCGAGGAGGCGCTCTACCGCCACCCCGCGGTCGCCTTCGCCGGGGTCGTCGCACAGCCCGACGAGAAGTGGGGCGAGACGCCCTGCGCCTACGTGGAGCTGCAGCCCGGGGCGTCGGCGTCGGAGGCCGAGCTGATCGAGCACTGCCGGCGGCTGCTGCCGGGCTTCAAGGTCCCGCGCACCGTGGTCTTCACGGAGATCCCGAAGACCTCGACCGGGAAGATCCAGAAGCATCGTCCTGCGCGAACGGTCCCGCTCGACGGCGGCGATCGAGTAGGCGGATCGAGCAGGCGATCGAGGAGGGAGCACGTCATGGTCGAGACCGTGCGCACGCCCGAGACGACGACGCCGAGGTCGGGCAGGGACGCGCCGCTCGTCCGGCGGGAGGACGCGGAGCGGGGTCGTCCGGCTCACCCTCACCCGCGGCGACCGCTACAACCCGCTGTCCCGCGAGATGATCGCCGCGCTGCAGGCGGAGCTCGATGCGCTGGCCGGCGACGCCGCGGCGCGTCGTGGTCGTCCTCGCGGCCGAGGGCCGCGGATTCTGCGCCGGGCACGACCTCGCCGAGATGCGCGCGCACACGGACGACCCGGCGTGGCAGGCGGCACTGTTCGCGGAGTGCAACCGACTGATGATCACCCTGACCCGGATCCCCCAGCCCGTGATCGCGCGGGTGCACGGCATCGCGACGGCGGCCGGCTGCCAGCTCGTGTCGATGTGCGACCTCGCCGTCGCCGCCGACACCGCGCGCTTCGCGCTGCCCGGCGTGAACATCGGCGTGTTCTGCTCGACGCCCGCCGTCGGGGTCGCCAGATCGGTCGGCCGCAAGCGGGCCATGGAGATGCTGCTGACCGGGACGCCGATCGACGCGGCCACCGCTCTCGACTGGGGACTGGTCAACCGGGTGGTCCCGGCCGAGCGCCTCGACGCCGAGGTCGACGAGCTGGCCGCGGCGATCCTCGCCCGCTCCGCCCCGGTGATCGCGAACGGCAAGCGCACGTTCTACGCCCAGATCGACCAGCCCCTCGACACGCGCCTACGCGGTGGCCGCGGACGCCATGGTGCGCGACCTCTCCGCCCCCGACGCGGCGGAAGGCATGGACGCCTTCCTGCGAGAAGCGGACCGCGCGCTGGCCGTCCGCTCTCGGCGGCGACTAGGACATCAGCTCCGGGACGGCGGCGACCGCCGGCTCGGCCGGGGCCGCGACGACCGTGCGATTGCGGCCTTGGGCCTTGGCGGCGTACAGCCTCACCAGTCCCCGCTCGGATGGCTCGCCGTCGGGCTGATCTTCGCGGCCCTCGGGCTGATCCTCGACCGGGGGGTGGCCATGCGCGCCGAACTGGACACCGTCATCTGATGACCGAGGCCCCCGAACACCGGATCTCGGTACACCTGGACGAGCTGCTCCAAGCCAAGGGGATGACCCTGGTCGAACTGTCCTCGCGTGTCGGGGTGACCGTCGTGAACCTGTCCATCCTCAAGAACGGCCACGCCCGCGCGATCCGCTTCAACACTCTCACCGCCATCTGCGACGCCCTGGGCTGTTCACCCGGTGACCTTCTCCGGCTTCAGCCGTGACCGCCACCTCGGCCCCGCCGAACGACGACAGCCGCCGGGACCTCCTCAGGCTCCGTCCTGGCCGGCGAAGACAGCCGGTAGCCGTCGGGGTCCCCGCGCCAGGCGGTCTGAGGCCCTGGGTCCCCAGGTCGTCCACCTGGACCGCCAGGTGGTCGAAGCCTCCGACCTGCAGCGGACCATCGCCCGGTCGGTGGACCAGTTCCAGCGTGGCCACCGTCCGGCTCGGGGCGATGTTCTGGTTGAGGTGGAACACATTGTCGGGGTCGAATGCATCCTTGAGCGCGGTCAGCCGGGCCAGCACCGCCGGCGGGTAGGCCCGGCGCACCCCGGAGAGCCCGTCGTCGCCGAGCACGTTGACGTACTCCCCGCTCGCGAAAGTCTCGAGCCGCCGGGCGCCCGCCCGAACCGTCGCCGTCCGGGCCGCGTCCTCGGCCGGGTCGGTCCAGCCTGTGGCGCCCACGTACTCGAAGGCCGTCCCTCGGTGCCCGAAGGCCGTCGCGTCGGCCGGGACGTCGTCGATCGCGCCCCCGTGGGTCTGCAGGCTCGCCCCCGTCCACGGATCGTGCGAGAGCAGCGCCTCGATCGCCGCGTCGGGCAGCGCGGGGAGGTAGTGGCCCTTCATGTAGCGCCGCAGGGCGTGGCCCTGCGGGGTGTCGTCGCGGCGCTGGAGGTCGACGTACGACTGCTCGATCACGCGCCGCTCGACCGGTGCACCGAGGACGTCCAGGCTCCGGGCATGCTCACGCCCGACGTCCGGATCGCCGACCCAGACGAAGCCGAGGGTCGCGACGCCGCCCGAGACCCAGGCCGTGTACGTCGCCCGGCGAGGTGCCGCCAGGGCAAGGTCTCGCCACTCACTCACAGCCCGAGCGGCGCCGGCCGCCTGGAAGTCCAGCTCGACGGTCAGCGTGCGGGTGCCGGTGGCGTGCAGCCGGAACTCGAACTCGGTCACCACGCCGAAGTTGCCTCCGCCTCCGCGCAGGCCCCAGAAGAGCTCGGCGTTCTCCGTGGCGGAGGCGCGGACGACGTCGCCAGCGGCAGTGACCAGCTCGAAGGACACCACGTTGTCGCAGGCCAGCCCGCACTGCCGGGCGAGCCAGCCCATCCCGCCGCCCAGGGTGAGACCGCCGACGCCGGTGTGGGAGACGTTGCCGGCCGTGGTTGCCAGCCCGTGGCGTTGGCTGGCCATGTCCAGTGCCCCGAGCAGGGCGCCACCCTGCACCCACGCCCGCCGCCGCTCCGGATCGACCCGGACCCCACCCATGGGAGTCAGGTCGATCATCAAACCGCCCTCCGGCACCGCGTGCCCGGCCACGCCGTGACCGCCGCAGCGGACGCCGATCTCCAGGCCGTGGCGCCGGGCCAGGGCCACCGCCGCCACGACGTCGGCCGTCTCGCGACAGCGGGCGATGAGCGCCGGGCGGCGGTCGACCATGGCGTTCCAGACGCGGCGCGCCTCGTCGTACCCCGGCTCATCCGGCCGGAGCATCCCAGGACTCGCCATGGCGCCACTCCTCATCTCTGCATGCACCTGTCGAGACGACAGACGGGCCGCCGACGCCGAACTCATCGGGCCGGCAGATCAGAGGGGTGAGGCACCTGGGCGGGCGTTGGTCGCTGGGATCAGGGTTTGGAGGTCCAGACCGGGTCTGGTCCGTCGAGCCACTCCGTGGTGAATCGTCCTGCGCCGTGGATGGCCGTCAATCTCAGTTGATCCTCACCGGTATTGATGAAGCCGTGGGCTTCTCCGGGCGGGCTGACGATGACGTGACCGGCCGCAACCTCCGTCGTCTCCGAGCCGATCCGGAAGGTCGCCGTGCCGGATTCGACGATGAACACCTCGGCATAGGGGTGGCGATGCATCCGCGGCCCCTGGCCCGGCTGAGAGTGGACCAGGATGACCGAGAAGGGCGCATTCTCGTGATCGGCACCCACAAACTCGTGCGAATGCGATTCGTGGGGTAGGTCGTCGAGCCTGATGAGTTTGGCCACGCGATCCCTCCTGAGATCAGCCGTCCGAATCGGGTCACCATCGACGACCCCGATCGCCTGACCCAGCCTAAAGGCGGTGGTGTCCGCGGCCGGATGCGAGAAGCTGATGACTGGACCGTCGCTGGAAGGAGAGCCGATGTCCGCCTGGATCTGTGTCACCTGCGCCGTGCAGTACCCGGACACGCCGCGGCCACCCGAGAGCTGCCCGATCTGCCTTGACGAGCGGCAGTACGTCGGGTGGCAGGGCCAGCGCTGGACGACGCGGGGCGAGCTGCTCCGCGACCACGCGAGCGAGCTGCGCGAGGAGGAGCCGGACCTCCTCGGCGTCGGTGTCACTCCCAGCGTCGCCATCGGCCAGCGGGCGCTACTCGTGCGCACCCCCGCCGGCAACGTCCTCTGGGACTGCGTGCCCGTTCTCGACGACGCCGCGGTCGAGCGGATCGGCTCCCTCGGTGGCATCGCCGCGATCGCCATCTCGCACCCGCACTTCTACGCGGCGAACGTCGACATCGCGCAGGCGTTCGATGCCACCGTGTTCCTGCCCCACGCCGACCGGGCATGGGTGCAGCGGCCCTCACCGCGAGTGGAGTTCTTCGACGAGCAGGTCCAGCCCGTACCCGGCGTCACCGTCGCCCGGATCGGCGGTCACTTCGACGGCGCCGCCGTGTTGCACTGGCCGGCCGGGTCGGAGGGCCGCGGCGCCCTGCTCACCGGCGACACGATCACCGTTGTCCAGGATCGGGCCTGGGTGTCCTTCATGTGGAGTTACCCCAACCTCATCCCGCTCGACGAGCGCACGGTCGACGACATCGCGCGCCGGGTCGAGCGGTTCGCCTTCGATCGAATCTACGGCGGCTGGTGGGGCCGGGTGGTCGTGCGCGACGGTGCGGCGGCGGTCCGCCGCTCGGCCGACCGCTACATCGCCCGCGCGCGGGGCGAGCGCCCGGGGTGAGTACATCGCGGCAGCACCAATCTGCGGTAGCGATCAGTGGGAGGAGTTCTTCTGGCGCAGATGCCGTCCAGGGCCTGTACTTCACTGCTGTACGCCGGGGGGCGCTTCTCCTCCAAGCAGGATGGCCGTAGGGGTCACGGGACGGCGAGTCACTGCGCGACGTCGTCGTCGTCCGGAGTGCACGGAGCATTTCCCCGGCGCGGCTCCACAGTCGCGAAGGCGTGCCGGTGAGTGAGAAGGAGTGCCGGTTGAGCAAACGGGAGCAGGCCGCCGACGAGCGGGACCGTGGCGCGGACGAACGCGATGCCGCGGCCGACCGGCGTGATCGCTCGGCCGACGTACGGGACGCGGTGGCCGAGCAGCGGGACGGGAGCAGCGCCCACCGGGACGCCGAGGTGGATCAGGTCCTGGACAGGGCGATGCGGCGGGACCTCGCCGCAGATCGGCGGGACACCGCGGCCCTCGGTCGTGACCGGGGTGCCGAGAAGCGCGACCGGGGTGCCGAAGGGGCCTCGGTGAAGGGCGCGGAACGTGACCGTGACCGCGCCGCCGTTGATCGCGTATGGAGCGGCCAGGACCGCGACTTCGGTGCCGGCGACCGGGCGGATCTGGTCGATTCGCGTGACAGAGCGGCAGGCCGTCGGGACGCCGCTTCCGGGCAGCGCGCTGAGGCAGCACTGGACCGGCTCGAGTCCGAGTCGGACCGCACTCAGGCCGGCAAGGACCGTGAAGAGGCCGCCGCAGATCGACGCGCCGCCGATGTCGCAGCGGAGCCGAGCTCGGACGGTTCGTCCAGAAGCTCCTAGCAGCGGCGGGCCTGACAGGTCGTCGCGCCTGTTCACCCCCGAGGGGTGAGGTCCGAGCGCACGCGCCGAGCCATGCTGCGGGTCGAGAACGTGGGAGTTCGCGCCAGCCGAGGCGTACGCGTCGTGATCGGAATACCTCGCCGGTCCCGTTCCGTGATGAACCAGGGCTCGACCAGCGCCTGATTCAGCACCGTCCATTCCGTGTGAGGTTCAAGGAGATCCGATGACCTCGTCCGATGTGTTGCCGTTCCCGCCGACCCCGTCGGCGAGCATCGCGGGCCGGACGGTGCAGGAGTCGGTGTACGCCCAGCGAGAGCGTCCGCGTCGGCTGCCCGAGGACGCGCCGAACATCCTCATCGTGCTGATCGACGACGCCGGTCCGGGACTGCCGAGCACGTTCGGCGGCGAGGTGCGGACCGACACGTTGACGCGGATCCATCGCGGAGGGGGTCGGGTACAACCGGTTCCACACCACCGCGATGTGCTCGCCGACGCGGGCGTCGCTGCTGACCGGCCGCAACCAGCACCGGATCGGCAACGGGCAGATCGCGGAGCTGGCCAACGACTGGGACGGCTACGCCGGGGAGATCCCGAAGAGCAGCGCGCTGGTCGCCGAGGTGCTGCAGCACTACGGCTACGCGACCGCGGCGTTCGGCAAGTGGCACAACACCCCGGCGCTGGAGACGACGGCCGGCCGGGCCGTTCGACAACTGGCCGACCAGCCTCGGGTTCGAGTACTTCTACGGCTTCCTCGCCGGCGAGGCGTCGCAGTACGAGCCGAACCTGGTGCGGAACACCACCTCCGTGCTGCCGCCGAAGACGCCCGAGGAGGGCTACCACCTCAGCGAGGACCTGGCCGACGACGCCATCGGCTGGCTGCACCAGCACAAGGCGTTCAGGCCCGACAAGCCGTTCTTCATGTACTGGGCCAGCGGCTGCCTGCACGGCCCCCACCACGTGGCGAAGGAGTGGGCGGACAAGTACGCCGGCAAGTTCGACGACGGCTGGGACGCCTACCGCGAGCGGGTCTTCCACCGCGCCAAGGAGATGGGCTGGATCCCGCCGGAGGCGCAGCTGACCCCCCGCGATCCGCGGATGACCGCCTGGGACGACATCCCGGAGGAGGAACGGCCCTTCCAGCGCCGCCTGATGGAGGTCGCCGCCGGCTTCGCGGAGCATGTCGACGTCCAGGTCGGCCGGCTCGTCGACGAGATCGACGCAGCTCGGCTACGGCGACAACACGCTCGATCTTCTACATCTGGGGCGACAACGGCTCCTCCGGCGGAGGGCCAGAACGGCACGATCAGCGAACTGCTGGCCCAGAACGGCATCCCCACCACCGGTGTCGATGCACATGCAGGCGCTGGACGAGCTCGGCGGCCTCGACGTGCTCGGCTCCCCCAAGGTCGACAACCAGTACCACGCCGGCTGGGCCTGGGCCGGCAGCGCCCCGTACAAGGGGATGAAGCTGCTCGCCTCGCACCTGGGCGGGACGCGCAACCCGATGGCGGTCCGCTGGCCGGCGCGGATCGCGCCCGAGCCCGACACCACGCACCCAGTTCCACCACTGCAACGACGTCGCGCCCACGATCTACGAGGTGCGTCGGCATCACCCCGCCGCGCGTGGTCAACGGCGTCCCGCAGGACCCGATCGACGGCGTCAGCCTCGCCTACACCTTCGACGAGCCCGACGCGCCGGGCCGGCTGCGGACCCAGTACTTCGAGGTCATGGGCAGCCGCGCGATCTACCACGACGGCTGGATGGCCTCGGCCTTCGGGCCCGCGAGCCCCGTGGATCCCGGGCCTCCCGGAAGGTATCGCGAGCTGGACGCCCGACCAGGACGAGTGGGAGCTGTACGACCTGGACGAGGACTGGTCGCAGGCCGACGACCTCGCCGCCCAGATGCCGGAGAAGCTGGCGCAGATGAAGGAGACTGTTCGCGATCGAGGCGGCGCGGAACAGCGTCTACCCCATCGGCGGCGGCCTCTGGGTCCCGATCTTCCACCCCGAGCTGCGGATCTCCACGCCCTACCGCGAGTGGAACTTCACCGGCGACATCACCCGCATGCCCGAGTTCTGCGCGCCCGCGCTGGGCAACCGCGCCAACCTGGTCACCATCGACCTGGACGTCCCTGCCGAGCGCCAACGGCGTGCTGTACGCGCTCGGCGGGGCCGGCGGCGGGCTCACCTGCTACCTCGAGGACGGCGTCCTCTGCTACGAGTACAACCTGTTCATCGTCATGCGGACGAAGATCCGCGCCGAGCGAGAACTCGCCCGCCGGCCAGGCCAAGATCGAGATCGAGACGGTCGTACGCCGCGCCCCGGACCGGCCGGCCCGCTCGACATCACCATCAGGGTCAACGGCGAGCGCGTACGCCACGGGCCAAGTGCCGGTCAGCGCGCCGCTGCTGTTCACCGCCAACGACTGCCTCGACATCGGCACCTGCCTCGGCGGCCGCGGTGTCCCTGGACTACTACGACCGCGCGCCGTTCCCGTTCAACGGCACCATCCGCAACGTCAACGTCCGCTATGTCTCTAGCTCCACCACCAGCGCACCTTGCGCCTGCACCCCGGCCCGAACGGAACAACCCCACCTGCCGGCCCGGCGTCGTCCCAACGACGCAGGGTGCCGACGACACCGCAGCGCTGGTCAGGCTCGACGGCGGCGTGTTCCTGATGGGCGGTGACGACACCGACGGGTTTCCGGCGGACGGGGAAGGCCCGGTCCGGGCCGTGACCCTTCGCCCGTTCCGGATCGACCCGGTCGCCGTGTCCAACTCTCGGTTCGCCGCCTTCGTCGAGGCGACCGGCCACGTCACCGAGGCCGAGCGCTTCGGCTGGTCCTTCGTGTTCGCCGGGCTCCTCCCGGACGACTTCCCACCCACACGCGCAGCCGCGCAGGCTCCGTGGTGGCGGCAGGTGTTCGGCGCCGACTGGCGACATCCCGAAGGCCCGGCGTCGTCCATCGGAGACCGTCACGAGCACCCGGTGCGTGCACGTGGCGTTCACCGACGCGTTGGCCTACTGCGCGCTGGGCCGGGCGTGCGACTGCCCACCGAAGCCGAGTGGGAGTACGCAGCGCGCGGAGGCCTGGAGCACGCACGCTTCCCCTGGGGCGACGAGCTCACCCCCGGCGGGCAGCACCGCTGCAACATCTGGCAGGGCCGCTTCCCCACCCACAACACCCTGGACGACGGCTACCTGGGCACCGCACCCGTCGACGCCTACTCCGCCGAACGGCTTCGGCCTCCACAACGTCGCCGGGAACGTCTGGGAATGGTGCGCGGACTGGTTCAGCCCGGACTTCCACAGGCACGCACCACGGCAGGACCCCATCGGGCCGCCCTCCGGGACGAGCAAGGTCATCCGCGGCGGCTCCTACCTCTGCCACTCCTCATACTGCAACCGCTACCGTCTCGCGGCACGCACCTCGAAGAGCCCTGACAGCTCCACCGGCAACACTGGCTTCCGAGTCGCCAGCGACGCCTGATCCGTGCACGGGCGGCGGGCTGACGTCTATTCGGCCAGAACGCCGGCTCCCCTCGCGCTGCCGAAGTCCTCGACGCCATCGGCGAGGTCGAGCCGAAAAGTGTGGGTTAGCTGTGGGGTGGATCAGCGACAACCGTGCAACCACGAAGGCCCACCGAACGTTTCCGCTGGTGAGGCCTAGTGGTGGATCTCTCAACGAGCGCGCCCGAAGGGATTCGAACCCCTAACCTTCTGACCCGTAGGTACCGACTCGACGTCGTGCCTGTCCGAGATGGTCCATGCCCGTTCTCGCCCCACACGTCGGATGCCGCTACAAGCCGTCGTTGACCACTCGCGTCCAGCGGGTCAGGCTCCCCGGATGGCTCGCCGATGGGGACGCACGCTGGGTGGCGGCGCTGCCGCGCGATCTACTCCCTACGACGCCGTTTTGGTGCGTATGTCACCCACTGAGGCCCCTGTCTTGTGCTGGCGGGTCACTGTCGCATTGCGGTTATCGACAGTACTCCATGCCTACCCTTACAAACCTGGACAATTGAGGCATGCCAGCACATCTCTTCGGAGGTGGGGCCGGCGAGACCGGGAGGTCAAGAGCCTATCTATTCGACCGGAGGGGGAACACACTGCACGTAGTGGGCGGCACTGGCCGGTCACGAATCGCGGCTTCCCGCAGGTGAGGGAGCAGGCCGCCAGTCAGGAGAGCACGATGAAGATAACGAACGCGAACCTCATGCGCTGGGCGGGCGCGTGCGCCCTGATAGGCGGCCTGTGTTACGTATTTGTTGGGATATTCCACCCAGCCAACGTCCCGGCGTCAGTGGTCACCACGCGGTGGCAGATCGTTCACGTGGTTGTCTGCGTCATGCCCTTCTTCGGACTGCTCGGCCTGGTGGGGATCTACGCCAGGCAAGCGGTCAAGGCCGGTTGGATTGGCCTGGTTGGCTTCGTCTTCCTGAGTCTGTGGATGGTCGCCATCGAGGGCTTCAGCTTCGTCGAAGCCTTCATCCTGCCGCATATGGCGACCGCCAGCCCGGCGCTCGTGGACGCCTGGATGAAGATGTTCAACGGCGGCACCCCCACGATCAGCTTGGGCGTGCTGCCAACGCTGTGGACGCTCACCGCACCCATCTATATTCTCGGTGGCCTTCTGTTTGGCATCGCGACGTTCCGGGCCCGCATCTTCCCGCGGGGTGCCGCCGTGCTGCTTGCCCTGGGGACCCTGTTGGCGCCCGTGGCCGGACTGCTTTCCCTCGCTGCCATGCCGAAGATCGCGATACCAACGGGTCTTGCGCTGGCCTGGTTGGGGTACGCGCTGATGACCGAGCGTCAGGCGCCGGCTGCACAAATCCCCAGTCAGCCGGCGGTCAAGGCAACCGCATGAGTACCACCGCTGCGTTATCGCACAACAGAAGGATCGCGCTAGCAGCGGGCATCGCCTACGTGCTCACCTTTGTCTCGATACCGACCCTGGCGCTGTATAACTCGGTCAAAGGGGCCAACTACGTCCTCGGCTCAGGCTCGGACAACGCTGTCATAGTGGGCGGCCTCCTAGAGATCATCGTCGCCCTCGCGGGCATCGCCACCGCCGTCATCTTGTTCCCGGTGCTCAAGAAACAGAACGAAACGTCCGCACTAGGGCTCGTGGCAGCCCGCATCCTGGAGTCCGGCGACCATCTTCGTCGGCGTCGCGTTCCTCCTGTCGATCGTGACCTTGCGGCAGAACGGAGCAGGAGCGGGCGCACTGGCCAGCAGCCACACGCTCGTCGCCCTCTACGACCGAATCTTCCTCCTCGGTCAGAGCTTCATGCCCGCGGTATGCGACCTGCTCTTGGGATTCATGCTGTACAAGTCGCTCCTGGTGCCGCGACGCCTGTCGATGATCGGCATCATCGGAGGTCCCGTCCTCGTCCTCGGCTACCTCGCGATCCTGTTCGGCGCGCATTGACCAACACGGCGCTTTGGCAGGGCTGTCTGCCCTTCCGGTCGCCGTATTCGAGTTCTCGCTGGGTGTCTGGCTCATCGTCAAGGGATTCAACCCAGAGGCCGTCGTCGCACTTGAGTCCAAGCGTCCCTCGTTGACCGAGACCTCGCGCTGTCTGCCTGAGTAGAGGGGATCCGTGCATACCGGATAAGGTCAATTATCCGGTATGCACGGCTCAAGGGACTGCATTGAGGCTACCTTCCTTCGCCTACGTTCCAGCCCAACCTTTCACCTGATTGCACCATCCGGTATACTGACTTTGTGCGCGGCGCCGGTGATGAACTGTCGGTAGGAGAGCGGATAGCTTTCTACCGTGCCCGGCGCGGGCTCACCCAACGAGAGCTAGCTGGGCTAGTGGGTCGGTGAGAGGAATGGGTTAGCTCTGTTGAGCGTGGCCGCCGGCAGGTTCGTCGCCTTGACCTGCTGACAGTCGTTGCTGGGGCCTTACGCTTGGGCTTGCCGGACCTCTTGGGCCAGCCTGTCCTTATGGAGGACGAGCAAGGGGACGACGACATCCCTGCGGTGCGGGATGCGCTTATGGCGCCGCGCCGACTCTCGCGCGTTCTGTATGCCGTCCAGCAGCAGTCCCAAGCGCCTGACCCGTCCTCGGTTGCCCGGTACACCGAGCAAGTCTGGGCTGAATACCAGGCCGGACGGCTTGGGCGGGTAGTCCGTTCGATGCCAGCTCTTATCAAGTCGGCTCAAGGACTGGAGGAGGAGCCAGGCGTCGGTGGCCGGGGCTGGGCCGTATCTGCGCGGGTGCATCACCTTGCCTCGACGACTCTGAGCAAGGTCGGGGAGGCGGACCTTGCTTGGATTGCGGCCGAGCGGGCGATGGCCGCGGCGGAGCATGCTGACGACCCCCTAGTGCTCGCATCTGCTGCGCGCGCCGGTACGCATGCTTTCTGGCGAACGGCCGGTTCGAGGACGCGCTGAGCCTTGGCGAGACGGCTGCGGCGTGGCTTCGTGAGCGCATGGCTGAAGATGACCCTGAGGCCTTGAGCCTGTTCGGAATGCTTCACCTGCGAACGTCGATGGCGGCTGCAAGGCGGCAGGATCGGGCTACCACCGGGCAGCTCCTCCCGCAATCGCGAGCTGGGGCAGGTGACCCTGCCCTTGGTTCGGCAATGGCGCGCCGAGCGGGTCGCCGCGGGCGTGGGACCGGTCACCGTCGCGAAGTCGTATCGGCTGCTCAAGGCCATCTTCAACACGGCCGTCGACGACGAGCTGGTGCGTCGTAACCCCTGCCGGCTCCCGGGCGCGGGAAGCGAAACCAGCCCGGAGCGTCCGACGGCAACCCTCGCGCAGGTCTTCGCCCTGGCCGACGCCATCGGGCCTCGGTTCCTCGCGCTCGTGCTGTTGTCGACCTTTACCGGCCTCCGCTGGGGTGAAGCCATGGCCCTTCGTCGTCGACATCTCGACCTGAACAAGGGACCGTGCGGGTCGAGGCGTCGGTGTCGGAGGTCGCCGGCGCCATGGTTCTCGGGCCGCCCAAGACTGCGGCGGCGGTGCGCACCGTGGCGATTCCTGAGGCCATCCTCGATGACCTTCGCGCGCACGTGCGGAGTTACGCCGAGCCGGGTGTCGACGGACGAGTTTTCACCGGACCCAAGGGCGCAACGATCCGCCGGAGCAACTGGCACACCGTGTGGCGCCGCGCCTGCGTGGCCGTGGGCGTCGAGGGTCTGCACTTTCACGACCTGCGGCACACGGGCAACACCCTGGCGGCCGGCACCGGTGCAAGCCTCCGCGACCTGATGACCCGTATGGGACACACCTCGGCCCGGGCCGCGCTGATCTATCAGCACGCCACGAGCGAGCGTGACCGCGCGATCGCAGCCTCACTCGACGACCTCGTGCAGCGCCACCGGGGCGGGAGCGACGGGGAGCCATCGGGCACGTAGCGGGCACGAGGAAGGGTGCGGCGGTGAGGACAACGAAGGCCCAGGCGGGAGAAGTAGCTCCTGACCTGGGCCTTCGTGCGTGAGCGGGTGACGGGAATCGAACCCGCATGACCAGCTTGGAAGGCTGGGGCTCTGCCATTGAGCTACACCCGCGCGACGCCGGGGCGTCCGCGCAGCCAGGGTAGCGTGCCGCCGCCGTCGGGAACCCGGGCGCCGGAGCCGGCGGCCGGTGCACTCCGTTCGCCGAATGTCCGCCCTTCCGTGATCGACGGGGTGCGGCGGCGAACATCTGGCGCACGGAGTTGCCGAGGGTCCGCCGCTCGCGCCCCCGGTCAGACGTTCGGGGCCGGGCCCGGGTCGGGGCGGGCATCCGCGGGGGTGAGCACCGCGCGGATCTCGTCGGTCATCGACCGCTCGTCGATCCGGTCGAGCGGGCGCCCGTTGAGGAAGAAGCTGGGCGTCCCCGGGATCCGGGAGGCGTCGCCGCTCGCCTGGTCGCGCCGCACCCGCTCGGCGTACACCTCCGATGCGGGCCGCACGACGGCGTCGGGGTCGACGCCCACCGCCGCGGCGTGCCGGCGCAGGTCGTCGTCGGTCAGCGCGTCCTGGTGGGTGAACAGCTCGTCGTGCATCTCCCAGAAGCGGCCCGCCGTGGCCGCAGCCTCCGCGGCCAGCGCAGCCGCGTAGGCGTGCGGGTGCACCCGCGGCACCGGGTACTCCCGGAACACGATCGCGAGGTCCTCGCCGAAGTTCCGCGCCAGCGAGCGCACGACACCGAAGGCCTGCCCGCAGTAGGGGCACTCGAAGTCCCCGTACTCGACGAGTACGGCGGGGGCGTCGATCCGCCCACGCACGTGGTCGACACCGTCCTCCACGGGGGCCAGGCCCGCGATGTCGTCGTCCAGCGACCGTTCGGCCATGAGTCCTCCTGGAGTGGTCGTCCGCGGACCCCACTCCACCGCTTGACGGGGCGTCGAGCAAGAGCACGTACGAGACCACGGCGAGTTCACGCGCCGGAAACCCGGGGCCACCAGGGGCTGTCGTACAGTCCCGCCATCCTCTCCGACGTCGACCCGTTCATCGGGACCGCAGCGACCGACCTGCCGCCGCCGCGCGGTCTCGCCGCGACCTGGTGGTGGCCGAAACCGCAGGTCGGCAACACCCACCCGGGCGCCACGTCACCGCTCGGCATGGTCTCGGCCTGCGCCTACTCGGGCGCCTACCCGACCGGCTACGGCCGCTACGGCAAGAACACCGAGGGCGTGCCCCGGCGATGTTCGACGGCATGCGGCGCCTCGGGCTTCACCCACTTCCAGCAGTCCGGCACCGGCGCGATCCGCAAGTACTACAACTACTTCCGGGTCACGCCGATGGTGCAGCCGCTCGACGACCTCGGCGAGGCCTGGGCGCTGCACGACGAGAGTCGCCGAGCCCGGCTACTACGCCGCGACCCTCGACACCGGCATCCGCTGCGAGATCACCGTCGGCGCGAAGGTCGCCGTCCACCGCTACACCTTCCCCGAGCGCCGCAGCCCGGATCGTCGTCGACTTCTCCTGCGGCGGCCTGGCCATCGAGCACGGCGCGACCGTCCCGCTGCGCGCCCAGGCTCGAGAGCATGGGCCGCGGCCGCGCGCAGGGCACCGTCGTGGTGGAGGGCGTGCCGCTGTCGGTGCACGTCGAGGCGACGCGCCGCGGCTGGCGGCAGATGCTCTGGTACGACCGCCGGCTGATGACGGGCGGCACCCGGCTCGACTTCGACAGCATCCGGCCGACCACCCTGCGCCCCTTCGGCCTGATGTTCATGGGCCCGACCCGCGCGGGCCAGGCGGTCGAGCTCCGGCTGGGGTTCTCGCTGCGCGGCTGCGACCAGGCGCGGCGAGAACCTCGAGCGCGAGTGCGGGCCCGGCGACGACCGGGGCGCGTTCGATCGATCGCCGGGCCGCGCACCGAGCCGCGCTGGGCCGACCACTTCGACCGGGTGCAGCGTGGACGGCGGCACGCCGGCGAGCGCCGCACCGTGTTCGCCACCGCCTCTACCACTCGCTCATCAAGCCGTGCTTCGCCGCCGGACGAGAGCCCGTTCTGGCCGACGTCGGGGCCCGTTCGCGTTCGACATCTGCACGATGTGGGACATGTACAAGACCCAGCTCCCGCTGCTGACCGCGCTCGCCCCGGATCGGGCCGTCGAGCTGCTGAAGTCGCTGCTGCGGGTCAGCGAGGAGGAGGGCAACTTCCCCATCGGCTACCGGATGGCCCGCGGCGCCGACCGGTTCTTCCGGCAGGGCAGCGCGCTCGCCCACACCTTCCTCGCCGACCTGCTGCCAGCTCGGGCTGCGCCGGCCTCGACTGGGAGTGGGCGCTCGTGCACATGCACGACGACCTGCGCCGGGACTACGGCGAGGAGTACCTGCGAGCAGGGCGTCGTCCACCCGATCACGCCACACCCTCGACCTCGCCTACGGCTACCACTGCACCGCGCAGGTGGCCCGCAGCCTCGGCGACCGCCGAGCTCGCCGACCAGCTCGACGGCGCTGGCCGCCCGCTGGGTGAACGCGTTCGACGCCGAGCACCGGCCTGCTGCGCGACTCGAGTTCTACGAGGGCGGCCGGTGGAACTACTCGTTCCGGCTGCTGCACGACATGGCCGCCCGGATCGAGCTGGCCGGCGGCGACAGCGCGTTCGTCGGCATGCTCGACCGCTTCTTCGGCTACGGCGCCGACCCGGTCAAGCAGCTCGGCGATGCCGGCCGGGCGTCGAGCGAGATGCGCCACGGGTACGCGCTCAACCGCTTCGAGGGCCTCAACAACGAGCCCGACATGGAGGCCCCGTGGGCGTACCACTACGTCGGGCGGCCCGACCGCACCGCCGAGGTCGTCCATGCGGCCGTGCCGACCAGTTCGGCACGGGCCGCGGCGGGCTGCCCGGCAACGACGACTCCGGCGGGCTGTCGTCGTGGTACGTCTGGGCGTCGCTCGGGCCTGTTCCCCGTCGCGGCCAGGGCCTCTTCCTCGTCAACGCGCCCGCGTTCGCCGCCGCGCGGCTGCAGGTTGGTGACGCCGAGTTCGTCGTCGAGACCAGCGGGCACCGCGAGCTGCCCATCGGCGCCGACGGCATCGACGAGACGCCGCCGGTGCAGTACGTGCAGAGCGCCACCCTCGACGGCAAGCCGCTCGAGGGGACCCACCTGCGGGCCGTCGACCTGCACCGCGGGGGAGTGCTGCACGTCGAGCTCGGGCCCGAGCCGTCGGCGTGGGGCCGGGGCATGCGGCCGCCGTCCCTGTCCGACGGCTCCGACGTGCTCGCACCCCGGCCGGCGGGGCCGTGACCAGCGGGCACGCCGCCGCCCGGCGGCGGCTGGTCATCGTCGTCCGGGCGGACCCGGTGATCTGCGGGACTCCGGCGAGGCGCGCAACCTCGCCGAGGTCGGCGCTCCACCCTGCGGGTTGGACGACGTCCGGCTGCTCACCTGGCCGATCCC
>CAWCCY010000005.1:0-91724 GCA_963794075.1 uncultured Actinomycetota bacterium
CGTCGCCAGGGCGTGCACCGACACCCCCTCGACCCGGTGGACGAGGTCGACACCGGCCGTGAGGTTGCCCCACTGGTCGGAGCCTCCGGTCTGCAGCGCGCATCCGAACCGCCGGTACAGCTCGAGGAAGTCCATCCCCTGCAGGATCTGGTAGCTGAACTCGGTGAAGCTGATGCCCGCGTCGGACTCGAGCCGGGCGCTGACCGCCTCCTTGGCGAGCATCCGGTTCACCCGGAAGTGCTTGCCGATGTCCCGCAGGAAGTCGATGGCCGACAGCGGTGCCGTCCAGTCGAGGTTGTTCACCACGCGCGCGGCGTCAGGGCCGTCGAAGTCGAGGAAGCGCTGGACCTGGTCGCGGATCCGCTCCACCCAGCCGGCGACGGTCTCGCGGTCGTTGAGCACCCGCTCCCCCGACATCCTGGGATCGCCGATCAGCCCCGTCGCACCACCCACCAAGGCGAGCGGGCGGTGCCCGGCCAGCTGCAGGCGGCGCATGGTGACCAGCTGCACCAGGTTGCCCATGTGCAGGCTCGGGGCCGTCGGGTCGAAGCCGCAGTAGAAGGTGACCGGGCCCGAGGCCAGCGCCGAGGCCAGGGCGGCCTCGTCCGTCGAGATCGCGAGCAGGCCGCGCCAGCGCAGCTCCTCGAGGACGTCGGTCCTCGTGTCGGACACGGTCACGACTCGTCCCTCCCGGCGGGGGCGGGCCGGCCCGGCGCCGGGCCCGCTGCCTGCACCATCCCATCCTGACGGGTGGCTCGGCGACGCAGTTGCCCCGGCCGGTAGACCGAGACCGTCGGGTCGTCCGCCAGCCAGAATCGCCACGGGAACACCTCGCCGTCCCCGCCGGGACCGGTCACCCCCACCCTGGGCCCGGTCCGGACGGCGTCGGCGGGGGCCCGTTCGTGCGGCGGTTCGAGCCACAGGTCGCCGTCGCCGCACAGGTCGGCGCCGTCGCGCGCGCCGTCGATGCCGAGCGCCGCGGTGAGCCGCGCCGGCCCCCGGGCGAGCTCGACGTCCCGGCGCGCCGCCGGGCGACGCGCGCGGGCGACGTCCAGGCCCTCGACCACCTCGCCCGCCCGCAGCAGGACGGCCGACGGCGACCCGTCGGGCCCGCAGACGACGTTGGCGCACCAGTGCATGCCGTAGCTGAAGTAGACGTAGAGGAACCCGGCGGGGCCGAACATGATCTGCGTGCGCGGGGTCGCGCCGCGGTAGGCGTGCGAGCCCGGGTCGCGCTCGCCCATGTAGGCCTCGACCTCGGTCAGCCGGACCGCGACCCGCGAGCCGCCGATCGTCGAGACGAACCGGGCGCCGAGCAGCGCCGGCGCCACGTCCGTCGACCAGCCCGACAGCGTCTCGCGGGGGATCCGCCGCGAGGGCGCGCTGTCCTGGGGCGGCACGCGACGATCCTAGGCGCGGGAGCCGTACCCTCCTGCGGTGACCGCATCGGACGTGTACGGCCGCACCACCCGGCTCGAGCTCACCGACCAGACCCTGCGGGAGTGGGACGCCGTCGTGCTCGCGGCGGACCCGGAGCAGGGCATCGTGCTCGACCGCTCGGCGTTCTACCCTGGCGGCGGAGGCCAGCCGCCGGATCACGGCGTCCTGCTGTGGGGTGGTGTGCAGACGCGGATCGCCGGCGCGCGCAAGGGTGACGACCTGTGGCTCGTACCCGCCGAGGGAGACCCGCTGCCGCCGGCCGGGACGGCGGTGCGCGGCGCGCTGGAGGACGAGCGGCGGACGGCGCTGATGCGGACCCACTCCGGCCTGCACCTGCTGTCGGGGGTGGTGTTCCGCGACTTCGGCGCGCTCGTCACCGGCGGCAACATGGAGCCGCTCGAGGCCCGGATGGACTTCAACCTGCCGTCGGTTCCGGAGGGCTTCCGCGAGGCGATCGCGGCGGCGTGCGCGGCGGAGATCGAGGCCGACCGGGCGATCACGACGACGACCATGCCGCGGGGCGAAGCCTTCGCGACCTATCCCGATCTCATCCGGACGGCGACGGACCTCCTGCCGCCCGACCTCGAGGTCGTGCGCATCGTCGACATCGCCGGGCTCGACACCCAGGCGGACGCCGGGACGCACGTGGCGTCGACGCGGCAGATCGGCGGGCTCGAGATCGTGAAGATCGAGAACAAGGGGAAGGGCTTCCGGCGGCTGCGGGTGCGTCTGCTCGAGGCGCCATGATCGACGCGGATTGCATGATCGACGCGGATTGCATGATCAACGCGAGGGTGGGGTGGGGGTGTGGCCGCCCTTCAGCGGTGGTCGGCGACCGCCTTCGCGACCGGGGTGACCGGGGTCAGGGCCCAGTCGCGCAGCTCGGCGAGGCGCGCGGCGAGCCGCCGGCGCTGCTCGGTGACGCGGGCCGGCGCGGTGCCGCCGCGGCCGTCCCGCGAGGCCAGTGATCCGCCGACGTCGAGCACCTCGCGCACCTGCGGCGTCAGCTCGCGGCGAGATCGCCGCGAACTCCTCGTCGGTGAGATCCTGCAGGTCGACCCCGCGGGTCTCGGCGGCCCGCACGCAGGCGCCGGCCACCTCGTGCGCCACGCGGAAGGGGACGCCGCGGCGGACGAGCCACTCCGCGACGTCGGTCGCGAGCGAGAACCCGGCGGGCGCGAGCTCCGCCAGCCGCGCCGTGTCGAAGCGCATCGTGGCGACCATGCCGGTGAACGCCGGCAGCACCAGCAGGAGCTGCGTGACCGAGTCGATCACCGGCTCCTTGTCCTCCTGGAGGTCGCGGTTGTACGCGAGCGGCAGGCCCTTGAGCGTGGTGAGGAGGCCCGTGAGGTTGCCGACCAGGCGGCCGGCCTTGCCCCTGGCGAGCTCGGCGACGTCGGGGTTCTTCTTCTGCGGCATGATCGACGAGCCGGTGGCGTAGGCGTCGTCGAGGACGGCGAAGGCGAACTCCGCCGTGGTCCAGACGACGACCTCCTCGGCGATCCGTGACACGTCGACGGCGGCCATGGCGAGCACGAAGGCGAACTCGGCGACCACGTCGCGGGAGGCGGTGCCGTCGATGGAGTTGTCCGACGAGGTGGTGAAGCCGAGCTCGCGGGCGACCGCCTGGGGATCGAGGCCGAGGGACGAGCCGGCGAGCGCACCCGAGCCGTAGGGGGACTCGTCGGCCCGCCGGTCCCAGTCGAGCAGCCGGTCGACGTCGCGCAGCAGCGCGTGCGCGTGCGCCTGGAGGTGGTGGGCGAGCAGGACGGGCTGCGCGTGCTGGAAGTGCGTGCGGCCGGGCATCGGCGCCACCGGGTGGGTCTCGGCCTGGGCGACGAGCGCCTGCGCCAGGTCGAGGAGGCCGGCGGCGACCTCCCGGGCCCGGTCGCGCAGGTACATCCGGTAGAGCGTGGCGACCTGGTCGTTGCGGGAGCGGCCCGCGCGCAGGCGGCCCCCGAGGTCGGCCCCGGCGCGCTCGATCAGGCCGCGCTCCAGCGCGGTGTGCACGTCCTCGTCGGCGACGGTGGGCGTGAAGGCACCGGACGCGACGTCGGCGTCGAGCCGGGCCAGGGCGGCCAGCAGGCCGTCGAGCTGCTCGGCGGTGAGCAGCCCGGCGGCGTGCAGCACCCGGGCGTGCGCGCGCGAGCCGGCCAGGTCGTACGGGGCCAGCACCCAGTCGAAGTGCACCGACGCCGACAGTGCGGCCAGCGCGGCCGCGGGGCCGCCGGCGAACCGCCCGCCCCAGAGGCTGACGGGGCTGCCGGCCGGAGGCTCTGCGGTGACGGGCCGGCTCATCGCCCGGCGAGGCGGGCGTCGCGAGCGGCGGCCAGCTTGCTCGGCAGCCCCCACAGCTCGACGAAGCCCTTCGCGAGCGACTGGTCGAAGGTGTCGCCCGTGTCGTAGGTGGCGAGGTTGAAGTCGTAGAGGCTCGCGTCGCTGCGGCGGCCCGTCACGACGGCACGGCCACCGTGCAGCGTCATCCGGATCTCGCCGGTCACGTGCTTCTGGCTCTCGGCCACGAACACGTCGAGCGCCTTCTTCAGCGGCGAGAACCACAGCCCGTCGTAGACGAGCTCGCCCCAGCGCTGCTCGACGCCGCGCTTGAACCGCGCGAGCTCGCGCTCGAGCGTGACGGTCTCGAGCTCGGCGTGGGCGGTGATGAGGGCGATGGCGCCGGGCGCCTCGTAGACCTCGCGGCTCTTGATGCCGACGAGCCGGTCCTCGACCATGTCGAGCCGGCCGACGCCGTGCGCGCCGGCGCGCGCGTTCAGCTTCTGGATCGCCTCGAGGACGCTCACCTTCTCGCCGTCGAGCGCCACCGGCACACCCTGCTCGAACGTGACGACGACCTCGTCGGCGTCCCGAGGGGTCGCGGGGTTCTGGGTGTAGGCGTAGACGTCCTCGATCGGGCCGTTCCAGATGTCCTCGAGGAAGCCGGTCTCGACGGCGCGGCCCCAGACGTTCTGGTCGATCGAGTACGGCGACTTCTTCGTGGTCTCGATGGGCAGCTCGTGGCGCTCGGCGTAGTCGATCGCCTTGTCGCGGGTGAGCGCCAGGTCGCGGACGGGCGCGATGCACCGCAGTGACGGGTCGAGCGTGGCGATGCCGACCTCGAAGCGCACCTGGTCGTTGCCCTTGCCCGTGCAGCCGTGCGCGACGACGGAGCCGCCGTACTCCTGCGCGGCCTTCACGAGGTGCTTGACGATGACCGGCCGCGACAGCGCCGAGACGAGCGGGTAGCGGTCCATGTAGAGGGCGTTCGCCTGCAGCGCGGGCAGGCAGTACTCGTCGGCGAACTCGTCCCGGGCGTCCGCGATGTACGCCTCGACAGCGCCGCAGGCGAGCGCGCGCTGCCGGATGGTCTCGAGGTCCTCACCGCCCTGGCCGACGTCGACGGCGACGGCGACGACCTCGGCGCCGGTCTGCTCACCGATCCAGCCGATGGCGACAGAGGTGTCCAGCCCGCCGGAGTAGGCGAGGACGACGCGGTCGGTCACGGGGTTCTCCTTCAATGGATGTGGGCGTTCGGGTCTGTCAGGTGTGCCCGGCGGCCAGGGCGAGGAAGCGTGCGGCCACCTCGGCGCCGCCGTCGGGCTCGCGGGTCACCACGAGGACGGTGTCGTCGCCGGCCACGGTGCCGAGCAGCGAGGGGATCACGGAGTGGTCGATCGCCGACGCGAGGAAGTGCGCGGCCCCGGGCGGCGTGCGCAGGACGACGAGGTTCGCCGAGGCCTCCGCGGTGACGAGCAGCTCCTCGCAGAGCCGACCGAGGCGTGCGGCCAGGTGGTCTTCGGCGACCGACGCCTGCGGGGCCCGGTCGCCGCCCTCGCCCGGCACGGCGTAGACGAGCCCCTCGTCGCCGCGGCGCACCTTGACGGCGCCGAGCTCGACGAGGTCGCGCGAGAGGGTCGCCTGCGTCACCGCGATGCCCTCCTCGGCGAGCAGGTCGCCCAGCTCGACCTGGGAGCGCACCGGCTGGTGCCAGACGATGTCGACGATGAGCCGCTGCCGGGCGTTCTTGGTCGTGGCGGTGCGGGCCGCGCGCTCGCTCACGGCTGCTCCAGCAGGTGCGCGAGGAGGGCCTTCTGGGCATGCAGCCGGTTCTCGGCCTCGTCCCAGACCGCGGACGACGGGCCGTCGATGACGGCGGCGCTGATCTCACGGCCCCGATAGGCAGGCAGGCAGTGGAGCACCACGACGCCGGGCGCCGCGAGCCCGACCGCCTGCTCGTCGAGGGCGTAAGGCTCGAAGGGGTGCGCGCGGGCGTGCGACTCGCCCTCCTGGCCCATCGACACCCGGGTGTCGGTGGCGAGGACGTCGGCGCCTTCGGCAGCCGCGGCCGGGTCGGTCGTGACCGTCACGGATCCGCCGGTGGCGGCGGCCATCGCCTCGAGGCGCTCCTGCCCGAAGGTCCGCCAGACGATCGCGGCGCACTGCCGGTCGAGCACGCGGGCCGTGTCTTCGATGGCTTCGCCACGCCCGAGCTGGCTGGTCTGCGCATCGATGACGAGCGGGTATCCGCCGAGCTCGGCGACTCCGACGCTGAAGGACACCCGGGTGCGCGTGGAGGGCTTGTCGAAGACGAGGGCCACCGTGCGGGGGCCGGCGAGCGGCCGCCGTGCGAACCGCTCGCGCTTGAGCTCGTCGGCCAGGTCGATCACGGCCACGAGCTCGGCGGGCGAGAGGTCGTCGTCACGCCGGAAATGCCGTACCGGCGTGAGTCGCGCGTGCCGGTGGTGGGAGGGGGCCGTGCTGGGGCTGCTCATGCGTGCGCCTCCTCGGCCTCGGCGGATTCGGCGGCGGTCTCGAGCGCGAGCGGGCAGCACGGCGAGGAACTCGGCTGACCTGCTCGGCGGTGAGCACCAGCGGCGGAGCCAGCCGGAGCGCGGACGGCGTCACCGCGTTGACGATGACGCCCGCGTCGAGGAGCGCCGCGGCGGCCCGCGCCGCCACCGGCGCGCGAGCTCGATCGCCAGGAGGAGCCCCTCGCCGCGGACCTCGGTGACCAGGGGATGGCCCAGGGCGAGCACGCCGCCGCGCAGCAACGCCCCCGTGGTCGCCGCCTGCTCGACGAGCCCCTCGCGCTCGATCACGTCGAGGGTCGCAAGGCCGCGGCGGCCGCGAGCGGATTGCCGCCGAAGGTGGTGCCGTGCTGCCCCGGGCCCAGCAGGGTGGCCGGGCCCTCGCCGAACGCGACCAGCGCGCCGATCGGGACGCCGCCGCCGAGGCCCTTGGCGAGCGTGACGAGGTCGGGCCGGACGGGGCCTTGCGCGGCACCCCCGCGAGGTTCGGCAGCTGGTGGGCGAACCACGCGCCCGTGCGGCCGATCCCGCTCTGCACCTCGTCGAGCACGAGCAGGGCGCCGGCGGCGTCGGCGGCGGCGCGAGCAGCGTCGAGATAGCCGGCCGGGGCGGATCTCACGCCCGCCTCGCCCTGCACCGGCTCGAGCACGACGCCGCCACCGAGGCGTCGGTGGCCGCCGACAGGGCCTGGGCGTCACCGAACGGGACGTGCACGACGTCGCCCGGCAACGGTGCGAAGGGCTCGCGGTAGGCGGGTTTGTGGGTCAGCGCGAGCGCACCCATGGTCCGGCCGTGGAAGGCGCCCTCGGCGGCGACCAGGCGGCTGCGGCCGGTACGCCGTGACACCTTCACCGCGGCCTCGATCGCCTCGGTGCCGGAGTTGCAGAAGAAGACGCGGGAGCCGGCCGGGGCGCCGAGGAGCCCGATCAGCCGCTCGGCGAGGGTCACCTGGGCCGGTGTCGTGAAGAAGTTCGACACGTGCCCGAGGGTGGCGAGTTGGCGGCTGACTGCCTCGACCAGGACCGGATGCGCATGGCCCAGCGCGTTCACGGCGATGCCGGCGAGCAGGTCGAGGTACCGCGCGCCGTCGGCGTCCCAGACGTACGCACCCTCGCCCCGCACCAGCACCCGCTGCGGCGGACCGAACGTGTTCATCACCGCGCCCTCGTAGCGGCGCGACCAGGTCGCCTGGCCGGTCCCGGAGCGGGCGTGGGTGTCCGTCGTCACGACGCGACCTCCTCGGCGGGTGCGGGCGTGGGGCCGGTCGGGCAGGACCATGGTGCCGACGCCCTCGGGGGTGAAGACCTCGAGCAGGACGCTGTGCCGCAGCCGGCCGTCGATGACCGTCGCCTCGGGTACCCCTCCGCGCACCGCGCGCAGGCAGGCCTCCATCTTCGGGATCATCCCGGTCTGCAGGCGCGGGGAGCATCGCCTCGAGCTCGGCCGCCGTCACGGTGGACAGCAGGGATGACCGCTCCGGCCAGCGCGCGTACAGCCCCTCGACGTCGGTGAGCACCACGAGTTTGGCGGCTCCGAGAGCCACCGCGAGTGCCGCCGCCGCGCTGTCGGCGTTGACGTTCAGCACCTGACCGTCGTCGTCCGGGGCGACCGTCGAGACGACCGGCACGCGGCCCGCCTCGATCAGATCGACCACCGCTGCCGGGTCCACCTCGACGACGTCGCCGACGAGCCCCACGTCGACCTCGACACCGTCGACCACGGCACCGCGCCGGCGGGCGAGGAAGAGCCCGGCGTCCTCGCCGGACAGCCCGACGGCGCGACCACCGGCGGTGTTGACGAGCCCCACGAGCTCGCGGCCCACCTGGCCGACGAGCACCATGCGGACGACGTCCATGGCCTCGGGGGTGGTCACCCGCAGGCCGCCGCGGAAGTCCGACGCGATGCCCAGCCGCTCGAGCATCGAGGAGATCTGCGGGCCGCCCCCGTGGACGACGACCGGCTTGAGCCCGGCGGCCCGCAGGAAGACGACGTCCTCGGCGAACGCCTGCTTGAGCTGGGCGTCGACCATCGCGTTGCCGCCGTACTTGAGGACGACGACCGCTCCGGCGAAGCGGCGCAGCCACGGCAGCGCCTCGACGAGCACGCCGGCCTTCTGCTGCGCCGTGAGGGTCTGGGCGGGCGCCGTCATGTCGGGGTCATGTCGAGTAGGCGCTGTTCTCGTGGACGTACGCGTGGGTGAGGTCGTTGGTCCAGACGGTGCCGGTCGCGTCGCCGGCGTGCAGGTCGACGCCGACGTGCACGTACCGGGGGCGCAGGTCGACCTTGGTGCGGTCCTCCCCCGGGGCACAGGCCCGGCAGACCTGCACGCCGTTGATCGAGACGTCGAGCGCGAGCGGGTCGAAACCGGCGCCCGTCGTGCCGACCGCGGCGAGCACACGCCCCCAGTTCGGGTCGCGGCCGAAGACCGCCGCCTTGAACAGGTTGCTCCGCGCCACGGCCCGGGCCACCTCGAGCGCGTCCGCCTCGGTGGCCGCGTGCCGGACCTCGATCTCGATGTCGTGCTCCGCGCCCTCCGCGTCCGCGATCAGCGCGCGGGCCAGGGCGTCGCACACGCCGGTGACCGCCTCGCGCAGAGCCTCGTCGGTCGGCGTGACCCCCGAGGCCCCGCTCGCCAGCAGCAGCACGGTGTCGTTGGTGGACATGCACCCGTCGGAGTCGAGCCGGTCGAAGGTCGCGTGCGTGGCGGCCCGCAGCGCACCGTCAAGCGCGGCAGGGTCGGCGACGGCGTCCGTCGTGAGGACGACGAGCATCGTGGCCAGCCCCGGCGCGAGCATGCCGGCACCCTTGGCCATCCCGCCGACGCTCCAGCCCGCGCCCCGCGCGAGGGAGGTCTTCGGCAGGGTGTCCGTCGTCATGATCGCTTCGGCGGCCGCGCCGCCCCCGTCGCCGTCCAGGGCGGCCGCCGCCGCGTCGACCCCCGCCAGCAGGGGCGTCATCGGCAGCCGCTCGCCGATCAGCCCGGTGGAGCACACCGCCACGTCACCCGCGGCCACCCCGAGAGCGGCGGCGACGCGTTCGGCGGTGCGGTGGGTGTCGGCGAACCCCTCGGGACCCGTGCACGCGTTGGCACCGCCCGAGTTGAGCACGACGGCGTCCAGGCGGCCGTCGGCGACGGCCTGGCGCGACCACAGGACGGGCGCGGCCTGCACTCGGTTCGTGGTGAAGACACCCGCCGCGGCGTGCAGCGGGCCGTCGTTGACGACCAGCGCCAGGTCGGGGCGGCCGCTGGCCTTGAGCCCTGCGGTGACGCCGGCGGCGCGGAAGCCGGCCGGGGCGGTGACGCTCACGGCGCCACCCCCGCCAGCGGCAGGCCCAGCGTCTCGGGCAGGTCGAGCGCGAGGTTGGCGCACTGCAGGGCGGCCCCCGCGGTGCCCTTCGTGAGGTTGTCGACGGCGGCCGTGACGACGACCCGCCCGGCGCGCTCGTCGAGAGCGACCTGCAGGTGCACGGTGTTCGCCCCGAGGGTGTCGCCGGTGCGCGGCCACCGCCCCTCGGGGAGGACGTGCACGAACGGCTCGTCGGCATAGGCCTCGGCCCAGAGCTTGCGGACGTCGGCGGCCCCCGGGCGCCCGGCCCCGGGCGCGAGGCGCGCGACGCAGGTCGCGAGGATGCCGCGGGGCATCGGGGCGAGCACCGGGGTGAACGAGACCAGGACCGGCGACCCGGCGGCGGCCGAGAGGTTCTGCTCGATCTCGGGCGTGTGGCGGTGCACCCCGCCGACGCCGTAGGGGGTCATCGACCCCATCGTCTCGGTGCCGAGCAGGTGCGGCTTGGCTGCGCGGCCCGCGCCCGAGGTGCCGGACGCCGCGACGACGACGACGTCCGGTTCGAGCAGGCCGGCGGCGAGACCCGGCGCCAGCGCCAGCGACGCGGCCGTCGGGTAGCAGCCCGGCACCGCGACACGGCGGACCCCGCGCAGCGCGTCGCGCCCCCGCCCGCCCGCGGCCAGCGGCAGCTCGGGCAGACCGTACGGCCAGCTGCCCGCATGCGGCCCCTCGTAGAAGGCCGACCAGGCCTCGTCGTCGACGAGCCGGTGGTCCGCCCCGCAGTCGATGACCACGGTGTCCGGCGGCAGGGCCGCGGCGAGCGGGCCGCTCGCGCCGTGGGGCAGGGCGAGCACCACGATGTCGTGGCCGGCCAGCGCCTCGGCCGTCGTCGGCTCGAGCGGGCGATCGGCCAGCGGGACGAGATGGGGATGGTGCTCCCCGAGCATGGACCCGGCGTTGCCGCCCGCGGTCACGGCGCCGACAGTCAGCTCGGGGTGGCCGAGCGCGAGGCGCAGGACCTCACCGCCCGCGTACCCGCTGGCTCCCGCGACCGCGATCGTCCTCACGACGCATGACTATACAGTCGGGCGCATAGTCATGCACAGCCCGACGCGCGGTCAGCCCCGCCCGATGCGCACGGCGTGCAGGCTGGTGGTGCCGAGCAGGGAGGCCACGACCAGCGTCGCGACCGGCAGGGCCTGCGGACCCGACGGCAGGATCACGCCGCCCAGCAGGCAGCACAGGCCAGCGACGAGGTTCGCGCGGGCCGCCCGGCGGTACCCCTGGCCCTGCATCCACGCCGCGATCACCCCGAACAGGGCCGCCATGACGATGCAACTCGCGACGAGCACGCTGGTCATGACCACGCCCGCTCCTCCTCCACCGAGGGCCCCCTGAAGGCGTCGACCGCCTTCGGGGCCTCACCGTACGTACTGCTGTCATCACGTGTACAGAGCCGTCCCGCGTGTCGGACACGAGGGTCAGGGGCCTGAGACAGATCGCGAGGGTCTGATGTATTCCGTCACGCGCCGGCCCTGCTTTCAGCTCGGAAGGGCCCTCAGCAGACGCTCGATGTCGTCCTCGTGGTTGTAGAAGTGCACCGACAGCCGGAGGTTCCCGCCGCGTACGGACGCCACGACCCGGTGCTCGGCCAGTGCGGCGAGCAGGCGCTCGGAGCGGGAGGCCGCGATCGGGACGCTGACGATCGTGCTCCTGTTGCGCTCGGGGAGGTCGAGTGGGGCCCAGCCCGCGTCTGCCAGGGCTGTCCGGAGGGCGGCCGTCAGCTCGTGGTTGCGGTCGTGGACCGCGTCGAAGCCGAAATCCTCGAGCAGGGTGAGGGCGCGCTCGTTGCCGATCGCGGCCAGCCAGCTGATGGAGCTGTCGAAGCGCGACGCCGTCGTCGAGAGCTCCATCTCGGGGCCGAAGAAGCTGTCGAACGGGACCGCCCCCGCCCGCCAGCCGGCGTTGACCGGAGTGAACCTCTCCTGCGCCGCCGGTGACAGGTAGCAGTAGCCCATGCCGCGCCCGGCGTTCAGCAGGAACTTGTGGTCCGACGTGGCGAGGACGTCCAGGTGGGACAGGTCGTCGGCCACCGGGATGGCTCCCACGAGCTGGGAGCCGTCGACGAACACGAGGGCCCCGACGGCGCGGGCCGCTGCGCCGATCGCGGGGATGTCGGATCGGTGCCCGGTCGCCGCCTGCACGGCGCTGAAGGCCACCAGCCGCGTGCCGGCGTCCACCCGCTCGGCGACGTCGCCCGGGTCCATCCCGCCGGACCGGAACGGGACCTGGCGCACCTCGTAGCCCTTGCGCGCCAGTTGCCGCCAGGGGAAGTGGTTGGAGCTGTACTCCTGTCGTCCGATGACGACGTTGTCGCCCGCCTCCGCGGGGCCGAACTGGGCCGCGACGAGGCCGGCCGCGGCGGACACCGAGGGGATCAGCGCCAGGTCGCGCGGCTCGGCGCCGATCAGGCGCGCGACCACGGCGCGCGCACGCCCGGCTGCCTGCTCCCCGCGGGCGAAGTCGAGCCCTGACGCGCTCCAGTCGTCGATGACCTCGTGGTAGGCCGCCGCGAGCTGACGGCTCGCGAGCCCGACCGCCGCGGTGTTGAAGTAGGCCCTGCCCACGGTCGCGGGAAACTGCCGGCGCGCCTCGCGGATGTCATCGCTCGCAACCACGGGCAGGGCGTCGGCCATGCATCCACGGTACTGGATCATGACTTCGGTCGGCGGGGGCAGCAGCCCCGGCGGCGGTCGCCCCGGCGGATGCTCCGGCCTCAGCAGGCCGAGAAGCGCGCCGCCTCCTCGGCGAGCCGCGCCTTGGCCGCGGCGCCGGTCATGACGTCGGGCGCCCCGCCGTGGATCGTCGCGGGGTGCCACGTGCTGCCGGCCACCCCCGCGCGGGTCACGTCGACGGTCAGCACGCCGCTCTCGTTGCCGAGCCCGCCGTTCGCGTAGAACTGGAAGTTCCCGAGGCCGTACCGCACGAGCGTGTGCCCGACCGAGCCCGCAGGTTGCACGACGTGCGCGTGGCTGCCGACCACGATGTCCGCGCCCGCAGCCGAGAGCTGCTGGGCGAGCCCCCGCTGGCGCGCGGTCGGGCAGACGGTGCGCTCGACGCCCCAGTGGAGGAAGACGACGACGACGTCGGCCCGGGCGCGCTCGGCACGCACGGCCGCGAGCAGCCGCGCCGGGTCCTTCGCGGAGGCGAGCCCGGGGACGCCGTCCCCGGCCACCCAGGTCGTCTGGGCGAAGTCGTCGAGCACGTCGGTGGCGGCGAGGATCGACACCCGGACGCCACCCACCTCCCGCCGCAGCGGGGAGAACGCGGCGGCGGCGTCGACGCCGGCACCGAGCAGCGGCATGCCGTACCGGCGCGCGGCGGCGAGCGTGTCCTGCAGGCCGACGCGGCCGTAGTCCATGCCGTGGTTGTTCGCCACGGTCACGGCGTCGATGCCGGCCCGCCGGAGCATGCCGAACGCGGCGGCGGGCGCGCGGAAGGTGAACTCCTTCGGCTGGGCGTTCCCCCGGTCGGTGACGGCGGTCTCGAGGTTGACCATCGCCAGGTCGGCGCCGCGCAGCACCGAGAAGGCGGTGCCGACATGCCCCGCCAGGGCTGCGGCGGCCGTCCCCTCGAAGTGCACGTCGCCGGCGAACGCGAGCTCGGCGTGCCCGCCGCTGCCCCTCTTCGCCTGGGCGGCGGGGGCGGGCGTGGACGCCGCCGTCCCCGCACCGGCCCCGGCCTTGGCGGATGCCGGCGCCGGCGCGGTCGGGGCGGCGGCGCGCGGCGTCGCCCCGGGCGGCAGCGCCGCGTTCCGTTGCGGGTCGCCTGCCGCCGCGCAGCCCGTCAGGACAAGGGCCGTCGCGACGAGCGCGAGCGCCGGCAGGCCGGGGCGACGGACGGTGACGGCACGGGTTGTCACTCGGACATTCTGACCGCCCGGGCGTCACCGTCGGAACACGACCGGCCGTCAGTCCCCGTTTCCGAGCGCGATTACCACGTTCAGTGAGTATCGAGGCGCTGATGGTGACGCGATCGTCACGCTCCCCGCTGGACCGCTCCCACCAGGTTCGAGGCCGCCCGGACCGCGGCGTCCCGGGCCGCGGCCGACTCGGCGGCGGTGAGGGTGCGGTCGGCCGCCCGCAACCGCAGCGCGAAGGCCAGCGACTTTCGCCCCTCGCCCACCTGCGGGCCGGTGTAGACGTCGAAGAGGCGGACCGACTCGAGCAGGTCGCCGGCTCCCTCGCGGAGCGCCGCCTCGACGGCGGCCGCCGGCACGGCCGTGTCGACGACCAGCGCGACGTCCTCCTTCGCCAGCGGGAACGTCGAGACGGGCTCGGCGGCGCGGATGCCGCCGGCCGCACCGAGCAGCAGGTCGAGCTCGAGCTCGGCGGCGCACGTGCGCGGCGGCAGACCGAGCCGCTCCACCACCTTCGGGTGCAGCTCGCCGGCGTGGCCCACGGTGACGCCCGCGTACTCGAGCCGCGCGCAGCGGCCCGGGTGCCACGGCGCGTGGTCGTCCTGCGCGACGGTGAGTGTCAGCCCGATGGTCCGGGCGACGAGCAGGGCGGCGTCGACGGCGTCGGTCCAGTCGGCCGGCCGCCCCGGGCCGTACCAGCCGGCCTGCTCGCGCTGCCCGGCCAGCAGCACGCCCACCCGCCGAGGCTGGCGCGGCACCGCGGCCGCGATCTCGGCCAGCTCGCGATCGGTCGGCCGCCGGTCCACGGGGGGCCGCGGCGCGACGGCGTCCGCGCCGTGGACCGGACGCGTCACCAGGCCGATCTCGAACAGCGCCAGGTCGGTCCGGCCGCGGCCGAGGTTGCGGCGGGCGGCCTCGACGAGGGTCGGGATGATCCAGGACCGCAGGTAGGGCTGCTCCTCCGAGAGCGGGTTCACGAGCCGCAGCGCGGGCCGCCGGGCGTCGTCGGCCGGCAGGCCGTAGACGTCGGCGGTCTCCGGCCCGACGAAGGGATAGGTGAGGACCTCGACGAGACCGTGCTCGGCCAGCGCGCGGGCGATCGAGCGCCGGGCGTGCTGCGCGGCCGTCAGGCCCCGGCCGGCCGGGGCGACGGGCAGCACCGAGTCGATCTTCTCGTAGCCGTCGACGCGCGCCACCTCTTCGACGAGGTCGACGCCGAGGCGCAGGTCGGGACGCCACGAGGGGGCCTGGACGACGAGCTCGCCGCTCGTCGCGTCCACCGTGCAGCCCACGGCCTCGAGGAGCTCGACGACGCGGGCCGGGCCGTAGGCACGGCCCACGAGACGGTCGGGCAGGTCGACGGCCATGCGCACCGGGTCGCGCGGCGTGCGGAGGTCGACGTCGGTGACGGGGCCGGCGGTGCCGCCGCCGTGCTCCACGAGCAGGCGCACCGCGAGCTCGGCGGCCGCCGCGGCCAGGGCGTCGTCGACGCCCCGCTCGAACCGGCGGCTCGCCTCGGTGGAGAGCTTGTGGCGGCGGGCCGTGCGGGCCACCGTGACGGGATCGAAGTGCGCCGCCTCGACGAGGATGTCCGTCGTCGCCGGCGTCACCTCGCTGCTGGCGCCGCCCATGACGCCGGCGAGCGCGAGCACGCGGGCACCCTCGGGCGACCCCGCACCGTCGGGCGAGCCGGGCGAGTCGGTGATCAGCAGGTCCTCGGGGTCGAGCGCGCGCTCGACGCCGTCCAGGGTCTCCAGGCGCTCCCCGGCCCGGGCGCGGCGGACGACGATCGGCCCACCGAGCCGCGCGAGGTCGAAGGCGTGCAGGGGCTGGCCGAGCGCCAGCATCACGTAGTTCGTCACGTCGACGGCCAGGCTGATGGGGCGCATGCCGGCCTGTTCGAGACGGCGCTGCATCCAGCGGGGGCTCGGGCCGGCGGCCTGCACCCCTCGGACGACGCGCGCGACGTAGCGGTCGCAGCCCGGGGCGCCGCGCATCGGCGCGTCGTCCGCCAGGTGCACGGCGAAGCCGTCGGGAGTCGCCGCGGGGGCGTCGAGGGCGGCGGGGTCGGTGAAGGCCGCGCCGGTGGCCAGCGCGTACTCGCGCGCGATGCCCCGGATGCTCAGGGCGTAACCGCGGTCGGGGTTGACGTTGACCTCGACCGTCTCCTCGGCGAGGCCGAGGATCTCGATCGCGTCGGCGCCGACGGGGGCCTCGACGCCCCACTCGGCGAGCCGGATGATCCCCTCGTGGTCGTCGCCGAGGCCGAGCTCCTTGGCGGAGCAGATCATGCCGTCGCTGACGTGCCCGTAGGTCTTGCGGGCGGTGATGGCGAAGCCGCCGGGCAGCACGGCGCCGGGGAGGCTGACGACGACGAGGTCGCCCTCGGTGAAGTTGTGCGCGCCGCAGACGATGCCGCGGGGCTCGGGCTCGCCGACGTCGACGCGGCACCAGCGGATCGTCTTGCCGTTCTTCTGCGGCTCGTCCGCGAACGCCAGCACGCGGCCGACCACGAGCGGGCCCGTGACGTCGCCGCCGTGCAGGGCCTCCTCCTCGAGGCCGACGGTGACGAGGGCGGCCGCGACCTGCTCGCCGGTCGTTCCGTCCGGCAGCGTCGCGTACTCCGCGAGCCAGCCCAGCGGGACGCGCATCAGACCTCCATCCCGTAGTGGGTGCTGAACCTGACGTCGCCCTCGACCATGTCGTGCATGTCGCCGACGCCGTTGCGGAACATGAGAGTGCGCTCGATGCCCATCCCGAAGGCGAAGCCCGAGTAGACGTCGGGGTCGACGCCGCAGGCCCGCAGGACGTTCGGGTGGATCATGCCGCAGCCACCCCACTCGATCCAGCCGGTGCCCTTGCAGGTGCGACAGCCCCGGTCCTTGCCGGCGCAGACGAAGCAGAGCACGTCGGGCTCGGCGCTGGGCTCGGTGAACGGGAAGAACGAGGGCCGCAGCCGGGTCCGCACGGCCGGGCCGAACATCGCCCGGGCGAAGTGGTCGAGGGTGCCCTTGAGGTGCGCCATCGTCAGGCCCTTGTCGACCGCGAGGCCCTCGACCTGGTGGAAGACCGGGGTGTGGGTGGCGTCGAGCTCGTCCGTGCGGAACACCTTGCCCGGGCAGATGACGTAGGTCGGCGCGCCGCGCTCCAGCAGGGCGCGGACCTGCACCGGACTGGTGTGCGTGCGCAGCAGCAACCCGGTCTCGGGCGGGTCGACGAAGAAGGTGTCCTGCATCTGGCGCGCGGGGTGGTCGGGGTCGAAGTTCAGCGCGTCGAAGTTGAACCACTCGGCCTCGACCTCGGGGCCCTCCGCGACCTCCCAGCCCATCCCGACGAAGACGTCCTGGATCCGCTCGGTGAGGGCTTCGAGGGGGTGCCGGGCGCCGGGGGCGACACGGTCGACGGGCAGCGTGACGTCGACCGCCTCCTCGACGATGACACGCGCGTCGCGCTGCGCGTCCAGCTCCTCGCGGCGCCGCTCGAGCGCCTTCGCCACCGTTGCGCGAGCCTGGCCGACGCGCTGGCCGGCCTCCTTGCGGGCGGCGGGCGGCAGGGCGCCGATCTCGCGGTTGGCCAGGGCGAGCGGGCTCGCGTCGCCGGCGTGCTCGAGGCGGACGCGCTTGAGCGCGTCGAGGTCGGTGGCGGTGGCGATGGCCGCCAGCGCCTGGCCGACCGCCGCGTCGACGGCCTGCGGGCTGAGCACGGCCACCTCCACGGGGTCGTAGGACGTGTTCGGTCCGGACATGAGTGAGCGGTCCACCTCGGTCGAAGGCGTGCTGGGGGACCTGACGAGTCTGTCAGACCGCCCCCCACCCTCTCCCCCGGGTTTCCCCGCCCCCTCTTGCGCTGATCATGCAATCCGCGCGGTCACCGCGCGGATTGCATGATCGACGCGGATTGCATGATCAGCGCGAGGGTGGGCGGGGGCGGCGGGGGCCGTGGCTCCGGTCGGTGCCATCGGCGCCGAGGGTGTCGCGGGTGCGGTGGGCGCGAGCCGAGGCGTAGAGGCAGACGGTGGCGGCGGTGGCGAGGTTGAGACTCTCGGCGCGGCCGTGCACGGGGACGCGGACGACGGCGTCGACGGCGTCGAGCGCCTCGCCGGGCAGGCCCCAGGCCTCGTTCCCGAACACCCAGGCGGTGGGGCCGGCGAGACCGCCGGGCTGCCCCGCCTCGGCGGCGTCGAGCAGGTCGTCGAGGTCGACGTCGCCGGCCACGTCGGCCGCGTAGACGGTCAGGCCCGCGGCCCGAAGACCGGCGACGGCGGCCTCGAACGGCACGCCCGTCGCCACCGGCAGGTGGAAGATCGAGCCGGCGCTCGCCCGCACGCACTTCGGGTTGTGCACGTCGACGCTCGCGTCGGTCAGCACGACGGCGCCGGCGCCGGCGGCGTCCGCGGCCCGCAGCACGGTCCCGGCGTTGCCGGGGTCGCGGACGAAGGCCAGGACGGCGACCAGCCGCGGCGGGCCGGCGAGCACGCGCTCCAGCGGAACGTCGACGAGCGCGCAGACGGCGAGCAGCCCCTGCGGCGTCACGGTGTCGCCCATGGCGGCGAGCACCTCGGGCGTGGCGAGCCGGACGACGAGCCCGGCGGAGCGGGCCGTCGCGACGAGGTCGGCATGACGCTCGGCGGCGTTCGGGGTCGCGTAGAGCTCCCGGACGACGGCGGGAGCCCCGGCGCGGACGGCGTCCGCGTGCGCCCCGACCGCCTCGGCGACGGCCTGCGGACCCTCGGCCACGAAGCGGCCCTCGCGCCGGCGCGCCGAGCGCCCGGACAGCCGCCGCACCGCCCGCACCCGGTCGGAACCGGGGTTGGACAGGACGGCGGCCACCGGGCGCTCGGCCGGGGCGGGGTTCACCCCGGAACTGCTCAGGCGGCCGGGGACTCGGCGGCAGCAGCCGCGTGGGCGTCGCCCGACCCGGCCGCGTTCCGTACGGCCGACTTCGCCGTGGCGACGAGCGCCGCGAAGGCCGCGGGGTCGTTGACCGCCAGGTCGGCGAGGATGCGGCGGTCGACCTCGACGCCCGCCAGCTTCAGGCCCTGGATGAAGCGGTTGTAGGTGATGCCGTTCTCGCGGGCCGCGGCGTTGATGCGCTGGATCCACAGCCGGCGGAAGTCTCCCTTGCGGGCGCGGCGGTCACGGTAGGCGTAGACGAGGGAGTGGGTGACCTGCTCCTTCGCCTTGCGGTAGAGCCGCGAGCGCTGCCCGCGATAGCCGCTGGCCTGCTCGAGGACCTCTCGGCGCTTCTTCTGGGCGTTGACCGCCCGCTTCACGCGTGCCACGTGCTGTCTCCTCGGTTCGTGTGCCGCGCGCTCGCGGGTGCGGCGCTGCGGCGGGGAAGGACGGTCAGCTCACTTGCCGAGCAGTCGCTTGGCCTTCTTGGTGTCGGCCGGGGACAGGACGACGTCGCCCTGCAGGCTGCGCACCTTCTTGCCCGACTTGACCTCCAGGAGGTGGCGCAGGCCCGCACGCTCACGCATGACCTTGCCGGTCCCGGTGACCCGGAATCGCTTCTTCGCACCGCTGTGGGTCTTGTTCTTCGGCATGGCTGCCGTGGTCTCCTCGTCGCCTCCACGCCGCCTCGCGGCGGCGCGGTTCGCTGTGCGGCCGCCCGGGTGGGCGGCCGCCGTGTCCGTTCGCTCGGCGGGACCCGCTCGCGCGGTTCCGCTTCGCTGTCCGTGCCGGCCTCAGGCCTGCGCGGTCTCCTCCGCGGGGGTGCTCGCGGTGACGTCCGTGCCGCCGTCGATGCCGTCGACGTCGATTGCCTCGACGCCCTCGACATCGTCGGGCCGGCGCTTGCGCTGTTCGGCCTTGGCCTCGGCCTTCTTCTTGTGCGGGCCGATCACCATGATCATGTTTCGGCCGTCCTGCTTCGGGTTGCTCTCGATGTAGCCGAGCTCGGCGACGTCGGCCGCCATCCGCTGGAGGAGGCGGTAACCCATCTCGGGGCGGGACTGCTCACGACCACGGAACATGATCATGACCTTTACCTTGTCGCCCGCGGCCAGGAACCGCTCGACGTGGCCCTTCTTCGTGCCGTAGTCGTGCGGGTCGATCTTCAGCCGGAGCCGGATCTCCTTGAGGACGGTGTGCGCCTGGTTGCGGCGCGCCTCGCGGGCCTTCATGTCCGACTCGTACTTGAACTTTCCGAAGTCCATGAGCTTGCAGACCGGGGGCCGTGCCAGCGGGGCGACCTCGACGAGGTCGAGGTCGGACTCCTGCGCCAGCTGCAGCGCCTGCTCGATGCGGACGATGCCGACCTGCTCCCCGTTGGGGCCGACCAGCCGCACCTCGGGGACGCGGATGCGGTCGTTGATCCGGGGCTCGCTGATGTGGTGCTCCTTCGCGACGTCGTGGCGACCGTCGCGTACGAGAAAGGCTCCCGTGCGCGGACGCTGGGAGCCTCTACCTGCCACCGATCAGGGAACGCCGGAGCATCACGGCGCACGCCTGCGCCGCATCCCGCGGGCCGGAGGGGACCCGCGAGACCCTGACCGAGACCTGACCACCGCGCCGCCGGAGCGGGGGTGACAGGTGGGAGAGACTCCACTTCGCGTACCGGGCCCTCACGGGCACGGTCGGTCGATCTGAAAGGCTACCAGCATGACGGGCGATCGTTCGATCCCGGCTGCCGGCAATGGTGTCAACGCCACCGCGGAAGGGTCGCATTCCCCGGGCGCCGATCCCCCGGACGCCGCCGGTGCCGGCCCGCTCGATCACGAGGAGCAGGCCGCGCGCGACATCGCCGAGGTGCCGGCCGTCGAGGTCATCACCGCGGCCGCGGTGCACCTGATGAGCGCGGCCGCGGTGAAGTGCGGCCTGGCGGAGGACGTCGACGCCGACCTCGACGAGGCCCGCAAGCTCATCACCGCGCTCGCCGCCCTGGTCACGGCCGCGGCGCCGGAGATCGGCAACCAGCACGCGCGGCCGCTGCGCGACGGGCTGCGCAGTCTGCAACTGGCGTTCCGTGAGGCGTCGATGGTGCCGGACGCTCCCGGCCAGGGCCCCGGCGAGAAGTGGACCGGCGCCGTGTCGTGACGATCTACCGTCACATCGACAGGTGAACGCGCCTGGCGTGCTCGCGTAACGCCGCGTTACTCCTCGGAAGCCGGGTTTCGGGGTCCGATGACCGGCTTTCGAGGAGTAACGCAGCTCTGGAGGAGCAACCCTGCCGGCGAGGAGCAGGCCTCAGCAGGCGACGGCCGACTGCGGCTCGGGCGCCACGTCGAGCCCGCCGACCTGAGCCGCCTCACCCGGCCTGGCGGCTCCGGCGAGCCCGGCGGCCTCGCCCGGCCGGGCAGCTCCGGCGGCCTCGGCCGCTCCGCGCGTCTGGCGGCGGACCACCAGGCGCTGGGCGGCGAGCCCGGCGCCGGCGAGCACGAGGCCCACGGTGCCGACGGCGGCGAAGCCCGCCCAGGCGCCGAACGCGTCGATGGCCGACCCCGCGAGCGGCGCACCGACCGCGGTGCCGACGGTCAGCGACGATCCGTGCCAGCCCATCGCCTCGCCGCGGACCCGTCCGGGCACGCGCCGGGACACCTCCTCGGCGGTCGCCGTGATCAGCGGCGCGCACAGGGCGCCCGCCGGCAGGATGGCCAGCGCGAGCACCCACGGGCTGCCCGCGAGCCCCACCGGGATCGTCAGCACGGCCAGCACGGCGAGCAGGACCAGCGGCGAGACCGGCCGTCGCAGGGCCCCGAAGACGACCGCGCCGAGCATCGACGCCAGACCCCAGGCCGCGAAGACGAGACCGGTCAGGCCGATCGCGTCGTGGGTCCGGAGCACGGCGACGACGCCGACGTCGGTGCCCGCCAGCACGATGGTCGCGGCGGCGGACGCCGCGAGCACCGCCGCGAGGCCCCCTGTGAACCAGGACCTGACGCCGCCGCCGGCGGGCGCGGCCACACCGGCGATCGGTTCGGGCTGCCCCTCCGAACGTGTCGGCGGGTCGAAGGCGAACAGCGCGAGGCCGGCCGTGACCATGCACACGCCCACCCCGAGCATCGCGACGGTCGAGGAGACCTGCGTCGCGACGACCACGCCCAGCGCCGGGCCGAGCATGAACGACAGCTCCACGCCCATCGAGTCGAGCGAGTATGCGGTGCGCCGCTGGTCCTCCATCACGAGCACCGAGAGGCTCTGCCGGGTCACGGTGAAGATCGGCAGACCGAGGAGGCCACCGAAGAACGCGAGGACGAGCAGCACCTCGTAGTGGACGAAGGGCGCGACTCCCCAGACCGCGGCCTCGGCGACGATCGACGGCACGAGGGCGCGCCGCAGCCCGAGCTGGTCGACGGCCCGGCCGCGCCAGGGGGACCCCACTGCCATGCCCACGGTCACCGCGGTCGCGACAAGACCCGCCGCCCCGTAGCCGCGCCCGAGGCCGAGGACGACGTGCAGCGTCAGGACGACGCCACCGGCGGTGGCGGGCACGCGGGCGAGCACACCGAACAGCAACAGGCGCGGGACACCGGGGCGCGCGAGCACCCGGCGGTAGGGGGTCAGGGACATGCTCGCCATAATCGCAGGATCGTCCGACGAATTCCCAGTGCTTTTCCTGGCGATCCCCGTGACGCCGTTTCATGATCCCGCTGGATTCCTTGATCCCGCTGGATTCCTTGATCAGCGCCCGACGTCAGGGGGCGGGGACCACCGCCAGGTCGAGGGCGTCGACGCGCTCGGCCAGCACCGGTGCCGCGCCGAGACGGTCGCGCACCGCGTCGACGAGAGCGGACAGCTCGGCGGCGTCCAGGCGCGGGCGGACGGCGACCACGAGCCGCAGGCCGGCGACGCCGAGCGGCTCGACCCGGGCGCCGGCGACCTCGGGCACCGCCAGGCAGGCGTGCACGGCGTCGAGCACCTCCGGGTCGTCCGCCGGGGGCAGCCACGCCCGCGCCTGCGCGAGCGCCCACACGACCGGGCGCGGCAGGACCGCCGTGACCGGCCCGGCGGGGTCGACGACGAGCAGCGTGCACCCGTCCTGGACGGCCGAGAGCGCCGCGCGCGGGCCTTCCGCGGGCACCGGCCGCGCGGTCGCGTCCCAGGCGGCCAGGGCGGCGAGCGAGCTGAACACCGGCAGGGCCCGGCTCCCGTCGGGCGCGACGAGCGTCGCGACCGCCATGTCGGCGGCCATGTCGACGGGCAGGCCCGACGGCTCGGTGGGCGCGGGCCCGTCGCCGATCACCGCCACGACCGGCACGAGCACGCGGGCCGCGGCGAGAGCCGCTGCGACGGCGGCCGGCTCCCCCGCCTGGAGCGCCGCCGCCAGCACCGGGTCGGCCGTGCCGTCGTCGCCGGCGAAGGGCTGGGGCGTGAGGGTCCGGCCCGACCACGGGACGCCGGCGGAGTCGGCCCCGCCGGCGTGCTCCGGACCGGTCACGGCCGGCCGGCCACGCCGAGCGCGTCCTCGAGGGTGAAAGCTCCGGCATACAGGGCCTTGCCGACGATCGCGCCCTCGACGCCTTCGGGGACGAGCACGCGCAGCTCCTCTAGGTCGGCCAGGCTCGACACCCCCCCGCTGGCGACGACGGGCCGCTCGGTGCGCCGGCAGACCTCGCGCAGCAGGTCGACGTTGGGGCCGCGCAGCGTGCCGTCCTTCGTGACGTCCGTGACGACGTAGCGGGCGCAGCCGTCGGCGTCCAGGCGGGCCATGGTCTCCCAGAGGTCCCCGCCCTCCTGGGTCCAGCCGCGCGCGGCCAGGGTCGTGCCGCGCACGTCGAGCCCGACGGCGACACGCTCGCCGTACCTGCCGATCGCGCGGCGCGTCCAGTCGGGGTCCTCCAGCGCCGCGGTCCCGAGGTTCACCCGGGCACAGCCGGTGGCGAGGGCAGCCTCGAGGCTGTCGTCGTCCCGGATCCCGCCCGACAGCTCCACCCGCACGTCCAGGGCTCGGACGACGCCCGCCAGCAGGTCGGCGTTCGAACCACGGCCGAAGGCGGCGTCGAGGTCGACGAGGTGGATCCACTCGGCGCCCGCGGACTGCCACGCGAGCGCGGCGTCGAGCGGATCGCCGTAGGCGGTCTCGCTGCCGGATTCGCCCTGGACGAGCCGGACGGCGACACCGCCGGCGACGTCCACGGCGGGCAGCAGCTGCAGGCGGGGCGCAGGCGAGCCGGTCACGCGCGGCAGGTTAGTCGGCGCCGGGAGCCCCCGGCGGGGCCGGGGCCGCGGGACCTGCGCCACGGCGGCGGTCGGCGTCCTGGATCGCGTGCCGGACCGCGACCCGGATCACCCAGTAGAAGAGGAAGAGGATCACGGCGTAGAAGAGCAGGCCGACGAGGGGGGCGATGGAACTCACGCCGGGGAGCCTAGGGCTGCCGGACCGGCTAGCGGGACGGACGGCGGTCGAAGAACACGACGACGAGCACCGGCCAGGCGAGCGCCGTCGCGACGAGCGCGCCGGCCCGCCAGGACCATGCGGGCTGGACGAGCCAGTAGACGGTGTTCAGCGGCAGCAGGACGGCGAGCAGAAGCCCGTTCTGACGCCCTCGGTGGCGGCCGAGCGCGCTGCTCGGTGCCCGGCGGCTCGCGGGCGCTGCGGAGCGTGGGTGACGGCTGACCCGGAGGGCGTGCAGACGCCGGAGGCCGGTCAGGGAGCGCAGCCGGTCACGGCGAGCGGCGCGGGTGCGCGCGAGCTCGGCGGCCGCCTCGCGCTCGGTCCGGCGGCGGGCGCGCTCCTTGCTCACGAGCTGCTCATGGAGGTGCTCACGCTGAGGGCATCCGCATGATCGGAGCGGATTGCATGATCGGACCGGATTGCATGATCGGACCGAGATTGCATGATCAGCGAGAGTGGTGTGATCAGCGAGAGTGGTGTGATCAGCGAGAGTGGTGTGATCAGCGAGTAGTCGTGTGATCAGGCAGCTGTTCACAGGGTGCCCTTGGTGCTCGGGACGCCGCGGACGCGCGGGTCCGGCTCGACGGCCGCGCGTAGGGCCCTGGCCAGCGCCTTGAACTGGGCCTCGACGACGTGGTGCGGGTCGCGGCCCGACAACACCCGCACGTGCACGGCGATGCCCGCGGTCAGCGCGAGGGTCTCGAACACGTGCCGGGTCAGCGAACCGGCGTACGAGCCGCCGATGACGACGTAGGCCTGGCCCTCCGGCTCACCGCTGTGCACGCAGAACGGGCGCCCGGACACGTCGACGGCGGCTTGGACGAGGCACTCGTCGAGGGGCACCAGCGCGTCCCCGAACCGGCGGATGCCGACCTTGTCACCGAGCGCCTCACGCAGGGCCTGCCCGAGCACGATGGCGACGTCCTCGACGGTGTGGTGCGCGTCGACGTCGACGTCACCCTTCGCCTCGACGTCGAGGTCGAGCAGGGCGTGCTTGGCCAGGCTCGCCAGCATGTGGTCGTAGAACGGGACGCCGGTCGACACGGACGACCGCCCGCTGCCGTCGAGGTCGAGCTCGACGACGACGGCCGACTCCCCCGTCCGGCGCTCGACCCGTGCGGTGCGGCTCATCGGTCCTCCTTGTCGGGCAGGGGTCCCTCGAGCAGGGGTGGCAGCACCTGCGCGGCCGCCTCGAGGAAGGCCGTGGTCTCGGCCTCGGTGCCGGCGCTGACCCGCAGGTGGCCCGGCAGGCCGACGTCGCGGACGAGCACCCCCCGGTCGAGCAGCCCCTGCCACGCGGCCCGCGCGTCGGCGAGCCCCCCGAAGAGCACGAAGTTGGCGTCACTCGGCACCGGACGGGCACCGATCGACGTCAGCTCGCGCACCATCCGGTCCCGCTGCGCCTTGATCGCCTCGACCGTCGCGAGGAGCACCTCGCGGTGGGCCAGGGCGGCCTTCGCCGCGGCCTGGGTGAGCGTCGACAGGTGGTAGGGCAGGCGGACCAGCCGGAGCGCGTCGCAGAACTCCGGCGCCGCCGCCAGGTAGCCCAGCCGGACGCCGGCGAAGGCGAAGGCCTTGCTCATCGTCCGGCTGACGGCGAGGCGCTCGCGGCCGGGCAGCAGCGTCAGCGCGCTGGGCGTCCCGGGCCGGGCGAACTCGGCGTACGCCTCGTCGACCACCACGACGCCGTCGGTGGCGTCGTAGACGGCGGCGACGACGTCGAGGTCGAGCGCGGTCCCGGTGGGATTGTTCGGGCTCGCGAGGAAGACGACGTCCGGCCGGGCCCGGCTCACCTGGTCGGCGGCGGCGGCCGCCTCGAGCGCGAACGGGTCGCCGCTCGCACCGCCCGCCTCGAGGGCACCGCGCAGCCCGTCGGCCCAGCCGGTGCCGGTCCCCTGGCAGTACAGCGGGTACATGGCGTAGCTCGGCGTGAAGCTCATCGCGAGCCGCCCGGGGCCGCCGAAGGCCTGGAGCACGTGCTGAAGCACCTCGTTGCTGCCGTTGCCCGCCCAGAGCTGCGCCGGGCCGAGCCCGTGCCCGAGGTAGCCGGCCAGCGCCTCGCGCAGCCGGGTGAACTCGCGGTCGGGGTACCGGTTGAGGCCGTGAGCCTCGGCCGCGACGGCGTCGACGACCGCGCGGGCCACTTCGGCAGGCACGTCGTGTGTGTTCTCGTTGGTGTTGAGCCGGACCGGGACGTCGAGCTGGGGGGCGCCGTACGGCGAGGCACCCCGGAGCTCGGGGCGCAGCGGGAGTGGCGGCGTGGCAACGGCCGCAGGGGCTGCTCGGCCCGTGGTCACGTCGGCGCTCATCGGGACGAGTCTAGGCGGGGGAACCGGCCGCGCTGGCTGCCCAACTCCCCGTTCCCTCTGGCAGAGTCGTCCGCCATGGTGCACTCCACCGATCTCGGGGGCGCACCACGCACGCGGCGGGAGGCTCGCGCCCTGCGGGAGGCGGATAGGTGGTCCTGGTCGGTGCCGGCACCGGACGCCGCGCCGGCAACGCCTGACCCGCTGCCGCGCCGCCGGGACCTCCGCCCGCCACCGGTCACCACACCCGACCCCGCGCCCCGCCGCCGCGACCTCCGCCCGCCACCGGTCACCACACCCGACCCCGCGCCCCGCCGCCGCGACCTCCGCCCACCACCCGTCACCAGACCCGAGGCGCCGCCGCGCCTCGGCGCCGCGACCTCCGCCCGCCACCGGTCACCACACCCGACCCGGCACCCCGCCGCCGCGACCTCCGCCCGCCACCGGTCACCACACCCGACCCGGCACCCCGCCGCCGCGACCTCCGCCCACCACCCGCCGCCGGACCCGAGGCGCCGCCGCTGCCTCGGCGCCGCGAGGTGCGCCCGGGCACCGCATCCGGACGGCCCGAGCCGGCCCCCAAGGTGGCGTTCCGCCCCGACGTCGAGGGGCTGCGCGCGGTCGCCGTCGTCCTCGTGGTGGCCTTCCACGCCGGCGTGTGGCCACTCGGCGGCGGCTACCTCGGCGTCGACGTCTTCTTCGTGATCTCCGGCTTCCTGATCACGAGCCTGCTCGTCGACGAGGTGCGCGCGACCGGGACGATCGTGCTGACCGACTTCTACGCGCGACGGATCCGCCGGTTGCTGCCCGCCGCCGTGCTGGTCCTGGTGGCGACGACACTCGCGACAGCCGTCCTCGTGCCCGCCGTGGACCGCCCGCAGATCGCCGGGGACGTGCGGGCGGCGGCCCTGCTGGTGGCGAACTGGCACTTCGCCGCCGGCTCGACGGACTACTTCGCCGGCTCCGGCGACAGCCCGGTGCTGCACTACTGGTCGCTGTCGCTCGAGGAGCAGTTCTACCTCGTCTGGCCGGCGCTGCTGCTCGTCGTGGCGGGGCGACGGCGTGCCCGCCGGGCCCGCACGCCCGCTCCGCGCGCCACCGACCGGCGCCTGTGGCTGCTGCTCGCCCCCGTCGGCCTGCTCTCGCTCGGGCTCAGCGCCGCGACGACGGCGTCCGCCGGGCCTTGGGCCTACTTCGGCACGCACACGCGCGCGTGGGAACTGGCCGCCGGGGCCGCGGTGGCGCTGAGCCGGCCGCAGCTGCACCGCCTCGGCGAGCGGGTGGCCGTGTTCGGCGGATGGACGGGGCTCGCCCTCGTGCTCGTGTCGGCCGTGGTGCTCGGCGAGAGCACGCCCGTCCCGGGGGTGGCGCTGATCGCGCCCGTGGCGGGGGCGGCCGCCCTGGTCGCCGCCGGCGCGCGCACCCAGCGGGGCGCCGCCACCCTGCTCGGGCGGCCCAGGGTCGCCGCGATCGGCCGGCTCTCGTACAGCTGGTACCTCTGGCACTGGCCGTGCCTGGTGTTCGCGCGCCGGATCTGGTCGGCACCGGCCGTCGACGACCTGCCCGCGCCCGACGCGCCGTGGGCCATCCGGCTGGGCGCGGTGGCGCTCTCGCTGGGGCTGGCAGCACTCACCTACCGGTTCGTCGAGGCCCCGCTGCGCAGCGCGCGCCTGCTGCGGCCGGCCGCCGGCCGGGCACTCCCCGCCGGCGCGCTGCTGGCTGCTGCCGCGGTGATCGCGCCGACCGTGGCCCTGGCGACGCCGCCGCCGCCCCCGGTGCAGGCGGTCGCGGCGTCGCCCGTCACGGCACCGGCCCCCGTGCCCACGCCTCTCGCCGGCCGCGAGACCGGGCCGTCGCGATCGCGGGGGTCGTCGGTGCCCGCAGCGGTCCCCGCGCACCCCGCCATGACGCCGGCCCAGGCCCGTGCTGACGAGGTCGGCACCCGGGACTGCTTCGCCGGCTTCGCCCCCCGCTCGGCCCCGGCCGACTGCCGCTTCGGCGACCCCCGCGGTGACCGGGTCGTCGTGCTGGTCGGGGACTCCCACGCGGCGCACTGGTTCCCGGCGTTCGACGCCATCGCCCGGCAGCGGCACTGGCAGCTGTGGTTCTGGGCGAAGTCGGGGTGCGGCTACGCGCAGGTGCGCGAGGAGCTGGCGGCGTACCACCGCGAGTACAGCGAGTGCACGGCCTGGCGGAGCTCGGTGCAGGCCCGGATCGCGGCCCTGCCGGACGTCGACCTGGTCGTCGTCGGCCGCGCGATCTCCTACCTCGGCCAGCTGCTCGACGCCTCGGGTGCCGAGGTGACCCGGGACGCCGCAGGCCCCGTGTGGGCCGCCGGGGCCGCGGCGGCGCTGCACGACCTCAGCACCGGCGGGCGGCGCGTCGTGCTCCTGCGCGACGTCCCGCGGCCAGGGTTCGACGTGCCGGACTGCCTCTCGTCGCACGCGAACGCGTCGTCCGCCTGCACCTTCCCCCAGGCCGGCCACCTCCACCCCGACGCGGCGCTGTGGACCGCGGAACAGCCGGTCACCACGGCCGCCGCGGTGGGCGTGGTCGACCTCGCGCCGCTGATCTGCCCGGCCGATCCCTGCCAGACGGTCTCGCCCGGCGGCGCGATCATCTACCGGGACGACCACCACCTCACGGCGACGTTCGCCCGGTCGGTCTCGGGCGCCGTCGCCACCGCCCTCGCCCCGTACCTGCCGCGCTGACGTCGGCCGCGGCCGGCGATGAGGCCGCCGGCGTTCAGCCCGGCTTCAGCCCAGTCGTGCGCTGACCGCCTCGCCGTGGGCCGGCAGGTCCTCGGCGGCCGACAGCGCCAGGACGTGCGGGGCGACCTCGCGCAGGGCGCCGGCGCCGTACTCGATCACCTGGACGCTCCGCAGGAACGAGGGGACGCCGAGGCCACTGGAGAAGCAGGCGCACCCGCCGGTGGGCAGCACGTGGTTGGAGCCGGCGCAGTAGTCGCCGAGGCTGACCGGCGACCACGGCCCGACGAAGATCGCGCCGGCGTTCGTGACGCGGGCGGCGACGGCGGCGGCGTCCCGGGTCTGGATCTCCAGGTGTTCGGCCGCGTAGGCGTCGACGACCTCGAGGCCGGCGTCGAGGTCGTCGACGAGGATCACCGCCGACTGCGGGCCGGCGAGGGCGGTGGCGATGCGGCCCGCGTGCTTCGTCAGCGGCACCCGGCGCTCGAGCTCGGCGGTGACGGCGTCCGCGAGGTCGAGACTGGGCGTGACGAGCACCGCCGCCGCCATGGGATCGTGCTCGGCCTGGCTGACGAGGTCGGCCGCGACGTGGACGGCGTCCGCCGTGTCGTCGGCGAGGACGGCGATCTCGGTCGGACCGGCCTCCGAGTCGATCCCCACCACGCCCTTGAGCAGGCGCTTGGCGGCGGCCACGTAGATGTTGCCGGGCCCGGTCACGAGGTCGGCGGGCTCGCAGACGAGCTCGCCGGCGCTGCCCTCGCGGTCGTCGCGCGCGCCGTAGGCGAACATCGCCACCGCCTGGGCGCCGCCGACGGAGTAGACCTCGTCGATCCCGAGCAGGGCGCAGGCGGCGAGGATGGTCGGGTGCGGCAGGCCTGCGAAGCCGGCGGGGTTCTCGCGCTGCGCGGGGCTGGTCACCGCGATCGAGGCGACGCCGGCCTCCTGCGCGGGCACGACGTTCATGACGACACTGCTCGGGTAGACCGCGAGGCCGCCTGGCACGTAGAGGCCGACCCGGCCGACCGGCACCCAGCGCTGCGTCACCGTCCCACCCGGGACGACGCGCGTGACATGCCCGGCCGGCACCTGACCACGGTGCACGAGCCGGGCCCGGCGGATGGACTCCTCGAGGCCCGCCCGCACGTCGGGGTCGAGGCCGGCGAGCGCCGCGGCGAGTGCCGCCGCCGGCACCCGGATGCCGTCGGGACGCACCCCGTCGAAGCGTTCGGTGAGCTCGAGCAGGGCCTCGACGCCGCGTTCCCGGACGTCGTCGCAGAGCGGGCGCACCTGCTCGACGGCGTGCTCGACGTCGAGGGCCGCGCGGGGCACGACGCCGCGCAGCGCGCGCGCTCGAAGGGGGCGGCCTCGCAGGTCGAGTCGTCGGATCACCCCGTCGAGTCTAGGTGCGGGCGTGCCCTGCCGCCGCCCTGCCGCCGGCCTGCCGCCGCCCTGCCGCCCGGCCTGCCGCCGTCCTGCCGCCCGGCCTCGCACGCGATGCGACGGGGGGTGCCGGGCGTCTAGCCTGTGGCCGTGGCGACACGCCTGCCCCTCTTCCCTCTCAACGCGGTCCTGGTACCGGGGCTCGTGCTGCCCCTGCACGTCTTCGAGCCGCGCTACCGGGTGCTCGTCCAGGCGCTCCTGGAGCTTCCGGAGGGGGCCGAGCGGCGGTTCGGCGTGGTGGCCATCAGGTCGGGTCGTGAGGTCGGCGCCGACGGGGCGAGGGCGTTGCACGCGGTCGGCTGCACGGCCGAGCTGCGCGAGGTGACGCCCTACTCGGACGGCCGCTACGACCTCGTGACGGTCGGCGAGACGCGGTTCCGGCTGGCGGGGCTCGACGACGGGGCCGGCACGCCCTACGACACCGGGTTCGTGGAGTTCCTCCCCGAGCAGGACGGCGACGGCGACGTCGACGCCCTCACCAGCCGCGTGATCGCCGGGTTCGCCGCCTACCGCGAACGGCTCGGGGTCGAGGTCACCGAACTGCCCGACCAGCCGCAGGTCGTCTCGTACCTGGTGGCGGCCGCGGTCGTGCTCGACCTGCCGGAACGGCAGGGTCTGCTCGAGCAACCGACCACCGCCGACCGGCTGCGGGCCGAGCTCGAGCTGCTGAGGCGTGAGACGGCGCTCGTGGGTGCCTTCAGGGCGCTGCCGGCCGTCGACCTCGCCCGCGAGAGCGGGAGCGCGAACTGAGCCGGCGCGGCGAGCGGGCTGCCGCGGGCACGCCCGCGACGGTGGCCTTGTCCGCGGCCGGGGTGTCGCACACGCTGCGCGCGTACGAGCACGACCCGCGCGCCCGTGAGCGCGGCCTGTCGTTCGGGATGGAGGCGGCGCAGGCGCTCGGGCTCGACCCGGCGCAGGTGTTCAAGACCCTGCTGGCGGACGTCGACGGCCGCCTCGTCGTGGCCGTCGTGCCGGTCGACCGCTCGCTCGACCTGAAGGCGCTCGCCGCGGCGGCCGGTGGCAAGCGGGCGGTGATGGCGGAGCCCGCCGCGGCCGAGCGCGCCACGGGCTACGTGCTGGGCGGGATCTCGCCGCTCGGCCAGCGGCGGCGGCTGCCGACGGTCGTCGACGCGTCGGCGGCGCAGTGGCCGGCGATCCTGGTGAGCGCCGGCCGGCGCGGTCTCGACGTCGAACTGGCCCCCGCGGACCTCGTCGCGCTGACGGGCGCCGTCACGGCACCCATCGCCCGCTGAGCCCGCCCGTTGATCGCCTTGCGGTCGCCAGCTCGCTGAGCCCGCCCGTTGTCGCTGGCGGTCGCGCCGGCGTCTCAGGACGGCGAGATCACCAGCGCCGTGACCGCCCGCAGGGCCGTGAGCACGGCGACGGCGAGGGCCCACAGCAGCAGCACACCCGGGGCGCCGACCGACAGGCCGGTCAGGTGTCCGACCAGCCAGGCGAGGCCACCGCCGGCCAGCGAGCCGCCGAGGACCACCGCCAGGCGGAGCGCCGGCTGCGGCCCAGGGCGCAGCGCGATCAGCACGGCGGTGACGAGACCGGCGGCCAGCAGCAGCAGCGCGAGCGTCCCGTCGACGGCGATGCGCGCCTCACCGGGGTCGGCCCGGCGGGCGACCGCCGGGGCCAGCTCTGCCCACAGCCCACCCAGGGCGACCCCCGCCCCGAGGAGCGCCAGGACGAGCGCGGTCTCGCGCGCGACCGCGGGCCGGAGCGAGCCCGTCATCGCGTGGTGACCCGCAGGGTCATCGCGAGGCCGTCGCCCGTCTGGCTGGCGCTGAGGCCGACCGCCTTCAGTGCCTTGAGGCTGTCGTCGGCGCCGCTGCCGAGCATGCTCGTGTACGCGCCGGCGAGGCGCTCGACGTCGACGTACACGACCGCCTGCGCCGCGTCGGCGGCCGGGACGGCGTCACGGAAGGCATCGGTGCCGCCGAGGCCTCCCCCACCCGCGGCGAGCGCCGCGAGCTGCTGGCGGCTGGTGGAGAGCACGTACCCGCCCGGGACGTCGCGGCGCTCCAGCGGCAGGCCGGCCGCGTCGGTGGCCTGCAGGAGCCGGTCGAGGGCGCCGCTGCTGGCCGCGGACGCGCTCGTGCCGCGGGCACCCACGACCGGCTGGCCGCGGTCGTCCGGGCCGCCGACGGCGAGCGCGAACTGCTGGCCGAGCAGGTCGGCGACGTCGTCGGGGAGCTTCAGGCCCGACGCGTCCTCGATCGAGCGCAGCGAGTCCTGACCGGCGGGAAGGCGGCCGGCGAGCTTGGCCCAGTTCTGCCGCAGGGTGTCACCGGCGCCGGACACGCCGACGGCGACCACGGTGTCGGCCGGCAGCGCACCGACGGCCGGCCCCGCCCCGGTGGTGGCCGGCCCTACCGGGGCGCCGAAGGTGCGCAGCGACATCTCGGCGTTGCCGCCGGTGAACCGTGCCACGAACGCCACGTGCTGCTTGACGCCGCCGACGCCGGCGCCGAACGGGACGGCCGCAAGCGCTCCGGCGTCGGCGAGGTCGGGCAACCGTGAGGTGTCGGCCCAGCCGGCGAGGACGCCGGGGTCGCCGAGGGCTTGTGTGTCGTGCTGGAAGGTCGCGTCGTCGGCCAGGGTGCCCTTGGCCGTGGCGGATGCGACGGCGTCGAGGTGCGCCTGGCTGTCGGAGACGACGGCCCAGCCGTCGGCGACGCGGGCGACCATGTCGGCGCCGCGGTGCGCGTCGAAGGTCGCCCTCGCCTTCGCGTCGTCGCTCACCTGGAGCACGGCGACCGGCACGGTGTGACCGTCGACGGGCACGGCGCCGAGCGCGGCGCGGTCGCCGAGCCAGGCCTGGACCTCGCTCCACTGCGGGGCCGAGGGCGTGTCCTGCGCGAGCCGCTCGTAGATGAAGCGCTTCGGATCCTGACCCGAGTCGCCCGCCAGGTCCTTGCCGAAGGGGAACTTCGCGAAGAACCGGACGGCGTCGATCTTCTGCCCGCCGGAGGGGTCGAGGTCGGCCTTGACGAGGGCGGCGGCGGTGGCCGGCAGGTGCCGCTCCGGCTGGTCGCCGGTGTCGCCGTTGAACGCCGCCCACGCCACCGCGGCCCCGCCGACGAGCGCGACGGCGACCCCGGCGGAGACCAGCGCGAGCACCCCGCGTCCGCGGCGCGGCGGTGCGTCGCCGCCCGGCCCGTCGATGACCTCGGCGGGAGTGACGTTCCACGGGTCGGCGCCGCCTGCCGGCGCGAGGTAGCCCTCCACCTCGATGCGGGGCTGCCCCTGGGCCGGGACGGGCGGCGGCACGGGCGGGGCTGCCGGGACGGGCGGCGGCACGGGCGGGGCTGCCGGGACCGGCGGGACCGGCGGGACCGGCGCGACCGGCGGGACCGGCGGGACCGGCGGCTCGGCCTGCGCCGGTAAGGGCGGGACCCCCGACCCGGCCTGCGCCGGCGGCGAGGTCGGGACGGTGGGCTGGTCGTCGCTCATTGCGGGATGTCCCCCCAGGTCGGGCCCGGCGGACCGCACGGGCGGCGCCAATCCTAGGTGAGCGACGGCGACCTGGTGGTGACCCGCACCAAGGCCACGCCGCCCCGACCGCTCGGACCGCTCGGACCGCTCCGGCGAGGCAGGTCGGCCCGGTCAGACGAGGCAGCTCGGCCCGAGCAGGGCCTTCAGGTCGCCGAAGAGCGCCGGTGTGGGGGCGACGCGGAGCCCGTCGTCGAGACGCATCAGCGTCGTGCGCCCGCTCTGGGTGAGGCGCAGGTGCACCTCGGTGGGGCCCGGGTGGGTGGCCAGCACGTCCTTGAGGCGCTCCACGACGGGCGGCGTGCACCGCGTCACCGGCAGCGAGACCACGACAGGGCCGCGCGGCCCTTCGTCGAGGTCCGGCAGAGTGAGCTCGGCCGCGTAGATCGTGGGGACGTCGTCACGCCGGTTCACCCGCCCACGGACGACGACGACCAGGTCCTCCGCGAGGACGTGCGAGACGGTCTGGTACGCCTGCGGGAAGAACAGGACCTCGATGGCGCCGTCCAGGTCTTCGACGGTGGCGATGGCCCACGGGTTGCCGTTCTTGGTCATCTTGCGCTGCAGGCGAACTGATCATCCCCGCGATCGTGACGGTGGCGCCGTCGGGCCGGCCGTCGTCGGCCGTGAGCGCGGCGATCGGGGTGTCGGCCGCCCGGGCGAGGATGTGCTCGACGCCGAAGAGCGGGTGGTCGCTCACGTAGAGGCCGAGCATCTCGCGCTCCGACGAGAGCAGGGTCTGCTTGTCCCACTCCCCCTCGGGTACCGGGGGCACCACGGACAGGCTGGGCCCGTCGCCGTCGAGGCCGCCGAACAGCGAGTCCTGCCCGATGGCCTCCTGGCGCTTGTCGGACGACCACGGCGTCGACGGCGCCCTCGTGCACCGCCACCAGACCGCGCCGGGTGTGCCCGAGGGAGTCGAACGCACCGGCCTTGATGAGCGACTCGATGGTCCGCTTGTTGCAGACCACGACCGGCACCTTGCGCAGGAAGTCCTCGAACGAGGCGTAGCGGCCCTTCTCTGCGCGGGCCGCCACGATGGCGTCGACCACGTTCGCGCCGACGTTGCGGATCGCGGTGAGGCCGAAGCGGATGTCGGTGCCGATCGGGGTGAAGTTCGCCGCGGACTCGTTGACGTCGGGCGGGAGCACCTTGATGCCGAGCCGGCGGCACTCGTTCAGGTACAGCGCCGACTTGTCCTTGTCGTCCCGCACGCTCGTGAGGAGCGCCGCCATGTACTCGGCCGGGTAGTTCGCCTTGAGATAGGCGGTCCAGTAGGAGACCAGGCCGTACGCCGCCGAGTGCGCCTTGTTGAACGCGTAGTCGGAGAACGGCACCAGGACGTCCCACAGCGCCTTGATCGACGCGGCGCTGAAACCGCGCTCCAGCATCCCCTGCTCGAACCCGACGTACTCGGCGTCGAGCACGGAGCGCTTCTTCTTGCCCATCGCCCGGCGCAGCAGGTCGGCCTTGCCGAGCGTGTACCCGGCGAGCTGCTGGGCGATGGCCATGACCTGTTCCTGGTACACGATCAGGCCGTACGTCGTACCCAGGATGGGCTTCAGCGCCTCGGCCAGGTCGGGGTGCAGGTAGGTGACCTCCTGCTGCTTGTTCTTGCGCAGGGCGTAGTTCGTGTGCGAATTGGCGCCCATCGGCCCGGGGCGGTAGAGGGCGCCGACGGCCGAGATGTCCTCGAAGTTGTCGGGCCGCATGAGCCGCAGCAGCGCCCGCATCGGGCCGCCGTCGAACTGGAAGACCCCGAGCGTGTCGCCGCGGGCGAGCAGGTCGTACGTGGCGGGGTCGGTCGGGTCCTTCGAGAGCTCGTCGAGGTCGATGTCGACGTCGCGGTTGGCCTTCACGTTGACGAGCGCGTCGTCGAGGATCGTCAGGTTGCGCAGCCCGAGGAAGTCCATCTTGACCAGCCCGAGCGACTCGCAGGTCGGGTAGTCGAACTGCGTGATGATCTGCCCGTCCTGCTCGCGCCGCATGATCGGCACCAGGTCGATCAGCGGCTCGCTGGACATGATGACGCCGGCGGCGTGCACGCCCCACTGGCGCTTCAGGTTCTCGAGGCCGCGCGCCGTCTCGACCACACGGGCGACGTCGGGGTCCGACGCGTGCAGCTGGCGGAACTCCTCCGCCTCCTTGTAGCGGGGGTGCTCGGGATCGAAGATGCCCGACAGCGGGATGTCCTTGCCCATCACGGCCTGCGGCATGGCCTTCGTCATGCGCTCGCCGAGGGAGAACGGGTAGCCCAGCACGCGGCCGGCGTCCTTGAGGGCCTGCTTGGCCTTGATCGTGCCGTAGGTGACGATCTGCGCGACGCGGTCGTCGCCGTACCGCTCGGTGACGTAGCGGATCACCTCGCCCCGCCGGCGCTCGTCGAAGTCGACGTCGAAGTCGGGCATGGACATGCGCTCGGGATTGAGGAAGCGCTCGAAGATCAGGCCGTGCTGGAGGGGGTCGAGGTCGGTGATCCGCATCGCGTAGGCGCACATCGAACCGGCACCCGAGCCACGGCCGGGCCCGACCCGGATGCCGTGCTCCTTGGCCCAGTTGATGAAGTCGGCGACCACCAGGAAGTAGCCCGCGTAGCCCTTGGACGTGATGACCTCGAGCTCGTACGCCGCCTGCTTGCGCACCGCGTCGGGGACGCCCTGGGGGTAGCGGCGATGGAGGCCTGCCTCGACCTCCTTGACGAACCAGGACTCCTCGTTCTCACCGGGGGGGCAGGGGAAGCGGGGCATGTACTGCCCCTCCCCCTCGGTGAACGTGACGTCGCAGCGTTCGGCGATGAGGAGGGTGTTGTCGCACGCCTCGGGGAGCTCGCGCCAGAGGTGGCGCATCTCCTGCGGGCTCTTGAGGTAGAACTCGTCGGCGTCGAACTTGAAGCGTTTCGGGGTCGGCGAGCGTCGACCCGGACTGCACGCACAGCAGGACGGCGTGGGCCTGCGCGTCCTCCGCCCGGGTGTAGTGCAGGTCGTTCGTCGCGACGAGCGGCAGGCCGAGGTCGCGTGCCAGGCGCAGCAGATCCTGCTGGACGCGGCGCTCGATGCCGAGGCCGTGGTCCATGAGCTCGCAGAAGAAGTTCTCTGCGCCGAAGAGGTCGCGGAAGTCGGCGGCCGCCTCGCGAGCGGCGTCGTACTGGCCCAGGCGCAGCTTGGTCTGGACCTCCCCCGAGGGGCAGCCTGTCGTCGCGATCAGCCCCTCGCCGTAGGTCGCGAGCAGCTCACGGTCCATCCGGGGCTTGTAGAAGTGGCCCTCGAGGCTGGCGAGCGAGGCCATCCGGAAGAGGTTGTGCATCCCGCCGGTCGTCCGGGCGAGCAGGGTCATGTGGGTGTAGGCGCCCGTGCCCGAGACGTCGTCCTCGCCGCCCTCGCCCCACCGCACCCGGGTGCGGTCGCGCCGGGCCGTGCCCGGCGTGATGTAGGCCTCGCAGTTGTGGAGGACGAAATCCGAGACGTAGGAGTTGTCCTCCTCGACCTCGAAGTTGAAGACCTCTGTGGCAAGGCGCTGACTGCGCACGGAGGCAATCGGGCGGTAAATGTAGTCGTCGTCCTCGATCGTCCGAGAGTACGAGCGACCGGGGTTCACGGAAAGGATGAAGTATTCCCGCTGCCCGGAACTCCGACCGCCAGGCAGCTTCGACTCGGCCGTTCCATGAGAGACAGCGCTCCATTGACCGAGGTCAGCGAGCAGGGTACGCATGCCCCACGCAAGGTTCTTCGACGCGACCTTGAGGTCTCGGCGCCCGCGCACGTTGCTTTCACGAAGAGGGTTCTTGCCGTCGCCGTCCAGAACGCCGTCGACGAAGCCTCGGCGAGCTTCGTGACTACCGACGACCACCTGTGGTGGTACGCGTTTGGCGTGAGCACCCTCGCCGCACAACGCAGCGAACACGTGAGCAAGGGGAACACTGCACCCGTAGACATGGACGCCACCACGCTCTGGACGCACGTGGACCGCGACTGTCACTCCCCACTCGGACACGATGTCCCGGAGTCGTTCTACGATCCAATGCTCATCCATACCCAGATGGAAGCCGAAGGTTCCGGTGAGCTGCCCGCCGACTCGGCCGACCGTGCCCTCTGCGCAGAAGAGTCCAAGAAGCCAGCCCGTCTCGTAATCAAGTGAAAGCTGCGCGGGAAACTGTTCCCACTGCTCGTTCGCGCGATACTTGGATTCGTAGCGACGAGCAACACCTACTGTCCCGTCGTCGCCAGGAGTAGAAAATGCACTGGGGACGAGGCTGACGACGTCTATAGAGTCGACCTCCTCGCTGAGCTTCGGCAGGCATGCGTAAGAGTTCCACTGGCGCACTCCGCCCTTGACGCCGGGTCTACCGGCGACCACGTCGCCGGGCTTGGACCAGTCGACCAACCCGTCTCGGCGCCGCACGAGGATCGGATGCTCCTCGGTAAGAGTCAGCGTTCGCGGATGACGCCCTGCAAGTTGCACGTCGTACGCAACGCCTTCATATGGCCGGCGCATCGTGCGAAGGACGCGCCGGAAACGGCCTCGATGCGTCAGCACCAGGTCACCGACCTCGATCTGCTCGACGGGGACAACCCCGTCTGCGGTGACGATCTCCTGACCTGCCAGGAGACAGCCGATGATCGGCTTGACGCCGTGCTTCTTCGCCTTCTGCCAGAACTCGTAGGCGCCGAACACGTAGCCGTGGTCGGTCGTCGCCACCGCGGGCATCCCCATCCGCGCGGCCTCGGCGAAGAGGTCGTCGATCTTGGCGGCACCGTCGAGCATCGAGTACTCGGTGTGCACATGGAGGTGCACGAACGAGTCGCTGCTCGCGGACGGGCCGGTCGACACGGGGCGCCTCCAGGGGCATGGGCACCGGGCGCAGGCAGGAGAGCACGACGGGTCTCGTCGTGTCACCCGCGGGCGCGGGGCGGTACGGATCGCGCGCGCTGCCGGGGGAAGCCCGACGAGATGACACCGGAGACCGGCCCCTCGCCGAGCGGCTGCGCTCACGGCCCAGTCTAGGCAGCGGGCCCGACAGACGAGGCCGCGACCGAGGCGTCGCTGGAAGGCCCGGCGTGTCGTCGGGCGGCGGGTGCGGACGCCGGGGGGCAGGGATGGGCGCAGCGTCACCGGCCGCGGCCGGGAGTGACCGCCGAGCGGCCCGGCCGCGTCGCCGGCCGAAGGGTGATGTGTGGTCCACCCACGCGCCGCCGTCGTGTCGCCCGGGCTCGCTAGCATCGGCTGCAGGGGCGGTGGACGCAGCGGGCGGCCGCCGGGTCGGTGCGAGGGAGTCAGCGATGGGCCTGATGGACAAGCTGCGCGGTGAGTTCGTCGACATCGTCGAATGGCTCGACGACACCAGGGACACCATCGTCTGGCGCTTCCCCCGGTACGACAACGAGATCAAGATGGGCGCGAAGCTCGTCGTCCGCGAGTCCCAGGTCGCGGTGTTCGTGAACGAGGGCCAGGTGGCCGACGCGTTCACTCCGGGCACCTACACGCTCGAGACCCAGAACCTGCCGATCCTGTCGACGCTCAAGGGCTGGAAGTACGGCTTCAACTCCCCGTGGAAGGCCGAGGTCTACTTCGTCAGCACCCGGCTCTTCACCGACATGAAGTGGGGGACGCAGAACCCCGTCATCGTCCGCGACCCCGAGTTCGGGATGGTCCGGCTGCGGGCGTTCGGCGCGTACGCGGCACGCGTGATCGACGCGACGAAGCTGCTGCGCGAGCTCGTCGGCACCGACCCGCAGTTCCGCACCGAGGAGGTGCAGGAGTACCTGCGGCAGATGATCGTCAGCCGGCTCGGCAGCGCGCTCGCCTCGGCCGGCATCCCGATGCTCGACCTCGCGGCGCAGCAGCAGACCATCGGCAGCACGATCGGCGCCGTCCTGTCCGAAGACCTGGCCAACGTGGGCCTGACGATCCCGACCTTCATCATCGAGAACATCTCGGTGCCGCCGGAGGTCGAGGCGGCGCTCGACAAGCGCACCCAGATGGGGATTCTCGGCGACCTGAACCGGTACACCCAGTTCCAGGCGGCGAACGCCGTCGAGGCGGCGGCGAACAACCCGGGCGGGGCGGGCGAGGGCGTCGGCCTGGGCATGGGCCTGGCCGTGGGCCAGCAGATGGCACAGGCCCTGGGCCGCCAGGACCAGCCGGCCCAGCAGACCGGCCAGCAGACCGGCCAGCAGACCGGCCAGCAGACGGGGCCGCCGGCAGCGCAGCAGCCGGGGCCCCCGCCGTTGCCGCAGCAGGCCCAGTGGTACGTGGGGGTCGGCGGTCAGCAGCAGGGCCCGTACGACGCCGCCGCGCTCGCGGGGCAGGCGCAGGCGGGTGCGCTCACCGGCGCCACGCTCGTGTGGCGCAGCGGGATGCCCGCGTGGACCCCCGCCCAGGACGTGCCCGAGGTCGCCGCGGTCCTCGGCGCCGTGCCGCCGCCGCTCCCCCCGCACTGAGCACGTCCCGCCGAGCCACGGCGCACCGAGCGCCCCACCTCAGGCCGCCCCCCGCACCGACCGGCGGCCCTGCTCCGAGGAGTCTCACGTCATGACCGAGCCGGTTGCCGGGGCCCCCGGCCCCACCCCGGACGCCGCGGGCGCCGCGGTCCCCGCCGCGCGCCCGGGCAGCATGACGTTCCCCTGCTCCCAGTGCGGCGCCCGGTTGGAGTTCGCGCCCGGCACGTCGTCGCTGCGCTGCCCGTACTGCGGGCACCTCCAGGACGTGCCGGCGGCGACCGCCGTCATCGAGGAGCACTCCTTCGACGCCTGGGCGGCGCTGCCGCCGAAGCCCCGTGCGCCCGCGGGCGCCTACCGGCTCACCTGCCACCGCTGCGGTGCTCAGACCGACAGCGACAACCTCTCCGACAGCTGCCCCTTCTGCGGGGCGCCGATCGTCGCCGAGACGGCGGGCGGCGACCAGATCGCCCCCGAGGCGGTGGTTCCGTTCGGGATCGACCCGCGCGCCGCCCAGGACTCCGTGCGCGGCTGGGTCCGCTCGCGGTGGTTCGCCCCGAACAAGCTCAAGAAGGTGGGGGCCACCGAGCAGCTCCACGGCACCTACCTGCCGCACTGGACGTACGACGCCGCCACGGCGACCGACTACGCGGGGATGCGGGGCGAGCACTACTGGGAGACCGAGACCTACAGCGAGAACGGCGAGACGAAGACCCGCGAGGTCATGCGCACCGCCTGGTACGGCGCCTCCGGGCACGTCGAGCGCGCCTTCGACGACGTCCTCGTGCCCGGCTCGACACGGCTGTCGCCCGAGCGCGTCCAGCAGCTCGCGCCGTGGCCGCTGGAGCGCGCCGTCTCCTACCAGCCCGACTACTTGTCGGGGTACCAGACGCTGCGCTACGACGTCGAGCCCGACCAGGGGCTGGCCGCCGCGAAGCAGCAGATGGAGCAGGTCATCGAGGGCGACTGCCGCGACGACATCGGCGGCGACGAGCAGCGCGTGAACTCGATGGACGTCCGCTACGCCGAGATCATGTTCAAGCTCGTGCTGCTCCCCGTCTGGATCGCCGCCTACCTCTACGCCGGCCGGACCTACCAGGTCTTCGTCAACGCCCACACCGGGCAGGTCGTCGGCGAGCGCCCGTACAGCATCCCGAAGATCGTCTCCGCGGCGCTGGCGGTGACGGTCGTGGTCGTCGCGGCGCTCGTCCTGTACGCGAGGTCCCGCCAGAGCTGACCGCTCCCGCTCCTGCCGGAGCCGCCGCTCCCACGTCCGCCGGAGCCGGCGGCTGCGAGGCTCAGCTCGCCGCGAGCCGTTCGAGCGCCGTCGCCAGGTCCTGCGGGTACGAGCTCGTGAACTCGATCCACTGGTCGGTACCCGGGTGTGTGAACCCCAGCCGGACGGCGTGCAACCACTGCCGCGAGAGGCCGAGCTGCTCGGCGAGACGGGGGTCGGCGCCGTAGGTGAGGTCCCCCACGCAGGGGTGGCGCAGCGCCGCGAAGTGCACGCGGATCTGGTGGGTCCTGCCGGTCTCGAGGTGGATCTCGGTGAGGCACGCCGCGCGGAACGCCTCGAGCACCTCGTAGTGGGTCACGCTGGGCTTGCCCTCCGCCACGACCGCCCACTTGTAGTCGGCTGTGGGATGCCGCCCGATGGGGGCGTCGATGGTGCCGACGAGAGGGTCGGGGTGGCCCTGCACGAGGGCGTGGTAGGTCTTGTCGACGGTGCGCTCGCGGAAGGCCTGCTTGAGCCTGCTGTAGGCGTACTCGCTCTTCGCCACCACCATGAGCCCGCTGGTGCCCACGTCGAGCCGATGGACGACGCCCTGCCGCTCGGCCGCTCCCGACGTGGCGATCCGGTAGCCCGCGGCGGCCAGCCCGCCGACCACGGTCGGGCCGGTCCACCCGGGGCTGGGGTGGGCGGCGACCCCGACGGGCTTGTCGACGACGACGAGGTCGTCGTCGTCGTGCACGACGAGCAGCCCCGGAACGGGTTCGGGCGGGGCTGCGGGGACGGCGTCCGCGGGGTCGGGGAGGTCGACCTCGAGCCAGCTGCCGGGGCGCAGCCGCTCGCTCTTGGCGACCTCGCGGCCGTCGATCCGGACGCGCCCGGCGTCGGCGAGCTCGACCACCGCCGAGCGGGACAGTCCGAGGAGGCGGGCGAGCGCGGCGTCGAGGCGCTCCCCCACGAGGCCGTCGGGCACCGGCAGCGAACGGGAGGTCACTGGTGCCCCCGCGGTGCCTCGGCCTCGGAAGGGTCGGCGCCGGAGGTGCAGGCCTCCGCACTACCGGTGTCGGAGGTGCCGGCCTCCAAGGTGCCGGCGTCCGAGGTGCCGGCCTCCGAGGTGCCGGCCTCCGAGGTGCCGGCGTCCGAGGTGCCGGCGCCCGAAGTGCCGGCGTCCGAAGTGCCGGCGTCCGAAGTGGCGGCGTCCGGCGGTGTGGTCCCGTCGAACCGCACGCCCCGCCAGGCGAGCAGCCCCAGCAGGGCGGCCGCCGTGGTGATCGCGGCGTCGGCGACGTTGAAGACGAACAGCCGGGGCAGGTCGATGAAGTCGACGACGTGCCCCTGCGCGAAGGCCGGCTCCCGGAACAGGCGGTCGAGCAGGTTGCCCACCGCACCGCCGAGCAGGAGCCCCAGCGCGAGGGCCCACCAGGCGCTCCCGAGGCGCCGGGACAGGCGCACGATCGCGACGCTGGCCGCGGTCGCGACCAGGGTGAAGATCCAGGTCGTGCCGGTGGCGAACGAGAACGCCGCGCCCGGGTTGCGGAACAACCGGAGCTGCACGGCCTGGCCGAGCACGTCGACCGTGCTGCCGTCGGCGAGGCTCCTGACCGCCCACGCCTTGGTCAGCTGGTCGAGGACGACCACGACCACGGCCGTGGCCAGGAGACCCACGACGAGGGCGGTGCGGCGTGAGGGTTGGGCACGCCCGGCGGGGGTCTCGTCCATGGTGGTCCCAGGGTCCCATGCCTGGGCGGGCGGTCCTGCCGGGGCGGCGGGTCTCGCCGGCGTCAGCGGCGTTCCTGGCGCTGCTTGCAGGTCACGCAGAACGTGGCGCGGGGGAAGGCCTGCAGCCGGGCCTTGCCGATCGGGCCCCCGCAGTTCTCGCAGGTGCCGTAGGTGCCGGCATCGATGCGCTCGAGCGCGCGCCGGGTCTGGAACAGCATGTCGCGCGCATTGGCGAGCAGGGTCATCTCCTGGTCGCGCTCGAAGGCTTTCGCGCCGGTGTCGGCCTGGTCGTCGCCCGCCCCGTCGCCGCCGTCCCGCAGCACGTCGGACAGCGCCGACCCGAGCGACTCGACCTCGCCCTCGATCCTGCTGAGCTCCGCGTCGAGGACGGCTCGCTGTTCCGCGAGCTCCTCGTCCGTCCAGGGAGCCTCCCCCGGAGCGACCGCCATCGAGCTCGCGTCGAGCGCGACCGGTGCGTTCGCTGCAGCCTTGCGGTCTGCCATTGGTCCTCCCCCACCTGCACGAGGCAGGTATCGACGGTCCCGGAAGGATAGGGCGTCGCAGCCTGCTCCTCAACGCACCACCCCTCGCCGCGAGGCCGCCTGCGCGCCCCAACCGCACCGGACGCAGGGGCGGGCGAGAAACGCGGCAGCGGCCCCCGGTGCCCCGCTCGTGCGCGGGAACCACCAGGAGCCGCCGTTCGCCGATCTCGTGACCTCGGGCTGCCGGCGCGACGCCGGCGGGGCGTCAGCCCCGGTCGCCGAAGGGGTAGCTCTGGCTCGACTGGTCGCTGCCGTTGTCAGCGGCGTAGGCACCGCGGGTGGGCAACGGGCCGTTGCCGTACCCCATCGGCGCGCTGCCGGCGAGGCTCGGAGCGGGCTGCTGCGCACGGCCGGGGACGACCGCCGCCTTGGACTCGAGCTCGCGCAGCTGACCCTCGAGGTAGGACTTCAGCCGGCTGCGGTACTCGCGCTCGAACGCCCGCAGCTCGTCGATCTTGCGCTCGAGCAGTGAACGCTCCTGCTCGAGGGAGCCGAGCGTCTGGCGCTGCTTCTCCTCGGCCTCGCGCACCAGCCGGGTGGCGTGCTCGCGCGCCTCGCTGACGATGCGGTCGCGCTGCTGCTCGCCGTTGCGCACGTACTCGTCGTGCAGCTTCTGGGCGAGGGCGAGCATGCCCGCGGCCTCCTGGGGACCCTGCGGGCCCTCGAGCGCCGCGCCCATAGCCGCGCTCATGGGAGCGGGCATCGGGCGCGCGGGCTCGGGCGCGACGGGCTGCGGCGCCGGAGCGGCCATGACGGGCGCGGCTTCACGCTCCCGCTCGCGCTCGTCGGTGCCCTCGCGGGAGACCGTGGCCCGGGAGAGCTCACCCACGCGGCGCTCGCAGGCGCCGAGCTTGGAGCGCAGGTCCTCGTTCTCCTCGCCCAGGCGGCGGAGCTCGTTGACGACCTCGTCGAGGAAGTCGTCGACCTCGTCCTGGTCGTAGCCCTCGCGGAACTTCGTCGCTTGGAAGCGCTTGTTGACTACGTCCTCTGGCGTCAGAGCCATGCTGGTCACCTCGCGGGAGAGACTAGATCGGCGGATCGGCGTCGCCGTGTCACCGTATCGGATGCCGGTGGGGTAAACGAACAGCTGCCGGCCGGGGAACGGCCATGGACTCTGAGTGACTGCGACAACACGGATAGTACATGGACGCGAGGCGTGAGCAAGGCACCGCGCAGGGCGCCGAGCATGGTCCGAACGGGTGGAGGAAGCGCCCCGACCCTGCCCCGAACTGGGGGGATGCGCTCAGGGCGCGAGGATGCCGAGCAGGATCACGGTCACGATGAAGATCACCGGGAACGCGAGGTCCAGCGCGACAGCGCCCAGCCGGATCGGCGGCAGCAACCGGCGCAGCGTCTTCACGGCGGGATCCGTGGCCGAGTAGGCACCCTCGGCGAGAACGAGGACGGGCCCGCGGGGGCGCCACTCGCGCGAGAAGTACTGGATCCAGTCGAAGACCAGCCGCACGATGAGCGCGATGAAGAAGAGGAAGACCACGAGGTAGAGCACGGTTCGGACCGCGTCGATCGGCGTCACGGGTCGGGGGTTCCCATCGGTGGGGGCACGCCTGCCGCGGACGGCGACATGCGAGGGCGGACCCCCCGATGGTAGAGCGGGCACCGCCGACGTCGTCGGCTGGCGTCGACGGTGCGGGCGGCGCCCGGCAGACCGGTGACTCCGGTCGAGCTCAGCTCTGGTTGAAGAAGGTCCGCTCGGGCACGTGCTGGGGCTTCTCGGCCGGCGTGACCTCGACGTGCGACGGCGACAGCAGGAAGACCTTGCTCGTCACCTTCTCGATGGCCCCGTGCAGGCCGAAGACGAGGCCGGCCGCGAAGTCGACCAGGCGCTTGGCGTCGGCGTCCGCCATGTCCCCGAGGTTCATGATGACCGGGGTCCCGACCTGAACGACTCGCCGATCGTCTTCGCCTCGTTATACGTGCGGGGGTGGATCGTCGTGATGCGGTGGAGCTCTCCCATCGGAGCCGGCGCGGGCACGACACGCGCAGCCCGGGCACTCGCGATCGGGGTCACCGCGGCGCGGCGCTCCAGCTCACGCGGTTCGGGGCGCCGTGGCTCCTCGATCGTGTCGTCGGCCACCTCGTCCTCCGCCTCGTACTCCGGGTCGTCCTCGGCGTCGTAGGCGTCGTACCGCTCGTCGTCCTCGGCGAGGCCCAGGTACACCATGGTCTTACGTAGCGCGCCGCCCATCGGTGCTCCTTGCCTCGTCGTCACCCACGGTCGTGGACGTTACCTGAGCGTCGGGCGCGCACCGAGGATCGCGGTCCCGACACGCAGGTGTGTCGCGCCGGACGCGACCGCCGCCTCGAGGTCTCCGCTCATGCCGGCCGAGAGGACGTCAGCCTCGGGGGCGTACCGGGCGGCCCGCTCGAGCAGCCCGGGCAGGGCCGCGAACGCGCGGGTGGGATCGGCGTCGAGCGGGGCGACGGCCATGACGCCGCGCAGGCGCAGCGACGCGGCGTCGGCGACCGCGGCGGCCAGCGCGTCGAACCCGTCCACGGCCACGCCACCGCGCCCGGTGTCGCCGTCCAGGCTGACCTGGACCAGGCAGTCGAGCCGGCGGCCCGCCGCGTGGGCGCCCCGGTCGAGCGCGCCCACCAGCGCGGGCCGGTCGACGGAGTGGACCATGTCGGCGTAGCGGGCCACCGAACGCGCCTTGTTCGACTGGAGCCGCCCGATGAAATGCCAGCGCAGGTCCAGGCCGGCGCACTCCCCGTGCTTCGCAGCCGCCTCCTGGTCGCGGTTCTCGCCCACGTCCCGGACGCCGAGGCCCGCGAGCAGGGCGACGTCGGAGGCGGGATGTGTCTTGGTGACGACGACGAGGGTGACGTCCTCGTCGTGGCGCCCGGCCTGCCGGCACGCCTCGCTCACCCGGGCGCGCACCGCCGACAGCCGCACTGCCAGCTCGGCTCGCCGGTCGGAGCCGGGCGCGACGGCGTCCGCGCCGTGGGACGGGGCTGGGGGAGAGGTCATGGCAGCAGGGTGACGACGCCGGCGAACCGGCCGGTGACGGCGGCGCGGCGGTAGGAGTACAGGGATGGGTCCTCGATGGTGCACCCGCCGACGGGCTCGACGTGTGCCAGGCCGAGCGCGGTGAGCTCGGCGACCGCTCCCGCCCGCAGGTCGAGCGCGGGGGTGCCCCAGCTCGTCGTTGACCGCAGCTCGGGCCGGGCGGCGACGGCCTGCGCCTGCAGCTCGGCCGGCACCTCGTAGCAGCAACCACCGGCGGCGGGGCCGATCGCCGCGCGGATGGCGCCCGGGTGGGCGCCGCGGGCGGCCATGGCGGAGACGACCTCCGTCAGCACGCCGGCGAGCAGGCCCCGGCGGCCGGCGTGCGCGGCGGCCACGACGCCGGCGGCGGCATCGGCGAGCAGCACGGGCACGCAGTCGGCCACGAGCACACCCAGCGGGAGACCGCGCCGAGCGGTGACGAGGCCGTCGGCCTCGGGCCCGTCGTCGTCGCCGGGGGCGAGGGGGTCCTGCGTGGGGGCCGGCCACTCGGCGGCGGCGTCCGCGGGGTCGAGAACGGTGGTGCCGTGGACCTGGCGGGCGAACCGGACCGGCCCGCCCGCCCAGCCCGCGAGGACGCGGCGGTTGCGACGCACCGCCGCGGGGTCGTCGCCCACGTGGAGGGCGAGGTCGAAACCGCCCCACGGGCCGCGCGAGGTGTCGCCGGCCCCGCTCGTGAACCCGGCCCGGACCCCCGGGCCGAGGTCGACGGCGACGACGGGGGCCGGGACGACGTCGTTGAGCTGCACCCCTCGAGCGTGCCCTACTTGAGGAAGTCGGGGACGTCGAGGTCGTCGTCGATGACGATCGGGCGGGGGGTCGGCCGGGCGGCGGGGCGAGGCTCGTGCGGCAGCTCGACGAAGCGCCCGCCCTGCTCGTGCACGACGGCCGGCTCGCGGTCGGGCTGCGGCTGGGGCTGCTGCGGCTGGTGCTGGGCCGGCTGCTGCGGCGCGTGCTGCTGCTGCTGCTGCGGGGCGTGCTGCTGAGGCGCGTGCTGCTGGGACGCCTGCTGCTGCGGCTGGGCGGAGGGGTAGGAGCCGTTGGTGCCCGACCCGGCCGGCGGGCCGAGCGGTGCCCCCGTGACCGGGGGCGTCACGGGCGGCAGACCGGCGGGGGCGGAGCCGTTGGCGCCCACCGGCGCGGCCTCGGAGGTGCGGTACTCACCCAGGCCACGCCGGGCGGGCTCGGCCGGGGCGGGCTGCCCGTATCCGCGGTGCTCCCCGTAGGGCGACGCGTCGAGCGGCTGGGGCCGGCCGGGCGAGCCGGCACCGTTGGCCGAGCTGGTGGCGCCGGCGCCGACCATCGGGCGGCCGGGGGCGGCCGGCGCCGCCGGCGCGGGCACGCTGCGGCCGGACACCTGACCGAGGGCTCGCTCGTCGCGCCGGCGCGTGGGGGCACCCCCGTCGAAGCCGGCGGCGATGACGGTGACACGCACCTCGTCACCGAGGGCGTCGTCGATGACCGCGCCGAAGATGATGTTGGCCTCGGGGTGCGCGGCCTCCTGGACCAGCCGGGCCGCCTCGTTGATCTCGAACAGGCCCAGGTCGGAGCCGCCCTGGATGGAGAGGAGGACGCCGTGGGCCCCGTCGACGCTCGCCTCGAGCAGCGGGCTCGAGATTGCGGTCTCGGCGGCCTGGATCGCGCGGTCCTCGCCGCGCGCCGAGCCGATGCCCATGAGCGCGCTGCCGGCGCCCTGCATGACCGACTTCACGTCGGCGAAGTCGAGGTTGATCAGGCCCGGCGTGGTGATGAGGTCGGTGATGCCCTGGACGCCGGAGAGCAGCACCTGGTCGGCCGAGCGGAAGGCGTCGAGCACGCTCACGTGCTTGTCGCTGATCGACAGCAGCCGGTCGTTGGGGATCGTGATGAGGGTGTCGACCTCTTCGCGCAGGCCCGTGATCCCCGAGTCCGCCTGGGTGGCGCGGCGGCGGCCCTCGAAGGTGAAGGGACGGGTGACGACACCGATCGTGAGGGCGCCGAGCGAGCGGGCGATGCGCGCGACGACGGGAGCGCCGCCCGTGCCGGTGCCGCCGCCCTCGCCCGCGGTCACGAAGACCATGTCGGCGCCCTTGATGACCTCTTCGATCTCCTCCGCGTGGTCCTCGGCGGCCTTGCGGCCGACCTCAGGATCCGCGCCGGCGCCGAGACCGCGCGTGAGCTCGCGGCCGACGTCGAGCTTGACGTCGGCGTCGCTCATGAGCAGCGCCTGCGCGTCCGTGTTGATCGCGATGAACTCGACGCCCTTGAGCCCGACCTCGATCATGCGATTGACGGCGTTGACGCCGCCGCCGCCGATACCGACGACCTTGATGACGGCAAGGTAGTTCTGAGGTGCAGCCACGTCGGGTGCCTTCCACTCGCGGTCGGGGGTTGGAGACTCTCACCCTCAGGTAGAGGGTTATAGTTATGTCAACCAGCTCCTGATGCTTGTGACCGTACGGGGGCCTACGGAGCGACTCAACGACCGCCTTCGGCGTGTCGGCCTGCCGGCGTGCCGTCTCGCGGCATACCTCGGCGTCCTGGCGGAGCGAGGGAGATCGACGGCCGTCCCGAACCTCGGACGATGTGGCAGCCGAGGTAGGCGTGGGCCGCTCCCCGGCGACATCGTCCGAGGTTCGGCGCGCCTCGCCGCGATCGCCGCGCTGCGGGGTCAGGGGGTCGAGACGGCGGGCGCGTCGGGTGCGCTCACGTCGAAAGTCGTCCCCGGGGCAGCCGGCACGGACCGGCGCAGCACCGCGAGCATCTCGGCCTTCACGGCACCGTCACCGGGCCCGCCCCACACCACCCGAGCCCCGCCGCGCAGCCCGAACCACACCCCGTCCGGGCTCGTCGCCCCGACGCGCACCACGTCGCGGGCCAGCCCGGCCGGCAACCCTCGGCGGGCCTGCTCGGCGGCGAGCACCGTCCGTGGCCCGACCGCGGCGGGCGGCACGGACAGCAGCGGCAGGCCGGCGGGTGCGGCGGGCTCGAGGCCGAGGTCGACGCCGTCCGCGGCGAAGAGCCGGACACCGCCGGGCACCGGCACGGCCACGGCCGGCGGCCGTTCGACGACGGCCACCGTGAGCACTCCGGGCCACCGGACGCCGACGACGGCGGACCGCACCCCGGGCACGGCCGCGACGCGTGCGCGGATGCCGTCGTCGCGGGCGAGCAGCAGCGGGCGGCCGACGGCGTCGGCCGCCGCAGCCCGCACCGCCGGCGCCCACCGCTGCGACGCTCCGGTCACCTCGACGGAGCGCACGGTCGCGTACGGCGATGCCAGCAGCGCCCAGGCGAGGACGCCCACCCCGGCCGCGGCGGCCAAGGGCACGAGCACACGCCGGCGCCTGGAGGCCGCAGGCCTCGACGGACCCCGTACGCACGACAGCGCCGGCCGATCGGCGGGCGCCGCGAGAGCGCCGTCCGTGGAGGGCGGCGCGACAGCCTTGTCCGCGGAGGGTGAGGTCGCCGGCACGCGGGACGGGACCATCGCCCCGCGTGCGGCGCGCAGGACGGGCCGCACGGGCCGCACCACGGGCCCTAGCACCGGGCGGAGGACAGGCTTGAGAGCGGGCAGCAGGGCGCCGGGCCGCGTGCGGGCCCCGCGGAGTGCGCCCCCCGGCGCCACCGCGGTCATCCAGCGCGCTCCCCCACCGGGCGCCGCTCCGCCAGCCGGGCCAGCACGGCCGGCCCCAGGGTCGTGACGTCGCCCGCGCCGAGCGTCAGGACGACGTCACCGGGATTGGCGAGGTCGGCGAGCCGGCGCACCGCCGCCGTGCGATCGGGTTCGAAGACGGCCCGGCCCGGCGGGAGCGGCACGGCGCGGGCGACGAGCTCACCGGTCACGCCCGGCTCGGGGTCCTCCCGGGCGCCGTAGACGTCGAGCACGACGACCTCGTCGGCGAGCCCGAGCGCCGCACCGAAGGCGGCCGCGAAGATCCTGGTCCGGCTGTACAGGTGCGGCTGGAAGACCGCGAGCACGCGGCCGTCGCCGCTCACGCCTCGCACCGCGCGCAGCACGGCGGTCACCTCCGACGGGTGGTGGGCGTAGTCGTCGACCACGCGCACGCCGCCCTCGACACCCTTGGCCTCGAACCGCCGCCGGGCGCCGCCGAACCCGGCGAGACCCTCGGCGAGCAGCTCCGGGTCGGCCCCGAGCCAGCTGCCGGCGGCCCACGCCGCGGCGGCGTTCAGGGCGTTGTGGGCGCCGGGCACGCGCAGGGCCAGGTCGACGTCGGGCAGCCCGTCCGCCCGCAGGCCGAAGCGCGCACCGGGCCCGGACGCGTCGAGCCCGACGACGCGCACGTCCGCCACCGCGGCCCTGCCGTAGGTCCGGACGGCGTCGGCGCCGCGCCGCTCCCGCACGGCCGCAGCCAGCCAGGCCGCTCCGGGGTCGTCGGCGCAGGCGACGAGAACGCCGCCGGGCACCACGCGGTCGGCGAACGCGTCGAACGCGGCGGTGACCGCCTCGGCCGTGCCGTAGTGGTCGAGGTGGTCGGGCTCGATGTTGGTGACGACCGCCACCGTGGGCGAGTACAGCAGGAAGGACCCGTCCGACTCGTCGGCCTCGGCGACGAACACGTCGCCGGCGCCCTCGTGGGCCGAGTCGCCGCCCTCGGTCAGCTCCCCGCCGATGGCGAACGACGGGTCAGCGCCCGCATGCCGCAGGGCGACGGTGAGCATCGAGGTGGTGGTCGTCTTGCCGTGCGTCCCGGCGACGGCCACAGCCCGCCGCTGGCGCATCAGCGCGGCCAGCGCCTGCGAGCGGTGCAGCACCAGCAGCCCCCGCCGGCGGGCCTCGACGAGCTCGGGGTTGCCCTCGCGGGCCGCGGAGGTGACGACGACGGTGTCGGCCGCGGCGACGTGCGCGGCGTCGTGGCCGACGTGCACGGTGGCACCGAGCGCCCGCAGCGCGTCGAGCGCACCGGAGGCGCTGGCGTCGCTGCCCGACACCGTCACCCCGCGCTCGAGCATGATCCGGGCGATGCCCGCCATGCCGACACCGCCGATGCCGACGAAGTGCACGCGGCCGAGGCCCGCCGCCGGCGGCACCTCGAGGCTCAGGTCGGGCTTCACCGGGCGCTCCGGCGCTCCGTCGCCGGCGAGGCCTCTGCGACAGCCAGGTCGACGAGGTCGGCCAGCCGCTCGTCGCCGTCCGTGATCCCGAAGGCCGCGGCGGCCTTGCTCATGGCGGCGAGCTCGCCGGGGTCGGTGAGCAGCGGCAGCAGGCTGTCGCGGACCCACTGCGGCGTGCACTGCGCGTCGTCGACGAGCAGGCCGCCGCCGGCCTCGACCACCGGCTCGGCGTTGAGCCGCTGCTCGCCGTTCCCGATGGGCAGCGGCACGTAGGCGGCCGGCAGGCCGACCGTCGTCAGCTCGCAGACGGTGCCGGCACCCGCCCGGCAGACGACCGCGTCGGCGGCGGCGTACGCCAGGTCCATCCGGTCGACGTACTCCACCGCCACGTACCGCGGCCGCGCGCCGGAGCCGGGCGCCCCGCCCGCCGAGAGGTCGGCGAACAGGTCAGCGGAGGCGTCGGCGAGACCCTCGACGGTCTTGCCGCGCCCCGTCACGTGCAGCACCTGGACACCCGCGTCGGCGAGCACGTCGCGGGACTGACCGAAGGTCACGTTGAGGCGCTGGGCGCCGAGCGAGCCGCCGAAGACGAGCAGCGTGGTGCGCCGGGGATCGAGCCCGAACCTCGCCAGCGCCTCGTCGCGCCGCGCCGACCGGTCGAGCCGGGTGATCTGCTGCCGCAGCGGCATCCCGATCACGCGGGCCCCCCGGAGCGGGGTGCCGGGGAAGGTGGTGGCGACGTACGGGGTGAACCGCGCACCGAGCCGGTTGGCGAGGCCGGGGCGGGCGTTCTGCTCGTGCACGACGATCGGCAACCCGAGCCGGCGGGCGGCGAGGTAGGCGGGGGTCGAGACGTAGCCGCCGAACCCGACGACGACCTGGGCGGCGGCCTCGTCCATGGCGCGTGAGGCGGCGGCGATCGCGGCGCGCAGCCGCCACGGCAGCCGGCCGAGGTCGGCCGAGGGCCTGCGGGGCAGCGGGACGCGGGGCACGACGGCGAACGGCAGGCCCGCCTCGGGCACCAGCCGGGCCTCCAGCCCCTCGGCGGTGCCGAGGGCGGTGACGCGGACGCCGGGGTCACGCCGGCGCAGGCAGTCGGCCAGCGCCAGCAGCGGCGCGACATGGCCGGTGGACCCGCCGCCCGCGAGGATCACCGACATCGAGCTCACCCACTACCCCCGTTCCGCCGCCCGGGAAGCACCGCGAGCGATCGCCTGACCACCGACGGACGTGAGGCTAGCGCCTCCACCGCGCCCGGGACGCGCCGGGCGAAACCGAGCACCATGCCCAGCCCGATCAGGGTCGTCACGAGGGCGGAGCCGCCGCTGCTGACCAGCGGGAGCGGCACGCCGATCACCGGCAGCAGCCCGACCACGGCGCCGATGTTGACCAGCGCCTGGCCGAGGATCCAGGCGAGCACCCCACCGGTGGCGATCTTGACGAACATGTCGTCACTGGCGACGACGAGCCGGAACAGCCCGACGGCCAGGATGGCGAACAGCGCGAGCACCGCGAGCGTGCCGACCAGGCCGAGCTCCTCGCCGATGATCGCGAAGATGAAGTCGTTGTGGGCCTCGGGCAGCCAGCGCCACTTCTGCCGGCTCTCCCCGAGCCCGAGCCCCCACCAGCCACCGCTGGCGAGCGCCCACAGCCCGTGCAGCGGCTGGTAGCCGACGCCCTGCGGGTCGGCCGCGCTGTCGCCGCCGTAGGTGTGGGCGAAGCGCTGCATCCGGTTGGCGCTGGTCTGCACGAGAAGGAACACGCCCACGGTGGCGAGCGCGCCGCCCCAGGCGAAGACCCGCAGCGGCACCCCGGCGGCGAACATCAGCGCCGCGACCAGCCCGAGGATGACGAGCGCGGTGCCGAGGTCGCGCCCGGCCAGGACGAGCGCGAGCAGGACGACCGTCACCGGCAGCACGGGCACGACCGCGTGCACGGTGCGGTCGAACAGCGCCCGCTTGCGCTCGAGGACGGCCGCGACCCAGACGACGAGAGCGAGCTTGACCGCCTCCGACGGCTGCAGCGACAGCCCCGCGACCCGCACCCAGTTCTGGTTGCCGTTGACGTTCGTGCCCGCCACGAGCACGAACAGCAGCGCGGCGGCGCCCGCCAGCAGGAGCGGCCAGGCCAGGACCTTCCAGGCGCGGACGGGCAGCCGAACGCCGCTCCCACGGCGAGCGGCAGGCCGATCGCGGCGAACATGGCCTGCTTGGCGAAGATCGTGTACGACGAGTGGAGCGTCTGCAGCGACTCCACGCTCGAGCTCGAGAGCACCATGATGAGCCCGATGACGACCAGGGCGATGGTCGAGCCGAGCACGAGGTAGTAGGCGGCCAGCGGCGACCGCAGCCGCGCCGCCCACGCGCCGGCCAGCGGGCGCGCGGTGGCGAGCGTGCGCGCGTTGCCGCGGGGCCGGCCGCGGCGGCGCCGGCACGGGGCTCAGCCGGGCCGGCACGGCTCAGCCCTGCCCGCCGCCGTGTGCGACGTGACGGCGCACCGCGGCGGCGAACGCGTCGCCGCGCTCGCCGTAGTCGGCGAACTGGTCGAGGGAGGCGCACGCCGGCGAGAGCAGCACCGTGTCGCCGGGCCGGGCGAGCGACGCCGCGGCCTCGACGACGAGGTCCATGAGCCCGTCCGGGCTGGCAGCGGTCACCCTCCAGTCTGGGCGACGTCGACCTCGAGGACCGGAACATCCGGGGCGTGTCGGGCCAGCGCCTCGCGCACGAGGTCGCGGTCGCGACCGAGGAGCACCGCGCCGCGCAGCCGCGGGGCGTGCGCCGCGACGAGGTCCTCGAACCGGGCGCCCTTGGCGAGGCCGCCGGCGACCCAGACCACCGTGTCGAAGCCCCGCAGCGCCGCGTCGGCCGCATGCGGGTTCGTCGCCTTCGAGTCGTCGATCCACGTCACGCCGCCGCTCTCGGCGACGCGCGCGAGCCGGTGCGCGGGCGGCACGAGCGCGCGCAGACCGTCGCGGACGGCCACGGGCGGCACGCCGGCGGCGCGGGCGAGGGCCGCGGCGGCGAGCGCGTTCTCGACCAGGTGCGGCGCGAGGACGCCGCCGGCGCCGGCCCGCACGTCGTCGAGGGTGGCGAGCTCGGCGGCCGAGGTCCGCCGCTGCGCGACGAAGGCCCGGTCGGCGAGGACGTCCTCGACCACCCCCAGCATCGACAGCCCGGGGATCCCCAGCGTGAAGCCGACGGCGCGGCAGCCCTCGACGACGTCGGCCTCGCGGACGAGCTCCTCGGTCGCGCGGGTCGGCGACGTTGTAGACGCAGGCGACCTGGGTGTTCTCGTAGACCCTGCCCTTGTCGCGGGTGTAGGCCGCCATGCTGCCGTGCCAGTCGAGGTGGTCGACCGCGATGTTGAGGCAGGCGCTGGCCAGCGGCGACACGGACGCCGTCGAGTGCAGCTGGAAGCTGGAGAGCTCGACGGCCAGCACGTCGTACGGCTGCGGGTGGAGCACGGCCTCGAGCACGGGTGTGCCCGCGTTGCCCACCGCGGCACTGCGCAGGCCGGCGGCGGTGAGCATCGCCGCGAGCATGGTCACCGTCGTCGTCTTGCCGTTGGTGCCGGTCACCGTGAGCCACGGGGCCGCGCCGGTGGCCGGGCGCATCCGCCAGGCGAGCTCCACCTCGCTCCACACCGGGACGCCGGCGCCGGCCGCCCCGGCGAGCACGGGGTGGTCCGGGCGCCAGCCGGGCGACGTCACCACGAGGTCGGCGGCCCCGTCGCCGACCGCCGGGAGGGCGTCGGCCGCACCCGCGCCGAGGCGCACCTGCGCGCCGAGGGTGTCCAGGATGACGGCGCGTTCGCGCTGGGCGGGCCCGTCGCCGGCGTCGACGACGACCACGCGGGCGCCACGCTCGACCAGGGCGTCGGCGGCCGCGAAGCCCGACGCGCCGATGCCGGCGACCACCACGCGCAGGCCGGCCCAGTCGGCGCCGCCGTGGGTGAGGCCCGCGAGCCGCCCCGGCGCGGCGGCGGAGGCGTCGGACGTCACTGGCCCACCACCCACTCGGCGTAGAACACGCCCAGGCCGAGCCCGACGAAGAGCCCGGCGATGATCCAGAACCGGATGACGATCGTCACCTCGGCCCATCCGGCCAGTTCGAAGTGGTGCTGCAGCGGCGCCATCCGGAACACCCGTTTCCCGGTGAGCTTGAACGACCCGACCTGGATGACGACCGACAGCGTGATGAGAACGAACAGGCCGCCGAGGAGCACCAGCAGCAGCTCGGTGCGGCGACGTGATCGCCAGCCCGGCGAGCGCCCCGCCGAGGGCGAGCGAGCCGGTGTCGCCCATGAAGATCTTCGCCGGCGACGGCGTTCCACCAGAGGAAGCCGAAGCACGATCCCAGCGCGGCCGCCGCGACGACCGCGAGGTCGCGGGGGTCGCGTACCTCGTAGCACTGCACGCCCGGCCGCTCCAGGCAGGAGTTGTTCGACTGCCAGATCCCGATCAGCACGTACGCGCTGAACACGAGCACGCGAGGCGCCGGTGGCGAGGCCGTCGAGCCCGTCGGTGAGGTTCACCCCGTTGCTCCAGGCGGCGATCATGAGCAGCGCCCAGATCACGAACAGCACCAGCCCGACGGCGGCTCCCGCGAACGCGAGGTCGATCCCGGTGTCGCGGATGAACGAGATCCGGGTCGAGGCCGGCGTCCGGAACGAGGTGCTCGGGAACTGCGAGCGCGAGCAGCGGCGAACGTGATGGCCACGGCGGACTGCCCGGCGAGCTTGGCGCCGGCGCGCAGCCCCAGGCTGCGCTGCCGCGAGATCTTCAGGTAGTCGTCGAGGAAGCCCACGATGCCCAGCCCGGTCATGAGGAACAGCACGAGCACCGCCGACATCGTCGGCTCCCACATCGTCGCCCCGTGCGCGACGGCGTAGCCGAGCAGGGTCGCCGCCGATGATCACGGCGCCGCCCATCGTCGGCGTGCCGCGCTTGGTGTGGTGCCCGGTCGGCCCGTCGTCGCGGATGAACTGGCCGTACCCGCGCGCCACAGGAACCGGATGTAGAGCGGGGTTCCGAAGAGCGAGCAGACCAGGCGCGACCGCAGCCGCGATGAGGACGGTCTTCACGCGGCGGTCCCCCGGCCCCACGGGGGACGTCGTCGAGCAGGGCGGCCGCGACGACGTCGAGGCCGACCGACCTGGAGGCCTTGACGAGGACGACGTCACCGGGGGCCAGCTCCGCGCGCAGCAGGGCGAGGGCGGCGGCGGCGTCCGGCACCCAGGCCGACTCCTCACCCCAGGACCCCTCCTGGCCCGCACCGGTGTGGATCGCGCGCGCGCCGGCGCCGACCGCGACGAGCCGGGAGATGTCGAGGCGGACGGCCAGCCGGCCGATCCGGTCGTGCTCGTCGAGCGCGTCGGCGCCGAGCTCGAGCATCTCCCCGAGGACCGCCCAGGTGCGGCGTCCGGCCGGTCGCGCGGTGTGCGCCCTCGGGCCGGCCCATCGCGGCGAGCGCCTTCAGCGCGGCGCGCACCGAGTCGGGGTTCGCGTTGTACGCGTCGTTGACGACGGTGACGCCGTCGGCGCGGGTGGTGACCTCCATCCGCCAGCGGCTCGCCGGCCGGGCGCCCGAGAGGAGCTCGGCGATCCGGGCCGGCGACAGGCCCGCCTCGAGCCCGACGGCGGCGGCGGCGAGCGCGTTCGCGACGTGGTGCTCCCCGTGGAGCAGCAGGGCGACGCGTGCGCTGCCCTGGGGACAGGAGAGGGTGAACGAGGGCCGCGACCAGGCGTCGAGGCTGACGTCGTCCGCGCGGACGTGCGCGTGCGGCGCGCGGCCGGTCAGGACCACCCGGCCCCGGGTGCGCGCGGCCATGGCGGCGACGAGCGGGTCGTCGGCGTTCAGCACCGCCACGCCGCTCTCCCCCACGGCCGCCGGCAGCTCGCCCTTGGTGGCGGCCGTCGCCTCCCGCGAGCCGAAGACGCCGGCGTGGGCGGCGCCGACGTTGAGGACCACGGCGACGTCGGGCGGCGTGATCCGGGTGAGGTAGGCGATGTTGCCGGGCCTGCGCGCACCCATCTCGGCGACCAGCCAGCGCGTGCCCTCGTCGCAGCGCAGCGCCGTCAGGGGCAGCCCGATCTCGTTGTTGAGCGAGCCGACCGGCGCGATCGTCGGCCCGACGGCGCCCAGCAGGACCGCCAGCAGGTCCTTCGTACTCGTCTTGCCGGACGACCCGGTGACGCCGACGACGCGCAGGTCGGGCAGCGCGTCGACGACGTGCCGGGCGAGGGCGCCCAACGCTTCGAGCTGATCGGGGACGACGACGCAGGGGGCGTCGACCTCGCGGCCGGCCAGGACGGCCACCGCCCCCGCCGCGACGGCCTCGGCGGCGTGGTCGTGGCCGTCGGCCCGGGTGCCCTCGAGCGCGACGAAGAGCGCGCCCGGCGCGGCCTGCCTGCTGTCGACGACGACGGGCCCGGTGACGACGGCGTCCTCGGCCAGGTCTCCCGCTCCCCGGCGAGCCGGCCGCCGGTGACCGCGGCCAGCTCGGGCAGCCCGATCGCGATCACCGGGCCTCCCGCTCGGCGGCCTCGTCGAGCGCGGCGCGCAGGGCGGTGCGGTCGTCGAACGGGTGGACCACGCCTGCGACCTCCTGGCCCTGCTCGTGTCCCTTGCCCGCGACGAGGACGACCCCGCCGCCCCAGGCGCGGCGCACGCCCTGCGCGATCGCCTCGGCCCGGCCGGGCACCTCGAGCACGGTGGCGCCGCCGGCGGCGGCCTCGCGCCGGGCGCCGTCGAGCAGGGCCGCGCGGATCGCCGCCGGGTCCTCCGAGCGCGGGTTGTCGTCGGTCACGACCACGACGTCGGCGCCCCGCGCGGCGGCGGCGCCCATCAGCGGGCGCTTCTCACGGTCGCGGTCGCCGCCGGCGCCGAGCACGACGACGAGCGGGCCGCCCGCGCCGGGCGCCGCGCCGTGCAGGGCCGCGAGCGCCTGGTCGACGGCGTCCGGGGAGTGGGCGAAGTCGACGACCGCCAGCGGGGCACCCGGCGGGCGGCCCGGCTCCCCGACGCGTTCCATCCGCCCGGGCACCGGGCCGGCGACGGCCAGCGCCTTGGCGGCGTGCTCCGCGTCGAGCCCCGCCTCCACCAGGACGGCGAGGGCGAGCAGGGTGTTGGCCAGGTTGAAGCGGCCCGGCAGGGGGCTGCGCAGCTCGATGTCGATGCCGGCGGGGCCGGCGACGCGGGCCACCGACAGGCCGGCGTCCGACCGTCCGAGACGACGCGCCAGTCCGCGGCAGCCGCCGCACCCGGCCGTGTCGCGACGGTGGTCACCGGCACGCGTGTCACGCTCGCGGCGAGCCGGGCGCCGGCCTCGTCGTCGACGCAGACCACGCCGCGGCGGGAGTGTTCGGGGGTGAAGAGGGACGCCTTGGCCGCGAAGTACGCCTCCATCGACCCGTGGAAGTCGAGGTGGTCCCGGCTGAGGTTGGTGAAGGCCGCCACGTCGACCACGAGGCCGTCGACGCGGTGCTGCGCGAGCGCGTGGCTGGAGATCTCCATCGAGCACACCGTCACGCCGCGCTCGACCATCACGGCGAGCAGGGCGTGCAGGTCCGGGGCCTCCGGTGTGGTGCCCGTCGACGGGATGCGCAGCCCCCCGGCCCGCAGCTCGACGGTCCCGACCAGGCCGGTGCGCCGGCCGGCGGCCCGCAGCGCCGCGTCGAGCAGTGTCGTGCTCGTCGTCTTGCCGTTCGTGCCGGTCACGCCGAGCGTCAGCAGCTTCGCCGCCGGCTCGCCGTAGAGCCACGCGGCCAGGGAGCCGAGGACGGCCCGCGGCTCGGCCACGACGGCGACCGGCAGGCCGGCGGCCGCGGCCGGCCCGGCGCCGGCCGGATCCGTGAGGACGGCCACCGCACCCGCCCGCGCCGCCTGCTCGGCGTACTGCGCACCGTGGGTGCGTGACCCGGGGAGCGCCGCGTAGAGGTCACCGGGCCGCACCGCCCGCGAGCTGAGGGTCACCCCTGTCACCGGGGCCGCGGGCTCCGGCCGGCGCAGCGGATCGAGGCCCAGGTACGCGAGGACCTCGGCCAGGGGCCGGGGGACGACGTGGTCGGGGCGGGGGCCGCCGGGGATCGGCACGATGCGTCAGGCTACCGGTCAGTTCCAGCGCAGCGGCATGCGAGGCGTGGTCGTGCCCGTCGGCGGGATCTTCTGCTGCGCCAGCGCGTACGCCATGAGCTGGGAGAAGACCGGCGCCGCCGCCTGCCCGCCGAAGTAGTCGTGCTTCGGCCGGTCGAACACGACGGCCACGACGAGATGCGGGTCGTCGGCGGGCGCCATCCCGATGAAGCTCGCGGTGTACGCGCCCGCCTGGTAGCCGCCGTGACCGTCCGGGTACTGGGCCGTACCGGTCTTGCCCGCGACCCGGTAGCCGGGGATGGCCGCCTTGATCGCGGTGCCGTTGGTGCTGACCACCTGCTCCATCATCAGGCGCATCTTCCGGGCCGTGTCGGCACTGACCACGCGCAGTCCGTCGGTGGCCGGGGCCGGCCGGAAGACCCCGTCGGCGCAGGTCTGCCCCGAGACGATCCGGGGCTGGCGGCGGACGCCGTCGTTGGCGAGGGTCGCGAAGACGTCGGCCGCCTGCAGGGTGGTCACCGAGAGGCCTTGGCCGAACATGACGGTGTACCGCTGCGACCCGCTCCACTGCTCGTACGGAGCGAGCAGCCCCGGCGACTCGGCGAGCCCGATCCCGGTGGGCGCGCCGAGGCCGAACAGGCGCAGGTACTTGTCGAGGGTCACGGGCGCGAGCTTCTCGCCGGTCAGGATCGTGCCGATGTTGCTCGACTGCGCGAGGACGCCGGCCACCGTCAGCTGCTCGGTGCCGTGGAACTCGGCATCGTGGAACGTCACGTCGGCGCGCCGCAGCACCGGCGGGACGGAGACCTTCGTGGCGGGCGTGGAGCTCTTCTCCTCCAGGGCGGCCGCCAGCGTGATCACCTTGGCGGTGGACCCGGGCTCGAAGGTGTCGAGCAGGCTGCGGTCGTTCAGGGTCGACTGGCCGGCCTTCTCGGGATGGTTCGGGTCGTAGGTCGGCACGACGGCGAGCGCGCGCACCTCGAACGTGCGGGTGTCGACGACGACCGCGTACCCACCCTTGGCCTGCAGCGCCGACACCTGCGCCGAGAGCAGCTGCTGCGCCTTCCACTGCAGGTCGCGGTCGATGGTGGTGCGGATCGTGCAGCCGTCGCGCGGGTCGACGTCGGCGAGCACACCCGTCGGGATCTGCGCGCCGTCCAGGCTCTGCTCGTACGTGATCTGGCCCGGCGTGCCGGCCAGCTGGCTGTTGTAGGCCTGCTCGAGGCCGCCGTGCGCGGTGCCGTCGCCGGTGCCGACGAAGCCGAGCACGTTGGCGGCGACCAGGCCGGAGGGGTAGAGCCGCCGGCTCGTCTGGTAGGTGGCCAGGCCCGGGATGGCGAGGCGCAGCACCTGGCGTGCCACGTCGGGGGCGACGCCGCGGGCGATCGTCGCGCCCCGGCTCGTTCCGGTCAGCTTCGCCGCGAGGGCGTCGACGGACTGGCCCAGCAACGGCGCGAGATCCTCGGCGGCACCGCGCAGCCCGACCGTGGGGCGGTCCTCCCCGACCTGCCGCTTGTACCGGCCGACGAGGGTCTGGTCGACCCGGATGTCGCGCAGCTCCACGGTCGTGGCGAGGGTGGCCCCGGCGGCGTCCAGGATGTCGCCGCGGTGGGCGAAGAGTGGCTGGCTGCGGGTGCGGTTCTTGAGCGCCTGCGCGGCGAGCGCGGAGGCGTCGAGCCCCTGCACCTGGATCAGTCGCCCGCCGAAGAGGCTCAGCAGGAAGAGCATGACGACCAGAGCCACGCGCAGGCGGCGTGCCGGGTCGGGCGGCGGCCGCCAGCGGCGCAACCGCGGCGGCCGGCGCGGCGGGGCAGGCGGACGGCGGCGTCCGCCCGGCGCGACCGCACGGGCGCGACCGTTGGACGACGGGCGCACCGTTCCGTGCCGCCGGCTCCCTCGCGGCTCTCCCCTGGCTCTGCCGGCCCTGCTCGCTCTGCCGGCCCTGACCGCTCGGCCGGCTCGCTTGACGCTGCCGGCTCGGCCGGCCCGCGCGACTCTCCCTCGGCTCGGGCTCGCTGCGGCTCTCCGGGCTCGCGCGGCTCTCCGGGCTCGCGCGGCTCTCCGTGCCCGCTTGCCGTGGCGTGCCCGCTGGACGTCGCGGGCCTGCTTCACGCTTGCGGGGCTGCGGGTCGCGGGGAGGCTGGGGCCGGCTCGGCTGGGTCGACGCGGGGCGCCCCGGCGTGCGGGCTCGGCCCGCGGGGACCGTGCGGGAGGACGACGACGAGGCGCCGGGCTTGCGCCCGCGCCCCGGGGAACGGTCCTCGCCGTCCATCCCGCCCTCCCTCCGCCGTGCCGCCCGGGCCGGCCCCCGCCGCCCCGCCTCCGTTCCCCGTGCGTCAGTGCTTCGCGGCCGCCGTCCCGGGCTTCGGGCCGGCCGCGGTCCCGGCCGCCGTGTGCTTCGCCGTCGGCGTGCCCGCAGTCGGTTTGCCGGCCGCTGCCGCCGTGCCCGAGTCGGCTTGCCGGCCGCTGCCGCCGTGCCCGAAGCAGTTACTTTGGGCTTGACCGTGTTGACCGTAGGTGACGGTGGCGGCGTGGCCTTCTGCGCCACGCCGAGGGTGCGGCCGTCGGGCAGCACGAACGGCACCCCGGGCGCGGCGTCGACCATGCCGAGCCGCCGGGCGCTCCCGGCGAGCGCGTCCGGCGCCTCCAGCCCCCGGAGCTCGAGGGTGACCTTCTGCGCCTGCTCGCGCAGCTGCTCCGCCCGCGTGCTCTGGTCGCGCAAGTCGTAGGCGCCTCGCTCGAGGCTGACGTTGAGCAGGAGCAGCCCGACCAGGCCGACGAGGAGCAGGCAGACGCACACCACGACGAGCCCCGCCCGGCTGCGCGTGTGCCGCGGTGCGCTGACCGCGCGGAGCCGCGGCGCGGGCGCCGCGAGCCGGGCCGGGTGGCGCGGCGCCGAGCGCGCCGCCGGGCGGGCCGCCGGCCGCGGGGCCGTCCTCGGAGCCGTCTTCGTTGCCGCTGCCGACTGGCTCATGCCGCATCCCCTCCCGCTGCTCCCCGGGCGCCCGCCGCGCGGGCACCCGTCGTCCGCCGGGCACGATCCGTCCGCCGCCCGGCAGTGGCCCCCCCGGGCCTGATCCGTTCGCGCTGCCCGCAGCCGCACCGACGCGGCCCGCGGGTTCTCCTCGATCTCGGCCGGCGAGGCCGTCTCGGCACCCCGCGTCAGCAGCCGCAACCGCGGCGCGTGCTCGGGCGGCTCGACCGGCAGCCCGGGCGGGGCGGTGCTCGCCGCCCCGGCCGCCAGCACCCGCTTGGCGATGCGGTCCTCCAGCGAGTGGTACGCCAGGACGACGATGCGACCGCCGACGGCGAGCGCGTCGACCGCGGCGGGGACCGCCCGCCGAGGACCTCGAGCTCGCCGTTGACCTCGATCCGCAACGCCTGGAAGGTGCGCTTCGCCGGGTTCCCGCCGACCCGCCGGGTGGCCGCGGGCACGTTGGCGCGGACGACGTCCACGAGGCGCGCGCTCGTCGTGAAGGGCACGCGCTCGCGCTCGCGCACCACGGCCTTGGCGATGCGCAGGGCGAAGCGCTCCTCGCCGTAATCGCGCAGCACCCGGGCCAGCGCGCGCGGCGTCGTAGGTGTTGAGGAGTCCGCCGCCGTCGCGGCCGGCCGTCGGGTCCATCCGCATGTCGAGGGGGGCGTCGACGGAGTACGCGAAGCCGCGGTCGGCCTCGTCGAGCTGGAGCGAGGAGACGCCGAGGTCGAAGAGGACGCCCTGCACCTGCGGCGCCGATGCCGAGCTCGGCGAGGACGTCAGGGATGTCGTCGTACACCGCGTGGACGAGCCGGACCCGCGCACCGAAGGGCGCGAGCCGGCGCCCCGCGAGCGCCAGGGCCTGCGGGTCGCGGTCGATGCCCACGAGGGTCGCCGCCGGGCACTGCTCGAGCAGTGCCTCGGAGTGACCGCCCATGCCCAGCGTGGCGTCGACGACGACCGAACCCGGCTCGACCAGGGCCGGGGCCAGGAGCGCCACGCAGCGCCGGAGCATGACCGGCACGTGCCGCTCGCGCGCGTCGTCACCGCCCGGTGTGCCCGTGCCCGCCATCTCGACCCTCCTCGTGGCGCTAGCGCCCGCCCTGCCGCCGTGCCCGCGTGCGCCCCTGCCGTCCGCCGCGGGCGGACGCCGACCGGCGGTCAGGTCTCCCTCCGCTCCGGCCGGCCTGACACCGGGGAAGTGCGTCAGGACGTCGTAGCGGCTGGAGACCTCACCGCCGGTGCATGGCCCACCAGCTGATCCACCAGCTGGTCAGCAGGTGATCCACGGAACTGTCAGAACAGTCCCGGCACCACCTCCTCCGCCTGCTCGGCGAAGACCTCTTCCTGCCGGGCCAGGTAGGACTCCCAGGCCACGGCGTCCCAGATCTCGACGCGCTGGCCCGCGCCGATGACGGCGCAGTCGCGCTCGAGGCCCGCGTACGTCCGCAGCACCGGTGGGATGGTGATCCGGCCCTGCTTGTCGAGCACCTCGTCGCTGGCTCCGGAGAGGAAGACACGCAGGTAGTCGCGGGCCTGCTTGCTCGTCACCGGTGCCTGGCGCAACTGGTCCGCCAGCCGCTCGAACTCGGCCATCGGGAAGACGTACAGGCAGCGTTCCTGCCCACGCGTCACCACGACCCCCGCCTCGAGCTGCTCGCGGAACTTCGCGGGAAGGATCAACCTCCCCTTGTCGTCCAGGCGGGGTGCATGGGTGCCGAGGAACACGGCCCTCGCCTCCCATCCAGGCCCCCGTACCTCCCGCCTGCCCCAGTGGCCCCCACAGTACCCCACTTTCCTCCACCGTCAACGCCGGAGCTCTCCCGCCGCCTCCGGACGGCGCATATCGGGCCTGGTCAGAGGCGGTGGCGCAGGGTGGGGGGCGTCGGGACGCGCCGGAGCGGCCGGGCGCCCCGCGGGCACGAGAAAGGGCGCGAATCGGGCGTTCGAGGTCCCTCGACACGGTGAGACGCGGTGAACGGAGGGTTGTGGGAGGTCCTGCATCGCCCGGCCGGGTGACGGTGGGGGAAGGTGGGGGATCCCGGCGCGCCGCGGTGGGGCACGGTGGCCAGGACGGCCGGTACCTCGGCCCGGGCGGGGTGGTGGATCCGGGAGCCGAACGGGTGAAGATCGGGAACGAGGTCGGCCGACCATTCGTCCGTGCACCTGAGAGACTGACCCCGGGGCACCGGTGCTGGCGGGTGCCGCGGTCGATGTCGTCGGGGCAGAAGGAGCCGTGTTGACCACCACGCCGATGTCGCTCGACGCGTTCCTCCACACCACGGCGTCGATCCGGTCCGCGGTCGAGACCGTCCTCGACGGCAAGCCCGAGGTCGTCGACCTCGCCGTCACGGTGCTGGTCGCCGAGGGCCACCTGCTGCTCGAGGACGTCCCGGGCGTCGGCAAGACCATGCTCGCCAAGGCGCTCGCGCGCGTCGATCGGCTGCGTCGGTGCGGCGCATCCAGTTCACGCCCGACCTGCTGCCCGAGCGACATCACCGGCGTCAGCGTCTACAACCAGGAGCGCAAGGACTTCGAGTTCAAGCCGGGCGCGGTCTTCGCCAACGTCGTCGTCGGCGACGAGATCAACCGCGCCAGCCCGAAGACGCAGTCGGCGCTGCTCGAGTGCATGGAGGAGCGCCAGGTCACCGTCGACGGCGTCACCTACCAGCTGCCGCCGCCGTTCATCGTCGTCGCCACCCAGAACCCGATCGAGATGGAGGGGACCTACCCGCTGCCCGAGGCGCAGCGCGACCGCTTCATGGCCCGCGTGTCGATGGGGTACCCGTCGGCCGCGGCCGAGAGCGAGATGCTCGACCGGCACGCCGGCAGGGACCCGCTGGCCGAGCTCGCCCCCGTGACCGACGCCGAGACCGTGCGCGACCTCATCCGGACGGCGCGCGGCGTCTACGCCTCCCCCGCGGTCAAGGAGTACGTGGTCGAGATCGTCCGCGCCACGCGGTCGACGTCCGACCTGCGCCTGGGCGCCTCCCCGCGCTCGGCCCTCCACCTGCTCCAGGCGGCCAAGGCGAGCGCGGCGATGGCCGGCCGCGAGCACGTCCTGCCCGACGACATCCGCGAGCTGGCGCACGCCGTCCTCGCGCACCGCCTGCTGCCCAGCGCGGACGCGGTGCTCGCCCGCCGGAGCCCCGAGGACGTCCTGAGCGCCGTGCTCACCCAGGTCGGCCCAGCCGCGCGCGCGGGCCAGCGCCTGAGGCCGCTCGTCGGCGACGACACCCGCGGGCGGGTCCACGGAGCCGAGCCGGATCCGGCTCGGTGACCTCGACCATGCGCGGCCGGTCCTTCCTCGCCGCAGGTGTCACCGCCGTTCTCTGCGCCCTCGTGCTCGACCAGCGCGACCTGCTGCGCGTCGGGATCCTGCTCGTGGTGCTGCCGATCGGCGCGCTGGTCGCCACCAGCCGGTACCGCTACCGGCTCGCGCTCAAGCGGACGATCTCCCCGGCCCGGGTCGTCGCCGGCACGACCGCGCGCGTGCGCCTGGAGCTCGAGAACCTCACCCGGCTGTCGACCCGGGTGCTGCTCGCGGAGGACCGCGTGCCCTACGCGCTGGGGCCTTCCCCGCGGTTCGTGCTCGCCCGGCTCCCGGGGGGCCGCCGTGCGGCCGTCACCTACACCCTGCGGTCGGAGCTGCGCGGCCGTTACGCGCTGGGGCCGCTGCGGCTCCGCCTCACCGACCCCTTCGGCATGTGCGAGGTCGCCCGCTCGTTCACCGGCGTCGACCAGCTGATCGTCGTCCCCCGGCGTACCCCCTGGCCGGCGGTCGGCGGCGGCGGCCAGTGGTCGGGCACGGGCGACTCGCTCACCCGCAGCGCGGCCGCGTCGGGCGAGGACGACATCACGACCCGCGAGTACCGCTACGGCGACGACCTGCGGCGGGTGCACTGGCGCTCGACCGCGCAAGCGGGGCGAGCTGATGGTGCGCCGCGACGAGCAGCCCCGGCAGATGCGCGCGACCGTGCTCGCTCGACAGCCGCTCGGTCGGCCACCGGGGCGACGGCCCGGCCTCGAGCTTCGAGTGGGCGGTGAGCGCGGCGGCCTCCGTCGCGGTGCACCTGGCCGGGCACCGGTACGGCTTGCGGCTGCTCCTCGACGGCCGGCCGGCGGGGTGGGCGACGGCCGACGCCGGCGGACGGCGGCGGCGCCGTCCTCGACGACCTCGCGGTCGTGCGGCTCGGCGGGCCCCGCGAGCTCGCCGACGCCGTCGGCGACGCTGACGCGCACCGGCGGCGACGGCATGGTCGTGGCGGTCCTCGGCGAGGCGCCGCAGGACGAGGTGAACGCGCTGCGCCGCGCTGGGCCGGCACGGTGCCCGCGGGGTCGCGATCCTGCTGCGCACGACGGAATGGTCGGCCGGCCTGCCCGAGCGGCGCGCCGCCGAGCTCGACGAGCAGCGCGCCCACAACGCCGAGGTCCTGCGCGCCGGCGGCTGGTCCGTCGCCGAGGCCGGCGCGGCCGATCCCGTGCCCGAGGTCTGGGCGCGCGCCGCCGCATCGCTCCCCCTCCGCCGGCCCCGGCCGGCCCCGCATGGTCGTCGTCCCCACCGGCGGTGAATCGTGACAGCGTCCGCGTCGGTCCGGCTCGCGACGGCGGGCTGGATCGCCACCATGCTCGCGAGCATGACGATCTTCCCGCTCGTGCAGGGCGGGGGCTGGTGGCTCGCCCTCGGCATCGTGGCCGCGGTCGTGGCCGGCACCGGCCTGCTGGTGCGGCGCTTCACCTCCTCGCCGGCGCTGGTGGTCGCCACCCAGGTCGCGATGTGGGCCGTCGTCATGACGGTGATCTTCCTGCCACGGCAGGCGTACGCCGGCCTGCTCCCCGGGCCCGACGCGATCGACGGAGGGCCGCCGGCTCTTCGACCTCGGTCTGCGCGTGATGCACCGGGCGGCCCCGCCGGTCGACGACACCCCGGGCGTCATCTTCGTGACCGCGGGCGGTCTGACTCTGGTCGCCCTGCTCGTGGACGTCCTCGCGGTGACCTTGCGCCGACCGGCCGTCGCCGGCCTGCCGCTGCTCGCCGTCTACTGCGTGCCGGCCGCCGTCCTGCCCGACGGTCTGCCCTGGCCCTACTTCCTGCTGGCCGCGCTGGGCTTCCTGGTGCTCGTCGGCGTCGACTCCGTCGACCGGGTGCAGGCCTGGGGGCGGGTGCTGGCGGGCACCGACTCGCAAGGCCGGTCGAGCATCGCCTTCGGCGGCGCGCGCAAGATCGCCTCGGTCAGCCTGGCCTTCGCGGTCGTGCTGCCGCTGCTCGTGCCGGGGCTGGGCGAGCGGGTGCTGGGCGAGCACTCCGGCACGGGCGTGGGCAAGGGCGCCGGCGGTGGCGCCGTCGTGCTCAACCCGCTGCTGAACCTGCGGCAGGACCTGACGGCACCGAGCGACGCCCCCCTCTTCACGTACCAGACGACGATGACCGATCCGCAGCCGCTGCGGGTCGTCGTCGACGACGTCTTCACGGGGGACACCTGGGAGCCGTCGACGACGTCGGTGCCGCAGGACCAGCGGCCGCAGGCCGGGGCTCCCGACCCCGAGGGCCTGACGGACGACTCCGTCGCACGGCAGCGCCAGACGACCGACGTGACCATCGGGAACCTCGCCCAGTCGTACCTCCCGCTGCCGTACCCGTGGAGCAGGGTCGCCGTCAAGGGCGACTGGTACTACGACCTGTCCACCCGGACCGTGGTCGGCACGGGGCAGACGACGCAGGGGCTGAGCTACACGGTCGACCACTTCACGGTCGGGGCGACGGCCGCGCAGCTGCGGTCGGCGCCCGGGCCCGACCCCGCGATCCTCGAGCGGTACACGCAGCTGCCCCAGGGGATGGACCCTCGAGATCGCCAAGCTGGCCGCGACGCACGCGCGCACGGGCACGGCCTTCGACCAGGCCGAGAACCTGCGGAACTGGCTGCGGACGTTCACCTACTCCCTGGACGCCCCCGGCAACGGGCCGGACGACAGCGGCATGGACGCCGTGCTCGCCTTCCTCAAGGAGCGCAAGGGGTACTGCGTGCACTTCGCCTCCGCCATGGCCGTCATGGCGAGGACGCTCAACATCCCGTCGCGCGTGGTCGTCGGGTTCCTCCCTGGCACGCAGGACGAGCAGGGCACCTGGACGGTCCGCCTCAAGGACGCCCACGCCTGGCCGGAGCTCTACTTCCAGGGGGTCGGCTGGGTGCGCTTCGAGCCGACGCCGGCCGCACGCACCCAGAACGTGGGCGACGTCGTCGGTGGCGGCGCGCAGCAGCAGCCGACCGCGTCGGCCGGCGCGCAGCCCACCGCGAGCGCGTCGGCGACCAACGGCCGGCGGAAGCCGGAGGACCCGACCCCCGGGTCGACGGCGGCGGCGACGGCGGGCGCCCAGGTGGCCGGCTGGCGCCGGGTCGCCGACGCCCTGCCGTGGCCGTGGCTCGCCGCCGGCGGGGTGCTGGTGCTGGCCGCCCTCGCGCCGATGCTGGCCGCCGGGCTGAGCCGCCGGCGACGGTGGCGGGCCGCGGAGAGCCGCGCCGGCCGGGCCGAGGCCGCGTTCGACGAGCTCGCGGAGCGCCTCGCCGATCTGGGGTTGCAGGTGTCACCGGCGTGGACCCCCCGGGAGCTGCGGCAGTGGCTGGTCGGCGCCGAGCACGTCCCCGCGAACCGGACGGAGTCGCTCGACCGCATCGTCGGCGCGCTGGAGTCGGCGCGCTACGCGCCCCCCGGCGGCGACGGGCCCCCGGCGGGTGAGCTGCGTGACGCCGTGGACGAGGTCGTGCGTGTGGTGGCGGAGCAGGTGCCGGCGGGCCGCCGGCGGCTCGCCCGGTTCCTGCCGCGGTCGGGTGTCCGCGCGCTCACGCGCGCGGCCCGGCAGGCGGACGTCGTGGCGGAGGACGCCGGCCGGCGGGTGCTCGACCAGGTCGACGAGGTGCGCAAGCTGGTGGGCGGGCGGCGGCGGTAGCGCTGCGGGGCGCCGCCGCTCGAGGGTCATTCGAGGGCCAAGGGCCTGAGAACGGACAGCGACACGGGGAGCTGCGGAACGCTCGGCGCTCGGTGGGAAGCGTCAGCGCTCGGTGGGAAGCGTCAGCGCTCTTCGCGGCGGCGGTCCCAGCGCTCCTCGAGGCGGTGCATGAACGAGCCGCGGCGACGGCGGTTCGGGGTCACGGGGCGGACGCTACCGGCGCGGTTCACCACGCCGGCGGGGCCGGGCTTGCGCCGGGAGGAGACGGTGTAGGCGAAGGCCGCCAGCATCACGAGGAAGCCGACGATGCCCACGATGACCTGCTGACCGGCCACGCCCACGAGCAGGAGCACCAGGCCGAGGACGACACCGGCGATACCGAGGAGCAGCCGTCTGGCCGAACTCGATCGACGGACGGCGCCCCGCATGGCCGAGGCCCACTTCGGGTCCTCGGCGTAGAGAGCGCGCTCCATCTGCTCGAGCAGGCGCTGCTCGTTCTCGGAGAGCGGCACGTCGACCTCCTGGGTGCATGGTGCGATGGAGACAGGATAGGTCCGGCCACGCCGGTGCGAAACCCGGTCGGGTCATCGTCGACACCCCGCTGTCATCACTTGACGTGACCTTAGCCTGACGGTGTCGCAGTTCGGACCCGGAAGAGCGCAAAAGCTCACGAAACATCGACGCAGGGTCACGGCTCAGGACGCTGGGCGCCGCTCCGACATTCCAGCGGATCGGTTCGAGCCGTCGGGGACGAGCGTCGCCGGCCGGACGGCGCCCGCGCCGAAGCGGGCGCTGGCGCGGTCGACGGCCCGCTCGGCCTCACGCCAGCCCTGGGGCGCTCGTCGAGGGCCAGCTGCCGGTGCCCGCTCGCGGCGGCGCCCAGCCCCTCGACCCGGACGCCGACCAGGCGCAGCCGGGCCCGCTCGAGCCCGAGCCGCTGGAAGAGTCGCGGGCGCGTGGCGTAGACGACCCGGCGCGACGTCGGTGGGCTCGCCCAGGGTGCGCGACCGGGTGATGGTCGTGAAGTCGGCGAACCGCACCTTGAGGACCACCGTGCGCCCGACGGCGTCGCCCGCGCGCAGCCGCGCGGCGACCCGCTCGGACAGGCGGAGCACCTCGCGCAGGACGACCTCGGGGTCGTCGACGTCCTGCGCGAAGGTCTCCTCCGCGCCGACGCTCTTCTCGACGTGTTCGGCGACGACCGTGCGGGGGTCGCGACCCCAGGCGAGCGCGTGCAGGTGGGCGCCGGCCGCCTCCCCCAGCGCCCGCTTGAGGGTGTCGAGCGGGGTGTGCGCGATGTCGGAGACGGTGCGCAGCCCGAGCCGCTGCAGCGTCTCCTCGGTCCGCTCGCCCACTCCCCAGAGCGCTCCCACCGGCAGCGGCGTGCAGGAAGGGCACGGTCTCGTCGCCGGGGACGACGAGCAGGCCGTCGGGCTTGGCGCGCGCGGAGGCGAGCTTGGCGACGAACTTCGTGGTGGCGACGCCGACCGAGCAGGTGATCCGCTGCTCGTCGGCGACCCGGTCGCGGATCAGCTGGGCGATCACGGACGGGCGGCCCAGCCGGCGCACGGCGCCGGAGACGTCGAGGAAGGCCTCGTCGAGGCTGAGAGCGGCTCGACCAGCGGCGTCACCGACCGGAAGATCTCCATCACCCCGCGGGAGACCTCGGGGTAGCGGTCGTGGTCGGGCTCGACCACGACGGCCTGCGGGCACAGCCGGCGGGCCCGGCCCATCGGCATCGCCGAGTGCACGCCGAACGCGGCGGGCCTCGTAGGTCGCCGAGAGCACGACACCGCGGCTGCCGCCCCCGCCGACGATGACGGGCGGACCCGCAGATGCGGGCGGTCGATCAGCTCGACCGAGGCGTAGAACGCGTCCATGTCGACGTGCAGGACCGTGCAGCCGTTGTCGTCGCCGGAGAGCGAGGCGCGGTCGTCGGCCCGGCGCGGTCGAGCTGGCGGCGGCTCACGTGCTACCCGTGCCATCTCAGCCCGGCGCGTCGGGCGCCGGGCGCCCCGCTGCAGGACGACGTGGAGCTGGGCGGCAGACGGCCGCGAGTTCGGGGTGCTCGCTCGCGGCCCGCTCGAGGTCGAGCAGGCCGCGGCCGGCGTCGGGGTCGCCGTCGACGAGCGCACCGGGGAGCAGGTCGGTGACGAGCCGGACACCGTGGGCGGCTCGCAGCCTGACCGGCTCGGCCGCGAAGAGCGCCAGCAGGCCGGCGCGGTCGAACCGGCGGGCGATCGGGTCCTGCGGGCCCGTGCGCCCGTCGGGGTCGTCGAGCAGCCGGCGGGCCGCGGCGAACCGGCCCGAGAGCGCCCGGCGCCGAGCAGCGCACCCGATGCCGCTGGGCGACGAGCACGCTGACCAGGCCGCCGGGGCGGAGCACCTCGAGCATGTCGAGGACCGCCGCCTTCGGGTCGTCGACGTGCTCCAGCACGCCGTGGCACAGCAGAAGATCGGCCGAGGAGGGGCCGACCACCGCTGCGAGGGCGCCCGCGTCGCCCTGCTCGGCCCTGACGCGCACCGGCCACGCCGGCCTCGGCCGCGCGGCGCTGGAGCGCGGCGAGCGCGTCGGGGCTGGGGTCGACGACGATGACGCGGTGGCCGAGCCCGGCGAGCGGCACGGCGAAGCCGCCGGTGCCGCCGCCGACGTCGACGACGTCCAGCGGGCACCGGTCACCGGTCTCGCGCAGCAGGGTGTCGAGGACGCCCCAGACGACGGCCGTCCGGACGGCCTGGCGCGGATCGGCGCGGGCCGCCCAGCGGCGACGGTTCGTCGGACACGGCCGGTCTCCCAGCGGGGCGAGGGGGCGGGGCTGACCAGGCCACCCTAGCGACGACGGGTGACACGGCCGAGGAGCGCGCGCTGCCGTCACCCGTGCGTGCTCGGCGCTCCCGGCGATGGCCCCCGCGAGTGCGCTCACCGGCCCGAGCTCCCGGGGCTCGCGTGCCAGAGCTTGCGCGGTGCTTCGCCGCGGCGGCGGTCCGCACGGTCCTGCGAGGTCTCGGCGGCGGTCATCCGGCGCGTGTCCCGGGTCTGCTCGCCGGGGGTCCCCACGTCGGCGTACGGCGACTGGCGGTACCCCGTGGCGTGCTCGACCAGCACCCGGCGGTACCCCGGACCGCCACCCATGCCGCCCGCCCGGCGCTGGCCGCGCCCCCGTTCCCGCCCGCGGCGGCCGCGGCGGCCGCGGGCCGCCTCGGGTCGTCCCGGTCGCCGACCGGGAGCCCGGAGGCCGCGACCTCCTGCTCACGGTCGTAGGGCGCGTCGATGCTGACGCCGAACTCGGTGACCGGCGGTCGGGCGAGCACCGGCCTGGCCGAGTGGCTGGCGGCGGCGCCCGTCACCGCCGCCGGGGTGGCACCGGCCCACCCGGGCGTCGCGTCGAGCAGGGCGCTGACGGCCTCGCGGCCGCCGTCGATCCAGGCGTCCCACAGCACGGGCAGCTCCCAGGCACCGGTCGCACGCAGGCTGACCCCGCGGGGGCCGGTGCGCCGGAGCACCCCGCGCACGACGAGGAGCCAGGAGTGGAACACGGTGGCCGCGTACGGCCCCTGCACGTCCTCGAAGAAGGTCGCGTCGACCGGGCCGGTCGCGTCGTCGAGGGTGAGGAAGACGACCCGGCGCCCCGAGCGGATCGGCGGGGTCTGGGTGGCGACCTTGACGCCGGCGACGAGCAGGTCGGCCCGGCTGCGCCGCTGCAGCAGATCGCGGGAGCGCGTGACGCCGAGCGCGTCGAGCAGCGGGCCGTAGAAGTCGAGCACGTGCCGGCTGGCGTCCAGGCCCAGCACCTCGAGCTCGGCCCGGACCCGCTCGGCGCCCGTCATCTCGGCCAGCCCCGCGGGCGCGGGTCTCGTCGGGCGCGTCGCCGAGGTCGAGGGCGAGCTGCACGGGCTGCAGCCGCGCCGGCGGCGCGGCCGCGGAGCCTGCGACTGGCGGGCGGCCGCCGCGCGGACGACGTCCGGCGCCTCGGTCGCCGGCGCCGAGGCTCGCGGCCCGCGCCTGGCCGCGTGCCGCGTGCCGGGAGCCGCGCACGCCGCGCGTGCGCCCGCGGTCGGCGGCACGGGTCCAGCGGTCGAGCTCGGCGACCTGGAGCAGCAGGTCGCGCCGGGTGACCCGGCCGCGGCGGCGGACGGGGACCGGCGACCCGAGGCCGTAGAGGGTGTCGAAGCCGCCGGCCACGACGAGCCGCTCGACGACCGGGCGGGACACCCCGGCGCGGTGCCAGAAGTCGGCGAGCGAGTGGTAGGGCCGGCCCGCGACGATCCGCTCGACCTCGGCGTCGGTGATGCCCTTCACGTCGGCGAGGGAGAGCCGGATGCCGTAGGCGCGCCCGTCGGGCAGGTCGGGATGCGCGGCGCTCCGCGCGGCGGCTCGGGGTCCCCGAGCTGGTCAGGACCCGCGGCGGCGGCTCGTCCCACCAGGTCACCTTCTCGACGCGGTAGGTCGCCTGGGAACGGTTGACGTCGAGCGGCAGCACGGCGATGCCGAGGTTGCGGGCGTCGTCGAGGATCAGCCGCTTGGGGTACATCCCGGGGTCGTGGGTGAGCACGCCGGCGAGGAACGCCGCCGGGTGGTGCGCCTTGAGCCAGGCGGACTGGTACGTCGGCAGCGCGAAGGCCGCGGCGTGCGCCTTGCAGAACCCGAACGAGGCGAAGGCCTTGAGCACCTCCCAGACCCGGTCGACCGTCGCCTCGTCGAAACCCTGCGCCGCGGGCCACGCGGGCGGAACCACTGCCTCGACCTCGGCCTGCCCCTCGCGGCTGCCGAGGGTGCGCCGGACCTCGTCGGCCTCGGCCAGCCCGCACCCGGTCATCTCGTCGATGATCTCGCAGCACCTGCTCGTGGAAGACGACGACGCCGCCGGTCGGCGCCAGCGCCTGCTCCAGGCGCGGGTGCAGGTAGTCGGCGCTCGTCCCAGCCCTGCCGGGCCCGCAGGAACGGGGTGACCATGTCGGACTTCACCGGGCCGGGCCGGAACAGCGAGATGTCGATGACGAGGTCGAGGAAGGTCTCGGGGCCGAACTTGCCGACGAGCTCGCGCTGGCCCGGCGACTCGATCTGGAAGCAGCCGAGGGTGTGGGCGGTCCGGATCAGCCGGAACGTCGGCCTCGTCGTCGTGCGGGACGGCGTCGAGGTCGATCCGGCCGTGGCAGCGTCGAGGTAGGGCGCGTCGGGGCGTGGCCGCCGGCGCGACGCGTCGGCCCGTCGACCCGGGCGATCTCGTCGAGCGCGTACGCCATCGCCGACTGCATCCGGATGCCGAGGACGTCGAGCTTGAGCAGCCCCATCTGCTCGACGTCGTCCTTGTCGAACTGGCTCATCGGGAAGCCGAGCCAGCTGGCCTCGACCGGGGTGCGGTCGAGCAGGCTCGCGTCGGAGATGAGGACCCCGCAGGGGTGCAGCGCGACGTGACGGGGCAGCCCGTCGAGCCGCTCGACGAGGTCGAAGAGCACGTCGAGGCGCGACGAGGCGATGCCCGGAGGCACGCAGCTCGGGCAGCTCGACGAGGGCGTGCCGCACGTCGCGGGCCCGGATGTGCGGGAACGACTTGGCGATGACGTCGATCTCGCCGGGCGCAGGCCCGAGCGCGGCGCCGACGTCGCGGATGGCGTGCCGTACCCGGTAGGTGTCCATCATCGAGACGCAGGCGCACCCGGTCGGTGCCGAAGCGCTGCAGGATCGCCTCGTACACCTCGGTGCGGCGGGCGGACTCGACGTCGAGGTCGATGTCGGGCAGGGCGATGCGCAGCGGGGTGAGGAACCGTTCCATCAGCAGGTCGTAGCGGATCGGGTCGACGCCCGAGATGCCGAGCAGGTGGTTGACCAGGCTGCCGGCGCCGGACCCCCGGGCGGCGACCCGGACGCCGAGATCGCCGGACCGTCGCAGACCTCTTCGACGGTGAGGAAGTAGGAGGCGAAGCCGAGCCGGGCGATGGTGTCGAGCTCGTCGTCGAGACGGTGGACGACGGTTCGCAGCCCGCTCGCGGCGAGCCCCGGGTAGTCGCCGGTCGATCGCCGCCTCGCAGTGCTTGCGCAGCCGGGCGTTCGCGTCCTCCGTCTCGCCCAGGCCGAGGACGTGGTTCTCGGGCAGGTGGACGGAGTCGATGCCGAGGTCGGCGCGGGGGTCGAGCCGGCAGCGGGCGGCGAGGGCCTCGGTGGCCGCGAGCAGGCGCCGCGGCCCGCGCGGGGTCGTCGGCGGCGCGGGCGACCTCGCGCGGCGACGGCTGCTCATCCGGCCCGGGCCCGCCAGGTAGCCCTGCGCACTGACCCGGTCGAGGTGGCGCTCGTCGAGCGGCACGAGCCGGCGCGCGGCGTCGAGCACGTCGGCGGTCGCCGCGCCGGCCGGGGCCGACGTAGCGGACGGCGTTCGTCAGGATCGCGGGGACGCCGGCGTCGCGGGCGAGCTCGAGCATGCGGGCGGCGTGCCCGACGCTCGCGGGCCCGCCCTGGGGGCCGTGGTGGCAGACGACCTCGACGGCGAGACCGCCCGGCGGCAGTGCGGCCGCCCAGCGGGCGAGGACGGCGCGGGCGACGTCGGGGCGCCGGGCGAGCGACGGCGCGGCCGACCTCGGAGTCGGGGCCGAGGAGCACGACCAGGGCGGCCGGAGCGGCGGATCCCCCGGAGCGGCCGGGTCCGTCGGGTCGGCCGTGAGCCGGGCATGAGCGGCGACGGACTCAGGGTCGGCGACCGGCCGGCCTCGCTCGCCACGCAGGTGCGTGTCGGAGACGAGCCGGCACAACCGGCTCCAGCCGCCACCGGTGGGAACACCCGCGACGGGGTCGGCGCCGAGGGCGAGGACGGTGACGCGGGGGTGCCGCGGGTCGACGGTCGAGCCCCCGCGCACGGGGGTGCGCCGCTCACCCGCCACCGCCGGGCGGCCGGCCGCGCCCGGGGCGGGGACCGGCGCCGGGACCGCCCACGCCGGCAGCCCGGTCAGCAGGCCGCTGGGTTCGACCGCGAGGTCGACGCCGAGCACCGGCGCGATCCCGGCGGCCCGGCAGGCCAGGGCGAACTTCACCGCGCCGTACAGCCCGTCGCGGTCGGTCAGGGCCAGGGTGTCCATCCCTTGCGCCGCCGCGGCCCCGACGAGAGCCGCCGGCGTGGACGTGCCGTACCGCAGCGAGTACCCCGAGGCGACATGGAGGTGGGGGAAGGACACGCCGGACTCCCGCCGTCACTCGGCGGTCAGTTGCAGGTGGGGATGGCGCCCGGCAGCACCTGCTGGTACGGCAGGCCGAACGGAGGCCTCGACGACGTGGTGGAACGCCTCGGCGTCGCGGAGCAGGTCGTCGGCCTCGCGCGCGCTGATGACGTCGCCGCGGCCGGCCTCGACCGCCGCCCGCCGCGAGGCGGTGGCGGCGAAGAACGACGCCCACTCCCCCATCTCGGGGGCGAGCCGCGGCAGCACCTCCCAGACGCTGCGCGGGCCGCCGCGCGAGCCGGGGCGGCCGCGGACGGCGAGGACGGCGGCGGCGGCGCGCAGTGCCGCCATGTGGGCGGCGAGGTAGCGCTCGCTGCAGCTGCGGGCCGCCGCGGCCTGCAGCAGGCCGGCCCGGGACCGGTCGAGCAGCACGCGGGCTGCAGGGGACAGGGGCGGTCGGGTCAGGGTCGTCGCCGTCACGTCAGCTTCCTCCGGGGGATCGTGGGATGGGCCGTCCTCGTCCGGGGCGGCTGGTTCGGCCGGCGGATGGGACACGTCGGCACGGGGGGTGCCGGCCTGGTCGAGCTGGTCGGGCTGCTGCTGGTCGGGCTGCTGCTGGTCGGGCTGCTGCTGGTCGGGCTGCTGCTGGTCGGGCTGCTGCTGGTCGGGCTGCTGCTGGTTCGGCTGGTCGGGACCGGGCGGAGTGCTCACCGCGACTGCCGGGTCTCAGTCCGCGACGCGGACCAGCTGCCAGAGGTGGCCGGGCGACCCGCGCGAGGGCGAGGCCGCCCCGGCCGGCTCGCACGACAGGTCGTAGACGCCGCCGGGGTAGGAGCGGCCGGGCGAGGCGGCGACCCGCCACACCTCGCGCTCCTCGGCGAGGTCGCTCACGTGCGTCGTCACGGCCGGCTCGCCCTCCGGCGCACCCGCCCCCTCACCGTGGACGAGTCGGGCGGCCGCCGAGGACCACCACGAGCGGCGCTCGCACCAGTGCCCCAGGACGTCGCGGACGACGTAGAGACGGCCGCGCCACAGGAAGGCGGCGGGTGCTCCGGTCTCGTCGCCCGGAGCCGGGCGCACCTCGACCGGATCCGCGTACAGACGCATGGCGTGCCTTCCCCTCTCGATCACGGCCCGTACGGGACCGCCGGACGCGACGGCGAGGCCTGGAGGGGGAAGGCAGGCATCGCCGAGATGACCGGGCGGGCGCTTCCCCGCGCCCGCCCGGTCACCATGGGACGGATGGTCCGGAGACAGGGCGGGGTCGAGGTCGCCCTGCTCCGGCCCACCCAACCGACCAGGCCGCGATCCCGGTCGGTGATCGAACACTTGTTCGAACGATTCGACTGTACACCCGCGGCGGGCGGTGTCAACGGCGTCGCGACGAGGCGCCGGAGGGACCACCGGTACGCCCGATCAGCCCCCGCCGGACACCCGGGGAACAGTCACCGAACGCCCCGTGCGGCAGCCCTCGAACGCCCCCAGTGATGCAGGACGGCGAGGCACGGACGACGTCCGCGCCCGGTCCTCAGGCCCCGGGGTAGCGGACGTCGACGCCCAGCTGCACCGCGAGCGCGGGGGCGAGGTCGAGCACCTGGCCGATGTCGAGCACGGCGCCGCCGATCCGGTCCAGGCCGCGGGCCACGTCGAGGGTGGCGCCGCGCAGGTCGACCTCGGTCAGGGTCGCGCCGGTGAGGTCGAGCCGCTCGATCCGGCAGCCGGCGAAGCTCACGCCGCTCAGCCGGGCGCCCCCGAGGTCGACCTCGCGCAGCCGGCAGCCCTCGAACGTGACCTCGTCGAGGACGGCCCCGCGCAGGTTCACGACGTCGAGAAAGCCTCCACTGACGCGCACCCGGCGCAGCGACGACCCCAGCAACTCGCACCCCGACAGCGCACAGTCGCGCACGTCGACACCGCGCCACTGGGTGCGCGCCAGGCGGGCACCCACCATCCGGACGCCGTCGAGCGAGCCGCCCCGCCACACGGACCGCTCCCAGCGGCCACCCGTGACGGTGACCGCCTCGAAGGTGCAGGCCAGGAACGCGGCGCCGGACGCGTCGACCTCGTCGAACGCCTCGTGCGCCCAGCTGACCTCTTCGTAGCTGCGGTCCGGCTCGGGCACGACGGGCACGACCCGAGCCTAACCACGCCGAGCCGTCCGTCGGTGGGCCGCACTAGCCTTCGGCCATGTCCTCGTCCCCGCCCGGCGGTCCCTCCTCCCCCGCCCTCACCACCGGCAACCCCGCCGGCACGTCCGACGTCTCGGGCCACCCGGCCGTCGTCCGGGTCCGCGCGGCCCTGGGCGCCGCGGGTGCGGACGGTGACGGCATCGTGGTCCTCGACGACCATGCGCGCACGGCCGCCGCGGCCGCCGCGCAGCTGGGCGTCACGGTCGCGCAGATCGCCAACTCGCTGGTCTTCGCCGTCCCCGACGCATCGGCGCCCGGCGGCCGGCGGCCGCTCCTGGTGCTGACGTCGGGCGCCCACCGGGTCGACACGCGCAAGGTCGCCGAGCTCGTCGGAGCACCCCGCCTCGACCGGGCCGACGCCGACTTCGTGCGCGAGAGCACCGGCTTCGTGATCGGGGGCGTGCCCCCTGTGGGGCACCTGACCCCGCTGGAGGCGCTCGTCGACGTCGCGCTCGCGGAGCACCCCCAGGTGTGGGCGGCTGCCGGGCACCCGAAGACGGTCTTCCCCACGACGTTCGACGAGCTGGTGCGCATCACCGGCGGGCGGCCGGCCGAGGTCGCATGAGTGCCGCCGGGAGCACCGCCGAGGCGCTCGCCCTGCTGACCGGGCCGCCCACGATGACGGTCGGGGGCGTCGCCGTGACCCGGGCCGGTCGCGCCATGGGTGAGGCCCCGCCGCTGCTGCTCGTGCACGGCGTCGGCGCGGCGCGCCTGGTGTGGGCACCGGTGCTCGCCCCTCTCGCCGAGCGCTACCACGTGCTCGCCGTCGACCTGCCGGGGCACGGAGCCTCCGCCCCCCTGCCCGCCGGGGCCGACGCCGGCTGCGCGGCGGTGTCCGCCCGGCTCGGGGCAGTGCTGGCGGCCCTGGGCGTGCTCCGCCCGCACGTGGCCGGCAACTCCCTGGGCGCGTGGGTCGCCCTCGAGCTCGCCGCCGACGGCGGTGCCGCGAGCGTCACCGCGCTGGCTCCCGCCGGCCTGCGCGCGGCGCCCGGCGAGCCCGACCCGGTCCTGCACACCAACCGCCGGATGGCCCGGCTCACCGGCCGCCTCGGCGAGGCCCTCGCCGCGAACCGGTTCGTGCGGCAGGTCACGTTCGCCAGCGGGAGCAGCGACCCCGGTGCTCTCGACCCGGCGCTCGCCCGGGGGGTGGTGCACGCGATGCGCACGTCCACCGCCTACGAGGCGATGCTCGCAGCGACCAGGGAGCGCACGTTCGACCGCGGCGCCCGGGTGCGCGTCCCCGTCACCGTCGTGTTCGGCGACGACGACCGCATCCTCCCCGCGCCCGAGAACCAGTACCGCGCGGCCGCCCCGCCCGAAGCCCGCTGGGTGGTGCTGCCGCACTGCGGGCACGCGCCGATGTGGGATGCGCCCGCGCGCACGGTCGAGCTGGTGGCCGAGACGGTGGCGGCCGCCGGAGCCGTCGCGTGAGCGTGCCCCCGCTGGTCACGCTGACGCTCTGGGGGGTGGGGCCCGGCGGGGTCGCTCCGGCCACGCTGCGGATGGCGCTCGATCGCCGCCACCTGCGCCGCACGCGGGGGCTGAGGTTCGCCAAGCTGCTCGGCACGGGCGACGGGCGCACGTTCACGCTGCGCGACGCCGACCCCTTGCACTGGGGGTTGCTGACGGTGTGGGACGAACCGGGCGCGGCCCGCGCGTTCGAGGCCGGCCCGACCCAGCGCGCCTGGGCCCGGATCGCCCGCGAGCGGCTCGACGTCGCGCTGCGGCCGGTGGCCAGCCGGGGCCGGTGGTCGGGGCGCGAACCCTTCGGCGACCCCCGGCCGGTACGGGTCGAGGGCACGGTGGCCGCCCTGACGAGGGCGCGCATCCGGGCCCGGAGCTCGCGCGCGTTCTGGGGCTCCGTGCCACCGGTCTCCCGCGACCTGCACGCGGTGCAGCGGCCTGCGACTCGCGGTCGGCGTCGGGGAGGCGCCGGTGGGTCTGCAGGGCACGTTCAGCCTCTGGGACTCGACCGACGCCCTGGTCGACTTCGCGCACCGGCGCGCCGGCGCACGCGCAGGTGGTGGCGCGTACCGCTGCCGAGGGCTGGTACGCCGAGGAGCTGTTCGCGCGCTTCGAGGTGCTCTCGGTGATCGGGACCTTCCGCGGCCGATCCCCGCTGGCCGAGGTGGGGCCGTGAGCGCGGGCAGCGCCGCGGTCCGCCGCCTAGACTCGCGCGGTGTGAGCGAGGCCGGGCCGGCGGACGCAGGGCAGAGGCCGTGGCGTCGTGCCGTCGCCGCGGTCGCCGGCACGTCGAGCCCGGCGGGTCGGGGCGACGCCACCGGCCGGGCGGCTGCGCGGGTCGCCGCCGCGCTGGCGGCGGCCGCCGTGCTCGCCCAGGTCGCCTATCCGCTGCTGCACGGCCAGGCTCTGCGCGTGGCGACCATCGCCGCCGTGGTGCTGCTCGCGGCGGCCTCGGTGGTGCACGCGGCGGCCTGGTGGGGATGGCCCGCGGGGCTGGGTCTGCTCGCCACGGCCAGCATGATCGGGCTCGCGGGCGAGGCGATCGGAGTCGCCACCGGCGTGCCCTTCGGCCGCTACAGCTACGCCGGCACGCTCGGCCCGCAGGTGCTCGGCGTCCCGGTGCTGGTGCCGCTCGCGTGGACCATGATGGCCTACCCCGCGCTCCTCCTCGGCCGTCGCCTCGCGGCGGGCCGGGCTGTCACGACCGGCACTTCGGCGGGGCGGCTCAGGCCGGCTCAGGGCCGGCTCGAGGGTCGGCTCGAGGGTCAGGGTGGCTGTCCTCGGTGGCGCCACCCTCGCCGCGTGGGATCTCTTCCTCGACCCGCAGATGGTCGCCGCCGGCCACTGGACGTGGGCCCACCCGGCGCCGTCCCTGCCCGGCGTGCCCGACGTTCCGCTGACCAACGCGGCCGGCTGGCTCCTCGTGGGGACCGCGATCGTCGCCGCGCTCGACAGGCTGCTCGCACCCCAGCCCCCTGACGTCGCCCGCGAGGCGCTCCCCGCCGCCCTGCTGCTGTGGACCTGGCTCGGCTCCACCCTCGCCAACCTCGTCTTCTTCGACCGGCCGTGGGTCGCCCTCTACGGCGGTGCCGGCCTGGGCCTGCTCGTGCTGGCGTACCTGCGATCCCTCGCCAGGGACCGCGGGGCGGGCCGAACGGTCCACCGCCGGCGCACCCACCCGGTGGCGGCGTGAGGGCCGGCGCTGCGCGAAGCAGCCGCGGTTCCGGCCCCGGACGGGCGTGGCGGGTGTTGACCTGGGCCGGGACGCTCGGCGCGATCGCCGCCACGGCACACACGTTCGCCAACCTGCGTTCCCTGCGCGTGCCGGCGGACGACCCCGAGGCCGTCGCCGAGCGGGTGAGCGTGCTCGTGCCCGCACGCGACGAGGCCGGGCGGATCGGTGCCTGCCTCGCCTCGATCCTCGACCAGGTCAGCGTGCCCGATCTCGAGGTGCTCGTGCTCGACGACGGTTCCACCGACGGGACGGCGGCGGCGGCCCGGCGTGCGGCGGGGGGCGATCCGCGCGTCCGGGTGCTCACGGGCGAGAGCCTCCCCACCGGCTGGCTGGGCAAGCCGCACGCCTGCGAGCAACTGGCGCTCGCCGCCACCGGCACGGTGCTCGTCTTCGTCGACGCCGACGTCGTCCTCGCCCCCCAGGCCGTGGCCGCGACGGTCGGTCTGCTCCGCGACAGCCGCCTCGACCTCGTCAGCCCGTATCCCCGGCAGATCGCCGAGACGTGGTCGGAGCGGCTCGTGCAACCGCTGCTGCAGTGGTCGTGGCTCACCCTGCTGCCGCTGCGCGTGGCCGAGACGTCGCAGCGGCCGTCGCTCGCCGCGGCGAACGGTCAGCTGCTCGCGGTCGACGCCAACGTGTACGAGCGGGTCGGGGGGCACGGCGCGGTCCGCACCGAGGTCCTCGACGACGTGGCGCTGGTCCGCGCGGTGAAGGCCGCCGGGGGCAGCGGCGGCGTGGTGGACGGCACCCGGCTGGCGACCTGCCGCATGTACGAGAGCTGGCCGGCCCTGCGCGAGGGGTACACGAAGTCGGCCTGGGCCGCGTTCGGCTCGCCGGCACGCGCCGGCGCGGTCGTGGCCGCGCTCGGCCTGTTGTACGTCGTGCCCCCGATCGCCGCGCTGCGCGGCTCGCTCGTCGGCCTGGCGGGCTACGGCGCCGCGGTCACGGGCCGATACGTGGTCGCCGAGCGCACGGGTGGCCGCTCGGTGCCCGACAGCCTCGGGCACCCGGCCTCGATCCTGCTGCTCGGCGGCCTGACCGCCTCGTCCTGGCGACGGCACCTGCGGGGCGACCTCCGCTGGAAGGGCCGCACCCTGCCCGGCCCTGGTCGCTAGGGCGGCGGTGGTGGCCCGGATCGTCGTGGTGGGGGCAGGCCTGGGCGGGCTCGCGGCAGCCGCCCGGCTGGCCGCGCTCGGCCACGACGTCACCGTCTGCGAGCAGGCCGGCGTGGTCGGCGGCAAGCTGGGCGTGCTCGCCAGGGACGGTTTCATGTTCGACACCGGGCCGAGCCTGCTCACGCTGCCCGCCGTCTACCGCGACCTCTTCCTCGCGACGGGGGGGCCGCTCGAGGCAGAGGTGCCGCTCGTCCCCGTCGACCCCGTCTGCCACTACCGCTTCGCGGACGGCACCGAGCTCGACATGCCCAACGGCCCGCGCAGCCGGATCGCCGCCGCCTGGGACGACTCGCTCGGCGCCGGGGCCGGCGCCGACTGGGCCGCGTTCTCGGCGCGCGCGGGGGCGATCTGGGACGCCACCCGCGAGACGTTCCTCGAGGCGCCGCTCGACGGGGCCCGGACGCTCGCCCGACAGGCACGCCGGGTGCAGGACCTGCGGACCGTCGCCCCGTGGCGTTCGCTGCGCGACCTCGGTCGCCAGTACCTCCGGCACCCGCACCAGCGGACGTTCCTCGACCGTTACGCCACCTACACCGGCTCGGACCCGCGCCGCGCTCCCGCGGCGCTCGCCACCGTCCCGTACGTCGAGCAGACCTTCGGCGCCTGGTACATCGAGGGCGGGCTGCGCCGCCTCGGCGACGCCGTGCACGCCCGCGCGGTCGACCGCGGCGCCAAGGTGCGGACCGGCGAGGCGGTCGCCGAGATCCTGCTGGACTCCTCCGGGCGGCGCGTGGCCGGCGTCCGTCTGGCGGGCGGCGAGCGGCTCCCGGCCGACGTCGTCGTCGCGAACGCGGACGCCGCCCACGTCTACGGCGACCTTCTCCCGGCCGCCGTCGCCGCCGGGCCGCTGGCCGCGCTGCGCCGGGCCGAGCCGTCGCTGTCGGGCTTCGTGCTGCTCCTGGCGCTGCGCGGGCGGACGCCGCGGCTCGCGCACCACACCGTGCTGTTCCCCGCGCACTACGACGACGAGTTCGACTCCGTCTTCGGTACCGGTGCGCGGCGGCGCACCGGATCGCGGCCGGTGCCCGACCCGACCGTCTACGTCAGCGCTCCCGACGACCCGTCGCTGCGCCCCGGCGATGACAGCGAGGCCTGGTTCGTCCTCGTCAACGCGCCGCGCCACAGACCCGGCGCCGGCGTCGACTGGGACGCGCCGGGGCTGCGCGAGTCCTACGCCGACCGGGTGCTCGCCGTGATGGCGGAGCGGGGGCTCGACGTGCGCGACCGGGTGCTGTGGCGCGAGGTGCGGACGCCCGCCGACCTCGAGCGGGCGACGGGCAGCGTCGGCGGGTCGATCTACGGGACGAGCAGCAACGGGGTCCGCGCGGCCTTCCTGCGGCCGGCGAACCGCTCCCCTGTCCCCGGCCTCTACCTCGTCGGCGGCTCGTCGCACCCCGGCGGCGGCATCCCCCTGGTCGGCCTGTCGGCGGCGATCGTCGCCGGGCTGGTCGGGCCGGTGTAGACGGTGCACGTCCTGGTGGGTGGCTGGCCGGGCTCGGGCAAGACCACGCTCGCCACCGCGCTCGCGACCCACCTCGGTGTGCCACTGCTCGCGAAGGACGAGCTGAAGGAGGCGCTGGCGGAGGCCCTCGGCTCCCCCGGCGACGTCGACGCCTCGCGCAGGCTCGGCCGCGCCGCCGTCCGGGGCGTGCTGACCTTGGCACGCCGGTGCCCGGACGCCGTCGTCGACAGCACCTGGTTCGAGGACGCGCGGGCTCTCGCCGAGACCCTGCCGCGGCCCCTGGTGGAGGTCCGCTGCGTGGTGCCGCTCGAGGTCGCCCGCGAGCGCTACCTGGCACGGGCGGCAGGCCGGCACCCGGGCCATCTCGACCTCGCGCGGACCGAGCAGGAGCTGTGGGGGGCCCCGGTCGAGCCGCTCGGACTCGGCCCGCTGGTCGAGGTCGACACCAGCACACCGGTCGACGTCCCGGCCGTGGCGCGCCGGATCCTCGCGCAGGCGGCCGACGCGGGCTGACCTGCTCCTTGACGGGCTCGCCAGGTCAGCGCGGCACCGGGCCGGCCGGCCGATCCACATCACGTGCCGTCGGGTTCGGCGAGCCTCCTGCGCACCACCAGCAGGAGCTGGCCGAGCCCGACGGCCCCGATGGTCACCCAGGCCGCCGCGCCGGCGGTGGCCCACCCCGCGTGCGCGGCCGGGTAGATCCCGGCACCCGCGAGGAACATCGTCGTCACGATCACGCGGGTCGGCCGCTCCGACACCGTGACGACGCCGACCTCGGGCATGCCGGCGACGGCTGCCCTGGCGCGCACGTACTCGTGCAGGAAGGCCAGACCGGCACCCGTCGCAGCGAGCCAGGCCGGCGCCCCGGCCACGAACAGGGCGACGCAATAGGCGACGTCCGCCACGCGGTCGCAGGCGGAGTCGAGCACGAAGCCCAACCTGCTGGTCCGACCGCCCATCACGGCCACCGCGCCGTCGAGGTTGTCGAGCAGGCCCGACGCGCCGACGAGGGCGGCGGCGAGCAGCGGCCAGCGGCCGCCTGCGCCCGCGGGCCAGACGGTCGCGACGGCCACGGCGACGCCGGCCCCGGTCACCGGCCACGGGCCGACGCCGCTGCGGACGAGCGGTCGGGCGACCCGGTGGCTGATTGCCAGCCACCAGCCGACGAGCCCGCCGGTGGACGCACCGCCGTGCAGGGCCGACCAGCGGGCCAGGTACTCCTGGCGGCTCATCGTCGTACCACTGCGAGGCGAGCTCAGACGAGCTCCCAGACGACGGCGAGGCTCACCTGGACGTCGACCCCGCCCGGTTCCAGACCGATCTCGGTGGGCCCGGAGGCGGCGACGGCCGCGAAGCGCGCGGCGCGTCGCGGCTGCGGGACGGCGCCGGCGAGCGCCTCGACGCTTCGGACGGTGGCCAACGACCGGCCGGCGAGCTCGGCGAGCTGCCGGGCCGCGCCCTCCGCGTCGTGCCAGGCCGCGGCACGGGCCGACGCCCGCAGCTCGGTGTCGTCCTCGAGGGTGAACTCGACGCCCTGCAGCCGGACGGCGTCACCTCCTGCTGCGACGGCCTCGCCGAGGACGCGACCGGCCGTGGCCAGGTCCCGCAGCACGACGGTCATCGTGTGGTCTGCCCGGTAGCCGAGCAGCCGAGGGCCGCGCTGGCCGGAGTAGTCCTCCTCGGTGCTGATGGAGACGCCGCCCGTGGCCGCGTCCCGCGGAGCGACGCCCCCGGCCGTCAGGGCGTCGCGCACCTGCCGCGCCGCCTGCTCGCTGTCGGCGAGCGCGGCCGCGACCGCCGGGCGCATCGCCGTCACGCCGAGGCGCACGCGGCAGATGTCCGGCGTCCCCTCGGCCCGGCCCTGACCCACCACGCTGACCGTCGCGCGCTTCGCCACGGCCCCCATTCTGCGCCCGCTGTCGAGTCGGGATCGCGCGCCGGCCCCGCGGGCCGCCGACGCCGGTCAGATCGGCGCCGATCAGATCGACGCCGGCAGACCGAGGTCGGCGAACACCTCGAGCGTCGCCGTCGAGCGATTGAGCGTGTAGAAGTGCAGGCCCGGCGCGCCGCCGTCCAGCAGCTTGGCGGCAGAGCTCGGTGGCGATCTCGACCCCGGCCGCGCGCAGGGCTGCGGGGTCGTCGGCCGCGGCCTCGAGGCGGCGCGAGCACCGCCGCGGGCAGCGGCGCTGCCCGACAGCTGCGGGAAACGCTCGATCTGGCGCAGGTTCGTCACCGGCATGATCCCGGGGAGGATCGGCAGGTCGCAGCCCAGCGCCGCCAGCACGGTCGACCAGGCGGAAGTACTCGTCGGCGTCGAAGAAGAACTGGGTGATCGGCGAAGTCGGCGCCGGCGTCCGCCTTGCCGGCGAGCACGCCGCGCGTCGTGAGTCGAGGTCGCGGGCTCTCGGGGTGGCCCTCGGGGAACGCGGCGACCCCGACGCGAAGTCCCCGAGCGTCGCGCACCAGCGCGACCAGCTCGTCGGCGTGGTCGCAGCCCCTCGGGGTGCGGGGTCCCACGGCGCGCCCGGGCCGCCCGGCGGGTCGCCGCGCAGCGCGAGCACGTTGCGCGACCCCGGCGTCGGCGTACTCGCCGACGATCCGGCGCAGCTCGGCGCGTGACGACGCCGACGCAGGTGAGGTGTGCCACGGGGTCAGCGTCGTGTCTCGGCGCGATGCGGCTCGGTGATCGCGCACGGTCCGGTCGCGGGTGGAGCCGCCGGCGCCGTAGGTGACCGACACGAACGTCGGGCGCGAGCGGCTCGAGCTCGCGGAGCGCCTGCCAGAGCGGCGCGCTCGCCCTCGTCGTCCTTCGGCGGGAAGAACTCGAACGAGAACGAGCGGCCGCGCGCCGCGAGCAGCTCGCGCGAGCGGTCGGCGGCACCGCCGGGCGTGGTCGCGACCGCGGCAGCGGCGACGGCCGACCCCAGCGGCCATGCTCGACAGGGCGGCCGCGCCGCGGCGCAGCCGGCGTCACGGCTCCGACCGCTCGGGCAGCCGTCGCCGAGCGCCGGACGCCGGCCCGCTCGGGGCGATCGCCGTACCGCCGACGCGACGCTCGCGCCGCTCGACGCCGAGGACCTGCGCGACCGCGTCCACAAGGTCCTCGACGAGTTCCTGGCGCGGCAGGGCGCCGCAGCTCGACGCCATCAGCGACGAGCTCGACGCCGTTCGTCGAGGCCGTCACCGACCTGCTCGCCGGCGGCAAGCGGCTGCGGCCGGCGTTCTGCTACTGGGGCTGGCGCGGCGCCGGCGGCGCCGACGGCGAGGCCGACCGTGCGCGGCGGCGACCTCGCTGGAGCTGCTGCAGGCGTGCGCGCTGATCCACGACGACGTGATGGACGGCTCCGACACCCGCCGCGGGCAGCCCGCCGCGCACCGGCGGTTCGCGGCGCTGCACCGCGGCGACGGCTGGCTCGGCGTCCCGCGAGCGCGTTCGGCGCGGCGCGCGCGATCCTCGCTCGGCGACCTGTGCCTGTCCTGGGCCGACGAGCTGCTGCTCGGCCAGCGGGCTCCGGCCGAGCCGCTGCTCGCGCGGCCGAGCCGGTCTTCGACGAGATGCGCACCGAGCTCATGGCCGGGCAGTACCTCGACCTGCTCGAGCAGGCGCGCGGCCAGCGGCGGCTCGGCGCGACGCGCGCGCCTGCGGGTGGTCCGCTACAAGAGCGCCAAGTACACGGTCGAGCACCCGCTGCACCTCGGCGGCCGCGCTGGCCGGCGCCGGCGCCGAGCCTGCTGGCGGCGTACTCGCGCGTACGGGCTGCCGCTCGGCGAGGCGTTCCAGCTGCGCGACGACGTCCTCGGGCGTCTTCGGCGACCCCGCGGAGACGGGCAAGCCGGCCGGCGACGACCTGCGCGAGGGCAAGCGCACCGTGCTCGTCGCGCTGGCGCTCGAGCGCGCCACGCCCGGCGCAGGCGCGCGGCTCGTCCGGCGCCTGCTCGGCGACCCGCGGCCTCGACGCCGACGGCGTCGACGCGCTGCGCGAGGTGCATCGTCGACACCGGCGCGCTCGACGCGACGGTCGAGGCAGCTGATCGCCGGCGCTCACCGACGGCAGGCCGCTGGACGCCCTGCCGCGGCCGAGCGTCCCGGAGCCGGCGGCCGCGCGACGGTGCTCGCGCGAGCTCGCGGTCGCCGCGACCCCGCCGCGGCTGAGCGCCCGCGGCCGGATCCGCACCGTCACCGGTCCCACCGACCACGTCGTGGTCGTCGGGGCCGGGCTCGGCCGGGCTGTCGGCCGCGCTGCGGCTGGCCGGGGCCGGCCGGCAGGTGACGGTGCTGGAGCGCGAGCCGTGCCCGGCGGCCGCGCCGGCGTGCTGCTGCGAGCGTCGGCGGCTACCGGTTCGACACCGGCCCGACCGTGCTGACCATGCCCGACCTCATCGCCGACGCGCTCGACGCGGTGGGCGAGCGAGCTCGACGGACTGGCTCGACCTGCGGCCGGTCGACCCGCTGTACCGCGCGCTACTACCCGGACGGCTCGGCGCTCGACGTGCACGCCGACGTCGACGCGATGGCCGACGAGATCGACGCGGTGTGCGGCCCGGCCGAGGCCGCCGGGCTACCGGCGCTACGTCGACTTCGTCTCCGGGCTGTACCGCTACGAGATGCGCGACTTCATCGACCGCAACATCGACTCGCCCCTCGACCTGCTCACGCCTCGAACCTGGCGCGGCTCGTCGCGATCGGCGGCTTCCGGCGGCTCGCACCCGAAGGTCGCGCAGTACCTGCGGGACCCGCGCACGCAGCGCGTGTTCTCGTTCCAGTCGATGTACGCCGGGCTCTCGCCGTACGACGCGCTCGCGCTCTACGCCGTCATCGCCTACATGGACTCGGTCGCCGGGCGTGTACTTCCCCGAGGGCGGGATGCACGCCGTGCCGCGGGCGATGGCCGCGGCCGCCGAGAAGCACGGCGTCGACATCCGGTACGGCACGGAGGTCGACGCGCGTCGAGCGGCCGCGGCGGCGCGCCGTCGCGGTCCTCACCGCCGACGGCGAGCGCATCCCCTGCGACGTCGTCGTGCTCAACCCCGACCTGCCGGTGGCGTACCGGGAGCTGCTCGGGCAGGCAGCGTCGGACCGTGCGGCGGCTGCGCTACTCGCCGTCGTGCTTCCTGCTGCTCGCCGGCTCGCCGGCGACGTACTCGCGGACGGCGCACCACAACATCCACTTCGGGCGGCCTGGCGCCGGGTCTTCGACGAGCTGATCGACGACGGACGGCTCATGAGCGACCCGTCGGTCCTCGTCACCAACCCGACGCGCGATCGACCCGTCCTCGCGCCGGACGGACCGGCAGATCTACTACGTGCTGTTCCCGACGCCGAACCTCGACGCCGACTCGACTGGGCCGCGTGGGCCCGCGCTACCGCGACGAGGTCCTGCGCACGCTCGAGCACCGCGGCTACGTCGGGTTCGGCGACGCCATCGAGGTCGAGCACGTGACGACCCCGCTCGACTGGGCGGCGCGCGGGATGGAGCGCGGCGCCCCGTTCGCCGCCGCGCACTCCTTCAGCCAGACCGGGCCGTTCCGCCCGCGGAACCTCTGGGGCGAGAACGTCGTCTTCACCGGCTCGGGCACCCAGCCCGGCGTCGGCGTCCCGATGGTGCTGGTGTGCGGCCGGCTCGCGGCCGAGCGGGTCCTGGGCCGCGACCCCTCCTACCGCTCCCGGGCCTGGCGGTGACGACCACCGACCGGCCCGGCACTGCGGCGGGGGGGGTACGACGACCCGCGCGGGTGCGCGAGGATGGTCCGCCGTGAGCGCACGGGCACTCGACGCGGCGGCATCACCGATCCGGCCCTGCGCGCCGCCTTCGAGGAGTGCCGCAAGCTGCACGCGGCGCACGGCAAGACCTACTACCTGGCGACGCTGCTGCTCCCGCCGGCCAAGCGCCCCTACGTCTGGGCGCTCTACGGCTTCGCCCGCTACGCGGACGAGTTCGTCGACTCCCTCGAGCACCCGGACCCCCAGGCTCTGCTCGACTGGGGCGTGGCCTTTCTCGACGGCCTGAGTGCCGATCAGGCGGCGTCCGGGCCTGCCTCGACCCGTCCCGCGACCCATCCCGTGAGTCTCGCGATGATGCACACGATGCGTCGCTGGCACATCCCGCGGGCGCACGTCGAGGCCTTCCTCGAGGCGATGCGGCTGGACATCACCGTGACGGGCTACCGGACGTACGCCGACCTCGAGCGGTACATGTACGGCTCGGCGTCCGTGATCGGGCTGCAGATGTTGCCGATCCTCGAACCGGTCGCGCCCGAGGCGGCCGCGCGCGCACGGACGCTGGGCGAGGCCTTCCAGATGTCGAACTTCATCCGGGACGTCGGGAGGACCTCGAGCGCGGCCGCGTCTACCTGCCCGAGGAGGACCTCGAGCTGTTCGGCGTCACGCGCGAGATCCTGCAGCGGCGCGTCGTCACGCCGTCGGTGCGCGAACTGCTGCGGTTCGAGATCGCGCGCACCCGCGCCCTCTACGCGTTCGCGGAGCCCGGGATCGACATGCTGCACCCCACCAGCCGCGACTGCGTGCGGACGGCGTTCACCCTGTACGGCGGGATCCTGGACGCCGTCGAGGCCGCGCACTACCACGTGCTGACCGAACACGTCTCGGTGCCCATGACTCGCCGGCTGGCCGTCGCGCTGCCGGCCGCCCGGCGCGCCCGCGCCGCCCGCCGGGCCCAGGACCGCTGGGTCGCCGTCGCCTAGTCCCCCACTCCCCCTCCAACCGCTCCTCCTCCTCCTCCAACCTCCTCCTCCCCACCGACTACGACAGCCTCCTCCGACCGCTGGCGTTTTT
>CAWCCY010000006.1:0-87295 GCA_963794075.1 uncultured Actinomycetota bacterium
CGAACAGCAACGAACTTCCCACACCTGCAGGCCCCCCGAGCGCGACCAGGCCGACCACCGCGACCGGCAGCGACATGGTGACGGCCAACAGGCCGGCCAGCGCGGCAGGGTTAGCAGCCCGCAGACGAACATGACCCGCAGGTAATCCCTGGTCCGGTCGGCATAGGCCGGCAGCGCGAGGGAGGCGACGAAGCCACTGGCGTTGTAGACCGCCAGCACCGTCCCGACCTGACCAGAGGATGGCGTCGAAGAGCGTGACCAGCAGCAGCGCCAGCGCCGGGTTGAGGAAGGCGAACTGCAGGCCCCACAGCAGGGCGGCCGACGGAATGAGCAGACGCCTCACGGTGCACAGCTCTCCATCAGAGCCGTCCGCTCTCGCACCCGGTGCGTCGGTGAACGGTCGATCATGCGCTGCATCTGCTCAGGGGTAGCGTTCCCCCGGCGAGCGTCGATGCGGGCCGAGGCGTCGTCGAGCTCGGCGACGTCCTGCGGCGGTCAGCGTCGAGGTTGGCGGCGCCGAGGTTCTCCTCCAGCCGCTCCCAGTCGGCGGGTGCCGGGAATGGGGACGATCCAGGGCTGCGGGCGACAGCCAGCCCGAGCGCGACCTGGGCGGGTGTCACGTTCTTGGCGTCGGCGGTGCACCAGACGTCGACCACGACTGTTGGCCTGCCGCGCCTGGGGTGAACCGCGGGAACGCGCGCGGACGTCGCCGGCGGCGAACTGCTGGTCGGCCGTCACGGTGCCGGTGAGGAAACCCTTGCCCAGCGGGCTGAACGGCACGAAGCCGATGCCCAGCTCCTCGAACACCGGCAGGACCTCGGCCTCGGGCTCCCGCCACCACAGCGAGTACTCGCTCTGCAGGGCCGTCACCGGGTGCACGGCGTGCGCGCGGCGGATGGTGCCGAGGCCGGCCTCGGAAGCCCGAAGTGCCGGACCTTGCCGGCGTCGATCAGCTCCTTCACCGCGCCGGCGACGTCCTCGATGGGCACGTCCGGGTCGACCCGGTGCTGGTAGAGAGGTCGATCACGTCGATCGCGAGCCGCTGCAGCGAGGCGTCGACGACCCGCGGATGTGCTCCGGCCGGCTCGCACGCCCGGTCCGCTCGCCGTGCGTCGAACGCGAACCCGAACTTCGTCGCGATGACCACCTGGTCGCGCACGGGCGCGGGCCTCGCCCACGAGTTCCTCGTTGACGAACGGGCCGTAGACCTCGGCGGTGTCAAGAAGGTGACACCGCGGTCGACCGCGGCGCGCAGACACGCCGATCATCGCTGCGGTCGCCGGGTCGGTCCGTAGCTCTGGCTCATGCCCATGCAGCCGAGACCGATGGCCGAGACCTCAGGCCCTGCCGAGCGTGCGCTTCTCCATCATTGTCCCCTTCATGCTTGAAGTGAATTGCGCTGAATCTCGACGGCTTCGGGCCCCTGGCCCCCAGGACCCCTGCTGGAACGCTGACCTGTTGCCCCTCAAGAGCGCGGAGACCGACCACGGCCTGCGGCTCGGACGGTCGCGGCCCGGGTGCCTACCGTCTCGTGAGCAGACGCGTCAGCGGGCGTGCCCGGCTGTGGCGGATTCGGTCGGGAGGTCCTCCTGCGAGGCCGCCCAGGAGGCGAGCAGCTTGAGGCCGTCGGCGGTCGGGGTGCCAGCGGCGGCGGTGTAGATGTTGAGCTGCAGGCCGGGCTCGGAGGGCAGCTCCATCGCCTCGAAGTCGAGGTCGAGCTGGCCGACGACGGGGTGCCGCAGCCGCTTGCGGCCGCTGCGGTGGAAGCGCACGTCCTGCGATGCCCAGCGCTGCCGGAAGAGCTCGCTCTGGGTGGAGAGCTCGCCGACGAGCGCGATGAGGGCCTTGTCGTGCGGGTTGCGGCCGGCCTCGAGGCGGAGCATGGCGGCGGCATCGCGGGCGATCTGGTCGTAGTCGACGAAGAAGTCCCGGCCGCCTCGGGGTGCAGGTAGACGAAGCGGGTGGTGTTCGGCCGGCCGGCGCGGGTCGGCGAGCACGGGGGGTAGAGGGCGCGGGCGAACTGGTTCATCGCGAGGACGTCGTGGCGGCCGTTGCGGATCCAGGCGGGAGCGTCGGTGATGGCGTCGAGGACCTGCTGGATCGCCGGCCGCACGGTCGGCGGGCGGCGTGCGGCGTCCGGCGTGGCGCACCGCCGGACTGCGCGGGCGAGGGCGAAGAGGTGGTCGCGCTCGGCGTCGTCGAGGTGCAGCGCGTCGGCGAGGGCGTCGAGCACGCTCTCGGAGGCGCCGGCCAGGCTGCCGCGCTCCATCCGGACGTAGTAGTCGACCGACACCCCGGCGAGCATCGCGACCTCTTCACGGCGCAGCCCCTTGACGCGGCGGTTGCCGCCGTATGCGGGCAAGCCCGGCCTGCTCGGGGGTGATGCGTGCGCGGCGGGTGCTGAGGAACTCGCGGATCTCGGCGCGCAGGTCGATGGTGCCCATGCCCCCACGGTAGGCGCCGCGTGCGGGCCAGGGAGGCACTGGCGGTACCCGGAACGAGCGTGACTCCCGCGGCCTGGAGGCAGTGCCTTGACTGGGAGGTGCCCCGAAGCAGGAACCCGGCCGCGATCCTCGCGATCACCTGATCAGCTATTTCATGATCCTGCTCGACAACTCGGTGATCTTCACCGGTCTGCCGAGCATCCGTGATGACCTCGATCTCACACCGGCCGCTCTGTCCTGGGTGCAGGACGCGTACACGCTCGTCTTCGGCGGACTGCTCCTGCTCGGCGCCCGCGCCGGAGACATCGTCGGCCGACGCCGGCTGTTCGTGATCGGGCTGGCGGTCTTCGGCGCCGCGTCGCTGCTCATCGGCCTGGCACCTCGGGTGGTGGATCATCAGCGCGCGGGCCCTGCAGGGCATCGGCGCAGCCATCGTCGCGCCCACCTCGCTCGCGCTGATCACCGCGTACTTCGAGGGCGAGGCGCGCAACCGGGCGGTCGCCTGGTACGGCGCCACCGCGGGGATCGGCGCCAGCCTCGGGCTCCTGGTCGGCGGTGCCGTCACGCAGTGGATCTCCTGGCGAGCGGCGTTCCTGATCAATGTCCCGATCGCGGTGGCCATGATCTTCGGCGCTCGGGCCGTGCTCGTGGAGACTCCGCGGCGGCCAGGCCGTTTTGACGTCATCGGGTCCCTCTGCGCGACCTTCGGCGTGGGTGGTCTGGTGTTCGCCGTTCTCGAGGCGAGTGAGGCCGGCTGGGGCTCGTCCGGGTCCTGTTCGCGCTGATGGGGCTGGTGCTGCTGGCAGCGCTCGTGGTCAACGAGTCCCGGGTCGAGCAGCCGATCATGCCGCTACGCCTGTTCCGCAGCCGCGAACGCAGCGGTGCCTACGCCGCCCGGATGCTGTACCTGGGCGCAATGATCGGCTTCTTCTTCACCACCCAGTACATGCAGGACGCGCTCGGCTTCACGGCACTGCAGGCGGGCCTCTGGATTCCTGCCGATGTCACTGGTCAACTTCGCCGTCGCCATGGCGATCCCCCGGCTCGGCACCCGCATCCCCAACGCCGTCCTGATCGCCGCCGGCACCGCGATCACGCTCATCGGGATGGTCTGGCTCAGCCGCATCGGCGCCGGCGACGCCTACCTGACCTCGGTGGCGCTACCGATGCTCCTGGTCGGCACCGGTCAGGGCCTGGCCTTCGCGCCGCTCACCACCGCAGGCATCGCGGGAGTCGTCCCCGGCGACGCAGGCGCCGCCTCCGGCCTCGTCAACACCGCCCACCAACTCGGCATGGCCGTCGGTCTGGCCGTGCTGGTCGCCGTCTCCGCCAACGCCGGAACCGGCCTGGCCGGCCCCGCCGCGGTGACCGCACACGTCAGCGCAGCACTGCTCGGCAGCCGCGCCCTTCTGGCGGTTGCCCTGCTGGTCGCGCTCGTCGTGATCCTTCCCACCCGGCCGAGCCGCAGGCCCCCGATCGCCGGCTCGAGCGATGCCCTGCGGATCGACGCCCCGGCGCCCGCGACGGTGAGCCGATGACCGCCCCCGATTCGGTTGAGGCCCGGCGGGAACGGGACGGCAATAGCCGCAAGTCATGGACAGATCGGAGAGACATCATGAGCACCTGGACTACCGACGAGCTGCGACGCGTCGCTGACGCCGTCGAGCTGCGGGTAGCGTCAGGGCGCGCCGACGGAACCCTGCGTCCCTACGTAACCATCTGGCACGTCGGCGTGGGTGAGGCCCTCTACATCCGATCGGCGCACGGCCCGGGCAACGGCTGGTTCCGGCGGGCGCAGCAGGCGGGCGTCGGCCGCATCAGCGCCGGGGGCTTCGAACGTGACGTGACCTTCGAACCCGCACCAGCCGACGTCCGCGAGGCCGTCGACGCGGCGTATCACGCGAAGTACGACCGCTACGGAGCCGCGCCCGTCGGTGCGGTCACCGGTCCCGACGTGCTCGAGACGACGCTGCGCGTTCTCCCGCGGGACTGAGGCGATCGGCAGGCCCGACTTGAGGACCGACCTTCGCCGTTCACCCCCCTTTCTTCTGATGGGAGCCCGATGAGCACGACCCCCGAGCCCAGCCCCGCGCAGCGCCTCGTCGGCGACATCGCACCCAAGCTCGCTCAGCTCACCGACGACGTTCTGTTCGGTGACGTCTGGGCGCGCCCCGAGCTCGCTCGCCGTGACCGTTCCCTGGTGACGGTCGCCGCGCTCGTGACCGCCGGCAGCACCGAACAGCTCGTCAGCCACCTACGCCTGGCCAAGCAGAACGGCCTGAGCCAGACCGAGCTGATCGAGGCCATCGTCCACCTCGCCTTCTACGCCGGCTGGCCAAAGGCCATGTCCGCAGCAGCCGTCGCCAAGCGCGTGTTCGCCGAGGACTCCGACCAACCCGCCTGAGCGGCGTCGAACTCCTCCCCATCGAGGCCGACGATCATCCGACTGCGCCGCGCCCACGATCCGTCCCCCTGGAGAACACCATGATCGAGAGCACCACCCAGCCCCGCGTCGCCGTCGTCACCGGCGCCTCCTCCGGCATCGGCGCCGCCACCGCCCGGTCACTCGCCGCCGCCGGGCACACCGTCGTGCTGCTCGCGCGGCGCGTCGACCGGATCACCGCCCTCGCCCAGGAGCTCGGCGGCGGCGCCCTCGCCATCGCAGCCGACGTCACCGACCGCGACACCCTGGTAGCCGCCGCGGAGCGGGTGCGGCAGGAGCTGGGCCGGGTCGACGTCCTGGTCAACAACGCCGGCGTCATGCTGCTCGGCCCGTTCTCCTCCGAGCAGCGCGAGGACTACCGGCGCATGATCGAGGTCAATCTGCTGGGTGCGATCACCACCACGGAGGTGTTCCTCGACCAGCTGAAGGACGGCGGCGGCCACATCGATCAACATCTCCTCGGTCGCCGGGCGAACGGCCCGCGCCGGGAACGGCGTCTACGCCGCCACCAAATGGGGCATCAACGGCTGGTCGGAGTCACTCCGCCAGGAGCTGCTACCGGAGGTGCGCGTCACCCTGATCGAGCCCGGGGCCGTCGCCACCGAGCTGACCAGCCACATCACCCACGAGGAGGCCAGGCGCGGCGTCGGGCAGCTCTACGACCAGGCCGAGGTCACCGCGGACGACGTCGCGGAGGTCATCGCCTTCGTCGTGACCCGACCACGACGTCTCGCCATCCACGAGGTGCTGCTGCGCCCCGCCGGCCAGCCCTGACCGCGGCCGACGCTACCGCCGCCGGCCCGACACCTCGGCACAGACATGAACTCACATACCGAGCGCGAACCGACCCGCCGCTCGATCCTCAAGGGAGCTGTCATCGGCGTCACCGCCACCATCAGTGCAAGCCTCGCGGCCTGCACCTCCTCCTCGGCGCCCACCGGCCAACCCACCCCGGCCCACCCCCGACGGGGGCCACCAGGACGCAGTCGGGCGCTGCGACTCAGCCCGGCACAGCGGCACCTCAGGCTCCGCGGCCGCCGGGCGGGGTGCTGCTCGCCTACTTCTCCCGCGCCGGCGAGAACTACTACTACGGCGGGCGGCGGAACCTCGAGATCGGAAACACCCAGGTCCTGGCCCGCATCATCAGCGGGCTCATCGACTGCGACGTCCACCGCATCGAAGCCGTGGACCCCTACTCCACCGACTGCGAGGGGTAGGACTCCTCCAGAGCTAGCCAACTTCCCACGACTGCCCGCGGCAGCGCACTGCCATCACGCCAGCAACAACGACAGGGGCAGCCAGCCCCAGACAGAAACGGAGTTCCCATGCCCACCGTCGACCAGACCACCAAGCTCAGGCTGAACAACGGCGTCGAGCTGCCGCCCATCGGGCTCGGCGTCTTCCAGACCGCACCGGACGAGACCCGCGACGCCGTCGCGGCCGCCCTGTCGATCGGCTACCGCCACATCGACACCGCCGCCGCCTACGGCAACGAGCGCGAGGTCGGACAGGCGGTCCACGATTCGGGCATCGCCCGCGACGACGTCTTTCTCGAGACCAAGATCTGGATCAGCGATTACGGCTACGACCAGACGCTGCACGGCTTCGAGAAGAGCGCCGCCAAGCTCGGCGTCGAGCAGATCGACCTGCTGATCCTGCACCAGGCGCTCCCGTCCGCCTTCGACAAGACGAAGGAGGCCTACCGCGCGCTGGAGACCCTGCTCGAGCAGGGCAAGGTCCGCGCGATCGGGGTCAGCAACTTCATGGTCGAACACCTGACCTCCCTCCTCGAGACCGCCACCGTCGTGCCCGCGGTCAACCAGATCGAGCTCCACCCCTACTTCCAGCAGCGCGAGGTCCAGGCCTTCAACGCCGAGCACGGCATCCTCACCCAGGCCTGGTCCCCCATCGGCGGCATCACCTTCTACCGCGACGGCAGCCACGGCAGCACCCTCCAGGACCCCGTCATCGGTCGCATCGCCAAGGCACACAGCAAGTCCCCAGCCCAGGTCATGCTGCGCTGGCACCTGCAGCAAGGCCGCTCCGCCATCCCCAAGTCGACCAAGCCGCACCGCATCGCGGAGAACTTCGACGTCTTCGACTTCGAGCTGACCGACGACCAGCTGGCCCAGATCGACGCCCTGGACACCGACAACCGCGGCGGCCCAGAGCCCGACGACATCACCCTCGAGAGCTTCGGCCGCGAGATCCCCGAAGCCTGACGGCAGCCGCACGACGAGTGGGCGGTTCCGCAGCTGTTCCTGCCCCGGGGCTGTGGCCGTCAGAGTCGGACGCCCGGGGGTGAGGTCGACGAGGAGGGCCGGATGCCGCTCGTTAGCAAAATCCGTTAGCACGGCGCACGAAAACGCCCTCTCAGATGATCTCTGAGAGGGCGTTTCCCCTGGTAGCGGGGGCAGGATTTGAACCTGCGACCTCTGGGTTATGAGCCCAGCGAGCTACCGAGCTGCTCCACCCCGCGTCGGCTCTGCCAGCTTACCGACCGCGGTGGTGGCGGGGCAAATCCGCCCCGCCACCACCGGCCGACGCCACAGGTCGCCGGGTCGTCACCCCACCCTCACCCGCTCGGCGACGCCGTCGGGCTGCGCGTCGGGGCGCTGCTCGCCCCCGACGACGTCACGCCCAGCTGCTTCTGAGCCGCCAGCGCCCGCGCGATGTCGGCCTTGAGCCGGGCCTGCGCCGCGCCGTACGCGGCGAAGTCACCCTTCGCCAGCGCGGCCTGGCCATCGGCGATCGCCTGGTTGGCGTCGGCGAGCGCCTGCTGGAGCTGCGCCGCGGCGTTGCCCGCCCCCGTCGACGGCGACGGCGACGGCGTCGCACCGCCCGAGCCCGACGGCGAGGGTGTCGGGGTCGGCGTGCCCCCGGACCCCTGGCCGCTCGTGCCGGTCTGGCTCGCGGTGCACTGCTGGGTCGTGCTCGATCCCGGCTGGAACACCTGGTCGAGCGCGCACTGCAGGGTGCTCGCGAAGCCCACCTGGTTACCGAAGGCCACCAGGACGCGCTGCAGCTGCGGGAACGACCCCGGCGTCGACGCGCTCACGTAGACCGGCTGCACGTAGAGCAGGCCGCCCGCCAGCGGCAGGGTCAGCAGGTTGCCGTACTGGAGCTTCGTGCCCTGCAGACCCAGCACGTTCAGCAGGCTGCTGACGCCGGGGTTCGACTTGAACGTGTTCTGCACCGACCCCGGTGCCGGCACGACGACGTTCTTCGGCAGCTGCAGCAGCCGCAGCGTGCCGTAACCGTCGCGCCGTTGCCCCTTCGTCGAACCCGCGTCGCTGTCGACGGCCAGGTAGCCCGTGAGCACGTTGCGCACCGAGCTCGTGACGTTCTTGGGGATGAAGCCCCCGGTGAGCGAGAACGCCGCCTTGTCCTGGCCGGGCATCTGCAGGGTCAGGTAGTACGGCGGCTGCGCGCCGGCCGAGCCGGTCTGGTCGGTCGGGTCGGCGGGGACCTGCCAGTAGTCCTGGCCGCCGAAGAACGAGTTGGGGTCGGTGACGTGGTACTGGGCGAGCACCGTGCGCTGGACCTTGAACAGGTCCTCCGGGTAGCGCACGTGCGACATCAGCTGCCCGCTCATCGCCGACAGCGGCTCGATGGTCGCCGGGAAGATCTTCTTCCAGGCGCGCAGCAGCGGGTCCTGGTCGTCCCACGCGTAGAGCTTGACGGCGCCGGAGTAGGCGTCGACGGTCGCCTTCACCGAGTTCCGCACGTAGTTGATCTGGTCGGCATCGAGCGCCTTGACGCTGTTCTTGTTCTCGGTCACCGAGTCCTGGGTGGTGTCGCGCAGCGACAGCGACTGGGAGTACGGGTACTGGTTCGTCGTCGTGTAGCCGTCGAGGATCCACACGATCCGCCCGTCGACCACCGACGGGTAGGGGTCGCCGTCCAGCCTTAGGTAGGGCGCCACCTTCTGGACACGGTCACGCGGCGAGCGGTCGTACATGATCTGGGACTGGGCGGTGACGGCGTCCGACAGCAGCAGGTTCTGCTCCCGGAACTTGATCGCGTACAGCAGCTTGTTGACGAACGGGCCCAGCGAAACCCCGCCCTCCCCCGAGTAGGTGGTGTTCGCCTGCCCGGAGGCACTGCTGTTCGGGTAGTCGAGCTCGCGCTGGGGGCCGCCCTGCGGGCCGCCCACGATCGAGTAGTCGGGTGAGTTCTCGCCGAAGTAGATCCGCGGCTGGAAGGCGCCCAGCGCGCCGCTCGACGGCAGCCCGCTCTCGTAGAAGTCCGGGTTCCCGCTGGTGTCGCCGCGGTTCCCGTAGGCCGCCACCAGGCCGAACCCGTGCGTGTAGACGATGTGGTCGTTGAACCAGTTGCGCTGGTCGTTGCCCTCGATGTTGAGCTCGCGGACCGACACCACGCTGTCCCGCACGGTGCCGTTGACCGTGTAGCGGTCGACGTCCAGGCTGTCGGGGAAGGTGTAGTACTGCCGGCTCTGCTGCAGCTGCCGGAACGCGTCGCTGACGATCGTCGGGTCGATCAGGCGGATCCCGGGATCGTGTCGGCGTCCTCGCGCAGCGCGCTCGGCGTCGCCGTGGTCTGCGCCTCGTACGGGGTCGTCTTGATCAGGTCCAGCCCGTACGCCGCCCGGGTGGCGGTGATGTTGCGCTGGAGGTAAGGCACCTCGAGGGTCTGCTCGCTCGGCTTCACCTGGAAGCGCTGCACGATCGCGGGGTAGATGCCGCCGATGATGATCGCCGAGACGAGCAGGCCGACGACGCCGTAGATCGGCAGCGAGCGCCACCAGCCGCCTGCCAGCGCGCCCACGACGAAGAGCACGGCCACGATCAGGGCGATGCCGGCGAGGATCCCCTTCGCGGTCAGGGTGGCGTGCGCGTCGGTGTAGCTGAGGCCCGTGATCCGCCCCGAGTCCGACACGGCCAGGTCGTACCGGCCGAGCCAGTAGTCGACCGCCCGGAGGAAGAGGAAGGCCGCCGCGAGCACCGACAGGTGCACCCGCGCCGCGGGGGTGAGCCGCTGCCCCGGGCCCTGCAGCCGCAGCCCGCCGTAGAGGTAGTGCGCCACCACGCTCGCGATGGCGGCCAGCACGACCACGGCGGTGAGGAACCCGACGAGGAACTCGAGGAAGGGCAACGTGAACACGAAGAAGCCGACGTCGAGGCCGAACTGCGGGTCGTTGGTCCCGAAGGCGACGCCGTTCCACCACAGCAGCACCGTCTGCCACTGCCCCGCGACGGCGGAGCCGGCGAACAGCCCGAGCACGATGGGCACGGCGAGCACGACCAGCCGCCGCAACGGCTCGACCGCCTCGCGGTAGCGCTCGATCCCGCTGCTCTCGCTGGCGGTCGGCACGTAGACCGGCCGGGACCGGTAGGCCAGCACCAGGCATCCCAGGACGGCGCCCGCCATCACCAGGCCGCCGAGCACGAAGAGCACCACCTGCGACAGCACCTCGGTGCGGTACACCGACACGTAGCCGAGCTGGCTGTACCACAGCACATCGGTCCACACGCCCGCCAGGACGAGCGCGAGGATGATCAGGGCGCCGAGCGACGACCAGCGTCGGGACAAGGGCCCCGCGCCGGCGGCGGCGCCGCACGACAGGGCGGGAGCCGCGCACCGGCTCGGACTCGAAGCTCACGGTGGGAGAACTTACCCACCGGACCTGCGGTTCCCGGGACCGGTGCGAGGATCTGCCCGTGGCGAGCGACACCAGCGGCGAGACGGCCGACAGCGAGGGGCGCCCGGCGCCCGGGCGGGGGGCCGTCGAGCGGGCCGTGCGCGAGCTCGAGCAGCACGTGGCGGCGGGCGGTTGGGACGGCCCCGTACGCCTGTTCGCCCTGGTCAAGACCGCGGGCGCCCTGGAGCGCGACCCCCAGTTGGCATCCCGGCTCCCCCCGGACGTCGTCCGCGCCGCGCTCGCCGATCCGGAGCACCTGACCATCGTCGAGCAGGAGGGCCTGCCGGACGCGCCGTCGCTCGAGGAACTGCTGGGCGGCCTCGCCTGGCCCGACACCGTCGACGGCGCCGCGATCGTCACCGAGCGCGTCGTCGTCCCGCCCGAGGTCGAGGCGCAGGTGCCCGACGACGCGGGCGAGGCGCTGACCTGGCTCGCGAACCACCCGGCCCGCCGCGAGGTGCGACTCGCCGTGGCAGCGCTACGCGACGGGACGAACGCGTGCGCCGTCCGGGCCCGCGACCACGACCGCGACAGCGACGTCGCCGTGGGGCCCGACCTGGTGCCGGGCCTGGTCGAGGGGCTGGCCGCGACCCTGCGGTGACAGCGCCGGGCCCGCCGTCAGCAGGCGGGCAGGGCTGCCGCGTCGGTGCCGCCCGCCGCGATCGCCTCGGCCGCACGCCGCGCCCCGTGCAGGGTCGCGATCCGCGCCACGCGCAGGCCGTCGGGAATGTGCCCGCGCACCTCGTCGCAGTTGCTCTCGGGCGCGAGGAACCAGGTGGCCCCCGCTCGCCGGGCCCCGACCATCTTCTCGGCGATCCCGCCGATCGCCCCGACGGTCCCGTCGGGCGCGATCTCGCCGGTGCCGGCGATCTTCTTGCCGCCGGTGAGGCTCTGCGGGGTGAGCTTGTCGATGATCCCGAGCGCGAACATGGTGCCCGCGCTCGGGCCGCCGATGTCGTCGATCTGGATCTTCACGCTGAACGGGAAGGTGAAGTGCGGCTCGATGCCGAGGATCGCCCGGCCGTCCGACGCCTTCGTAGTGGTCACCTCGACGGTGCGCTCCGAGCCGGAGCGCCGCAGCCGCACCGGCACCCGGGCGCCGGGCGTGACGCCGGCCAGCGCCTCGCGGAGCGCGGCGTACCCGGTCACGTCGTGGCCGCCGACCGCGAGCAGTACGTCACCGGCGCGCAACTGCGCCGCCGACGGGGCACCCGGGCCGACGCTGCCGACGCTGATGCCGACGGGGATGGCCAGTTCGGCGAGAGCGGCCGCGGTGGCCGACGTCTGCGAATCCGTCATCTCCTGACGGGTCTGCTGGTCGGCCTGCTCGGCGGTCTGGTCGGGCGGGTAGACGTACTCCTGCGGGACGACCGCCTGGTGCGGGTCGAGCCACGCCTGCAGCACCGTCAGCAGCGGTACCGGCGAGACGGGCCTCGGGCCGCCCGCCACGGAGACGGTCGTGAGGTACAGACCGCCGGTCGTCGGGTAGGTCGGGTGGCCGCTGATCTCGATCAGCGGCCGGCCCTTGGGTGCCGAGAGCGTGTCGAGCGCCGGCCCCTGGGAGAGCACCACGTAGGGCACGGGCAGCAGGGTGGCGACCGCCACGAGGAACACCGACGCGAAGAGCGCCACGAGGAGCAGCAGCGTCCGGGGCTGCATCCCGGGCGCGGCGGGCGGCGGCTCCGGCGCCGTCACCGGAGCGGGCTCGGCGAGATCCCGTGACACGCCGCCTCCTCCGGACCACGCGCTGCTCGTCAGACCACCGTGCCTGACCGTCGGCCAGCGTACGCGGCGGAGCCCGGCCGAAGCTCGCGGGTGGGGGCGCCCCGGCCTACGGTGATAGCCCGGGGGCGGGATCGAGACGGGCCCGCCGCGCGTTGACCCCCGATGACTGCCCAAGGGTTGATCGCCCATGGTTGATCGCCCAGGGTTGACTCCGACACCGAAGGCCCGACCGGGCCCCGAGCACGAGGGCGTGGTGCCCATGAGCAGCGACCGAGGCCTGACGGGCCGTGGCGACGACGAGCCCGACCCGATGGCAGAGATGCTGCGCGCCCTCTTCGGCGAGGGCGGCCCGGGCGGCCTGGCCGGCATCGACCCCGAGCAGCTCCGGGCGATGCTGCCGCCGGGGCTGGCGGACATGCCCGGCATGCCACGCGACGCCGCCGGCCTGCAGGCGATGTTCGCGCAGGTCCAGCAGCAGATGCAGCAACTGATGACCAGCGGGGACGACGGTCCCGTCAACTGGACCACCGCCCACGACGTCGCGCGCGCCGTGGCGGCCCAGGGCGGTGGGGACGCCACCGTCACGGAGGCCCAGCAGCGGCAGGTGGCCGAGGCGCTGCGCACCGCCGACCTGTGGCTCGACCGCGTCAGCGACCTGCCGTCGGCGACCGCCCGCACCCAGGCCTGGAGCCGCGCCGAGTGGGTGGAGCAGACCCTGCCCGTGTGGAAGGGCGTGGTCGAGCCCATCGCCGTGTCGGTCGGCGACGCGATGGCCGACGCCATGGCGGCCCAGGCGCCGGAGGAGATGCGCGCGATGCTGGGCGGCGCCCTGCCGATGGTCCGGCGGATGGGCGCGGGCTTCTTCGGCGCCCAGCTCGGCCAGGCGCTCGGCACGCTCGCCACCGAGGTCGTCTCGGCCGGTGACATCGGCCTGCCGCTGCTCCCCGCGGGCCGGGCCGCGCTGCTGCCGGTGAACGTCGCGGCCTTCGGCGCGGGCCTCGGGCTCGACGACGACGAGGTGCGGCTCTACCTGGCGCTGCGCGAGGCCGCCCACGCCCGGCTCATCGCCGGCGTGCCGTGGCTGCGCTCGCACCTCCTCGGCGCCGTGGAGGAGTACGCCCGGGGCATCACGATCGACACGTCGGCGCTGGAGGAGGCGGTCCGCAACGTCGACCCGAGCGACCCCTCGGCCCTGCAGGACGCGCTGTCAGTCCGGCCTGTTCGAGCCCCAGACCACGCCGCAGCAGCGGGCCGCGCTCGACCGGCTGGAGACCGCGCTCGCCCTGGTCGAGGGCTGGATCGACGAGGTGGTCGACGAGGCCGCCGCGACGGCGCTCCCGCACCGTGACGCGCTGCGCGAGACCGTCCGCCGCCGGCGCGCCGCGGGCGGCCCGGCCGAGCACATCTTCGCCTCGCTCGTGGGCCTCGAACTGCGGCCCCGCCGGTTGCGCGAGGCGGCCGCTGTCTGGGCGGCGCTGGCACGCGAGCGGGGCACTGCGGGCCGCGACGCCCTCTGGGCCCACCCCGACCTGGCACCGACGGCCGACGCCTTCGCCGACCCCGAGGCGTTCGCGAAGGGTGACCGGTCAGGGGGCACGGACCTGGACGCCGCCCTCGAGGCGCTGCTCGACGACCAGCCGTCCGACGAGTCCTCCATCCAGCCGTCGGACCAGCCGTCGGACCAGCCCTCCGACCAGCCCTCGGACGGGGACGACGGTGGGGAGAGCGGCCCGGCGGAAGGCGCCAGGTGAGCGGCGACCAGAGGTGGCAGCCGCGTGAGGGGATCGTGACCGACCTGCGTCACGCCCTCGCGCGGGCCCCGCGGGACACCCCGGAGGACCGGTTCGAGGCATGGGCCTGGCGAGCCCTGCTCGACGAGGTCGGCTCCGGGCTGCTCACGCGGCAGGCCGCACCGAGCCACGTCACGGCGTCGGCCGTCGTGCTGTCGCCCGACGGGGCGCTGACCTGCCTGGTCCTGCACGGGCGGCTGGGCCTCTGGGTGCAGCCGGGGGGGCACCTCGAGCCGGAGGACATGACGCTGCCGCTGGCGGCCGCGCGCGAGGTCGAGGAGGAGACCGGGCTGACCGGGGAGCTCCTGCCCGACGTGGTCGCGCTCTCGCGGCACCGGGCGCCCTGCCGGCCGGGCGTCGTCGACTGGCACCTCGACGTGCAGCACGTGATGGTCGCCGCCGGGGCGATCTCGCCCGGCCCGCTCGCCTACGTGAGCCCCGAGAGCCGCCAGGTGGCGTGGTGGCCCGTCGAGGAGCTGCCACCCGCTCTCGCCCCCGGCGTCGCGGGTGTCGTCGAGCGCGCCGTGGCCCTGCTGGGCCGGCGCCGGGAGGCCGACCGTCAGGAGACGGCGTCGCGCTGACCCGGCGGGTCGTCCTCCGAGACGGGGAGCTGCCCGGCGGCGGCGAACCCCTCGAGGAAGCCCCGGGCCCGCTCCGTGCGCGGGTAGGCCTCGAGCAACCGCCAGAACCCGGGCCCGTGGCCCTGCTCGACCAGGTGGGCCAGCTCGTGCAGCAGCACGTAGTCGATCACCCACGACGGCATGCCGCGCAGCCGGGTGCTCAGCCGGATCGTGCGGTCGGCCGGGGTGCACGAGCCCCAGCGGGTGTTCTGGTTCGCCGCCCAGCTCACCGTCGCGGGCTGCGCGAGGCCTCCCAGGTAGCGGCGCGACAGCTCGACGGCGCGCGCCGCGAGGTCCGCGTCGCCCGGCCGGCGGCGGCGGTCCTGGGCCGACAACCGGGCGAGCATCCGCGTGACCCACTCGGCCTCCTGCGCGGCGGTGAACCTCGCGGGGATGAGCACGACGGTGCGGCCGTTCTCGCGGTACGCCGTGACCGTGCGCAGGCGCCGCCGGCTGCGCCGGACGTCGACGTCCGGCGCGGCGGTCGGGGCGGGCATGGGCGCGGCGGCCATACCAGACACGGTACCGGCGCGGGACGTGGGGTTTCTTCCGTCCACAGGGGGTGGATCATCGGTGCGCAGGTGAACGCGGTCGCCTCGGGCTGTGCGCCGCGGCGGTCCACAGGGGCATCCCCAGCCGCTCCACAGCTCTGCGCGGCTTCTCCCCCGTCCGTCCACAGCGTCGTCCACAGCGGTGGCGGGGACGGCGTTGACCCCCGGCCGCACCCCGCCTAGCGTTGCGGCCGACCCCGGGTCCCGGGCGTGCGCAGGGGAAGGCGCACACCCGGGGCACCGGGGTCCTCCGCACCTGCGGGTGACGGTCCGTGATGACGCGGCGACGACGACACTGCCGTCGTGCGCACGACAACGGCCGCAGCGGGGCTATTGTGGCTGCGCGTCGTGACGAAGCGGGCTGGAGCCCGGCTGGAGTGCGCCGGGCCGCGCCCCTGTCGCCGGCGCGGCGGGCGCTCACGACCCAGCCACCGACAACTCATGAGGAGCAGTTCCATGGCCGAGACCTACAGCGGCGAGTTCTACTGCGTGAAGTGCAAGGAGAAGCGTCAGGCCGAGGGCAACGTCGTCGAGACGAACGGGCGCCGGATGGCCAAGGGCAAGTGCCCCGTGTGCGGCACCAACCTCAACAGGATCCTCGGCAAGGCCTGAGCCGAGCCGTCGAGCAGCCGCCGAGGGCGGTCCACCCGGTCGGGTGGACCGCCCTCGCGCACTGAGGCTGTGGACGGCGACAGCGCCGACGGGGGCCGCGGTGGCAGCCTGACCGTGTGAGGCTGCAGATCCGACCAGGGCTCCACACGGTGTGGCGCGCCGCCGACACCGTGCAGATCGGGCTCGACCCCGAGCGGGGCACCGTCCTCGAAGGGCTGACCGGGCCCGACCGTGCCTTCGTCGACGCCCTCACGGCCGGCGTCGACGAGGTCGAGGTGCGCGACTCGGGTGACTCGAGCCGTCGTGCCCGCCGGCTCCTCGCCCTGCTGACGCGCACCGGAGTGGTGGTGCGCGCGCGCACCGGCCGCGACACCGTTGCGGTGCTCGGGCCCGACGTCCGCCGGCTGGCCCCGGACGCCGCCGCCTTGGGCCTGACGGGTCCGGAGGCGGGCGACGGCTGGCTCCTGCTCGCGGCTCGCGCGCGCCGTGCCGTCGAGGTCCGCGGCGACGGCCGGGTCGCCCTCGCGCTGGCGGGCGTGCTCGCCGCGGCAGGCGTGGGTGAGGTCCGCGCCGTCGGCGGCCGGCCCGTCCTGCCCGGGGATCTCGCCCCGGGCGCGGCCGCTCTCGACGACGTGGGCGGCACCCCGGCACGGGCGGTGGCGGCCGCCGCGGCCCGGGTGGGCGCCCGCCGCCGCGAGCCCGGCGCGGCGTCCGCCGATCTCGTCGTGCTCGTCGGCGTGGGGGTCGCCGACAGCGTGGCCGCACAAGAGCTGCTGGCCGACGACGTCCCGCACCTGGCGGTCGTCGTCCGCGAACGCGACCTCGTGGTGGGGCCCCTGGTCGTGCCCGGGGACGGGCCGTGCCTGCGCTGCCTCGACCTGCACCGGGCCGACCGCGACCCGGCCTGGCCGCGGGTCCTCGCCCAGCTCCTGGCCCGCCCGGCCCCGGTCGCGGGCGAGACGGCGTCGTCGCTGCTCGCGGCGTCGCTCGCCGCGCTGCAGGTGCTGGCGCACCTCGACGGCGGGGCCAGGCCGGCTGCCGTGGGCGCCACCCTCGAGATCGAGCTCCCCGGAGGCCTGGTGTCGCGCCGGCCGTGGCCGGTGCATCCCTCCTGCGGGTGCGGCTGACGCGCCGGCTGACGCTCCCCCGGCCTACCGGGGGCGCGCGAGCCCCGCGGCAACGACAATGGGCGGGTGACCGACCTGCCCCGACGTGCCGTGACCCGCACGGCGAAGCTCGCGACCCTGCCGCTCGGCTTCGCCGGCCGCACGGCGATCGGGTTCGGTAAGCGGGTCGGTGGCCGGCCGGCCGAGCTGGTGGCCGCCGAGGTGCAGCAGCGCACTGCCGAGCAGCTCTTCAAGGTGCTCGGCGAGCTCAAGGGCGGCGCGATGAAGTTCGGCCAGGCCATGAGCATCTTCGAGGCCGCCCTGCCCGAGGAGCTGGCCGGGCCGTACCGGGTGACGCTCACGAAGCTCCAGGACGCCGCGCCGCCGATGCCGGCGGCGACCGTGCACAAGGTGCTCGCGGCCGAGCTGGGGCCGCAGTGGCGGCGCCGGTTCCGCTCGTTCGACGACGCCCCCGCCGCTGCCGCCTCGATCGGGCAGGTGCACCGCGCCGTCTGGAAGGACGGCCGGGCCGTCGCGGTCAAGGTGCAGTACCCCGGCGCCGGCGACGCGCTGATCTCCGACTTCACCCAGGTCGCACGGGTGGGGCGGGTCGCGGCCGGCTGGATCCCCGGGCTCGACATCAAGCCCGTGCTCGAGGAGCTGAAGGCCCGGATCGTCGAGGAGCTCGACTACGCGCTCGAGGCACAGTCCCAGGCCACGTTCGCCCAGGCCTTCCGCGGCGACAGCCAGTTCGCCATCCCCGACGTCGTGATGAGCACGTCCCGCGTCCTGGTGAGCGAGTGGCTCGACGGTGTGCCGCTGTCGCGCCTGATCGCGACCGGCACCAAGGAGGAGCGCGACCTCGGAGCCCGCCGCTACCTCGAGTTCCTGCTCGCCGGGCCCGCCCGGGCCGGCCTGCTGCACGCCGACCCGCACCCGGGCAACTTCAGGCTGACCGACGACGGCCGGTTCGGGGTCCTCGACTTCGGCGCCGTGAAGCGCCTGCCCGAGGGCATGCCGCCGGAGATCGGCGAGCTCCTCACCCTCGGCCTCCTCGGGGACGCCGAGGGCGTCGTGGCGGGCCTTCGGGAGGAGGGGTTCATCAAGGCGTCGATCTCGATCGACGGGCCCGGCCTGCTCGACTACCTGTCCCCGTTCCTCGAGCCCGCCCGGCACGAGACGTGGACGTTCTCACGCGCGTGGATGCGCACCCTCTTCGCGCACGTGAACGACCCGCGCCGGCCCCAGTGGTCGGTCGGCATGAAGCTCAACCTGCCGCCCGAGTACCTGCTCATCCACCGCGTCTGGATCGGCGGCATCGGGGTGCTGTGCCAGATCGAGGGCGAGGTGCCCGTGCTCGAGGTGCTCGGCGACTGGCTGCCAGAATTCGACGTCGAACTCGTCGAGGCCGGCCTCGACGAGCCGCCGGAGGACGGGATCGCCTGACCGGCGGGGCTCACACGCCCGGGCTCAGACGATCGGGCTCGGCACGCCGCTCTCGATGGCCGGGAGCGCCGCCCGCGCGCAGCTGGTGCAGATCCAGCTGCGGCGGCCGTGCGGGTCGATGCTGAGAGCCCACGTGAACGGTGCGCGCGCCGCGGAGGCGGGCATCCCGCAGCCGGCGCAGCAGGTCGTCGGTGTCATGTCCATGACCGTAGTTCGGCAGGATGACGCGGTTGCTACAGATGTGAGACGGGCGTCGAACAAAGGGCCGACCGACCCGGGCCCGCTGGTGCGTTCGGCCCACCGCACGGCGAGACTGTCGCCGTGCGCGCCATCCTCGTCCGGCAGACCGGCGGCCCCGACGTCCTGACCCTCGCCGACGAGCCGCGGCCCGAGCCCGGCCCCGGCGACCTGCTCGTGCGCGTCCAGAGCATCGGCGTCAACTTCATCGACATCTACCAGCGCAGCGGGCTCTACCCGGTGGAGCTGCCGTTCGTGCCCGGCCTCGAAGGTGCGGGCCGGGTCGAGGCCGTCGGTGCCGGCGTGACGGACTTCGCGGCGGGGGACGTGGTCGGCTGGCCCGACACGGGCGGGTCGTACGCCGAGCTTGCCGTGGTCCCGGCCGCTCGCGCCGTCCCGGTGCCGGACGGCGTCGGCGCCGAGCAGGCCGCCGCCGTCCTGCTGCAGGGCATGACGGCGCACTTCCTCGCGCACGACGTATACCCCCTCACCGCCGGCAGCCGATGCCTGGTGCACGCGGCCGCGGGAGGCGTCGGGCTGCTGCTCGTCCAGCTGGCGAAGGGCCTGGGCGCGACCGTGTTCGCGACGGTGGGCTCGCCGGAGAAGGCCGAGCTGGCGCGGGCGGCCGGCGCCGATCACGTCGTCGAGTACCGCACCGAGGACTTCGTCGCCGCGATCGAGGCGATCGCCGGGCCGCACCCGTTGGACGTCGTCTACGACGGGGTCGGCCGTGCGACCTTCGCCCGCGGCCTCGACCTGCTGCGCCGACGCGGGACGATGGTGGCCTTCGGCAACGCGTCGGGCCCTGTCGAGCCGGTGGCGCCGCTGACGCTCATGCAGAAGGGGTCCCTGTTCCTGACCCGCCCCACGCTGCACGACTACGTGTTCACCACGGAGGAGCTGCGCTCCCGCGCGGCCGACGTCCTGGGGCGGGTGGCCGACGGGTCCCTGCGCGTGACGATCGGCGCCCGCGTGCCACTGCCGGAGGCGGCGCGCGCCCACGAGCTCCTCGAGGGTCGCGGCACCACCGGCAAGGTCCTGGTCGTCCCCTGACTCCGCGGCGAACGGGCCGGCGCATGCGAGGAGGCCGGGACCCTCGACGGGTCCCGGCCTCCACGGGGTCAGCTCTTCGGATCGGCTCTTCGGATCAGCGCAGGACGACGCCCGACCGGACGACCCCGGCCCTGGCGTCCTGCTCGTGTCGCTCGGCCCGGCCGCCGGTGTACCGCGACGAGGCGGTCGACACCAGGCGAAGGGCCTCGGTACTCGGCTGACGGCGCCGGATGCGTATGCGTCGTTCGAGCTCGTGTGCGGTCATGGTGATGCTCCTCGCGAGAAGGGCGCGTACGGCGCCCGGCCGGCTGTCGCCGACGATCGGATCGATGGACTGACGGTGCTGGGCACGCCGGGCGGAACCGGCGAGCGTGAGATGGGCCGTGGAGGTCACGCGGCGACCTCGCACTTGCGCGGGCGCCCGCGGGGGCGCTTGCGCGGCACGACGACCCCGCCGATGAAGATCTCGCCGCCCCAGACGCCCCACGGCTCGCGCCGCTCCAGGGCGCCGGCGAGGCAGGCCTCGCGGAGGGGGCACGCCTGGCACAGCGACTTGGCGAACTCCACGTCGGCCGGCGACTCCGCGAACCAGAGTTCGGGGTCGTTGACGCGACACGGCACCTCGGCCACGACGGACTCGGGGACGACGTCCTCGAATGCGTCGAGCAGGGCCACCAGCTGCACGGTGAACACCTCCAGGGACTCCTCGGCGGCGGGAACCACCGCCAGTGGCGACCCGGCGCAGAGGATCTGCGCCGGGTGGCGTCGGGTGACGCCGTGGTCCGCGGCCGGAAATCACGAAGGCCGCGGACCCTGTCGGGTTCCGCGGCCTGGAGGCACCGGCTGCTCCTGAGGAGCTAGGCGGGTGGTCTCCGGGTCAAGGCACCCGGGTCGTTCGGGTCGAACTGCTGGACGGACTGGTCGAGCTGCTGGATGGCCGTGACGACGCCGAACCGGCCGTCGACCACGAGGGAGGCGCGCAGACCGCTGGCGACGGGCGCACCGGTGACCGTGATCGGCTTGGGGGCAGCGGCGGCCTGCGGGCGCACCTCTGCCCCGGAACCGTTCTGGATCGGCGCCGTCAGGCGCGGACCGGCGATCGGATACCGCGAGACGGCGGCGGTCAGCGGGCATGCCGAGAGCGCGGACACGTGGCCGCGCTCGCTGATCATGATGGTGTTCACTGTCGCCACCTCCTCTCCGATGACCGGGCCGGGACGCGCGGGTGCGCCCCTCTGCCTCGTGCTCCTCGAGGTTAGAGGAGGCGGTGTGAGGTGCACAACGTCTTTTCCGGCGAGTTCACGCGTAGTCTTTCCCGGCGCCGTTCACGGGCGCGACCACGGCCACCCAGGCGGGGTCAGGCCTGCAGCAGCTCGAGCACCTGGGCGCCGTACCGGTCGAGCTTGGTGGGCCCGACGCCGGGCACGGTGGCGAGCCGGGTCAGGTCGGCCGGCGACGTCTCGGCGATCGCGACCAGGGTGGCGTCGGTGAAGACGACATAGGCCGGCACCTTGGCCTCGGCCGCCGTCCGGGAGCGCCACTCGCGAAGGCGCTCGAACACGGCCTCGTCATAGGTGGGCGGGCAGGTCGAGCACCGCCCCACCTTGCGCTCGGCCGCGGTGTCGAGCGGGCCGGCGCAGGTTCGGCAGGTGGTGGGCAGCGCGGCCTTGCGCCGGCGCTCGCCCCCGCCTCCTGAGCCCGGCGCCGCCGGGCCGCCGCGGCGAGCGGTGCGGGCCGCGTCGCCGAGCGAGCCCGTCGAGGAAGCGCGACGGGTTGCGGTTGCCGCGGCCCCCCGGGGTCCGCGCCCGCGACCACGACAGGTGCAGGTGCTCGCGGGCCCGGGTGACGCCGACGTAGAGCAGCCGGCGCTCCTCTTCGACGGCCTCCCAGCCCTCGGCCAGGGAGATCGGCATCAGCCCCTCGGAGAGCCCGGCGAGGAACACCGCGTCCCACTCCAGCCCCTTCGCCGCGTGCAGCGAGGCCAGGGTGACGCCCTGCACGGTCGGCGCGTGCTGGGCGGACGCGCGCTCCTCGAGCTCGGTGACGAGCTGGGCGAGCCCGGCGGAGGGATCCTGGGCGGCGAGCTCGTCGGCGAGCACGACGAGCGCCTGCAGCGACTCCCACCGGTCGCGGACGGCGCCGGCGCCGGCGGGTGCCTGCGGGGACCATCCGATGCCGGCGAGCACGTCGCGGGCGGCGTCCGGCAGTGCGGAAGCCTCACCCCCCGCGCCCGCGCGGGCGGCGCCGCGCAGCAGGAGCACGGCGTCGCGCACCTCCTTGCGGGAGAAGAAGCGTTCGCCGCCGCGCACGAGGTAGGGCACGCCGACGTCGGCGAGGGCCTGCTCCAGCGCGGCGGACTGGGCGTTCGTGCGGTACAGCACCGCGACCTCGCTGGCGGGCGTGCCGGTGTCGACCATCGCCTTGACCCGCGCGGCGATGCCGGCCGCCTCGGCCAGGTCGTCGTCGAAACCCGTGAAGACGGGGGGCGGCCCGGGCGGCCGCTGGGCGATGAGCTCGAGCCGGGCCGGGCTGTTCGGGCCGGCCGCGGCGCGGGCGAGCAGCCCGTTCGCCAGCGCCACCACCTGGGGCGTCGAGCGGTAGTCGCGCACCAGCTTGACCACCCGGGCACCGGGATGCCGGCGCGCGAAGCCGAGCAGGTGCGCCGGCGACGCGCCGGTGAACGAGTAGATCGTCTGGCTGGGGTCGCCGACGACGCACACGTCGTCGCGGTCGCCGCGCCAGAGGTCGAGCAGCCGCTGCTGGAGGGCGTTGACGTCCTGGTACTCGTCGACGACGAAGTGCCGGTACTGCGCGCGGACGGCCTCGGCGACCGGCCGGTACTCCTCCAGGACGCCGACGGTGAGGAGCAGGACGTCCTCGAAGTCGATCACGCCGCGGTCGGTCTTGACCTGTTCGTAGACCTCGAGCACGCGCCCCACGGTGGGGAGGTCGAAGCCGCCGGGGTCGACGTGCCCGGCCCGCCGGGCCGCCTCGGGGTAGGCCTGGGGGGTGAGCAAGGTGACCTTCGCCCACTCGACCTCGGCCGCGAGGTCGCGCACGGCGGCGCGGTCGACCGACAGGCGCAGCCGGGCCGCCGCGTCGGCGACGAGCGGGGCCTTGTGCTCCTGCAGCGACGGTGGGGCGCCACCGACCGTCTGCGGCCAGAAGTACGAGAGCTGCCGCAGCGCCGCCGCGTGGAAGGTCCGGGCCTGGACGCCGCCCACCCCGAGCCCCCGCAGCCTGGTCCGGAGCTCCCCCGCGGCCCTCGCCGTGAACGTGACGGCGAGCACCTGCTGGGCGACGTAGACCCCGCTGTGGACCCCGTACGCGATCCGGTGCGTGATCGCCCTGGTCTTGCCCGTGCCGGCCCCGGCGAGCACGCAGACAGGCCCGCGCAGGGCGGTCGCGACCTCACGCTGCTCGGGGTCGAGGCCCTCGAGCACGGCGTCCGCGGCCGAGGGCAGCAGGGTCGATGTCATCGGCCCCATCCTCGCAGGGCGTCCCCCGCCCGCGCAGCGGCCCGCCGCGGGCTGTGGACGACGGTGGGGCCGCGGACGACGGTCGGGCTGCGGACGACGGTTGAAAGAGCGACCATCTCGGGAAGAGCCGCACCCGGCCCGGCGTTCACGCTCCTGTCCGACCACGTTGCGACCGTTGTCGGTGACTGTGCGGTCACGGTGCGGACACGGTCCGGTCATGCAAGAGCACCCTCGAGGAAGGCCCGGAATGCCCGACGGCGACGTCACCATCCTGACGATGTACTCGACGACCTGGTGCGGCTACTGCCGGCGGCTCAAGACCCAGCTCGAGCGCGAGGGCATCGCCTACACCGAGGTCGACATCGAGAGCCACCCCGAGGCCGCCGACTTCGTCATGAAGGTCAACAACGGCAACCAGACCGTCCCCACCGTGCTCTTCCCGGACGGCAGCGCCGCCACGAACCCCTCGCTCGCCGAGGTCAAGGCGCGTCTCGCCGCCGCCTGAGCCGCCGCGGGTCGCCAGGCAGATGACCATCCCCGCGCCCCTGGCGGTGACCCCGCAGGTGCTCGCCGCGACGGTGGCCGACGCCGCGCAGGCGGCGTCAATCGCTGCGGCCGGCGCCGGGCACGGCGTGCGCCTCGGCGTCGAGGGGCCCGTGCCGGCCGACGCCGCCGCCCTGGCGGACGCGGTCGCCGCCGAGCTGGCCCGCCGCGCCGTGCCGGTGGCGCGCGCGCGTGCGGAGGAGTTCCTGCGGGCGCGCTCGCTGCGCCTGGAGCACGGCGCGGACGATCCGGACGCCTTCTTCGACAGCTGGTACGACCTGGCCGCGCTGCGCCGGGAGGTGCTCGACCCGCTGGGCCCGGCCGGCAGCCAGGAGTGGCTGCCGGGGCTGCGCGACCCTCGGAGCGACCGCCCGCTGCGCCTCCCCCGCCGCCCGGCGCCGCCCGGCACGGTCGCCGTCGTCGACGGGATGTTCCTGGCCCGCGTGGACGTCGCGGACGCCGTCGACCTGCTCGTGCACCTCGATGTCACCGCGGCGGCCCGCGTGCGCCGGCTCGACCCCGGCGAGCACGCCCGCGTCCTGCCCGCGTGGGAGCGTTATCTGCAGTGGTACGACCCGGCCGCCGCGGCCGCGTTCGTGGTCAGGTACGACCGGCCGGCGCACCCCGCCCTGCTGCGGCCGGTCAGCGCACCGGCCAGTCGGCCGCGTCGCTGACCTCGCCGCCGTACCAGTCCTCGATCAGCCGGCGAGCGATCGACACCCGCGGCGGCAACCGCAGGTCGCCCGACGCCAGGTCGGCCTCGAACTCCTCGCGGCTCCACCACCGGGCGTGCGCGAGCTCCACGCCGTCCGCCTGGGCAGCGGTGCTGACCGCGTGCGCCCGGAAGCCGAGCATGAGCGACGACGGGAACGGCCACGGCTGGCTGCCGCGGTACTCGACCTCGCCGATCTCGATGCCGGCCTCCTCGGCGACCTCGCGGCGCACGGCCGCTTCCAGCGACTCCCCGGGCTCGACGAAGCCGGCCAGGGTGGAGTAGCGCTTCTCGGGCCAGGCCGCCTGCCGGCCCAGCAGCAGCCGCCCGTCGTCGTCGACGACGGCCATGATCACCGCCGGGTCCGTCCGCGGGTAGTGCTCCGCCCCGCAGTCCGGGCAGCGCCGCGCCCAGCCGGCCTGGATGACGTCCGTGGGGGCTCCGCAGCGGGCGCAACGCTGGTGCACGGCGTGCCAGTTCGCCAGTCCGACGGCGGCGGTGAAGAGGCCGGCGCCGGCGTCGTCCAGCAGCGCACCGACCTCGCGCAGGCCCGCCCACCGGGTCCCCGCGGGCAGTGGCGCCGCGTGCCCCCTGCTGTCATCCCTGCTGCTGTCGGCCTCGGCGGGCACCTCGGGCACGGCCAGCGCGAGGTAGGAGCGGCCGGAGGCGTCCTCGCCGAGGTAGAGCGGCAGCGCCCGGGCACGGACCGGCGCAGGTACGTCGCCCGGAGCCAGCAGGGCCAGCCGGACGGCGCCGTCCGCACGTCCGCCGGTGCCGCGGTGCCCGTCGTGGCCCGCCTCGCCGGCCTCGCCGCCCTCGACCAGCACCCGGTCGCCCGCCAGCAGCACGATCGCGCTCGCCTCGTCGGCCAGGACCTCGTCGACCAGCCCGGCCTCGACCCGGTGGTGTGCGCTGCGGTCGACCGTCGAGCGCGACAGGGCCAGACCGCGCAGCAGGCTCACGCCGACGACCCTACCCGCGCGCTCCGGCGCCGCCCGTGGGCCGGGCGGGGCGGGCGGCACTACCGTGACGGTGTGCCCGCTCGCCACCCGCTCGTGCTCGCGGCCCTGGCCAGTGTCGCGGTCCCGGGCCTCGTGCCGGTGGGCACGCGCTCCCTCGGCCGGGACGGCGAGGCGGACGTCGACGTCGCCGAGGTGCGCGACGACCAGGGCCGGGCCTGGGTGGTCCGTGCCCCCAGGACCCCCGCGGCCGCGGCGCTGCTGGAGCAGGAGTGGCGGTTCCTCGGCACGCTGACGGGCCGCTTACCGTTCGCGGTGCCGCTGCTGTCGGGGTCCGCCACGCTCGCCGACGGCAGCCGGGCGGGGGTGCACCGCGCGCTCGAGGGCGCGCCCGTCGACGTGGCGAGGCTCGTGCCGGGGCCTGGCCTGGCCGCGGCGCTCGGGCGCGCGCTGGCGGCCGTGCACGAGCTGCCGATCCGGCTCGCGGAGGAGGCCGAGTTGCCCGTCTACGCGGCCGCCGAGTACCGCAACCGGCGGATGGCCGAGCTCGACCGGGCCGCGGCGACCGGGCACGTACCGCCCGGCCTGCTCGGGCGCTGGGAGCGGGCCCTGGAGGAGGCGGGCGCCTGGCGGTTCACGCCGTGCGTCGTGCACGGCGACCTCGCCGCCGAGAACGTGCTCGTCGTACCCGGGGCTGCCGGCGACAGCGCGAGCGACGGCGCGAGCGACAGCAGGGAAGGCGCCGAGAGGCAGCCGGGCCGCATCTCGGCGCTGCTCGGGTGGGGGCAGACCCGGGTGGCCGACCCCGCCGATGACTTCGCCTGGCTCGTCGCGAGTGCCTCGGGGGCGACGGTCGAGTCCGTGCTGGAGGCCTACGCCCACACCCGGCAGGAGGCGCCGGATCATGACCTGCTGCGCCGGGCCCGGCTGGCGGGTGAGCTCGCCCTCGCCCGCTGGCTGCTGCACGGCGTGACCGCGGGGGACGACACGGTGGTCGCGGACGCCGTCGGGATGCTCGCCGATCTGGAGGCGACCGTCGACGGCACGTCCTGGTGATCACCGCTCGCTGATCATCCACTGCCCCGCCGCGCGCGGCGGCGCCGCGGGTGACAGCGTGAGCGCGTGCGCATCGCCACGTTCAACCTGCTCTCCGGCCGCTCGCTGAGCGACGGACACGCTGACGCCGGCGTCCTCGCCGACGCCGTCCGGGCCCTGGACGCGGACGTCCTCGCACTGCAGGAGGTCGACCGGCACCAGCCGCGCTCGGGCGGCGCCGACCAGGCGGCGGTGGCGGCCGCCGCGATGGGCGCCCTCGAGCACCGGTTCCTGCCGCTCGTGCACGGCACCCCGGGCATGCCCGGCTGGCGGTCCGCCGCGGGGCAGGTGGTGGCGGACGGCGACGCCGCGTACGGGATCGCGCTGGCCAGCCGGTTGCCGGTGCGGTCGTGGCACGTCCTGCACCTGGGACGGGCCCGCGGCCGCTACCCGATCATGGTGCCGAGCTCGCCGCCGCAGGTGATCTGGATCCACGACGAACCGCGCGCGGCGCTGGTGGCGGTGCTCGAGAGGCCCCGGATCACCGTGGTCGCGACGCACCTGTCGTTCGTGCCGGGCGTCAACGTCGCGCAGCTGCGGCGGTTGCGGCGGGCACTGACCCAACTGCCCGGGCCGCACGTCGTCGTCGGTGACCTCAACCTGCCGGGCCGGCTGCCCGCCCGCGTCACGGGGTGGCGGCCGCTGGTCACCGGGCCGACCTTCCCGTCGCCGGCCCCCCGCCTGCAGATCGACCACGTGCTCACCGACGACCTGTCGGCGGGCACCGAACGCGACGCCCGGATCGTCCACCTGCCGCTGAGCGACCACCGGGCCGTCACGGTCGATCTCGCGCTCCAGGACGAACTCGTGCTGTAGCAGCCCCTAATCGGGCTCGATCCGGGCGGAGATGAGGGCGGTCAGGGCGGTCTCGTCGAGCAGCTCCACCGGGCGGACGGTCTCGCCGGTGGCCGCGTGGAAGAAGGCGGCGCCGACGTGCTCCACCGGCACCTGCTCCAGGCGCGACCACGCCAGCCGGTAGAGCGCCAGCTGCACCGCCCGCGCCCGCTGCTCCGCGAGCCCTCGGGGCGGGCGGCCCGTCTTCCAGTCGACGACGTCCCACCGCGGCCCCTCGGGGGTTTCGTAGCGGAACACCGCATCGATACGACCCCGGACGACGACCCCGGCGACCGGGGTCTCGACGGCGACCTCGACGGCCTCGGGGGTGAGCGCGGCCCACGGACCGGCCAGGAAGCGCCGCTGCAGCTCCTCGAGGTCCGCGTCGGCGTCGGCGTCGTCCGCGGCACCCGGGAGCTCTTCGAGGTCGACCAGGGCCGCGGACCCGAAGCGGCGCTCCAGCCAGGCGTGGAAGGCGCTGCCGCGGCGCGCCTGCGGCTGGGGCGGCATCGGGAGGGGCCGGCGCAGCCGGTCGGCGAACGCCTCGGGGTCGGCCGCCAGCGCGACCACCTTCGACGCGGACAGGTGCGCCGGCAGCTCGACCCGCACCGCGCCGCCCGCTGCCGCCTCCCGCTCGGCGAGCAGGAGGCCCGCCTCGAGGTCCCAGCCGGCCACGAGCTCGTCGACGCCGTCCTCGGAACCCTCCTTGGATCCCTCCTCGGACCCGTCACCGCCGTCGCCGGCAGGCAGGGCGGGCGCGGTCCCCCCGAGGAAGGCGCGGACCAGCGCGGCTGCCTCCTCGATGCCTTCGCGAGCGGAGCCCAGCGGGTCGAGCGGCCACTGCGCCGTCTGCCGGCGGTCGCGGGGGTTGGCCGCACCCTCCTCGGGGGTCTCGCTCCAGGTGGTCACCCGCACGCCGCCGCGCTCGGGCCCCACCCCACCGGCGATCCCGGTGCCATCGCTGTCGCGACCGGCGGCGAGCGCGGCGACCTCCGCCAGGAAGCGTGAGGGCAGTCGCGGAGTCGTGCCCTCCCCCCAGACCGCGCCCGAGAGCGCGAGCACGGAGCGCGCCCGAGTCACCGCGACGTAGGCGAGCCGGCGCTCCTCGTCGACCTCGTGCTCACGGGCGAGCCGGCGGAACGCCTCGAAGGAGCCGGCGAGGTCGGCCTGGCTGCGGGCGACCTGATGCGGCCAGTCGGGCAGCCGGGGGGCGTCACCGCGCAAGGGGTAGGGCAGCGCGCCGAACGCGCCGGCCAGCCAGCCGTGCGACGTCGTCGAGACGCCGCGGCCGGTGCCCGCCGGGAACGTGCCCTCGACCAGTCCGGGGACGGCGACGACGTCCCACTCCAGGCCCTTCGCGGCGTGCACGGTGAGCACCTGGACGGCGTCGGGCCGGACCTGGGCGAGGGGGGCGTCGAGCCCTCGCTCGCGCTCGTCGGCCGCGGCCAGCCACGCCAGGAAGCCCCCCAGCGAGGCGCCCTGCCGGCGGCTCGGACCCGCCGGGCCGGCACCGGCCGTCGTGCCGGCCTCGGCGAAGCCGGCGGCGACCTCGAGGAAGGCGTCGAGGTGCGCGCGGGCCGTGGCGGGGCGGACCCCGGGGCGGGCCGTGACCTCGACGTCGAGCAGCAGGGCGCGCTCCACCTCGGCCACCAGGTCGGGCAGTGCGAGGCCCGTCCTGCCGCGCAGCTCGCGCAGGGTGGCCCCGAGCCGTTCGAGCCGGGCCCGGCCCGGCGCCGACAGCTCCTGGCCACCGCGCGCGGTCCATCCCGGGGGTGGCAGCTCGTCGAGCGCCTCGACGATGGAGGCGTCGTGGGTCGACTCGCGCAGGGACTGCCGCGGGGACCGCCCGCCCGCGTGCCCGCCGGAGGAGTTGGGGGACCGCCCCCAGCGCCGGACGAGCTCCTGCGACCACTGGGCCAGCGCCTCCAGGTCGCGCGGGCCGAGCCGCACGGCCGGGCCGGCCAGCAGCCGCACCAGCGCGTCGCCACGGGTGGGGTCGTGCACCACCTCGAGCGCCGCACGCAGCTCCGCGACCTCGGCCACGTGCAGCAGCCCGCCCAGGCCCACGACCTCGACCGGCAGGCCGCGGGCGCGCAGCGCAGCCTCGACGAACGGGAACTGCGCCCGGGTGCGGCAGAGCACCGCCGCCGTCGGCGCCTCGACCGCGGGCATCCCGCCGCGGGCCTGCCCCTCCCGCCAGCGCGCCTCGACGACGTCGGCGACCCAGCCGACCTCGTCGTCGGTGGTCGCGTGCCACGCCACCAGGACCTCGCCGGGGCCGGCGCCGGGGCGCCCCCGCAGTGCCGGCACCGGCACGGCCTCCGCCGGGTCGACCCACGGCGGGGGCGTGCGCAACGGTGCCGAGACACCGTTGGCGGCATCGAGCACGGCGGCGTCGTTGCGCCAGCTCGTCGACAGGTAGCGCGTCGCGGCGGGCCCGGCGCCCGGGGCCTCGTCGGCCGCGGGGAAGTCGCGGGGGAAGGCCTGCAGGTTGCCGGCCGAGGCCCCGCGCCAGCCGTAGATCGACTGGTGCGGATCGCCGACGGCCGTCACACAGTGGCCGCGACCGAACAGGCCGCGCAGCAGCACGAGCTGGGCGTGGCTGGTGTCCTGGTACTCGTCGAGGAGCACCACCCGGTAGCGGGCCCGCTCCCCCTGCGCGACCTCGGGTGCCGTCTCGGCGAGCCGGGCCGCCAGCGCGACCTGGTCGCCGAAGTCGAGGACGCCCAGCTCGCGCTTGCGCTCGGCGTACCGCTGGACGAGCGGCACCAGCGCCACCAGCCGCCGGGCCGTGGCGAGCCGCTCCTTCATCGACGAGACCACCGCACCCGGGCCGGGGTCGCCGACGACGGCCGGCAGCTGCTCGATCCGCTCGACCATCGCCGCCACGTACGCCGCCACGTCGGCCGGATCGACGAGGTGCTCCGCGCACTCCCCCGCGAGGTCGAGCAGGTTCTCGGTCACCGTGGCCGGCGTGCGGTCGGCCACGGACAGGTCGGCGTCCCAGCCCTGGACGACGTCGGCGGCGAGCTGCCACGCGGCGGCCTCCCCGAGCAGCTGAGCGCCCGGCTCCACCCCGAGGCGCAGGCCGTGGTCGGCGAGCACGGCCGCCGCGTACGAGTGGTACGTCGAGACCGTGACGGCGATGTCGTCGGCGGGCGCGAACCCCGGCTCACGCAGTAGCCGTCGGAGGGCGCGGAGCCGGCTGCGCACCCGCTCGGCCAGCTCGCCGGCGGCCTTGCGCGTGAACGTCAGCCCGAGCACCTCCTCGGGGGCGACGAGCCCGTTGGCGACCAGCCACACCACCCGTGCCGCCATCGTCTCGGTCTTGCCCGAGCCGGCACCGGCCACCACGAGCAGGGGCTCCAGCGGGGCCTCGATCACCCCGGTCTGCTCGTCCGTGGGCGCCGGCCGCCCGAGGCGGCGCGCGATCTCGGCGGCGGACATCCCGACGCCGAGCAGGCCCGGCCCGTCCTGAGCCGGCAGCAGCAGCTCCTGGACGGCGCCCGCGCGGTGCCGCCCGGTGTGCGCGGCCCGGCCGCGGCCGCCACGTGCGGCCGGGCCCGACGGCGCGGCGACCGGCACGAGCGCGGGATGCTCCCCCGCGTCACCCAGCAGCTCGTCGAGGCCCAGCTGCTCGCCCTGACCCGGCCGCTCCTGCCCACCGTGGTCGCGGCTCACGGCTGCACCTGGCGGCCCTCGACCTGCAGCGGGCAGGAGCGCTTCACCGCGCACATCCGGCAGTGCGGACCGCTGCGAGCCTCGAAGGCCTCCGCGCCCATCCCCGCCGCGACGGTGAGCAGCAGGGTGTGCGCCCAGTCGGGCTCGGGGTCGGCGTCGAGCGGAGGCTGACGCTGCACCCCGGCCTTGCGCGTCTCGGTACCGAGCTGGACGAGCTGCGCCCCACCCGTTCGGGCTGCCCCGCCCGGCGCGACGTCGGCTGCACCGCCCTCGCGGACCGCGACCTGGTAGACCCCGAGCTGGGCGTTCCTCTCCACCTCGCGTGCCGTCGGGGCGCTCTTGCCGGTCTTCAGGTCGACGACGACGATCCGGCCGTCGGCGTCGAGCTCCAGCCGGTCGACCTGGCCACGGACGGTCAGGCCGCCGAGCCGGACCGCGATGTCGTGCTCGACCGCCAGCAGCTGGCGCCCCTCGCGCCGGGCGAGGGCCGCGTACTCCGCGAGCTTGCCGACCATCCGCTGGGCCCGGGCGCGCTCCCGGTCGCCCACCCATCCCGCCGGCAGGCCGACGGCCCCGATCCGCTCCTCGAGCAGGTCGAGCAGCCGCTCGCGGTCGCCGTCCGGCACCTCCTGGGCGAGCTCGTGGACGAGGGTGCCGAGCGCGGTCGAGGCGGTCGGCCCACGGCCGCCGCCGGCCGTCGTCTCGAGCAGCCACCGCAACGGGCACCGGTCGAACTGCTCGACCTTCGACGGGCTGACGGTGACGGCCTCGCCGGGCAGGCGCAGCGCCCGCGGATCGGACACCGGGGCGAGCCCGTACCACTCCTGCGGGTCGGCCCCCGGGACCCCGGCCAGGGCCAGCCCGGCGAGCCGGCGGGCGGCCGCCAGCCGGCGCCGCGGTGGAGCCTGCCGATCGACCGCGACCGCCCGCAGCTCGGCGACCAGCGACGCCAGCGTGGCGACCCGCGGGACGTCGGTGAGCGGGCGGACCTCGACGTCGTCCGGCAGCGGCGCCACCAGGTCGAGCAGCGGCGACGGCAGGTCGTCGGTCGAGCTCACGGCCGTCACCAGCAGGTCGCGACGGGCCCGGGTGACCGCGACGTGGAACAGCCGCAGCTCGTCGTCGAGCACCGCTCGCCGCTGCGCGGCCCCGCCCGTGGTGCCGTCGACCGCCCGGCCGTCGAGCCGGTCGGCGAGCTCCTGCGCACCGAGCAGCGAGCCCCGCAGCCGCAGGTCGGGCCACGATCCCTCCTGGACGCCGACCACCGCCACCGCCTGCCACTCCCGCCCCGCCGCGCCGTGCGGCGTGACGAGGGCGACGCTGTCGCCCGTTGGTGCGCGCTCGGCCAGGGTGTCGCCCGGCACGTCCTGGCCCTCGAGGTAGGCGAGGAACGCCTGTGGACCCGCGTGCGGCAGCCGGTCGACGAAGCGGGCCGCGGCCTCGAACAGCGCCACGACGGCGTCGAGGTCACGGTCGGCGCGGGCACCTCCCGCGCCGCCGGCGAGCGCGCGCCGCCGCCAGGGCTCGGCCAGCCCGGCGGCGTGCCAGAGCTCCCAGAGGACCGTCTCCGCGGTGGCGCCGCGCTCCGCGGCCCCGGCGCGCCCCGCCGCGAGCACGGCCGCCACGCGGCGCGCACCTCGGACGGCGCGCGGTTCGAGCGGCGCGAGCAGGGCGGGGTCGGCCAGGGCGGCGACCAGCAGGTCGTCGCTCGACCGCTCGCCGCCCGCCTCGAGCTCCCGGGCCCGCAGCGCCTGGCGCAGCCGTCGCAGACCGACGGCGTCGACCCCGCCCAGCGGGCCCCCGAGCAGTTCGACGGCGACGTCAGGCGTGAGGGTGGTGCCGTCGAGGACGCAGCCGAGGGCCCGGCGCAGCGGCACGACCGCCGGCTCGTCGCGCACCGGGAGCTCGGTGGCGGGGGCGGCGACGGGGATACCCGCGGCGGCCAGCGCCCGCCGCAGGGTCTCGGTGGTGCGGGCGGAGCGGACGACGACGGCCATCTCGCCCCACCCGAGGCCCCCGGTCAGGTGCAGACGGCGAAGGTGGTGGGCGACGTACGCCGCCTCCGCGGCGGCCGAGCCGAGCACGTGGACGGCGACAGAGCCGGGGCCGACCTCGCCGGACGGCGCCGGCCGGGCCTGGCGCTGAGCGGTCGCCCCGACCGCCCCGATCCGGCGGGCGACCCGGACGCCGACCTCGCGGAGCGCCGTCCCATGGCGATGGGCGGTGCCCAGGACCACGCACTCGGCCTCGCCGCCGTCCGCGCGGCGCCAGGCCCCGCGCGCCTGGGCGATGAAGGCCGGCCGCGCCCCGCGGAACGCCTGCGTGGCCGCGTCGGGATCGCCGGCGAGCACGACGTCGCCGCCGGCGCCCACCAGCACCTCGAGCAGCCGCTGGGTCGCGGCGGTGACCTCGTGGGCGTCGTCGACCACGACCAGGGCCCAGCGTTCGCGCTCGGCGGCGAGCAGCTCCGCGTCGACGGAGAGCAGGTTCGCGGCGGCGTCGACGATCCCGGCGGGGTCGTAGGCGCCCGGGGTGGCGAGCGACGTCACCTCCACGTACTCGTCGAGCACCTCGGCCGCCGCCACCCAGTCGGGCCGGCGCAGCCGGCGCCCCAGCTCGGCGAGGTCGCCCGGGCCGAGCCCGCGCTCGACCGCGCGCATCAGCAGATCGCGCAGCTCGTTCCGGAAGCCGCGGAGCGACCGCACCTGCGGCCCGATCGCAGCCGGCCAGCCCGGGCCGCGGCCCTCGCCGGCCTCGTGCCCCGCCAGCAGCTCTGCCAGGACGAGGTCTTGCTCGGGGCCGCTGATCAGCCGGGGCGGGACGTCGCCCTCGAGGACGTGCACCCGCCGCAGCAGGCCGAAGGCGTAGGAGTGCGGGGTGCGCGAGAGCGGCTCGCGGACGGTGCGCGACAACCGCGCCGCGACGCGGTCGCGCAGCGCGGCCGCGCCCGTGCGCGTGGCGGCCAGCGCCAGCACCGCGTCGGGCGGGACGCCGTCGCGCTCGACCCGGGCGACCACGGCCTCGACGAGCGCGGTGGTCTTGCCCGTGCCGGGAGCGCCCAGCACGACCAGCGGGCCCCCGCCCTGCCGGTGCCCGGCCACGCGCGCCTGCTCGGCGTCGAGCAGCGGAACGCCGCCCAGCACCTGCCTCGGCCGCACCAGCCGCACTGCTCCGGTCACGTCCACGATCCCATCACGACCCACCGACAGACTCCCCCGCCGGCTCGCCCGGCTCGTCCGGCTCGTACGGCTCGTGGTCGTCGCCGTGCAGCGGCCATCGCGCCTGCCGCAGGTCGACCCGGCGGCCGTCCGGCCGCAGCGGCGTGCCCTCGTGGCGGTACCGCCGCAGCGCCTCGCGCTCGTGGCCCTGCGGCGGCGAGCCGTCGGCCCGCAGCACCCGCCACCACGCCACCGCCCCGCCCCAGCGCGCCATCACGGCCCCCACCTGCCGGGGACCGCAGCCGACCAGCCCGGCCACGTCGCCGTACGCCACCACCCGACCGGGCGGCACGAGATCGACGACGTCCAGGACGGCGGAGGCCAGATCGGGGAGCTCGTCGACGTCGCGGTTCATCACCGTCGAGGATGCCGCACCGTCAGGGCCGCACGGTCACGGCCGCACGGTCACGGCCGCCCGGGCGTGGTCGGAACCGGCGGGCGGGGCGTCGCGTCGGAGTGACGGTGGGATGAGCCACCGTCCCGCCGGCCCGCAGTCGCCAGGAGGCCCCTGATGCCCACCATGCCCAGCTCTCGCGCCCGCCGCGTCGCCGCCCCCGTCGTGGCCCTCGTGGTCGTCGCCGGCGGTGGCGCCTGGGCCCTTGGTCGCCCTTCCGACGGCGCCGCGGCCGGCAGCGCCCCCGGCCGGCTCCAGCTCGCGGAGTACACCACCACGAGGTCCTGCCCCGAGCTTCTCGACCGGCTCCGCGCCCTGGCACTCCCCCGGGTGACCGCCTACGGCCTTCAAGGCGCCGAGGGCGGCTGGGGCACCGGCTGGGCCGGCGCCATGGTGGGCGAGGCACCGGCTCCCGGCATCGCCGTCCGCGCCGAGGCCGGGGCTGCGGCCGCACCCGTGGCAGCACCTCCCGGGGTGGCTGCGGGCACGGGGTCGATCCCGGGGACGACGCCCGTCCAGCGCAGCACGTCGGCGACGGGCACCAACGTGCAGGTGGCCGGGGTCGACGAGGCCGACGTGACCAAGCGGGTCGGCGATCTCGTGCTGACGGTCGCGACCTCCGGGGTGCCGGGTCTCGTCGTGCTGCGCACGGCCGCCGACGGCACCGCGAAGGTCACCGGCCGGCTCCGCACCGACTGGGCGCCCGTGTCGCTGCTCGCGGAGGGCTCGACCGTGCTGCTGTTCGGGCAGGCCGTGGCACCGGGCCGGGTGATGGCCGGCGGCCCGGTCGTGCCAGGGGGCCGCCCTTACATCTCCGTGCCGCGCGTCGGTCCGCGCCAGCGGGTGGCACAGGTGGATGTCACCGATCCGGCGCACCCCAGGCTGGTCCGCACGCTCGACGTCGACGGGTCCCTGGTCGGTGCCCGGCTGGCCGGCGGCGTGTTGCGCCTCTCGATCGACTCCCCGCCCGACCGGCTGCCGTTCGTGTCGCCCCCGATCCCGCTGCCCCTGATGTCTGCAGGTGTCGCAGCGGGAGCGCCGGGGGCAGCGGAGGGGCGCGTCGTCGACCCCGTGCCGGGGACGACGATGGACCCGGGCGTGGACATGGACACGCTCACCCGCAAGGCCCTCGCGGCGAACCAGGCGGTCGTGCGCCGCAGCACGATCGACCAGTGGCTGCCGCGCTGGACGCTCACCCCTGCCGGCGGCTCCGCGACCCAGGGCCGACTGCTCGACTGCAGCAGGATCGGTCTGCCCGGCACCTTCTCGGGGCTCGGCACGCTGGCGATGCTCACCGTCGACCTGCGCACCGGCGGCCTCGACCGCTGGGACGGCGCCGGCGTCGTCGCGAGCGGGGCGACCCTGTACTCCACGGGCGACCGCAGCTACGTCGCCACCGCGCAGTGGCCCTCGCCGCAGGACTCCCCTCAGGACTCCTCCAGCTCGGCGGCGCCCGAGCAGCCGCGAACCCTGATTCACGCCTTCGCCACCGGCACGGACGGCGTCCGCTACCTCGGCTCCGGCGCCGTCGACGGCACGCTGATCGGCTCGTCGGCGCTCGACGAGTACCAAGGCCGGCTGCGGGTGGCCACCACCACACGGCCCGTCGCCGTGCCCGAGCCCCTGGTCGGGCCGGCCGGCGGATCCGTCGCCGGATCCGTCGGCGGCCCCGCAGCCGTCTCCGGCCCCGCAGCCGTTGGCGGCCCCGCACCTGCCGGGCGAGCCACCGTCGCCCGGCCTGCCACCTCCACCAGCAGCGCCGTCACGGTGCTCGAGCTGCGCGACGGGCGGCTGGTGCGCGTCGGCCGCGTGCAGGGCCTCGGCACGACCGAGGTGATCCACGCCGTCAGGTTCGCCGGGCCGGTGGGGTACGTGGTGACGTTCCGCCAGACCGACCCGCTGTACACGCTCGACCTCGCCGACCCGGCGCACCCCCGGGTCGCCGGCGAGCTGAAGCTCCTCGGCTACTCGGCCTACCTGCACCCGCTCGATGGCGGCCTGCTGCTCGGCGTCGGGCAGGACGCCACGGCGGACGGCGTCCGCACCGGCCCGCAGATGTCGCTGTTCGACGTCGCAGACCCGGCGCACCCGAAGCTGCTCGACCGGGTGGCGCTGCCCGGTTCGTGGGCAGCGACCGAGCAGGATCCCCACGCCTTCACCTACTCGACCACCGACTCGACCACCGGCGCGGCCGGATCGGGCGACGGTCTCGCGCTGGTGCCGGCCCAGGGCAGTGTCACCGTCACCGCCCCGGACGGCAGTCCCGTGGCCAGCCCTCCGCAGGACGCGGGGGGCGGTGCCGTGGTCGCCGTCCGGGTCGAGGGTCGCTCGCTGGCGGCGCCCCGGTTGCTGCACCTGCACGGAGGTGCCTACGACATCGTCGACGTCCTGCGGCTGCGCACCTTCGCCGACGGTCCCGCACTGTGGGCCGTGGCCCCCGGGGAGGGACAGGGTCTGGTCGCGGGGTACGACGCGGCGACGCTCCGCTGGCTCGCGACCACGCGCTTCTGACTCGGACCACGCTTCTGACTCAACCACCCTGCTCAGCCGAACAGGGGCAGCCGGCCGGCGGCGGGGCCGAGTTCGGCGAGCTCCGCCGGCGTGGGGTCCGCCCGGCCGGTGCCGACCACGGCCCAGCGCTCGTCGGCCCAGCCGGCCGGGCCGGGCGTCCCGAGCAGGCCGTCCAGGGTCGCACGCACCGCGCGCAGCGGAGCCGCGCCCGGCCCGGGGGCGTCGAGGTCGGCGACGAGGTCGAGATGATGGACGGCGGCCTCGACGGCGAGCGTCGTCAGGAGGTCCTCCACGGTCAGGGCGTGTCCCTGGGTGGCGACGACCGCCGCCGGCTCGGACCGGTCGGCGAGCACGAGCACCGCTCGCAGCGTCTCGGCGTAGATCCGCGCCAGGCCCTCCAGCCGCGACCAGACCCCCGACATGATCCGCACCTGCCGGCGGTGCAGCGCGGCGTCGTCGGTGCCGGGCTGCCAGGGCGCCCAGTAGGTGACCGCGTCGACGTCGGGAGGTCTCCCGGCGGGTGTCCCCAGCGCCACCAGCGCGCGCTGACCGTCGAACAGGTGGTGCTGCACGAGGTCGCGGACGCACCAGCCCGCGCACCCGGTCGGCCGCCAGCCGTCGTCGTCCGACAGCCCGGTGACGACCCCCGCGAGGTCGCCGTAGGCGACCCGAAGCGTGTCGACCGCGCCCATCAGTACCCGCCCATCAGTACGCGCGCCCATCAGTACCCGCGTCCATCAGTACGCGCGTCCATCAGTAGACAGACTTGTGCGGCTCGACGTCGCGGATCCAGGCGAGGACGCCCCCGGGAACGTGCGCGACGTCCGCCTGGCCCGCGCCTCGCAGGACGGCGAGCGCCCGCGCCGATCGCACCCCGCTCTTGCAGTACAGCACCACGCGCCCGCCGGGCCGGGCCAGCCGGGCGAGTGCGGCGGGGTCGGCCTCGAGTTGCGCCAGCGGCACGTTCACGGCACCAGGGATGGCCACCAGGGCGTGCTCGTCGGGTTCCCGGACGTCGACCAGCAGCAGGTCGCCCCGCCCGGCATCGCGGGCGGCGAGCAGGTCGGCGAGGGCCTTGGGCTCGACCTCGAAGCTGCCCTCCACGGGCGCCGGCTGCAGGCCGCAGAACGCGTCGTAGTCGGCGAGGGCGGTCACCGGGGCTCGCCCCGGATCGGGTCGCACCGTCACCGTGCGCCAGGTCGACCCCAGCGCGTCGAGCACGAGGAGGCGCCCGACCAGCGGCTCCCCGGTGCCGCACACGAGCTTCACGGCCTCGGTGGCGAGCACGGACCCGACGGTGCCGCAGAGCGCTCCGAGCACGCCCCCGTCGGCGCACGAGGGCACTGCGCCGGGGTCGGGCGGCACCGGGAACAGGTCGCGGTAGGTGGGCCCGTGCTCCGCCCAGAACACTGCCGCCTGCGCGTCGAAGCCGAGGATCGAGCCCCACACGTCGGGGATGCCCAGCAGCGCGCAGGCGTCGTCCACGAGGTACCGGGTGGCGAAGTTGTCGGCCCCGTCGACGACGAGGTCGTACTGCCCGAGGATCCCCAAGGCGTTGGCGGCGGTGAGCCGCACGGGGTGGGTGCGCACGCTGACGTGCGGGTTGGCCGTCAGGACCCGCTCGCGAGCGCTGTCGACCTTGAGACGGCCGACGTCCGCGCCGGTGTGCACGACCTGCCGCTGGAGGTTGCTGACGTCGACGGTGTCGTCGTCCACGATCCCGATCGTCCCGACGCCCGCGGCGGCGAGGTACAGCAGCGCGGGGCTGCCGAGCCCACCCGCCCCCACCACGAGCACCCGCGCGTTCTTGAGCCGCCGCTGCCCCACCGGGCCGACGCCGGGCAGCACCAGGTGGCGGGCGTACCGCTCGGTCTCGGCCGGGCTCAGCTCGGCGGCCGGCTCGACCAGCGGCGGGAGGGCTCCGGCAGGCACCCTCCGAGGATGCCACCGGGTGAGCCGCCCGGCACGAACGGGGGCGCCGGCGTTACCCGCCGGTAGGATCGGCCTGTGAGCGCACCCGAGGCACGCGTGCGCGGTGCGCGCCTTCCCCGGGGCGCCCGCCGCCTGCAGCTGCTCGGCGCGGCGCGGGAGGTGTTCGTGGCGCAGGGCTACCACGCCGCCGCCATGGACGAGATCGCCGAGCGCGCCGGCGTCAGCAAGCCCGTGCTGTACCAGCACTTCCCGAGCAAGCGGGACCTCTACCTCGCCCTGCTCGAGCAGCACACCGACGAGCTGGTGGCCGCGACCCGGGACGCCCTGGCGTCGACGCCCGACAACAAGCAGCGCGTCGAGGCGACGATGGCGGCCTTCTTCTCGTTCATCGACTCCGAGAGCGAGTCGTTCCGGCTGGTGTTCGAGTCCGACTTCACCAGCGACCCCGAGGTCCGCGAGCTCCTCGACCGCATGCAGCGGGGCTGCGCCGAGGCGATCGCCGAGGTGATCAAGGAGGACACCGGCCTGCCGGCGGCGGAGGCCGAGCTGCTGTCCATCGGCCTCGCGGGGATCGCCCATGTCACCGCCCGCTACTGGACGCAGGCGGGTCGCCCCGTCCCCCGGGACGCCGCCGCCGCGCTCGTGGCCCACCTGTCGTGGCGAGGCATCGGCGGGTTCCCGAAGGCGGGTCACGCGTAGCCGCCGCGCGTCGCTGGGTTAGCCTGCCGGTCGAGCATTGCCTCCCCGGCGGTGCCGCACCACGAGGAGGCCAGCAAGCGTGGAGGTCAAGATCGGCATTCGGGACGTCGGCCGCGAGGTCGTGCTCGAGAGCGAGCTCACCCCCGACGCCGTCGCCGAGGCCGTTGCCGCCGCCGTCAGCGGCAGCAAGCTGCTCCGGCTCACGGACGACAAGGGCCGCCTGATCATCGTCCCGGGTCCGCTGATCGGCTACGTCGAGATCGGCGCGGAGGAGACCCGCCGCGTAGGGTTCGGCACGCTCGGCGGCTGAGTCACGACCAGCGGCGGCCGGTGATCCGCTCGTAGGCGGTGACGTACCGGCGGCGGGTGACCTCGACGACGTCGTCCGGCAGGTCAGGCCCTGGTTCGGTCCGGTCCCACCCGGTGGCGACGGTCCAGTCCCGGACGTACTGCTTGTCGAAGGCGAACTGCGGGTGGCCGGGTGACCACTCCTCCAGCGGCCAGAACCGCGACGAGTCCGGTGTGAGCAGCTCGTCGCCGAGCACGAGGGTGCCGTCGGATGCGTGGCCGAACTCCAGTTTGGTGTCGGCGATGACGACGCCGCGCTCCGCGGCGAGCTCGGCCCCGCGGGAGTAGACCTCGAGGGTCAGCCGGCGCAACTGCTCCGCGAGGGCCGCGCCGACCCGGGGCACGACCTCCTCGAAGGTCAGGGGCGCGTCGTGCCGGCCGCTCCCGGCCGGCTCCTTGGTCGAGGGCGTGAACACGGGCGCTGGGAGGCGGGAACCCTCGAGGAGGCCGGCGGGCAGCGGGTTGCCCTGGACGGCGCCGTGGGCGCGGTACTCCGCCAGGGACGACCCGGCGAGGTAACCGCGGGCGATGCACTCGACGGGCACCATCGACAGCCGGCGGCAGCGCACGGCCCGCCCCGCCCATTGGGCAGGGACGTCGGTCCCGGACACCACGTGGTTCGGCACGACGTCCGCCAACCGCTCGAACCACCACAGCGACAGCCGGGTCAGGATCGCGCCCTTGTCGGGGATCGGCGTCGGCAGCACCACGTCGAACACGGAGATCCGGTCCGAGGCGACCAGGACCAGGTCGTCGCCGTCCGCGTAGACGTCACGGACCTTGCCCGAGTGCAGAAGCTCCATGGTCACGCCGACAGGCCGAGCAGGCGCATCCGCTCGCTGTGTGCCTCGGTGAGCCGGCCGAACATCCGCACCAGCTCGGCGAGGTCGGCACCCGGACGGTCGGCACCGCCGACGAGCAGGGCCGTCAGGCCGTCGCGGTCCGCGGCGACCCGCTGCGCCTGGCTCAGCGCCTCGCCGACCAGGCGCCGCCCCCACAGCGCCAGCCGCCCGGCGACGCGCGGGTCGGCCTCGATCGCCTGCCGCACCTCACGGACGACGAACTCGGCGTGCCCCTCGTCGGCGAGCACCAGGGTGACGAGCTCGTGGGTGCCGGGGTCGAGGTAGGCGCTCACCTCGCGGTAGAAGTCGCGGGCGATGCCGTCGCCGACGTAGGCCTTGACCAGACCCTCGAGCCACGTCTGGGGCGCCGTCCGCTCGTGGAACGCGTCGAGCGCGACGACGAACGGCCCCATGGCGACGTCCGGGTCCACCGACAGCTCGTCGAGCCGGGCGCGCAGCACCTCGAAGTGGCGGAACTCGTTGACCGCGAGCCGCGCGAGCTCGGCCTTCGCGGAGAGCGAGGGCGCGAGGTCGGCGTCGGCGGCCAGCCGGGAGAAGGCCGTGAGCTCGCCGTAGGCGAGCGCGCCGAGCAGGTCGACGACGGCCTCGAGGTAGCCCTGGTGGACGACGTCCGGGCCTGCCCCCGTCGGGCGGTCGTCGGGTGCTACGGGTCGGGCCGGCCCCTGCTCGCTCATCCGCGCAGGGTACCCATCCGCGCGATCGGGAAGGCCGGGGCGCCTGCTGCCGTTAGGCTGTACAGGTTCGCCGGTGTTCCGCCGACGACAACGGATGACCGGTCGGGTGCCCGATCGGCTCCCTCACGATCGCGGTGCGGCCCGCCACGACGCCGTCAGGCGCCGTCAGGCGTGCGGCCCCCGCCCCGACCAGAAAGTAGTCCGTGACCACAGACGCATACCTCACCGAGCCCGAGGCCGACCTCGACGCGGAGCTCGACGCACCGGCGGAGCGCCAGCTCCCCACCTTCGCCGACCTCGGCGTCGCCGAGCCCGTCGTCAGGGCGCTCGCCGGCGTGGGCATCACCCATCCGTTCCCCATCCAGGCCATGACGCTGCCGGTCGCCCTCTCGGGCCACGACGTCATCGGGCAGGCCAAGACCGGCACCGGCAAGACCCTCGGCTTCGGCATCCCCGTGCTGCAGCGCGTCGTCGGCCCGGGCGAGGAAGGCTTCGACGCCCTCGAGGCGCCGGGCAAGCCGCAGGCACTCGTCGTCGTGCCCACCCGCGAGCTCGCCGTCCAGGTGGCGGGCGACCTCGCCACGGCCGGCAAGCTGCGGCCCGTCCGGGTGCTGACCGTCTACGGCGGCCGCGCGTACGAGCCGCAGGTCGAGGCGCTGCGCACCGGCGTCGAGGTCGTCGTGGGCACGCCCGGGCGGCTGCTCGACCTGGCCCAGCAGAAGTACCTGACACTCGCGCACGCCCGGATCGTCGTTCTCGACGAGGCCGACGAGATGCTCGACCTGGGCTTCCTGCCGGACGTCGAGAAGCTGCTGTCGCAGACGCCGGCCGGGCGCCAGACGATGCTGTTCTCGGCCACCATGCCCGCCCCGGTGGTGGCGCTCGCCCGCAGCTACATGACGCAGCCGACGCACATCCGAGCGGCCGACCCCGACGACTCCGGCGCGACCGTCAAGGCCACGAAGCAGTTCGTGTACCGGGCCCACGCGCTCGACAAGGTCGAGATGCTGGCCCGCATGCTGCAGGCCCGCGACCGCGGCCTCACCATCATCTTCGCCCGTACCAAGCGCTCCGTCGCGAAGATCGCGGAGGAGCTCACCGACCGCGGATTCGCCGTCGGGGCCCTGCACGGCGACCTCGGCCAGGGAGCGCGCGAGCAGGCCATGCGCGCGTTCCGCAAGGGCAAGGTCGACGTCCTCGTCGCCACCGACGTGGCCGCCCGCGGCATCGACGTCGACGACGTGACGCACGTCGTGAACTATCAGTGCCCCGAGGACGAGAAGACCTACCTGCACCGGATCGGCCGCACCGGCCGCGCCGGCAACACCGGCACCGCGGTGACGTTCGTCGACTGGGACGACCTGCACCGCTGGGCGATGATCGACAGGGTGCTCGACCTCGGCATCCCGGAGCCGCAGGAGACGTACTCGTCGTCGCCGCACCTGTTCTCGGAGCTCGACATCCCGGAGGGCACGACCGGTCGCCTGCCGCGTGCCGCCCGGACCCGGGCCGGCCTGGAGGCGGAGGCCGTCGAGGACCTCGGCGAGACCGGCCGTGGGCCGCGGGGGCGGAGCGGCGGCTCGGATCGGTCGGATCGGTCGGACCGGTCGGGCCGGCGCGACGACTCCGACGGGCGCGGCCGCTCGCGCCGTGGCGCCGAGCGCGGTGCCTCTGAGCGCGGGACGACGCAGCCGGCCGCACGGGGCACTGGTGACGGCACGGACGTGACGGACGACGCCGAGCGCGCCGCACGCCCCGTCCGGACGCGCAGTCGCCGCCGCACCCGCGGCGGCGTGCCCACGCAGGGCGGGGCGGACCTGGCACCCGTCAAGGGGGACGCCGACGCCGTCCGGGCGGACGACACGTCCAGCCGGACCCCCGACGGCGACGCCGGCGTGACGACCGGGCGCGCAGGCGTCGAGGGTGACGGTCAGTCCTCGCGTCGCCGCCGCCGCGGCCGGCGTGGCTCGGGCCGCGCGGCCGCCGCCACCACGGACGGTGGCGCGGAGAACTCGGCTGCCACAGTCGTCGACACCGCTGGTGACCTTGCCGGCGCCTGACCGGAGCTACTACCGAGCAAGCGAAGGCTGAAGAGTCGAAGGCTGAGCAGTCTCGATCGGTGAGCAGTCTCGATCGGTGAGCAGTCTCGATCGGTGAGCAGTCTCGATCGGTGAGCATCGAAGGCCTGGCGGCGTCAGGGACCTCATGTCCCTGACGCCGCCGGGCCTTCCTTCGTCGTGACGCTCGTCCCGTCCGTCCCTCCGTCCGTCCTTCCGGCCGTCCTCCCGGCCGTCCTTCCGTCCGTCCTCCCGGGCGACGTCCCGTCCGTCGTCTCGTCCGTCGCCTCTTCTTCGGTCGTCGCGTCCGTCGTCGCGTCCCCTCGACGCCTCGGGAGGGCGATCAGGCCGGCGGCGCCCGCGAGCACGGGAGCGGCGCCTGCCACCGCGAGCAGCACCGGAGTGGACGCGCCGGCGATGACACCGATGCCGGCGGCTCCGGCGGCCGCCGCCGTGATCTTCGCGCCGGCGCCGAGAGTGAACACCTGGCTGCGGGCGGACGGCGGCGCACCCCGGTCGCGCACCACGAGGAGCGCCCCGAGCACGGGGCCGTCGGCCAGGCCCGACACGGCGAAGAGGGCCATCTGCACGCCGATCGACGAGGCCGCGCCGGCCAGCGCCAGCGGAAGCCCGCTCACGAGCAGCCCGACGACGACCACCCGGGCCGCCAGCCGCGGGGGCGCCGGCCGCCAGGTCCACAGCAGCGAACCGGCGAGGCCGCCGACCGTCATCGCGACGAGCAGGAGGCCCGCGGACGATGCCGAGCCACGCCGTTGCGCCGCCACGGCGACCACGACCGGCAGAGCGCCGAACCCGAGCTGCGCCAGGGTGCTGGCCCCGGTGACGACGCCGAGGGTGCGGTCCCTGGCCATGGCGCGGACCCCGGTCAGCAGGCCCCCGGCACCGCCCCGCCCGCTGGGCGCGGGCTCCGGGCGTGCGGCGTCCGGGGCGGGGCGAACGGTCGCCGTGACGACGGCACCCGCGAGCCCGGCTGCGACCAGGACCCCGACGCCGGCGACGGCGCCGGCCCAGCCCGCGACCACGGTTCCGGCGGCCGGGCCGGCGATGCCGGCGACGTCGTACGTCAGGGCATCGACGCCGAATGCGCGCGCGAGTCGCGGCGGAGGGACGAGCGCGGGCAGCCGGCTCGACAGGCCACCGGTCAGGGCCGGGCCGCAACACCCCGCGGCGAGCAGGGCCAGCACCGACACGAGCGCGGGAGCCCGGCCGAGGGCGAACGCGGGCGCGGCCAGCCCGGTGGCGAAGATGCCCGCGGCCACCGCGAGCAGGGCGGTGGGCCGGGCGCTCCCGTCGACCGCCAGACCCAGCGCGGGCGCCGCGAGGACGTGCGGCACCAGCAGCGCCGCGACCAGCAGCCCACCGACGCCCGCGCCCTCACCCTGCTCGAGCGCGAGGAGGACGAGCACCACACGCGCGCCCTCGTCTGCCAGCCGCAGGAGCATCGCCGCGGCGGTGTAGCGGATCACGAGAAGTGTCTACCCCGCTCGCTCGGTCGGGAAGCGTCGCACCGAGCCGTAGATCCATCGAGCCTGTCAGCGACGGCCTGTCTCGCCCCCGTGGAGGGTGTTGCGTAGGAGGGGCTGGTCGGGGTGGAGCCAGCGGGGGGTGCGGATCCAGGGCAGGTCGGCGTGGACTTCGATGGACCAGGTTCCGTCGTGGACCTCGCTGTGGTGGCGGGGGCAGAGGAGGGCCAGGTTCTTCAGGTCGGTCGGGCCGTCCGCCGACCAGGGTCGGGGGTGGTGGGCGTCGCAGTGCGGGGCCGGGGTGGGGCAGCCGGGCACGATGCAGCCGCCGTCGCGGACGGTCAGGGCGCGCCGTTGTGCGGTGGTGGCGTAGCGGTGGGCGCGTCCGACGTTCAGGGGTGCGCCGGCCGGGTCGGTCAGGACCCGGCGTAGCGACCCGGAGCAGGCGAGCATCGCCAACGTGGACGGTGCGATGTCGGCGGTGTGTTCCCCCCGCGCCCAACCGACGCCAGATGCCGGTGCCGAGTGCCGGTGCCGGTGCCGGTGCCGGTGTCGCGGTCCGGTCGTTGCTGCCATGGCGGCTGCAGCCAGGGTGCCCCGGGTGGTTCTGGCCCGGCGGCCGTCGCGGCGGTCGCGGCTGTCAGGAGGGTGGTGGCTGTGGCTGTGGCGGTGGCGCGGGTGAGGGCGGTGGTGAGCTGGTCGAGGGTGGCGACCAGGAGGATCTCGACGCGCGGGTAGGGCCCGCAGAGGACGCCGGGTTCGCGCAGGACCTGCGCCTCGCCCTCGTGCGGCGGCGGCACGTCCTCGTCATCGTCGCCCTCGTCGTCCTCGTCGTCCTCGTCGTCGTCGTCCTCGTGGTTCTGGTGGCCGAGGCTGTCGGCCTCGTGGTCGTCGGCAAGGCCGTCGTCGGGGTCATCGCCGAGGCCGTCGTCGGGGTCGGCGCCGAGGCCGTCGTCGGGGTCGGTGTCGCCGAGGTGGGTGTCGCCGAGGTGGGTGTCGCCGAGGTCGGTGTCCTCGTGCCCGTTCGGGGGTTCGGGGTCGGGCGCGGGCGAGGCGTGGGTTTGGAGGGTGGTGCCGGTGGTGTGGAGGGCGGTGGCGATGAGGTCGGCCAGGGCGTCCATCTGGCGTTGGCCGTGGCTGCGGTCGTCGCGGATCGGGATCTGGGTGCCGTCGGGGTCGATGCCCAGGCCGGGTCGGGGGGTGGAGCCGGCGGCGAGCGCGGCCTGCAGGAGCGCGCCCTGGCCGGGGCCGCAGGCGAACCGGCCACGCAGCGACCCGTCCGCGAGGGGGGTGTAGTGCAGGTAGCGGCGGTGGTGGGCGCCGCGGGGTTCGGGGTCGGTCAGGTGCTGGATGATCTGGTCGGCGGCCCGGGACAGTTCGGGATGGGTGTGCCGGCGGGCGAGGTCGGCCAGCAGCGCGTCGACGTTGCCGATCAGCCGGTGGCCGTCGTCGTCGACCCGGTCCCGGATCGTGGCGCCCAGGGCGCGGTGGGTGCGGGTCGCGACCGCGACCGCGTCCGGCCCGATCACGCCAGCGGCCAGGGCGGCGCCGACCGCGGGCAGGTCACCGGTGTCGGGGTCGAGCAGCCGGGCCGCGGCCAGGTCGCGGCCGGCGTGCGCCGGGTCCAGGTGCAGCCCGGCGGTCAGGTAGGTCTTCACGCTCTGGTTCGCCGGCCCGCTCTGGCTGGTCTGCCCCCGGGTCGGTGGCGTGTCGGGGTGCCCGGTCAGCACCCGCAGCGCGTGCAGCTGCGCCCCGTACAGCTGGTTGCCGACCGCCGTCACCTCCCGGACCAGCCGACGCGCCTGAGCGGACGTCAGGGCGGCGCCCCGGGCGTCGAGGACGTCGCCTATCCCGTCCCGGATCTCCTGGAGTGCGGCCGCCAGGTACGCCGGAAGCGCGGCATGCATCGGCCCGCATCGGCACCCGCATCGACACCCGCATCGACGCCCGCATCGCCGTCGACACCGGCCGCGCCGGCCTCGCCGGCCTCGCCGCCTCGGAGTCGCGGTGGGTGTCGTCCATGAAGACAACGGTAGAGGCGACCACCGACAAACGATCGAGCCAAACAGAAGCTTCGCGGTAGATGAGACATCTAACGGCCCGACGAGACATAGAAGAGACAAGAAGAGACACACCAAGGTCTTGACACGTGGGCGAATCGCCGAGAGCGAGACCTGGGCGGGGGTCTGAGGTGCGCAGCCAAACCCCCTCGCCGGTCGCCTCGTCCCTGGCGGACCGCGAGGGCGTGCAGCCGCCGAGCCGGTCGCGGATACGCATCGTCCCTGAACGCGACCGGCGCGTCCCAGCGCGTTCGACCTGCGATCACCGTGGCGTCACGGAAGGCTGACGGGGATGAACGGTCGCCCCGAGGAACCGGGCCCGCCGGCACCACCGGGCGGGCCGGGCGCGGGGGCGCGCGACGGCGACGCGGGGCTCTTCGGGCCCGACAGCATCACCTGGCGACTGCACGCGGAACCGCTGATGGGCGTCGCCGGGCTGCGCGCGTTGCTGCTGCAAGCGCTGCACCCCGTCGCGATGGCCGCCTTCGAGCAGGAGCGGACATCGCACGACGAGCTCTGGGGGATGCTCTCCCGCACCGCCGAGTACATCGCCGTCACGACGTTCGGCAGCACCACCGACGCCATGCTCGCGGCCTCGAGGATCCGCGCGATCCACGCCCGGGCCCACGGCGTCCTCCCCAGCGGGGTCGAGTACTCGGCCGAGGACCCCCAGCTGCTCGCGTGGGTGCACTGCTGCCTCGTCGCGTCGTTCCTCGAGGTCCTCACCCGCGGCGGGCTGTCCCTGACCGGCGCCGAGCAGGACCGCTACATCGCCGAACAGGTGAAGGCCGCGATGCTCGTCGGCCTGGAGCCCGACGAGGTTCCGCACGACCGGGCCGCCCTGCAGGACTACTTCAGAGTGATCAAGCCGGCCCTCGAGTGCACGCCGGCCGCCCGCCGCGCCGCCGTCGAGCTCGTCGCACCGCCGATGCCGGCCCGCGTGGCGCTGACCACCCCTGCCCGCCCCGCCTGGGCCGGCGTGGCCGGCCTGGCGTTCGCGGCGCTGCCGCCCTGGGGACGCCGGCTCTACGCGCTCCCCGAGCTGCCGGGCGCCGCCGGCCTGACCGATGCCGCGACGACCGTCGGACTGAGGAGCCTGCGCGCCGCCCTGCGGGGCGTCCAGGCCGTGGTGACGCCCCTGCGCGAGGGCTCGCACGTACGGGCCGCCCGTGCCCGTCTCGAACCCTGACCACCCCTCTGGTCACCTCTCGCCGCCTCAGGGCGTGGGGACGGCGCTCCACGGCTCGCGCTCGGTCGCCGCCGCCCGCCCCTGCGGGCAGGCACGGCGGAAGTCGCACCAGGAACACAGGGACGACGGCCGCGCGGGGAAGGTGCCGTCGTCCGCGGCGCCCGCCGCGTGCGCCTCGTCGGCCGCCCGCGCCTCGCGGGCGATGGACTCGGCCTCGGCCACCTTGCGCGCCAGGCTCTCCGGCGAGTGCGCCGCCGCCGCGACCGTGCCGGTGGGGAGGTGGTGCAGCTCGACCACCGAGCAGGGCCGGCGGACGGTCCGGCCGGCCGCGACCGCGTAGATCGCGAGCGCCAGGCTCGATCGGGCGTCGTCGTCGCTCGGCGGCTGCCGGCCCGTCTTGTAGTCGACGACCACCACGCTCCCGTCGGGCCGCTCGTCGAGCCGGTCGATCCGCCCCGACAGGACCAGGGCTCCGGTGGGCGCCGAGACGGTCCGCTCGACGCCGACGGGCTCCGCGGCGGGGTCGACGTCCGCCAGGTATCCGGACACCCAGCGGGCGGCGCGCTCGCGCACCTCGCCCGACTGCTCGTCGTCGCGGTAGCCCTCGCGCACCCAGCCCTCGCGCACGAGGGCCGCGCCGCGCTCCGGCGTGCGGCGGTGCAGCGGCAGGCGCCACCAGGAGGCCAGCGCGGTGTGCACCGAGGTGCCGAGGCTGGTGTGCGCCCACGGCGGCCCCTTGGGCGGTGCCGGCCGGTCGAGATAGGCGAACCGGTAGCGCCGCGGGCAGTCGAGCCACGTCAGCAGGCGGGTCGGGGTGCACGGGTAGAGCCGGCGCGGCATGCCGTCGAGCAGACCCTGGACGCCGCCCGCGCCGGCACCTGCCCCGGGGGAAGGCGCGCGGCCGGTCGTGCCCGCCGGGCCGGTCATGACGCCCCCTGGACGAAGGCGCGGACGGCGTCCGCGACCAGTTGGACGGCGATCGCCGACAGGAGCAGGCCCGCGATGCGTGTGACGAGGCTGACCCCGCTGCGGCCGAGCAGCCGCAGGATGACCCCGGCGAAGCGCATGACCAGGTAGAGCACCAGGCACACGCCGAGGATGCCCAGGGCGACGGCGACCGCGTCCTGGACGGTGTGGATGCGGTTGACGAAGACCATCGTCGCGACGATGGCGCCGGGGCCGGCGAGCAGGGGCGTCCCCAGCGGGACGAAGGCGATGTTCACGCCCTCGGTGCGCACCGGCTCGTCGCCCCCGCGATCGGTGAGGAGCTCGAGCGCGATGAGCAGCAGGAGCAGGCCGCCGGCCCCCTGCAGCGCCGGGAGCGTCACGTGCAGGTAGCCGAGGATGCCCTGGCCGAAGACGGCGAAGACGACGATGACGAGCAGGGCGACGCCGACCGCCTGGCGGGCCGCCCGGGTCCGCTCCCGGCGATCCGCGTTGGCGGTGAGCGCCAGGAAGACCGGCAGGGTGCCCGGCGGATCCATGATCACGAAGAGGGTGACGAACGCCTCCAGCGCGAGATGGGGGTTGAACATCGCCGTCATGCACGCACCACGCGCGCCCCCGTCGCCTCGGCCTCGATCCGCTCGAGCACGGCGGGGTCGGTCAGGTTCTCGCCGATCCGGTTGAGCTTGCCCCTGCCGTGGTAGTCGCTCGACCCGGTGGTGAAGAGGCCGAGCTCGCCGGCGAGCCGGCGCAGGTGCTCGCGCTCGGCCGGTTCGTGGTCGCGGTGCTCCACCTCGAGGCCCGCCAGGCCGGCGGCGGCCAGCCGGGCGATGACGGCGTCCGTCACGACGCGGCCCCGGCGCGCCGCCAGCGGGTGGGCCATCACCGGCACGCCGCCTGCACCGCGGATCAGGCGCACGGCCAGCTCGGTGTCGGGCGCGTAGTGACGGACGTGGTAGCGGGAGCGGCTGTGCAGGACCGTCGCGAAGGCCTCGTCGCGGTTCGCCACGAGCCCGAGCTCGACCATCGCGTCGGCGATGTGCGGCCTGCCCACGGTGGCTCCGGGCTCGACGCGGCTCGCGACGTCCGCCCAGGTGATCGGGTGATCCGCGGCGATCAGATCGACCATCCGGCGGGCGCGGGTCAGCCGGTCGGTGCGCGTGCGCTCCATCTCGGCGGCCAGCGCGGTGTCCGCCGGGTCGGGCAGGTAGGCGAGGACGTGCACGCTGACACCGCTCGCCTGGGTCGAGACCTCGATGCCCGGCACGAACAGCAGGCCCGCCGCGAGCGCCGCCGCAGCGGCCTCCTCCCAACCGGCGGCCGTGTCGTGGTCGGTCAGGGCGAGGCCGTCGAGCCCCGCCGCGGCCGCGTCGCCCACGACGGCCGCCGGCGGCTGGGTGCCGTCGGAGGCCGAGGAGTGGACGTGGAGGTCGAGGCGCACGTCGTCACCCTAGAGGCGGCCACCGACGCGCCCCGGCCGCGGCAGGCGGCCGGGTGAGGCGGGTGAGGCGGGTGAGGGGGATCAGTCGAGCGGGTGCGGGCCCAGCCGTGGCGACAACGCCGCGTACGGGAGCTCGAAGAGGTTGTCGGGGTCGCAGGCGTCCCGCAGCTCGAACTGCTCCAGCAGGACCGCGGCGGCCGTGCCCGGCCACGCGATCGCCCACAGCCACACGCCCGCGGCCTCACCCACGAAGGCGGACGCCCCGTCGACCTCGACGGCCCACAGCGGGGTGTCGTGCCCGGCGGCGACGAGCTTGAGGCTCGGCGAACCGGCCGCCACGCGGTCGCCCGGGTCGAGGCCGCCGAGGCCCGCGAGGTAGGCGCCGAGACCGACGCCGGGCTGCTCGGCGACGAGCAGGAGGTCGGCGGAGAGGTCGTCGACGTCGACCGTCAGCGGGTTGGGGCCGGAACACGCGAGCACGGTGGCGATGGGGCCGGTGTGGTCGTCGCCGGCGTGCTGGACGCCCGACACCAGCCAACCGAGCGGCAGCGGCCACGGCAGCCAGAGCGGCACCTGTGAGCGCGCCCCCAGCTGGCGCAGCACCTCCTCCGAGCCCACCATCGGCGGGTGCAGGGGCGCGACGGCCCCGTGCACCGGGCAGGCCCAGGCGTCGGACCACAGCCCGGGCGCCTTGACGTCGCGCCCGCACCGAGGACACGTCAGATGTGCGCTCACCCTTCGACGGTCGCGCCCCGAGGGCCGCAGGTCAAGGACCGTTTGTCACTCTGCGCGGGCGAGCTTCGACACTCCTGCGGCAACGGGACGTCGACCGTCGTTCACCCGCCGCCTCTGGCGCGAACGACGTCATGGTCGTGGGCTCGGCGCCATGACCGAGCCGATCAGTCCCACGACTACCGGGCCCGGCACGCGCAGTACAAGCTCGACCCGGCCCTGCGGGCGGCCCACGCCGCCGCGCCGTGGATCGCCACCTGGGACGACCACGAGGTCGAGAACAACTACGCGGACGACGTCGACGAGATCGACGACAAGCTCGCGGGCCCGCCGCGGTACCAGCCGCCGGCGGAGTTCCTGATCGAACGGGCGGCCGCCTACCAGGCCTACTACGAGCACCTCCCGATCAGGGTGCGCTACCGGGCCGGGTCGAGCGCGCTGCGGCTCTACCGGCGCTTCGACCTCGGCCGGCTGGTCCGGTTCAACGTGCTCGACACCCGGCAGTACCGCACCGACCAGCCCGGCGGGTTCCCGGGCGACTTCGGCCCCGAGGCGGCCGGTACGGCGAACACCGCGGGCACCCTGACCGGGTCGGAGCAGGAGCGCTGGCTGCTCGAGGGCCTGGCCGACTCTCCGGCCCGGTGGAACGTCGTCGCGCAGCAGGTGATGATGGGCCGCACCCGGTTCCCGAACTTCCTCGGGCCGTCAGTGCCGCTGCCCTTCCTCACCAACCTCGACCAGTGGGACGGCTACGCGCCGCAGCGTCGCCGCCTCCTCGCGGCGATCGCGGACCTGGGCGTCGCCAACCCGGTCGTGCTGTCCGGCGACATCCACTCGACCTGGATGAACGACCTGGTGGTCGACCCCGACGACCCGCACGCGCCGGTCGTCGCCAGCGAGTTCGTGTCGACGAGCATCTCCTCGGACTTCCCCGCGGCGTTCGACGCGCCGCTCAAGGCCGCGAACCCCGTGCTCAACCCGCGCACGCGGTACTTCGACGGCTCGCGCCGCGGGTACCTGCGCATGCACGTCACGGGCGAGCGCTGGCTCACCGAGGCTCGCACCGTCGACAGCATCGCGAGCCCGGCGTCGCCGGTGTCGACGACCGCCTCCTACGCCGTGGAGGCCGGCAGCCGACCAGCCTGACGAGGCGCCCTCACAGGGGCGTGGGGCGGCCGGGCTGCTCACCGCCGGCGGCGTCGAGATACGCCTGGGTCGGCACGAGCACGCGGCGCCGGAAGACGCAGACCACCGTCCCCTCCTGGGTGTAGCCGCGGGTCTCGACCTGCACGATCCCGCGGTCGGCCCGCGACGCGGACAGCCGCTTGTCGAGCACCGTGGACTCGCCGTAGAGCGTGTCGCCGTGGAACGTCGGCGCCACGTGCCGGAGGGACTCGACCTCGAGGTTGGCGATCGCCTTCCCCGAGACGTCCGGCACGGACATGCCGAGCAGCAACGAGTACACGAGGTTCCCGACGACGACGTTGCGCCCGAACTGCGTCGACGTGCCCGCGTAGTGCGCGTCGAGGTGCAGCGGGTGGTGGTTCATCGTGATCAGGCAGAACAGGTGGTCGTCGGCCTCGGTGACGGTCTTGCCGGGCCAGTGCCGGTAGACGTCGCCGACCTCGAACTCCTCGAAGGTGCGCCCGAACCGCATCGTGCCCCTCCTCGCCGGCGGCGTCCGGCTCCGGATCGGCGGCGCCCCGGTGGTCATCCTGCACCGCGCCCGCGCCCGGGTCACCGCCGCGCGCCGTGGCCTGGGTCACCACCCGGACGCCGTCCAGAGACGCCGAGGCGCCCCCGGCGGTGGATCGCCGGGGGCGCCTCAGTGGATCTGTTCAGTGGATCTGTGCAGCGAGGGTCAGTACGTCGACCCGTTCGACCCGGAGCCGCTGCGAACCGCCTCGGCGTGCTGCTGGGTCTGGTCCTTGACGTCCTGCGCGGCGCCCTGGGCGCTCTGCTTGACGTCCTGGGCGGCGCCCTGCGCCTCGTCCTTGACCGTGGAGGTGGCGTCCTGCGCCCTCTCCTTCACCTGCTGGGCGGCCTCGGTGGCCGACTCCTGCATGTGGTGGCCGACGTCCGAGGCGACGTCCTGGGCGGCGGTCTTCACCTGCTCGACCACCGGCGCGTTCTTCGCCTGCTCGACGGCGCGACGGGCAGCACGCTGCTCCGCCTCGCTCGCGGGCATCAGCGACGACACGAGCCACCCCACACCGAAGGCCACCAGGCCCGCGGCGAGAGGGTTGCCCTCGGCCTGCTCCTTGACGGTGCCGACGGCGCCGTGGGCGGTGTCGCCGACCGAGGAGGCCGCGTCGCTGACGGTCGACGTCGCGTTCGACACCGCACCCGTCACCGACTCCTTGGCGGAGCCGGCCGCGGAGCCCACCGTGCCGGCGGCGGAGGAGACCCCACCGCTGACGGTGGACGTCGCGTTGCCGACGAAGCCCTGGCCGCCGCTCTCGCCGTTGCCGTAGCCGTAGCCGCTGGTGTAGCCGGTGTCGTAGCTGTACTGGTCGTCGTCAGAACCGGGCATGGCGCCCATCACCTTGTCCTTGAGGCCTGAGATGCCTCGCTTGGTCCGCTCCACCCGCCGTTCCACGATCTTGGAAGGGCTGGTCTTCTCGGCCAGCAGGTCGACGTCGCGGGTCAGGTTCTCGCGGGTCTGGTCGATCTCCGCCCTCAGCCGCGCGGTCTCTTCGCCCATTGGGCGTCCTCCTTCAGGGTTTCGACGGTCTCGTTCATGGGGGGCGTGGCGCGCTGGAGGTTCTTGCGGCCGCTGGAGTAGAGGACGAAGCCGACGATGCCCCAGATGACGGCGACGATCAGCGCCGCCCAGCCGATGGGCATCCAGACGTCCAGGAGGAACATCAGGGCCAGCGAGGCGAAGAGCACCAGCAGGTGACCGGCGTAGCCGGCACCCGCGAGCATCCCCGCGCCCTTGCTGGCGTCCTTGACCTCTTCCTTGGCCTCGGCCTTCGCCAGCGCGATCTCGGCGCGCATGAGCTGGGAGAAGTCCGAGGCGAGCCGGCCGACGATGTCGCCGAGGCTCTTGTCCTCGACGCTCGTGCTGTCGTGCTCGGTGTACCCGTTGTCGGCCGCGGTAGCGCCGGACGACGACACGGAGACGCCGGGGTCGACGTCCAGGCGCTCGCTGCCGCTCACCGCGTCCCCTCGGGGTAGCCGCTCCCGCCGGACGTCTCGCCCGTGTCGGCGTGCTTGCCGTGCTCGGCGTCGTACTCGGTGTCGTACTCCCCGGCCTCACCGAGGCCGGTCGGCGCGTTGGGGCCGGGCATGCCGACACCCTCGCCGCCGTACTCGGGCGCTGCCGGCCCACCGGCCGTGCCGTAGCCCGCGTCGGTGGTCCCGCTCAGGGGGCCGGCCGTCGGGGCCAGGTTCGGGTCGCTGGTCCGCTCGACGCCGGCGAGGGGCTCCCCGGACGCCGTGCCGTACTGGTCGCGGTAACCCTCGGTGGTGTAGCCGGTCTCGTAGCCGGTACCGGTCGCGGCGCCGCCGGCGTAACCGGTGCGTGCCGGTGCCGTAGCCGGTGCCGTGGTGTAGCCGGTGCCGGTCGCGTAGCCGGTCGAGGGGCTGGTGTAGCCCGTGGTGCCGTAGCTCGACGGCGTCACGCCGTCACGCACGTCGATGACGTGCCGGCCGGCCTGCTGCTGCTGCTTGCGAGCGGCCGCGGCGCTGCGCGTCGCGCGGCCGGCGAGCACGCCGGCACCCGCCGCGAGGAGCAGGAACGTCCCCGGCCGGCGGCGCGCGAACGAGCGCACCTCGTCGGCCGGGTTGCCGCCGCGCTCGAGGTAGGACCGGACGCCCGCGAGGCGGTCCGCGACCTGGCGGACGAGCTCGCTGGCGGTGCCGTTGCGGCCGCCGGCGTCGACCATGTTCTGCAGCTCGTCCTCGAAGTCCCGCAGGAGCTCGACGAGCCGGTCGCGCTGGGCCTGCGTCTGCTGCTGGATCTGGCCGCGGAACTCGGCGACCAGGTCACGGGCCTGGCGCTGCGCCTCCTGGGCGACCTCGAGCGCCTGGTCCTTGGCGGTACCGGCGACGTCCGCCGTCCGATCGGTAGCCGTGCCCTTGACCTCGGCGGCCTTGTCCTGAACCGTGCCGCCGACGTCGGCAGCCCGGTCCTTCACGTCGTTGGCGCGCCCGGAGACGGACTGGTCGCCCGTCTGTGCAGATGTCTGCGTCGTCATCGTCCCTCCGTCATCGTCGTATGGGTCACCTCGGCTGACGGGCCGGGTGACCAGGCCACGCCGTCGTCCGGAGGTCCCCGGCGCGCGGCCATGCAGTGGCGTCCCGGGTGGTACCCACCCCCCGTCGACCCATGCGCGTTCGCTACGGGCCATGCACTCGCTACGGGGTGGACTGCCGGGCGAGGGCGACGGTGCCGCCGCGCGGCACGATCTCGAGGCGCTCGGCGAAGCCGGCGGCCCGGGCGGCCGCGCGGGCGTCGTCGAGCCCCGACACCATCACCCCGTAGTCGTCGTAGTGCACGGGGACCGCGCGGCGCGGGCGCACCCGCCGCAGGAAGTCCCCGAACATCTCGCCTCGATCGCGAGCCGCTCGCCGTCGCGCTCCAGCTCGACCCGCTCCCAGCTGCGCAGGCCGTGCGTGTCGAAGCCCTGCCGGTGCAGCCGGCGGGCCGCGGGAGGCGTCGTGAACAGCGGCGCCGCGCGGTCGAGGCCGCGGCGCGCGACCCGGTCGAAATGGTCGCCGTGCAGGTGGGAGAGGACGACGGCGTCGAGCGGCGGTAGCTCGGCGACGTCCATCGCCGGGTCCTTCAGGCGCCGGCTCCACAGGCCCTTGCCCAGGTAGGCGCGCTGCCCGCGGCGGATGAAGTTCGGGTCGGTGAGCAGGGTGAAGGCGCCCAGCCGGAGGACGGCCGTGGCGTTGCCGATCCACGTGTAGGTCCAGGTGGAGGTGGGGACGTCGCCGGTCATGCGCCTCCAGTTCCCGCCCTCGGGGCGGCCATGCGGGGGCGAACGCTTCGGCCGTGGGGCCAAGCGGGCGGGGTGGGAGAATGGCGTCATGACGAGCGCGACCGACTCCCCCGTGGGCCCGCAGGACCTCCCGGCCGAGCCGCCCGAGGCGACCGCAGGGGCGGCTGACCGGTCCGGCCAGGCGGCCGCGAAGGCCGCGGAGACCGAGCACCGCCAGCAGCCCCGCTCGGAGGCGTTCAAGCGGTTCGTCGCGTCGGGCTGGGGGCCGCGCGCCGACGGCGTCCCGGCGCCGTCACCCGCCGCCCCCTTCGCCCGCGAGCGGCGCGAGCGGCTGTCGGGGCAGTTCCCCGGGGAACGCCTGGTGATCCCCGCCGGGGTGCTGCGCGTGCGCAGCAACGACACGGACCACCGCTTCCGCCCGCACAGCGCGTTCGCCCACCTGACCGGGCTCGGCACCGACCAGGAGCCGGACGCCGTCCTCGTGCTGGAACCGCGCGGGGGCGAGGGCGCCGACGGCGGGGGGCACGACGCGCTGCTCTACTTCCGCCCGCGCGCGGGGCGCGACGTCGAGGAGTTCTACGCCGACCCGAGGTACGGCGAGCTGTGGGTCGGGCGTGCGGCCGTCGCTGGAGGAGATCGCGGCGCTGACGGGGCATCGAGGCGCGCCACCTCGACGAGGTCAGGGACGCGATCACCAAGGATGCCGGCGAGGGCGGCATCGTGGTGCGGATCGTGCGCGGGGCCGACGCGGGCCTCGACGGGCTGATCGACGAGGCCCGCGCGCTGGCGTCCGACGACGACCGCGAGGCCGATGTCGAGCTGGCGCGCGCGGTGAGCGAGCTCCGGCTGGTCAAGGACGAGCACGAGATCGAGCAGCTGCGGCTCGCGGTCGCGGCGACGGCCCGCGGCTTCGAGGACGTCGTCCGCGCCCTGGCCGAGGCCGTGCGCGCGACCCGTGGCGAGCGCGTCGTCGAGACGGCGTTCGAGGGCCGGGCGCGGCGCGAGGGCAACGGCGTCGGCTACGACACGATCGCGGCCGCGGGGCCGCACGCCTGCACGCTGCACTGGATCCGCAACGACGGGGCGGTGCGTGACGGCGAGCTCGTGCTGGTCGACGCCGGCGTCGAGGTCGACTCGCTGTACACCGCCGACGTGACCCGCACGCTGCCGGTGTCGGGGCGGTTCAGCGAGGCGCAGCGCCGGGTCTACGAGGTCGTGCTCGAGGCGGCGGACGCGGCGTTCCGGGTGGCGCGGCCGGGGCACACGTTCCGCGAGCTCAACGAGGAGGCGATGAAGGTCATCGCTGCCCGGCTGGTGGAGTGGGGGCTCGTGCCGGCGACGGTCGAGGAGACGCTCGATCAGGAGGGCCAGTACCACCGCCGCTGGATGGTGCACGGCACGAGCCACCACCTCGGCATCGACGTGCACGATTGCGCGCAGGCACGGCGCGAGATGTACATCGACGCCGTGCTCGAGCCGGGGATGGTCTTCACGATCGAGCCGGGGCTGTACTTCAGGGCTGACGACGAACTGGTGCCGGCGGAGCTGCGCGGCATCGGCGTGCGGATCGAGGACGACGTGCTGGTCACGGCCGACGGCTGCGAGAACCTCTCGGCGATGCTTCCTCGTCGCCCCGACGACATCGAGTCATGGATGGCGTCACTGCTCAGCTGACGCCCGGCCAGGGTGACCTCCGTGCTCGGCCAGTGCGGCGTTGCTCAGCCATTGCGGCAGTTCGGGCGGCGCACGCGCCGCATTGGCTGAGCATTGCCGCACTGCCTGAGCATCGTGACGAGTCGTGCACAGGCGTGGGTCGTCCACAGCCGGCGGTGAGGGCCCGGCGGGCGGGGCACGTGAGGTCGTTCGCTGTGCGTCGTGCCCATCGACCCGTCGTTGCCCGACGTCTTCACCCGCCTCGTGGCCGCTGAGGCAGGGCTCACCCGCAACCAGGTGGAGCGGCGCCTCGAGAGCGGCCGCTGGCGACGCCTCGTCCAAGGAGCTTTCTGTCAGGCCTCGCAGTGGGAGCGGTCCGCACCGCACGAGCGCCACCTCCTCCTGGCGCGGGCCGTGCTGCTGACGCGCGGTGAACCCGACGCCCACGCGTTGAGCCATGTCAGTGCGGCGGTGCTGCACGGACTGCCCGTCTCCCACCAACTCCTGGACACGGTGTGGACGACGACCCCGGCCGGACTCGGCCGGAGCACCAGGTACAGCCCGCTGCTGCGCCGAGAGGTCGCCCCGCTCCCGGCCAGGCAGGTGACGGCCGTTGCAGGGCTGCCCGTCACCACCCTCGCGCGCACGCTGGCCGATTGCCTGAGGCATCTCGACCTCCTGGAGTCGGTGCCGATGGCGGACGCCGCTCTGTACGCGCAGACGTCCCGCCTCGACGGGCTCAGCCTGAACCAGGTCGCTCGCGTGCTCGACGAGCAGGCCTCGTGGCCGTACGCGCATTCCGCCCGTCGGGCCCTGCCACTCGTCGACGGGCGGCGCGAATCCGTGCTCGAGTCACGATCGGCCCTCACCATGGCCGCGCACGGCCTGCCCGCGCCGCAGCCGCAAGCGCGGATCGTCGACGCCTCGGGGCGGTTCGTCGCCCGTGTCGACTTCCTCTGGAAGGACCGCGGCGTCGTCGGCGAGGCCGACGGCGCCGGCAAGTACCGGACAGACGACCCCGCTCGCGTGATCCAGGAGGAGAAGGACCGGCAGGCCCGCCTCGAGGCACTCGGTCTCGTGGTCGTCCGCTGGGACTGGCGGCATCTCGTCGGTGACCCGCCGGAGCTCGTCGTCCGGCTGCTGCGCGCCCTGGAAGCCGGTGACGGACGCAGGTTCCGCGGTCTCGTCGCCTGATCCCGCTCACCGGGTACTCACCTCGTGCGGCGATGCTCAGCTGATGCGGCGTCTGGCTGCCCAGGAAGCCGCAGCAGGCGAGCAACGCCGCAGGGGGTGAGCACCGCAGGGGCGACGAGGCATCAGTAGGTGCGTTCGCCGGCGCACCAGGTGGCGACGACCTTGGCCTCGTCGACGACCTCGGGCGGGGCGGCGAACACGTCGCGGTCCAGCACGACGACGTCGGCCCGGGCGCCGACGTCGAGCACGCCGCGGTCGTCCTCGAACGACTGGTGACCCACCCCCGCGGTGTACGCCGTCAGGGCCTGCTCGAGCGTGAGCCGCTCGTGCGGCAGCCACCCGCCGGCCGGCTCGCCGTCGGGCGTGGTCCGCGTCACCGCCACGCGCACCCCGTCGAGCGGCACGTGCGACGACACCGGCCAGTCGCTCCCGAACGACAGCCGCGCGCCCGAGCGCAGCAGGCCCGCCATCGGGTACTGCCACGCCGTGCGCTCGGCGCCGAGCCGCGGCGCGGTGAGCTCCTCCATCAGCGCGTCCCGCTGCGCCCACAGCGGCTCGAGGTTCGCCACGACACCCAGCGCGGCGAACCTGCCCAGGTCGCGCGGGTGCACGACCTGCGCGTGCGCGATCACCGGCCGGCGGTCGCGCCGCCCGTTCACGGCCTGCACGTGCTCCACCGAGTCGAGCGCCGCGCGGACCGCCGCGTCGCCGATCGCGTGCAGGTGCAGCTGGAAGCCCTCGGCGTCGAAGGCCGCGCACGCCGCCTCGAGCTCCGGCCGGTCCCACACCGGCATCCCGTGGGAGTGCGGGTCGTCGACGTACGGCTCGAGCAGCGCTGCCGTGCCGCCCTCCACGACCCCGTCGGCGAAGAACTTCACGGTGCGGGCACGCACCCGCCGCCCGCCCTCCGCCTCCGCCCGCTCCCGCGCCGCCACGAACTGCCCGACCTGGTCGCGCCAGCGCAGCGGGTCGGCCCGCAGCGCGAGGCCCGCGCGGACCGGCAGCTCGCCGCGCGCCGTCACCGCCAGGTAGGCGTCGAGGACGCCGGTCTCGAGGTCGACCCACGCGTCCTGCACCCAGCTCACGCCGGCGGCGGCCAGCCGCCCCGCGCCCCGGGCCAGACCGGACTCCAGGTCGGCGGCCGTCGGGGCGGGTGCGGCGTCGAGCACGAGGTCGCACGCCTGCCACTCGCGCAAGGTGCCGAGCGGGGTGCCGTCGTCGCGGCGGTCGATCCACCCGAGCGCGGGGGTCGGGCGTCGCGGCGTCGACCCCCGCCCGCCGCAGGGCCTCGGTGCTGCACCACACCGTGTGGTAGTCGGCCGCCCGCAGCACGACCGGACGGTCGGCGACGACGTCGAGCCAGCGCGCGTCGAACCGGCCCCCCGGCGCCAGCGCGGGATCGTAGGAGCCGCCGACGATCCACTCCGCCTCGGGATGGCTCTCGGCCCAGGCCCGGACGGCGTCGGCGACGGCCCCGACGGTCGTCGCGGCGCGCACCTGCGGGCCGGCCTCCTCGAGGCCGCCCTGGACGGGGTGGGCGTGGCCGTCGCCGAAGGCCGGCAGCGCGATGCCGCCGGACAGGTCGACCACCTGGTGGGCGACGTCGCGCAGGTCCAGCGCCTCCTCGCCGACCGCCATGACGCGCCGCCCCCGCAGCGCCAGGCCCGCGTCGAGGAGGGCACTGCCCGTCCAGACGCGCCCACCGGTGAACACGACGTCGGGGGTCACCGCCCGACCTTCTCGCGCACACCCCCGGTACGGCCACCCCCTCAGCTGGGGTGGATCCGGAGGTGAGGGTGGAGAGGTGAGAGTGGAGAGGTGAGAGTGGAGAGGGCCGTCGTCAGCCGGGCGGGATGAGGTCGGAGAGGCGGCTCAAGGTCCAGCCCTGGTCGACCCAGGCCCGCAGCACGTCGGGCAGCGCCGCGAGCTCGGCGCGCCGCCGGGTCACCAGCTGGCCGTCGGGCAGCCCCGCGAACGAGGAGCGCCCGATGCCGTCGTGCAGGTCGACGACGTCCCCCGGCTGCAGCGCGGCGCGCAGGTGCTGCCCCACGCCGGCGGCGTCGTCGTCCGCGAGCTCCCCGTGATCGTCGCGTGCCACCGACCAGAGGGCCACGGTGTGGCCCGTCTCGCGGGCGGCCAGCAGGGTCGCCGAGGTCACCTCGCCGCGCGGCGGCCGGTACCACTGGGAACGGCGGCCGGCGACCCGCTCGACGGCGTCCGCGCCGCGGGCCATCGCCTCGCGCACCTCGTCGCGACCGACGAGCGCCGCACTCAGGTGGTCCTGGCTGTGGTTCTGGATCTCGTGGCCGGCGTCGCGCGCGCGTCGCAGCAGGTCGGGGTGCCGGTCCACGAGCTCGCCGATGACGAAGAAGGTGGCCTGCACCCGGGCGGCGTCCAGGGCGTCGAGCACGTGCGGCGTGAACTCCTCCGTCGGCCCGTCGTCGAACGTCAGCGCGGCAGCGCGCCCGTGCGCCGGGCCCGACCACCACAGCCGCCCCGAGCCGCGCACGTTGGCGGGGGCCAGGCTCGACGCCAGGGTCGCCGGGGTGGCGTGTCTGGTGAGGACGTCGTCGTAGACGCGGACGACGCCGCCCGCGACGACCGCTCCGGCGCCCACCAGCCCCAGCCGGCCGAGCACCTCACGCCTGCGCACTGCTGGATCGTAGTCACCGCTCGCAGTCGATCAGGGGTTACCCTCTCGAGAAGGGCCCCGGCCGGACACGAGGAGGTGAGGGCCGTGCATAGCGGCGACATACCCGCCCGTCCGACCACCGCGATCCGCCGAGGTGACCCATGGCCCGCACCCCTGTCAACCGGACCCCGCTGACCCGCACGCCGCTGGGTCGCAGCCTGCCGCTGCGCGCCGTGGTGCCCGGCCGCCGTCCCGCGGCCGTCGCCGCGCCCGCCGAGGACCCGGCGGCCGACCGCACCTTCCTCGACGCCGTCGTCGACTGGGCCCGCTACGCGGGGGGCGTCCGGCAGGCGCCGGAGGACCTCGAGGAGGCCTGCCGCGCCGCCCGCGACAGCGACGGCTTCGTCTGGATCGGGCTGCACGAGCCGACCGCCGAGCAGCTCGAGCAGCTCGGCCCGCTCTTCGGCCTGCACCGGCTGGCCCTCGAGGACGCCGCCAACACCAAGCAGCGGCCGAAGATCGAGCGCTTCGACGACATGCTCTTCCTCGCGATGCGCACGCTCGCCTACGTCGAGAGCGACGACCGCGAGGAGGGCGGCGACGTCGTCGAGACCGGCTCGGTGATGGTGTTCCTCTGCGAGCACGCCGTGATCACGGTCCGGCACGGCCGGCACGCCTCGATGGCCGGGCTGCGCCGACGGCTCGAGAGCACCCCCGACATGCTCGCGCTCGGCCCCTCGTCGGTGCTGCACGCCGTCGCCGACAAAGTCGTCGACGACTACCTGGCGGTCGTCGACGCCGTCAACGAGGACATCGAGGAGATCGAGACCAACGTCTTCTCGCCGCACCAGCGGACCGACACCGAGCGCATCTACCAGCTCAAGCGCGACCTCATCGAGATGAAGCGCACGGTCGGGCCGCTCGCCGGGCCGCTGCGGGAGCTGTCGGACCGGCCGCGTCGGTTCGTGCACCCCGAGATCCGCGAGTACGTCCGGGACGTCGAGGACAACCTGTCGCGGGTGCGCGACCAGGTGCAGAGCTTCGACGAGCTCCTCTCGTCGATCCTGCAGGCCGGCCTCGCCCGGCTCTCCGTGTCCGAGAACGAGGACATGCGCAAGATCTCGGCCTGGGTGGCGATCGCGGCCGTGCCCACCATGATCGCAGGGATCGAGGGCATGAACTTCAGCCACATGCCGGAGCTCTCGACGACGTGGGGCTACCCCGTGATCCTCGCGACGATGGTGACCATCTGCGGCGTCCTCTACCGCGGCTTCAAGCGGAACGGCTGGCTGTGACCGGCGCCCCACGCTGGGGCGCGATCACCGACGTCCCCGGCGTCCGGGTGGGGCACGCCACCCGGGCGGGCGGCGGGTGGCTGACGGGCGTGACGGTGGTGCTACCGCCGCCGGGCACCGTGGGCGGGGTCGACGTCCGGGGTGGTGGCCCGGGGACCCATGAGACGGACGCCCTCGACCCCACCACGCTGGTGCCCACCGTGGACGCCGTGGTCCTGACCGGCGGCAGCGCCTACGGCCTCGCCGCCGCCGGCGGCGTGCAGGCCTGGTGCGAGGAGCGCGGCCGGGGCTTCCCCGTCGGGCCGCCGGAGGACCCCCGGCGAGTCGTCGTGCCGATCGTGCCGGCCGCCGCTGTCTTCGACCTGGGGCGGGGCGGGGATCCCAGGGCCAGGCCGGACGCCGCCCTCGGCCGCGCCGCCGTCGAGGCCGCGATGCCCGGTGACGGGGCCGGTGCGGGGGCCGGTGACGGGGCCGCCGACGGGACTGGTGACCGGCGCGCCACCGCGCCCCCCGAGCGTGGGTGCGTCGGCGCCGGAACGGGGGCGCTGATGGCCCGCGGCACGCTCAAGGGCGGCGTCGGGACCGCGTCGCTGCCCGTGCGCGTGGATGGGCAGCTGGGCGTGCCGGGCCTGCCCGGGCTCGTCGTGGGCGCGCTCGCCGTGGTGAACGCCTTCGGTTCTCCGGCGGACCCCGTGACCGGCTCGCTGCTCGGCACCGCGTTCGTCCCGCAGGGCCTGGCGCGGCCTCCGGCTCCGTCCCCCGCCGCCGCGGCGGCGCTGCGCGAGCTGCTGGCGGGTGGCACGCGGGCACCCGCCGCGAACACGACGCTCGCCGTCGTCGTGACGAACGCCGCACTGGATCCGGCTCAGTGCCGGCGGACGGCGACGGGCGCTCACGCCGGCCTCGCCCGCGCGGTGGACCCCTCGCACACCCTGCTCGACGGCGACACGGTGTTCGCCCTGTCCACCGGCGAGGTCGCCGTCCCGCCCGCGGACCTGGCGAGGGTGCTCCCCGCGCTGCAGGCGGCCGCGGCCACCGCGGTGACCCTGGCCGTGCTCGACGGGGTGCTCGCCGCCACCACCACGACGACCGCGCTCGGCGAGGTGCGCGGCTACCAGGACGTGACGGCGCGTCCGTGAACCGGGGTGAACCGGGTCCCCGAGCCGGGCTTCAGCCCTCCCTGGGGGGCTCCTCGCTCTCCGGCGCGACGTGCGCGCCGCCCCCGGAGGCGGGCGCCGGCGGCTGCGTGGGCCGTGCCGCCTCTGCCTCGGCGCGGCGCTCGGCCTCCTCGCGCTCGAGCCGCTCGCGGCGCTGCTTGTCGACCATCTCGCTGTAGGTCGGCCCCGACACGGGGGGCTGTTCGGGCAGCTCGCCCGGGCCCGGCTGCCCGGGGCCTGCCGCCGCGCGGGCGGAGCGCTCGCCGGGGGTGTACTGCGGCGGCGGGGAGCCGTACGGCGGAGGCTGGGATGGCTGGTACGGCGGCGGCGGCCCGTAGGGGCCGGGCGCGTTCTGGCCCGGCCCGTTCTGACCCGGCCCGTTCTGACCCGGCCCCGTCTGACTGGGCCCGTTCTGGCCCGGCCCGGTCTGACTGGGCCAGCTCGGGCCGGGGCCGCCCTCGGCCCGCAACCGCCCGAGGAACTCGCGTGCCTTGCCCGCCTGCTCCGGCAGGCACAGCACCTCGTACTCGGTGGCGACGACCTGGCTGACGGAGGAGAAGTCACGCCGGCCCCCCGTCAGCGAGTAGGCGATCAGGCCGAAGATCACGCTGAAGCCGGCGCCGAAGAGCGCGCCGGCCAGGATCACGCTGCCGCTGGCGGTCGTGAACAGGTTGAGGAACAGGCCGACCAGCGCCCCGAAGTACGCGCCCGACAGCACGCTGCGGACGGCGACGATCGAGTACGTCAGCCGCCCGGTGACGCGCTCGACCATGCGCAGGCCGGTCCCCACGATGGTCACCGCCTGCACCGGGAACGCCTGGTCGGACAGGTAGTCGACGGCGCGCTGCGCCTCGAGGTACGTCGCATACCGGGCGATCGTGTCGCCGCGGGGCGGCATGGGGATCGCTTGGGCGCGCCCGCCGCCCAGCTGGCCGAGGTTCGACATGGGTTCATCCTCCACCATGATCGGAGCGGGTCGCCGCTGCGGGCACCTGCCCGAAGGACGACCCGCTCGTGATCCTCGTTCCGCCGGCCGAGCCGCGTTCGCGGTCAGCGCACCAGGACGGTGCGCCCGATCGGCAGCAGCTTGTGCGCCCACAGATAGTCCATCGCACCCAGTGTGACGCGCACACAGCCGTGCGACGCCGGCGACGCGGGCACGGACGGATAACCGTGCACGGCGATGCCGCCGTTGAAGTACCGCGGCCGGTAGAGCGCGCCGAGCGGGCCGGGGTCCCAGCCGTTCACGGCGTAGTACACGTGGTAGGTGCCCTTGGGCGTGACCGCGTGGTGGGTCCTCCCCTGGCTGAAGTAGTACGCCCCGGAGCCCGTCGAGGCGTCGAAGATGCTCCGAACGCTCCCGTTGTGCACGACCAGCAGCACCTGGTGGGCGAGGTCGACCTCGATGACGTCGCCGCGCCGGCTGCTCGCGTGGGGCCGGACGCCGGCGGCGAGCGCCCTGGCCGTGATGGGCCCGAGGACGCCGTCGCGCTGCAGCCCGGCGACCTTCTGCAGAGCCGTCACAGCGTGCGCCGTCGCGGGGCCGTACACGCCGTCGACCGCGCCGAGGTAGTACCCGAGCGCGACGAGCCGCCGCTGCGCGGTCAGGACGGCCGCGCCCTTGCTGCCGGGCTTGAGCAGCGTCGCGGACGTGGCGGACGACACGGCCGCCGCCGACGAGGCGGTGGGGGCGCTCGGGACCGCTGCGGTCGCCGCCGACGCCGGCAGCGCGCCCACGGCGAGCGAGGCCAGCGCGGCGGCGGGTACGACGGATGCGGCCAACAGGCGCCGACGACTGATCTCCACGGATCCTCCCCTGGTCAGCGCGGCCCTGCGCCGCACTACGCAGCGTAGACGCCAGGGGTGTCACAAAGGTTGCCGTGACGCGATGCGTGACCGCTCCGGTACCGAAGGGGGTCGAACCGGGGGATCGACCGGCGTGCGAGTGACAGCACGTGAACCAGCCAGAGTGTGGTCAGCGCGGCTCGGCGTACTCCTCGAGCAGCCGGCGCCCGATGATCATCCGCTGGATGTCGGCGGTTCCCTCGCCGATCAGGAGCATCGGCGCCTCCCGGTAGAGCCGCTCGATCTCGTACTCCTTGGAGTATCCGTACCCGCCGTGGATGCGGAAGGCGTCCTCCACCACGTCGCGGCAGAACTCGCTCGCCAGGTACTTCGCCATGCCCGCCTCGAGGTCGTTGCGCGCGCCCGCGTCCTTGACCCGGGCCGCCATCACCGTCATCTGGTGGGCCGCCGCGACCTTCGTCGCCATCTCCGCCAGGCGGAACTGCACGGCCTGGTGCTCCGCGATCGGCTTGCCGAACGTCTCCCGCTGCTGGGCGTACGCGATCGCCAGCTCGAAGGCCCGCATCGCCACTCCGCAGCCGCGCGCCGCCACGTTGACGCGCCCCACCTCGACGCCGTCCATCATCTGGTGGAAACCCCGGCCCGGGACGCCGCCCAGCACCGCGTCGTCCGTCGTCGCGTAGCCGTCGAAGACGAGCTCGGTGGTGTCGACGCCCTTGTAGCCCATCTTCTCGATCTGGAGGGCACCAGCAGGCCGGGGGCCGTGGCACCGAACCCCGGCTCCTTCTCGACCAGGAAGGCCGTCATGTTCCGGTAGGGGCTCTCGTCGCCGAGCTCGGTCCGGGTGAGCACGGCGACGAGGCTCGACGACGCCCCGTTCGTGAGCCACATCTTCTGGCCGGTGATCGTCCACGTGCCGCCCTCGCCGCGGACGGCGCGGGTGCGGATGGCCGCGACGTCGGACCCCGTGTGCGGCTCGCTCATCGAGAAGGCACCGCGAACCTCGCCGGTCGCCATCCGTGGGAGGAGGCGGGCCCGCTGTTCCGGCGTGCCGTGCCGGGCGAGCAGATAGGCGACGATGAAGTGCGTGTTGACGATGCCCGACAGGCTCATCCAGCCGCGCGACAGCTCCTCGACGACCAGCGCGTAGGTGAGGAGCGACTCGCCCAGCCCGCCGTACTCCTCGTCGATCGTGAGGCCGAAGACGCCCATCTCCATCAGGCCCTCGACGATCGCCGCCGGGTACTCGTCTTTGTGCTCCAGCTCCGTGGCGACCGGGAGCACCCGTTCGTCCACGAACCGGCGCACGGCCGCGAGGATCTCGAGCTGGACGTCGGTCAGACCCTCGGTGCGCTGCAGGCGGCCCATGTGAGCGAGTATCCGGCGGCTCCGCGCCGTTCGGGAGGGGTGCGGCTGTGACCAGGGCCACCGGGACGACGCTCGGGACGTCACCGCCGGGGCTTCCCGTGCGTCCAGGTGGCGTGGCGACGATCTCGCGGAGAGCCCTGCTGCGGGCCGGGCTGGGCGCCGGCGCCGTGGGCGTGGCCGCACTGGCAGGCGTCGCCGAGGGCGTGCTGCCCGGCCGCGCCCGGCTGGTCGAGTCCCTCGACGCCGTCCTCCCCGGGGCCGGCTCCTCGCACCCGCCCGGGGTCCTGCGGCGCGGCCGCTTCGTCTCCGCCGCGCGAGCGGGCGCCGACGTCGGCTGGCTGGTGAGTGACGAGTTCCTCCCCCTGCTGGCCGGCCTGCCGGGCGCCGCCGGTTCGCCGCCGCTGGCCGCGGGAGAGCCGGCACCGCATCGGGCTGTTCGGCTGGTCGATGGGCGGGTACGGCGCCCTGCTGCTCGCCGAGCGGCTGGGCTCCCTGCGGGTCCGGGCGGTCGCGGTGTCGTCGCCCGCCCTGTGGAGCACTCCCGGCGAGAGTCCCCGGCGCGTTCGACGACGCCGCCGACTTCGCCCGGTCCGACGTCTTCGCCCGGCGCGAGCGCCTGCGCGGTGTCGCCGTCCGCGTCGACTGCGGCGACGCCGACCCGTTCGCCGGCGCGACCCGGGCGTTCGTCGCCGGCCTGCCGGCCCGCCCCGACGGGGGGTTCACGCTCGGCGCCCACGACGAGGCGTACTGGCGCCGCGTCGCGCCGTCACAGCTCGCCTTCCTGGGGCACGCGCTCGCCGCCGGCTGACGCCTCGCCCGACCGGACGAGCTCGCGATGCGGGCCGCCGGAGCGGGCCCGGGGTAGCGTCGTCGGGTGCCCGTGCCCCACGACGACGTCTCCGTCAGCGTGCCCGAGGTGACCCCGGCGACCCCTGCGGTGAGCATCGCCTGCCCCTCGTGCCGCAGGCTCGTGCCGGCCGGCGCGCCGTGCCCGCACTGCGGTGAGGGCCCGGCGGCGCCGGACCTCACGGTCGTCCTGACGGCGCCCCCGGTCGACGACACCGCCGAGCTCGAGCCCGTCGAACCCCTCCGGCCGGCGCTGCTCGACCCGCTCGAGCCGGCGCTGCCCGACCCGCTCCCGCCGGCGCTGCCCGAGTCGCTCCCGCCGGCCTTGCCCGCGCCGTCGCCCCCGGCCCGGCGGCCGCCCGCCCTGGCCGTCCTCGTGGCCGCCGTGGCGCTCGTGCTCGTCGCCGTGGCGGCCGTCGCGGGGTTGCGGGCCGGCACGCACAGCGAGCCGCAGGCCGGCCCCGGCGCGGGACAGCCGAGCGCGCCGGTCCAGATCGTGCGGCTGCCCGCGGACGACGTCCGGGCCGCGGCCGACAGCACGCAGCAGCCGGACGGGCGCGTTCGCTACGCGGCGTCGAACACCCTCGACGGGCAGGCCGAGACCGCCTGGAACAGCGACGGCCGAGGGGCCGGATCGACCCTGGTGTACACGTTCACCCGGCCCGTCGACCTACGGTCGATCACGGTCCTCAACGGCTACCAGAAGGTGCTGGCGGGCAGCGGCGGCCCCGTCGACCTCTACCCGCTCAACGAGCGCGTGCACACCTTCACCGTGATCACGGACGCCGGCTCGACCACCTGGACGTTGCGCGACGACCGCGCGCCGCAGACCCTGGCGCACGCGTTCGGGCGTACCCGGACGGTGCGGCTCCGCGTCGACGACGTGTACCCGTCGCGCAAGTACAAGGACCTCGGCGTCTCCGAGGTCGCCTTCGGCGTGGCCGCCGGCTCCTGACGAGACGGTCGCCTGACGAGAAGGTCCCTGACAAGGAGAGCCGAGCTCAGCTCGCCGGCGGCGTCCAGGCCCGGCTGCGGGCCATCCCGCCCGCCCGGCCCTTGCCCGCGACGACCAGGGCCATCTTGCGGCTGGCCTCGTCGATCATCTCGTCGCCCATCATGGCGGCGCCGCGCGCGCCGCCGGCCTCGGACGTGTACCAGGCGTAGGCGTCGAGGATGTCCTCGGCGTGGTCGTAGTCCTCCTGGCGCGGGCTGAACAGGTCGTTGGCGGCGTCCACCTGCCCCGGGTGAAGCACCCACTTGCCGTCGAACCCCAGGGCGGCGGAGCGCCCGGCGACCCGGCGGAAGCCCTCGACGTCGCGGATGGCCAGGTACGGGCCGTCGATCGCCTGCTTGTCGTTGGCCCGGGCCGCGAGCAGGATCGACATCAGGATGTGGTGGTAGGCGTCGCCGACGTCGTAGCCCGGCGGCTGCTCGCCGACGACGAGGGACTTCATCGCGATCGACGCCATGAAGTCGGCCGGCCCGAAGATCAGCGTCTCGACCCGCGGCGACGCCTTCGCGATGGCGTCGATCGCCAGCAGGCCGCGGGCGTTCTCGATCTGCGCCTCGATGCCGATCCGGCCGACCTCGAGGCCGACGGTCCGCTCGATCTGGGTGAGCAGCAGGTCGAGCGCGACGACCTGGTCGGCCGACTGCACCTTCGGCAGCATGATGCAGTCGAGCTCGGCGCCGGCGCCCTCGACGACCTCGACGACGTCCCGGTAGGTCCAGGGCGTCGTCCAGTCGTTGACCCGGACGACGCGGACCCGCTCGCCCCACCCGCCCTCGTTCAGAGCCTCGACGATCGTGGCCCGCGCGCCCTGCTTGGCCAGCGGGGCGACGGCGTCCTCCAGGTCGAGGAACACCTGGTCGACCGGCAGCGTCCGGGCCTTGTCGATCATCTTCCGGTTGGACCCGGGGACGGCCAGGTTCGAGCGCCGCGCCCGCACCGGCCGGGGCCGGACGCCGCCCGCGCCGGGGCCGGCCGACGACCCGGTCTGCGCAGGGTCGAGGGTCATCGCACGCTCCTCCGGTTCGCCTGGCAGGTCATGTCGCTGCGCAGGCTATCGAGCCGGTCGCCGCCGAGGAGGCCGCCGGCGGTGACCCTCGCCACGCGCACCGCTGTGGCAGGCTCTGGGCGTGGACGGTGACGCGGGGCCGAGGGCGCTGGACGGCGACGCGCTGGCCCTGGTCGCCGAGGGCTGCACCCGCAGCGGGGTGGTCTGGCTGCGGCCCGCCGGCGTCGAGCGCCACCACCTCGCCTGGCACGTCTGGCACGAGAACGCGGTGCACGTGGTCGCGGGCGGCGGCGAGCAGGAGCTGCCGGCGCTGACCGGCGCCGTCGAGGTCGTCGTCCCGAGCAAGGACGCGGGGAGCCGGCTCGCGACCGTGCTCGCTGAGGGCCGCGTGCTCGCGCCCGGTACGGGCGAGTGGTCGGCCGCCGTGCAGGCGCTGTCGGCCAAGCGGCTCAACGACCGCGACCTGCCGGGGCAGCGGGACCGGTGGGCGCGCTCCGCCACCGTGACCCGGCTCGAACCCGTCCGCCTGCTCGGCGCGGGGGCGGGTGGCGACGACACCCCGGCGGGCCGTGTCCGGCCGCCCGCGGAGGGCTCGACGACGGGCCGCCGACCGTGGCACCTGGGTGGACGCTCCCGCCGTCGCCGGGGCCCCCGGCCCGGCGTGCACTAACCTCGGCCCTGTGAGCGGAGCGCCCTCGAGGGTCTTCGTCGCCCGGCTCGCGGGCCTCGCCGTCTTCGACCCCCTGGGGGACCAGGTCGGCCGCGTCCGCGACGTCGTCGCCGTCTTCCGGCCGGGCAAGACCTATGCCCGCGCGGTCGGCCTCGTCGTCGAGGTGCCGGGGCGGCGCCGGGTGTTCGTCCCGATGACCCGGGTGACGAGCATGGACGCCAGCCAGGTCATCACCACGGGGCTGGTCAACATGCGGCGGTTCGAGCAGCGGCCGACCGAGACCCTGCTGCTCGCCGAGCTCCTCGACCGCACCGTCCGCCTCCGGTCCCCGGGGGGGACCCGGGGGGCGGAGCCCCCCGTGGGTGAGGAGGTGACGGTCGAGGACGTCGGCATCGACAGCGGGCGCCGCGGCGAGTGGCGCCTGACGAAGCTCTTCGTGCGCCGCGGACGCCCGAACCGGCTGCGCCGACGCGGGGAGACCCTGCTCGTCGACGTCGAGGACGTCGAGGGCCTCGGGGTGGTCGAGCAGCCCCAGGGTGCGGCGAACCTGCTCGCCGCGTTCGACGAGCTGAAGGCCGCCGACCTCGCCGAGATGGTGCACGAGCTGACTCCCAAGCGCCGCCTCGAGGTCGCCGCCGCCCTCGACGACGAGCGCCTCGCGGACGTCCTCGAGGAGCTCCCCGAGGACGACCAGGTCGAGATCCTCTCCCAGCTGTCCGGCGAGCGTGCCGCCGACGTGCTCGAGGCCATGCAGCCCGACGACGCCGCCGACCTGCTCAGCGAGCTGCCGGACGAGCAGGCCGAGCGGCTCCTGGGGATGATGGACCCGGGCGAGGCGGACGACGTCCGGCGCCTGCTGGCGTACGAGGAGCGCACGGCCGGCGGCATGATGACGTCGGAGCCGGTGATCCTCTCGCCCGACGCCTCGGTCGCCGAGGCCCTCGCACACGTCCGCCGGGCGGACCTCTCGCCGGCCCTCGCCGCGGCGGTGTACGTCTGCCGGCCCCCGCTGGAGACGCCGACGGGGCGCTACCTGGGCCTCGTGCACATCCAGCGGATGCTGCGGGAGGCGCCGCACGAGGCCGTCGGCGGCGTGCTCGACAAGGACGTCGAACCGCTCGCGCCGGACGCCTCGCTGCAGCAGATCACGCGTCACCTGGCGACCTACAACCTGGTCGCGACGCCCGTCGCCGACGACGCCGGCCGGCTCGTGGGCGTCGTCACCGTCGACGACGTGCTCGACCACCTGCTCCCGGAGGACTGGCGGGAGGCCGACGACGACCTCACCGAGCCCGCCCCGGCGACGTCGGGCGGGAAGGCCGCCAAGCACGCGAACGCCGCCAAGGACGCCAACGCCGCCAAGGCGGCGAACGCCGCGAAGACCGCGAAGGCGGCCAAGCCCGCGAAGGCCACGAATGGCGGTTCCGCCCAGCCGGTGCGGAGCGGGCGTGGCTGACGAGACCCGAACCACCTTCCGGCGCGACCCGGCCCGCCCGGGCAAGCGCCGTAGCACGGTCGCGCTCGAACGGAGCGTCGAGCGCCGGCGCACGGGGCTCGACACCCCCCTCGAGACGCGCCGCCCCGTCCTGCCGACGCCGTCCGTCGACCCCGAGGCGTTCGGGCGCTGGTCGGAGCGGTTCGCCCGGTTCATGGGGACGGCGTCGTTCATCGTCGGCATGACCGTCTTCGTGGCGGTCTGGCTCGCCTGGAACACGTTCGCGCCACCGTCGCTGCAGTTCGACCCGCGCGCCCTGAACTACACCCTGCTGACGCTCATCCTCAGCCTGCAGGCCTCCTACGCCGCGCCGCTGATCCTGCTCGCGCAGAACCGCCAGGCCGACCGCGACCGGGTCCAGTTCGAGCAGGACCGGCAGCGGGCCGAGCGGGCGCTCGCCGACACCGAGTACCTGGCCCGCGAGGTCGCCGCGCTCCGGATCGCCCTGCGCGAGGTCGCCACCCGCGACTTCGTGCGCTCCGAGCTGCGCGACCTGGTGGAGGAGCTCACCGGCGAGCTCGCCCGCCGTCCGGGCGGGCAGGGATCCGCCCTGCCGGTCGACGCCGACTGAACCCGCGGGCCCGATCTGCCGATCCGGGCGGACTGAACCCCGGGGCCGGACCTGCCGATCGAAGCAGGGTGAGTTATGACGAGCCCGCGCTGCGCCGTGCACGCAGTGTCGACGGGGACGCCCGCGGCATGATGCAGATCCGCAGGCGGCTCGGGGATGTGCTCGTCGAGTCGGGACTCCTCACGCCGCAGCAGCTCGAGCAGGCCCTGGAGGAGCAGCGCAAGGACACCGGCACCCGGCGGCGGCTCGGCCAGGTGGTCGCCGACCTCGGCCTGGCCGCCGAGCGCGACGTCGCGAAGGCGCTGGCCGACCTGCTCGGCCTCGACCTGATCGACCTGTCGCGGATGGTCCCCGCGCCCGACGTCGTCCGGCTCCTGCCCCGTGCGGTGGCCGAGCGCACCCGCGTGCTCGTGCTCGACCGCACGGACGCGGGGCTCGTCGTCGCCGCCGCCGACCCGACGAACGTGCTCGCGCTCGACGACGTCAAGCTCTACACACGGACCCCCGAGCTGCACGTGCTCGTGGCCACGGACAGCCAGATCCGCGACCACATCGCGCGCGCCTGGGCGATCGGGCATGACTCGGGCGACGTCTCGGCCATCGTCGAGAGCGTCGGCGACGACGACGAGCCGGGCGGCCTCGACCTGCCGACCGGCACGGAGGACGCGCCGATCGTCAAGCTCGTCAACCAGATCCTGTCCGACGCCGTGCACCTGCGGGCCTCCGACATCCACCTCGAGGTGCAGCGCGACGCCCTGCGCGTGCGCTATCGCGTCGACGGCCTGCTGCGCGACGTCATGAACGCGCCGAAGCGGATCGCGACCTCGGTGATCAGCCGGATCAAGGTCGTCTCGGGCCTCGACATCGCCGAGCGCCGGATCCCCCAGGACGGCCGGACCCGGTTCGCCGTCGGGGACGCCGAGATCGACGCCCGGATCTCGACGCTGCCGTCGCTGCACGGTGAGAAGGTCGTGATCCGGCTGCTCACCCGCGGCGACGCGGTGCCCCGGCTCGAGGGGCTGGGCTTCGACCCGCGCCAGCTGTCGCTGTTCAGGTCGGCCCTGTCGGTGCCGCAGGGGCTGGTGCTGATCACCGGGCCGACGGGGTCGGGCAAGACCAACACGCTCTACTCGGCGATCGCCGAGATCCGCAACCCCGACAAGAACATCGTGACCCTCGAGGACCCCATCGAGGTCCAGCTGCCGGGGATCACGCAGGTCGGCGTCAGCGAGAAGACCGGTATGACCTTCAGCAAGGGGCTGCGGTCGATCCTGCGGCAGGACCCCGACATCATCCTCGTCGGCGAGGTCCGCGACAGCGAGACCGCCGAGCTCGCCCTGAAGGCCGCGCTCACCGGCCACCTCGTGCTCACGACCCTGCACACGAACTCCGCCGTCGCCGCCCTGACCCGCCTGGTCGACATGGGCGTCGAGCCGTTCCTGGTGGCCTCCTCGCTCACCGCGGCGGTGGCGCAGCGGCTGGTCCGGCGGCCCTGCCCGACCTGCGCGCGGCCCTACGAGCCCGACCCCGTCACCCTCGCGGCACTCGGGCTGACCCCCGCCGACCTCGCCGGCGCCCGGCCCTCGCGCGGCACGGGCTGCCCCGACTGCGGCGGCACCGGCTACCGCGGCCGGACGGCCGTCTACGAGGTGCTCGACGTCGACGCCGCGATGCGCCAGGTGCTCCTGAAGGACGCCAGCGAGGCGTCGATCGCCGCCCAGGCGCGTGCCGCCGGCATGATGACGCTGCGCACGTCCGCCGTCGAGAAGGCCCGGGCCGGCGAGACCACCTTCGAGGAGGCCCTGCGCGCCACGCATTCCGACCACGTCAGCGCGGACTCCTGCCCGACGTGCACGCGCGCCGTCGCTCGGGACATGGTCGCCTGCCCCTGGTGCGCCACCGCCCTGAACCGCGGCCGCTGCGCCGGGTGCAGCAAGCAGCTCGACCCCGACTGGCGGATCTGCCCCTGGTGCCGCACGCCGGCCACGCAGGCTGCGCCGGTCGCCGCGGTCGCCGCCGTCACGGACCCCTACCAGCTGCACCCCACCGGCTGACGCCCCCTGCGGGCGGCCGGACGCCGCGGGCGACCTACCATCGGGTCATGTCCACCTCCACCGGTGCGCCCGTGAACCTGGACGCCGTCCACGCGGCGCTGGCCACCGTGAACGACCCCGAGATCCGCCGGCCCGTCACCGAGCTCGACATGGTCAAGGGGGTGGCCGTCGACGGCGGCATCGTCCGGGTCGACCTGTTCCTCACGGTCGCCGGCTGCCCGATGAAGGACCGCCTGACCACGGACGTGAAGGCTGCCGTGGGCGCCGTGCCCGGCGTCGAGGCCGTGTCGGTCGTGCTCGACGTCATGTCCGACGAGCAGCGGGCGACGCTGCGCGAGAAGCTGCGCGGCGGCCAGGCCGACCGCGAGGTGCCGTTCGCCAAGCCCGGCTCCCTGACCCGTGTGTACGCGGTGGCCTCCGGCAAGGGCGGGGTCGGCAAGTCGAGCGTCACCGTGAACCTCGCGGCGGCGATGGCGGCCGACGGCCTCGCCGTCGGTGTGCTGGACGCCGACGTCTACGGGTTCTCGGTTCCGCGGATGCTGGGCGTCACCGGCTCGCCCACGCGTGTCGACGACATGATCCTCCCGCCGGTGGCGCACGACGTGAAGGTCATCTCGATCGGGATGTTCGTGCCGGGCAACCAGCCCGTCGTGTGGCGCGGGCCGATGCTCCACCGGGCGCTCGAGCAGTTCCTCACCGACGTCTTCTGGGGCGACCTCGACGTTCTGCTGCTCGACCTGCCGCCCGGCACCGGCGACATCGCGATCTCGACCGCGCAGCTGCTGCCGGGGGCGGAGCTCCTCGTCGTGACCACGCCGCAGGCGGCCGCCGCCGAGGTCGCGGAGCGAGCCGGGTCGATCGCGCTGCAGACGAAGCAGCACGTCGTGGGCGTGATCGAGAACATGTCGTGGCTCGACACGCCCGACGGCGGCCGGCTCGAGCTCTTCGGGGCCGGCGGAGGCCGGCTCGTGGCCGAGTCGCTGTCACGCTCGATCGGGGCGCCCGTGCCGCTGCTCGGGCAGCTGCCCATCGACGTCCGGCTGCGCGAGGGCGGCGACAGCGGCACGCCCGTCGTGCTCGCCGCGCCCGACTCCCCCGCCGCGGTGGCGATGCGGAGCATCGCCCGTCAACTGGCCCGCCGCGCGCGAGGTCTGTCCGGCCGTTCCCTCGGCCTCACCCCCGTCACCCGCTGACGCCGCCGGTGTCAGACACCTGAGGGGGCGAACCGGGCCGGATCACCGGCGCCGACGCGCAGGATCTCGGGGGTGCGGCCGGAGAGGTCGACCACGGTGGTCGGCTCGAGCCCGCAGTCGCCCGAATCGAGGACGGCGTCCACGACGTGGTCCAGCCGGTCCTTGATCGCCCAGGCCTGGGTCATCGGCTCGTCGTCCCCGGGCATCAGCACGGTGCTCGAGACGAGCGGCTCGCCCAGCTCGGTCAGCAGCGCCTGGGTGACCACGTGCCGGGGGATCCGGACGCCGACCGTCTGCTTCTTCGCGTGCTGCAGGCGCCGCGGGACCTCGCGGGTGGCGGGCAGGATGAAGGTGTAGCTGCCGGGGGTCGAGGCTTTCACGGTCCTGAACACGGCATTGTCGATCTGCACGAACTGCCCGAGCTGGGCGAAGTCCGCGCAGACCAGGGTGAAGTGGTGGCGGTCGTCCAGGCCGCGGATCTGCCGGATCCGGTGCAGCGCACCGGGGTTGTCGAGGCTGCAGCCGAACGCGAAGCACGAGTCGGTGGGGTAGACGATCAGCCCCCCGCCGCGCACGAGCTCGACCACCTTGCCGATCACGCGGGGCTGCGGGTCGACGGGGTGGACGTCCCAGAACCGGGCCATCCGGCGACCATAATGCCCCCCGGGTCGGCGGGCACGCGTCAGGTCGCGTCGGGGTCCAGGGGGATCTCGTCGGCGGTCGCGGCGGCGGCAGCGCCGTTCTCGGCCGGGTGCGCGCCCGCGGCCCGTCGCTCGCCCGGGCCGCCGCGCGAGACGGGCTTCACGCCGTTCCGCTCGAGCCCCACGTCCTCACGGGTCAGGCCGAGGCTCTCCCGGTCGATGCCGGCGCCGCGCAGCCCGAGCGGGTCGTCGGGGTCGACCGAGGAGTCGGACAGGGCCTCGCGGACGATCCGGCGCGGGTCGTACTGGCGCGGGTCGAGCTTGCGCCAGTCGATCTCGTCGAACTCCGGACCCAACTCGTCCCGCATCTGGGCCGAGGCGCCCTGGGCCATCCGGCGCAGCTCGCGGACCAGCCGGGCGAGCTGCTGGGCGTACCGGGGGAGCCGCTCAGGCCCGAGGACGACGGCGGCGACAACCAGCAGCACGATGAACTCGCTGCCGTTGATGCCGAAGAGCTCCACCGGGCAAGCCTAACTTCCCGAGGCCGCGAGCGTGACGGGCACGTCAGCGCCGGACGGCGAAGCGCGCGGCAGGCGTACGGGTCGTGAGCGGCGACTGGAACCAGTCGACCTGGGTCACGCGGCCGGACAGCAGACTCGTCGTGAGCTGGGCGCCCGTCCCGCCGTCGACGGTGCCGACCAGCGGGCCGGAGGGCCGGGCACCGCTCGCGGCGGCCCCCACCCCGGCGCCGACACCGGCGACACCGACCCCGACGACCGAGAGCGCCCCGGCGACGGCCACGACGAGCCGGCCGCGCCGGCTCCCGAGGATGGCAGGCCGGCCTGCTGGGCGGGTGGGCCCGGCGGCGGAACCCTGCGGCCGCGCCCGGCGCCCCGCGACGGCGGCGACCTGGAGGGCCGCCCCGCTCGGCAGCGCCGGCAGGGTCGGCACCGTCGCCCGGACGGGCACGGACGCGGCCCGCGGGCTGCCCGGGACGTGCCCGGGCCGGGGTGGCAAGGGACCGGAGGGGCCGCCCATCGCCAGCAGCCGGCCGACGAAGTCGGCCGTGGGCGCGGGCCCGGACAGCGCGCCGAGGCGTGCCTTCGTGAGCCGCTCGAGCTCCGTCAGATCTCGGCAGGGCCGGCACGACGCCGAGTGGGCGGTCGCCCGCTCGGCCGACTCGGGCGTCAGCTGACCGTCGACGAACGCGGCGATGCGGTCACCGAGGTGGCTCACAGCGCGGGATCTCCTCCCGGAGCGACGGACGGGACGGTGTCTGCGCCGGTGCCGGGGCGCTCGCCCTGGGCCGCGGCGGTGGCGCCGGGGGCGAGGTCGGGACGGCGGTGGGCGAGCGCCTGCCGCAGCGCGGCGCGGCCGCGGTGGATGCGCGAGCGGACGGTGCCCAGCTTGACGTCGAGCGTGGCCGCGATCTCCTCGTAGGAGAGACCCTCGATGTCGCAGAGGACCACCGCGGCACGGAACTCCGGCGGCAGCGTGGCGAGCGCCGCCTGCACGTCGTGGTCGAGGTTGTTGTGCTCCCAGGCGCGCTCCGGGCCCGGGTCCGAGCCGGCCAGCCGGTCGCCGGCGTCCTCCGGCAGCGCGTCGAAGCGGATGCGCTGCTTGCGGCGCACCTGGTCGAGGAAGAGGTTGGTCGTGATGCGGTGCAGCCAGCCCTCGAACGTGCCCGGGGTGTACGACGACAGCGAGCGGAACACGCGCACGAACACCTCCTGCGTGAGGTCCTCGGCGTCGTGCCGGTTGCCCGTGAGCCGGTAGGCCAGCCGGTACACGCGGGCGGAGTGCTCCTGCACCACCTGCTCCCACGACGGGGGCGTCCAGGCGACCTCGGCCTCGTTGACCGCGGCGCCGGGCAGCCCGGGCAGCGCGGCGTCCGCGGCGGCGCCGGGCGCGTGAGCACCGGAGGCGTCGGCGGACCGCGACTCGGCCACCGCGTCGCCTCCCCCGCGCCGCCGCAGGCGCACGCTCGGCAGGCGCGGTGCCGCGGCTCCACCGGGCATCGCCATCATCGGCATCGCGAACGAGGACACCGCTCTCCCATTCCTCTCCCACCCGGCACCGCGGGCCCGTTTGGAACGGCCCGCACCACCGGCTCGATCGGAGCAACGCCCCGTTGACAGACCACGTTCCCGCACCTCCCTGAGGGTTGCCTGAGAGCGGGCCCGGAGAATCCCTCCAGCGCAAGGGCCGGCAGGTGCGCCGAACGCGCACGAGAGTGGTGCCGGCGGGCAGCAACGACATCGGTGTCCGGCACGAACTACCCTGGTCGCCGGCCGGTCCGCCGATCGAGCCCCAACCGCCGGCGCCGGCCGCGCCCGTCGTACCCGCGCACGCAGAACGGAGACAGCGATCAGCACACCCACGCCCGCCAGCTGGGCGTTCGCGGAGACGTTCGTCGACGAGGACGAGGTCCTCGGCCGCGCCCGGGCGCGTGGCGACGAACTCGGCTGCCGCGGCGTCCGGCCCGGGGTCGGGGCGGCGTTGCGGGTGCTGGCGGCCTCCGGCGGCGCGCGGTCGGTCGTCGAGGTCGGCACGGGGGCGGGCGTCTCGGGGGTCTACCTGCTGCGGGGGATGCCGCCCGACGGCGTGCTGACGACCATCGACGTCGAGGCCGAGAACCAGCGCGCCGCCCGCGAGGCGTTCGCCGAGGCGGCTGTCCGCCCGAACCGAACCCGCCTCATCACCGGCCGCGCCCTCGACGTGCTGCCCCGCCTCACCGACCGGGCCTACGACCTCGTCCTGCTCGACGCCGAGGGCGGCGAGTACGACGCCTACGTCGACCAGGCCCTGCGACTGCTGCGCCGCGGGGGCGTCCTCGCGGTGGTCGACGCGCTGTGGCGCGGCAAGGTGGCGGACCCGGCCCAGCGCGACCGGGGCACGACGACCATGCGGGAGCTGGTCAAGCGCGTCCGCGACGACGCGCGGCTGGTGCCCGCGCTGCTGCCGGTGGGGGACGGCCTCCTGCTGGCGGTGCTGCGCTGAGCCTCGGACCCAGCCCTGAAGGGGCGCCCCTGCCGTCGCGGCGACTGCTGCGGGGCACCGAGCGCCTGCAGCACCTCGTCGGCACGCGGCTGCTCGTCGGTGTCAGCGTGCGCAGACCGGACGGGACGCTGCTGCACCAGGAGCAGTTCTGCGGGCGCGTCCTCGGGGTGCGCGACGGTGTGGTCGTCGTCGAGCGCCCGCACGCGCCGGGCGACCCCGCCCACCTGCCCGCCGACTTCGGCGCCTACGACGAGGCCGCACCCGGGTCCTACCTGCTGGCCACCACGCACGAGACCGTCGTCGACCCCGACTACGTGACCACCTGGGACCTGCTGGCCGACGAGTGAGCGGCCGGCGAGGGAGTCGGCCGGCGAGGGAGCCGCCTCAGGCGCCCGCCCCGTGGCCGGGCCCCGCGCTGAAGCCGGCCCCGCCCTCGGCGACCGCGACGACCTCGAAGTGCTCCACGAGCACCGGCCCGGCGCCGGTCAGGGCGGTCACCGGCGCCGGTGACGCGAGGAACGACGCCTCGAACTCGTCACGGGCGGCCGCCGTGTCGAAGACGTAGGTGCCCTCGAACCACTCCCCCGGCCGCATCCGCCACGTCTTGAAGCGCAGCCCGGGCCGCCCGGTGAAACGCGGCAGGGACTGCTCCGTGACATACCGGCGCAGCTCGCCGGCGACGTCACCCGACGCGGACAGGTCCCAGCGGATCGACAGACCCACCATCACGCCTCCTCTAGGGACGACTCGACGGACGACCCGACGGACGACCCGACCGACGCTCGGCCGGCCGGGAGCGACTCGAGCCAGCGCAGCAGCAGCCGGGCGCCGTAGCCGGTGGCCCCCTTCGGCACCTCGTGCTCCTCCTTGTCGGAGCGGGCGGTGCCGGCGATGTCGAGGTGGGCCCAGGGCCGCCCGCCGGTGAACTCGCGCAGGAACAGCGCGGCCGTGATCGAGCCGGCCCCGTGGCCCGGGCGCGTCACCTGCTGGCGGACGTCGGCCACCTCGGAGTCGATCGCCTCGCGGTAGTCCTCGACGAGGGGCATCCGCCACACCCGCTCCCCCGGGCCGCCGCGGCCTCCTCCAGGCCGGCCGCCAGCACCTCGTCGGTGGCGTAGAGCGCGGCGTGCCGGCGGCCCAGCCCGAGCGAGGCAGCGCCGGTGAGCGTCGCGACGTCGACCACGACGCGCGGGTCGAGGTGGGCGTCGGCCCACGCGAGCGCGTCGGCGAGGACGACCCGGCCCTCGGCGTCGGTGTTCGACACCTCCGTCGTCCGCCCGCCGTAGTGCCGGAGCACGTCGCCGGGGCGGTAGGAGGAGCCGCCGACGGCGTTCTCGGCGAGCGGGAGCAGCCCGACGACACGGTGCGGGACCTGCGCCTCGCCGCAGGCGGCGAGCACCGCGAGCACCGTGGCGGCCCCGGACATGTCGGTCTTCATGGGCACCATGGCCTCGCGCGGCTTCACGGCCAGGCCGCCGGTGTCGAACGTGATGCCCTTGCCCACCAGCACGACCGGGCGCGTGCCGGCGGTACCGGCCGGGGCGTGTTCGAGCCGCACGAACGCGGGCGGCCGCGCCGAGCCGGCGCCCACGGCCAGCAGGCCGCCGAAACCCTCGGCCTCGAGCCGCTGGAGCGTCCACACCTCGGCGTCGAGGCCGCCGGCGCGGGCGGCGTCCAGGGCGGCGGCGGCCAGCCACGCCGGGTCCTTGACGTCGGACGGCGTCACCGCGAGGTGCCGCGCGAGCAGGGTCGCCCGGGCGGCACGGCAGCCGCTCGACGGCAGCCGGGGGCAGGCCCGGGTCGAGCACGACCGTGCGGGCCGGGCTGCTGTCGGAGCGGTCCTTGCGGCCCGTGGCGGGCGGGGCGTAGCCCCGAGCAGCAGGCCCTCGACGGCCGCACGGACGCCGGGGGCGTCGGCGCCGGCGGCGAGGTCGGTGACCACCAGGCCGCGACCCCGGCCGGCGCGCGCCACGGCGGCGCCGGCCCGCCGAGCGACACGGCGTCGCCGGTGCCGACCCCGACCGCGACGACGCGGCCGGGGCGGCCCTCGCCGGGAGGGACGGGCAGGCGGGTGGCGTCGCCCGCGCGGCCGCCGGCCTTCTGGGCGGCCAGCACGGCCGGCAGGTCGAGGCCGAGCCGCTCGGCGACGGCGAGCGCGAACGCCCCGGGGACCGGTTCGCCGGAGCCTGCCGGGCGGGCGACGGCGACCGCGACGACGTCCGCCGCGGCCCACCGCTCGTGCAGCGGCCCGTCGGCGAGGCGCAGTTCGGACGCCGGCGGGCGGGGGAGCACGGGTGGGGCGGGTCGACCGCGGGGCCCGTCGGGCCGTCGTCACGGCCGCCACGCTACCGCCGGGGCACGACGGGGGCCCGGGACGGAGTCCGTCCCGGGCCCCCGTGAGCGCGCGCACGTCTAGCCGGCAACGGCCTTGAGGGCGTCGCCGAGCTCACCGGCCTCGACCGGAGTCATCTCGACCACCAGCCTGCCACCGCCCTCAGGGGAACCCGCATGACGATCCCGCGGCCCTCCTTGGTCACCTCGAGCGGGCCGTCGCCGGTCCTCGGCTTCATCGCCGCCATGCGGCATCCCCTTCCTCGTGCCTGCGTCGTGCGTGCCCGTTACCGGACGCCGGGCGGCGCCGGGCACGGAGCGTGTCCGGGGACCATTATCGCGCCCGATCAGCCGACGACGAAACGAGGCGGGGGTTGAGGCACACTGGCGGGCGAACGCGACCCCCTTCCGTCGGTCAGGAGGAGCCCATGAGCAGCGCGCCCGGCGAGGCCCGCGAGGCAGGTGCCACGGGGGTCGCCGTCGACGACGACGGCGCCGTGCGGACTGTCCGGATCGACCGGCCGGCGGCGATGAACGCCCTCGACGTCGCGACGAAGGTAGCCCTGCGTGACGCCCTGCAGAGGCCGCGGACGACGCGGCGGTCCGGTGCGTCGTGCTGACGGGCACGGGCCGGGCCTTCTGCGTCGGGCAGGACCTGCGGGAGCACATCCGCCTGCAGCAGGAGCACGCCGAGGTGCTCTGGCGGACCGTGCCCGAGCACTACAACCCGATCGCGACCGCGCTCGCGACGATGGCGAAGCCGGTCGTCGCGGCCGCGAACGGGGTGGCGGCGGGGCCGGGGCGGCCTTCGCCTTCGCCGCCGACGTGCGCCTGGTGGCCGAGTCCGCCGGCTTCAACCTCGCCTTCACCGGCATCGCGCTGTCGGCGGACTCCGGGCTCGTCGTGGTGGCTGCCCCGGCTGGTCGGCATGGCCAAGGCCAAGGAGCTGCTGCTGATGCCGCGCACGGTCGGCGCCCGCGAGGCGCTGGACCTGGGCCTGGCGACCGAGGTGGTGCCGGACGCCGACCTCGCCGCCCGCACCCGCGAGGTCGCCCAGCGGTTCGCCGCGGGCCGACGGTCGCCTACGGGGCCGTGCGGCGCGCCGTCGCGTACTCGGCGGCGCATCCCCTCGACGAGTCGCTCGCCCACGAGGCCGAACTGATGGCGCTGACCGGCGCCACCGAGGACCACGAGGCCGCGGTAAAGGCCTTCCTGGCGAAGGAGAAGCCGGCCTTCGAGGGCCGCTGACCCTTCCTCCCGTGCTCGTCGTCTGCGGAGTTACTCGCCGAATGCGGACTTTCGGCGCTCGAAAACCCGCATTCGGCGAGTAAGGCCGCATTCAGCGAGCACGGCCCGGGGCGCGTCAGAGGTCAGTACCGAGCAGCCCTCGACGTGGTCGTCGACGAGGCCGCAGGCCTGCATCGCGCGCGTAGGCCGTGGTCGGGCCCACGAAGACGAAGCCCTGCCGCTTGAGGGCCTTGGCCAGGGCGGCCGACTCCGGCGTCGAGGCGGGGATGTCCCCCCCCCCGCGGACGCCGCGGGCGTCGGCGGTGGGGCGAACGACCAGACCAGGGCGTCGAGGCCGCCGGGGTAGACGTCGCGCAGGGAGAGGACCGCCCGCGCGTTCGCGATCGCCGCCCGACTTGGCCCGGTTGCGCACATCGTCGGCGTCGGCCAGCAGGCGGTCGACGTCCGCGGGCCCCGTAGGCGGCGACGCGCTCGGGGTCGAACCCGTCGAACGCCACCCGGAAGCCCTCCCGCTTGCGCAGGATCGTCAGCCACGACAAGCCCGACTGGAAGGCCTCGAGGGTGAACCGCTCGAAGAGGCCGCGTCTTCGCCGCGCAATCTGCCCCCCCCACTCCTCGTCGTGGTAGCGCCGGTATTCCTCGCTGCCCGCGGCCCACGCGCAGCGGGCGACGCCGTCGTCCCGACGACAGCCGTCGTCCCGGCCGGGCTCACGCCCGGTGCTCGCGGGCGAGCTCGTCGCCGAGCTCGCGGGCCATCGCGCGCAGCCCGCGGCTGAAGGCGACGCGGCCGACGCTGCCGATCAGCCGGCCGAACGGCCGGGTGAGGCGCACGGGAGTCAGCTCGATCTGCTCCGACCACGTCACGGTGCTCGTGCCCGCGCCGCCCTCCGACACCTCGAACCAGGCCTCACCGAGCACCACGCGGCCCTGCTTGACGACCCGGCAGAACCCCGGGACGCCGTCGGCCGGCTCGCGCCACTCGACGACCTCCATCGGGTCGTCGAAGCCGAGCGGGCCGATACCGGAGCCGCCGACGAACCGGGCGCCCACGCCACCGGGCGACGGCGCGAGCACGGTGACCCTGGTGAGCGGCACCCAGCGACCGTGGGCGGGCCAGTCGGTGATGCGGCGCCAGGTGGTGTCGACGTCCGCCGGACTCGGGATGACGGCGGTGAAGCGAGCCACTACGCGTCGCCCCCGTCGTCGGGGACGCTCGCCCACGGGGGCTGCGCGTTCCGGGAGAGGTAGTCCGTGCCCGCGGGGGCGGGGGCGGGGGCGGAGGTGGGAGGAGGGGTGGGGGCGGGGGCGATGGCCCCGTGGCCCAGCACGTGAGCGCGGAGCCGGGCCGATCCGCGCAACCGCGCGAGCTCCTCCTCGCGGTGCCGCAGCTCCTCGGTGACCCGGTCGAGAACGTCGTCGACCTCGTCCATCCGGTAGCCACGCAGGGCCGGTGAGAAGCGCACCCGGTCGAGCGCGGCCGCCTCCACGGGGCCGTCGGGCAGGCCGCGGCCCGGCAGCGACGACGCCGGGGCGTCGAGGCCGCCGGCGATCCGACCCGCGGCGACCGCGGCGACGACCGCGACCACCGCCATGATCAGCAACGTCAGCAGCAGCGTCACCAGGCGATCGTCGCACGCCGCCCGACGTAGCGGCGTCTTGCGGGTCATCGTTCGTGCCGGACTGCTCCTCCCGGATGAGAACGGATAGCATCCGTTGCCACACAGTGAGTCATCAGCACACCCTGCTGGGAGCCAGGTTCCCGCGGACGCCACGAGGCGTCCCACCGCCCTTCGCAGGAGGTCCCGTGCCCCGTCCGTCGTTCCTTCCCCGACGCCGCGTCGTCGCCGCGCTGGCGGCGGCGGGTGTGGCCGCCGCCCTGGTCGTCCCGGCGGGAGCCGCGCTCGCGGCGCGGTCGGGCCCCGCAGCCGGCGCGAAGCACACGGCGGCAGGCAGCCACGGCGGCGGCGAGCACGGCGCCGGCGCCAAGGGCGGGGCCGAGGACCACGGCGGGCCGCCGCCCGCGCCCCCGCTCGGCGCCCCCGGCGGCACGGCGCTGCGCTGGTGGCCCTACGGCACGGTGCTCCACGGGTCGCTCACGGTGCAGTCCCGCGAGAAGGGCGTCGTGCAGCTGGCGATCCAGCGCGGCACGGTCACCGACGTGTCACCCGGCTCGCTCACGGTGAAGTCCGCCGACGGTGTCGAGATCACCTGGACGACGTCGGCGACGACGCGGATCGTGCCCGTCACCCCGGGCCGGGGCCGCGGCGCCAAGCGCGCACCCGTCACGGTCGGCGCCCAGGTCGGTGTCTGGGGCCCGGGAGCGGGTGATGGACCCGAAGCGGCGGTCATCCTGCTGCGCACGACGGGCAAGGGTGGCGACGGCCCATCGCCGTCACCCTCCCCGTCACCCACCCCGAGCCCGGAGCCCACGCCCACCGTCTGACGCCCACCGCGGCTATCGGCGACTCCCATGCTCCTCACAGCTTCTCGTGTCATGGTCGGCTCGGGCCGCGTCATGGACTCGTCCGCGACACGGCCCGAGCGGACAGCACGGGAGAGCACCGGAGGTCGTCATGAGGTCACGCGTCCTGCCCGTCATGATCGCCGCGGCCGGCCTGCGGGCCGGCGGGGTCGCCGCGAACGCGCTCGCCGGGTCGTCGGCGCAGGCGTCCGGCGGCGTGACCCCGGCCCGGGCGCAGGCCGCCGCTGCCGATGTGGCACCCACCCCGGCGCCGTCGGGATCGACCGGCACTCCGGGGCAGCCCCCGGGCGCGAGCCGGCGGGCGCGGCCACGGCTGGGGCGGTCCGATGGGTCCGATGGGCGGGCCGGGTGCGGCGGGCCGGGCGCGGGGGCGGCCCGTCCTACACGGTGAGTTGGTCGTCCAGGCCCCCGGCGGCACGACCACCACCGTCGTCGTCCAGACGGGCACCATCACGGCCCGCGGAGCGAACGGGATCACCGTGCGCAGCACGGACGGCTACACCCTGGCGTGGGTGCTCGACAGCTCGACGTCGGTGCGCACCGGCTGGGCCGCCGGCAGCGTCAAGGACCTGGCGGTGGGCGACGCCGTGCGGGCCGAGGGAACCCGGCAGGGCGGCACCGTCACGGCCCGATCCGTCGGCGAGCGACCCGCGAGCCGAGCGGCAGGGCAGAAGGCGGGGCCGTCGACCACGCCGCCAGGAGCAGGCCAGGGCACGCGCCCCGGCGCCGGCGCGCCCATGACGCAGTCCTGACGCCGGATCCGCTCGTCGTCAGGGCTCGCCCTCGAGCAGCTCCTCGCTGACGTCGCCCGCCGCAGGCCGGCGGCGACTGCGCGCCAGCCCCGTCTCGACGGCGTCCAGGGCCTCGGTGACCGACGACGTCCAGACGGCCAGCTCCTCGGCGCCCGGGCGGACGAACCCCTGCACGAGCAGCTTGCCGACGAGGTCGTGCAGGGAGGCGTAGACCCCGGTCGGGTCGAGGACGACGACCGGCTTGTCGTGCATCCCGAGCGTGCCCGCCACCCAGACCTCGAGCAGTTCCTCGAGGGTGCCCAGCCCCCCGGGCAGCGCGACGAAGGCGTCGGCGGCGGCGTCCATGCGGCCCTTGCGCTCGCGCATGTCGGCCGTCACGACGAGCTCGTCGGCGGCGTGGT
>CAWCCY010000007.1:0-11886 GCA_963794075.1 uncultured Actinomycetota bacterium
GCACCGTCCTGGTCTCGTCGTACGGGAGCCCGTCGCCGGTCGGATGGCCGCACCTGCACGGCGCGCCCTGGATCCACGACCCGGCCGGGGACGTCGCCTACGAGGCGCACGCCTACTTCGACGCGGACGGCAGCGGCCGGTACGCCACGTCCTACGCCGACGAGGTGGCGGCCGCCGATCGGGCGGACGCGGCCTCCTGGCACAGCACCGCGATCAGCAGGGCCGGCGAGTGCGTCCTGCCGGCCGCCGTACCCGACCCGACCCTGCAGAGGTGGACCTCGTGACGCCCATACCGTCGTCCCTGCGCGCGGGCGCACTCGCCGTCGGCGGTGCCGCCGTCGCGGGGACGCTCACCGCTGTGCTCCTCGCCTCGGGCACCGGCATGGCCGACGCCACGGCCACCGGCCCCGCGCTCGCGCCGATGGCAGGTCCGGCCGGCGGCCTCGGCCTGGTGGGCAACGCGCCGCCCGTGCCCTCGCGCACCGGCCCGGCCGGCTGCCCCAGCGGAGCCGTTCCGCGGGTCACCCTGACCGGAGCGACCTTCGCGCCGGAACTCACCGGTGGGACGTCGTTCGCCAAGGGCCGCTACACGATCACCCTGGTCGGGACCGTGGACGACGAGACCGGCGCGGGGATCGACATCCGGGGCCTGCGGCTCACCCTCGGCGGCAAGCCCTGGACGGCGAGGCCGACGGTCGCCACCCGCGTCGCGCCGCAGACGTCGGCGCGGCTCGTCGTCCGCGGAACGTACACAGCCACCCGCACCGAGCGGGTCGACCTGCGCACCAGCCTGGGCTGGCGCTGGAGCGACCACGCGCTGACCCATTGCGGCACGAAGGGACTCGTCGACGATGACTGACACCACTACGGGCGGCGCGAGCCGCTCCGGCCGCCCGCCGAGACGAGGCCGCCCAGCCGGCCGCCCGCGTCGCAGGGTCCGCACCGCGGCCCGGCTCGCGGTCGCCCTCGCCGCCGTCGTCGGCTACTCGGCGACGCTGGTGACGACGACCACGCTCCTGCCGTCGTCGCAAGCCGCCACCGTGCCGGCGACGGTGGTCGCGTCCGCCGACGCGACCGTGCAGTCGGACACCCCCGACACGAACTACGGCAGCGCGACCTCGCTCGGCGTCCGCGGCGTCTCGACCACAGCCCCCCTGCTGCGGAGCTACGTCAAGGTGGTCGTGGCCGGCCTCGGGCACGCCCCGGCGAGCGCCCGGCTGAACCTCTACACGTACGCCACGAGCGCCACCGGCGTGAAGGTGTCCCTCGCCGCGAACACGTGGACCGAGACCGGCGTCACCTGGGCGAACGCGCCGGCCGTCGGTGCCGACGTGGCGACCGTCGCGCCGTTGAGCTCGAACACCGCGGTCAGCGCCGACGTCACGTCCGCCATCACCGGTGACGGCACCTACACGTTCGTGATCACGACCACGTCGGCGGCGGGCAAGACGTTCGCGAGCCGCGAGGTGGCGGCACACCCGCCGACGCTGGTCCTCGACACGTCCGCGCCCGCGCCGACGGCGTCCGCCACCCCGGTGGCGAGCGGAAGCGTCACGGCGAGCCCGACCGGCACGGCGAGCCCGACGGGCACGGTGACACCGACCGGCGACGGCGAGCCCGACCGGCACGGTGACACCGACCGGCACGGCCAGCCCGACCGGCACGGCCAGCCCGACGGGGACGGTGAGCGCGGCGCCCGCCGCCGTGACGACGACCTTCGCAGCCCTCGGCGGACGGGTACGTCGAGGCCGACACGCCGACCACGAGCTACGGCAGCGGGTACCAGCTGAACGCGCAGGCGCCGTCGTCGACGACGGCGGAGGAGCGCACATACCTCACGTTCCCGGTGAGCGGCCTGAGCGGCCCCGTCACGTCGGCGACGCTCAAGCTCTACAGCTACTCGACGTGGGCGAGCGGCGTCACCGTCGCCACGGCCGACACGAGCTGGACGGAGCCGGGACTCACGTGGGCGGCCGCGCCCGCCACGGGCGCGGTGGTCGGCACGGGGAAGAACCTGGTGGTCAACACGACGGTCTCGGTCGACGTCACGGGCGCCGTGGCCGGCAACGGCACCGTCGGGCTCGTCGTCACCACCGACCGCCCCGGCCTGGTCAAGTTCGGCAGCCGCGAGGCCACGGCGAACCGGCCCCAGCTGGTGGTGACGACCGGCGGCACGGCCACACCGACGCCGACCCTCACGACGACGCCCACGCCGACCTCGACGACCGCCGCGCCGAGCGCGACGACGGCCACTGCGAGCCCTACCGGCCCGAGCCCCACCGTCACCTCGGGCGACCCGACGATCGTCGCCGCCGGCGACATCGCCTGCCCGGCCGGCGGCACGGCCAACGCCACCTCGTGCCAGCAGCAGGCGACGAGCGACCTGGCGCTGTCGCTGAACCCGACGGCCGTCCTGCCGCTCGGCGACGAGCAGTACGAGCTGGGGTCGCTCGCCGACTTCAAGGCCTCGTACGACCCCTCGTGGGGCCGGATGAACGCGATCGCCCACCCCGCCCCGGGCAACCACGAGTACGGCTACATCGGCAGCAGCATCCAGCCGACCGGCGGCGAGGGGTACTTCACGTACTTCGGCGACCGGGCCCACCCGCTGTCGCCGGGGTGCACCAAGCTCTGCACGTCCTGGTACAGCTGGAACATCGGCGCCTGGCACATGATCTCCCTGGACAGCCAGTGCGGGGTCGTGGGCGGCTGCAACCCGGGGAACCCGCAGTACCAGTGGTTGCTGAACGACCTGAACGCGAGCACGGCCAAGTGCACGCTCGCGTACTGGCACATCCCGCTGTACTCGAGCAGTACCGACCACCAGCCCGACATGCAGGCGATCTACAGCCTGCTCTACCAGAAGAAGGCCGACGTGGTGCTCACCGGCCACGCCCACTTCTACGAGCGGTTCGCGGGTCAGGACGGCGCTCGGCAACGCCGATCCCGTGAACGGGCTCGCGCAGTTCGTGGTGGGTTCGGGCGGCAAGAGCTTCTTCGCGATGCGGGCCACCCCCGCGGCGAACAGTGCCGCCCAGATCGCCAACACGTTCGGGGTGCTGCAGATGACCCTCGGAGCCGGCGGTTACAGCTGGAAGTTCGTGCCGTCGACCAGCGGGGGCGCCACGGACGCGGGCACCGCCGCTTGTCACTGAGCGACGGCGGGTACTGACCCACCAGCTGAACACAGGCGACCACCGACCAGAGGGGGTGGGCCGGACGACTCCGTCGTTCGGCCCACCCCCTCTCTGTCCGCACTTGCTCGCTGACTCTCGGTGACAGGATCCCTTCTCGTGACACGCATCTTCGTCGTGGGCGCTGGCGTGGTCGGAACCGCTGTGGGGCGCGGATTCCTCGAGGCCGGGCATCACGTGACTCTCGTGGACATCTCGCCGGACCGCGTCGACACCCTGGTCGCCCAGGGCTTCGACGCGACGACCCGGCTCGACCTGCGCGGCGAGCCGCCGTCGTTCGTCTTCCTCACCGTGCCCACCCCCGCGGGGCCGCAGGGCTACGACCTGCGGGCGGTGGCCTCGGCCGCACGTGACGTCGGGCGGGCCGTCGGCCAGGCCCACGCGGAGCGCGCCGCGGCCGGGCGGCACAGCAGCCGCCGTGAGGCGCGGCTGGACGCCCGGCTGGACGACCGGCTCGAGAGCCGGCTGAGACCGGCTAGGGCAGGTTCGAGGGCCGGGGCGAGCACGGGATCGACGGCGTGGCCGTGCACACGATCGTGACGCGCTCGACCGTCCCGCCGGGAACCACGACCCAGCTGGTGGGTCCCACCGTCGCCCAGATGAGCGGCACCGCCGAAGGGGCCGGGTTCGTCCTCGCGGCGAACCCGGAGTTCCTGCGGGCGACGAGCCCCGACGACGACGTCCGGTGGCCCTGGATGACCGTCGTCGGCGCCACCAGCCGGCGGGTGGCGGAGCGGCTCCGGCTGCTGCTCGAGCCCTTCGGGGGCGAACTGCGGGTCTTCGACCGGCCGGAGACGGCCGAGCTCGTCAAGTGCGCGCACAACCTCTACAACGCGACGAAGATCAGTTTCTGGAACGAGATGTGGCTGGTGGCCGGCCGCTTGGGCGTCGACCCTGACGAGGTCGCCGGCACGGTGGCCCGGAGCGCCGAGGCGTCCCTCAATCCGCACTACGGGATCCGCGGGGGCGCGCCGTTCGCCGGCCGCTGCCTGCCGAAGGACACCGACGGCTTCCTCGCGTTCGCGCGCGAGCTGGGGCTCCCGATGCCGCTGCTCGACTCGGTGGTGGCGGTGAACCGGCAGCTCGGAGCGCACGTCGACGGGGAGCTCGAGGCCCTCAGCCGTGGCGGCGGGCGGGTGCTCGACCTCCGCGACGGCCGGGTCCAGCCGGAGTACGACGGCGCCGACCACCCGTGGCGAGGGCGCCGCGAGGGCGGCCGGTGAGTCCGGCGTGACCCCCGAGCTGCTGCCCTCGGTCCCGCTCGGCCTGCTCGGGGCGGTCCGCTGGACCACCTGGCTGCTGCGCCGGGTGCCCGCCGCGCTCTACCGGCCCTTCGTCGCCGACGTCGACCTGCCGATGACCGTCGTCGTCCCCGTGTATCAGGAGGACCCAGAGGTCCTCCGTCGGGCGCTGGCCACGTGGCGGCAGGAGGGGGTGGCCGAGGTGCTGCTCGTCGTCGACGCCACCGACGCCGCCTGCCTCGCCGTCGCCCACGCGTCGCAGGGGTGCGACGCCGAGGGGAGCGCGAGCGGCGCCGAGGTCCCCGTGCGCGTGCTCGTCACGCCGGTCCCGGGCAAGCGTCACGCGCTCCGGGCGGGGTGGGAGGCCGCGCGGACCCCGCTGGTCGCCCTGGTCGACTCCGACACCTCCTGGGCCCCGGACGCCGCCCGCCAGCTGCGGATGCCGTTCGCGGACCCCACCGTCGGCGGGGCATCCGCGCGGCAGAACGTCGACCGCCCCAGCGGCCTGCTGCAGCGGGTGAACGACATGTACCTCGACTACCGGTACTTCGACGAGCTCGCCGGGCAGACCGTCGCGGGCCGCTCGGTCTCGTGCCTGTCGGGCCGGACGGCCGTCTACCGGCGCTCGATCCTCGCCCGGGTCGCCGACGACTTCATCGGCGAGACCTTCCTCGGCGTGCCGTGCATGTCGGGGGACGACAAGCGGCTCACGTCGCTGGCGGCGATGCTCGGCTACGCGACGGTGCTGCAACGCAGCGCCCGGGTGTGGTCGACCTTCCCCGGCACGCCCCGGACGTTCGTCCGGCAGCGGGTGCGCTGGGCTCGCAACACCTGGCGCTCCGACCTGCGCGCGCTGTTCCTCGACCGGTGGGTCTGGCGGCGGCCCTTCCTCGCGTTCTGCATGGCCGACAAGGCCGTCGGCGCCTTCACGCTGCTGGCCGGCCCCGTCTACCTCGTGATGGCGCTCGGGCACGGCGACCTCGCCTTCGCCGCTGCGCTGCTCGGCTGGTGGTGGTTCAGCCGCGCGCTGCGGATCCTGCCGCACCTGCGGCGCAGGCCCTCGTCGGTGCTGCTCGTGCCCGTGTTCGTCGCCGTCACCTTCGTGATGGCCGTGCTCAAGATCTGGGCCTTGCTGACGGTGCGGCGGCAGCGCTGGCTCACGCGCGACGTGGCGGTCGTCGACGGTGACGTGGTGCGGACCGGGCCCGCCGCGCTCGCGACGCGAGCGTTGCAGCCGGCCGGGGTGTCGAGCTGATGGGAGGGCTCGCAGGGTTCACCGCTCGCGCCACGGGCATCGGACGATCCGGCGCAGCCGGCCTGTCCCTGGCCGCCGGCCTGTCCTTGGCCGCCGGCTTGTCCCCCGCCTCGCTGGTGCGGGCCGCGCCCGCTCACGCCGAGGTCGCTCTCACCACGGCTCACGCCCAGGTCGCCGTCACAGCCGCCCTGGCCGCCCGGCCCGATGTCGTCGTCACGGGACTGACCGGCGTGCCTGGGGCCTCGCTCCTGGGGCGCGGGCGCGTGCTCGTGCTGCGCCCGCACAGGCTCGAGATCGCCCTGAACGGGCGCGTCCGCCGCACCGTCGCCGTCCGGCAGCCCCTCGACCTCGCGCAGCTGCCCGCCCTCGTCGGCGACCCGGCGTACGCGGCCCGCACCGGGCCGGGCGGCGTCCGGCTCGGGGCCGTGCTGGTGCAGCGGCCCGGCACGGTCGTGCTGGTCGCCGGCGGGCGGCTCGAGCTCGCGGACACCGGCGGCGCCGGCCCCGGGCGGCTGACGGGCACGCGGGCCGGGATCGACCTGCGAGGCGTCACGGTCACGGCCTCGAGCGCGCTCGGCGCCGCGGCGACGCCGGGTGCGCGGATCGTCACGGCAGGGCTGCGCTACCTGCACGACAGCGACGTGCACCTGCAGCATGTCGTCCTGCGAGGGCTCGGAACCCCGGGGCCGGCCGGCATCGCCGCCGTCCGGGTCGGGGCCGGTAGCCGGGTACGGCTGACCTCGGTGACGCTCGACGCCGGCGGTCGCGGCCTGCAGCTCGACCAGCCCGCGGTGCTCGCCGTCGACGGCCTGATCGCCGACCACGCCGCCGGCGACGTGCTGGGCCTGGTGGGCGGCAGCGGCGCGACGATCTCGCACCTGAGGACGACGGGCACGGCCGGGGCGGCCCTGCGGCTGCGCGCGACGACGGCGACCACCCTCTCGGGGTTCGTGTCCGCCGGAGACGCCCGCGCGCTGGTCGCGACCGACGTGGCCGGCCTGCACGCCGACGGCGTCCGGACGGCGGGGTCGGGGCTGCTCGTCGGGGGCCGGTCGGTGGACCTCGAGGCACCCGTCGTCGAGGCGCCGGTGGTGGCGCTGCAGGTCGACGGCGGCAGTGACGTCGCCGTCCGCGGCGGGAGCCTGCGCGGGACGGCCGCCGTCCGGGCGGACGGGCAGTCCCAGGGCGTGCGGCTCGAGGGAGTGACGACGCGGGGCCTGATCGCCGGACCGGTCGGCGTGCACGGCGGCGTCGTGGAGAGCCGGGTGCAGGGGGCCGGTGCCGGTGCCGGCGCGGTCGGGGCGGTGGGCGAGTCGTGGTGGTCCGGGCGCTGGGGCGGCCGACTGCGCGGCGCCGGCGGCGTGGTGGTCGTGGTCGTCGTCGGCGGCCTGCTGCTGGAGGTCCTCCGGGGGCGCCGGCGAGAGGCCCGTCGCGGGAGCGCCGAGGGCAGTCGCGGGGCCGCGCCGGCGGTGCCCGTGCAGCGCGACCGGGCAGCCGGCGCGACGGACCTGGTGCTCGACCTCGGCGAGACACGCGCCACCTGACCCCGGGGCCGGCGGTGGTCCGGCACGTCGTCAGGCGGGTCGTCCGGCACGTCCTGGCGGGTTGTCGCCGGCGGTCCGGCGGCTCGTCGGGCGGGATTCACCCGCTCGGCCGATGCGCCTTCGTTACCTCTACGTGTTCAGTTGAATACTCTACGTACAACATCGTCGGGGGACGCGGCTCGAGCAGACGGAGGAGCGGTGTCCACACCCCGCAGCAGTGGCGGCACGCACGCAGGGCACCCGCTCGTGGTCGACGTCCGCAGCCTGCCGCCGCTGGAGATCAAGCTGCCGCCGCCCGTTCGCGCCCATGACGCCGGCCGGTTGCCGTCGTTCGGCGCCGAGCCCCCGGCCTCGACGCGTCCGGCCGCACCATCGGCCACTCGTCGCGGCGCCGCCTTCGAGGCGCATGCGCACCGTGAGCCCACGTTCGACGAGCTCGTGCACGGCTTCGGCCGCCACCGGGGCGACGAGCAGCCGGCGCGGCGGGGACCGTTGGCCCGGCTCATCGGGCGTCCTCGCCGCGGCCCGGCACGGCGAGCATGACCGCCGGTGCCTGGGGCCTGCCCAGCTGGGACCAGCTCCTCACCGGTCCCGCCGTCACGGGGGGACTCCGCCCGCCGGCGCCCCGGCACGCCCGCGCATGGCGCGAGCCGAAGGACTGGCGCGAGCTGGACGAGTGGCGCGAGCTGGACGAGTGGCGCGAGACGGAGTGGCGCCGGGTGATGGGCTGGCGCGAGGCGTCGGCGTGGACGGCCGTCGCCGCCTCGGGAGCCCTCGTCGCCGTGCGCTGCGTGGGTCAGCTGCTCAACTGACCCGGGAGCGTGTGCTCGGCGCTCCCGGCTACCAGCCGGCGGCTCTGGCCAGGCCGAGGGCGTAGTCGATCCAGAACGTGCCCGCGCCGGGCTCGCCGGGCCGGCATCGTCCGTCGGACTCGCCCGGCGGCTTGACCCAGAGCAGGGCGTCGGCCGACGGGTCGGACGGCGTGGTGGTCGGTAGGACGCCGAGCGCGCGCCCCGGCGGGTTGCACCACTCCAATGGCCCGCTCCAGCTGCCCCGGCCGTTGCGACCCACGTCGACCACGTACGGGGTGGGGCGGCCGAGGGCGGCGCCGATGCGGCGCGCGTAGGCGCTCTGGTCGGCGGTGCTGCCGAAGTTGGACACGTCGAGCGAGAAGCCGCGCGCGTGGGCCACGCCGGCCGAGGCCAGGCGGGCCGCTGCCGTGGCGGGCGCCAGCCAGCCGGCGTGGCCGGCGTCGAGGTAGACCCAGGTGGATCCAGTGGCCAGGCGGTCGACGGCGTACCGCAGGAGGGCAGTCCGTTCGGCCAGGCCGGGAGCGTCGAGGCAGCCGGCCATGGCCAGGGCGTCGGGCTCGACGACGACGAGGGCAGGGGCGCCGGCGATGCCCGCCGCGACGGCGTCGATCCAGGCGCGGTACGCGGCGCCGGTCGTCAGGCCGGCCCCGTGGCAGTCCCGGTGGGGGATCGCGTAGAGCACGAACGTCACGAGGGCGCTGTGCGCCAGGGCGGGACCGAGCGCTGCGCGCACCGTGGAGCCGACGGTGCCGGCAGGAGTCCAGTCACCCAGCCACACGCCCTGGGGCGTGGCGGCGATGCGGTCGAGGAGGGCGGCGTCGGCGGGAGCGGCGGGCCGCAACCGCGCCGCGGCGGCGCCGGCCTGGGAACCGGGGACGGCCCAGAGGGTTTGCCCTCGCGGGCCTGGTTCGACGGCGGCCGTCCTCGTCCGCCGGACGAGCCGGACGGACCCGCCGCCGTCCATGCCGGCGACGGGCATCGTGGTGACCGTGGTCTTCGCACTCACGGCGCGCGCCGGGGTGCTGGCGGCCGCCAGTGGCGCCGCCGGGGTGGTGAGCAGCGTGCCCGCGGCCACGGCGAGCACGGCGCGGCCGCGCAGGTCGAGCGTCACCGCCCGGTTGTCGGCAGCCGGCGACGGCGACATGAGCGGCCGGACGGGCGACCAGCGCCTGGATCAGGACGAAATCGATCAGGACGGAGTCGATCAGGACGGGATCGCCGACAGGAATGCGCCCCGGATGTCTCAGGTCATGCGAGAGGGCCGGCCCGTGGTGTCGGACCGGCCCTCTCGTGCCAGCTGGAGCCGCCCCCTCCGACGGCACAGCCGGCGGCAGGTGACCCGGTTCGCCGCACGGGTCACTGCACGTCTGGTGGTGCTCCCTCATCGTGCCGGGCAGGGCGAGTGATACATCCGATCACTCTCTGTCCGTACCCGGTGACACAGACGACACTATCGAGGGGAGCGCCAAAGGGCCAGCAGTTCGGATAACTCGATGGAGTCGATCTAAAACAGACTGTGACGGCTCGTCCGGCTTCGTGAGAGCAGCCGAGAGAGCCCGCACTTCTGCTCGCCGCCGTCGCGAGCTATCGCGACCGCGCCGAACCACCCGCAGCCCGGGGTCGCGCGCACTAGAGTCACTGAACGTGATTGCACGAACACTGGACCGGAATGCCGGTGTCTACGTCGCCGGGCACCGTGGCCTCGTCGGTTCCGCCGTCTGGCGGCACCTGGCGGCGCGGGCTTCACCCGGCTCGTCGGCGCGACGTCCGCCGACCTCGACCTGCGCGACGAGCGGGCCGTGGAGGCCTTCTTCGCGGCGCACCGGCCCGAGGTCGTCGTGCTGGCCGCCGCCAAGGTCGGAGGGATCCTCGCCAACGCCCGACGGCCCGCCGACTTCATCGGCGACAACCTGCGGATCCAGGTCAACGTGCTCGAGGCGGCCCACCGCGCGGGCGTGCAGCGGCTGCTCTTCCTCGGCTCCTCGTGCATCTACCCGAAGTTCGCGCCGCAGCCGATCCCCGAGAGCGCGCTGCTGACCGGCGCCCTCGAGGCCACGAACGACGCCTACGCGATCGCGAAGATCGCGGGCGTCCTGCACGTGCAGGCGATGCGGCGCCAGTACGGCCACGCCTGGATCTCGGCCATGCCGACCAACCTCTACGGCCCCGGCGACAACTTCGACCCGCACGGGCAGCCACGTGCTGCCCGGCGATGATCCGCAAGTTCCACGAGGCCGACGGCGACCGGCGGCCCGGTGACGCTGTGGGGGATCGGGGCACCCGCGGCGGGAGTTCCTGCACGTCGACGACCTCGCCGCGGCCTGCCTGTTCCTGCTCGAGAACTACGACGGCGACGAGCACGTCAACGTCGGCACCGGCACCGACGTCACGATCGCCGAGCTGGCCGAGCATCGTCGCCAAGGTCGTGGGCTACGACGGCCCGTCGTCTGGGACGCGAGCAAGCCCGACGGCACGCCGCGCAAGCTCCTCGACGTCACGCGGCTGACGCGGGCTCGGCTGGCGCGCGTCCATCCCCCTCGACGAGGGCATCGAGGCGACGTACGCCTGGTACCGGACGCACGCCGCGAGTGTCCGCGGCGCCTGACCTCCCTCCCCGCCTCCCCGTGATCAAGGAATCCAGCGGGATCAAGGAATCCAGCGGGATCAGTGGCCACGACGAGCGATCGGGGAGGGTCGGCGAGGATGGGGGCATGGCCGACGAGGCGCGCTCACCGAAGGACACCTTCATCACCGTCTACGGGCGCATGCCGGTGCTCGAGGTGCTCCAGGACGAGTCGCTGACCGTCGACAAGGTGCTCGTCGCCGAGGGCTCGCACGGCGACAGCCTCGACCGCATCCGCACCCTCGCGCGTCGCCGCGGCGTCGACCTCCGTACGGCGACCGCGCACCGAGTCAAGGTCCTCGCGGGCAACGGCAAGCACGACCAGGGCGTGCTGGCGGACGTCGTCGCGCCGCGGATGGCCCTCGTCGAGGACTTCGTCCAGCGCCCCGCGACGGCCGGCTGCGGGGGGTCGGACCTCGTGCTCGTCCTCGACGGCGTCTCGAACCCCTCGAACGTCGGCATGATCCTCCGGACGGCGACCGCGGCGGGGCTGGCCGGCATCGTGCTGCCCAGGGTCGGCTCACCCGGGGTGGACCCGCTCGTCGTCAAGGCCAGCGCCGGCGTGGCCTACCGGGCCCCGATCCTCCGGTGCCGCACCGCCGCCGACGGCGTCCGGGCCTTGCGGCAGGCGGGCTGGCGGGTGGTGGGGCTGGACGGCGGCGCGCCGGCCGACCTCTACGCCACCGGGTTGCCGGCGGCGACCGCGCTCGTGCTGGGCAACGAGACCGAGGGTGTGTCCCAGGACGTCGCGGAGCTGGTCGACACGTGGGTGTCGATCCCGATGGCCGAGGGCGTGGACTCCCTGAACGTGTCGAGCGCGGCGGCCGTGGTCTGCTTCGAGCTCCGCCGGCGGGCACTCGCGCCGGAGCCCGGGTAACGCTCGTCGCGAGCGCTGTCCTTCGTGGCAGGGTGGCCGGGCGGGGCTCCCGCCTCGCAGCTACGCGTGGTCCAGGAGGTCGACGGTGTTCTCGGCGGTACTCGGTGATCGCGGGCAGCTGCGGCCGCTGGAGGTCTGGCAGGCCCAGGAGTTCGCGGACCACATGGACCGCGCCCGCGAGCACATCCGCCCGTGGGTCGGGCCGGCCTTCGTCACCGGCACCGTGGACGGCGCCCGCGCGACCCTCGCCCGCTACGCCGAGCATGCGGCGAGGGACGGGGCCCGGCTGTTGGGTATCTGGCTCGACGGGCAGCTCGTCGGGGGCGTGATGTTCGTCGAG
>CAWCCY010000008.1:0-120314 GCA_963794075.1 uncultured Actinomycetota bacterium
GCGATGACCTTGCGGTTCTCCTCCTCGAAGCGCAACCGCTCCACGAGCTCGCCGGGCAGCAGCTCCGCGTCGCCCGGCTCGATGACCGTGACCCGCTTGAGCATCTGGCGGACGATGACCTCGATGTGCTTGTCGTGGATCGACACGCCCTGCAGCGGTAGACCTCCTGGACCCCCTCCACCAGGTGCACCTGGACGGCCCGCGGACCGAGCACACGCAGCACCGGTTTTGGGTCCGCCGCGCCCACGACGAGCTGCTGGCCGACGTTGACCGCCTGGCCGCCCGGACCAGCAGCCGCGGCCGCTTGCTCACCGGAGGCGATCTGCTCGGAGCCGTCGTCGGGGACGACGACGAGCTTGCTGGGTGCGGTCGGTGTCCTCGATCGGACCCGGCCGTTCGCCTCGGTGATCGGGGCCACGCCCTTGGGGGTGCGCGCCTCGAACAGCTCCTGACGACACGCGGCAGGCCGTGGGTGATGTCCTCACCGGCCTCACCGCCGGTGTGGAACGTGCGCATCGTCAGCTGGGTGCCGGGCTCGCCGATCGACTGGGCGGCGACGATGCCGACCGCCTCGCCGATGTCGACGAGCTTGCCGGTGGCCAGCGACCGGCCGTAGCAGGTGGCGCACGTGCCGACCTTGGAGTCGCACGTGAGCACCGAGCGGATCCGCACCTCGGCGACGCCGCGCGACGACCAGGTCGTCGATGATGACGTCGCCGAGCTCGTTGCGGGCGGGCACGACCACCTCGCCGTCGACGATGACGTCCTCGGCGAGGAGCGCGAGTAGACGCAGGTCTCGACGTTCGTCGGCCGGCGAGCCCGCCGTCGGCGTCTGGGCCGCGATCGGCATTACGAGGCCCCGCTCGGTCCCGCAGTCCTCCTCGCGGATGATGACGTCCTGGGTCACGTCGACAAGACGACGCGTCAGGTACCCCGAGTCGGCCGTACGAAGCGCCGTGTCGGCCAGACCCTTGCGCGCGCCGTGGGTGGCGATGAAGTACTCCAGCACGGAGAGGCCCTCGCGGTAGTTCGACTTGATCGGCCGCGGGATGATCTCGCCCTTCGGGTTGGCCACCAGGCCGCGCATGCCGGCGATCTGGCGCTCCTGCATCCAGTTACCACGGGCGCCGGAGTCCACCATCATGTACACCGGGTTCGTCGCTTCGGGAAGTTCGCCTCCATCGCCTTGGCGACCTCGTTCGTGGCCCGCGTCCAGATCTCGATGAGCTCCTGGCGCCGCTCGTCGTCGGTGATCAGGCCCCGCTCGTACTGGCCCTGGACCTTGGCGGCCTTGGCCTCGTAGCGTCGAGGATCTCCGGCCTTGCGCGGCGGCGTGACGACGTCCAGATCGAGATCGTCACGCCCGAGCGGGTCGCCCAGTGGAAGCCGGCCTCCTTCAGCGCGTCGAGCGTCGCCGCGACCTGGACCTTCGGGTAGCGCTCGGCCAGGTCGTTGACGATCGCCGAGAGGACCTTCTTGTCGACCTCCTCGTTGACGAACGCGTAGTCCGGCGGCAGCGTCTCGTTGAACAGCGCCCGGCCCAGTGAGGTCTGCAGGGAGAGCGCGTGGCCCTCGGTCCAGCCCTCGGGAGCGGTCCAGTCCGCCGGCGGCACGACGTCCCCGGGGAACCGGATGGTCGCGGTCGCCTGCAGGTCGAGGTCGTGCGCGTCGAGCGCCATGATCGCCTCGGCCACCGACCCGAACACGCGGCCCTCGCCGAGCGCGCCCGGCTTGGTGAGCGTCAGGTGGTACAGCCCGATGATCATGTCCTGGGTGGGCATGGTCACCGGCCGGCCGTCGGCCGGCTTGAGGATGTTGTTGCTCGACAGCATCAGGATGCGTGCCTCGGCCTGCGCCTCGGCCGACAGCGGCAGGTGCACCGCCATCTGGTCGCCGTCGAAGTCGGCGTTGAACGCGGTGCAGACGAGCGGGTGGATCTGGATGGCCTTGCCCTCGACCAGCTGCGGCTCGAAGGCCTGGATGCCCAGGCGGTGCAGCGTCGGTGCGCGGTTGAGCAGGACCGGGTGCTCGGAGATGACCTCCTCGAGCACGTCCCACACGACGGGGCGGGCGCGCTCGACCATGCGCTTGGCGCTCTTGATGTTCTGCGCGTGGTTGAGGTCGACCAGCCGCTTCATGACGAACGGCTTGAAGAGCTCGAGCGCCATCTGCTTGGGCAGGCCGCACTGGTGCAGCTTCAGCTGCGGGCCGACCACGATGACCGAACGGCCGGAGTAGTCGACGCGCTTGCCGAGCAGGTTCTGGCGGAACCGGCCCTGCTTGCCCTTGAGCATGTCCGAGAGGGACTTCAGCGGACGGTTGCCCGGGCCCGTCACGGGGCGGCCGCGACGGCCGTTGTCGAACAGCGCGTCGACGGCCTCCTGCAGCATCCGCTTCTCGTTGTTGACGATGATCTCGGGCGCGCCGAGGTCCAGGAGCCGCTTGAGGCGGTTGTTCCGGTTGATGACCCGGCGGTAGAGGTCGTTCAGGTCGCTCGTCGCGAACCGTCCACCGTCGAGCTGCACCATCGGGCGCAGGTCCGGCGGGATGACCGGCACGCAGTCGAGCACCATGCCCATCGGCGAGTTGCGGGTGGTGAGGAACGCCGAGACGACCTTGAGGCGCTTGAGCGCGCGGGTCTTGCGCTGCCCCTTGCCCGAACGGATCGTCTCGCGCAGCGAGGCGGCCTCGGCCTCGAGGTCGAACGACTCCAGCCGCTTCTGGATCGCGGCCGCGCCCATCCCGCCCTCGAAGTAGATGCCGAACCGGTCCCGCATCTCGCGGTAGAGGATCTCGTCGCCCTCGAGGTCCTGGACCTTCAGGTTCTTGAACCGGTCCCAGACCTGCTGCAGGCGGTCGATGTCGGCGTCGGCGCGCTTGCGAAGCTGGGCCATCTCGCGCTCGGCCGACTCGCGGACCTTGCGGCGGACGTCGCCCTTGGCGCCCTCGGCCTCGAGCTCGGCCAGGTCGGTCTCGAGGCGCTTCGCGCGGGAGTCGATGTCGCCGTCGCGGCGGTTCTCGATCTCCTTCTTCTCGACCTGGATGTTCGCCTCGAGCGAGGGCAGGTCGCGGTGACGCGCCTCGACGTCGACGGACGTGATCATGTACGCGGCGAAGTAGATGACCTTCTCGAGGTCCTTCGGCGCGAGGTCGAGCAGGTAGCCGAGGCGGCTCGGAACGCCCTTGAAGTACCAGATGTGGGTGACGGGGGCGGCGAGCTCGATGTGGCCCATCCGCTCGCGACGCACCTTGGCGCGGGTGACCTCGACGCCGCAGCGCTCGCAGATGATGCCCTTGAAGCGGACGCGCTTGTACTTGCCGCAGTAGCACTCCCAGTCGCGGGTCGGACCGAAGATCTTCTCGCAGAAGAGCCCGTCCTTCTCCGGCTTGAGGGTGCGGTAGTTGATGGTCTCCGGCTTCTTCACCTCGCCGTGGGACCACTGACGGATGTCGTCGGCGGTGGCGAGGCCGATGCGCAGCTCGTCGAAGAAGTTGACGTCCAGCAGACGCTGCCTGCTTTCTCCTGGTGTTGCTCTACTGATGTCGCGTTGTGGGCGGCCGCGGGCCGGCTGCTCGGGCGGTCAGGCTTGATCCCGCGCCGCCGGCCCCCGGCCGCCGTCAGGGTCGTCGTACCTCAGACCTCTTCGACGCTGCTCGGCTCGCGCCGGGACAGGTCGATGCCCAGCTCCTCCGCGGCCCGGAAGACGTCCTCGTCGGTCTCGCGCATCTCGATGGACATGCCGTCGCTGGAGAGCACCTCGACGTTCAGGCACAGCGACTGCATCTCCTTGAGGAGCACCTTGAACGACTCGGGGATGCCCGGCTCGGGGATGTTCTCGCCCTTGACGATGGCCTCGTAGACCTTCACGCGGCCCAGCACGTCGTCGGACTTGATGGTCAGCAGCTCCTGCAGGGCGTAGGAGGCGCCGTAGGCCTCCAGGGCCCACACCTCCATCTCGCCGAAGCGCTGGCCGCCGAACTGGGCCTTACCGCCCAGCGGCTGCTGCGTGATCATCGAGTAGGGGCCGGTCGAGCGGGCGTGGATCTTGTCGTCGACCAGGTGGTGGAGCTTCAGGATGTACATGTAGCCCACCGAGACCGGGTCGGGGAACGGCTCGCCGGTGCGGCCGTCGAACAGCTGGGCCTTGCCCGTGCCGTCGACCAGCCGGACGCCGTCGCGGGTCGGGTGCGTCGAGTCGAGCAGACCGACGATCTCCTCCTCGCGGACGCCGTCGAACACCGGTGAACGCGACCGGCGTGCCGGGCGCCGCGTACCGGGCCTGGTCGGTCATCTGGGACGCCCACGCGGGGTCGCCCTCGACCTGCCAGCCGCGGGAGGCGACCCAGCCGAGGTGCGTCTCGAGCACCTGCCCGACGTTCATCCGGCTCGGCACGCCGAGCGGGTTGAGGACGACGTCGACCGGGGTGCCGTCCGCGAGGAACGGCATGTCCTCGACCGGGAGGATCTTGGAGATGACGCCCTTGTTGCCGTGCCGGCCGGCGAGCTTGTCGCCGTCGGTGATCTTGCGCTTCTGGGCGACGTACACGCGGACCAGCTGGTTGACGCCCGGGGGCAGCTCGTCGCCCTCCTCGCGGTCGAAGACGCTTGACGCCGATGACCGTGCCGGACTCGCCGTGCGGCACCTTCAGCGAGGTGTCGCGCACCTCGCGCGCCTTCTCGCCGAAGATCGCGCGGAGCAGCCGCTCCTCGGGGGTCAGCTCGGTCTCGCCCTTGGGCGTCACCTTGCCCACCAGGATGTCGCCGGGGACGACCTCGGCGCCGATCCGGATGATCCCCCGCTCGTCGAGGTCCGCGAGGACCTCCTCGGCGACGTTCGGGATGTCCCGGGTGATCTCCTCGGGGCCCAGCTTGGTGTCGCGGGCGTCGACCTCGTGCTCCTCGATGTGGATCGAGGAGAGGACGTCGTCCTGCACCAGGCGCTGGCTGAGGATGATCGCGTCCTCGTAGTTGTGGCCCTCCCACGACATGAACGCGACGAGCAGGTTCTTGCCGAGCGCCATCTCGCCCTGAGTCGGTGCGAGGGACCGTCGGCGATCGGCGTGCCGACCTCGAGCCGGGCACCCTCCTCGACGATGACGCGCTGGTTGTACGACGTCCCCTGGTTCGACCGGCGGAACTTGGCGATCCGGTAGGTCGTGTAGGTGCCGTCGTCGTTCATGGAGGTGACGGCGTCGGCCGACACCTCGGTGACGACGCCGGCCTTCTCGGCGACGACGACGTCGCCGGCGTCGACCGCGGCGCGGAACTCCATGCCGGTGCCGACCAGCGGCGCCTCGGCCATCACCAGCGGCACGGCCTGGCGCTGCATGTTCGAGCCCATCAGGGCGCGGTTCGCGTCGTCGTGCTCGAGGAAGGGGATCATCGCGGTCGCGACCGAGACCATCTGGCGCGCGGCGACGTCCATGTAGTCGACCTCGAGGCCCGGCACGTACTCGACCTCGCCGCCCTTCGAGCGGACGAGCACGCGGTCCTCGGCGAAGGTGCCGTCCGCGTTCAGCGGGGCGTTCGCCTGCGCGATGACCTTCTCGTCCTCCTCGTCGGCCGTGAGGTAGTCGACGTCGTCGGTGACGCGGCCGTCGACGACCTGGCGGTACGGGGTCTCGACGAAGCCGAACGGGTTGATCCGCGCGTACGTCGAAGCGAGCCGATCAGGCCGATGTTCGGGCCTTCCGGGGTCTCGATCGGGCACATCCGGCCGTAGTGCGACGGGTGCACGTCGCGGACCTCGAAGCCGGCCCGCTCGCGGGAGAGACCGCCGGGGCCGAGCGCCGAGAGCCGGCGCTTGTGCGTGAGGCCGGCCAGCGGGTTCGTCTGGTCCATGAACTGCGACAGCTGGCTCGTCCCGAAGAACTCCTTGATGGAGGCGACGACGGGGCGGATGTTGATCAGGGTCTGCGGCGTGATCGCCTCGACGTCCTGGGTGGTCATGCGCTCGCGGACGACGCGCTCCATCCGGGACAGGCCGGTGCGGACCTGGTTCTGGATGAGCTCGCCGACGGTGCGCAGGCGGCGGTTGCCGAAGTGGTCGATGTCGTCGACCTCGACGCGCACCTCGACCGGCTCACCGTTGCGCGTGCCAGCCATCGTCGTCTCGCCGCTGTGCAGCGACACGAGGAAGCGGATCGTCGCGACGATGTCCTCGATGGTCAGCACGCCGGCCGCGAGCGGCTGCTCGAGACCCAGCTTCTTGTTGATCTTGTAGCGGCCGACCTTCGCGAGGTCGTAGCGCTTGGGGTTGAAGTACAGGTTGTCGAGCAGCGTCTGGGCGGCCTCACGCGTGGGGGGCTCGCCCGGGCGCAGCTTGCGGTAGATGTCGAGCAGCGCGTCGTCCTGGCCGGCGGTGTGGTCCTTCTCGAGGGTGGCGCGCATCGACTCGACGTCGCCGAACTCCTCCAGGATCCGCGCCTCGCTCCAGCCCAGCGCCTTGAGCAGGACGGTCACCGACTGCTTGCGCTTGCGGTCGATGCGGACGCCGACCATGTCGCGCTTGTCGATCTCGAACTCGAGCCAGGCACCGCGGCTCGGGATGATCTTGGTGGTGTAGACGTCCTTGTCGGAGGTCTTGTCGGCGGTGCGCTCGAAGTACACGCCCGGCGAGCGGACGAGCTGCGACACGACGACGCGCTCGGTGCCGTTGATCACGAAGGTGCCGCGCTCGGTCATGAGCGGGAAGTCGCCCATGAAGACGGTCTGGCTCTTGATCTCGCCGGTGGTGGTGTTCATGAACTCGGCAGTCACGAAGAGCGGGGCCGAGTAGGTCATGTCCCGCTCCTTGCACTCGTCGATCGAGTACTTGGGGGGCTCGAACCGGTGGTCGCGGAACGACAGCGACATCGAACCGGAGAAGTCCTCGATCGGGGAGATCTCCTCGAAGATCTCCTCCAGGCCCGAGGTGGTGGGCACGCTCTGCTTGGCGCTCTCGAGCGCGGCCTCGACCCGGGCCTGCCACTTGGAGTTGCCGAGGAGCCAGTCGAAACTGTCGGTCTGCAGAGCCAGGAGGTTCGGGACCTCCAGAGGCTCGCGGATCTTGCCGAAAGAGATACGGCCGGATGCCGTACGGGGGGAACCAGAAGGGGACGCGGTGCGCGAGGCGGCCAAGAGGGGTCCTTCCACGGGCCTGCGGGCGTTACGGGCGCACGCCGAGACGCCCAGGACCTGAGTCCGGGGTCGTCAGAGGAGAGCGCAAAGCGTTAGGTTACCCATTCCAGGCACAGATGTCCAGCCGGCACTTGGTGCTCGGCATGCGGCCGCAGGACCAGCGGCCCGGGCAGGCGCCTCGCGCAGCTCCTGCCCCTTCGGACACCTCCGAGAATGACCCCCACGGCGCCCCCCGTCAAGAGCACGCGACGGTGCGTCGCCGTCCGGCCCTGCACTCAGGGGTCCGCCCGGCCGTCGAAGGGACTGGCTGCGACGCTCCGTGACGGTCCGCTCTCGAGAACGCCGACGGGCGGCCGCCCCCGGTGGGGAGCGGCCGCCCGGCCGAACGTGCGCCGCTCAGGAGCGGCTGCCTGGTCACGTGACAGTGACCGTCGCTGCCGCCGATGCCTCTGGGCGCCGGCGGCGGGGGGTCACTTGACGGTGACGGTGGCCCCGGCGCCCTCGAGGGCGGCCTTGGCCTTGTCCGCGGCGTCCTTGTTGACCTTCTCCAGGACCGCCTTGGGGGCGCCGTCCACGAGGTCCTTGGCCTCCTTCAGGCCGAGGGACGTGAGCGCGCGCACCTCCTTGATGACCTGGATCTTCTTGTCGCCGACCGAGTCGAGGACGACGTCGAACTCGTCCTTCTCCTCCTCGGCGGGGGCGGCCTCGCCGCCACCGGGGGCGGAGGGGGCCACCCCGACGGCGACAGGCGCGGCGGCCTTGACGTCGAAGGTCTCCTCGAAGGCCTTCACGAACTCCGAGAGCTCGATGAGCGTGAGCTCCTTGAAAGCGTCGAGCAGCTCGTCGGTGCTGAGCTTCGCCATGGTTGGCGTCCTTTCGTGTGTACACGCGGGGCGCTACCCGCCCGCGTGCGGCTGGGCGGGTGTGTCAGCCCTCGGTGGGCTGGTCGGACGTCTGCTCGGCGGCCGGCTCCTGCGCGGCCGGCTCGTCGCCGGTCGCCTCGGTGCCGGACGCCGCGGGAGCGGCGCTCTCCTGCTTGAGCCGGAGTGCGTCGATGGTGCGCGCCGCCTGGGTCAGCGGAGCGTTGAAGAGGTAGGCGGCCTTCGTGAGGGACGCCTTCATCGCGCCGGCCAGCTTGGCCAGCAGCACCTCGCGCGACTCGAGGTCCGCCAGGCGGCGCACCTCGTCGGCCGTCAGCGGGCGGCCGTCGAGAACGCCGCCCTTGATGACCAGCGCGGGGTTCGTCCGGGCGAAGTCGCGCAGGCCCTTGGCGGCCTCGACGGGGTCGCCGCTGACGAAGGCGATGGCGGTCGGGCCGGCGAGCGCGGCCTCGTCGAGTGCCGTCACCCCCGCGTCCCGGGCCGCGATCGCGGTCAGGGTGTTCTTGACCACGGAGTACGTGGCGTGCCCGCCGATGCTGCGGCGCAGCTGGGTCAGCTGCGACACGGTGAGCCCGCGGTACTCCGTCAGGACGGCGGCGCTCGAGGTGCGGAACTTGTCCGACAGCTCGGCGACCGTCGCGGTCTTGTCGGGTCTGGCCATGGCCCTCCTTCCTGGTTCCTCGTGCCGGCCGCGCGGGGGTGCGAGGTCGAGCGGCCCGGACACGACGAACGCCCCGGCGCAGGGCGCACGGGGCGTGAGGAGGCGGCCACCGCGAGGCGGCCGAGACGCACACGACGCCGGGCCTGACCCGAAAGGGGCCGGACGCCGACGGCTTTCCGTTGCACACCTGCGCGGGCCGCCCGCTGACGCGGGGCCTTCGACCACCCTCGCGGGTGGTGACCGGCGGTCTCTGGCTGACGACCAGAGTACGCGACGCCTCGAACGCCCTCCAAATCGCGGCGCCCCGCCCGCAGCCCCAGCCGCGGGCGCCGGCTCAGCCGGATGCTCAGCCAATGCGGCGATGCTCAGCCATTGCGGCGTTCACGGGCGGAAACGGCCGCAATGGCTGAGCAACGCCGCACGACGTGAGCACGGAAGCGAGAGCAGCGAGCGTGCGGAGCGCCCCCGGCAGCGTGCGGAGCGCCCCCGGCAGCGTGCGGAGCGCCCCCGGCAGCGTGCCGAGCGCCCCCGGCAGCGTGCCGAGCGCTGCGACGGCGAAGGGCCCGCGCCGACGTACGGCGAGGGCCCTTCGGCGAGGGCGGCGGGCGTCAGGCCTGCGCCGGCTCCTCGTCGAGGTTGCGCGTCTTGTTCACGTCGACCGGGATGCCCGGCCCCATCGTCGTGGTGATCGTGCCCTTCTGCAGGTACCGGCCCTTCGCGGCGGCCGGCTTGAGCCGGAGCACCTCGTCGAGCGCCGCGGCGTAGTTCTGCACCAGCGCGCGGTCGTCGAACGAGGCCTTGCCGATGATGAAGTGCAGGTTCGAGTGCTTGTCGACGCGGAACTCGATCTTGCCGCCCTTGATCTCCTCGACGGCCCGGGCGACGTCCATCGTCACGGTGCCCGTCTTCGGGTTGGGCATGAGCCCGCGGGGGCCGAGGACCTTGCCCAGCCGCCCGACCTTGCCCATCAGGTCGGGGGTGGCGACGACGGCGTCGAAGTCGAGCCAGCCGCCCTGGATCCGCTCGATGAGGTCGTCGGAGCCGACGTAGTCGGCGCCGGCCGCCTCGGCCTGCACGGCGCGGTCACCCGTGGCGAAGACCAGGACCCGGGCGGTCTTGCCGGTGCCGTGGGGCAGGTTGACGGTGCCGCGGATCATCTGGTCCGCCTTGCGCGGGTCGACGCCGAGCCGGAACGCGACCTCGACGGTCGCGTCGTACTTGGTCGTGGACGTCGCCTTGGCGAGCCGGACGGCGTCGAGCGGTGCGTAGAGCGCGTCGTGGTCGATCTTCTCGGCCGCCGCGCGGTAGGCCTTGCTGCGCTTCACTGCTGCTCCCTGGAGTCGGGGTCGTGGTCGACGGGCCGCGCCGGCCCTGCCACTGGTGGATGAGGTGGTGCGGGGCGGCTCAGCCCTCGACGGTGATGCCCATCGAGCGCGCCGTACCCGCGATGATCTTCGAGGCCTGCTCGACGTCGTTCGCGTTGAGGTCCTCGAGCTTCGCCTGGGCGATCTCGCGGACCTGCGCGGCGGTGAGCCGGCCGACCTTCGTCTTCTGCGGCTCGCCGGAGCCCTTGGCGACGCCGGCGGCCTTCTTGATGAGCTCGGCGGCCGGGGGCGTCTTCGTGACGAAGGTGAAGGAGCGGTCCTCGTAGACCGTGATCTCCACCGGGATCACGTTGCCGCGCTGCGACTCCGTCTGGGCGTTGTACGCCTTGCAGAACTCCATGATGTTGACGCCGTGCTGGCCCAGCGCGGGGCCGATCGGCGGGGCCGGCGTCGCCTGGCCGGCCTTGATCTGCAGCTTGATGACAGCTGAGACCTTCTTCTTCGGGGGCATGTCGGGTCCTAACGATGTGGTGTGCGGTGATTCTTCCCGGCCGCTGGGCGGCTGCCGGGGAGCTTGTCAGATCTTGGCGACCTGGTTGAACGAGAGCTCGACGGGCGTCTCGCGACCGAAGATCGAGACGAGCACCTTGAGCTTCTGCGCGTCGGGGTTGATCTCCGAGATGGTCGCGGGCAGCGTCTCGAAGGGGCCCTCCATGACCGTGACCGACTCGCCGACCTCGAAGTCGACGACCTTGACCTCGGCCTTGGTGGGGCGGGCACCGGACTCGGCCGGCTGCAGGCTCGCGGCGAGCATCGAGAAGACCTCGTCGAGGCTCAGCGGCACGGGCTGGTGGGTGTGGCCGACGAAGCCGGTGACGCCCGGGGTGTGCCGGACGGCGCCCCACGACTCGTCGGTGAGGTCCATCCGGACGAGGACGTAGCCGGGGATGCGGACGCGGCGGATCTGCTTGCGCTGGCCGTTCTTGATCTCGGTGACGTCCTCCATCGGCACCTCCACCTGGAAGATGTGCTCCTCCATGTTGAGACTGGAGATCCGGTTCTCGAGGTTGGCCTTCACCCGGTTCTCGTAACCCGCGTAGGAGTGGATCACGAACCAGTCGCCGGGCATCCGCCGCAGCTGGTCACGGAACTCCACGGCCGGGTCGACCACGGGCGCGTCCTCGCCGGCCGGCTCGTCGTCGCCGGTCGCCCCGTCGTCGCCGGTCGTCTCGTCGTCGCCGGTCGCCTCGTCGACGGCCTCCCCGGTCGCGACTGCCTCGGCGTCGAGGGCGTCAGGGGCGGCGGTGGCGACGGCCGCCTCGTCGACGGCGGCCTCGTCGGACGCCGGCCAGTCCCCCGCGGACGACCCCTGCTCCTCGTCGTCGGCCCACGCCGGGCCGGACCCGCGGCGCAGCGCGCCGGGGTCGTCGTCGGTCGCGGTCGGTACGGAGAAGGGGTTCTGCTCGGACACGGTCGAAGTCCTACTTCCTCAAGGGCACGGGGTGTCGCGGTGAGTGGCGCGGGCGGGGCGGTAGGCAGCCGGAGGAGCGGATCGCCCTCCGCCTGCCGGCCCCCGCGCCGGCGCACCGTCGGATCGGGCGACGGTCAGCTGCCCCCGAAGACCCACAGCACGAGCTTGCCGAAGCCGAAGTCGAGCACCGACACGTAGGTCATGACGGCGAGCACGAAGACCAGCACCACGGAGGTGTAGGTCAGCAGCTCGTTGCGCGTCGGCCGGACGACCTTCTTGAGCTCGGCGACCACCTGCCGGAGGAACAAGCGGACGCGCGAGACCCTGCCGGTGCGCTGCTCGCGCCCGGTGCTCGCCGATGTCGTGGTCACGTCTCACCTGATCATTCCGGTCGTCGACCGGATCGGGGGCTGCGCCCGCACGGGGGTGCGGGAGCGGACCGCGTACCGCGCCGGAGCGCGAGCCGCGGATCGCAGGGCAGGAGGGACTCGAACCCCCAACCGCCGGTTTTGGAGACCGGTGCGCTGCCAGTTGCGCTACTGCCCTAGGAGGCTCACCGGCCCGCGCCGCCGCCACCGAGGTGCGCCGACACGGCAGCCGTCGACCGCCCGAACACGAAGTGTACGCATCCACCGGCCCGCAGGTCGAACCGCCGGACGAGGGCGGGAGGACTCCCGTGACGCCGCCGGGGAGGGCTCGCGGGCCGCCGGGCAGTGCCAGGATGGGAGGGTGACGCAGCAGACCGCCGCCCAGCCTCTCACCGCTCCCCCCGCCGCCGAGGCGACCTCGGCCACGCGCCGTGTGTCCCGCCGGATCGGCGGGATCGCCGAGTCGGCGACCCTCGCCGTCGACGCCCGCGCCAAGGCCCTGAAGGCCGCCGGCCGGCCCGTCATCGGCTTCGGGGCCGGCGAGCCCGACTTCCCGACGCCGGACTACGTCGTCCGGGCGGCCGAGGCCGCGTGCGCGGTGCCGGCGAACCACCGCTACACCCCGGCCGCCGGCCTGCCCGACCTTCGCGCGGCCGTGGCGGCGAAGACCGCCCGCGACTCCGGGTACGAGGTGGCGCCCGAGCAGGTGCTGGTGACGAACGGCGGCAAGCAGGCCGTCTACCAGGCCTTCGCCACCCTGCTCGACCCGGGCGACGAGGTGCTGCTGCCCGCCCCGTACTGGACGACGTACCCCGAGGCGGTCCGGCTCGCCGGTGGCGTGCCGGTCGAGGTGTTCGCAGGCGAGGACCAGGACTACCTCGTCACCGTCGAGCAGCTCGAGGCTGCCCGGACGCCGGCCACCAAGGTCCTGCTGTTCTGCTCCCCGTCGAACCCGACCGGCGCCGTCTACCCGCCGGAGCAGGTGCGCGCCATCGGGCAGTGGGCGCTCGAGCACGGCGTCTGGGTCGTCACGGACGAGATCTACGAGCACCTGGTCTACGACGGCGTCCGCGCGGCCTCGATCGTGGTCGAGGTGCCCGGGCTCGCGGACACCTGCGTCGTCCTCAACGGCGTGGCGAAGACCTACGCGATGACGGGCTGGCGGGTCGGCTGGCTGATCGGCCCGAAGGACGTCGTCAAGGCCGCCGCGAACCTGCAGTCGCACCTCACCTCGAACGTCAACAACGTCGCCCAGCGGGCCGCGATCACGGCACTTGCGGGCGACCTCTCCGCGGCGCACGCGATGCGCGAGGCCTTCGACCGCCGCCGCCGCACCATCGTCCGCATGCTCAACGCCGTCGACGGCGTCGTCTGCCCCACTCCGCAGGGCGCCTTCTACGTCTACCCGTCCGTCCGGGGGGTGCTCGGCCGCACGATCAAGGGCCGGACGCCGACCACGTCGGCCGAGCTCGCCGAGCTGATCCTCGACGAGGTGGAGGTCGCCGTCGTGCCGGGCGAGGCCTTCGGCCCGAGCGGGTACCTGCGGCTGTCGTACGCCCTCGGCGACGACGACCTCGTCGAGGGCGTGAGCCGGATCCAGCAGCTCCTGGCCTGACGGCGATGGGCGGCCGCGGGGGCGGCGTGCGGCGCCCTGCGGCGCGAGACGCCAGGATGGGATCATGACGACAGGGTCACGGGGCGGAGCCCCAGCGGGCGGGGTGGCCGTCCGAGTGCGAGGTCTGCGCAAGGCCTACGGAGGGCGGCCCGCGGTCGACGGGCTGGACCTCGACATCGTGACCGGCGAGGTCTTCGCCCTGCTCGGGCCGAACGGCGCGGGCAAGACCACCACCGTGGAGATCCTCGAGGGGTACCGGCGGCGCGACGCCGGCGACGTCGAGGTGCTCGGTGAGGACCCGGACGGAGCCGGGCTCGGGCTGCGCCGGCGGATCGGCATCGTCCTGCAGACGAGTGCCGAGACCCCGGAGCTGACCGTGGACGAGATGGTGCGCCACTTCGCCCGCTACTACCCGAGCCCCCGTGACCCCGACGAGGTCGTGGCGGCGGTGGGGCTCGGCGAGAAGCGCGGGGCGCGGGTGCGCTCGCTCTCCGGCGGGCAGCGCCGCCGGCTCGACGTCGCGCTCGGGATCGTCGGCCGCCCCGAACTGCTCTTCCTCGACGAGCCGACCACGGGCTTCGACCCGCAGGCGCGCCGTGCCTTCTGGGACCTCGTCGCCGGGCTCAAGGAGGACGGCACGACGATCCTGCTGACGACGCACTACCTCGATGAGGCGCAGCGCCTCGCGGACCGCGTCGGGGTGATCGCCACGGGACGGTTGCTGGCGCTCGACACCCCGCAGCGGCTCGGCGGCCGGGAGGCGCACCGGGCCCGGGTGCGGTGGGTCGACGACGCCGGCGCGCACGAGGAGGCGACGCAGACCCCGACGCAGCTGGTGGCCGACCTCGCCCGTCGCTACGACGGCGAGGTGCCCGGCCTCGAGGTGGTCAGGCCCTCGCTGGAGGACGTGTACCTCGGACTGATCGACGGCGTCGAGGGCGCCCCGCTGGAAGGAGCGCCGGCGTGAGCGCGACGATCATGACCGCCGGCTCGCCGACGGCGCGCGCTGCGCCTCGGCCTGGCCCGGGCCGGCCTCGAGGTGCGGATGTTCTTCCGCCAGCGCGACAGCATGGTCTTCACGTTCCTGTTCCCGGTGATCCTGCTCTTCATCTTCGGCTCGGCGTTCTCGGGCGACATCGCGCCGGGCGTGTCGTTCACCCAGTACTTCGCCGCCGGCATGATCGCCTCCGGGATCGCGCTGTCGAGCTTCCAGTCGCTGGCCATCGGGATCGCGGTCGAACGCGACGAGGGCACGCTCAAGCGGCTCCGGGGGACGCCGATGCCGCCACTCGCCTACTTCGTGGGCAAGATCGGCCTCGTGCTGGTGACGAGCGTCGTGCAGTTCGCGGTGCTGCTCGTCATCGGGACGCTGTTCTTCGGGCTCGACCTGCCGTCGTCTGCCGACCTGTGGCTGCGGTTCGCCTGGCTGTTCCTGCTGGGGATCGCGGCCGGCACGACGCTCGGGATCGCCTACTCCAGCGTGCCGCGATCGTCGCGCAGCGCGGCGGCGGTGGTCAGCCCCGTCGTCATCGTGCTGCAGTTCGTGAGCGGCATCTTCTTCGTCTACAGCGCGCTGCCCTCGTGGATGCAGGCCGTGGGCGCGCTCTTCCCGCTGAAGTGGATCGCGCAGGGGATGCGGTCGGTGTTCCTGCCGGACAGCTTCGCGAGCCAGGAGGTGGGTGGCTGGCAGCTGCCGCAGGCGGCGCTCGTCCTCGGGGCCTGGGCCGTTGTGGGCCTGCTGCTGTGCGCGCGGACGTTCCGCTGGCTGCGCCGCGACGCCGGCTGATCAGCGGGTCAGGTGGTGACGATCCAGGCCTCGTGCACGCCGAGGTAGACCAGCGCCTCCTTCAGGGTGTCCCGCGGCGGGAGGCGCCTGATGAAGTCGTCCCAGGTGTCGAGGTCCGTGCGCCAGCGCGTGACGAAGTCGGCGAGCGACTCGGACGTGCTGCGGGTGAGCTCGTGCCGCGAGCCGTCCACGGCACGCAGGGCGGCTACGAGGCGCTCGTCGTCCGGACCGGCCGCGTACAGCTCGCGCAACCGCTCCAGGATGCGTGCGTGCATCCGCTCACGCTTGCCCCGCACGCTGTCCCAGTACCGCGGGTTCATCGCGGCCTCGACCGGTGCCCCGACGTGGAGCAGGTGGTACAGGCCCTCGGCGAGGACGTCGCCGAACTCCTCCGAGGCCGCGCGGCCGACCTGGCCGTAGACGTCCTTCGCCAGCTGGCGGACGTCCCGGCCAAGGGCCACCCGCCCTGCCTCGACCGCGTCGTAGAGGAACAGCCAGTCCTCGTTGTAGACGGGCGGGAACCCGGGCGGCCGGCGGTCGGCCAGCCGGACGAGCAGGCTGCCCCCGCCGACGAAGCAGGTCTGGGGCCTGCCGAGGTAGTCGCGGCGGGCGTGGTGCACGACGGAGTTGTCGGGGAAGTCGACGGCCGGCCACCCGACGACGTCGTGGTCCGGCCGGTGGTGGAGGTGGGCGAGGCCGTTGACGACGTCGCCGGGCGCGAGACCGAGCACGTCGTCGTCGACGAAGAGGATCCGGTCGTGCCCGGTCATCACCGCGACCGCGATGCCGATGTTGCGTTTTCGATTGGTGTCGATGTCGGCGCGACGGCGTGCGCACCGCGTGCTCGGTGCAGGCCCAGGGGCGGCGTGCACGCAGCCACTCGCCGGGAGCCACGCTGGCGGCGACGAGGCGGACCGACGCATCGGGCCCCTCGCGCACCCGCCGGCGGACGTCGGGGGGGCGCAGGCCACGGCTGCACAGGACGAGCAGCGGCCAGTCCAGTGCGACCGCGAGCGCGCTCGCGGTGTCCAGCGCCTGCTCCGTCCGCGTGGCCGGGACCATGACGAGCCCCTGGTGAGGCGTCGGCTCGACTACGGCGAGTGGATCGAGGTGCGCCAGCAGGCCGCGGTGGGAGTCCCGGACCTCGAAGGGCGGCACCACGTCGACCCGCCCCGCGTCCACGCTCGACCGCATCCCCGCCCCCTCGCACCCGGGTCCACGCCCAGTGTGGGTGCTCGGCGGGCGCGAGGCCAGACCCGGCGGTCACGCCAGCGCGGGCTCCGCGAGGTGCGGGTGATCGGCGCGCCGGCCACCCGCCGCTGAGACGCGCGGGTTCGACCGCGGGTTCGGGGTGCGGCGGCCGTGGTGCCGGAGGAAGGCGGCGAGGTCCATAGCAGTGCCTGCGACCCGGGCCGCGACGAACTCGTCGCCGGTGACGAACTCCGTCGGGGCGATGGACGCCGCCGCCTCGAGGCGGCCGGCCCACGTCGTCAGGTCGTCTCGCCAGACCCGCCCGTACTGGGCGAAGTGCCCGGCGTACGCGTTCCCGAGGACTCGCTGGACCTTCTCCACGGCCTCGAGCACGACGGTCATCGCCGAGGTCCGTGGAGCGCTCGATGCCGCCACGAGCGACTGCAGCTCCTCGCGTAACCGGATCCGCTCACGGAAGGCACGCCTCCAGAACGCGGGCTCCGCCTCCCAGAAGCGGTGATCCTTCTCCGCCCGGGTCGCCCACCCCTCCCCCAGGATGTCGCCGAACTCCTCGGCCCGGGCCCGCAGGCGCGTGTACGCCTCGTACGGCTCCTGGCCCACCTCACCGGCGACCGCGATCCGTGGACGGACGCCCGTCTCGACGCCGTAGCCGAGGACGAACAGCCAGTCCTCGTTGTAGATCAGCGGGAAGAACGGCGTGGTCGTGTCGACACGGACGAGCAGGGCGCCGCCACTCACGAACTGGTCCTGCAGGCATCCGAACTCCGCGCGCAGCCGGTGGAGGACGGAGTTGTCGTCGAAGTCCCGCAGGAGCCAGCCGACCGCGTCCTGCGAACCGGCCTCGATCGCGCGGACGGCCGCCGAAAGCGTGGCCCGGTCCAGGGTCGCTTTGCGCCGAAGCCCTGCCCGGCGCGACCTGTCTCGCGGGAACACGTCGTCGTCGAGGAAGAGCATGTGGCGCCAGCGCATCGCGCGGGCGAGCAGCAGAGCGAGGTTGCGCTTGCGCCCGACGTCGTTGAGCCGGCCCGCCTCACCGGCGACCCCGACGCCTCGCACACCCCGGTAGGCGCGGCTCATCGGCAGACCGTCGACCGCGAAGGACGTCAGGTCGCCCGGTTCGCGCGCCACCGTCAGGACCAGCACCTCCACGTCACCGACGGACTCGATCAGCTTGGCCAGGTTCGTGTCGAACTCCGCGTCCGCGTGCTGCGTGCAGAGGAGGACGACCGGAGCCCGGCAGTCGCGGCCGAGTTCGAGCGCCAGGCGGATGCCCGGTCTCAGATGCGGGTCCGGTCGCGCGGTCGGCACGACGATCGCGTCCGGCGAGACCCTCGTCCCCCTCCGGTCCTGCGGCCCCGGCTCGATCGGGTCGAGCAGGCACCGGTGCGTCGCGCGCCAGGTCGCCCCGTTCTCCCGCCCTCCAGTGAACACCTTCCGGCAGCACGAGAGCGTTGGGCGCAACCACGATGCGAGCGGCACGGCAACACTCCTCGGACCGCCAGCACGGCCCAGCTCGGGGTCAGAGGGCGGCGGAGCGGAGGCGGTGGAAAGGCCTCGTCAGGTCAGGGGTCAAGGTCTGAGCGCCGGTGACTGTGGAGATCACGGGCACGTGCATGAGCATCCAGAAGGGACGGCCCTCGAAACGCTCGCGGAGGAACTGCTCGTTGCGGGCCCGGAGCGTCGGATCCGTGAGGGCACGCACCGTCCCGTAGGTCCCGCGGCTGAAGACACCGGTGCACATGGTGAGAGTCGCGCCCTGGTTGAACGGATTGACGTCACGAACGAGCAGGGCGACGTCGTACTCGAGACGGGGCTGGCCCTCGTCGAGCACTCGCTCGCCGCCCTGGAGTACGAAGCGGGGGGCGTACGTGTCGGCGCGGCCTCCCCCCGGGGTGGGGACGCCCTCGTCGTCCGCCTCGACCACGAAGCGCATGTCGTACTCGACGTCACCACCCGGCGGGAGCTGGGCGTAGACCGGCAGCTCGAGCCGCCCGGAGAAGAAGCCCGCGACGGTGGCTCGGATGGACCGGGATCGCCGGCTGTCCTGCCGGCCGAGCAGGGAATCACCCTGCCCCAGGATCACGACGTGCCCGCCCGTGAGGTCCCTGTCGGTGACCTCGGTCTCGAGCACGATCTTGACGTCGGCACCGGGATTCTCGGCCAGCAGGTGCTGCGCGAGCTCGGCCGCGGCGTCGATGTCGGCGTTCCAGAGGGAGCTGATGGCGTTCGGGTGCCACGGGTTGGCGTACTGCACACCGCTGTCCTCGATGTTCGCAAGCGTGTCCCCGAGCACTGCCAAGTGGCGGGCAGGCCCGTCGACGCTCTCATCGAGCTGCTTCAGCTCCTCGGGCGCCGCGTCGTACACCCTGCGCGCCGCCGTCGTGACGATCTTCAGCGCCTCGTGGACGCGGCCGTAGTGCTCGAGCTCCGCGACGGCCTCCGCGAGGCCGTCGGGTGCCCCGTCGCCGAAGGCGAGGAGCAGGTGACGACCCGCGTGCACGACATCGTCCGGGCGTGGTGGCAGGCGCCGGAGCTCGTGGTCCGACAGCCGGCCGCAGATGATCCTGACGGGCAGTCCGTCTGGCAAGAAGTAGAAGGTGCCGCCGAGTGCCCCGGCCCGGGCCCTCGTGCCGGCCGGGCGGAGCGCGACGTCGCGGAGCCCGACCAATTCGTCGACGAGCTGGCGGCGGGTCGCCTCCTCCTCCGGCGTCAGTTGACGCTGCTCGAGCAGGTGCGGCGCGCCCTCCAGAGAGCGCGGCGTGGCGAAGAAGAGGGCGTACGCCTGCAGCCAGTCCTCACTGGGGAGCGCCGGCGTCGTCGAACTCTCCCATGCGGAGACGAGGGAGACACTCACGCGCAGGGCCTGCGCCAGCTGCCGCTGCGGCACGACGACACCGGGCCACGAGTTGCGCAGCTCACGTAGCCGTTGTGCGAGGGCCTGCTGACCCGGGGCGCTCTCCGTCATGCGCCGTGCCGCCTCCTGAGTGAGCCGAGAGACGGGCTCCTGTCGTTCCAGTCAGTCCACTGTAGAGGTGAATGCTGTCTGAACTCTTGACTCTGCGTCAATCACCGGCGTGTCGCGGCCCGGACGTCGGGGGTTCAGGTCCGCGTCCGGTGGTGGGTCGGAGGCGGCGCAGGGCTCGCCGCCTCCGACCGCGCATGCTCACAACCCGATACCGGTGACCGCCCCGATGGCGACGAGCACGGCGAAGAGGACCACGATGATCGCCACGACGGCCACGACCGCGGTCAGCACGCTGCCGATGGCGGCGAACCCGTCGACCAGCCCGTTGCCCAGGTGAAGCCAGTTGGCGACCACGAGGACGAGGACCCCGACCGCGATCAGGGCGAACCAGCGCGACACGTCGTCGCCCTGAGCCTGTGCGGGCAGCGCGGGAGGCGAGGAGGTCAGGTGAAGGAGCGAGGCGACGTTACGCATGGTCACTCCCAAGGTGTGCGAGGACGGGAGAAGGCAGATCCGGCAGCGCTCGCCGTTGAACGCTTCAGTGGATTCAGTGGCTTCCACTGGAATTAGTGTGCATCCAGTCACCCCTCTTACGCCAGGCATTTTCACGCCGAGCCAGGGTCGACACCGAAGATCTTTTCGTCGCTGCTGGAGTGCGCCCGACAGCTCGCTCGAGGTGCTGGCAGACTGCGGACATGCCGGAGCGGGACGTCGCGACGCTGCCGAAGGCGCACCTGCACCTGCACTTCACGGGATCGATGCGGCCCTCCACGCTCGCCGACCTCGCGGCCGAGCACGGGATCCGCCTGCCCGAGACGCTGCGCGAGCATCACCTGCTGCGCCTCACCCCCGACGAGCGGGGGTGGTTCCGCTTCCAGCGGCTGTACGACGCCGCTCGAGCGGTCGTCCGCGACGAGAGCGCCATGCGCAGGATCGTGCTGGAGGCCGCCGAGGACGACGCGGCGGACGGGTCGGGCTGGCTCGAGCTGCAGGTCGACCCCACGTCGTACGCGCCCTTCGTCGGCGGTCTCACGCCGGCGCTCGAGATCGTGCTCGACGCCGCACGCGAGGCCACCGCCGCCACCGACTGCTCGGTGGCCGTCGTCGTCGCCGCGAGCCGCATCCGCCACCCACTCGACGCGCGCACGCTGGCGCGGCTGGCGGCCCGGTACGCCGGCGAGGGGGCGGGCCAGGTGGTGGGCTTCGGCCTGTCGAACGACGAGCGGCGGGGCACGACCGCCGACTTCTCGGCGGCCTTCGCCATCGCGCGCCGCGCCGGCCTGGTCAGCGCGCCGCACAGCGGTGAGCTGCTCGGGCCCGCGCACGTTCGCGCCACGCTGGACGCGCTGCACCCGGACCGGCTGGGGCACGGGGTCCGCTCGGCGGAGGACCCTGAGCTGCTCGCGCGCATCGTCGACGCCGGGATCGGTCTCGAGGTCTGCCCGACGAGCAACGTCGCCCTCGGCGTCTACCCGACGCTCGCGGACGTGCCGCTGCGGCGCCTGGTACAGGCGGGAGCCCGGCTCGCCCTGGGCGCCGACGACCCGCTGCTCTTCGGCCCGCGGCTGGCCGAGCAGTACCAGGCGGCGCGCGAGGTCCACGACTTCACCGACGTCGAGCTCGCCGCTCTCGCCCGATCGTCGATCGAGGTCAGCTCGGCCCCGGCGGACGTCCGCAAGCAGCTCGTCGCAGGCATCGAGACCTGGCTCGGCGAGGCCGACGCCCCGTCAGCTCGCTGACGGGGCGTCGCTCACCTCGAGGGCCGCCTCAGCTCGCCGAGTCGGGGCCCGGCAGGTCCTCGTCGGCGGGCGGCGTCACCCCGGGCACCTTCTCCGTCGGTGTGTGCAGGGGCATGTCGGCGGGCGTGGGGTGCTCGGGCACGGCCGCCGCCGCCCGGCCGCGCGGGCTCCGGGTCCCCGTTGCGGTGGTCGTCCGGGAGGTGCGCGTCGTCGTCCGGGTCGTCCCGGCCGTGCGCTCGGTGGCCCGTGGCGTGCGCCGCACCGGGGGCACGGCGACCGGCGTGGGCGGCACGGCGTCCGCGTCCGCCGCCGTCGGTGAATCCGTGTCGCCGGGCAGGTCGAGGTCGTCGTCGAGGTCGTCGTCCAGGTCGTCGTCGAGGTCGGCCGCGACCCCGAGGCCCACGTCCGACGGGATCGGCGGCAGCGACACGAGGCGCAACTCGTCGCCCTCGCCGGGCACGCCGACCGGCCGGCGCTGGAGCAGCGCGACGAGGCGCTCGGGCCGCGCGACCGTGAGGGTGACCGCCGGGTGCTCGAGCAGACCGCCGGGCAGTGCCGCGGTCACGGGGCGGCGGAAACGCACGCAGACGCCGCGGTGCCAGGACGTGCCGAAGGTGACGCCGCGGTCCGCCAGTGACACGTGCGGGCCGAGCACTTTGAACGGCAGGTACGGGCCGGTGATCTGCGCGCTCTCGACGTTCGACAGCGGCGTGACCAGCGACCAGGGGCCGAACCGGACGGCGAGCTCGTCGTCGCGGACGTCGACGTGCGCCGTCCAGGGAGTCACCCCGACGAATGCCAGGGGCCACGACAGGGGCTGGGAGAACTCGAAGGAGAAACGTTCCACGAGGACGGCGTACCCCCGCCACCGTGTCTCACACCTGCGGCGCCGCCGAGGTGCCGCGGCTCACAGCGTGCAGCCGAGCAGCACCGGCTCGGGTTCCAGGGTGATCCCGAAGGAGGCCCGGACGCCGTCGCGCACCTCGCGCGCCAGCGCCAGCAGGTCGGCCGCGCGGGCCGAGCCACGGTTCGTCAGCGCCAGGGTGTGCTTGGTCGAGAGCGACGCCGGGCCGGGCAGCCCGTGGCCCCGGCCGAAGCCGGCGTGCTCGATGAGCCACGCGGCACTGGTCTTCACCCGGCCGTCCGGCATCGGCCAGCGCGGCGCGGCGGGCGGCAGAGCGGCGGCCTCGCCCGGCGTGACCAGCGGGTTGGTGAAGAAGGACCCGGCACTCCAGGTGTCGGGGTCCGAGGCGTCGAGCACCATGCCCTTGCGCCCCCGCAGCCGCAGGACGGCCTCGCGCACCGCCGCCAGCGGGGCCCGGGCAGCCGGCTCGACGCCGAGGGCGGACGCGAGCTCGGCATAACGCACGGGGGCTCCGAGGTCACCCAGGCGCAGCTGGAAGGTGACCTCGAGCACCACGTAGCGCGGGCCGCCCCGGTGCCGCTCGTGCTTGAACCGCGAGGTGCGGTAGCCGAACTCGCAGTCGGCGGCCGCGAGCGTGCGGATCCGGCCCTCCTGGCGATCCCAGGTGCGGACGGTCGCGACCGTCTCGGAGACCTCCTGGCCGTAGGCGCCGACGTTCTGCATCGGAGTGGCCCCCGTCGAGCCGGGGATGCCGGACAGCGCCTCGACACCCACCCAGCCGCGAGCCACCGCCGTCTCGACGAGCGCGTCCCACGGCTCACCCGCGGCCACCCGGACGGAGACCCCGGCGCAGGCGCTGCCCGAGTCGACCGTGATTCCGCGCGTCGCCACCCGGACGACGGTGCCGTCGAATCCACCGTCCCCGACGAGCAGGTTCGAGCCGCCTCCGAGCACGAGCAGCGGTTCGTTCCGCGCGTCGCAGTCGCTCACCGCGTCGATCAGGGCGTCCGTGGTGCCGGCGGTGACGAGCCGGCGCGCCGGGCCGCCCACGCGCAGGGTCGTCAGCTGCGCCAGCGTGGCCTGGGTGCCGGGGCCCCGGCGCGGGTCGACGGCCGACGCGAGGGCGGACGCCCCCGTGGCGGACATGTCGGTCACCCTCCCACGCTAACCCGGCGATGGGCGCGCCCCGGCATCGGACATGCGCTTCAGGCCGCCGGGTCGAAAGGGCCGCCCGCGGAGGCGGCCCCGCGTTCGGCAGGGCTGCGGCGCTCGGTCCCCTCCGCGGTGCTGCCCGGCAACGGCCGCGCGGCACCCGCCGCGAGCACGCCGAGGAGCGCGACCACGCAGACCACGAGCAGGGCGGGCAGGACCCCGACGCGATTGCCCAAGGCCCCCAGCACCGGTGGACCGGCCAGGAACGCGAGGTACCCGATCGTGCTCACGACGCTGACCCTCGCGGGAGCGCGGGCCGGTTCGTCCGCCGCCGCACTCATGCCCACCGGGAAGCCCAGCGAGCTGCCCAGCCCCCAGACGAGGACGCCGGCCACGCCCGCGCCGGCAGCGAGCGCGAGGATCGCCGGCGGCGCGGCGCGCGAGGCTGCGGCTGCCGAGCGCCGCCGCCCCGGCCGCCACCAGCGGGATGCCTGCGAACACGAGCAGCGCGCTGACGCGCAGTGTGACGACGCGGCCCCAGCGCTCCAACGCCCGGCCGCCCTGCAGCCGGCCGAACGTCATCGCGGCGACGAACAGCGCGTACCCGCCGGCGGCGAGGCCCTCGGGGGCGCGATAGCCGTCGACCAGCCCCACGGCCAGCCAGTCGTTCGCGCTGCCCTCGGCGAGCGCCATGGTGACGACGAGCAGGCCCACGAGCAGCGTGCGGCGTTCCCGCCACGCGCCGGCGAGGCCGGCGCCGGCGGCGTCCGGGGCTGCAGCGCGTGTCCCCTCCTCCGCCGGGGGTTCGGGGACCGGCAGGAAGGCGCGGGTCGCGGCGGCGGCGCACAGCGCGCCGAGGACGGCCACCACGGGCAGGTGGACGCGCACCGGAAGGTGGAGGCCGGCGGCCGCGGCGCCACCGAGAGCGCCGACCACGGTGCCGAGGCTGAAGCCGGCGTGGAAGCGAGGCATCACGGGCCGCCCGAGCAGCTGCTCGACGGCAGCGCCCTCGACGTTCATCGCGACGTCCCAGATCCCGGACAGCATCCCGAGCCCGAACAGCGCCGGCACCAGGGTGATCTCCGGACGGCGCGATCCCGGCCCAGGCCAGGCCGACGCCGCAGCCGAGAGCGGCGATCCGCACCGTGCGGGACGGGCCCAGCCGGTGCACGACGACGCCGGCCAGAGGCAGACCCGAGACCGCACCGACCGCGCCGGCACCGAGCAGGAGCCCGAGCCGGGCGGGGTCGAGCCCGAGGGCCGCGCGGATCCCCGGCAGACGCGACCACAGCGTCGCCATGATCATGCCGTTCGCCACGAAGACGACGGCCACGGCGGTGCGGGCACGGACGACCCGGGCGGCGGGGACGGTGGGCGGGGTGGGGATCGCGGTCAGGACGGCACCCGTTCGGGGGTCGGGTCGGGCGGCCCTGACGGCGCTGTCAGGGCAGGCGGACGACGGCCTGCGCCCGGCCGAGCACGCGCTCGCCGGCGCTGGTCGCGGTGAGATCGACGCGGACGGTGCGCTCGGACTCGTCCTTCGTGGCGACGACACCGGTCACCTCGAGGACCGCCCCACCCGCCCCGTCGCCGTCACCGTCAGGCACCACGACCGGCTTGGTGAAGCGGACGCCGTACTCGACGACGGCGCCCGGGTCGCCCGCCCAGTCGGTCACGAGGCGCGCGGCGGTGGCCATCGTCAGCATGCCGTGCGCGATGACGTCGGGCAGGCCGACGGAGGTCGCGTTCCGCTGGTTCCAGTGGATGACGTTGAAGTCGCCGCTGGCGCCGGCGTAGCGCACGAGGTCGAGGCGGGTCAGCGGGAACGACCGGGGCGGCAGTTCGTCGCCGACGGCGACCTCGTCGAACGGGCGCGCGGCCATCACTCACCGCCCCTGACGACGATCGTGGAGAGCGCCGTCGCGACCGGCTCGCCGGACTCGGTGGCGATCTCGACCCGGGTGCTCACCATGGCGTGGCCGCCGGCCTCGCGCACGGTGTCCACGTGGGGCGTCGCGACCAGGCGGTCGCCGGCGACGATGGGACGGCGATGGGTGAAGCGCTCCTCGCCGTGCACGACCCGCGCGTAGTCGATCCCGGACGCGGGGTCGTGCACGATCGCTGCCTCGGCCCGCTGCGCCACGATGATCGCGAACGTGGGCGGCGCGATGACGTCGGGGTGCCCCAGCGCACGGGCCGCCTCGGGGTCGTGGTGCGCGGGGTCGTCGCTGCCGATCGCGGCGGCGAACTCGGCGATCTTCTGCCGGCCGACCTCGTACACGGCGGCCGGCGGGTACGACCGCTCGGCCAACTGCGGGTCCACACCCATCGCGGCCCTCCCGGCCTCTCGGATCCTGCTCCTTCGAGCCACGCCCCGGCCCGCATCAGCGGGCGCGAACCTGGCCGTACGACGACGAGGCCGCCCGTGTACAGGGCGGCCTCGTGGTCCGCCCGGGGGGCGGAGGTGTCAGCGGGTCTCGCGGTGCTCGGTGTGCTTGCCGCAGTTGGGGCAGAACTTGGCCAGACCGAGACGGTCGGGGTCGTTCCGCCGGTTCTTCTTGGTGATGTAGTTGCGGTGCTTGCACTCCGCGCACGCCATCGTGATCTTGGGTCGCACGTCCTGTGCCCTGCTGGCCACGGTGCAGCCTTCTCTCGACTCGAAGCTTCGGTGAGGTCCCGCGGACGGACCGCGGGCACGGCACGAGCAACCGCCCGCGCACGCACGATGTTCCAGGGTACGTGACCGAGGAGCGGCCGGTCGAACCCGCCGCCCGGCCGCAAGCCGGGGACCTTGGTAGCGGAGGCGGGACTTGAACCCACGACACAGCGATTATGAGCCGCTTGCTCTGCCAACTGAGCTACTCCGCCCTGACGGTGGACCGCCGGAGCGGGCACCGCCCGGAGCCCCGATAGGGAATCGAACCCTAGACCTTCTCCTTACCATGGAGACGCTCTGCCGACTGAGCTATCGGGGCGCGGCCGGAGCGGACCCCGGCAGCGGGTCAACGGTACACGGCGCCGGGGGTCGCACGCCAAACCGTTGGCCGGCGGGCGCGTGGCGTTCGGGGCGTCAGCCGGCGGTGGCCCCGGCTCGCACGGGCCCGACCCGGAACACGCGCTCGCACGGCGTCACGGACACCGCGATCGTCGAGGTGCGGCGGCTGTCCGGCGGCGTCACGAGGAGCCGGCCGTACGTCTCGCAGGCCGCACTGCCGGCCGGCAGGTTCCGGGCGGCGAGGGCCGCGTGCGCGGAACCGCCGGGTGCGAGCACGACGCGCTCCGGCGCCCTGGAGGTGTCCCGCGCGGCATTGACGACGGGGTTGCCGGCGGCGTCGGCCGCCGCGACGCCCGGGTAGCCCTTCAGGGTGCAGGTCGTGGGGCCGCCGTTGCGGAACACGATCGTGCGGTACACCGTGCCCGCGGCCCCGTCGGGGGGACCGACCGCGATCGTCAGGCTCGGCCCGTCGCAGCGCGGGAGGCTGCTCGTCGCCGTGACGGTGGACAACCCGCCCGCTGTCGAACCGCCGTCCGTGGCCCCGCCGGTGGCTGTGGCCCCGCCGGTGGCTGTGACCGTGCGGGTGACGGTCGTGACGGCGGGCGCAGAGGCCGCCTGCGCGCCGCCCCCCGCCGCCGTGCCGGCCGAGCTCGAACCGCCCCCGCACGCGGCCATCGCCGGCAGGAGGAGCGCGGCGCCGGCCAGGGCGCGGAACCCCGACCCCGAGGACCCCGACCCCGACGACCGCGACCTACGGGACACGCCCTTGCCCTCATCCGAGGGGCCGGGCAGGTCGACGAGAGTGGCCAGAGCGCTCCGGTGGCGACCGGCGGTGCCGAAGGCGAGCTGGTCGGCCTTCGCCCGCTTGAGCCGCAGGTGCAGCGGGTGCTCCCAGGTCATGCCGATCCCACCGTGCAGCTGCAGCGCCTCCTCCGCCGCGTGCGACCGCCACCCCGGCGGCGAAGGCGGCGGCGACGGTCACCGCCAGCACGGTCTCGGCGTCCGGCGGGCCCGGTCGCGCGAGCCGGTCGGCCGCGTACCGGGCCGCCGCCCGCAGCGACGTGACCTCGAGCCAGACGTCGGCGAGCCGATGCTTGAGCGCCTGGAACGAGCCGACCGGCCGCCCGAACTGACGCCGGACCTTCACGTAGCGCGACCGTCTCGTCGAGGCACCACTGGGCGACGCCCAGCTGCTCGGACGCGAGCAGCCCGGCGCCCGTCAGCAGCGCTGCCTCGAGCGCGGCCACGGCGTCGTCACCCGTCGCCAGCACCGTGCCGGGCGTCGCGTCGAACCGGAGCTCGGCAAGCCGTCGGGTCTGGTCGAACGACGGCCGGGGGGTGGCCGACCACCCGGCGTCCGCGAGCACCAGCACCGGCTCGCCCCCGCTGCGGGCCGGGACGACGGCGAGACCGGCGAGCTCGCCGTCGGCGACGCTCGTCACCGTGCCCGTCAGGGCGCCACCGGCCCAGGTCGTGGACGCCGGCCAGGCGGCGCCCGGCGCCGTCGTCAGGGGTACCGCGAGCGCGGCCGTGGTGTCGCCCGTCGCCAGCCGGCGCAGGGCGAGGTCACGGGCGTCACCCGCGGGCACCGCGAGGAGCGCGGACGTCGCGACGACGGCGCTGGACAGGAACGGGACGGCGGCCGCCGCGGCACCGAGCTCCTCCAGCACCACGGCGGCCTCACGGGCGGAAGCGCCCGCACCGTCGAGAGCCTCGGGCACCAGCAGACCGGCCAGCCCGAGGTCGCCGGCGAGGGCGGCCCACAGCGTGCGGTCGTGCGGGTGCCTCGCTGTCGAGCGAGGCGGATCTGCGCGGCCGGGTCGAGCCGCTCGCGCAGGAGGCCCCGGAGGGTGGCCCGCAGGTCGGTCTCGACCTCGCGGTCGAGCAGGTCGGCGTCGGCGAGCGGGTCGGCGGCGACGCGGGGGCGAGGGCGTCCGCCAGGTCGGCGTGCGTGGTCACCGTGGGCTCCTCATCGCGGCAGGTCCTTCCACGGGGCGTGGTGTCGGTGCGGGGCTCGGCGGGCAGGCCGAGGACGCGCTCGGCGATGACGTTGCGCAGGACCTCGGAGGTGCCGCCCTCGATGGAGTTGCCCTTGGCCCGCAGGTAGCGGTAGCCGGCGCCCCGGCCGGTGAAGTCGACGCTCTCAGGGCGGCGCATCGACCAGTCGTCGTACGCCAGGCCCTCCTCGGCGCGCAGCTCCATCTCCAGGCCGCTCGCCGCCTGCTTGAGCCGGGCGAAGGCGAGCTTGGTCGCCGACCCTTCGGGGCCGGGCTGACCGGCGGCGAGCTGCTGGCGCAGCCGCTGGCCGGTGAGCCGGTCGACCTCGGCGTCGACCCAGAGCGAGAGCAGCCGGTCGTGCAGCTCGGGGGTGCGCAGCTCGGGCCGCTCCCGCCACAGCGCGGCGACCGGGCCGATCATGCCGCCCTCCCGCGGGACGGCCGCATGCCGCCGATGGCGACGCGCTCGTTCATCAGGGTGGCCTGCGCGACCTTCCAGCCCGTCGCCGACGCGCCCAGCCGGTGCGCGTCGGGGATGCGCACGCCGGTGAGGAAGACCTCGTTGAACTCCGCCTCGCCGGTGATCTGCCGCAGCGGCCGGACCTCGACCCCGGGCGCCGTCATGTCGCAGACGAAGTACGTGAGGCCGGCGTGCTTGGCGACGTCGGGGTCGTTGCGGGCGACGAGGATCGCCCACCGCGCCGAGTGCGCGTTCGACGTCCACACCTTCTGACCGTCGACCACCCAGCTCGTCGCCGTCCGGCTGCGGACGGCGCGGGTGGCGAGACCCGCGAGGTCGGAACCGGCGCCGGGCTCGCTGAAGAGCTGGCACCACACCTCCTCGCCCGTCCAGAGCGGGCGCAGCCAGCGCTGCTGCTGCTCGGCGAGTGCCGAAGGCGAGGATGGTCGGCGCGGCCATGCCCGAGGCCGATGCCGATCCGGCGTGGGTCGTTGTCGGGGGCGCCGCGCCGCGGCCAACTCGGCGTCGACGACGGCCTGCAGCCCGCGCGGCGCCCCGAGCCCGCCCAGACCCACCGGGTAGTGCACCCAGGCCAGCCCGGCGTCGAAGCGGGCCCGCAGGAACGCCGGCGGCTCTGTGGTGTCGGGATCGTGCGCGGCGATCAGCTCGCGGACGCGCCCCCGGATCTCCCCGGCATCGGTCATGAGCGGGACGCTACGCCACACCCCCGGCACCGCCGCCAGGACGGCCCGACGACGACGGCCCCTGACCGGCAGCGCTGGTCAGGGGCCGTTCGAGAGGGGTGGCGGGTGATGGATTCGAACCAACGTAGGACTACGCCGACGGTTTTACAGACCGCTCCCTTTGGCCACTCGGGCAACCCGCCTCGCCTGGTGCCGCTCGCACCGGCGGATGGAAGGATAGCAAGCTCCAGCAGGAGGTCGCGTCCGTGTCGTGCGGGCGCCGGAGCGGAGGGTGGGACAGCGTGGCGGGCGACTCCTCGTTCGACGTCGTGAGCAAGGTCGACCGTCAGGAGGTCGACAACGCGCTCAACCAGGCCGCGAAGGAGATCTCGCAGCGGTACGACTTCAAGGGGGTCGACGCGTCGATCGCGTGGACCGGTGACGCGATCCTGATGCGTGCGAACAGCGAGGACCGCGTGAAGGCCGTGCTCGACGTCTTCCAGACGAAGCTCATCAGGCGCGGCGTCTCGCTCAAGGCGCTGGACGCCGACGACCCGAAGCCGTCGGGCAAGGAGTACCGGATCGAGGCCTCGCTCAAGGAGGGCCTCTCCCAGGAGGACGCGAAGAAGATCTCGAAGATCATCCGTGAGCAGGGCCCCAAGGCGGTCAAGGCACAGATCACCGGCGACGAGCTGCGGGTGTCGAGCAAGAGCCGCGACGACCTGCAGGCGGTCATCGCGCTGCTCAAGGGAGCCGAGCTCGACGTGGCCGTGCAGTTCATCAACTACCGCTGACGCGCGTCGCGTCAGGTGCCGGACGCCGTCAGCGCCGCCGTGATCGTCGCCGCGAGGACGGCATGACCCTGGGCGTTCGGGTGGTCGCCGTCCGGGGCCAGCAGGCCGGTGTCGTCACGGTCCCCGTCGCCCTTGAACGGCCGGTAGACGTCGACGTACGTGGCGCCATGCCCCGCCGCGGCGGAGGCGAGGCCGGTGTTGACGGCACGGGTGAGCGCGTCGCTGTTGCGGACGTACGCGCCCCCCTGGCCGCGGCCGACCGCGCCGTCGAGGAACACGTTCCAGTAGCCGATCACGACGACCCGGCCGTCGGTCAGGGCGGCGACCCGGTCCAGCACCTCGCCCATCGTTTGGGAGAGGGACCCGAGGTCATCCCCGTAGCAGGTCGCCGCAGTGGGATCGGCGCAGTCCGCGTCGGTCACCGTGGCGCTGTCGAAGTCGTTGGCGCCGACGTTGACGAGGACGACGTCCGCGTTCTGGATCGCCTGCTGGGTGGCGGCGTCGTCGAGCTGCTCGAGGAGCCCGTCGCTGGTCTGGCCGGCGCTGGCGAGGTTGGTGGCCGACACGTCGCCACCCTGCGAACGCGCGAGGCCGGCGGCGACGAGCCGGACGACGTCGGTGCAGCCGCAGTTCGTGCCGGCGGGCACGGAGTCGCCGAGGCCGACGACGCGGTGGACGGGAGCCTGGGCGGATGCCCTCGAGGCGGGTGCCCTGGTGGCGGGCGGCGGGGAGTTCCTCGGGGGCGGCGGTGTCCTCGCGGTGGCGGCCGCCGGGATCGCGGGGACCGCCGGCGATGCCGCCCCCAGCAGCCGCGCCCGGAGCTGGGCCGGGGCACCGCCTGACACGAGGGCACCGACGAGCACGATCACTGCGAGGAGCAGGAGCGACAGGTACGCCGCGGTACGGCCGCGGGCGGCCCCGAAGTGTCGCCCTGCCATCCAGGTCCCTTCTGCCGGTCGACCCGACCATGATGCACGCCCGGCATATGGACGTCATGTGTGGCCGCTGTGACCGCGCCGGCGAGCCCGGGCGTCATGCGGTCGCCGGTCGGCCGCCCGTCACGATCGTGGCACCGAGCTCGTCGTCGGCGACGACGGCGGGCAGCAGGCCCTGGGCGGCGACGGCGGCGGCGGCGATCGGCGCCTGACGCTCACTCGTCTCGACGGCGACACACCCGCCCGCGCGCAGCCACGGCCCCACCTCGCGGATGAGCCGCCGCACGACGTCGAGGCCGTCGATGCCTCCGTCGAGGGCGGTCAGCGGTTCGTGATCGCGGGCCTCCGGGGGCATCAGCCGGACGTCCCCGGTCGGCACGTAGGGCGTGCACGCGACGACGACGTCGACCTGCCCGCGCAGCCGCGCCGGCAAGGGCACGAAGAGGTCGCCCTGGTAGACCGTCGCGATGCCGTCGAGGTTGACCCGGGCGCACGCCACCGCGGCCGGGTCGACGTCGACCCCGTGCAGGTCGACGTGGTCGCCCAGCTCCGCGGCGACGGCGGCGGCGACGGCCCCGGAGCCGCAGCAGAGGTCGACGACGACGGGCCGCCGACCGGTGGCGCCGGCTGCGCGGGCCCTTCGCACCGCCTCGCGGACGAGCAGCTGGGTCCGCCGCCGCGGCACGAAGACGCCCGGCGCGACGGCCACCCGCAGGCCGTCGAACTCGGCCCAGCCGAGCACCTGCTCGAGGGGCTCGCCGGCCACCCTGCGCTCGACGAGGCGCCTCAACTCGGTCGGCGTCCGGGCCTGGGAGAGCAGCAGGCGAGCCTCGTCCTCGGCGAACACGCATCCGGCGGCTCGCAGCGTCGCCGCGAGCTCGTCGGCGGACGGGATCGCCGGGACCGGGCCGCTCATGGGCCGAACGCTAACCGCCTGCCCCGAGCGGGCGAGCCCCAGCCCAGGACGCGGGGCGGTGTCAGGAGACGAGCCTGAGGGCGGCGTCCGTCGTGACGGTGAGCAGCGCACCGGAGGAGTCGGTCCGGACGGCGAGCGGGGCACCCGCGACGCGCAGGCCCTCGACGTTCACCGCCCCCACCGGCGACGGCTGCACCGGCCGGACCGCCAGCGTGCCCGCGGGCACGTCGGGGTCGACGCCGAGGACCGCCGTGAGCATGGCCACCGAGGACGCTGCCGCCCAGGCCTGCGGCCGGCAGGCCGCCGGATAGGGCACCGGCTCGGGGACCTCGTCGCGACCGTCGCCGCCCCAGAGCTCGGGGAGCGGGGCAGGCAGGGCGGCCGCGGCCTCGAGCAGCCCGTCGACGAGGTCGGCGGACTGGCGCACGTGACCGCTGCGGGCCAGCCCGAGGACGGCGATGGCGGTGTCGTGGGGCCAGACCGTGCCGCAGTGGTACCGCGACGGGCCATAGCCGTCGGCGCGGTTCGACATCGTCCGCAGGCCGTACGCGCCGGCGAGCTCGGGGGAGGCGAGGCGGTCGGCCACCGCCTGCGTCTCGGCCTCGTCGAGCAGGCCGGTGCCGAGCAGGTGTCCCATGTTGCTCGCGACGGCGTCGACCGGCCGGCCGAGACCGTCCAGGGCCATCGCCGGGTAGGGCCCGTCGTCGTCCTCCACCCAGAACTGCGCCCGGAACCGGTCGGCCAGGCGAGCGGCCCAGCTCCGCCACCGGTCCCCGCCCGGCCTCCCGAAGGCGTCGAGGAGGGCGGCCCCGCCGACCGCGGCCTCGTGCGCGTAGCCCTGGACCTCGGCCAGGCTCACGGGTGGCAGCCCGAGGTGGCCGTCGCGGAAGCGGACGGCGTCGGCGGAGTCCTTCCAGCCCTGGTTGGCCAGGCCGGTCGCGTTGCGCCTGCTGTAGGCGACGAAGCCTTCGCCGGTCGTCGCCTCGATCCACCCGAGAGCCGCCTCGAGGTGCGGCAGCAGGGGCTCGACGTCGGCCGGGGCGAGGCCCCAGCGCCAGGCGTCGTGCAGCAGGCAGACCCACAGCGGGGTCGCGTCGATGCTGCCGTAGTAGACGGGGGCAGGCGCAGCCCCTGGCCGTCGTCCAGCACGTCGCGGCGGACCTCGTGCAGGATCTTCCCGGGCTCCTCCTCGGACACCGGGTCGTCCTCGCGGCCCTGCCGGCGCGGCGAGCACGCGCAGGGTGCCCCGGGCCAGGTCGGTGCCCAGCGGCAGGAGCATCCGGGCGGACCACAGGCTGTCCCGGCCGAACAGCGTGAAGAACCAGGGGGCGCCGGCCGCGAGGAACACGTCGCCCGGTGACTCCGGCACCGACATCCGCAGACCGTGCAGGTCGGCGAGACAGCGCCGCAGCATGACGCCGAGGCGCCGGTCGTCGGCGCGCATCCGCGGCTCGGCCCAGCTGGGGGTGCCCGGCGGCGGGGTGACCGCCGCCCCGACGTCGTCGACGTCCACATGCCAGGTCAGGACGCTCCGGGCCCCCGGCGCCAACTCCAGCGGCCAGGTGACCGTCCCGTTCGCGGCGTCGAGATCGGCGCCCGGCGCCTCCACCGTGACCCGGGTGTCCCCGTGCGACCACACCAGCCGGCCCGGCTCACCGCGGGCCGCGGCGGGCCGGCCGACCGCGCCGAACTTGACCCGGTCGACGTCGAGCAGGTCGGCCCCGACCTCGAGGCGGAGCAGCGTCGTCACGGGCATGCTCGCCCAGGAGCTGACCACGATGCGCTCCTCGAGGCCGCCCGGGCTGATCTCGCGCATCCGCTCGACGCGGACGCTGGGGTCGGGAACGGCGTCGCCGACGTTGCGGGCGAAGCCCACGAAACGAGCGCGGCCGGCGCCGTCGGCCGTGCCCAGCACCGGGTCGGGTGGCTGCCCGCCCACGGTGAGGCGCAACCGGGAGAGCGCTCTGATGTCGGCATGGAAGAGCCCCTGGGCACCGTCACCGGGGCCGCCGGCATCGAGATCGCCGGAGGCGCCGCACAAGAGCACGCTCGGTGCTGCCGCGACCACCACGTGCTGGTGCAGCAGCGGCTGCCGCGGGTCACCCGCGAGCGGGGCCTCGGGGACCGGCTCGCGACGTGCTCGCTGGGTGGTTCGGGGGACGGTGGCGCCGTGGTCGGCGGACGCAGCTGTCGTCACTGAGGACCTCGTCACGTGGCAGGGATCGGCCCCGGAGCGCGCCGACGGGCGCCAGGGGTCGTTCCAGCGTGCCTCAGGGATGCGGGCGCCGCGCGGGGAAGCCACTGACCTCCTCCGTTCGGCCAGTGGCGGCGGCGCCGCGCGGGTGCACGGCCGGGAGGCTCCGTGCGGATCAGCGCCGGACGAGCGGGACGAGCAGGTTGCCGGCGACGCCGATCGCGAGCAGGCCGTAGAAGACCGCCAGGAACGCGGCCACCGGTACTCCCAGGGGGGCGGCGACCTCCCCGAGGTAGCGCGGGGACCACATCGCGGGGCGGGGAACGGGCGACAGCGTGCGCCGCTGGAACACCCCGACGGCGCCGATGCCGAGGAAGCCCAGCGCGATGGCGATGCTCCAGAGCGGTCCGCCGCCGAGGCGGGCGGCCACGAGGACGCCGCCCACGGCCATGCCGGCCGCGAAGAGCAGCAGGCCGGCGGCGATGCCGCGGGCGTCGCGCGCCTCGATCGGGGGCGGGGCGATGCCGCCCGGGCCGCGACCTGCCGCTCGGGCGCCGCCGCCGGTGGAGCCTCGGCCGCTGGAGCCTTGGCCAGTGGAGGCTCGGGCTCCGCCCCGGGCGGGGCGACGTGGCGATGAGGGCCGCCGGGAGGGCGTCACCGGCGGTACCCGGCCATGGTCTCGAGCCGCGCGATGCGCTCGGCCATCGGCGGGTGGGTGCTGAACATGCGCGAGAGGCCGTCGCCCCGGAAGGGGTTGGCGATCATGAGGGCGCTCGCGTTGACGATGTCGCGCTCCGGCGGCAGCGGCCGCTCGCGGGTGCCGTACTCGAGCTTGCGAAGAGCAGACGCGAGCGCCAGCGGGTCACCGGTCAAGGTCGCGCCGTCCTCGTCGGCGTCGTACTCGCGGGTGCGGCTGATGGCCATCTGGATGACCCCCGCGGCGAGCGGACCCAGCAGCATCAGCGCGATGGCGGCGATCGGGTTGGGCCGGTCCTCGTCATCGCCGCCGCCGAAGAACAGGGCGAACTGGGCGATGAAGGTGATCGCGCTCGCGATCGCCGCCGCGACCGAGGCGGTGAGGATGTCGCGGTTGTAGACGTGCATGAGCTCGTGCCCCAGCACCCCGCGCAGCTCGCGCTCGTCGAGCATCTCGAGGATGCCCTGGGTGGCGCAGACCGCCGCGTTGCGGGGGTTGCGACCGGTGGCGAACGCGTTCGGGGCGGCGGTCGGCGACACGTACAGCCGCGGCATCGGCTGACGCGCGGCGGTCGAGAGGTCACGCACGATGCGGTACATCGCGGGCTGCTCGGCCTCGCTGACCGGCCGGGCGCGCATCGCGCGCAGCGCGAGCTTGTCGGAGTTCCAGTAGCTGTACGCGTTCAGGCCGAGGGCGATGAGCAGGGCGATCATCAGCCCGCTCCGGCCACCGATCAACTGCCCCACGAGCAGCAGGAAAGCGGACAGGCCGCCCAGCAACAGGGCGGTCTTCAGTCCGTTGAAGTGGCGGCGACCCATGTGGTTGTCGGCTCCTCGCTCCGGCTTCGTGGATGTCTGGTACCCGCTGAACGCCTCGTGACGACGTCCCGGTTCCCGAAGAGCCGGCGCGTCACCGTACGACCCCGGGCAGGACTCCCGCCACGGCCTGCGGCCAGACCGACAGGACGACGCAGGCGGCCGCCGCGGAACCGAGGGCGAGGCCCTCGGCGGGCCGCACCCGCCACGTGGGGACGGTCACGGCGCCAGGCGCGGCGGAGGCCGGCACGGCAGGCGCAGTGAACAGCATCGCCGCCCAGCGCAGGTAGTAGACGAGGCCGAGGGCAACGTTCGCGGCCGCCACCAGGGCGAGCGGCCACGCCGCGACGTCGACCACCGGCCGGACGGCCACGACCTTCGCGACCAGCCCGACGATGCCCGGCGGCAGACCGGCGAGGCAGGCCAGGCCGAAGGCGAGCACCGCCGCGGCGACCGGCTCACGCCGGGCCAGCCCCCGGTAGGCCTCCAGGGCGTGCTCCTCCCCCGCGCGGTGGTGGCGTGCCAGCACGACGACGACGGCGAAGACGGCCAGCGTCGCCGCCACGTAGGCCGCGAGATAGCCGACGGCACCTGCCGCGGCGCTGCGGACGGCCGCGGGGCCGCCCGCGCCCGCGCCGGCGAGCGGGAGGAGCACCCACCCCGCCTGTGCCACGGTCGACCAGGCCAGCAGCCGCACCGCGAGTCGCTGCCGCAGGGCCACCAGGTTGCCGACCGTGATCGTGAGCGCGGCGAGGCCACCCAGGACCGGGGCCCAGGCGTCGGCCAGCGGCGCCGCGCCGAGCGCCAGCAGGACGACCACCGCGGCCGCTCCGGCCGCCTTCGACACGGTCGCGAGGAAGGCCGCGATCGGCAGCGGTGCGCCGGCGTAGGTGTCGGGCGTCCAGAGGTGGAACGGGACGGCGGACAGCTTGAACGCGATCCCGGCCACGGCCAGGAGCACTCCGAGCACGGCCACGGCGCGCACCCGGGACGGCAGCCCGGGCTCACCGAGCGCCGCGGCGATGCGGTCGAGGTGCGCCGAGCCGGTGGCCGCCAGCAGGAGCGCCGCGCCGAGCAGGAGCAGCCCGAGCGAGGTGAGGGCGGTCAGCAGGAAGGTGACGGCGCCCTGGGCCCCCTGCGGGTCGCGCCGGAGCGCCACCAGCCCGACGGCGGGCAGCGTCGCGGTCTCGAGCGCGACCACGAGCGTCGCCAGGTCGCGGGCCCCCGCCAGTGCGGTCGCGCCCGCGACGGCGGCGAGGAACAGGACGTGGTGCGGGGCGCGGTCGCCGGCGCCGGGCCCGTCGAGGGTGAGCAGGAGGCACACGAGTGCGGCCCCGATCGTCACCCCCTGGAGCGTGAGGGTGAGCGGTGAGACGGCGTACGAGCAGGCGCTGATGTCGAGGCCGCCACCGGGCACGCACGCCGTCCGCCGGTCGGCACCGTCCGCGGCGAGCGCGACGACGGCCACGGCCCCGCCGGCGAGGCCGGCCAGGGCCAGCAGGTCGTGCACGCGCCGGGCCCGGCGAGCCGCCGGCGCCACGGCGTCGACGAGCAGGACGAGCAGGAGCGCCGCGAGCGGCGCCGCGACCGGTGCGAGCGCGAGGGCGTCGACGCTCTGGACGGCGGTCAGCGGGTTCACGGCACCGCTCCCGTCGCGGTCGCGCCCGCGGTGCCGGTCGCCGCGCCGGTCGACGCGCCGGTCGCCGTGCCGGTCGCGGTACCGGTCGCGGTGGTCGTTGCTGTGCTGGTCGTTGCTGTGCTGGTCGTTGCTGTGCTGGTCGACCCGGGTTGCCCGCTGAGCAGCGACCGCGCGGCGGGGCCAGTGACGTTCAGCAGCAGCCAGGGCAGTACGCCGAGCACGGTGATCGCGGCGACCAGCGGGGCCGCGACGGTGAGCTCGTGCGTCGTCGCGTCGCCGATGGTGACCGGCGGTGGGATCGCGCCGCCCCGGCGGGCGACCAGAGGACCGTGCCAGACGATCCGCAGGACACGCAGGAGGTAGGCGGCCGCCACCGCGGTCCCGACGGCGGCGACCACGGCCAGCGGACGGGCCAGAACGCCCAGCGCCGGCGACTGCCACGCCCCCGCGATCGCCAACAGCTCGCCCCAGAAGCCCGCCAGCCCCGGCAGCCCGAGCGCGGCCAGCGCTCCGAAGGCCAGCAACCAGCCGAGCCGCGGCACCCGGTCGCGCAGGTTGGGCCCGATCGCCGCGAGGTCCGCGGAGTGGTGCCGGTCCTTCAGGGCACCGACGACGAGGAACAGCAACCCGGTGACGAGGCCGTGCGCGACGTTCGCGAACAGCGCGCCCTGCAGCCCGATCGGCGTGAGCGAGGCGATGCCGAGCAGCACGAAGCCCATGTGCGCGACGGACGAGAACGCGACCAGCCGGTTGAGGTCGCGTTCCACGAAACACGCGAGGCCGCCCCAGAGGATGCCGGCGACACCGAGGGCACCCAGGAGCGGGGCGAGGGTGCGGACGCCGTCCGGCACGATCGGCACGGCGACCCGGACCATCCCGTAGGTGCCCAGCTTGAGCAGGACGCCGGCGAGCAGCACCGACCCGCCGGTGGGGGCGACCGTGTGCGCCGGCGGGAGCCAGGTGTGCAGCGGGAACATCGGCGCCTTGACGGCGAGGCCGCCGACGATGAGGGCCGCCGCCACCACCTGCTCGCCGTGGCTCAGCGCGGACCCTCCACCACCACCGGCCGCGCGCTGCGCGAGCACGGCGATGTCCGTGGTGCCCGAGCGCAGGGCCACGAGGAGCAGTCCGAGGAGCATGACCGCCGAACCCAGCGCCGTGAAGAGGATGAAGCGGTTCGCGGCGTCACGCCGGGCGGCCTCGCCGGCCGGGCCGGGCGCGGTCAGCGGCGCCCACACCCGGCGTTGCCCGTCGTCGCCCCACACCGCGACGACGAACCACATCGGCACCAGCACGACCTCGAACGCGACGAAGAACAGCAGCAGGTCGCGCGCGGTGAAGACGGCGAGCGCGCCGCCCTCGACGGCCAGGTAGCAGGCCGCGAGGGCACGCGCCCGGCCGGCGACCGGTCGCACGCGCACGAGGTGCCAGCAGACGAGCAGCCCGAGCAACGCCGACAGCACCACCAGCGGCGCCGAGACGCCGTCGACCGCGAGGTGTGCGCGCACGCCCAGCGCCGGGATCCAGGAGGCGTCGGCGTCCATCCGCGGGGCGGTGCCGGCGGCCGCTGCGTCGTAGGGGGCGCCGGCCGCCGTGACGAGGGCGGCGAGCACGAGCGTCACGGCGGCCGCCCCCGCGGCGACGACGGTGGCGGCCCCGTCGCCGAGCCGGCGCAGCGCGAGCAGGGCGAGCGACACCGCGAGCGGCAGCACGACGAGCGCGGGGAGCAGCCAGCCGGCGTGCTCGCGCAGCGGTGCCAGCGCGGCCTCGGCGCCCCCACCCGCCGCGCGACCCACGCCGCTAGCGGCCTGGATGCCTGCGAACGTCTGCGGCAGTGCCGTCACGACATGATCACCCCCACCACGCCGGCGACGACGGCGCCCGCGGCGAGCCACGCGACGTAACCGGTCGCGAGGCCCGACTGCGCGCGCGCCAGCAGGGCGGAACCCCACCGCGTCAGCACCGGCACGCCGCGGACGTAACCGTCGACGACGTCGCGGTCGCCTGCGCGGACGAGCCGGGCGAGGGCCGTGTACGGGGTCACGACGAGGGCCTGCTGGACGGCGTCGAGCCGGTAGCCCTCCCGCAGGAACGACCGCAGACCCGACGGCAGCGCGAGCGCGGCGTCACGCTCGGCCGTGCGGGCCGCGGCGAGACCCCACGTCAGCCCGACCACCGAGAGAGCGGTGCCCGCCAGCGCCGTCATGGGGTCGAGGTGGATGTCGCGCACGGCGTCGGGTGGGTGCGTGAGCACGAGGCCGAGCAGGGCGGTGGGCACCGCGAGGACCCACAGCGGGAACGTCATCGCCCAGGGGAGGGCCTTGGCGCCGACCTCGCGTACCGCCGCCGCGTGAGCGGCGTGCCCGGGGCCGACAGCACCGTTCGCGCCGGGAGCCACCGCCGGCAGGTCCGCGAGGCTCGGCGCCTCACCGAGCACGACGACGGCCAGCGCACGACCGGCGTAGGCGCCGGTGACGAGCGTCGTCAGCAGGCCGCTGGCGAGCACGAGCCGGCCCGGCCAGCTGGTGTCGGCCTCGGCCGCCGAGAGGATCGCTTCCTTCGACCAGAACCCCGACAGCGGGGGCAGCCCGGCGAGGGCCGCCAGCCCGAGGGCAGCAGCCCGGCGAGGGCCGGCGCGCTGCGGCGCAGGCCGCCCATGTCGCGCAGCAGGGTCGAGCCGGCCAACTGTGCCACGCACCCCGCCACGAGGAACAGCAGGGCCTTGAACGCGCCGTGGGTCAGCAGGTGCAGGACGCCGGGAGCGGCACCGGCCGCGCCCTGAGCCACTGCGACGCCCCCCAGCATGTAGGCGACCTGGCTCACGGTCGACCAGGCGAGCAGGCGCTTGAGGTCGTCCTGGGCGAGGGCGGCGAGCGCGGCACCGAGCATGGTCACGGCGGAGACGACGGCGGCCACCTCGAGCGCCCCCGGTGTGGCCAGGTACAGCGGCAGCATCCGTGCGACGAGGTACACGCCTGCCGCGACCATGGTGGCCGCGTGGATGAGAGCCGACACCGGCGTCGGGCCCTCCATCGCGTCGGGCAGCCAGGTGTGCAGCGGGAACTGCGCGGACTTGCCCACCGCGCCGGCCAGCAGGAGCAGCGCCGCGGCGAGGGCGACACCGGCCGGCAGCGAGGGTGCCGCGGCCAGCACGGCGGGCAAGGACGTCGTGCCGAGCGTCGCCAGCAGCAGGACGACGGCGAGCAGGACGCCCAGGTCGCCGACCCGGGTCACGAGGAACGCCTTGACGGCGGCGGCCCGCGCCGCCGGCCGCTCACTGTGGTGCCCGACGAGCAGGTAGGAGCAGGCCCCCATCACCTCCCAGCCGAGCAGGAGCAGGACGAGGTCGTCCGCGTGGACGACGGTCATCATCGCGGCCGTGAACAGGGAGACCGTCGCCGCGTAGGCGGGGTACCGGGTCGGTGCGGGCTCGACGGCGTCGGGGTCGGGGTCCTGGTCGGCCGGCGGGGCCAGATAGGCGGTCGAGTACATCTGGACGCACACGGCGACCAGCGCCACCAGGACGGCCACGCTCGCGCTGAGTGCGTCGGCACGCAGGTCGAGGCGCACCTGGCCGGTGCCGATGTCGAGCGTGCCCAGCAGCGGCACACGCTGGACGCTCCCGCGCGTGTAGACGGCGACCGCTTCGACGAGCGCCGCCGCCAGGGTGGCGAGGCCGCCCAGCACGGCCCACTCCCGGCCCCATGCGGGGCTGCGGCGCGCCAGCGGCAACCCGACCAGGGCGACGACCGCGGGCAGCACCACCGTGCTCGCGGCGGCGGTGCCGGCCCCGCTCACCCCGCCACCTCGCCTGCTCGCGCGGCGACCCCGTCAGCGCGGGTGGGGAGGGGGGCGCCGGAGGTGGCCTGCGGCGGGCGGGCAGGCGCGGGCGGGCTCGCCTCGGCCGCTTCGGGGAGCTCGCTGTAGGTCGACGAGGCCTCTCCCAGCTCGCGCACGGCCGCCAGGTCGCTGGTCCGGCGGACCCGGTACAGCAGCAGGACCACGGCCAGCGCGAGCCCGATCTCGGCCGCCGCGATGGTGATCGCGAACACCGTCAGGACCTGCCCGGACAGCAGCGGGTCGGCCGCCGGCACGCTGCCCGACGGGGCGCCCGGCCGCTCGAGCCCGGCCAGGCCGCCGGCGGGCAGGGCGGACGCCGTCACGAGGAGCACCCCGGCGGCCGCCACGAGCAGCTCCGCGCCGATGAGCACGAGCACCGCGTTGCGGCGGGCGACGATGCCGTAGACGCCCGCGCCGGCGAGCACCGACGCGAGGACGACGGGACCGACGAGATGGATCACGCCTGGTCAGCCTCCGGTGCCGGATGCGCCACGGGCACGACGTCGGGAGCCGAAGCCCGCAGCGCCTCCTCGAGACGGCCGAGGACGGCGGCGCCGGCCCGCCGCAGGCCGTCGTGGTGGTGCACGGTGTCGGCGACGATGGTCACCGCCCCGGTCGCCCCCGCGGTCGCGCGCGAGAGTTCGGCCTCGACGTACACGTCGCGCTCGTAGACGCAGGCCGCGATCGGGACCGTGTTCGCGGCGAGCCGGGCGGGGTCGTAGAGCGGGCGGTCCCAGACCCGCTCCGCGAGCAGGTCGGCGGCCTCGAGCAGCGGCGCCAGCGCCGGATCGGCCGCGACGGACGACCGGTACACGTTCTCGCCGGTCACCGTCAGCCGCTCGACGCCGTCGGCGTCGCGGACCGGCTCCGCCGGGACCCCCTGCTCGGCGCGGATGCGGTCGGAGGACCAGTTCGTGGCGAAGCCGGGCTCGCCGTAACAGGCCTCGTGCACCAGCGCGTAGAGCGGACCCGACGCGTACGAGACGATCTCGTGCACGCCCGCGAGGAAGGTGTCGGACAGCCGCCCCTTCCCGGGGGGCCCCTGGACGGCCCAGGCGTCCTCGGCGAGCACGGCGAGGGTCTCCGGCCCGTTCACGAACCCTATCGGGTGCCCGACCTCCTGCAGGCGGGTGACGGTCAGGCGCTCCCCCGACGGCAGGTACTCCTCGGCGCCGGCGAGCAGGTGACGGGCGACGTCCGCCAGCACCACCCTGGCCTCGGGGTGCCGGGCGTCGAGCTCGCCGAGGCGGCGCTCGAACGCGGGGCGGGTCGCCCGGTAGACGTCGTCGGCGTGGACGCCGACCGGGGGGACACCGCCCGTGACGAGGCCGGCGGCGAGGCCCTCAGGCGCGTGGGACAGGTAGGTCCAGGTGCAGAAGCCGCCGAAGGACTGGCCCAGGGCCGTCCACGGAACGTCGCCGAGGAGGTGGCGGCGCAGCACCTCGGCGTCGGCCACGATCGAGTCGGCCCGGAAGAGGGCGAGCCGGTCCGCCTGCTGCGCCGGCGTGAGCCCCGCGAGCGTGTGCCGGTCCTGCGGGGTCGAGCGGCCCGTGCCGCGCTGGTCGAGCAGGATCACCCGGTAGCGCCGAAGCGCCCACTCCAGCCAGCTCGGCCCGTCGGCGCCGGGGCGGGGCGAGCGGCCACCGGGGCCGCCCTGGAGGAACACCAGGTACGGCTGCTCGACGTCGGCCAGGTCGGGCGCTCGCAGCTCGCGGGCGTACACCTCGATGCGCTCGCCGCCGGGGTCGTGGTGGTCCAGCGGCACCTCGACCACGTGGTCGCCGGTGAGCACGCGCCCGCCGTCCGGGTGTTCCCCGAACCAGCGCACGGCGCGCGGCTCCGCACCTGTCGGAGCTCTCATGAGCGGTCCGCTCCTCTCGAGACGGCGAGCGCGGCGACGAGCGCCGCGAGCAGCAGCACGGACAGCAATTCGAACGGCAGCAGCCAGCCACCGAAGATCGCCTCCCCCAGCGGGCCGGCCCGGCCGCGGGCGAGGTCGGGCGTGACCTGCGAATCGCCCACCGCGAGCACGAGGGTGCCGCCGAGCAGGCCCGCGACGGCGAGACCCGCCAGGGCCGCGGCGAGGCGGCGCCAGGGCCCGGCGTCGAGGTCGGCGCGCACCCCGATCGGGGCCCGCGTGAGCATGAGGGCGAAGAGCACGAGGACGACGACCGCGCCCACGTAGACCAGCAGCTGCACCAGCGCCACGACCTCGGCCCCGAGGGCGAGGTACACGCCGGCGAGCGCCCCGAGCGCGACGACGAGCCACAGGGCCGCGTGCACCACGTGGCGGCTCGTCACCGCGAGCACGGCCGACACGCCGGAGAGCAGCGCGAACGCCGCGAAGACCAGCTCGGCGCCGCTCACGCCGGCCGCCCCCGGGCGGGCTTGCGGGCCTGCCCCGCCTCCTTGGGCTCGGGGGCCGCGGGGTCGGGCGGCGGGGGCGGCGGGGCGCCCTGCCCCAGCCCGCCAGGCGCTCCTTCTCGTGGAGCAGCTCGCGGATGTCGAGCTCGGAGTATTCGAACTGGGGGCTCCAGAACAGCGCGTCGAACGGGCAGACCTCGATGCAGATGCCGCAGTACATGCAGAGCGAGAAGTCGATCGCGAAGCGGTCGAGCACGTTGCGCTGGCGTTCACGGCCGCCCTCGACGGCGGGCAGCGTCTCCTTGTGGGAGTCGATGTAGATGCACCAGTCGGGGCACTCGCGCGCGCAGAGCATGCACACGGTGCAGTTCTCTTCGACCAGGGCGATGACCCCGCGGCTGCGCGGCGGCAGCTCGGGCTCGACGTCGGGATACTCCTGCGTGGTGGCCGGGCGCAGCAGGGCGCGGGCCGTGGTCGCGAGCCCGCGCACGAGCCCGAGGCGGGCCTGGGCCCCCGGTTCGGGGCCGGCACCGGCGCCCCTGTCGGCTGCGGTCGCGTCTCCCACGCCCCGCATCCTGCCCTGCTCCACCGACAGGGCGCGAACGTGGCGGCCGCACAACCTCGGGCGGCTCCCCCGCGTGTATCCGCCGAGGGCGGCCACGGGCCGGACGGCCGACGCCGCCAGGGTGGCCGCGAGGAGGAGAGCACCATGCGGGACACAACCCGCGGCGGCACCGGCACGTCCATCATGGCGAGGGCCGGCGGTGCGCCGGCGTGATCGGTCACGAGGCGGGACCCGAGGCCACGGTGGCGAGGGTCCGGAGCGGGGGAAGCGTGGCAACGGTGCCCGTGTCGTCGGGGCCGGCCGACGCCGTCACCGCGCTGTACACGGACCAGTACACCCGCATGCTGCGGCTCGCCGCGGTGCTGCTGAGTGAGCCGTGGGCGGCCGAGGACGTCGTCCAGGACGCGTTCGTGGGGCTGTACGCGGCTTGGGAGCGGCTGCGCGACAAGGACGCGGCGATCGGGTACCTGCACCGCAGCGTCGTCAACGCGGCGCGCTCCCGGGGGCGGCGACGGGTGACCGCCCTCCGCCACCGGCCGGCCCCGCCGCCCGACGCGGCGAGCGCCGAGGACGCCGTCCTCGCGGCCTGGCACGGGGGGCCGGTCGCCGCGGCGCTGCGGGGTCTGCCCCGCAGGGAACGCGAGGTGGTGCTGCTGCGGTACTACCTGGACCTGTCCGAACGGCAGGCGGCGGACGCGCTCGGAGTGAGCGTCGGCTCCGTCAAGGCGTACGCCTCCCGCGGGATCGCCGGCCTGCGCCGCGCGCTGGCACCGGCCCTCGTGCAGATCGACCCCTACGAGCGGGAGCAGGAGCGATGAACGACGACCTCGACCGCCACGAGGCGGCCTGGCTGCGAGGGGAGCTCGACACCGAGCTCTCCGGTCTCGGCGCGCGCCCCGAGGCCCTGCGGCGGATCCTCGCCCGCACCGGCGCGGCTCCCGGCGCCGGGCCTACCAACCCCTCGCGCGACGTCGGCCCGGGCCACGGCGGGGTGAGACGACGCGGCCTGCCGCCCTGGCTGGTGGCGGCCGCCGCGGTGGCCGCCGTCGCCGCCGCGGTCCCCCTGGTGCGCGCCACGCGCGAGGGCCTCGCACCGGGCGGCGGCACTCCGAGCAGCCCCGCGACCGCCGGGACAGGACGCACGCCGCCGTCCCCCGGCGCCACCTACTCGAGCCTGGCGCCGCACCCGACGACGACCCCCACCCCGGGCCGGCCGGCCCCGACGACCTCGACGGCCTCGGCCTCCTCCACCGCGAACCCGACCGCGAACCCGGCCGCGACCCCGCGGTGCGACGTCCCCTCTCTCCTCGTGAGCGTCACCGGCCCGGACGGCGCCGCCGGGACGACCTTCCACACGGTGATCCTCACGAACACCGGCCACGTCGCCTGCTACCTCCAGGGTTTCCCCGGTGTCGCGGCGACCGACGGCACGACCACGGTGGACGCCCGGCGCCAGACCGGGACGGTGGCGTCCCGGGTCGTCCTCGCACCGGGGAGCGCCGCGCACGCGGTGCTCGGCGTCCGGAACGTGGCGGCCTCGCCGAAGCCGTGCCCGGCCTACCCCCGGCTCCTGATCACTGCCCCCGACAGCCGCGGACGACCGCGTTCCCGCTGCAGGTGCACCCCTGCGACGGGGTCATGACGATCACGGTCGTCCAGCCGGGAGCCGGGTGACACGGCCGGATCAGCCGCGGGCCACGACCACCACGGTGGTCAGCGCGAGCTGCGCGAGGGCGACCGGGACGAGCACGCCCCACGCGAGGCGCTGGAGCTGGTCCTCGCGCAGGCGCGGCCACGACACCCGCAACCAGATGACGACGACGGCGACGAGCCCGGTCTTGAGCAGGGTCCAGACCGGGCCGAGGACGCCGGAGGCCGGGCCGTGCCAGCCGCCCAGGAAGAGCACCGCGACCAGCGCGCTCAGGACGACGATCCCCGCGTACTCCGCCAGCAGGAACAGCGCGAAGCGCAGGCCGGCGTACTCGGTGTAAGGCCCGACGACGAGCTCGGAGTCGGCCAGCGGCATGTCGAACGGCGGCCGTTGCAGCTCGGCGAGCCCCGCCACCACGAACACGAACGCCGCCGGCGCCTGCCACAGCAGCCACCACGGCCGCCAGGCCTCGCCGATGCCCACGAGCGAGAGGGTGCCCGCGGCGATCGCCGCGCTGCTCGCCGCGAGCACCAGCGGCAGCTCGTACGCGAGCAGCTGCGCGGCGGAGCGCATCGCGCCCAGCAGGGCGTACTTGTTCGCGCTCGACCAGCCGGCCATCAGCGTGCCGATCACGCCGACGGCGCTCGCCGCCAGCACGAAGAGCAGGCCGCCGTCGAGGTCGGCGGCCACGAGCCGCGGCGACAGCGGGAGCGCCGTCATCGCGACCAGGTAGGGCAGCAGGGCGACCGCCGGCGCCAGCCGGAAGACGGGCGCGTCGGCCGCCGCCGGCACGATCTCCTCCTTCTGCGCGAACTTGACGCCGTCGGCGACCAGCTGGGCCCAGCCGTGGAACCCGCCGGCGTACATCGGGCCGAGCCGGCCCTGCATGTGCGCCATCACCTTGTGCTCGGTCTGGCCGACCAGCAGCGGCAGGACGAGGAAGGCCAGGACGACGACCACCGCGCGGAGCACGATCTCGAGGACGGTCCCAGGGTCAGGCATCGCCCGGCTCCTCCACGGGCCCGGCGTCCGCCCCCGGGGGGCCCTCGCCGGCGTGCCGTGCCGATCGGGCGGGCCGGTCACGGGCGGCGTCCGGGGGCTCGGACGAGCGAGCGGGCCGCGTGCGGGCGGCGTCCGGGGGCTCGGACGAGCGAGCGGGCCGCGTGCGGGCGGCGTCCGGGGGCTCGGACGAGCGAGCGGGCCGCGTGCGGGCGGCGTCCGGGGGCTGGGGCGGCGCAGGCTCGACGCCGGCCTCGCGAGGCCCCCAGACCGCCGGGTCGGGGACGCCGGGCGGCAGGGTCTTGCGGCGGCCCGGTGCGGCGGTGTGCGTGTCGGACTCCCCCGGCTCCTTGGCGCCGGGCCACGGCTTGCTCGCCCGCGCGGCCAGGACGAACGCCTTGCGGAGCGGGGTGCCCTCGAAGCCGTCGGGCAGCAGCAGCGGCCGCAGCCAGTGCCCCGAGCCGTCGTCGAAGCCGTCGAAGGCGACGCCGAACATCTCGAAGGTCTCGCGCTCGTGCCAGGCGGCGCCGGGCCAGACCGCGGTGAGGCTCGCGACGCGCAGGTCGGCGTCGGGCACCCGGGTGCGCAGGATCAGGCGGCGGACGCCGGAGCGGCCGGCGGCGCTGCCACCCGTGCTCGAGGTGTCGGCCACGTGCAGGACGACGTCGACACCCGGAGGCTCGGCGTCGGGCTGGTCGACGGCCGAGAGCCAGTCGAAGAAGTCCATCCCGGCCTCGTCGCGGGCCAGCTGCGCCACCTCGACCCAGCGCTCCCGCGGCACGTCGACGAGCGGCGTGCCGGCGGCGTCCGCGCCCGTGGGGGCCAGGAGCCCCGGCCCGGGCTGCCCGGGGGCGGGCCCGGGCTGCCCGGGGGCGGGCTCGGGGTGCTCGCTCACTTCGTGACCAGGTCGCGGGTGAGGGCGGCAGCGGGGAGGTCCTTGCGGGCGCGCCGACCGTAGCGGGTGGCGAGGTCCTCGGCGGCGATCTTCTCCTGCAGGCGCATGATCCCCTGCAGCAGGGCCTCGGGCCGCGGCGGGCAGCCGGGCACGTAGACGTCGACGGGGACGATCTGGTCGACGCCCTTCGTGACGCAGTAGGAGTCCCAGTAGGGGCCGCCGGAGTTCGAGCAGGCGCCGAACGAGATCACGTACTTCGGCTCGGGCATCTGCTCGTAGAGGCGGCGGACGGCGGGGGCCATCTTGTCGGTCACGGTGCCCGAGACGACCATCAGGTCGGCCTGCCGCGGGCCGTGCGCGAACGGGATCACGCCGAGCCTGATGAAGTCGTGCCGCCCCATGCTCGCCGCGATGAACTCGATGGCGCAGCACGCGAGGCCGAAGTTGAAGACCCAGAGGCTGTAGCGCCGGCCCCAGTTGAGCACGACCTTGAGCGGGTGCGGCGCGACGACCTGCCCCGGGCCGACGGTGGGCAGGCCCAGCGCCACGGATGCTCCGCGGGTCGGCTCCTTCGCGGCGGTGCCGGACGTCGTGACCTTCTGGGTCGTCGCCGTCGCCTGTCCGCCGACCGCCGTCGCCGGCCCGCTCAAGACCGCCGCCGGTCCGTGGACCGCCGTCGCCGGTTCGTCTACTGCCATCGCAGGGCCCCCCGGCGCCAGGCGTGCAGGAGCCCGATCGCGAGCACCCCGAGGAAGACCCCCATCTCGGCCACCGTCGCCCACCCGAACTTCTTGACGACGGTGGCCCAGGGGAACAGGTAGACGGCGTCGACCGCGAAGATCACGTAGAGGAACGCGTACAGGTAGTACCGCACCTGAGTCTGCGACCAGCCCCGGCCGACCGGGTCGACGCCGCTCTCGTACGTGGCGAGCTTCTCGCGGGTGGGGGCGCTGGGCCGCAGCATCCGGTTCGCGGCGAGGCCCGCCGCGAAGAACAGGACGCCGCCGGCCGCGACCGCGCCGACGACGATCCAGGACTGCCCGGGCGACATGCGGACGACTCTAGCCGCGCCTGCCGCCACCCACAGCTGTGACCATTCGTGACCGTCTGGCCGCGGCGGGCGATTGCACCCGCTGATGCACTTTCCGGCCCCATTTATGGCCAGGGAAGTGCATCGGCGGGTTCGGTCAGGTGAGGCCGACCCCGCATGAGTCATCCCCAGGCCCCAGGGACGCCACGGCGTCCACAGCCACCTGCCAGGGCGTCGCGGTGGAGGCGCACGAGTCCGACGCTCGGAGAGTGACCGGACCCGAGCGGCAACTCCCCCTCGTCTTCGCTCCAGCCGAGGCGCTGGCCGCCGGGTACACCCCGGGCGAGGTGCGCGGGCGGGTCGCCTCACAGTGGCCGCGACTGCGGCGCGGCCAGTTCAGCCGCACCCAGCTCGAGGGTGAGATGCGATGGCGGGGCGAAATTCTCGCGATCGCCCGGACGCACCGACGGCCCCTCGTGCTCAGTCATGCCCACGCCGCTCGCGCCTACGGCTGGCCTTCGCCGCTCGGCGGCTGGGGTCCGCCCTCGTTCACGTCGGCCGTTCCGCCCGCGCGCCGACGTCGCGAGGTGTGGATCTGCGTGGCGTCGCTCCCTGCGGAGGACGTCGCGCTGCTCGGACCCGTGGCGGTGACCTCCAGCGCCCGAACCGTGATCGACTGTGCCCGCAGACTCCCTCAACGGGACGCGCTCGCCATCGCCGACGCGGCCCTCCGTCGAGGGCACGTCACTCACGACGGGCTCCGCGCGGCCCTGAGCAGGGCAGCGGGCACCAGAGGCATCGAACGCGCCCGCGCGGTTGTGGCGATCGCCGACGGGCGGCGCGAGACGGCGTTCGAGTCGTGGTCGGCATGGGCCTTCCACGAAGGAGGCCTGCCGCAGCCGTGGTGGCAGGCGACGGTGCTCGACCACGAAGGGGTCTTCATCGGCCGGGTGGACGCGCTGTGGGAGCACGGCCTGGTCGGCGAGGCCGACGGCCGCGCCAAGTACCGGCTGGTCGCCCTGGAGCGCAGAGGGGTCGTGGACGCCGAGGGTCTGGCCGCCGCTCTCGACGACGAGCGCCGCCGCGAGCGCGAGCTGCGCCTGGCGGGCGCGGCGATCGTCCGGTGGGAACCCCGCGACGTCCTCGACCCGGGTCGGGCCCACCGGCTGGTCGAGCACGTGCGCCCGCAGCTCGCGGAGCCTGTCGGCGGACGTCGCTTCACGGGGAGGGCGATCCTGCTCTGACGGACAGAGGACCGGGCGCAGGCAGGGTGGTCACCCGAGCGCCCATCCTGCTCTGACGGACAGAGGACCGGGCGCAGGACATGGTGGGCACCCGAGCGCCCATCCTGCGCCGACGGACAGAGGGCCGGGCGCAGGGCATCGTGGGTCACCCGAGCGCACAGACGGGCTCGGCGGGACGTGTCCGAACCGCGAGACGGTCACGAAACGTCACTCATCGCTCGGGGGATCTCCGGGTTACCCTGCTCGCCTGGCAGCAGCCCTGCCTGCCACGAAGGGCGACGGAGCCCGAGCGCACACCCTGCGTCACGATCGTGACGCGACACTCCGGCAGGCGCAGATCGTCGAGGCCCAGAACTTCAACTACACGCCGTACGTCGTCGCCGGGCTGCTCTTCATCCTGTTCACGATCCCGCTGACCCGGCTGACGGACTACGTGATGCGCCGCAGCGGCTACCTGCCGACGGGCCAGAAGGTCTGAGCAGGCGATGAGCGAGGTGCTGCTGCGCGCCCGGGGCGTGCGCAAGGTGTTCGGTGAGAACGTCGTCCTCGACGATCTCGACCTCGACGTCGCCGCGCACGAGTGCGTGGTGCTCATCGGCGCCTCCGGCTCGGGCAAGTCGACGCTGCTGCGCTGCGTCGACCTCCTCGAGACGGTCGACGACGGCGTGATCGAGCTCGAGGGCCGCGACATCTGCGACCCCAGGGCCGACGCGGACGCCGTCCGCGCCCGGATGGGCATCGTGTTCCAGGCGTTCAACCTGTTCCCGCACATGTCGGTGCTCGACAACGTCACGCTGGCGCCGCGCAAGGTCCACGGGGTGCCGCGCGAGCGCGCCGAGGCCCGCGGCCTGGAGCTGCTCGAGCGGGTGGGCCTGCGCGAGAAGGCGAGCGCCTACCCCGACCAGCTGTCGGGCGGCCAGCAGCAACGCGTCGCCATCGCCCGCGCGCTGGTCAACGACCCTGTGCTCATGCTGTTCGACGAGGTCACCTCGGCGCTCGACCCCGAACTCGTCGGCGAGGTACTGGGCCTGCTTCGCGAGCTGAAGTCCGACGGGCTGAGCATGATCGTGGCGACGCACGAGATGGGCTTCGCCCGGGACGTCGCCGACGAGGTGTGCTTCCTCGACGGGGGGCGGGTGCTCGAGCGGGGCCCGGCGGCGCAGGTCCTCGGGGAGCCGGCCGAGCCCCGCACCCGGCAGTTCCTGCGGCGCATCATCGAGGCCGGCCGGCTCTGAGCCGCCGGCGCCGGATCGGCGTCACCCGCCGACGGCGAACGCCGTGGGTCACGCCGAGCTCAGGCGATGGCGGCCGCGGCGAAGGCCCGCAGCCCCGCGGGCCAGCCGCCGTCGGCGCCGACACCGTTCCGCACGTTCTGCCAGCCCTCGCCGTGCGCGTCGAGCTGGTCGTGAACGAGCTCGACGACAGTCCCGGCGCCCGACGGCGTGAAGGTCACGGTCACGCGGGAACCCGGCGCGTCCGGCCCGGGGATCCCCCAGTCGGGGCCGACCAGCCACGAGAAGGCGAACGTCCGGGGCGGTTCCCACGTGAGCACACGGCCCCAGGTGCAGCTGCGGCCGTCGACGTCCTCCTCCCACAGGCGCCCGCCCTCGCGGGGCTCGACGCCCATGAGCTTCAGCGTGCCGGGCAGGACCTTGTGGTCGCGGTTCCACCAGCTGTCCATGCCGGTGGTGAACACCTCGAACGCGCGCTCGGGCGGCGCGGCCACCTCGATGCTCGTGCGGACGGCGGTCACGTCGGTGCTGGTGGTGGTGGACGGTGTCGAACTCATGACGTCTCCTCGTGGGTGTTCGGTGCCGGGTGGTGGTCGCCGTCGCGCTCGACGACGGCCTTGAAGTCGGCGAGCGAGGCCGACCAGAACTGCTCGAGATACGCGCGCAGCGGGGCGAGGCCGGCGCTGTCGAGCGCGTATACACGGCGGGTCCCGGCGGTCGTGACCGTGACGAGCCCCGCGTCGAGCAGGACCTTCAGGTGCTGGCTGACCGCCGGCCGGCTCACCGGCAGCTCGGCGGCGATCTCACCGACGGATCGGGGACCCGCCGCGACGAGCTCGAGCACCCGCCGCCGCGTGCGGTCGGCGAGCGCCTCGAACGCCTCGCCTTGGTAAGTCCCCACGAACGGTAAGCTACTACTTACCATTGTCCCGCGGCAAGAGCGCCGGTGTGAGCAGGCGCCGGACGAGGGCTGGAACAGCGCCCGCTGCCGGCCGGTTGCCAACAGTGATGCGCGCCCCGATGGGCGGAACGCCCGCAGGAGATCGTCCGGGGCCCGACCTACGATGGCGTAGGGAAGGGCCCTTCCTGCAGACGACGACGAAGGAAGACGTGCCAGTCATGAGCACCGCCACCAAGCCGGTCGAGCGTGTCGAGCGCGTCGTCATCCGCTTCGCGGGCGACTCCGGCGACGGCATGCAGCTCACCGGCGACCGGTTCACCGCGGAGACGGCGAGCCTCGGCAACGACCTCGCGACGCTGCCGAACTTCCCGGCCGAGATCCGCGCCCCACAGGGCACCCTGCCCGGCGTCTCGAGCTTCCAGCTGCACTTCGCCGACCACCAGGTCCTCACCCCCGGTGACGCCCCCGACGTCCTCGTCGCGATGAACCCCGCCGCCCTCAAGGCCAACCTGCGTGACCTCCCCCGCGGTGCGGTGATCGTCCTCAACACCGACGAGTTCACCAAGCGGAACCTCACCAAGGTGGGCTACGCCACCGACCCCCGGGACGACGGCAGCCTCGACTCCTACCAGGTGCACGCGATCCCGCTGACCAGCACGACGGTGAAGGCCCTCGAGGGCTCCGGCCTCTCGCGCAAGGAGGCGGAGCGCAGCACGAACATGTTCGCGCTCGGCCTGCTGTCGTGGCTGTACACCCGCCCGACCGAGCCGACGCGGCGCTTCCTCGAGAGCAAGTTCGGGCGCCGGCCCGAGCTGCTCGCCGCCAACCTCAAGGCCTTCGAGGCGGGCTGGTCGTTCGGCGAGACCACCGAGGCGTTCGCCGTCCATTACGAGGTGGCTCCGGCGCCGGCGCCGTCCGGCACCTACCGCAACGTGACGGGCAACGTGGCGCTCGCGTACGGGCTCGTCGCGGCCGCCCACCAGGCGCGGCTGCCGCTCGTGCTCGGGTCGTACCCGATCACGCCCGCGTCCGACATCCTGCACACGCTGAGCCGGCTGAAGCGCTTCGGCGTCACGACCCTGCAGGCCGAGGACGAGATCGCCGCCATCGGCATGGCGCTCGGCGCGGCCTACGGCGGCGCGGTCGCCGTCACCGCGACGTCGGGGCCCGGGCTCGCGCTGAAGAGCGAGACCATCGGCCTCGCGGTGAGCCTGGAGCTGCCGCTGGTCGTCGTCGACGTGCAGCGCGGCGGCCCCAGCACCGGGCTGCCGACCAAGACCGAGCAGGCCGACCTGCTGCAGGCGATGTTCGGCCGCAACGGCGAGGCCCCGGTGCCGATCGTGGCCCCGCGCTCCCCCGCCGACTGCTTCGACGCCGCGATCGAGGCCGTGCGCATCGCCACCACCTACCGCACCCCGGTGCTGCTGCTCTCCGACGGGTACCTCGCCAACGGGTCCGAGCCCTGGCGGATCCCGGCCGTGACGCGGCTGCCCGACCTGCGGGTCGACTTCGCGGCACCCACCGCCCCCGACGAGGCGGACGCCGGCCCCTTCCGCCCCTACGACCGCGATCCGCTGACGCTCGCCCGGCCGTGGGCGCCGCCCGGCGTCGCCGGCCTCGAGCACCGCATCGGCGGCATCGAGAAGGCCGACGGCACCGGCGAGATCTCCTACGACCCCGACAACCACGACCGGATGGTCCGGCTCCGGCAGGCGAAGATCGACGGCATCGACGTCGCCCCGCTCGAGGTCGACGACCCGGGCGGCGACGCCGAGCTGCTGGTCGTCGGCTGGGGCTCGACGTACGGGCCGGTCGCGGCCGCGGCCCGCGCGGCCCGCGAGAGCGGCGTGCCGGTCGCGACCACCCACCTGCGCCACCTCAATCCCTTCCCCGCGAACACCGGCGACGTGCTGCGGCGCTACCGCAAGGTGCTGGTGCCCGAGATGAACCTCGGGCAGCTGGCACTGCTCCTGCGGGCGCGCTACCTCGTGGACGCCGTCGGTTACAACCGTGTGCGCGGGGTGCCCTTCACGTCGGCCGAGCTGGCCGACGCCATCCGCAAGCTCGCCCAGGAGGACCAGTGAGCACCGTCGAGATCGGCATGCCGATCGCCCGCTCGGGGATCGAGGGGGTTCCGCACCTGGGCGAGGACACGGCCAGGCAGACGAAGAAGGACTTCATGTCGGCGTCCGAGGTCCGCTGGTGCCCCGGCTGCGGCGACTACGCGATCCTCGCGGCCGTCCAGGGCTTCCTGCCCGAGCTCGGGCTCCGCAAGGAGAACATCGTCTGCGTCAGCGGCATCGGCTGCTCGTCGCGGTTCCCGTACTACCTCGACACCTACGGCCTGCACTCGATCCACGGCCGCGCGCCGGCGATCGCGACCGGGCTCGCGACGTCGCGGCCCGACCTCAACGTCTGGGTGATCACCGGTGACGGCGACGCGCTGTCGATCGGCGGCAACCACCTCATCCACGCGCTCCGGCGCAACGTCAACCTGACGATCCTGCTGTTCAACAACCGGATCTACGGGCTGACCAAGGGCCAGTACTCGCCGACCTCCGAGACCGGGAAGGTCACGAAGTCGACGCCGTCAGGCTCCGTCGACGAGCCGTTCAACCCCGTGTCCCTGGCCCTCGGGGCCGAGGCGACCTTCGTCGCGCGCACCCTCGACAGCGACCGCAAGCACCTGACCTCGGTGCTGCGCCAGGCCGTCGAGCACCGCGGCAGCGCGCTGGTCGAGATCTACCAGAACTGCCCGATCTTCAACGACGGCGCCTTCGACGTGCTCAAGGACCGCGACGAGGCGCAGGCCCGCCTGGTGCCGCTCGAGCACGGCCACCCGGTCACCTTCGGTGCGCCCGGCCCGGACGCCGCCGGCGAGCCCGCCAAGGTCGTCGTGCGGGGCCCCGGCGGCGCGCTCGAGGTGCTGGCCCGCGCCGAGGCCGCAGCGCGCGGTCTCGAGCCCGTCGTGCACGACGCGCACGCTGCTGACCCCTCCCAGGCGTTCGCGCTGTCGCGGCTCGACGACCGGTCGATGGCGCACGTGCCGATCGGCGTGTTCCGCTCGGTGTCGCGCCCCACCTACGACGACCTCGCCCGTGAGCAGGTGGCCACCGCCCAGGAGCGGGCCGGCGGCGAGGCGAGCGACGCGGACCTCGCGGCGCTGCTCGCCGGGTCCGACACGTGGACGCTGGCCTGACACTCCCCACGGTCGGCCGTAGGATCGTCCCATGAATTCGGAGTCCCGGGGCGCCCTGTACGGCATCGGGGCGTACGGGCTCTGGGGCATCTTCCCGCTCTACTTCCGCCTGCTCGAGCGCTCGGGTGCGCTCGAGGTCGTCGTGCACCGGGTGCTCTGGTCGCTGCTCGTCTGCCTGGCCGTCGTCGCCGCCGTCCGGGGCTGGGCCGAGCTGCGCGCCACCCTGGCCGTGCCGCACCGGGTCGTCACGCTGGGGGTCGGCGCCGTACTGCTCGCCGTGAACTGGGGCGTCTACGTCTACGCGGTGAACTCCGGGCAGGTCGTCGAGGCGTCGCTCGGGTACTACATCAACCCGCTGGTCACCGTGCTGCTCGGCGTGGTGGTCCTGCGCGAGCGGCTGCGGCCGTGGCAGTGGGCGGCCGTCGGTGTCGGCGCGGGGGCTGTCGCCGTGTTGACGTGGGCCTACGGGCGGCCGCCGCTCATCGCCCTGACGCTGGCCCTGTCGTTCGGTCTCTACGGCCTCATCAAGAACCGGGTGGGTGCCGACGTCGGGGCCCTGACGAGCCTGACCACCGAGACCCTCACGCTCGCGGTACCCGCCGCCGGGCTGCTCGTGTGGCTCGAGGTCACCGGCCAGGGCCACTTCACCCAGGACCCGCCGTGGCAGGGGCTGCTCCTCGCGTCGGTCGGCGTCGCGACCGTCGTCCCGCTGCTCTTCTTCGCGGCCGCCGCCCGCCGGGTGCCCCTGAGCACCATCGGCCTGCTGCAGTACCTGACGCCGACGCTGCAGCTGCTCTGCGGCGTTCTGCTGCTCGGCGAGCACATGGTGCCGGCCCGGTGGGCCGGGTTCGGGCTCGTCTGGATCGCGCTCGTCGTGCTGACGCTCGACACGCTGCGGAACGCCTCGCGCCGGCGAGCCGCCGCGCGCGACGCCGAACCCGTCGTCGTCTGACGCCCGGAACAGCCGCCGGGCGGCGACGACAGACCCATGACCACGTGGACGACGCGTGCGGGAAAGGCGCCCGACCGGCCCGCGCGCCACATCACGGGCGCATCATGCCTCTCCGTTCGTTCGCTGTGCACTGCTACACAGGACGAAGCAGTGCGCAGCATCATGCCTCTCCGTTCGTTCGCTGTGCACTGCTACACAGGACGAAGCAGTGCGCAGCATCACGCCTCCCCGTCCGTTCGCTGTGCACTGCTACAGACGATGAAGCAGTGCACAGCATCGTCGAGCGAGCCACCGGGCGGCGCGCGACCCGCCGCCGCCTGCCTCGCCCTCGCTTCGCGCCGCGGCGGCGACGGGGTGTCCCTGCTTCGGTGACGAGTGCGGCACCATCGGGGGATGCAGCTTCCTGTGATGCCGCCGGTGGCGCCGATGCTCGCGAAGTCGGTGCCGGAGATCCCCGACGTCGGTCACGTCGAGCCGAAGTGGGACGGCTTCCGCACGATCGTCTTCAGGGACGGCGACGAGGTCGAGCTGGGGTCGCGCAACGAGCGGCCGATGACCCGGTACTTCCCCGAGGTCGTCCAGGCGATCCTGGCGAACACCCCCCAGCGCTGCGTGATCGACGGGGAGATCGTCGTCGCCCGCGGCGACCGGCTCGACTTCGAGGCGCTCCAGCTGCGGATCCACCCGGCAGCCAGCCGCGTCGAGCTGCTGTCCCGGGAGACGCCGGCGTCCCTCGTGGCGTTCGACCTGCTCGCGCTCGGGGACGACGACCTCATGGGCCGCCCGTTCCGGGAGCGGCGCGAGCGGCTGGTCGAGGCGCTGGCCAAGGCCGACGCCCCGGTGCACGTCACGCGGGCGACCGCCGACATGGGGCTGGCGCGGACGTGGTTCGAGACGTTCGAGGGCGCCGGCCTGGACGGCGTCGTCGCGAAACCGCTCGACGGCCCCTACCTGCCCGACAAGCGGGCGATGTTCAAGATCAAGCACGACCGGACGGCGGACTGCGTCGTCGCCGGGTTCCGCTGGCACAAGAGCGGGCCGGTGGTGGGCTCGCTGCTGCTGGGCCTGTACCGCGACGACGGCTCGTTGCAGCACGTCGGTGTGGCCGCGTCGTTCGCGATGGCTCGCCGCAAGAGCCTGCTCGACGAGCTGGCCCCGTACCGGCTGCCCGAGGGGGGCGCCGAGGCGGCCGGCCATCCCTGGGGCAACTGGGCCGACGCGCAGGCACACGCCGCCCAACGGATGCCCGGCAACGTCTCGCGGTGGAACTCCGGCAAGGACCTCTCGTTCGTGCCGCTGCGGCCGGACCTCGTGGTCGAGGTGGCGTACGACCAGATGGAGGGCGACCGCTTCAGGCACACGGCGCACTTCCGCCGGTGGCGCCCGGACCGGACGCCGCAGTCGTGCACCTACGAGCAGCTCGACCGGCCGGTGAGCTACGACCTGGCCTCCGTCCTCGACTGAACGGCCCACCGTCCCCGTCCGCTTGGCGGGAGGTGGCATCAGCACTCCGCGGGACGAGGCACACTGGGTGGCTGACCAACCCCTGCCCGACCTGACGGAGGTACCCACGTGGGGCGCCGCACCCTGCTGCTGATCGCGTCGATCCTGGTCGCCGCCCTCGGCACCGCCCTCATCTGGCTGTACGTCCAGGGCGCCGACACACGCGCCCAGGCGGACACGTCACTCGTCCAGGTCTGGGTCGCGAGCAAGGCGGCCAGTCCCGGCGGGACGGTCGCCGACGTGGCCCCGGTGCCGCAGCAGGTTCCGCAGCCGTTGGCCGCCGACGCGGTGACCAACCCCGGACAGCTGGGCAGCCAGCAGCTCATCAACGGCGTCACGACGGGGCAGATCCTGCTGCGGAGCATGTTCGCCCGCAGGCGCAGCCGGCGTCGCCAAGGGCAACGGCTATCGTGGCGATCACGATCAGTGATCCGCACCGCGTCCCGGCCCTGCTGAAGCCCGGCGATGCGAGTGGCCATCTACGCCATCGCGAACGGCGCGCCGGGAAAGCGGGCAGAAGCCGCTGTCTGTCGCTGGGTGATGCCGGAGCCGTCCGTCGAAGACCCTCGGCAACTTCACGCAGGCGGGACCGAACGGGAGCACGGTCCCCGTCACCATCGTCGGCTTCGAGGTCAGCCCCGCGGAAGCGGCTCGACTGATGGCGATCGAGACGTATGGCGAGCCCGTCCTCGAGCTGCTGCGGCCAGGACGGACCAGGGGTGCCGCGCCCGTGCGTGGGCGCCTGGACAGCGGCGCGGGAGGCATCCCGGCCCAGGTGGTGGCCACCGACAGTCCGGCACGCCAGGATGACCGTCATGGCGACCCCCGCTGAGGAGCTCGACGTCGACGGCGTCGCCGTCCGGCTCTCGAACCCTGACAAGGTGTACTTCCCCCGCCTCGGCGCCGCCGGCGGCACGAAACGGCACCTCGTCGAGTACTACCGCGCGATCGCGACGCTGCCGGGGCAGCCGCTGGTGCGGGCGTTGCGCGACCGCCCGACGTACCTGCAGCGGTTCCCGGACGGGATCGAGGGCGAGGAGGTCTACCAGAAGCGGCTGCCGCCGAAGGTGCCCGAGCACGTGCGGTCGTGCCGCGTCACGTTCCCGTCGGGCCGGCACGCCGACGCCCTGCGCGTCACGAACCCGGCGGACATCGTCTGGGCCGCCAATCTCGGCACGGTCACGTTCCACCCCTGGCACGCGACCTGCTGCCGACGTCGAGCACCCCGACCAGCTGCGGGTCGACCTGGACCCCCAGCCGGGCACGGGTTTCGCGGACGCCGCCCGCGTCGCCGTCGACGTCGTCCGGCCGCTGCTCGACGAGCTCGGGCTACACGGGCTTCGCCAAGACGCAGCGGCGGCCGCGGCGTGCACGTCTTCGTGGCGACCGAGCCGCTGTGGACGTTCACGCAGGTACGCCGCGCAGCGATCGCCCTGGCCCGCGAGATCGAGCGCCGGGCCGGCGGCCGCGTGACGACCGCCTGGTGGAAGGAGCAGCGCGGCGAGCAGGTGTTCATCGACTACAACCAGAACGCCCGCGACCGCACCATCGCCTCGGCCTACTCGGCACGCCGGACGCCGAACGCCACGGTGTCGGCTCCGCTGGCCTGGGACGAGCTCGCGGACGCCGATCCGGACGACTTCACCATCGCCACCGTGCCCGCGCTCGTCGCGCGCCGCGGTGACCCGATGGAGGCCATCGGCGAGGTCGCGGCACTCCCTCGAACCGCTCCTCGAGCTCGCCGAGCGCGACGAGGCCGGCGGGCTGGGCGACCTGCCGTACCCGCCGAACTATCCGAAGATGCCGGGCGAACCGAAGCGCGTCATGCCCAGCCGGTCACGGCCCGACACCGAGGGCATCGCCCCGCCGGTGGGTCAGGGGCTACCGGACGTCGACTGAGCGGAGCCCCCGGCGGGGGACGTCGGCGGGGGCCGTAGCCGGGCGCGCGGCCCCTGCCTGGCGGCGTGCATGCCCGCGTCGGCCTGGCGGAGGAGTTCCTCCACGGTGACCCCGCGGTGCCCGTGGGCGATGCCCACGCTGACCCCTACCGTGACCGGGACGCCGGACAGCACCACCGGCCGCTCGACGACGTCCACGAGGCGGGCGGCGAGGTCGTCGGCCTCGTGCTCGTCCCCGCGGACCACGACGACGAACTCGTCGCCGCCGAGGCGCGCCACCAGGCCCGAGGTCGCCCACGCAGTCCACCAGCCGCGCCGCGACCACGCGCAGGAGCTCGTCGCCGCGTGCGTGCCCGTGCTCGTCGTCGACCGGCTCGAACTCGTCGAGGTCGAGCAGCAGGACATGGATCGACTCGGGCGACACCAGGAGGCGGCCGCGCAGGTCCAGCTCGAGGCGGACCCGGTTCGGCAGCCCCGTCAGGGCGTCGTGGAGGGCCTGCTGCTGCATCTGCCGGACCAGGGCCACGGACTCCAGGCGGAAGGCCACCAGCGCGCGCAGGGCGTCGAGGGCGTGCTGAGCCTCCGGCGGCAAGGGATCGGCCGCGGTCACGACGAGCCCGGCCGCGGCATCGCTCCGCCGGCCCGGCGGGAGCATCCGCCACCGGTCGTCGGCTGCGCCCCCGGGCTCGTCGACGGGAGGGGCCAGGGTGACCTCGACACCCGGCACGTCGGCCAGGATCGCGCGGGCGGCGTACAGCGCGACCTCGCGGACGCCGTCCTCGTCGTCGACGGCGGCCAGTTCGAGGCCGGCCCACGCCACGGCCCGCTCGCGTTCGGCGCCCTGCTCAGTGCTCAGCTGGTGCACCTCGTCTTCGGCTGAACGGGCCCGCGCGGCCACCTCGACGGCGGCCTCGCACGACTCGGTCAGTCGGGGACCGAGTGCTGACACGGTAGCGCGGACCGCGCCGAGTCAGGCGTCCTCGAGGTCGTCGTCGGGGTCGACGGCGCAGGTGTCGTCGCCGGCGCCGCCGTCCTCGACGTCGACGCCCTGGCCGCCGTCGATGTCGTCGTCGCCGTCCTCGCCGTACAGCCAGTCGTCGCCGCTGCCCCCGCGCAGGACGTCGTTCCCCCTCCCGCCGTGCTCGCGGTCGTCACCGGCGTCGCCGCTCAGCCGGTCGTTCCCGGCACCCCCGTCGAGGACGTCGTCTCCCGCGCCGCCCGCGAGGACGTCGTTGCCGGCGTCCCCGAACTCGGTGTCGTTCCCCGCGTCGCCCAAAACGGCGTCATTGCCCGCGCCGCCGTGCTCGGTGTCGGCACCCGCACCGCCGGCCAGCCGGTCGTTGCCGAGGCCGCCGTCGAGCCGGTCGGCGCCGGCGCCCCCGGCGAGCACGTCGTTGCCGGCCCCGCCGCGCAGGTCGTCCCGGCCCGCGGAACCGCAGACGACGTCGTTGCCGGCGCCGGCCTCGACGACGTGCCCCGGCACGAGCACCGCGATGACGTCGCGGCGCCCTGTGCCCTTCACGACGTGCGGGGACCGCGCGGTCACCACGATCGTGGCGCGCAGCCCGAGGCAGCGGACCGCCACCTTCGGCGGCTTGTGCCGGTGCGCCGGGTGGTGGGTGCCCGCGGCGGCGGGCGAGGCCATCGCCGCCACGAGCAGCGGGATGCTCAGCAGCGAGCCGGCGAGCGTGCGGCGGGCACGGCGCATGCGGGTGGACCTCCTGGCGGGTGCGCTTCCTGGAGGGCCTGTCGTCACCGCGGGCCGGGCGGCACAGGAACCCGGGAGAACCTCACCCGGTCGGTTCCAGGGGCTCCACCACCCGGGCTGGACGCACGGGCTCCACGACTCCGGCTCCACCGCCGCGCCGCGACGAACGCGCGGGCACTCGTTCAGGCGGTGCGGGCCACGACCGCCTCGGCGTAGGCGCGCAGCGCCTCGCGGGCGGGGGACGGCGGCAGCGGCTCGAGCGCCGCGACGGCGTCCCGCGCCCACCGGACGGCCTCGTCGCGCGCCTGCGCCGTCGCCGGGTGCGCGGCGAGGCGGGCGACGGCGTCGGCGAGCACGGCGTCGTCGGACAGGTCGCCGTCGAGCACGGCGAGCAGGGCCGCGCTCTCGGCGTCCGCCTCGCCGCCGGTGGTGCGCGCCGCGTGCCGGCGCAGCAGCAGCACGGGCAGGGTCGGCACGTGCTCGCGCAGGTCGGTGCCGGGCGTCTTGCCGCTCGTCGCGCCGTCGCTGGCGAGGTCGATGACGTCGTCGGCCAACTGGAAGGCCACGCCGACGCGCTCGCCGTAGGCCGAGACGACGTCGAGGACGCCGGGCTCGCAGCCGGCGAACATCGCGCCGAAACGGGCCGAGGTGGCGATCAGCGAACCCGTCTTGTCGGCGAGGACCTGCAGGTAGTGCTCGACGGGGTCGTCGTCCGCGGCGGGGCCCGACGGTCTCGTGCAGCTGGCCCAGGCAGAGCCGCTCGAAGGTCTCCGCCTGCAGCCGGACGGCTTCGACGCCGAGGGTCGACACGACCGTCGAGGCGCGGGCGAACAGCAGGTCGCCGGTGAGGATGGCGACGGTGTTGCCCCACACCGCGTGCGCGGACGGCGCCCCGCGCCGCATCGGCGCGGAGTCCATCACGTCGTCGTGGTAGAGCGTGGCCAGGTGGGTGAGCTCGACGACGACGGCCGCCTCGAGGATCTCGGGGCGCGACGCCTCGCCGAGGTGGCCGGCGATCAGCGTGAGCATCGGGCGCACCCGCTTGCCGCCCGCCAGGGCGAGGTGCTTCGAGGTCTCGTCAGCCAGCCGGTCGGCCTGCTCGACGGCCTCGAGCAGGCGCTCGTCGACGCGCACGAGCCCGGCCCGGACGGCGTCGTCCAGGTCGTGGTCGGGCAGGCGCAGGTCGAGCGCGGCCGTCACGGGCGTCGCGCCCGTGTGGGGCGTCACGGTGCTCCCGCGGTCACCGGCGGAGGGCCCGTCATCGGAGGAAGACCGAGGAGCCGACGGCCGGGTCGAGCAGCACCGAGGGCGCCACGCCGAGCACGATCGTCACGGTGGCGCACACGGCGATGGCGATGCTCGTCGACCGGCCGGGCAGGGCGACGACGGTCGACGATCCGGTGGGCTCGGTGAAGTACATGAGCACGAGCACGCGCACGTAGAAGAACGCCGCGATGGCGCTGGCGACGACGCCGACCAGGACGAGGATCCAGCCCCCGTGCGCGACGGCGGCCGAGAACACGGCGAACTTGCCGATGAAGCCGCTCGTCGCCGGGATGCCGGCGAACGCCAGGAGGAAGAGCGTGAAGCCCGCCGCGACCACGGGGTGCCGCCGGCCCAGGCCCGCCCACTGCGACAGGTGGGTGGCCTCGCCACCGACCGCGCCCTCGTCACCGGCGTCGCGGACCAGGGTGACCAACGCGAAGGCCCCGATCGTCGCGAACCCGTAGGCGAAGAGGTAGAACATCACCCCCGAGACGCCGGTCTTGTCCATCGCGAGGACGCCGGTGAGGATGAACCCGGCGTGCGCGATCGACGAGTACGCGAGCATCCGCTTGACGTCGGACTGCACGATCGCGATCACGGACCCGACCGCCATCGTGACGACCGCGACGGCCCAGAGCACGGGTGACCAGTCCCAGCGGACGTCCGGCACGGCCACGTAGAACACCCGGAGCAGGGCGCCGAACGCGGCGACCTTGGTGCAGGCCGCCATGAAGCCGGTGACGGGCGTCGGCGCCCCCTGGTAGACGTCCGGCGTCCAGACGTGGAACGGCGCCGCGCTGACCTTGAAGAGCAGCCCGACGGCGACCAGCGCGACGCCCAGCAGGAGCAGCGGCTCCTGCCCGACGGCGCCCGTGCTGCCCAGCACGGCGTCGGCGATGGCCGGCAGCCGGACCGAGTGGGAGTAGCCGTACAGCAGCGCGGTGCCGTAGAGGAAGAAGGCCGACGAGAAGGACCCGAGGAGGAAGTACTTGAGGCTGGCCTCCTGCGAGAGGAGGCGGCGGCGCCGGGCGAGGCCGCACATGAGGTACAGCGGCAGCGACAGCACCTCGAGCGCGATGAACATGGTCAGCAGGTCGTTCGCGGCGGGGAAGAGCAGCATGCCCCCGACGGAGAAGAGCAGCAGCGGGAAGACCTCGGACTGCACGAGGCCGGCGCGGCGCGCCTGCGGACTCGGCCGGGGACCCGGGGACGGCGGAGGCCTGCGGGGTGAACGCTCCCCCGGTGTCGACCGTCCGGTCCGACATCGTCAGGACGGCCACGATCGAGAGGACCAGGATCGTCCCCTGGAGGAAGAGCGCGGGCCCGTCGACGACGACCGACCCGGCGCCCGCGCCGACGCCGGCGGTGATGCCGCGGCGGTCGCCGACGGCCAGGGCGAGGACGGCCACGAGCGCGCCGGCCAGGCCCACCAGGGTGATGCCGACCTGGGTCACGAAGCGCAGCCGCCGCGGGGTGAAGGCCTCGGCGAGCACGCCGATCAGCGCCGCGGCGAAGACGATCAGCATCGGCGCCGTGAGCGCGTAGTCGACCGACGGCGCCGTGAAGGTGACGGCCGACGGGAGGGCTGCCGGGACGGCCGAGTGCAGGCCTGCCGCGGCGGCCAGGGAGGCGCTCACTTCGTGGTCCCTTCGGCGACTGGCTGTGGCTGGGGCTGCAGGCCCGGCACGGTCGGGGCGGGGTCGTGCGAGGACGTCTGCTGCATCGTGCGGCCGATCGCGGGGTTGAGGACGTCGAGCACCGGCTTGGGGAAGAGGCCGAGCGCGACGATGACGGCGATCAGCGGCGCCATCACCCACGCCTCGCGCGCGTTCATGTCCCGCCAGCCCGCCGCGAACTCCCGCGCCGGGCCGGTGAACATCCGCTGATAGGTCAGCAGGATGTAGAGCGAGGCGAGGATGATCCCGACGGTCGCGACGATCGCGGCGGCCGGGTAGCGGGTGAAGGTGCCGACGAGCACGAGGAACTCGCTGATGAAGGTCGACAGCCCGGGCAGCGCCAGGCTGGAGAGACCCGCCAGCAGGAAGGTCCCCGCGAGCAACGGGGTCGAGCGCTGCAGGCCGCCGTAGTCGCCGATCTGCTGCGAGCCACGCCGCGCGATCAGCATGCCCGCCACGAGGAAGAGCGCGGCGGTCGAGAACCCGTGGTTGACCATGTAGAGCACCGAGCCGGCCTGACCCGTGCTGGTGAAGGCGAAGATGCCGAGCACGATGAAGCCGAAGTGCGACACCGAGGTGTAGGCGATGAGGCGCTTGATGTCGCTCTGCCCGATCGCCAGCAGCGCGCCGTAGACCACCGAGACGACGGCGAGGGCCAGGATCACCGGCGCCGCCCACTTCGAGGCGTTCGGGAACAGCGGCAGGCAGAGCGTGAGCATGCCGAAGGTGCCGACCTTGTCGAGCACCCCGACCAGGAGCACCGCGACACCGGCGGGTGCCTCGGCGGCGGCGTCCGGCAGCCAGGTGTGCACCGGCCACAGCGGCGCCTTGATGGCGAACGCCAGGAAGAACCCGAGGAAGAGCAGGCGCTCCAGGATCGTGCTCGAGTAGCTGAGCCCGGTCAGGTTGCTGGTGAGGAAGCCCTGCGGCCCGCCCTTCCCCTGGAAGTAGACGCCGATCACCGCGACGAGCATGATCAGCCCGCCGAACAGCGAGTACAGCAGGAACTTCACCGCGGCGTAGCGGCGCTGGGCGCCGCCGAACTGCCCGATGAGGAAGTACACCGGGATGAGCATCGCCTCGAAGAAGACGTAGAAGAGGAAGACGTCGCGGGCGGCGAAGACCCCGATCATGAACGTCTCGAGGACGAGCATGAGCGCGAAGAAGTGCGCGGCGCGGTCGTCCTCGATCTCGTGCCAGCCCGCCAGGACGCACACCGGCACCAGGACCGCCGACAGCACCACCATGGTGAGCGCGATGCCGTCGACCCCGAGGGCGTAGCTGACGCCGAACTGCGGGATCCAGCTGTGGGTCTCGGTGAACTGGAAGGTGCCGGCACGGCTCACGTCGAAACGGAAGGCCAGCGCGAGCGCGAGCACGAAGGTGAGCACGGAGACCCCGAGCGCCGTCCAGCGCGCGAGGCGCGCGGCGCGCTCGCGGTCGTCCCCGAGCAGCGACCCCCAGATGACGAGGGCGCCGAGCGTGGGCAGCAGGCCGATGGTGGTCAGCCAGGGCAGCGACATGGGTCCGCTTTCTCGAAGGGCTCTGGTCAGATCTGGACGACGAGCACGCCGAGCGCCAGCACGAGCACGCCGGCCAGCATCGACATCGCGTAGGAGCGGACGAAGCCCGTCTGCAGGCGCCGGGCCCGGCCGGCGAGACCGCCGATCAGGGCGGCCGTGCCGCGCACGGCGCCGTCCACCCCGCGGACGTCGGCGAAGACGAGCAAGCGCGTCAGGTACTGGCCGGGCCGCATGAACACCGCCTCGTTGACGTCGTCCTGGTACAGGTCGCGGCGGGCCGCGACCGTGGCGATCGAGCCGCGCGGGGCGAGCTCGGGCACCGGCGCGGCCAGGTACATCCGGTACGCCACGGCGAGGCCGGCGGCCACGACGAGGATGGTCAGCCACGGCAGGACCGCCGCGGAGATCACCGGCTCGCCGCTCTCGGTCCCGCCGACCGCCGGGCCGAGCCAGGTCTGGAACCCGCCGTGGAAGATGAGCACGTCACCGATGAAGACCGACCCGAGGGCCAGGATGATCATCGGGACGGTCATGAGCCGCGGCGACTCGTGCGGGTGGGCGTCCTGGACCCAGCGCTTGGGGCTGAGGAACGTCATGAAGTAGAGCCGGGACATGTAGAAGGCGGTGATCCCCGCACCGAGCAGGGCGACCAGCCCGAAGACCCAGGGGCGCCAGCCCTCGCCGGTCGAGAACGCCGTCTCGATGATCTTGTCCTTGCTCCAGTACCCGGACAGGAACGGGAACCCGATGATGGCGAGCCAGCCGGCGCCGAACGTCAGCGCCGTGATCCGCATCGGCGTGAACAGCCCGCCGAAGCGGCGCATGTCCACCGAGTCGTTCATGCCGTGCATGACCGACCCGGCCCCGAGGAACATCCCGGCCTTGAAGAAGCCGTGCGTGAGCAGGTGGAAGATCGCGAACACGTACCCGGCCGGGCCGAGGCCGGCGGCGAGCATCATGTAGCCGATCTGCGACATGGTCGAGGCCGCCAGCGCCTTCTTGATGTCGTCCTTGGCGCAGCCGACGATCGCCCCGAAGAGCAGCGTGATCGCGCCGACGATCGTCACGACGAGCGCGGCGTTCGGCGCCCCCTCGTAGATCGGGCCCGAGCGGACGACGAGGTAGACGCCGGCGGTGACCATCGTGGCGGCGTGGATCAGAGCCGACACCGGCGTGGGGCCGGCCATCGCGTCGCCGAGCCAGGACTGCAGCGGGAACTGCGCCGACTTGCCGCAGGCACCGAGGAGCAGCATCAGGCCGATCGCCGTGAGCATCCCCTGCGACGCCTTGCCGGCGTTCGGCAGCACCACCGAGTACGCCACCGACCCGAACCCGGCGAACATGATCATGATGGCGACCGAGAGCCCGAAGTCGCCGACCCGGTTGACGACGAAGGCCTTCTTCGCCGCCGTGGCGTACGCCGGGTTGTAGTTCCAGAAGCCGATCAGCAGGTAGGAGGCGAGGCCGACGCCCTCCCAGCCGACGTAGAGCAGCAGATAGCTGTCCGCCAGCACGAGCAGGAGCATCGACGCGACGAAGAGGTTCAGGTAGGCGAAGAACCGCCGCCGGTCGTGGTCGTGCTCCATGTAGGCCACGGCGTACACGAGGATGAGTGACCCGACGAACGTCACCAGCAGGACGAACGTCACCGACAGCGGGTCGAGCAGCAGGCCGGCGCTCAGCTGGAACGAGCCGGCCGGGATCCAGTCGAACAGGTGCAGGTCGCGGGAGCGCTGCGCGGCGTCGAGGCCGAGCAGGTCGATGAACAGCAGCGCGCCCCAGACGAAGGCCGCCCACGACAGGCCCACGGCCAGCCAGTGCCCCCAGCGGTCGGTGCGGCGGCCGCCGAGCAGGAGCACCGCGGCCCCCAGCGCGGGGAGCGCGATGAGCAGCCACGCACCCGACTGCAGCACGCCGCTCGCGGCCTCGTAGACCCCGCGGGAGCCCTCCTGGGCGAGCGGGGTGGCCAACACGGAAGTCACGGGTGCGCCCTCTCAGTACTTGAGCAGGTTGGCGTCGTCGACGGACGCCGACCGGCGGGTGCGGAAGATCGTCATGATGATGGCGAGCCCGACCACGACCTCGGCCGCGGCGACGAGCATGACGAACAGCGCGATGACCTGGCCGTCGAGGTTGCCCTGCATCCGCGCGAACGTGACGAACGTGAGGTTGGTGGCGTTGAGCATGAGCTCCACGCCCATGAACACGATGATCGCGTTGCGGCGCACGAGGACGGCGCTCGCGCCGATCGAGAACAGCAGCGCGGACAGGTAGAGCCACCAGACGAGGGTCATCGACGCTCGCCTCCCCGGGTGCGGACGGCGCCCGAGGCCCGCTCCGGCCCGTCGCCGAGCCCCGGCGTCGCCGCACCGCCGTGCGCGCCGACCCCGGTCGGGCTCTCGCCCTGCTCGCCGACGGCGCCCGGGTCCTCGCCCAGCGGGTCCTCGATCTCGGTGACCGTCGTGCCCACCTCGCCGCTGAGCTCGCTCGCCGGGCGCATCTGGCCGCGGGCCGTGAGCACGCGCGAGACCGACAGCTCGCTCGGCGTGCCGTCGGGCAGCAGGGCGGGGATGTCGACGGCGTTGTGCCGGGCGAAGACGCCGGGCGCGGGCAGCGGCGCCTTGACGGGCCCGTCCTTGATCCGGCGCTCGGCCAGCTCGCGCTGGGTCGGCTTGGGGAAGAGCCGCTCGCGGTGGGCCAGCACCATCGCGCCCAGCGCGGCGGTGATGAGCAGCGCGCCGGTCACCTCGAAGGCCCAGATGTAGCGGCCGAAGATCAGGGTCGCGAGCGTGGTGATGTTGCCCTGCGCGTTGACCTCGGTCAGGCCGGTCGGCGCGGGGAACGCCACGTGGGTGAGCACGCCGATGAGGAGCGCCGCGGAGCCGAGGCCCAGCAGCGTCGCCGCGCCCCGCTGGCCCTTGATCGTCTCGACCAGGGAGTCGGCGGAGTCGACACCGACCAGCATCAGCACGAAGAGGAACAGCATCATGACGGCGCCGGTGTAGACGAAGATCTGCACGCTGCCCAGGAACGGGGCCTGCTGGGCGAAGTAGATGATCCCCAGGCTGATCATGACCGCCGCCATGCAGAGCGCGGCGTGCACGGCCTTCTTGGCGAAGAGCAGCCCGAGCGCGCCGAGCACCATCAGCGGCGCGAGGACCCAGAAGAGGACGGCCTCGCCGCCGCCCATCTCCGCCGAGGCCGCGGACACCACCGAGGCCGCGGACGCCGCCGGCGCCGCGGCGGCCGCCGGCGCCAGGGCCACGAATGCGATCACCGCGCCACGCTCCCCTCGACGGACGGCTTGCCGTCGGTGTGACCGCCGGCGCGATCAGACTGCGCGTCGCCCTCGGCCGCGGCGGGGCCGCGCCGGGCGTCGACGTACGCCCGCTGGTCGGCCGTGGCCTCGGTGACGAGGCCGCCGTAGTAGTCCTTCTCGGTGGTGCCCGCGACCATCGGGTGCGGCGCCTCGACCATGCCGGGCAGCAGCGGGCCCAGCAGGTCGTTCTTCTCGTAGATGAGCCCGGCGCGGCTGGGGCCCGCCAGCTCGTACTCGTTCGTCATCGTCAGCGCCCGGGTCGGGCACGCCTCGATGCACAGGCCGCAGAAGATGCAGCGCAGGTAGTTGATCTGGTAGACGCGCCCGTACCGCTCTCCCGGCGAGAAGCGCTCCTGGTCGGTGTTGTCGGCGCCCTCGACGTAGATGGCGTCGGCGGGGCAGGCCCACGCGCACAGCTCGCAGCCGATGCACTTCTCGAGACCGTCGGGGTGCCGGTTGAGCTGGTGCCGCCCGTGGTAGCGCGGCTGCGTCGGGACCTTGACCTCGGGGTACTCCTCGGTGACGACGCGCGTGAACATCGTCGTGAACGTCACGCCGAAGCCGGCGATCTTGTCCCGGATGCCCGCGGGCCGCTGCTCTGCGTCGTCCCGGTCAGGGCGATCGGACGGTCGGGACGGTCGGGACGGTCAGGTCGGTCAGCCACCGCGAACCTCCTCGCTGGTCTGCGCCCACGGCCGGTCCGGTGCGGTGCCGCCGCCGCTGCTGACGGCGACGGGCGCCGTGCCGTCGGGTGCCGGTTCGAGCGAGCCCGCGGAGCGGACCAGCGACTGACCGGGCAACGGCGGCACAGGGTATCCACCGGCGAACGGGTCGACGGTCTCGGGGGCCACCTCGTGGCGCGCCGCCTCCAGGGCCGCCTCGCGGCGCTGGTTGCTCTCGTAGGCCCAGAGCAGCCCCGCGACGATGACGACGAGCCCGCCGATCAGGCCGAACCGCTGTGCCCCGGACAGGTCGCCGTTCGTGCGCAGGACCCGCATCATCGACGCGGCGACGACCCACAGCAGCGCACCGGGGATGAGGATCTTCCAGCCGAAGCGCATGAACTGGTCGTAGCGCAGCCGGGGCAGCGTGCCGCGCAGCCAGATGAAGACGAACAGGAACACCCACAGCTTGGAGATGAACCACAGCACCGGCCACCAGCCGGTGTTGAGCACGCCGCCGCCGACCGCCGACAGCGGCCAGGGCGCCCGCCACCCGCCGAGGAAGAGCGTGGTCGCGATGGCCGAGACGGTGACCATGTTGACGTACTCGGCCAGGAAGAACAGGGCGAACTTCAGCGAGGAGTACTCGGTGTGGAAGCCGCCGACGAGCTCGCCCTCGGCCTCGGGCAGGTCGAACGGCGCCCGGTTGGTCTCACCGACCATCGAGATGCAGTAGATGACGAACGACGGCAGCAGCACGATCGCGTTCCACGAGGGCATCTGCAGGGCGTGACCCGCGAAGGTGAAGGTGGCACCGTGGGCCTGCGCGTCGACGATCGACGAGGTCGACATCGAGCCCGCGTAGAGGAACACGCTGATCAGCGCCAGGCCCATCGCGATCTCGTACGAGATGACCTGGGCCGAGGAGCGCACCCCGCCGAGGAGCGGGTAGGTCGAGCCCGACGACCAGCCGGCGAGCACGATCCCGTAGACCCCGACCGCCGCGATCGCCAGCACGTACAGCACGGCCACCGGCAGGTCGGTCAGCTGCAGCGGGGTCTCGACGCTCGTGAAGGGGATCCGCGCGGTGGGCCCGAAGGGGACCACCGCGAAGGCGATGAAGCACGTCGTCGCCGAGATGATCGGCGCCAGGATGAAGACGACCTTGTCGACGGCCCGCGGGAGGATGTCCTCCTTCAGGGCCAGCTTCACCCCGTCCGCCAGCGACTGCAGCAGGCCGAAGGGGCCGGTCCGGTTGGGGCCGGGGCGCGACTGCATCCGCCCGACCACGCGGCGTTCCGCCCAGATCATGACCAGGGTGGTGACCACGAGGAAGACGAAGACGACCAGCGCCTTGCCCAGCACCACCCAGCCGTTGTCCTGGCTGAAGTCGGCCGTCGGGTTCTCGACGCCCGCCAGCGTCACGAGCGGCCCGCTCGCCACCGTCACCGCGCTCATGCCCGTGCTCCCTGCTCCGTCGTGACCGCCCGATCCGTGCCGGCCGCCGCGCCGTTCGTGCCGGTGGTTCCGGCCGTGATCGTGACGAGGGCGCCGTTGTCGGCCCCGAGCGTGGCCCGCACCGCGCTGCCCGGCGAGTTCGCCGGGATCCAGACCACCCGGTCGGCCATGGGGGTGACGACGAGCGGCAGGCTGATCGCACCGCGGGTGGTCGACACCGTGACCGGCCCGCCGTCGACGGCACCGATCTCGACCGCCGTCGCGAGTGACATCCGCGCGACGGGCAGGTGCCGGGTGCCGGCGAGGTAGGGCTCGCCGTCCTGCAGCCGCCCCTCGTCGAGCAGCAGGTGCCAGGTCGCGAGCACCGCGGTGCCGCGCTGGGGCCGCGGCGGGTCGTCGGCCCGGACGCCGGGAGCGTCGGCGCGCGCGCCCTCCCAGGCGTCGAGCTCGGCGAGCTCGGCCCGGGCCCGCTCGACCCCGCGCAGGTCGATCGGCGCGTCCATCGCGTCGGCGAGCGCGTCGAGCGCACGCAGGTCGGCCATCGCCGTCGTCCGCAGGGCGAGCTGGAAGCTGCGCCAGCGCCCCTCCCAGTCGACGAACGTGCCGGCCTTCTCGGCGGTCGGCGCCACCGGCAGGACGACGTCCGCGCGGCGGGTGACCTCGCTCGCCCGGACCTCGATGCTCACGACGAAGCCGGCCGCGTCGAGCGCGGCGAGCGCGGCGGCGGGGTCGGGCAGGTCGGCCGGGTCGACGCCGCCGACGACGAGGCCGCCCAGGCGGCCCGAGGTGGCGGCGGCGAGCATCGCCGTGGTGTCGCGCCCCGTCACCGAGGCAGCGACGGCACCCCCCAGACGGCGGCGACGTCGACGCGCGCGGCGGCGTCGGCGACCGGGCGGCCGCCGGGCAGCAGCGAGGGCAGGGCCCCCGCCTCGAGCGCGCCGCGCTCCCCCGCGCGCCGCGGCACCCAGCCGAGCCGCGCGCCGGTCGTCGCGGCCAGGCGCAGCGCGGCGGTGAGGGCGCCGGGCACGGCGGCGAGCCGTTCGCCCACGAGGATCACGGCGCCGGGCGCACGCAGGGCGGCGGACGCCTCCGCCACCTCCTCGAGGGCGCCCGAGCCCACGGCGTCGAGCACCTCGGCCTCGGTGCCGGGCGCGGCCGGCATCAGCCGGCCGCCGAGCTTGGCCAGGCCCCGCGTCTCGTACGGCGCGACGGCGTGCACGGCGAGGCGGCCCTTCGAGACGGCCTTGCGCAGCCGCAGGAAGAGGATCGGCGACTCCTCCTCGGGCTCCAGGCCCGCGAGGAGCACGGCCGGGGCGTGCTCGAGGTCGGCGTACGTGACGCCCAGCCCGCTGCCGGCGACGGCGTGCGCGAGGAACGACTCCTCCTCGAGCGAGTGCGGGCGGGCCCTGAAGTCGACGTCGTTGGTGCCGAGCGCGACGCGGGCGAACTTCGCGTAGGCGTAGGCGTCCTCGACGGTGACGCGCCCGCCGACGAGCACGCCCACGCCGCCCGCCTCGCGGGCCGCGGCCAGCCCGCGCGCGGCGATGTCCAGGGCCTCGGGCCAGGACGCGACCCGCAGCTCGCCGGTCTCCTCGTCGCGCACGAGCGGGTGCTCGATGCGGTCGGGGGCGTTCTGCCAGGTGAAGGCCCAGCGCCCCTTGTCGCAGTTCCAGGCCTCGTTGACGGCCGGGTCCTCGAGCGCGAGCCGGCGCATCACGGTGCCGCGCCGGTGGTCGACGCGCAGCCCGCACCCCGAGGCGCAGTGCTCGCAGACGCCCTGCGTCGAGACGAGGTCGAACGGGCGGGCCCGGAACCGGTAGGCCGCGCCGGTCAGCGCGCCCACCGGGCAGATCTGGACGGTGTTGCCGGAGAAGTAGCTCGCGAACGGCTGGCCGCTCTCGTCGAGGGCGGCACCGCCCTGCGTGGTCCCCTCGACCTGGCCTCTCCGAAGCCGGGCCGGGCGAGAAACGCCGATCTGCTGGTTCGCGCCGCGGTTCTGGAGGTCGATGAACGGGTCGCCGGCGATCTCCTTCGAGAACCGGGTGCACCGCTGGCAGAGCACGCAGCGCTCGCGGTCGAGCAGCACCTGGGTGGAGATGCGGATCGGCTTCGGGAAGGTGCGCTTGGTCTCGCCGAAGCGGCTGGTGGGCGCGCCGTTGCTCATCGCCTGGTTCTGCAGCGGGCACTCGCCGCCCTTGTCGCAGACCGGGCAGTCGAGCGGGTGGTTGACCAGCAGCAGCTCGATCATCCCGGCCTGCGCCTTCGCGGCCACCGGCGAGGTGAACTGCGTGCGCACGACCATGCCGGGCGTGACCTCGAGGGTGCAGCTGGCCTGCGGCTTCGGCATGGCGCGCATCGACCCGTCGGGGCCGGGCGTCGCGACCTCGACGAGGCACTGCCGGCAGGCGCCGGCGGGCGCGAGCAGCGGGTGGTCGCAGAACCGCGGGATGGCGATGCCGACCTGCTCGGCGGCGCGGATGACGAGCGTGCCCTTGGGGACGCTCGACCTCGACGTCGTCGATGGTCGCCGTGACGAGGTCGGGCCTCGCCTCTCCCGTCGACGGCGGGTTGGCGGTCGTGGCAGTCATCAGACGTTGGCTCCGGCGAAGACGGTGGAGGCGACCGGGTCGAACGGGCAGCCGCCCTGCGTGAAGTGCTGGACGTACTCGTCGCGGAAGTACTGCACCGACGAGGTGATCGGGCTCGTCGCGCCGTCACCCAGCGCGCAGAACGAGCGGCCGAGGATGTTGTCGCAGATGTCGAGGAGCTTGGCGAGGTCGGCCTCGCTGCCCTCCCCCGCCTCCAGCCGGCGCAGGATCTGCACCAGCCAGTACGTCCCCTCGCGGCAGGGCGTGCACTTGCCGCACGACTCGTGCTTGTAGAACTCGGTCCACCGCAGCACCGCGCGCACGACGCACGTCGTCTCGTCGAAGATCTGCAGCGCCCGGGTGCCGAGCATCGAGCCGGCCGCGCCGACCGACTCGAAGTCGAGCGGGGTGTCGAGGTGCTCGTCGGTGAACAGCGGCGTCGAGGACCCGCCGGGCGTCCAGAACTTCAGCCGGTGCCCGGCCCGGACGCCGCCCGCCATGTCGAGCAGCTCGCGCAGGGTGATGCCGAGCGGGGCCTCGTACTGCCCCGGCTCCGTCACGTGACCCGACAACGAGAACAGCCCGAACCCCGAGGACTTCGGCGTGCCCATCGACGAGAACCACTCCGCACCGTTCAGCACGATCGACGGCACGCTGGCGATCGACTCGACGTTGTTGACCACGGTCGGCCGCGCGTAGAGGCCGGCGACCGCGGGGAACGGGGGCTTCAGCCGCGGCTGGCCGCGACGGCCCTCGAGGGAGTCGAGCAGGGCCGTCTCCTCGCCGCAGATGTACGCCCCGGCCCCGGCGTGGATGACGATGTCGAGGTCGAAGCCGCTGCCGAGGATGTTCTCGCCGACGTACCCCGCGGCGCGCGCCTCGTCGACGGCCGCGAGCAGCCGGCGGTAGACGTGCAGGATCTCGCCGCGCACGTAGATGAAGGCCTTGTTGCAGCCGATCGCGTAGCTGGTGATGATCACGCCCTCGATCAGGACCTGCGGCGTGGCGAGCATGATCGGGGTGTCCTTGCAGGTCCCCGGCTCGGACTCGTCGGCGTTGACGACGAGGTAGCGCGGGCCGCCGTCGGGCTTCGGCAGGAAGCTCCACTTCAGCCCCGTCGGGAAGCCCGCGCCGCCGCGGCCGCGCAGGCCGGAGTCCTTCACCGCGGTGATGACGTCGGCGGGAGCCATGGCGAGCGCGGCCCGCAGCCCGTCGTAGCCGCCGTCCTGCTCGTAGGTCGCGAGCGACCACGAGCGGTCGGCGTCCCAGATCCGGCTCAGCACCGGGGTGAGCGTGCTGCCTGCACTGCCGGCCATCGCGTCGGCCATCTCGATCAGCCCTCCGCCCCGTCGCCGGGGTTCGTGTCCTTCGCTGCGCCGGGCCGCCGGGTCCGGCGTCGCGGCGTGGTGGCACGGCCGCTGTCGGCGGGGCCTTCGGTCGCGTCGCCCGGCGGCTTGCCCGCGGTCGTGCCGCCGCGGCTGGAGTCGGGGGCGGCGACCTGCCCGTCGTTGGAGCTGGTGACGCCGCCGCGCGCCGTGCTCTCGGAGCTGGCCATCACGGGGCCGAGCTGGTCGGCGGTGGCCCCGCCGCGTCCGCCGTCCTTGCCGTCGCGGTCCCTCCGGTCGCGCTCCTTGCCGGGCGGGGCCGTCCAGCCGCGCTCCTTCGCCAGCAGCGTGCCGCGCATGGTGGCCGGCCCGGCCCCGACGCCCTCGTCGGCGCGCCCGTCGCCGAAACCGGCGAGCACGCGCGACATCTGCTTGAAGCTGCAGACCGACGCCGCACCCCGGGTCGGCTCCACCGGCTCGCCCGCCCGCAGCCGGTCGGTGAGCTCGCGGGCGCTGCCGGGCGTCTGGTTGTCGAAGAACTCCCAGTTGACCATGACGACGGGGGCGTAGTCGCAGGCGGCGTTGCACTCGATGCGCTCGAGCGTCACCGCGCCGTCGGCCGTCGTCTCGTCGTGCCCGACGCCCAGGTGCTCGCTCAGCGTGCGGAAGATCTCGTCGCCGCCGAGCACCGCGCAGAGGGTGTTGGTGCAGACCCCCACGGTGTAGGTGCCGTTGGGGTGGCGCTTGTACATCGTGTAGAAGGTCGCGACCGCGGCGACCTCGGCGGTGGTGAGCCCGAGCATCTGGGCGCAGAACGCGATGCCGTCGGGGCTGACGAAGCCCTCCTCGCTCTGCACGAGGTGGAGCATCGGCAGCAGCGCCGAGCGCGGCACCGGGTAGCGGTCGATGATCTCCCGGGCGTCGGCCTCGAGCCGGGCGCGCGTCACATCGGTGAGAAGAGGCATCAGCGGTCGACTCCACCCATCACGGGGTCGAGCGAGGCCACCGCGGCGATGACGTCGGCGATCTGGCCGCCCTCGCACATCGCCGCCACGGCCTGCAGGTTGACGAACGACGAGTCACGGAAGTGCGCCCGGTACGGCCGGGTGCCGCCGTCGGAGACGAGGTGCGCGGCCAGTTCGCCGCGCGGGGACTCGACGGCGGAGTACACCTGGCCGGCCGGCACGCGGAAGCCCTCGGTGACCAGCTTGAAGTGGTGGATCAGGGCCTCCATCGACTGGCCCATGATCTCGCGGATGTGGTCGAGGCTGTTGCCCATGCCGTCGCCGCCGATGGCCAGCTGCGCCGGCCACGCGATCTTGCGGTCGCCCACCATGACCGGGCCCGGGCCGATGTCCTTGAGCCGCTGGACGCACTGCTCGACGATCCGCAGCGACTGCCGCATCTCCTCGATGCGGATGCGCAGCCGGCCGTAGGCGTCGCAGGTGTCCCAGGTGACCACGTCGAACTCGTAGTCCTCGTAGCCGCAGTACGGCTGCGAGCGGCGCAGGTCGTGCGGCAGGCCGGTGGCGCGCAGCACGGGCCCGGTCAGGCCGAGCGCCATGCAGCCGCTGAGGTCGAGGTAGCCGACGTCGACCAGCCGGGAGCGCACCACGGGGTTCTCGTTCGTGAGCTTCTCGATGTCGGAGATGTCCTGGTAGATGTCGGGCAGCGCGTCGACGATCGTGTCGAGGGCGCCCGGCGGGAGGTCCTGGGCGAGGCCGCCCGGGCGGATGTACGCGTGGTTCATCCGCAGGCCGGTGATGAGCTCGAAGAGCTTGAGGACGCGCTCGCGCATGCGGAACCCGACGGTCATGACGGTCAGGGCGCCGATCTCCATGCCGCCGGTCGCCAGCGCGACCACGTGCGAGCTGACCCGGTTGAGCTCCATCATCATGACCCGGATGACCGAGGCCCGCTCCGGCACGTCGGCCGTGATGCCGAGGAGCTTCTCGACGCCCAGGCAGTACGCGCTCTCCTGGTAGAGCGGCGACAGGTAGTCCATCCGGGTGCAGAAGGTCACGCCCTGGGTCCAGGTGCGGAACTCCATGTTCTTCTCGATGCCGGTGTGCAGGTAGCCGATGCCGCAGCGGGCCTCGGTCACCGTCTCGCCGTCGATCTCGAGGATGAGCCGGAGCACGCCGTGCGTCGACGGGTGCTGCGGGCCCATGTTGACGACGATGCGCTCCTCGCCGAGCTGGGAGGCCTCGTCGGCGATCTCGTTCCAGTCGCCGCCGGTCGCCGTGAAGACGCGTCCTTCGGCGGGGGCGTCGTCCGGCAGGCCGTAGGGGTCGGCGCCGTCGGTGCTGGCCGGGATCCCGCCCGCCAGGCGACGTCGACGTCCTCGGCGGCCGCGGGGTCGCCCCGGCCGTCGGCGCACCGGGCCGCTGCCGGGGGTCGTCGGTGACGCGCGGGTTCAGGGTGGAGTCGCTCATCAGGTGTACGACCTCCGGGTGTCGGGCGGCGGGATGACGGCGCCCTTGTACTCGACGTCGATGCCGCCCAGCGGGTAGTCCTTGCGCTGCGGGTGGCCGGGCCAGTCGTCGGGCATCTCGATGCGCGTGAGCGCCGGGTGCCCGTCGAAGACGATGCCGAAGAAGTCCCAGGTCTCGCGCTCGTGCCAGTCGGCGGTCGGGTAGATCTCGACGACCGAGGGGATGTGCGGGTCGGCGTCCGGCGCGGTGACCTCGAGCCGCACGCGCCGGTTGTGGGTGATCGAGAGCAGGTGGTACACCGCGTGCAGCTCACGCCCCGTCGTCGTGGGGGAAGTGCACGCCGCTGACGCCGGAGAGCAGCTCGAAGCGCAGGTCGGGGTCGTCCCGCAGGGCGCGGACGGTCGCGAGCAGGTGCTCGCGGCGGATGTTCAGGGTCAGCTCGCCGCGGTCGACCACGACGCTCTCGACGGCGGTCCCGTAGGTCGTGCCGGCCCGCTCGAGGGCATCGGTCAGGACGTCGGCCACAACGTCGAACTCGCCGCCGTAGGGCCGCCGGCTGGGCGCCGGCATCGCGATCGTGCGGACGAGGCCGTCGTAGCCGGAGGTGTCGCCGGTGTCGCGCTGCGCCGAACATGCCCCGGCGGACGTCGACGACCTCGGCCTGCGGCGTCGTCGTGGCCGGCACGTTGCCGATGTCGTCCTTGCTCGGCGGCTGCGTCTCGTCGGGACGCATCGCGGGGCTGTCGCTCACCGCAGGAGCCCCTTCATCCTCGAGGTCGGGATCGCCTCGCAGCGGCGGCGGCCTCGGCGGCCTTGGCCGACCTGCGACCCGGTTCGCGCCCAGGGCATGTGCTGGATCTGCTCGTGCAGCGTGAGGATCGCGTTGATGAGCATCTCGGGCCGCGGCGGGCAGCCCGGGCAGGTAGATGTCGACGGGCACGACGTGGTCGACGCCCTGCACGATCGCGTAGTTGTTGAACATGCCGCCCGACGACGCGCAGACGCCCATCGCGAGCACCCACTTCGGCTCGACCATCTGGTCGTAGATCTGCCGCAGCACCGGCGCCATCTTCTGGCTCACCCGGCCGGCGACGATCATGAGGTCGGCCTGGCGCGGCGACGCGCGGAAGACCTCCATGCCGAAGCGGGCCGAGGTCGTACTCGGGCCGCGCCGGTCGTCATCATCTCGATGGCGCAGCAGGCCAGCCCGAAGGTGGCGGGCCACAGCGAGCTCTTGCGCATGTAGCCGGCGATCTGCTCGACCGACGTCAGCAGGAAGCCGCTCGGCAGCTTCTCCTCGATACCCATGACAGTTGTGCCAGCCCTTCAGCGCAGCCCTACCGGTGACCCGCGGGTCAGTCCCACTCCAGGCCGCCGCGACGCCACACGTAGGCGTACGCGACGAACACGGTGGCGATGAACAGCACCATCTCGACCAGCCCGAAGAGCTTCAGCTGGTCGAACGCCACCGCGTAAGGGGTAGAGGAACACGCTCTCGATGTCGAAGACGATGAACAGCATCGCCACGAGGTAGTACTTGACCGGGAAGCGCCCGCCGCCGGCGGCGTGGGGGGTGGGCTCGATGCCGCACTCGTAGGCGTCGAGCTTCGCGCGGTTGTAGCGCTTCGGCCCGGACAGCGCACCGGCACCGATCGAGAAGACCGCGAACCCCGCCGAGATGGCTCCCAGGACGAGGATCGGTACGTAGGGGTTCACGACCTCACCCTTCGCGACTAAGGGCCGGCGGGAGCCGGGCCCACGTTCTTCGACCGACTGCTGGTTGACCTGCTGCGACCCTCGGTCGGCGCGCCCATCCTAGGGCGCACCCACCAAGGCGCCGTGCGCGGTGGCACGCACTGGCGCGCCCCTGACGCGAGGCGCCGCCCGCGTGCTGCCGACGGTCATCCACGCCTCGCTGACATGTTCCCTTGTGAAACTCTTCACGAGTGATGCGACGAGCATACGTGCTGAAGCGGTCATGCCGCACGGCCCCCCTCCGCGGCGTCAACGGGCGTCAGGGACGGGCGTCAGGGGCGGACGGCGCGGTGCAGGGCGACGATGCCGCCGGAGAGGTTGCGGTAGGCCACCTGGCCCCAGCCGGCCGCGGTCACCTGCTCGCCGAGGCCCCGCTGGTCGGGCCACGCGCGGATCGACTCCGCGAGGTAGACGTAGGAGTCCGGCGACGACGACACGCGTCGCGCCACCGCCGGCAGCGCCCGCATCAGGTAGCCGGTGTAGACGCGCCGCCAACGGCGCCCAGGTCGGGTGGCAGAACTCGCAGATCACGAGCCGGCCGCCGTGCCGGGTGACCCTGCGCAGCTCGGCGAGCGCGGCCGCCGGGTCGCCCACGTTGCGCAGCCCGAACGAGATGGTCACCGCGTCGAAGGCGCCGTCCGCGAACGGCAGGCTGACGGCGTCGCCCGCCACGAACTGCAGGTCGGGGCGGCGGCGCTTGCCCACCCGGAGCATCCCGATGCGAGAAGTCGCAGGGCACCGCCAGCACGCCGGCGTCGGCGAACGGCTCGGTCGACGTCCCCGTGCCGGCCGCCAGGTCGAGCAGCCGTTCCCCGGGCCGCAGGTCGAGCGCCTCGACCACGGCGCGCCGCCAGCGCCGGTCCTGCCACAGCGACAGGACGTCGTTGGTCCGGTCGTAGCGGGCCGCCACCTCGTCGAACATGGCGGCGACCTCCTGCGGACGCTTGTCCAGGCTCGCTCGTGGCATGTGTCCATCGTCGCAGCCCCCTGGAACGCGCCCGCCGACCGCCCCGCCTACGCTGAGATCGATGTCCACCGCCAGCTGGCCCGAGCGAGGCCCCCCTGCGCCTGGTGGCCCGGACCGTCCCGCTGCGCGGACCCCGGGCCGCTGCTGGCGCTCCTCCCGCAGGCGGGAGCGCTCGCCTGGGTCCGGCGCGGCGAGGGCCTGGTCGGCTGGGGCAGCGCCGTCCGCATCGACACGTCCGGCGCCGCAGCGGTTCGCCGACGCCGGGCGGGCCTGGGCCGAGCTCACCCGGCATGCCGTGGTCCGCGACGAGGTCGGGCTGCCCGGCACCGGGCCGGTCGCGTTCGGGTCCTTCGCCTTCTCCGCCGGGTCACCCGCCGGCGGCGTCCTGGTGGTGCCCGAGATCGTCGTGGGCACCCGCGGCGGCCGCTGGTGGGTGACCACCGTGGGCACCGGCGCCGAGCCTCCCCCGCGCTCGCACCCCGCGGCCGCAGGCCCGGCCGCCGGCGCCGGGCGTGGTCACCTACGCGGACGGCGCCCTCTCGGCCCCCGCCTGGGAGCGGACCGTGGCGACGGCCATCGGGCGGATCGGGCGCGGCGAGCGTCGAGAAGGTGGTCCTCGCCCGCGACCTCGAGGCCCGGACCGAGCGCGACCTCGACCCGCGGTGGCTGCTCGACCCGCCTCGCCGCCCGCTACCCCGGCTGCTGGACCTTCGACGTCGACGGCCTCGTCGGCGCCACCCCCGAGATGCTCGTCCGGCGCGAGAAGGGACTGGTCACCTCGCGGGTGCTCGCCGGCACCATCCGGCGCACCGGGGACGACGCCCGCGACCTCGCCCTCGCCGCCCGGCTGGCCCGCTCGAGCAAGGACCTCGAGGAGCACGAGTACGCCGTCCGCTCGGTCGCGCAGGCCCTCGCGCCGCACTGCACGTCGACGAACGTCCCCGAGGCGCCGTTCGTGCTGCACCTCGCCGAACGTCATGCACCTGGCCACCGACGTGACCGGCGTGCTCGCCGACGGCAGTTCGAGCCTCGAGCTCGCAGCCGCGCTGCACCCGTCCGCGGCGGTCTGCGGCACGCCGACGGCGTCCGCGGCGGCGCTCATCGGCGAGCTCGAGGGGATGGACCGCGACCGGTACGCCGGCCCGGTCGGCTGGATCGACGCCGAGGGCGACGGCGAGTGGGGCATCGCGCTGCGGTGCGCCCGGCTCGACCCGGCCGACCCGCGCCGGGCGCGCCTCTTCGCCGGCTGCGGCATCGTCGCCGGGTCCGACCCGGAGGCCGAGCTCGGCGAGTCCGACGCCAAGCTGGTGCCGATGCGCGACGCCCTCGCGTCCGATTGACCGGGCGCTGGAGCGGGCTCAGGCCAGCGACGCCCTGACGGCCGCGTGCACCTCGGTCCGGATCCGTGCGTGCAGCTCGCGCAGGCCCTCGCGCCGGCTGCGCACCTCGAGCACGCTGACCCCGTCGGGCGGGGCGGCGAGCTCGGCGTCGAGCTCGGGCAGCGAGCGCACGAGCCGGTGCGGCACTCCATAGCCGTCGCAGAGCGACGCGAGGTCCGCGCCGTGCGGCGTGCCGAAGACACGCTCGAAGGTCGCCGCACGGGCCTCGCCGCCCAGGGCGCGCTCGCCGTGCTCGAGGAGGCTGAAGATGCCGCCGCCGTCGTCGTTGAGCACGACCACCTGTAGCTGCGGCCGCTGCTCGCCAGGCCCCATCAGCAGCGCGTTGAGGTCGTGCAGGAAGGCGAGGTCGCCCACCAGCACGCGCACGAGGCCTCCGCCCAGCCCGAGGCCGATCGCCGTCGAGACCGTCCCGTCGATCCCGGCCAGGCCGCGGTTGGCCCAGACCCGGACGCCGTCCGCGAGCGCCCCGCCGACCAGGTCGAGGTCGCGGATCGGGTTGCTCGCCGCGGCCACCAGCGTCTGGCCCGGGCGGACGGCGCGAGCCACGGCGCGGGCCACGGACGGGCCGGCCGGTGCGTCGGCGGCCGACCCGTCGAGAGCGACGTCCAGGGCGTGCCGGGCGGCCACCGAGGCGAGCGCCCAGCGGATGCTCCAGGGGACGTCGCGGCGCACCTCCGACAGGTCCAGGGCGGACGCGCGCCGGACGGGGCGGCCGGGCTCGGGCCACGCGTCGTACGGGGACAGCAGGACGACGTCGACCTCGGGCCGAGCGAGCAGCCGGGTGACCGGTCTCGACAGGGTGGGCCGGCCGGCCGCGACGACGCGCTCGATCTCGCCGCCGAGCTCGGGCAGCTCGAGGAGCAGCCGGTAGGCGGTGACCGAACGCTGCCCGGCGACTCCCGACGAGGGCTCGGCCAGCAGCGGCCAGCCTGCCGCGGCTGCGAGCTCGGCCACCCCGGGCGGGGCACCGTCGCCGGCGACCAGGACGGTGCGCGGCCCGGGCGTCAGGACGGCCACACCCGGCCCGGCCGGGCTCGCGGTCAGGGGGCGGCGGCCCGGCGACGAAGCCTTCGAGGAGGGGCGCCGACGCCGTCGCCGTCCTCGTCGTCGGGCACGAGCGGGTCGGTGAAGCCGAGGTCGAGGTGCACGGGGCCGGGCCGCGGGCCGCGGGCGGCGGCGAGCACGTCGAGCAGTGCCTTCGCGGCGGCCGGCGGATCCTTCGCGGCGTCGGTGTCGGCGAGGTCGAGCCGGGCCCGGACGGCCGCGCCGAACAGGCCGGCCTGCAGCTCGCTGGTCTGGTTCGCCCAGGTGCCGCGCAGCTCGCGTGGCCGGTCGGCGGTGACGACGACGAGGGGCCGGTTGGCGTGGTGGGCCTCGAGGACGGCCGGGTGCAGGTTCGCGGCCGCGGTGCCGGACGTCGTCACGACGGCGCCGGCCGCACCGAGCGCGGTGAACGCCGCCACCCGCTCGTCGTGGCGCACGTGGAGGCAGGGCCCGGACCCTTCGTCGGTCGCGGCCGCGAGCGCGTAAGCGAGCGGGGCGCTGCGTGACCCCGGGCACAGCAGCACGTGCTCGACCCCCGCCTGACGCAGAGCCGCGACGGCGAGGCGCGCGAGCACGGTCGACGGGGCGGTCACTCCGCCATGCTCGCAGCCGCCCCTGCGCGCCGCCCGGGAGATCCCTCCTTCGGCACCTGCCGGCGACACGCGGTAGCCGGCCGGTGTGTCGCTCGGAGCTGCCGGACGACGGCGCGTCGCTGCCTTCGCTGACCCGGGCCGTGGCCGGGAGCTGTCGGTGGCCGGTCCTAGGGTGCAACGCATGGCGGACGACGACCGCGAGAAGCGGGCGCTGACGACGTTCCTGCAGGCGCAGCGGTCGAGCGTGCTGGCGATCGTCGACGGTCTGGACGGCAGGGCCCTGACGACGGCCGTCGTGCCCTCGGGGTGGACGCCCCTGGGGCTGGTCGAGCACCTGGGCTACGCGGAACGGCACTGGTTCGCCGAGATCATGACGGGGTCGGCGGAGCCGCTCGCCTGGCCCGACCCGGCGACGCCGCTCGGCACCAGACGGCCACCGGCCACGGTGTTCGCGTTCTACCGGCAGCAGTGCGAGCTGTCCGACGCCGTCATCGCCGCCACCTCGCTCGACACGCCACCCGTGGGGCGCCACCCCGACCCGCTGGGCGCCGAGACGGTCGACCTGCGCACCGTCATCCTGCACATGATCGAGGAGACGGCGCGGCACGCCGGTCACCTCGACCTCGCCCGCGAGCTGATCGACGGCACGACGGGGCTCGGGCCTCGCTAGGCCGGCAGCTCCCGCGGCCTCCTACAGTGGCGGCCGTGCCCTCCGAGAAGGTCTCCGAGCTCTTCGACGCGTCGGCCTGGCAGCGCGTGCCCGGGTTCGACTTCACCGACATCACCTACCACCGGTGCCTGCGCCGGGCCGGCGCGGGCACGGTGCGGATCGCCTTCGACCGGCCGGAGGTGCGCAACGCCTTCCGGCCGCACACCGTCGACGAGCTCTACCGCGCGCTCGACCACGCCCGGATGACCCCGGACGTCGGCTGCGTGCTGCTGACCGGCAACGGGCCCTCACCGAAGGACGGCGGCTGGGCGTTCTGCTCCGGCGGCGACCAGCGGATCCGGGGCCGGTCGGGCTACCAGTACACGTCGGGACCCTCGACCGGGCTCCGCGAGACGGTCGACACGGTCGACGAGGCCCGGGTGAAGGCCGCCGGCGGCCGGCTGCACATCCTCGAGGTGCAACGGCTGATCCGGACCATGCCGAAGGTCGTCGTCGCCGTCGTACCCGGCTGGGCTGCCGGCGGCGGCCACTCGCTGCACGTGATCTGCGACCTGACGATCGCTTCGCGCGAGCACGCGCGGTTCAAGCAGACGGACGCCGACGTCGCGTCGTTCGACGGCGGCTTCGGGTCGGCCTACCTCGCGCGCATGGTCGGCCAGAAGTTCGCCCGCGAGATCTTCTTCCTGGGCCGGACCTACGACGCCGAAGCCATGCAGCGGATGGGCGCGGTGAACCTGGTCGCCTCCCACCAGGACCTGGAGGCCGTCGCCCTCGAGGTGGCGGCCGAGGTCAACGGCAAGAGCCCGACGGCGCAGCGGATGCTCAAGTTCGCGTTCAACCTCGTCGACGACGGGCTCGTCGGCCAGCAGGTCTTCGCCGGCGAGGCGACCCGGCTGGCGTACATGACGGACGAGGCAGCCGAGGGCCGCGACGCCTTCCTCGAGAAGCGCTCCCCCGACTGGTCGCCCTACCCCTGGTACTACTAGGTCGAGCACGTTCCCCCAGCTCACAGGGCCTCTTCCTCGTCCTGGGGCACACTGGGGGCACGCCACGCGTCGTCGACGGCTCGCCGCGTGCGGTACTCCGAGTCCGGCATGAGATGCCCGTACGTGGTCAGCACGAGCGTCGCGTCCTCGTGCCCCAGCCGTTCGGCGACGGCGACCACCGACTCCCCCGCCGCCAGGAGCACGCTGGCGTAGTGGTGCCGAAGGTCGTGCGTCGAGGTGCCCGCCGGTAGGCCGGCACACTGCACCGCCCGCTGGAAGATGCGAGTCCCGTAGTGCTCGTGCCAATGCGCCATGCCCATAGGTGTGGTGAAGCTCAGGCCGCCAGGCCCGGGCGCGAAAGTCGCGAGATGGGCTGCGAGGGCATCCGCGACGACAGCCGGCAGAGGAACGGTCCGAATCGATGTGGCCGTCTTGGGGCGGACGCGCTCACGAGTGCCCTTGGCCAGTTGCCACTCGACGCGAACCGTCCGCCGAGGAAGTCGACGTCCTCTACACGAAGCGCCAGCAACTCCCCGATCCGCAGGCCGAGACCAGCTTGCGTGATCACCATGGCTTGGCAGCGCGCAGGCATTGCCTCGGCGAGTGACCGCACTTGCTGAACAGAGAGCGGGACCAGCCGGGAGGCCTGTACGCGGGGCAACGCGAGACGAGACGCCGCCGGGTCGGTCGACAGCAGCCGATCGTGCACAGCAGCAGCGAAGGCGCCTCGCACCAGCCCGACGACAAGCCGCACAGTCGTGGGTGCCAGGACGGCCGAGCGCTCCGAGACCCACGACTGCACGTCCGACGGCCGCACCGACGCAAGCGGCATCCCACCCAAGCACGTGCCCTCGATGTGACATCGGATGTTGCTGTCCGTCCGAAGCCTCGTGCGGTCACCATGAACACGTGTCTCCGCCCAGCGCCGCACCTGTTCGGTCACAGTGATGCGGCGCGCTTCGGCGAGGTCGATGTAGTCGCCCCGAAGCATGGCTGCGTTGATCGAAGTCAGGTGCCGCTCGGCGTCCAGCAGGTGGCCGAGCGGATGGCCCCGGCCTACGCGATCCGCGTCCTGGACGCTCTGATGCGATGAAGGAGCTGAGGGTGGGGCCTCGCTCCGGCTGACCCTCCGCGCGGATGCTGGAGGTGCTCACGTCAATCGACGAAGGAGGCCCCAGTGGAACGCTACGCCGGACGGTACGACGGTCAGCAATACGTCGGGATCGATCTGCATCGCCGCAGGAGTGTGCTGGTGCGCACGACCGATGTCGGAGAGCTGCTGGAGGCGGTGCAGATCGTCAACTCCCCGCTGGCCCTGGCGGAGGTGATGGCCCGGGCCGGGGAACACCCCGAGGTCGTGCTGGAGGCGACCTACGGCTGGTACTGGGCCAGCGACGCGCTGGCCGAGTGCGGCGCGGTCACGCACCTGGCGCACCCGCTGGGCGTGAAGGCGTTCGAGTACCGGCGGGTGAAGAACGACTTCCGCGACGCGTGTGATCTTGCGGATCTGCTGCGGATGGGGCGCCTGCCCGAGGCGTGGATCGCCCCGCCGGCGACCCGGGAGCTGCGCGAGCTGGTCCGCCACCGCGCCAAGCTGGTCTCGATGCGCTCGCGGTGCAAGGCGCAGGTGCACGCGGTGCTGGCCAAGTGCGGGGTGGGCGTGCCGATGAGCGACCTGTTCGGCCTCGCCGGCACCGACCTGCTGGACCGGCTCGAGCTGCCCGCCGCCTACGCGGCCCGGATCGCGTCCCTGCGCCGGATCATGGACCTGCTGGACTTCGAGATCGATGTCTTCGCTCGCCTCGCCTCCGGGCGGCTGGCCCGCGACCCCGGCTACGTCGCGGTGCAGACGATCCCGGGGATCGGCCCGATCCTGGGCGCGGTGCTGGTCGCCGAGATCGGCGACATCACGCGCTTCCCCACCCCACAGAAACTGACGTGCTGGGCCGGGATGACCCCGCTGCACCGCGAGTCCGACAGCACGGTGCGCCGGGGCCGGATCACGAAACAGGGCTCCCGGCTGGTCCGCTGGGCCGCCGTGGAGTCCGTGCAGCGCCTGCCCGCCACCACCCGCCTGGGCGCGTTCCGGGACACCGTCGCCGTCAGGCGTGGCCATAACATCGCCGTGGTCGCCGCCGCCCGCCGCCAACTCGAGTACGTCTTCTACGCCCTGCGCGACCACCACGTCAGCACCGACCTGCGAACACCTGCCACGCGGCCACCCGTGCCGACCGTGCCGAGCGCGTCGATGGCGCCCGGCCCGCAGGAGCTCGCCTCGTGAGCCCTGCCCCCAGCTTGGCCGGTGCGTGGTCGTCGCTGTCATGACCCCCACACACCGTGTCTCGCACCCAGCGAGACCGGTACCGGCGTGGTCGCGCCCCTCTGATTGACCCCACCGGCCAGGAGCACCGCGAACCCCATCATGCCCGTCCCCCGATCAAGCCATCGAAGATCGGCACGGGCGAAGGAATGACCGGCAGCCTCACGGCCTGCCGCACGCCGGGCACCCGGCACTGATGCACGCACCGCCCCGCGCCTACCCAGCCATCAGGAGTGGACCAGGCTCCTTCTTCGCCGCCCACATCGTCTGCCGAACGACGCCGGCCTCAAGGCCCTGCGGCCGCTGACGCGGTCGCGCTCCGCGCGAGCCCTGACCCCAGCGCCTACTCCGGCATGCCCGCCCAGACGCGAACAAGCCGCCACCCCGCTCACCGCCGCCCCTTGACTCACCACGCTCCTTCAGGAATGACAGCTGAACCCGCGAGCCGAGCGCACGATGGCGTGACCGTCCTCAGTACCACCTTGTCGTGAGCCAGGAGATCCTTGACAGTTTCTGCGCCACGAGATGAGTCAGGCCGTACACGCAAGACGTTGCTTCATACGCGACTCCGTGCGTGCAAGCGGGTCATGCGCTGGCGCGCACCCCCGGTGTCGCCGGCGCCGCGGCTGTCCCGTCGCCGTCGCCTCGGCTTCGGCGCGGGCGAGCACGCCGATGTCGGCCTGGTCGGTGAAGAGCCCGTCGATCCCGGCGCGCAGGAAGGTCACCTGCTCGTCGATCGCCCGGCCGTAGGCGTGGGGTCGGTGCTGACGCGGTAGTCGGCCGGCAGGAAATGGTTCTCCGCGCCGGAACGTGTACGGGTGCACGACCAGGCCCGCCGCGTGCGCGTCGGTGCACCAGCGAGGTCGGTGGCCCAGCGCGGCCGTCGGCGGTGCGGCGGGATGCACCTGCAGCTTGTCCGGGCCGATGCCGTCGACGTACCTGGCGAGCGCGGCCAGGCCGGCCGGCGTAATGAGGTCGGCGTACGTACGCGGCGTCCCGCCGTGCACGGTGTCGAACGGTGCGCCGGCGCCGACAGCAGCTGAACGGCACCTGCGCGCAGCCGCAGTCGACGCAGCTCGCGCAGGTTGGTCGACCTCGAACGACTGCACGAAGACCGGGGCGTCCGGCCGGTCGAGCCCGTTGCGCCGCAGGGTCGTGACGCAGCGGCCCCTCCAGCGGCAGCCCGAGCGCGCTGGAAGTAGGTGGGGTGCTTGGTCTCCGGGTAGACCCCGATCGTCACGGTCCAGCTCGCGGGACAGCCGGGCGCGCAGGTCGAGCACCTCGTGCGAACGTCGGGACCTCGAACCGCCCGTTGTAGAGCGTGTTGCGCTGGCGCACTGCGGGCAGCCGCTCGACCGCGCGCAGCGTCTTGAGCTCGGCCAGGGTGAAGTCCTCGGTGAACCAGCCGGTGACGGCTGACCCGTCGAGCAGCTTCGTGGTCCTGCGCGATCGGCGAACTCCGGCCGGCGAGGCCACGTCGGTCGTGCCGCCGATCTCCGGCTCGTGCCGGCGCGACCAGCACGTCGTCCTTGGTGGACACCAGGTCGGGCTCGATGAAGTCGGCGCCCATCCGGGCGGCCAGCTCGTAGGAGGCCAGGGTGTGCTCCGGCCGGTAGCCGGCGCGCGCCGCGGTGGCCGATCACCAGCTGCGGTGGCGGCGTTGGCCGTCGGCGGTGGCGCCGGCTGCAATTCCGGACGCCACCAAGGAGGCGGGGGCGCCGAGGGCGGTGGCGAGCACGGTGCCGCTCGCCGCGACGGCGAGCCCGGTGAGGGCGGTGCGTCGGTCGATCACGAGAGCCTCCCGTGCCGGTGGTTGTCGTCGCTCTTCGCGTATCCAACGAAACCGCCCCCCGGTGGCACCCGGCGGGCGCGTGGGCATGCGTCCGATGTCCGTGACGGGAACGTTCAACCGAGTCGAGGAGGGGCAGCTCGGCCGGCGTCGTCAAGTACCTTGAAGGCCAAGTGGTGCCCGCGGATCCGCGACAGCATGAACCACAGCCGGAGCACGTCGTCAAGAGGCTCATGGCCACCGTCGACCACCCAGACTGGGCGCAGGCCGACGGCCCCAACCAACTGCTCGAGGGGTCACGCGATCCGCCTACGAGAACGTGAACAACCTGCGAGGACGTGAAGACCATGTCGGCGAAGTGGGCGCACGAGTACAACCGCGACCGGCTGCCACCCACACTGTAGAACTTGGCATCCCCGCTTGATCACGACCGCGGTCGGGGCGATCCGCCTGGTCACCGCCCGGGCCTCGGCGAGGAACCGGGCCGCGCCCGCGCACGTCAGCGCACTTCCCGCGTCGTAGCCGGATGCCGGCGACCACCGGCCGGGCGATCGGCGTGGAGAGCGTCGCGATCAGCGGGTGCAGGCTCTTCTTGCCCTTGTGCCACCCGACCGCGGCGCCCTGCGTGGCGTAGCCGTAGACCTGCCGATGGTGGAGTCCAAATCAGCGGACACCACCCAATCGGCGCCCCAGCAGAAGGTCGCCCTCTCGGCCAGGGCGATCAACGAGCGGCGCAGCACCGTTCAGCTGCCGTCGAAAACCTGGCACGCGACTGTCAAGCATCACCTCGCACAGGACAAGCTCAGTACCATCTGATCTGCCGAATTGGCAGTACTGAATCAAGCGCGGCCGAGGGGTAGCGGCCACTCTCGCATCACTGCGGGCGTGGCCGGTCGCTTCTGCCGCTTCGGTCGCGGAGTCCCCACCCGTGCGCGGCCATTGTTGGTCGGGCTACGGCCAGGCCGGGTCAAGCAGCGGTGGGACGTGCTGCTTGACCCGGCCTAGCGCCCTCCCGCGTTGGCCGCTTATCGGGTGGTGCCGCCTCTCACGGCTGGGGTGTCGCCAGCAGGACGACCATCGTCAGAGTCTTTCCGGTCAGAACCGGGCTCATCGGTCACGTCGAGCTTCTTGTCGGCCACGAGCACCAATCGCAGGCGACCGCCGAGCGGGCTGGATAGGACGAGCCCGCCCACCGGCTCGTCATCGTTGGCTCCGGTCGTCCTGGACACGAACCGGCGGGTTGTCGACGAGTTTCGGCCGACCTCATTGCGGTCCGCGGTCGTGAGTGTCGGAGCTGAGGGCGGCGGCGCGGGCAGCAGCTGCGCGAGCTTGGGCGACCGCGCGGATGCGTTCATTGCTGGTGAGGCTCGCGGCGCGAGTGAACTCGGTGCTCGCCTCGGCGTGCCGGCCGAGGCGGGCGAGTAGGTCGCCGCGGATGGTTGGCAGCAAGTGGCTGCCCTGCAGCATCGGGTCGTCGGCGATCGCGTCGACGTGGTCGAGCGCGACGTCCGGACCGTAGGCCATGGCGACGGCGACGGCTTGGTTGAGCCGCACGACCGGGGTCGGGTGGAGGCCCGCGCAACGCCTGGTAGAGCGCGGCGATCTGCACCCAGTCGGTGTCAGCAGCAGTGCGGGCCTGCGCGTGGCACGCAGCGATCGCGGCCTGCAGGACGTAGGGGCCGGGCGGCCCGGGGCACCGTCCGGCACGCAGCAGCGCGATGAAGCCGCGGCGGATCAGCAGCTGGTCCCAGCGTCCGCGGTTCTGCTCCAGGAGCGGGATCGGGTCGCCGCTGCCATCGACGCGGGCCGCCGCCCGGGAGTGTTGCAGTTCCAACAGGGCGACCAGACCATGCACCTCGGCCTCGCCTGCCGCGATCGCCGCGAGGACGCGTGCCAGACGCACGGCTTCGTGGCACAGCTCGGGCCGCATGAGGTCCGCGCCCGACGACGCTGAATAACCCTCGTTGAAGATCAGGTAGATCACTTCGAGCACCGAGGACAGTCGGGACGCTCTCGGCGGCCTCGGGCAATTCGAACCGGATTCCTCGGCTGGCCAGAGTGCGTTTCGCGCGGACGATGCGTTGGGCGATCGTCGCGGAAGAGGTAAGGAAGCCCGCTGCGATCTGGTCGACGGTCAGGCCGGCCACAGTCTTGAGGGTCAGTGCCACGCGCGCCTCGACCGACAACACCGGGTGGCAGGCGATGAAGATCAGTCGCAGCACGTCGTCGGTGACGTCGTCCGGGACGGGGTCCGGCGCGTCCGCCCGTCGTTGTTGTTCGAGCTCGGCGAGCTGCGCGGTCTTGTGCTGCAGCCGTTCGACGCGTCGGGCGCGGTCGAAGGCGCGGCGTTTGGCGGTGAGGGTCAGCCACGCGCCCGGGTTCGGTGGCACCCCGGATCGGGGCCATTGCTCGAGTGCTGCGACGACGGCGTCCTGGGCGAACTCTTCGGCGAGCCCGATGTCGCCGATCATGTGTGTCAGCCCGCCGATAATGCGTGCCGCTTCCAGGCGCCACACGGCCTCGACCGTTCGATGGACGGTCGAGGCCGGCGGCGATTCGTACTCACTGGGCTGTGGTCGCTCGCCGGCTATTCGGGCCCGAAGACCTGGCGGACATCGCCTTCGCCGTCCCGGGCGATGGCCCAGAATCGGCGCGTCAGCTCGAGCGCTTCCTCCTTCGAGGAGACGTCAATCAGTGCGAAGCTGACAATCAATTCCTTGCCCTCGGCATACGGGCCGTCGGTCGCCGTCATCGTGCCGTTGGTTGAGGTGACATGTGTCCCGTTGCGGTCAAGCCCCCCCGTGGCCAGCAGCACGCCGGCGCGGGTGAGTTCCTCGACGAAGGCCGCCATCTCCGCATACATCCGTTCGTCGGGGGCGGCACCGCCGTCACTCACGGTGAGTAGGTAACGCATCACTGCTCCTGGGTCGTAGCGACGGTCAGGGTCCTACCGTGTCCGTAGCCAGCTTGAGGGTCGGGCGCGGCGGCGTCACGCGCGAGAAGGTAGCCGACGAGCGCGGTCGCGTGACCGTGACCCACGCCGTGCTCGGCTTTGAGCCAGTCGACGAGTTGCTTGTGCTTCGTCAGTCGAGAGGAGCGGATGATCGCGAACCACTCCTCGATCGGACGGCCGTACTTCTTCTCGATTGAGGGGAAGTAGAAGGCGGGGCCGGTGACGCGCTCGGTCATGCTGACCTCCGGTTGGTGAGACCGGGCACGGGGGTGGTCTGCGCCCGGGAGTGGGGAACGGTGCAGGTAGCGAACCGGTGCGCAGCCGGCGCGCTGGGGTAGCGTGAACGACCAGGTGCCGTCGCGGATGGCCGCGAGGGGCATCAGTGGTGGGTGGCGATCGGGCGGTAGACGGTGCGGACGGCGCCGCCGCTGAACGCATGGGCGTCGATGAGGTCGAATGCCCTGCGGCCGGCGCTGCCCGCGAAGAGTCGCCGCCCCTCGCCGACGACCACGGGAAAGGTGAGCAGCCTCAGCTCGTCGAGCAGCTCGGCCGCGAGCAGGGATCGGACCAGGCCGGCGCTGCCGCTGATGGCGATGGTTGCGCCGTCGCCGGCCTTGAAATGGGCGAGCTCGGCGATGTCGGTGATCAGCGTGCTGTTGACCCAGTCGGCGCCGGTCAGGGACCGGGAGACGACGATCTTGGGTATGGCGTTCATCTGGTCGGCGATGCCGCCGCTCTGGCCGGCGAATGCTGCGGCGAATGTCTCGTAGGTGACGCGGCCGAGCAGCATGGTGTCCGAATGGGCCATCTCGGCGCCGATCATTTGGCCGACGTCCTCGCTGAAGTACGGCCCGGTCCAGGACTCGGGCGCTTCGACGACGCCGTCGAGCGAGATGAACAGGTTGGCGACGATCTTTCTCATGGCTGGATGCCTTCTCTGCCAGATGATGGGTTGCTGTCGGGTCAGCGGCCGCGGGCAGGGGTCAGGGCGAGGCTGACCGGCGCCGTATGCGCCGTCCGGCTCAGCGCGGCCGCGGTCGTCGAGACGCAGAGCATCCCGGCGAGCACGCCGATGCAGAGGATGAGCGGGCCCGCTGCGCCGCCGCTCATGGACCAGACGTAACCTGCGACGAAGATCACGCCGCTAGCCCGGGCGGCCCGCGCCGCAGACAGGCGTGACGTCCGCGCGTAGTGGTGCCCGATGGTGAAGCATGCCGCGATCAAGGCGATGAAGCCGATCCCGCCGCCGGCGAGGTGGGCGTAGCTGTGCCAACTCATCGTCGACGGCGGCCCGGAGGGCGCGCCGGGCGGGAAGCCATTGCCGGGATCGACTCGAAAACAGCCGCCGACCAGCACGGCCGCGCCCCCGACACCGACCAGCCGGGCCGTCCACCTGCCGCCGGGCGCGCCGCGAAGCGCGCGGGCCATCCCCCGTGCTCCGGCGAGAGTGAGCGCGCCGTAGACGATGAAGTTCGCGATCTGGATCCAGCCGAGCGCTCCGTCGCTGAGTTGACTGATCGGGTTGCGGGTGATGTCGAATCCGGAGCGTGTCGCCGCTTGGGCGATGGCCGTGACGGCGAACAGCGGGCCGGCGGCGGCCCCACAGACCAGCAACAGCACGTTCCGCGTGGTGGCCCGCGTGGCCGTTCGGGAGGTCGCCGACACCGGGGGGGTCGGCGCCGGGAGAGTCGGTGCAGGGCGGTCGAGGTCCAGGGTGGTCACGGCCGTGCTCCTCTCGCTGCGATCGGCACCCGGGGCCGGCTGGCCGCCGGGTGATGTCGGTCCTGCTTCGAACAAGCACCACCGGAATCGACAACCGAGCGAGAGATTTTCGACACCGCCGCCGAGGCGCTGCCGTCGAGGCCCGTCGAGACCGTCGCCACAAGCGGTACCGCTGCTCGCTGGCCAGATCGCGGGGGTCGAGGACGCCGTCGTTCGGGCGTGTGCCTCCCGCAGACCCGCATGACGGGGGGCAGGGGTCAGCGACCAGATCGAGCTTGACGTCTAAGTGTCCAGTGAACGATCAGACTGTGAGTCGGTGCCCCCGAGGTGCCCCCCGGTAGGCATGAACAACCGTCAACGGCCAAGTTGAGGTCCCCGCTGGTGGCCAACTGAAAGTCCCCACTCCTCGCGGTTGATCAGCTGGCTTGTTCGGCGTGCACCTCCTCGGGCTCGGGCTTGCTTCATCCGGTAGGAGTCGCCGTCGGTGACCACGACGTGGCAGTGGTGCAGGAGCCGGTCGAGCAGGCTGACGGCGGTGGTGTGTTCGGGGAGGAACCGGCCCCAGGACTCGAACGGCCAGTGCGAGCCGATGCCGAGGGAGCGGCGTTCGTAGGCGGCGGCGACGAACCGGAACAGCAGTTGGGCGCCGGTGTCGTCCAGCGGGGCGAAGCCGAGTTCGTCGACAGATGATCAGGTCGTTGCGCAGCAGGGTGTCGATGACGCGGCCGACGGTGTTGTCGGCCAGGCCGCGGTAGAGGGTCTCGACGAGCTCGGCGGCGGTGAAGTAGCGGACCTTGTGCCCGGCGTGCGACGGCGGCGAGGCCGAGGGCGACCAGGAGGTGGCTCTTGCCGGTGCCGGCCGGCCCGATCAGGCAGATGTTCTCCGCGGCCCGGATCCATTCCAGCGAGGCCAGGTAGTCGAACGTCGGCGTGCGGGATCGAGGAGGCGGCGACGTCGAACTCGTCGAGGGTCTTGGTGACCGGGAACGCGGCTTGCCGCATCCGGGTGCGGGCGTTGGACTCGTCGCGGGCGGCTGATCTCGGCCTCGACCAGGGTGCGCAGGAACTCCTCGGGGTTCCAGCGTTGGGTCTTGGCGGTGACCAGCAGCTCGGGGGCCAGGCGGCGCATCGCGGCCAGCTTCAGCCGCTTCAGCCCGTCGTTCAGGTCGGCCGGCCAGCGGCGGCGGTGCGGTCGCGGTCATGCGGCTGGCCACCGCTCGCCGGATGCGCGTAGTCGTCCAGCGACCGGGTCGGCACCGCGCGGCAGGGTCAGCACCAGGGCCTGCCCGGCCGGGCGCGGCTGTGGTGCGCGCGCCGGCCGGCGGCCAGGATCGAGCGGACGTCGGCGGCCCGCCACCGCCGGAACTGCACCGCCCGCTCCAGCGCGGCGAGCAGCGCGTGCGTCGCCGTGGGCGGCGTGCAGGGTGAGGATCTGCGGCGATCTCGCCGGCCAGCTTGGTGACCCCGGCCGCGGCGGCGCCGGTCAGGAACGCCTCCGCGACCTCGCCGAGGGCCAGGAACTGCTTCTCGGTCGTCGGTCTTGGCCCGCGGCGCCCGGCGCGGCTTGTCCGGCCGGGTCGCCGCCGTAGTGCTCGTCGACGATGCTGGTCTCACCCGGCGCGACCAGCGGCGTGCTCGGCGACGACCTCGCCGGTGAACGGCTCGAGGACCTGCACCCGCGTCCTCGGCACGGCGACCAGCACGGTGGTCGCCGATCAGCCGGTTCGGGCACCGAGTAGCGGGCCGAGCCGAACCGCACGCAGGACAGCTTGTCGACCTTGCGGCTGATCGGCTTCGCGCCGATCTCGGGCCGCAGCGACGGCAGCGGCGCCAGCAGCCCCGCTCCGCCTCAGCCGCTCGGCCGGCACCGCGCAGATCTCCGAATGCACCGTCGGCGTTGACCTCGGCGCACCACGCGCGGCCGCGCGGCGTTCGCGCGCACGGCCAGGTCGCGACCGACGGTCGCCTCGGCGGGCACCATCAGGTCGCGCTTGGCGTAGCCGACCAGGTTCTCCACGATCCCCTTCGACTCCGGGTCGGCGGCCTCGCAGAAGTCCGGCCGGAACCCGTAGTGGGTCGCGAACCGGACATAGTCCGGGGTCGGGACCACCACGTTCGCGACCACCCCGCCCTTCAGGCAGCCCATCCGGTCGGCCAGCACCACCTTCGGGACCCCACCGAGGGCCTCGAAGCACTCGGCCAGCAGCCCCAGCGTCGTGGCCGCCTTCTCGTCGCGCGGCGAACCGCACGAACCGGAACCGCGACCAGGCCAGCACCGCGCAGAACACGTGCAGCCCGTCCTGCGACACCCCAGTCGATGACCAGCGTCTCCCCCGGCGTCCACACCGCCGGCCGCCGACCGCGGTGATGACCTCGCCGCCACGCCTGCTTCGCCGTCGGCGACCAGCCGGCGGAAGTTCCGCGCCGACCGGCATAGCCCGGCCGCCCGGGCCGCCGGCAGCAGCCGCTTCGCCGTGATCCTGCCCGCGCTCTTGCCGACCCGCTCGGCGACCAGCGTCGGCGACCGCGTCGTAGTTGCTGCCCGCGGCGTCCTCGTCGCCGCGGCGCATGCCCCGCCGCGTTGTGCCGCTCGATGATCCGCTTCACGGTCTTGTGGGTCGTCCCGCAGACCGCGGCCCCCCTCGGTAGGTGCCCACGTCCCGGTAGGCGGCAAGCACGTCCATCCGTTCCCTCGCGTTCTTCAATGGAAGCCCCTGCGTGGTGATCGGTGATCTGGTTGGCACCGCCACCGTCACCGCGCAGGGCTCACCCGGCCCTACGACACGACACGCGAGGAGTGGGGACTTCTAACTGGCCAACAGTGGGGACCTCAGACCTGGCCACCAGTGGGGATGAACGTCCGGCACCGAGCGGTTGCCCACGAGCAGGACGTCGGCTGCTCGACGTGGTGACCAACGCGCTAGAACGGGCTCGTAATGCGTAGGTCCCCACCTCGATGGCGTGCCCAGTGCCCAGGCCAAAGGAGTGATGCGACACTCCTGGCATGCGGCGAGTGTTTGCACATGAGGCGGTCCTGGCGATGGCCCCCGAGGCCGACAGCCGCGCTCCGGGAGGCGCCGTGACCGTGGGCCTATGCGGCCACTGGGAGCACGAGCCGCCTTGTTCTTCGCGCCCCATCACACCAACGCGTCCTGGGTGGGCTCGGATCTCCATATACGGATCCTCTTCGCCGTTGAACCGGAGCGCGAGGACGAGGCGCGGAGCCGCATCGACGACGCACTGAGGTCCGGGCACCTGGAGGGACCCGACGGCCAAGAGACGCGGTGGCGCGTGCTGAGCACAGGCAGGAGCGAATTGGTCGAGCACGAGATTGGTCATGGTCAGAGGCTCGCAGCGTCTCCCTGAAGTCAGGAGCGAGCGATCTCTTAGGCGCGGCCGGACGCCGCTCCATGCCGAGTTGAGGACAGCCAACCTGGCGGGACGAAGAGTGCGCTGCTATCCCAGGACCCCGACGGGAGCCAGCCGGGGAGCCTGACTCGCCGGACGGCGGCGGACGACGACGACGCCGGAGGGCACAGGATGCCGGCTGGCGGCACGAGCGATGGACGCGCGCGGACGGACACGGCGACGAGTCGGTACCTACGGATCAGAAGGTCGGGGGTGGGGCACGCACGGGGCACAAGAGCACCGGCACCGTCGTCAGCGACACCGTCAGGTGCCGGCAGGCATCCCCGCTGGTCCTGGTCTCTTCCGCCCCCTCATCCCAGGTCATGGCCTCCCCCGGCCCAGTACCCCTGGTACTACTGAGTCGAGCGCATTTCCGCAGCTCACCGGCTGAAGGTGCCTACGGGAACGACCCTCTCAGCGGCTTTGCCGGCTAGGAGCTACTCATGCAGCACCGGCGTGTAAGAGATGCCGATGATCGCGCCCTCGGGTGACTGCAGTCGGGCGACTGTCTGTCCCCATGGCTCCTCGCGAGCTGCATGTAGCAGCTCATATCCGGCCTGCTCGAGCTCCCGTGCCGCCAGACCGACCGTAGCGGCGCCGGCCACATCAAACTCGATGCTCACCTGCGGTACGGGGCGCTCTGCCGGCCACTGGTCCGTGGCGAAGCACGCCTGAGCGGCCTGTGAGAGCGGCCAGATGCCGAACGACTTGCAGCCCGGTATCTGCTCGCTGTGTTGATATCCGTCACCCTCGCCGCGGAGCGGGAGGCCCATTGCTTGGACGTAGAGGTTCCGGCTGGCGATCGGATCGGGAGCGATCACGGCCACCGTCGCGAGGAACTCGATGTTCATAGGCATTCCTCGTTCGCCTGACCCGCACCACCTGTTCCCTAGACCCGCTCAGGGTCTGCGATGGGCGGTGGCGACACCGAGCGGGTGTCAGCCCTGGATGCTGTTGCGGACGTGGTGGATTGTCGGCGGGTGAAGTTCGACGCCGAGCTCGGTGAGAATCGGGACGAACTCTGGGCCGAAGGCTTCGAGGGCCTGCGGGGACTCCCAGATGTCGAAGACCTCGACTTCCCCGTCCGCTTCGAAGGCGCAGTGATTGAGCCGGCCGGCCGGCGCGCCGAAACCGGCCGCGTCAAGTTCGCCGAACCGTCTCGTCGTATTTCTTCGGGGTGAAGCCGCTATGCCTGAAGTGAGCGCTGATCGCCATGTCCGTCCCTTGGTCGTCATCGGCTGACTCGAAGCCGATTGCCAACTGGCAGTAGTGACCCTTGTGGGCCGGGCGGGATCGGGGGCGACCTGTCCGGCGTGCTCCCGGTGACTCGCGCCACCTTGGGCAACAGCCCCGCGGGCGGGAGCCTACACCCGAAACGCCGGGGCAGATCGGTAATCTGGATAGCGATCCAGCGACCAGGCCGTCTGGTCCCAGCGGGCCTGGTCGCGGTGATCATCCTGTCCGGCAGCGTGCTCTGGATATGACTTTTACTTGATATATGAGGAATTGTCGCCTGATTGAATATGCGGCACATCCAGAGCGTCCGGGTCACCGTCCGGGCAGAGATCACCAGCCCATTGTGATGAGGTCAGCTCGTCAGGGCGGGCCGGGGGCCTACCGGTCCTCGGGGGTCACCGGACCGCTTGCGCAGACCACGCGTGGGCGAGCACCAGACGTGGGCTGCCACCGCCGTCAGCAGGCACCGCCCACATGTCGGTGTCGATCGACGCTCCCGCGGACACGGCCGGGAGGCGCCCCCTGCTGGTCGCCGGCCTGATCGCCGCCCGCGACCGGCAGCCCGTACATGACGGTCCGGTCGTCCAGCCAGGCCGGCTGGTCGTCGACGAGGCGCGTCTCCGTGGTCGCGTGCTGCCGCCCGCTGGCGACGTCCAGGATCCACAGGCGCCATGCGACGGCGTCCCCCGGCACCCGCTTCTTGAACGCGATCAGCCGGCCGTCGGGCGACAGGGAGGGGCACTCGACCCCGGTCGTCACGACTGTCGCGGACCGGGTCCGGACGTCGCCGTGGATCAGGTAGGTCTGTCCGCCGGAGCCGACGGTGGCGTAGAAGTGCCGGCTGTCGGACTCGAAGGTGACGCCCCAGAAGTTGACGTCCGACGGGTGGAAGGACTGCCCGTCCTTGGTCACGGCCAGCTTCTCGAGGTCGAAGAGCACCTGGTTGGTGCGGAGGTCGATGACCGAGGTACGGGTGGAGAAGCCGATCGTGGCGTAGGTGTCACCGCTGACGAACGTCGTCGCCGCGGCGAGCGCCCCGTCGGGCGACACCCGCACGCGGCTGGGATACCCGGGGAGCTTGACGTGACCGGTCACGGTCAGGTTCGCGTCGAGCACCGATGCGTCGACGTACGGCGGCACGCCGACCGACAGTTGCAGGCACAGCCCGTGCCCGCCGGCGAACCCCACGCGGTTGCACCGCAGCCCTGCCACGAAGACCCGCCGGGACGGGTCCGACGCGGGAGCCACGACCAGCCGGCCGAAGTCGCGGTCCAGCCCACTGGACTTGAACAGATAGAACGGGCCGGCCGAGGTCACGGGCCGGACGTCGCCCGCGGGTGAGGCGGCCTTGCCCGAGGTGTCGACCGCTCCGATCGCGACGCTCCCGCCCCGGTGAGCGGCGTACGCGACGTAGCCGACGGCCACGGCGAGGAGCAGCACCATGGCCGAGGCGGCGCCTGCGACCCGCGCACCAGGTCGCGCCATCACGCGTCCAGTGACGTGCTCGGAGACGTGTTCGAGGGCAACGCCGTGGCGGCCAGCACGACGACGAGCCCGACCAGGAAGGCCGACACGGCGAACGCCGGCCCCCGCCAGGACCAGAGCGCCCCCGCGACCACGGACGAGACGAAGGCCCCCGCCGCGATCCCCGTCTGCACGATGGCCATGCCGCTGCTGCGCAACGCTGCCGGCACCGATGGGGCGACAAGGGCCATCAGCACTCCGTTCGTCCCGGCGTAGTAGACGCCGTGCAGCGCGAGCACCAGCGTCGAGCACCGCGAACTGCGGGATCGGTGCCAGCAGGACCGCGTAGACCCCGAGCATGGCGAGGTTGCCGGCCACGAAGACACGCCAGCGCCCCCACCGGTCCGCGAGCCGGCCGGCCGGCACCGCCCCGAGCATGTAGACGACGGAGTACCCAGCGGCAGCAGCGGGAAGTAGACGAGCGAGACGTCGAGCTGGTGCTGGAGCAGCAGGTAGACGAAGGCGTCGCTGAGCGTCACCACCGACAGCAGGGTCGCTCGCACCGTCACCCGGCGGAACACCGGGCGACCCAGCAGGACCAGGCCCGCCCGGAGCGAGACGTCGCTGCGATCGGCAAGCGGGTCGCGCTTGTTGCGCACGAAGGCGACGAGCACGACGAGGCCGGCCAGGGCGACGCAGAAGCTGACCACGAAGACCGCGTCGTAGCCCTCCGGAATGCCCTTGAGGATGAAGAAGGCGACGAGCGGACCCGCCAGCGCGCCGGCGGTGTCCATGGCGCGGTGGACGCCGAACGAGCGACCGAGGGATTCCGCGGAGCTGGACAGCGAGATCAGCGCGTCGCGCGGCGCCGTCCGCAGGCCCTTGCCGACCCGATCGACGCCGATGACGGTGGCGATGCCTCCCACGGAGGACCCGACGGCGAGCAGCCCGAGCTTGCTCACGGCCGACAGGCCGTACCCGGCGCCCGCCACGGCCTTGCGGTGCTGCGTGCGGTCGGCGACGTGCGCGGCGAGCAGGCTCACGAGCACCACGACCCCGGCGTAGAGGCCGTCCACGAAGCCGACCGCCAGCAGGGACACCCCCAGCCCGAAGACCAGGTAGACGGGGAGCACCGCGCTGACCATCTCCGACGAGATGTCGGTGATCAAGCTGACGGTGCCCAGCGCGAGGACGTTCCCGGGGACCCGGCCCTCGCCCGAGTCGGGGGCCGTCGGCTCCGCGTCCGCTCCGCCCGCGGCCGCGACAGCGGTGCGTCTGGACGACAGGTACACCGCTCGGCCTCCCGCTCCTGGAGGGAGCCGGCCCGGTCGCCGGCGTGGTCGCAGGAAGCACCACCAGTCTGCACCGCGCACCTGGGCACCGACGTGCTTTCGAGCCGGGCGTGGCGCCGATCCACAGGCACGCGGCGGGAGGCGGCCGGAGGAGGGAGCGCGTCCCCCGGTGCATGCGAGTCGCCCCGGCCGGGTACCGGCCGTTCGTCGCAGAAGGCGACGAGGACCACGAGCCGCAGGAGCCGACGGGAGGTGTGACGGTGTGCCCATGGACAGCGCCCACGCGGCTGGACCTGCCGCCGAACCCGCGTTCTGTCGCCGTGGCGCGACAGTTCCTGCGTGAACGCCGCTGCCCGCACCACCGGGCCGAGGTCGTCGACGCGGCGGTCCTGCTGGTCTCCGAACTGGTCACCAACGCCGTGCGGCACGCCTCGCCGCCGATCGTCGTCGAGGTGATCTGCGAGACGTCCCACAGCCTTCAGGTCCGGGTGAGTGACGCCACCCCCGAGCCACTGAGGCCCGGCCGGCCCGGCGTGCACGACGAAAGCGGGCGGGGCCTCGCCATCACCGAGGTGCTCAGCGACGAATGGGGGGTCGACCCGACCGCCGGCGACGGCAAGACGGTCTGGTTCCGGATCAACAACTCCGGCTAGGCCGGCCGGTGCGGACGCCGGTCCGAGGGACCCGAGCCGTGCGTAGCGAGCCGGGCCGTCAGTAGCCGAGCGTCGACTCGAAGGCCTCGGTGCACAGGGTCTCCAGCGTGGGGTCGAGCTTGGTGAACACCTGCGCGTTGTTCAGCTCGGCCTCGGAGGGGAAGATCAGCGGGTTCGTGGCGAGATCCTTGTCGATCTTCTTCATCTCTTCCTGTGCCCCATGCACCGGACAGATGTAGTTGACGTAGGCGGCCACCTCGGCGGCGACCTTCGGGTCGTAGTAGTAGTCGATCAGGGTCTCGGCGTTCTTCTTGTGCGGCGCCCCGATCGGGATCATCAGGTTGTCGCTGAACAGTGTGGCCCCCGACTCGGGCAGGACGAACTCCCACTTGTTCCCGTTCTCGGCGTTCAGCTGGAAGATGTCGCCGGACCACGCCATCACCGCCACCGCATCCCCGCTGATCAGGTCCTCCTTGTAGGAGTTGCCCTTGACCTGGCGGATCTGCCCGTCGGCGAGGTTCTTCTGCAGCACTTGCAGCGCGTTGTCGAAGGTGTGGAGGGTGAAGGGCTTGCTGATGTCGACACCCTGGCTGCGCATGATGAGCCCGAGGGTGTCGCGCCATTCGGTCAGCACCTCGACGCCGCCCTTGAGGTCGGCGCGCCACAGGTCGTCGACCGTCTTGAGCGGCGGGACCTTGGTCGTGTTGTACGCGATGCCCGCGAAACCCGACTGCCAGGTGATGCTGCGCTTGCGCCCCGGGTCGTAGCTCACGTCCCGGAGCGCGGGGATGAGGTTCTTCGTGTTCGGCATCGAGCCCTGGTCGAACGCCTGCACCAGGCCTTCGCGGATCAGGCGGCTGGCCATCCAGTCCGTCAGGACGACGACGTCCGCGCCGATGTCCTGCCCCTTGTGGAGCTGGGCCTGCACCTTCGCGTAGTACGAGTCGTTGTCCTCGATGACCTCCTAGTAGGCCGGCTTGATGCCCGTCTTCTTCTGGAAGGCGTCGAGCGTCGGGTAGGTCTTGCCGTCGTCGGACTTGTCGAGGTAGAGGGTCCAGTTCGCCCAGTTGACCACCTTCTCGCTCGCGGAGAGGTCCTTCGCCGGCGCAGGGCCGCCCTGGGCCGACGTGCTCGTGAGACCACCCGAGTCGCTGCCGCAGGCGGCAAGCAGGGCGCCGATGCCGAGGGCGCCGGCGCCGCCGAGCACGCTCCGCCGGGAGGGACCGGCCCCGGCGGAACGCGCCATGGCACGGACGACGGCTGTGGCTTCGGGCGACAGCGGGCGGGACGGGCGGCGGCGCGGCATGCGGCAGTGCCTCTCTGCGGTGCCGGGGCACAGGCGCCCGGCCGTCCCGTCCCCTCGACTGCGCGCGCAGCGCGACCGGAGGGAGAACACCGTGCGATCGCCATGACCCCGAGTCAGGTTGTGGCTCCGGATCCTGCCACGGAGCGAGCACGAGCCCCAAACAGCCGCGCAGCTCCCATCACCAGCCGTGACAGGGAAAGACCACGAGGCCGGCGAAAGGGGCGAGCAGCGTCACGCTGCGACACAGAGTCCCTGCCTTTGTGGGAGCCGTCACAGGCCCCTCCAACCGTCATACTCGCCGGCGTGAGCGACCTCTCGGCGACGTACTTCGACGGCTGGTACGCGGACATGTCGGCGTCGCCGGCCAAGGACGCACTGGTGCGACGCCACCTGGAGCTGCCGCCGGAGCTGCTCTCGACGAGCCTGCTCGGCTGGGAGGGCATCGCCGAGGTCGTCGCCGGGCGGTGCTGACGTGCTGGGAGGGCCGCGACGCGGGCGACGTCCGGTTGCCCTCGAGGATGCGCCGCACCGACCTCGCCGCGGGCCTGGCCGGGGCGGGCTTCACCGAGGTGACGGTGACCGAGCAGCCGCGCTGGCTCGAGGCCGAGCAGCGCCTGTGGGAGGAGGTCGCCTCCATCGACCCGGGCGACGACCCCGCCCTGCGGTCGCTGCACGACGAGGGCGTGGCCTCGCTCGCCCGTCAGCCGCTGATCCGCCGGGTGCTCGGCGTCGCGGCGCGGGCCTGACCGGCGCTCCTCTACGGTCGTCTCGTGCCGTTCACCGCCAGCCATCCGGCGCTGATCGTCCCGTTGCTGCGCACCGGGCTGCCGCCGAGCGCGCTCGTCGTCGGCAGCATGGTCCCCGACCTGCCCCTCTACCTCCCCTTCGGCCCCGTCGACCTGCCGGGCGGCCTGGCCATCGGGATGGCGTCCACCCACACGCCGGCCGCCCTGCCCAGCACCGATCTGGCCATGGGGCTGGTGCTCTGGGCCGCCTGGCACGGGCTGCTCGCGCCGGCGGCTCTCGCAGGGGCACCGGCCGCCGTGCGCTCGCGGATCGCACCCTCGGCGACGACCGGCCTGGCCGCCAGGCTCCGCCCGCGCGAGCTCGTGGGCGTGACCGCCGCCCTGCTCGCCGGCTCGGCGAGCCACCTGATCTGGGACGCGTTCACCCACCCCGACGGCTGGGGCGCCCGGCACCTGCCCGTGCTCCGCGAGCCCTGGCACGGCATGGCCGGATACCTCTGGGCGCAGTACGCCAGCGACGTCACGGGTGCCCTGGTCCTCGCGACCTGGGTCGCGCTCTGGTGGCGCCGGACGCCGCCGGCGCCGCGCCCCCGAGTCGTCGCGGGGAGCACGACGGGAAGCACCGCGACGAGCATCGCGGGGAGCAGCCCGGGGGCCGCCGCGGGAGGCACTCTCACGGCGGCCCTGTCGTGGCTGGTCGTCGCCGGCTCGGCCGCCGGCGCCGGGCTGCTCGCCGCGGCAGCGGTCGGCCGGCCGCTGCGCGACGCGGCGGTGGCGGGGGCGAAGAGCGGCGGAACGGCCGGTCTGCTCGTCGCGGTCGGCGTGTCGGCGGTGGCGGCGCTCCGCCGGGCCCGTCGCGGGGCGCCCTCTCGGTGATCAAGGAATTCTCGGCCCCCGTGAATCCCCCGATCCCGGGCGACGAGGGGAGGCCGAGAATCCCTTGATCACCGAAAAGTGGGAAGCGCCTCACTCGGCGACGACGACCAGGACGGCCACGTCGTCGCGCTCCGAGGCGAAGTCCTCGACGGCTTCGAGCACCCGGTCGGCGACGGCCTCCGCGACCAGGGCGGCGGCCGCCGGGCCGGTCGTGCCGCGCAGGCCGCCGGCGGCCGCGGCGATGACGTCCGCGAGCCGTTGCTCGCCGAACTGCTCGGTGCCGCAGCGGGCCTCGGTGACGCCGTCCGTGTACGCCACCAGCACCTCACCCGGCTGCAGGTGGATCGTCTCCTCCTTCACCTCGACCCGGGTGAGCAGGCCCAGCGCGGTGCCGGGCTGGCCGACGGCCGTCACCGACCCGTCGAGCCAGCGCACCAGCGGCTGCGGGTGCCCTCCCAGCGCCAGGGTGACGCGGACACCCGGCTTCCAGTCCAGGGACACGTCGACGGGGTCCTGCGCGACCCGGCCGTAGAGGACGGTGCAGAAGCGCTCCTCGTCGATGTCGACGAGGAGCGCCTGGTTGAGCTGCTCGAGCGCCCGCCCGGGCGACCAGCCCTGCGCGCTGAGGGTGCGGAGCGTGTAGCGCGCCATCGACGTCACGACGGCGGCGTGCACGCCCTTGCCGGCGACGTCCCCGAGGACGACCGCGTGGTCGCCGCCAAGGGCTTGGTGCACGTCGTAGAAGTCGCCGCTGACGCGTCCCTGGGGTCCGGACGGCACCCAGCGGGCCGCGATCTGGACTCCGGGCACGGCGGGCAGGGAGCGCGGCCGGAGCCCGGCCTGCAGGGTGTCGGCCAGGCGTGTGCTCTCGTCCAGCAGGTCGCGCAGCCGTTGCTCGGCCACCACCCGGTCGGTGACGTCGCGCAGCACGAGCAACCGGGCGATCTCCGCCCCGCCACGGTCGCGCAGCGAGCTCACCGACACCGCGTAGTCCCGCTGCGTGCCGGCGGCGTCGGTCAGGCTGAACTCGCCCTCGGTCGTGGCGCCCGGCCGGTGTCCTTCGAGCAGGGCGGCGACGTCGGGCAGGAGGTCCTCGGCGTAGCGTCCGATCATCGCGGCGCGGGTCTGCCCGAGGACTCCGGCGGCGGCGGGGTTGACGTCCGCCACCCGGCCCTGGACGTCGAGCACGACCACGGCCTCGACCATCTGCGCGATCAGGGCCCCGCGGGCGACGGGCACAAGGTCGAGCAGCCGCAGCCTGAAGATGCCCCACACGAGGACCGTCGTGAAGACGATGAAGAGGAACGGCGCGGGGTCGACCTTGCCCAGCCCGAACAGGTCGAGGTTGTAGAGCACGTTCCCGATCAGCGGCAGCAGCGAGGCGACGATGACGACATTGGCCTGCCGCCGGTAGGGCCCGCCCACCCTGCCGACCCGCTGCACGAACAGCCCGAGGGCGGCGATCAGCAACATCCACGAGTACAGGGCGTGCACCCAGAAGACCGGCCCCGGGACCGGGACCGGCGGGCCGGGCAGCGTGCCGGCGGCGACGTCCTCCGGGCTGTAGCCGTGCACGAGCCATCGGGTGGCGGGCACTGCGAGCAGCGTCAGGACGACGACGGGCTCGATGCACAGGAGGGCCGCGGCGCGCCGGCTGACGCCCCGACGGGTCGTGTACTGGCGGACGAACACCCACAGCGCGCCCGGCACCGTGACGATGCCGACGAACTTCAGCCCGGACCAGACCTCGGCGGTGGCGACGGAGCGCGTCGTCAGCTCGATGGCGTAGCAGCCGGACCAGAGGAAGATCCCGAGGAGCACCAGGACGAGGCTCGTGCCACCGGCCGCGGCACGGCGTCGCCAGACGTACCAGAGCATGGCCAGGTACGCGGCTCCTCCGACGGCGAGCCCCAGGCCGAGCGCGAGCTCCTTCGTCATCACGACTCCCGGCCCCGCCCCGGGAAGGCGGGTAGTGCGCACACCGTAACCTCTTGGCGACGCAGAGGAGAGCGACATCAGGCGTTCGGTGGAGCGGCCGCCGCCCCACCTGCGGCGACCGCGAGTCCGCCGCGCGCCATGTGCGCCTGCGACCAGCAGCACATTGCCGCCCCCAGCCCCCCGTTGATCATGCAATCCGCGTCGATCATGCGCGCCGCGTGGACCAGCGAGAGCCGGGGCGGTCACCACGCCATCCATACCCGGGCGACACGCCGTCGGCCCGGCGTGTCGACCGAGTATGGATGGCGCGATGACCATCGCATGATCGACGCGGATTGCATGATCGATGGGAGAGGGAGGGCGCGCAGAGCACGGGGCGACCCCGGCTGGCAGGCGCGCGAACCCACCGCCCGGGTAGCGTGATCGGCATGGCCGCCGTGCCGCGCGATCCGTACGACCTGGCCTCGGACGCCGCCCGCGAGCTCGCCGCGCGCACGGGCGTGGCTCGCCACGATGCGCTCGTCGTGCTCGGCTCGGGCTGGGCGGGCGCCGCCGCGGCCCTCGGCGAGGTGGTGGCCGAGGTGCCGATGGCACAGCTGCCGGGCTTCGTGCCGCCGGTGGCGCTCGGTCACGAGGGCCGGCTGCTCTCCACCGTGCTGAGGCGGCGCCCTGCCGATGACGACGGCGACGGAGCCCGCGCGGGCCGGGACGGCGGGGACCACGCCGACAGGGAGGGCGCCGACGGGGGCGGGCCGGTGCGCGTGCTCGTCGCGCTCGGGCGCACCCATCTCTACGAGGGGCACGGTCCGGCGCCCGTCGTCCATGCGGTGCGCACGGCTGCCGCAACAGGCGCCCGGGTCGCCCTCCTCACCAACGCGAACGGCTCGCTGCGCCCCGACTGGGGCCCTGGGACGGGTGTCGCCCTCACCGACCACCTCGATCTCGCCGGCGCCTCCCCGCTGACGGGGCCGCGCTTCGTCGACCTCACCGCCGCCTACTCCCCGCGGTTGCGTGCCGCCGCGCTCGCGGCCGCCGCCGACCTCGGCACGCCGCTCGCCGAGGGGGTCTACGCGATGCTGCGTGGCCCGCACTACGAGACCGTCGCCGAGGCACGGATGCTGCGGACCCTGGGCGCGGACGTCGTCGGCATGTCGACGGTCCCCGAGGTGATCGCCGCCCGCGAGGCCGGCCTCGAGGTGCTCGGTCTCTCGGTCGTCACCGTCGTCGAGGCCCTCGAGCAGGGTGCCCCCGGCGTCGACGCGGACGAGGTCGTCCGGGTCGCTGCGAGGGCGGCGTCCGGGCTGGGGCGCGTCCTGGCCGCCGTGCTCGCCACCCTCCCCGCTACGGTCCTCCCAGCCGGTCCCTCGAGGTAGGAGTCAGCCATGGCCGCGTCAGTGTCAGCACCGTCGGGTGCGCTCGGGCTGGAGACCCGGGGCATCGAGGTCGTCGACGAGGCCGACCGCAAGGGCCGGCCCCGCGATCTGTTCTGGCCGTGGTGCGCGGCGAACATCTCCGCGCTGGGCATCGCCTACGGCTCGTTCGTGCTCGGCTTCGGCGTCTCGTTCTGGCAGGGCGTGTTCGCCGCCGTCGTCGGCACGGTCTTCTCGTTCCTGCTGGTCGGGTTCGTGGCGCTCTCGGGCAAGACCGCGTCCGCACCGACCATGGTCGTCTCACGGGCGGCGTTCGGGGTCAGGGGCAACGCGCTGCCCGCGGCCGTGTCGTACGTGCTGCTCGTCGGGTGGGAGACGGCGCTGACCGCGCTCGCGACGCTGGCCACCGCGACCGTCTTCGACCGCCTCGGCGCCGGCGGCGGCAACGCCACGAAGATCGTCGCCTTCCTCGTGGTCGCGGCAGTGATCGTCACCGCCGGCGTCCTGGGCTTCGACGTGATCCTTCGGCTCCAGACGTTCCTGACGATCGCGCTCGGCGTGCTGACGGTCGTCTACATCGCGCTCACCGCGAAGGACGTGCACTGGAGCGCGGTGAGCGCCCTGCCGTCAGGCTCGACGCAGGCGCTCGTCGGCGCGCTGGTCTTCACCATGACGGGGTTCGGCCTCGGCTGGGTCAACGCCGGCGGCGACTACTCGCGCTACCTGCCGCGGTCCGCCTCGTCCCGCGGGGTGGTCGGCTGGACCACCTTCGGCGGCAGCATCGCGCCGGTGGTCCTCGTGCTCTGGGGTCTGCTCCTGGCCGGCTCCAGCGAGGACCTGAACGCCAAGCTGGCGGCCGACCCCATCGGCGCCCTCACCGGCCTGCTGCCGACGTGGTTCCTCGTGCCGTTCGCGCTCGTCGCCGTGGGGGGCATCATCGGCGGCGCCGTGCTCGACATCTACTCCTCGGGCCTGACGCTGCTGACCCTCGGCGTCCGGATCCCGCGGTGGCAGGCAGCCGGCATCGACGGCGTCCTGATGATCCTCGGCACGATCTACGTGGTGTGGTTCGCCGGAGACTTCCTCGGGCCGTTCCAGGGCTTCCTGATCACCCTCGGAGTGCCGATCGCCGCCTGGTGCGGGGTCTTCCTGGCGGACCTGCTGCTCCGCCGGGGCCGCTACGACGAGCCCGAGCTGTTCTCGCCGGCGGGCAGGTACGGCGCCGTCAACGCCGGTGCCGTCGCGACGATGGTGGTCGCGACGGTGATCGGCTGGGGGCTCGTGACGAACGGGTTCGCCTCGTGGCTGTCGTGGCAGGGCTACCTGCTGGAGCCGTTCGGGCTCGGCGGTCGCAGCGGGGCGTGGCAGTACGCGAACCTGGGCGTGCTCGCCGCCCTCGTGCTGGGCTTCGCCGGCTACCTGGCGACGAGCAGCAACCGGGTGCGGCGCCAGCAGGCCTGAGGCGACGCAGCGATCGCCCCGGGCCCGTCGCGACGGGTCAGACGGTGAGGCCGGCGCGGTCGACGTTCCGGTGGAAGCGCATGCCCGCGAGGCCGCCGAGGACGGCGCCCGCGAGGCTGACCAGGGCCGCGACGACGAGGGCCAGGACGCCGCCGGTGGTGAGGCTGCCCTCGTTCACCGGGATCCTCGGGAAGCTGTTGAGCGTGCCGAGCACGTTGTACTTGCTCCCGGCGACGGCGCCGACGACCGCGACGACGATCGCGATCACGACGGTCCAGACCCAGACCGCGATGCCCTGCCTGGCGCCGTTGAAGCGGGCCATCCGGCCGGCCACGTACCCGCCGCAGTAATACGCGAGGAACAGCACGAGGGCGAGCGCGATGCCGCCCGCGAGGCCGACCGTCGCGGCGTTCTGGGTGGCCTGGCCGGTGGCGCTGCCGACGGAGGTGTTCGTCGCCACGCCGACGACGGCGCCGGCGGCCGCGACGATCGCCGTCAACAGCAGTGCGGTGCCCGTGGCGGTCAGCCAGCCGAAGAACGCCGAGCCCCACTTGATGCCGCCGTAGCGCTCCTTCTGGCGCTCGACGACCGCCTCACGGTTCAGGCCGAACTCGCCCACCCGGTCGGAGAAGGCGCTCGCCCCGTCGCCCTGCGCGGCGGCCTGCCCGTCGGACCGCGCGTCCACCTGCTGATCGCGCTGCCCGTCGAGGCGCTCGGCGACGTCGGTGCGGCGCTCGTCCGCGCGGTTCTCGCCATCGCCGCGGCGGTCGTCGACGTCCGCCCGGACCGCCGCCTCCCGCTCGCGCGCGTCGTTCCCCACGTTCTCCACCCGCGTCTCGGCGTCGCGCCTGCGGTCGGACATACTCACGTTCACTCCCCAGGACGAAGAACTCGGTCACCGGTTGAATGCCCGAACGAGCAGTCCGTATGCGGCCCTGGGTTGTTCAACCGAGGACGCGGCAGCGCCGGCTCGTCACCCCATGACCTGGCGCAGGTCTTCGCCCAGCCGGTATCGGACGTCGTCCGCGAGGGCCTCCACGGCGGGCAGGAGCTGGCGCTCCTGGGCCTGCAGCGCCTCGACCGTCTCGGTCGCCACGCCGCGCAGCACGTCGGGCGAGCGGTCGGAGTTCATCTCGTCGTAGGCCTGCAGGCGCTCCACGAGCGCGGCCGGGCGCGCCCGGTCCGGCAGTGCGTCCGCGGCGCGGCCGACCTCGGGGACGACGACACGGCCGAGGGCGGCCTCGAACTCGAGGGTCTCGCGGACGACGCCGAACCAGCGCTCGCCGACCTGGTCGAGCTCGCCCGCGTCGAGCAGCCCCACGAGGTCGCCGTAGAGGTCGTGGAGCTTGCCCAGTTCCGCCCGCACGAGGCTCGCCGCGTCACCGGCCATCGGGTGGTACTCGCCGACGCTCTCGACCACGCCGCTGTCGGCACTGCCGGCGAACTCGGGGAGCACGCCGGCGTCACCCTCCGGGTCGAGGGCGGGGTCGAGCTCACTGTTCGGGTCGGTGCTCATGACCCTGCGCTACCCGGGGCCCACCCGGCTCACACCCGCAGCAGGCGGGCGGCATCGACGGGGCGCCCGAAGTGGTAGCCCTGCGCGAAGTCGCACCCGATCTCGCGCAGCCGCCGGGCCTGCCGCACCGTCTCGACGCCCTCCGCCGTGACCTGCATGCCGTGGGCGTGCGCGAGGTCGACGATCGCCGTCACGACGGCGTCCGCCCGGTCCTCCTCACCCACCTTGGCGACGAACGAGCGGTCGATCTTCATGAAGTCGAGGTCGAAGCGGTTGAGGTAGGCCATCGCCGAGTAGCCCGTGCCGAAGTCGTCGATCCCGACCGGCACGCCGGAGGCCAGCAGCTGGCGCAGCGTGCCCTCGCCGCCCGGGAGGGTCCCGAGGAAGCTGTGCTCGGTCAGCTCGACCTTGAGGTGGTCGGCGCCGATCCGGTGCCGCTGCATCCCGTCGAGCAGGCGTCGCACCACCCGGGGGTGCTCCATCGAGCGCGCGGAGACGTTGACCGCGACCCAGGGCACGGCGTCGCCGGACGGCGCGTCGGCCAGCCAGGTCGCAAGCTGGGCGATGGCGGCGTCGATCACCCAGAGGTCGAGCTCGACGACGAGCCCGGTGTCCTCCGCGACCTCGATGAACGCGTCGGGCGCGAGCAACCGCTCGCCGCCGGCGTCCAGGATCCGCACCAGCGCCTCGGCTCCCACGATCCGGCCGTGCTGGAAGTCGACGATCGGCTGGTACTGGAGCTTGAGCCTGTCCTCCTCGAGGGCGGAGCGCAGCAGCAGCTCGGCGTTGTGCCGGGCCCGGGCGCGGGCGCGCAGGGCGTCGTCGTAGACGACGTACCGGTCGCGGCCGTTGTCCTTGGCGCGGTAGAGGGCGAGGTCGGCCTCGCTGAGCAGCTCGTCGGCGCTCGCGTCGCGGCCGGCGGACGAGGTGAGCCCGATCGACGCGGGGCAGACGAGGATCTCCCCCGAGTCGGGCAGCACGTACGGCGTCCGCAGGGTGTCGACGAGCGCCTGCGCGAGCCGGCGCACGTGAAGCCACTCGAAGCCCGGCGGCGGGACGACGACGAACTCGTCGCCGCCCATCCGCGCGGTGATGCTGCCCTTGGGCACGACGCCGGTGAGCCGGCGGGCGACCTCGACGAGCAGCCGGTCGCCCACCTGGTGCCCGAGGCTGTCGTTGACGAGCTTGAACCGGTCGAGGTCGAGCAGCAGCAGCGCGACTTCGCCGCCGGCGGCAAGGCGCTCCTGCATCCGGCGGTCGAAGGCCAGCCGGTTGCCGAGCCCGGTGACGGCGTCGGTGGCGGACAGCCGTTCGAGCAGGACGCGGTCGCGGGCCTGCCGGGTCACGTCGACCGCGGCGCCGTGCACGACGAGGTCGCCGGTCTCGTCGAGGGCCGCGGCAGCCCATACCTGCAGGTGCCGCACGGCGCCGTCCGGCCCGACCACGCGGAACGACTCGGCGGCCGCCGCCTCGCTCCCGCGCGCGGCGCGCTGAACGAGGTCGAGCAGGGTCTGGCCGACCCGCAGGTCCTGCGGGTGGACGAGGTCGCGGGCGAGCGCCGGAGTGGGGCGCACCGCCGGGTCGAGGCCGAGGATCCGGTGGAGCTCGCGTGACCAAGCGAGCCGGCCGGAGCCGGGGCGCCACTCGAAGACGCCCAGCCCCGGGACGTCGCGTGAGCCACCGAGGGCGGCGAGACCGCGCCGCAGGACCGGGTCGGCGGCGTCGGGGCCACCGCCGCGGGTGGCGCTGTCGCCGGGGCCGATGTCCAGGATGTCCAGGGAGGCGGTGGGCCCGCTCCGTGGGCCAGGCGGCTGGGGCTGGGCGGACGCGGTCATCGTGGCGACCGTCGGCTCGTGCGCCGCCCGGTGCTGGCTCTGCTGCTGGGTGCGCTGCCGGGCGTGGAGCGGGTTGTGCTGCTGGGCGACCTGCGGCGTTCCCTCGGGGCGCCGGGCCGGTCCGCGTGGGGACATACCGCCGGGATGGGCCTCGGGGATGATCCGGGGGGCCGTCGCGGCCGTCGCGGCCGTGGCGGCCGTGGCGGTGGCGGCGGCCTTGGCGGCCGTGGCCGCAGCGGCCGGCCTGGTGCTGCCGATCCGCCAGGCGCCGCCCGGTGGGGTGCCCGGCCCGGCCGCGAGCGGGAGGGCCTCGACGGTCGGGGTGGCGCGGGCGATCGGGGGCGTCGGCGGCACCGGACCCGCCGGAGCCGTCGCGCCGAAGGGGTACGGCGGGAGGTCGGCGAGGTGGGCGGCGGCGAGCTGGACGACGAGGCCGACGGCGCGCTCGTCCATCGGCTCGAACCAGTGCGGCTGCTCCTTGAACGCGGCGACCACGCCGACGACGCGACCGCCGGCGACGACGGGGACGGACAGCAGCGAGCGGGCGCCCGGGCAGCAGGCGGCGGCATGCGGACCATCCGGCACGTCGACGACGTCGACCACGCGAACCGGCCGACCGGAGCGCAGGGCCTCACCACAGACGGTCCCGGCGGTGACGACGGGCGCACCGACGGCCAGGGCAGCCATCTCGCCTGTGGCCGGTGCTGCGACCGCTCGCCGCACCAGCCTCCCGCCACCCGCGCCGGGCGGCTCGACGAGCGCGACGGCGGCGGGCGCCTCGACGAGCGCGGAGATCGCGGCCGCGAGTTCGGTCAGGAGGTGCTCGGGAGCCGCCAGGGCCGCTCGCAGCCGCTCGCGCGCCTGGGCGACGGCGGCCATCACCTTGGTCTGGGTCTGGGTCTGGGTGTGCTGGCCGTGCGGCTGCGCCTCGTCGCGCCCGCTCGCGTCGCGCACCGCCCGCACCTGCCCACCTGTTTCCCGTCACCCAACCCACAATGTTGCCAACGCAGTGTGACAGATTCACCCACTCGTGGCGTCGGTCCCTCACATCCTTGGACAGATCGCGGGCTGTACCCGGCCGCCGCCGCCCCGCTTCTCCCCGTGATCAAGGAATCCAGCGGGATCAAGGAATCCAGCGGGATCATGGGTGCGTGGTCGAGATGTCCCGCGAAGCCTTCGAGGACGCCGTCCGTGACGCGCTGGACGGCGTCCCGGAGGATCTGGCGCGCATGATGAACAACGTCGTGGTGCTGGTCGAGGACGAGCCACCGGCGGGTGACCCCGACCTGCTCGGGCTCTACGAGGGCACGCCGTTGACCGAGCGCGACAGCTGGTGGGCGGCGGGGTCGCTGCCCGACCGCATCACGATCTTCATGCGGCCGACCCTCGCCGTCTGCGACACCCTCGACGAGGTCGTCGAGGAGGTGCAGGTGACGGTCGTGCACGAGATCGCCCACCATTTCGGGATCGACGACGCGCGCCTGCACGAGCTCGGCTGGGGCTGACGCGTGCATGCCGGGAGCGGCCGGGGGTAGCCGAACGCCGTGGATCGGACCTCGCCCGGTTCGCGGGGGCGGCTGACGGCGCGGCCCGCGTCGGCCACCTCATCGGCTGCCCGCGCACGTGGGCCCGGCGTCCATCCGCTCGGGCTCGGCGCGCGCCGCGACGGGCTGGTCCTCGTCCCGGCCGCTGCCGCTGCCGTGCAGCGAACCCCGGCGGCTGATGGTGGCGCTGCACGGTGCGGGCGGCACGGGCGCCCAGATGATCGACCTGCTCGAGCCGTCCGCATCGCGGCGCGGCCTGTTCGTGCTGGCGCCCGACTCGCGGGGCCGCACGTGGGACGTCATCGCCGGCGGCGGCTACGGACCGGACGTCGAGTTCATCGACGACGCGCTCGCCGCCGTGTTCGCCGCGTACCCGGTGGGCCCGGCGGCGATCGGCGGCTTCTCGGACGGAGCGTCGTACGCGCTGTCGCTCGGCCTGGCGAACGGCGACCTGTTCGGCCACGTGCTCGCCTGGTCACCGGGCTTCGCCGCCCCCGGCACCCGCGTCGGCTGCCCCCGCGTGTTCGTGTCGCACGGCACCGGGGACCGCGTCCTGCCGATCGAGCGCTGCAGCCGCAGGATCGTGCCGCTCCTGCGCGCCGAGGGCTACGACGTCGTGTACCGGGAGTTCGACGGCGGGCACGTCGTGCCCCGGGGGCAGATCGAGGCGGCGCTCGACCTGCTCCCGGGCGCGAGCTGAGGCAGCGCGTCCGATCGTGTCAGCCGAGCTGCGCGAGCTCGTCCTTCGAGAGCTGGAGCTCGGGGGCCTTGGCCGAGTCGCGGATCGTCTCGGGCCGGCTCGACCCGGGGATCGGGACGACGACCGGCGACAGCGCGAGCATCCAGGCGAGGCAGACCTGCTGCGGGCTCACCCCGTGGGCGTCCGCGACCTGCTGGAAGGGCGCGAAGCGGTCACCCAGACCGCCGGCCTTGCTGATGCCGCCCAGCGGGCTCCACGGCAGGAACGCGATGCCCAGCTCGTCGCAGAGCTCGAGCTCGGGCCGGCTCGACTGGAACGCCGGCGAGAACTGGTTCTGCACGCTGACGAGCCGGCCGCCGAGGATCTCCTGCGACTGCCGGATCTGCTCCGGGTTGGCGTTCGAGATGCCGGCCATCTGGATCTTGCCCTCGTCGAGCAGGTCGCGGATGGCGCCGACCGACTCGGCGTAGGGCGATCTTCGGGTCGGGCCGGTGGAACTGGTAGAGCCCGATGGCGTCGACGCCGAGCCGCTTGAGCGACGCCTCGCACGCCTGCTTGATGTACTCGGGGTTGCCGTTGAGCGTCCATGAGCCGTCGCCGGGGCGCAGGTGGCCGCCCTTCGTCGCGACGAGCACGTTCGAGGTGTCGCCGCCGTACGACGCGAGCGCCTCGGCGATCAGCGACTCGTTGTGGCCGACCTCGTCCGCGTGCAGGTGGTACGCGTCGGCGGTGTCGATGAAGGTGATCCCGGCGTCGAGCGCCGCGTGGATGGTGGCGATCGACCGCTGCCGCTCCGGCCGCCCCTCGATCGACATCGGCATGCCGCCGAGCCCGATCGCCGACACCTCGCGTTCCCCGATCCTGCGTGTCTGCACCTCGTCGCCTCCCACTCGTCTCGTCGTCCGAACCCCGTCGACTCTAGGCAGCCGGTGCGGAGCGCGCCCGTTCACGTCGAGGCGCTGTGGACACTGGTGCGACGCGGCCAGCCTGTGGACGATGGGTTGATGGGCCCGGACGACGTGCGGCGGCTCGCGCTGGCGCTGCCGCAGACGAACGAGGAGCCGCATCACGACCGGACGTCGTTCCGGGTCGGCGGCAAGATCTTCGCCACGATGCCGGCCGACGCGGCCACGCTCAACGTCATGCTCGGCGAGGCGGAGGCTCGGGCCGGCGCCGACGAGGCCGCCGGCGCGGTGGAGCTGCTCTGGTGGGGGCGCCGGTTGAGCGGCGTCCAGGTCTGCCTCGCCCTGGCCGAGCCGCCCCTGGTGGCCGAGCTCCTCGAGGAGGCGTGGCGCCGGCGGGCGCCCCAGCGGATCGTCGCAGCGTACGAGGCAGGCCAGCCCGGCGCGGACGCCGTCCGCGAGTGGCGACCGTGACGCGACGCGCGGAACCGGTTTGGGCGTCGCGCGGGCTGTGCCCCTATGCTGACGGAGTCCTCGACGGGTCCTGGACGTCATGGGGTACGTCGCGGCGTCCCCATCGTCTAGCGGCCTAGGACTCCGCCCTTTCAAGGCGGCAGCGCGGGTTCGAATCCCGTTGGGGATACGGTCTCGAGACCATCGAGGCCCCGTAGCGCAGTTGGTTAGCGCGCCGCCCTGTCACGGCGGAGGTCGCGGGTTCGAGTCCCGTCGGGGTCGCTCACGGGCGGCGAGAGCCGCTCGTGCGGCCAGGTAGCTCAGTTGGTACGAGCGTCCGACTGAAAATCGGAAGGTCGGCGGTTCGACCCCGCCCCTGGCCACCTCCCACGCCAGCGTTTTCGCAGGTCAGCCCGCGCCTCTCCCCCGCCCCACGGCATACCGCGACTGCCCGCAGCGGCCCGCTCGTAGCCATGATCGGCCGTTCGTTGGTGCACGCGGGGTGCACGCGGAGATCCTCGGTGCGAGCTGCACCGGGAAGGCGGCCGGACATCGTTCTTCACCCGTGGGCGCGCCAGCGCCTGCCCCCGCTCAAGCCGTCGCTGCTCGCCTACTGCGACAACGTCACGTAACTGCAAAGGTTGCTATCTTGCATTGATGGTGGCGAGGTGCCTAGCATCGAGTCGTCTGGCCGTTGCGCAATGGTCGGCGCGGAGCGCGTTCCTCCGCCCACACATAAGTGATCAAGCGAACTGGCGAGCGTAGCGGGGTGCCCGGTGCCCTGACCTGCGGGCCACACCGAGGGATCTGCCGCCGTCGACGTGAATCCTGCTCGTCGCCGGGAAGGTAGCCGATGATGTCTGTCAGTCCACGGACACGTACGACCGGGGCCGACCTCGCACCACGGGGCGACTCCACCGTGACGGGTCGTCGTGCTGGATCCGTCGCCTTGGTCCTGGCCGGCATCGGATTCGTCCTGTACCCAGCGATCCGTCCGTTCTCCGACGAGGCGTCGCTGCAGGGTGCCCGCGCGTTCGGGTCCACCGCCTGGATCTGGGCGCACTCTTTGGCGATCGTCGCGTTCATCCTGCTGTCGCTTGCGCTGTTGCCGGCGCTGCTCGCCCTTACGTGGTCGGCGTCTCCACGGCTCGCCCTCCTCGCCGTCGCTCTTAGCTGGGCAGGCGTCGGGCTGACCCTGCCCTACTACGGCGCCGAAGTGTTCGGCCTGCACGCGGTCGGGCAGGCAGCGCTGCGGGACCAGGACCCAGCGGCTATGTCGATCGTCGACTCGATCCGGTGGGAGGAGGGCATCTGGTTCATCCTCATCGGCTTGGCCTTGCTCGCCGCGGGAGCGATCGTGTTGGCCGTGGCGGTCTGGCGATCCGGGCTCGGTACCAGGTGGGCCGCTGTTCCGCTGGCAGTCGCGCTCGCCCTGTTCATCCCACAGTTCGCCGCCTCCCAGCCGGTCCGCATCGCCTACGGCGTCCTGCTGCTCATCGGCTGCGCAGTCTTCGCCGGCTGGCTCGCCCGGCTCGACCCTGCCGAGGCGCGCGATGACCGGTAGCCACGCTCCGTCAGAGCTGCTTCCGCGTCCGGGCGGCGCCATCGCGTACGACGTGACGGGAAGCGGCCCGCTTGTCGTGTGCATCCCCGGCATGGGCGAGCTGCGCAGCTCCTACCGCTACACGGTGCCGGCGCTCAATGAGACGGGCCTGCGCGTGGCGTGCATGGACCTGCGCGGGCACGGTGACAGCGAAGCAACCTTCGACCGGTACGACGACGTCGCAGCTGCCGAGGACGCCATCGCCCTGGCCGATCATCTTGGCGCCGAGCAGGCCGTTCTCGTGGGCAACTCGATGGGCGCCGGCGCCGCCGTCTGGGCCGCGGCGGAGCGTCCCGAACTCGTCGCGGGCGTCGCCCTGATTGGACCGTTCGTTCGCAACACCCCGATGAACCCGTTGCTCGCCCTCACCTTCCGACTCGCGATGTCAGGCCCGTGGGCCCCGCGGGTGTGGGCGTCGTACCTGCCCCGGCTCTATCCCGGGCGGCGACCAGACGACTTCCCGGAGCATCTGAGCGAGATCAGCTCCAGCATGCGCCGACCCGGGCATGCCCGAGCCTTCGTGGCCACCACCCGCAGCAGCCATCAACCCGCGGAGTCCCGACTGTCCGACGTGAAGTCCCCGGCCCTGATCATCATGGGCGAGAAGGACCCGGACTTCCCCGACCCGGCGGGGGAGGCGGCGTGGATCGCCGCCCGACTGGATGCGCAGACTCTGCTGGTTCCTGCAGCCGGGCACTACCCGCAAGCGGAGGATCCGGCCGCCATCAATCCGGTGCTGTCGAGCTTCTGCCGGCGCGTGCTGGACGGCGCGCGGTGACGGGCCTCCAGCGCCTCGACCTCGTCCTCCGGGTGCTGATGGAGGTCGGGATCGTCGCCGCGTTCGCCACTTGGGGGTACAGCGCGGGCCCGAGTGCCGCGTGGAGCGTCGTCTTGGCCGTGGCCGTCCCTGCGGTCGTCTTCGCCTTCTGGGGTGCCGTGGACTTCCGCTGGGCCGGCACCAGGTCCGAACAGCTACGTCTTGTCCAGGAGCTCCTGGTCTCGGCGGTGGCCGCCCTGGCCTGGTGGAGCAGCGGACACCTCTGGCTCGGGGTTGGCCTGATCACGCTCTCGGTCGTGTACCACGGCGAGTTGTACCTACACGGTGGCCGCCTCCTTCCCGAGAGGACAACATCGCCGCGGCCGACGCCACCAGCCGAGCAGGAGGTGACGTCATGAGTCGTCGGCAGGGCAGACGCGCGATCGCCTGCACCGTGGGTGCTGTCTTCGGTTTCGTGTACGTCTTCGCCAACGCCGGCGGGTTCCCGCAGCCCGTGGCGCTCGTCCTGCGCGGCCGAGTACGTGGGCCAGACCCAGCACTGGGTCGCGGAGATCATCGAGGGGCGCATCACGGCCTCACGTAGTTGCCGACGCAGATGGCCGTACAATGGACGCCCCGTCGCGCACCTCGAAGACCTCACCGAGTGCCAAGCTGCGGGCAAGCGACCGCTGGGGTTCGTGCACGTTCCGCACGTGCTCGCACTCGGCCCCATCGACATCTCCGACCTCCAGCCGATGGACATCGGCCGGCTCCGTTCAAGGGAAAGTGATCAGCATCGGCCTGACCGGTCGGCGAGGCTCATCCCCGTCGAATGCGGTAGACGACGTGAGTCGCCAGGGGTGACGCCGCCACCTCGATGGGCTCTGCCCGCAGCGGGGGAACGTCGTCGAAGAGCCGCTCACCGCCGCCCAGCACGATGGGAATGTGGTTGAGCATGATCTCGTCCACGATCCCGCGCTTCAGGCCCTGCCGCACGGCGCTCGCGCCGCCGGCGATGGTGACCGTCTGGTCCCCGGCTGCCGCGACCGCTTGCTTGACCGCCGAGTCGAAGTCGTCGACGAAGTAGAAGGTCGTGCCGCCCGCCATCGGGATCGGCTCTCGCGGGTAGTGGGTGAGCACGAAGACTGGGGCGTGGTACGGCGGCTCGTCCCCCCACCAGCCGCGCCAGTCGGAGTCATCCCAGTCGCCGCGACCGGGCCGAACATGTTCCGGCCCATCACGTAGGCCCCTCGGGGTGCCATGAGCCGGTCGCTCATGCGCCGGTCGGCGTCGTTCCCGGGCTCGCCGATGTGCCAGCGTGAAGCTCCATGCCCCCGATGCCGATCGGGTTCTGCTCGCTCTGCTCCGGGCCGGCCACGAAGCCGTCGAGGGAGATGGACATGTGTGCGGTGATGGAGGCATGCGGTGCTGACTCCGTCTCGTCGTGGACTCATCGGTCGTCAGGTCCGCGTCGCTCAGGGATCGCAGCCCTCACAGAGGGCCGCCGCAACGGCCCTGCCCGGACCTCGGCCATCCA
>CAWCCY010000009.1:0-37392 GCA_963794075.1 uncultured Actinomycetota bacterium
CTCGGCGCTCCGCTCCGGCCTGACGGCGTCCGCGTTCGCCGTGGGCGCCACGGTGGCCGCTCCGCTCGCGGGCCGCGCTGCTGCTCCGGCTCGGCTCGCGTGTGCTGGTGACCGGGCTCGCCTGCTTCGCCGTCGGCACGGCGGCGTCCGCGCTCGTCGCGCTCGCCACGGCGGGCAGCGTGCCGCCCGCCGCCGTGGGGCTGTTCCTCGTGGTGCCGCTGCTCGTCGCCGGGCTCGGCGGCGGCGCAGTGATCACGCCCAACCAGGCGCTGTCGCTGGCGGAGGTGCCGGTCGCGCGGCGGGTCGACCGCGGGCGGCACCCTGCAGACCGCGCAGCGCATCGGCAACGCCGTGGGGGCCGCCGTCATCTCGGCGGTCTTCTACGCCGGAGTGCGCGGCGCACCGCCGGCGGGCGCTGCCCGTGAGGCTCACTACGGCCACGCCTACGCCCTCGCTCTGTGCGTCTCGGTGCTCCTCACGCTGTCCGCCCTGGCCCTGTCCCTGCGCCTACGGTGGGGCGCCGCCCGTCTGGAGCGGCGCGTCGAGCAGGCGGGTCACTAGGGTGCGTGACATGCCCGCGGTCCCCTCCCACGAGTTCGCCGACGAGTTCGCCGACGAGCTCGCCGATCCGTTCGACGACCCGTTCGACCTGACGGACGACGCGCTGCGCGCGGCCTGGTCGATCGAGTGGACGCTCCCGCCGGCGGGCGTGCTGCCGGCCTTCGTCGCCGAGATGGACGCCCGGCCGTGCCCGCCCGTGCTCGACGCCGTCCGCGCCGGCGTCGAACGGGGCGGCATGCTCGGCTACCCACCCCTCGGTCTCGCGTCCGGCGTGCCCGACGCGCTGGCCGCCGTCGCCGCCGAGCGCTACGGCTGGGCCGTCGACCCCGCACTCGTCGTCCCGTGCGGCGATGTCATGGCCGGCGTCAGGTTCGCCCTCGAGACGCTCTGCGAGCCGGCGCCCGTCGTGGTGCCGGTGCCGTCGTACCCGCCCCTGCTGCACGTCGTCCCGCTGACCGGGCGCCGGCTCGTGACCGTCCCCGCCCTCGACGCCGAGCGGCGCCTGCGAGTCACCGAGATCGAGGCCGCGTTCGCCGCAGGCGCCCGCACCCTGCTGTTGAGCTCCCCGCACAACCCGCTCGGCCGCGCGTGGTCGGGGGCCGAGCTCGGGGCGCTGCGCGACGCGGCGGTGCGGCACGGCGCCCGCGTGATCAGCGACGAGATCCACGCGCCGCTCGTGCTCCCTGGCGTGGCTCACGCACGTGCCGTACGCCTCGATCGAGGGCACCGCCGAGCACGTGGACCACCGTGACGTCGGCGTCCAAGGCCTGGAACATGCCCGGTCTCAAGTGCGCCCAGCTCGTCACGGGCACCGCCACCGACGCCAAGGCACTCGCGGCGGTCCCGCACGTGGCCAACCACGGTGTCTCCCCGCTCGGGCTGCTCGCGACCGTCGCCGCCTACGGTGCGGGCGGCCCCTGGCTCGAGCGGGTCGTCGCGGCGCTCGCCGACCGCCGCGCGCAGCTCGGCCGCCTGCTCGCCGAGCGGCTGCCGGAGGTCTCGTGGGTGGCGCCCGAGGCGACCTACCTCGCCTGGCTCGACGTCAGCCGCGTCGGCGTTGCCGACCCCACCTCGGCATCGCCGAGGCTTCGGCCGCGTGATGGTCTCGCCCGGGCCGGACTTCGGGCCGGGGCACGAGGGATTCGTCCGGCTGGCCTTCGCGACGTCCGCCGAGCGGCTGGAGCGCATCGTCGACGGTCTGGCGACCGCCTGGGCGGGGGGCTCGCGGGTCGGGTGATCGGCCCAACCTGGACCGAGGCGGCCCTCCACCGGCCCTCGGGTGTGGCCGAAATGAACGGCATGCCCGACGTCCTGGTGCCAGGTGTCCTCGTGCGCGAGAGCGTCCGCCGTGACGGCTTCCTCGCCAGCCTCGGGGGACGCACGTGGCGGGCCCGTGCGCACGCCGCCGCCGCGCTCGCCCAGGTCGACGCCGCCGGCTCGCGAGGGGCGTACCTCCGGTGGCTGCGCCGCGTCTCCGCCGCGTGGTCGCGGCTGCCCCGGCCGTCGCCGCCACCGGCGCCGGCACGGCACGGGCAACGACGGGGGAAGGGGACGGCACCGTCGCCTGGCCGCTCGCCAGTGTCGACGCGACGGCCCTCGACCTGTGGCCCGCACTGCAGGCCGACCTGACCGACCTCGCGGCCACCTGGGCCGCTCCCACCACCCCCGCGGTTCCCCGGCAAGTACCGGCGAGGCCCGTCGACGGCGCGTTCCTCGTCGGGGCCGCGCACGTCGCCGTGGTCACCGCGGCCGACGCCGCCGTCCTCACGGACGCCGTCCTCGCCCTGGCGGCGCTCGAACCCGGCGGGCTCGCCACACGCTTCGTGCTGGAGTGCCGTCGGCTCGCGGCAGCCAGGTGGCCGCTGCGGCGCGAGCTGGCCGGCTGGGCCGCCGCGCACGGCCCGGACGCCGCCGACCGGGCCGTCCTCACGGCACGGGCGCTGAGCCTCGACGTGGCGCAGGCGCTGACGGGGACACGCCCCGGCTGGTGACGGGCTCGCCGGCCCGGCCCGACCCCGGCACGTCTGCCGGCGGCAGGGCCGCGAGCCCGTGGGCGGCACGGACGACGGCGACCACGCGCACGAGGATCGCGCCGAGGTCGTGGTCGGCCGGCGTGAACACCGCCGCGACGCCCGCCGCTGCGAGGGCCTCGGCGTCGGCCGCCGGCACGATCCCGCCGACCACCACGGGCACGTCGTCCAGGCCCTGCGCCCGCAGGCCGTCGACGACGGCAGGCACCAGCTCCAGGTGCGCACCCGACAGCACCGAGACCCCGACGCAGTGCACGTCCTCCGCGACCGCGGCAGCGACCAGCTGGGCGGGCGTCTGACGGATCCCCGCGTAGACCACCTCGAAGCCGGCGTCGCGCGCCGCCAGTGCGATCTGCTCCGCCCCGTTGCTGGCCCGTCGAGCCCCGGCTTGCCCACGAGCAGCCGCAGCCGGCCACCGAGCTCCTCGGCGGTGCGGCGCACGGCCTCCGGGCGAGCTCCCGGGACGACGTCGCCCCCGGCGGACCCGCGCCGGGCGCCGCGGCCCCGCTCGAGCCGTACACCGGCGCACCCGACAGGCCGGTCGGCGCGTGGTACTCGCCGAACACCTCGCGCAGGGCGCCCGTCCACTCGCCGGTGGTGACCCCGGCCCGTACGCACTCCAGCGTGGCGTGCATGAGGTTGGCGGTGCCGCCTGCGTCCGCCCGCAACCGGGCCAGGGCACGCTCGGCCGCCGCCCGCCCCGCCGGGGTCGCGTCCCGCTGGAGGCGCCACGCACGGACGCCGTCGACCGCCCGCTCCTGCGCGCGCGGGTCCACCTGCTCGACCGCCGTGGCGAGGTCGGCCGTCAGGGGTGACGGCTCGGTCTCGGTGAACCGGTTGACGCCGACGACCACCGTCTCGCCGTTCTCCACCGCGCGGCGCCGGGCCGCGTGCGCCGCGACGAGGGCGGCCTTGAGCTCACCGCTCTCGACGGCTGCGACCACCCCGCCCAGCTCCCCGATCCGGGTCAGCTCCGCGCGGGCGGCGTCCGCGATGCGGGTCGTCGAGGGCCTCGACCACCGGCGACCCGTCGAACAGGTCCTCGTGCTCGAGCAGGTCGGACTCGTGCGCCAGCACCTGCTGCAGGCGCAGGCTCCACTGCTGGTCCCAGGGCCGGGCAGCCCGAGCGCCTCGTTCCACGCGGGCAGCTGGACCGCTCGTGCCCTGGCCCGCTTCGACAGCGTGACCCCGAGCAGCTCGAGCAGGATCCGCGCGACGTTGTTCTCCGGCTGCTCCGCGGTCAGCCCGAGGGAGTTGACCTGGACGCCGTACCGGAACCGCCGCTGCCGCGGATCGGTGACGCCGTAGCGCGTGAGCGTCAGCTCGTCCCACAGGTCGGCGAACGCGCGGAGCTTGCACATCTCCTCGACGAACCGCACCCCGGCGTCGACGAAGAAGGACACCCGCCCGACCACCGCCCCGAACGCCTCGGGCGGCACCTGCCCGCCGTCGCGGACCGCGTCGAGCAGCGCGACCGCCGTGGCCAGGGCATAGGACACCTCCTGGACGGGGGTCGCCCCGGCCTCCTGGAGGTGGTAGCTGCAGACGTTGACCGGGTTCCAGCGGGGCATCGCGGTCGCGGTGTACGCGACCAGGTCGGTGGCGAGCCGCAGCGACGGCCCGGGCGGGAACACGTACGTGCCCCGGGAGAGGTACTCCTTGACGATGTCGTTCTGGGTGGTGCCGGCGAGCGCCGCCGGATCGGCTCCCTGCTCCTCCGCGACCACCTGGTAGAGCGCCAGCAGCCACAGTGCGGTCGCGTTGATCGTCATCGACGTGTTCGCCCGCTGCAGGTCGATGCCGTCGAAGAGGGCCCGCATGTCGCCCAGGTGCGCCACCGGGACCCCCACCCGGCCGACCTCGCCGCGGGCCCGCTCGTCGTCGGGGTCGTAGCCCGTCTGCGTCGGCAGGTCGAAGGCGACCGAGAGGCCGGTCTGGCCTTTCGCGAGGTTGCGGTGGAAGAGCGCGTTCGTCCGGGCCGCGTCGGAGTGGCCGGCGTAGGTGCGCATCACCCAGGGGGCGTCCTTCGGCATCGGCCCTCCCGCGGCGCGCGACGTCCGGGCCGGTGTGCCCGGTCCTCGCGACGGTAGCGGCGCACCCTCGACGGAGGGCACCACCCGTGACGTGACCACCGTCTCTTTCGGGCGACCGTCTCTTTCAGGCGACCGTCTCTTCGGCGGCCTCGTGCGTCCGGGGATCAGCCCGCGACCTTGTCGACGAAGCACCAGCGCCAGCCCTCGCCGAGCTCGATGCTGCGCATCACGGGGTGCCCGACCTCGGTGAAGTGGCCCGTCGCGTGGCGGCGCGGGGAGGAGTCGCAGCACCCGACGTGGCCGCAGTGCAGGCACATCCGCAGTGACACCCAGTCGTGCGGCGCCGATGGCGAGGCAGTCCTCGCAACCGCCGGGATTGCCCGGCACGGCCACCAACGGCTCGGTGCGCAGGTGCTCGCACTCCTCGATGCCGTGGGGCGTCAGCAGGTCCGCCTGGCCGGTGGCCGCCCCCTCGCCGAAGGCGATCAGCATCGCCTCCTCCTGGTCGAGACGCTCCATCACGCCCTCGAGCACCTCGGCGGGCACCTTGCCCGAGCGGTAGACGGCGACGACCTCGCCGCGCTCGGCCCGGAGCATCGCGACCCGGAGCCGGCGGAAGGCGCGGGTCGGCGTCTCAGCGCGGCCGTCGCTCGTGCCCAGCCGTTCCCAGACCGAGTGGGCCACCCGCTCCCCCCAGGAGCGCAGGTCCTCGACGACGTCCTTCGGGGTGTCGGCGTCGGCGACCTCCTCGAGGCGCTCCCGGCCGGCGTCGACCGCGCGCTGCAGGACCAGCGCCTGCTGCAGCGCGTCCTGGGCGCGGTCGGGCCCTTGCACCTTGAGCAACCGGACCAGGCCGGGCAGCGTGGAGCCCTGCAGCAGCAGGGTGGCCGCGACGACGCTGAACGCGACCACGACGAGCACCTCGCCGTTCTTCACCTGCTCCTGCCCTGTCAGGGCGAACGCCGCCGCGAGTGTCACCACGCCGCGCATGCCGGCCCAGGACAGGACGGCGACGTTCTGCCACGGCGGCCGCGGCTCCGAGCGCCGGATCGCCGGGACCAGCCGCGGGAGGTACACGGCGGGGAACATCCACAGCACCCGGACGACGATGACGCAGGCCGTGACGCCCAGGCAGAGGGCCAGGATCCGCCCGTTGTCGATGCTGCTCGCCCGCGCCCCCTCGAGCAGCCCGCGCAGCTGCAGGCCGATCAGCAGGAAGACGGCGTTCTCGAGGACGAACTGCACGCTGCGCCACAGCGTGCGCTCGGTGACCCGCGACCCTGCCGACTGGATCTCGGGCGACTTGTGCCCCAGCACGAGCCCGGCGACGACGACCGCCAGCACACCCGACCCGTGCAGCTCCTCGGCCGCGAGGTAGGCGACGTACGGCACGAGCAGCGACAGGGAGGTGTCGAGCACGGCGTCCTCGACCCGGCGGCGTACCGGGGTGACGATCGCTGCGACCGCCAGGCCCGTGCCGACCCCGAACACGATCGCCCGGCCGAAGTCGAGCCCCGTCCCGAGGACCGTCGCCGCGCCGCCGAGGGCGCCGAGGGCTGTGCGGAACGTGACGAGCGCGGTCGCGTCGTTGAGCAGGCTCTCGCCCTCGAGCAGGGTGACGATCCGGCGCGGCATCCCGACGCGGCGTGCGACAGCGGTGGCGGCGACGGCGTCCGGAGGTGCCACCACGGCGCCCAGCGCCACCGCGGCGGCCAGCGGCAGGCCCGGCAGCAGCGCGACGGCGACGCCCGCGACGGCGAAGGCCGTGACCACGACGAGCCCGATCGACAGCAGGGCGATCTGGCGCCGGTTGCGGCGGATGTCGACGAACGGCGTGCGGATCGCCGCCGAGTACAGCAGCGGCGGCAGGATGCCCGCGAGGACGAGCTCGGGCGACAGCTTGTAGTCGGGGACCCCGGGGACGAACGACGCGACGATGCCGAACGCGGTCAGGACCAGCGGCGACGAGAACCCGAACCGTGCGCTGAACCCCGCGACGGACACGGCCACCAGGATCAGCGCGACGATCATGACCTCGGGTGACACGCGGACACTGTCGCACGCGGGCGCGCACCTCGCCCGCTCCGCCCGGGACGGCCCGGACGTCGCCGGGGAGGCCGTCGCGGACGGCGTCCGGCCCTCGTGAGGCCTGCCTGGTGATCAGGCGACCAGCGGCTCCACGACGAACAGCCGGTGGAGCTTGGTGGCCCTCAGCAGGCGCAGGTGGCGCGGCGGCACCTCGGTGAGAACCACGCGACGGCCGGCGCGCCGGGCCCGGCGATGCGCCCCGACGAGCACGCCCAGACCGGCCGAGTCCCAGATCTCCAGCGAGCCGACGTGCAGCAGCAGATCCCCCTCGCCCTCGTCGACACAGGCCCGCAGCGTGTCGCGCACCAGCGACGACGTCCTCACATCGAGACGTCCCACCAGGTCGACCTCTATCCCGGGCCGGATCACCCGGATCTCCAGCTCGCGTTCCATGCCCACCCCCTCGCTCTCGTTGCGTGACCACGTGGTCCGCACGCGGTACAGATAAGACGCTCGAGAGCGTGTTCCGTTGCACGGCCGCCGGCGGCGGCAACCGGGCACTACCTGAAGTCACCGATCGATAGCAGGAGGTTAGCCGCCGGGAGGCGTGGCGACCAGTGCGCCACGGTTACTCGTGATGACACTGTGACCAGCGACGGACTTGACGTGGTATGGGCCGCACGCCCGCCTCGCACCCGCCCGTGCCGGTTGCTCCATCAGCAGAAGGGCCGAGGCGTGGACGCCGTCCGCGCCGGTGTGCGTCTCGCGCCGTCGGAACGCCGGAGAGACACTGCCGGGGTGTACTGGGGCAGCTTCTCCTACGCGTTCGGGCCGGTGCTGGCCCTCGTCGCCGTCGGCGTGCTGACCCTGTTGCTGCGGTGGACCTTCAGCCATGGCCATTCGCTCGTGGAGCGCCGCCCCTCGGTCGGCACCCCCACGGAGTACGGCCTGCTCGTACCCGTCGCCGAGCCGCCGACGTTCGTCGAGGCGGAGGTGCTGCGGCGCCGACTGGAGGACGCCGGGCTCCGCGCCACGCTGGCGCCGACGAGCGAGGGCCCCCGCGTGCTCGTGTTCCCCGAGGACGTCAAGGCGGCGCGGCTCGTCCTGCGGAGTTGACGCCCGCTCTCGGTCAGACGTAGGCGGGGTCCGGCATCCGGGTCCGGGCGACGTCGCCGCCCAGGGCGCGCAGGTCGGCGTCCAGGCCGGCGTAGCCGCGGTCGATGTGACGCGCGCCAGCCACCAGCGTCTCGCCGTCCGCCACCAGGCCGGCGAGCACGAGCGCGGCGCCCGCGCGGATGTCGCTGGCCTCCACCGGGGCGCCCGACAGCCGTGGGACGCCACGCACGAGGGCGTGGTGCCCGTCGACGCGCACGTCGGCGCCGAGCCGTGCGATCTCCTGGACGAACCGGAAGCGTGCCTCGAAGAGGTTCTCGGTGACGAGGGCGGCGCCCTCGGCGACCGCGTCCATAGTGATCATGAAGGGTTGCAGGTCGGTCGGGAAGCCCGGGTACGGCAGCGTGGCGGCGTCCACGGCGCGCGGCGCGGCGGGGCCCCTGCACCCGGAACCCGTCGGGCAGGTCGCTGACGACAGCGCCGGCCGCGGTGAGCTTGTCCAGCGCCATCCCGAGGTGGCTGGCCTCGCCGTTGCGCACCACGATGTCCCCGCCGGTCAGGGTGGCGGCGAAGGCCCAGGTGCCGGCGACGATGCGGTCGGGTACGACCCGGTGCTCCACGGGGTGCAGGCGCCGCACGCCCTCGACCGTCAGCGTCGAGGTGGCCACACCCTCGATCCGCGCCCCCATCCGCCGCAGCATGCGGCACAGGTCGACGACCTCGGGCTCGCGCGGCCGCGTTGTCGATGACGGTCGTGCCGTGGGCCAGCGCGGCGGCGGTGAGCAGGTTCTCGGTGGCCCCGACGCTCGGGAACTCGAGCCGGACGTGCGCGCCGGTCAGCCCCTGCGGCGCCTCGGCCACCAGGAAGCCGTGGTCGACGTGCACGACGGCCCCGAGCTGCTGCAGGCCGTTCACGTGCATGTCGAGGCCGCGGGAGCCGATCGCGTCGCCGCCGGGGAGGGCGACGTCGGCGGCCCCGCAGCGGGCGACGAGCGGCCCCAGCACGCAGATCGAGGCACGCATCGCCCGCACCAGGTCGTAGTCGGCACGGTGCGAGGGCACCGCGGGCACGCCGACCGACACCACGCCGGCCGCCGGGTCGTGCGCGACGTCGCAGCCGAGCCGGCGCAGCAGCTCGGCCATGATCCGGACGTCGACGATGTCGGGGACGTCCATCAGCGTGCTGGTGCCCTCGGTGAGCAGGGCGGCCGCCATCAGCTTGAGGACGCTGTTCTTCGCCCCCGGCACGCGCACCGCGCCCTCGAGGCGGGCGCCGCCGACGATCCTGAACGCTTCCACGGGCGTCGATCGTAGGGGCAGGCCCGCGTCCCCTAGGCTCGTCGGGTGGTCAACTTGACGAGGATCTACACCCGCACCGGCGACGACGGCACGACGGCGCTCGGTGATTTCAGCCGGACGAGCAAGAACGATCCGAGGCTGGTCGCCTACGCCGACGTCGACGAGGCGAACAGCGCTCTCGGGGTGGTCCTCTCGGCCGCGGGTGCGTCTCTGGACCCCGACGTGCGGGCGCTGCTGCAGCGTGTGCAGAACGACCTCTTCGACGTGGGCGCCGATCTGTGCACGCCGCTCTCGCCGTCGCCCGCGCACCCTCCGCTGCGCGTCACCCCGCCGTACGTGGCGGACCTCGAGGCGGCCTGCGACGAGTACAACGAGACGCTCGAGCCGTTGCGCTCGTTCATCCTGCCCGGCGGCACGCCGGCGTCCGCCTACCTGCACGTGGCCCGCACAGTGACGCGGCGGGCTGAGCGATCTGTGTGGGCAGCGGTACGCGAGTACGGGACCAGTAACGACGGCGGCGTCAACCCGCTCACCGCGCAGTACCTGAACCGGCTGAGCGACTTGTTGTTCATCCTCGGGCGGCACGCGAACCGCGAGGTCGGCGACGTCCTGTGGACCCCGGGCGGCGGCCGCGCCACCCCGCCCGCCTGACCGCTCCTCCGACCGCCGCTCGCCCGTCGCCCGCCGCTCCGACCGCCGCTCCGACCGCCGCTCGCCCTCCCCCCGCCCTTCCCCTCTGTCGCTGATCATGCAATCCGGTCCGATCATGCAATCCGGTCCGATCATGCAGGGCTTCCATGATCGGACTGGATTGCATGATCAGCGACGCGTAGGGGGGCTGCCGTGAGCAGCGCTGCTGTGAGCAGCGGGCTCTGGTCGGGCCCGCGAACCCCGGCGAGGGTTGACGCATGACCGACGGACCGGACCCCATGCAAGGCCTCGACGACGACCTCTACCGGCGGCTCTTCGACCGCCGCACCATCGTGCTCGGCGAGCCGCTCGAGGACCGCAACAGCAACCGGCTGTGCCAGGCCCTCCTGCTGCTCTCGGCCGAGGACCCCAAGGCCGACATCCGGCTGCTCATCAACTCACCGGGCGGCTCCGTCCCCGGCATGCTCGCCATCAGGGACTGCATGCGTGCCATCCCGAACGACGTGTGCACCATCAACCTCGGGATGGCCTACAGCGCGGGCCAGTTCCTGCTCTCCTCGGGCACCAAGGGCAAGCGGTACGCGATGCAGCACGCCAAGGTGCTGCTGCACCAGGGCTCCGCGGGGATCGGCGGCACGGCCATGGACATCGCCATCCAGGCCGACGACCTGCGCCGGACCCGCGACACCGTGCTGCGCTGCATCGCGGAGGACACCGGCCAGCCGGTCGACCGGATCGAGGAGGACTCCCGGCGCGACCGCTGGTTCACCGCGGTGGAGGCGAGGGACTACGGCTTCGTGGACGCCGTCGTCACCTCCGTCGACCAGGTCCTGCCGTCGACGCTCCGCCCGGTCGGCCTGGGGAGCCGGCGATGAGCAGCTACACGATCCCCTACGTGACGACACGCACGCCGCTGGGTGAGCGCACGGTCGACGTCTACAGCCGCCTGCTCATGGACCGCATCGTCTACCTCGGGACCGGCATCGACGACGGCGTCGCCAACGCCGTGATCGCCCAGCTGCTGCACCTCGAGAACGACAACCCCGACGCGCCGATCTCCGTCTACATCAACTCGATCGGCGGCGAGCTCCCCGCCACGCTGGCCATCTACGACGCCATGCAGTTCATCCGGCCGAGGGTCGAGACCACGTGCGTCGGGCAGGCCGTCGCCTCGGCGGCGGTCCTGCTGGCAGGCGGGGAGGCCGGGTACCGCGCGATGCTCCCGCACGCACGGGTCGTGATCCACGCGCCGGCCGCTCAGGGCCGCGGGGCCATCCCCGACCTCATCATCGAGGCGGACGACGTCGAGCGGGTGCGCGCCCTCCAGGAACGCATCCTCGCGCGGCACACGGGGCGGACCCCGAGCAGGTGCGCCGCGACACCGAACGGGAGCTCATCCTCACCGCCGAGGCCGCCGTCGACTACGGCGTCGTCGACAGCGTGATCACCTCACGCACGGCCTGACGATCGGCCCGCGGAGCCGGTCAGGCGGCGAGGAGCACGTGACCACCGGCACTGAGGTGGACGCTCGCCCGGCGGGTGAGCTCGCGGACCGTCAGGTCGACGGCCCCGGCGAGCGCCGAGAGGATCTCGGACGACGGATCCTTGCGGCCACGCTCGACCTCCGAGAGGTACTGCGGTGACACGCCGGCGCGGCCAGCGACGTCGGCGATCCGCTCCCCGCGGGCCGACCGCTCGGCGCGCAGCTGGCGCCCGACGGCGTCGCGCCACAGCGCTTCCGGCGCCGGGGCGGCGTCGACGCGACGGGGTCTCATCGGCAGCAGGTCTCCCATCCCGGAACGGTAGCCCGGGGAGGGATCAGCGCGGCAGGTCGTTCGCCCAGGGCGCAGGATCGGGCGAGCCGCCGCCGACGCCACGGCCGACGACCATCGCCTCGGCCAGCTCGGGCGGGAACGTGGCAGCGATCTCGGTGTCGAGCAGGGCGCCGAGACCGTCGAGCACACGGGTGAAGAACGCGCGGGCCGCGACGGCGAAGACGACGTCCGCGACGTCGCCGTCCGACAGGCCGGCCGCCCGCAGCGTGTCGACGTCCGCCTGCTCGACCGACGCCGCATCGACGGCGACCTTCTGGGCGAAGGCGTACACGGCGCGGTCCTGCTCGCTCAGGCCGGCGCCAGTGGGGTCCGACGCGATCGCCCGCACGGTGGCCTCGTCGCCGCAGACGTCGCGGAGGAATCCGGAGTGTGCTGCCGTGCAGTAGGTGGAGCGGAGGGCGCGTGCCGCGGCGATCGTGGCGAGCTCGAACCGCCGCCGGTCCATGCCGGTCCGGACGGCGGCGTTGAGGGCGTTCCATGCCGCCGCGACATCGGGGCGGGTCGAGAAAGCTCCCGCGTAGTTCGGCAGGAACCCCCACCCGCTTCTCTGCTGCCGGTAGTAGTCGGCCAGGGCGCCTGTCGCGGCGTCCTCGGGCACGGGATCGATGAACATACGGCCAGTGTCACGCTGAACGCGCCGGCGCAGGGCAGATCGACGATCCGAATCGGGGACTCGTGATCGGGGCGCATTCCTTGATCGACGCGGATTGCATGATCGACGCGGATTGCATGATCACGACGAAAGGGGGAGCGAGCGCGAAGGGGAGTGAGGGAGAGGAGAGGAGGAAGGGGAGGGTCAGGCGATCCGGGCGTGCTGGCCCGGGGGGGCCGACTCGAGCCAGGCGGCGAGGCCGTTGTAGGCGTCGTCACTCATCGCCAGCTCGAGCGTGGACGTGCCGTAGGCGCACAGGACGACGACCCAGCCCGGCAGCACCGCGTAGGAGTGGGACCGCCTCCGGGTCGTGCGTCTCGAGGATCACGAGCCGCTCCCGTGCGAGCGAGCGGGTCGGCCTGGGACTCACGGTGAGCACCTGGAACCAGTCGAGCCGGTCGGCCTCGTACCGCGCGACGCCGAGCACCCAGCCGCCCCGGCCCTCACGCCGGCCCCGCCGTCGCAGCGAGCAGTCGAACGTGCCGACGCCCCGCGCCAGGAGGAGCCGGCGCGCGAGCACGACGGCCCAGAGACCGACGAGCACGGTGACGAGCGTGGCGACGACGGCGAGGGGAACCAGCCACTCGTCCCATCGCCGCCGCCCCCTGTCAGCGGGCCGGAGCGCCGGACGAAGAGTCGGACGACGCGTCGGACGGAGAGCCGGAGCCGAGGGCGGCGCTGTCGGAGACCACGGTCACGCGGTCGTGCTCGACGGAGAGGAACCCGCCGTCCAGCGTGGCCACGACGTCCTGACCGCTGCTCGGCGTGATCCGGATCTCGCCGGCGGCCAGCACCGCCAGCAGCGGGGCATGCCCGCCGAGGATCCCGATGTCACCGTCGACGGTTCGCGCGATGACGCGCGCGGCCTCGCCCGACCACACGCGGCGGTCGGCGGAGACCAGCGTGACCTCCAGTGGCACGGTCTACCTCCCTCGTAACGTGCAGGATACCCAGCCGTGCTCCTGAGCGCGCCCGGCCTTCCGCACAACCTGCTGCACATGCGTCCAGCGGTGCCGGTGGTGCGACGGGCGGTGGACGCCGACACGGCCCGGGCCTCCCTCGTCGGGGAGCCCGGGCCGCGCGTGCGCTCAGTCCAGCCGCTTCTTGATCTCGGCGGCCTTGCGCTCGACGTCGTCGAGCCCGCCGCACATGAAGAAGGCCTGCTCGGGGACGTCGTCGTACTCGCCGTCCGCGATCTTCGTGAAGGCCTCGACGGTGTCACGCAGCGGCACGAACGACCCTTCGAGCCCGGTGAAGTTCTTCGCGACGAAGGTGTTCTGCGAGAGGAAGCGCTCGATCCGCCGCGCCCGGTTGACCGTGACGCGGTCCTCCTCCGAGAGCTCCTCGACGCCGAGGATCGCGATGATGTCTTGCAGCTCCTTGTTGCGCTGCAGGATCTGCTTGATCCGGACGGCGGTGTCGTAGTGGTCCTGCGCGATGTAGCGCGGGTCGAGGATGCGGCTCGTCGAGGCGAGCGGGTCCACGGCCGGGTAGATGCCGAGCGACGCGACGGTGCGGCTGAGCTCCGTGGTGGCGTCGAGGTGCGCGAACGTCGTCGCCGGCGCCGGGTCGGTGTAGTCGTCCGCCGGCACGTACACGGCCTGCATCGAGGTGATGCTGTGGCCGCGGGTCGACGTGATGCGCTCCTGCAGCACGCCCATCTCGTCGGCCAGCGTGGGCTGGTAGCCGACGGCGCTCGGCATGCGGCCGAGCAGCGTCGAGACCTCGGAGCCCGCCTGGGTGAACCGGAAGATGTTGTCGATGAACAGCAGCACGTCCTGCTTCTGGACATCGCGGAAGTACTCGGCCATCGTCAGCGCGGACAGCGCCACCCGGAGCCGGGTGCCCGGCGGCTCGTCCATCTGGCCGAAGACCAGCGCGGTCTTCTCGATGACGCCGGTCTCGGTCATCTCGGCGATGAGGTCGTTGCCCTCGCGGGTGCGCTCGCCCACGCCGGCGAACACGGAGACGCCGCCGAAGTTCTCGGCGACCCGGTAGATCATCTCCTGGATGAGGACGGTCTTGCCGACGCCCGCACCACCGAACAAGCCGATCTTGCCGCCCAGCACGTAGGGCGTGAGCAGGTCGATGACCTTGATCCCGGTCTCGAACATCTGGGTGCGGGACTCGAGCTGGTCGAAGGCCGGCGCCTTGCGGTGGATGCCCCAGCGCTCCGTGGCCTCGAAGCGCTCGCCCTCCTTGAGGTTGAGCACGTCGCCGATCGTGTTGAACACGTGGCCCTTGGTGTTGTCGCCCACCGGCACGGTGATGGGGCCGCCGGTGTCGGTGACCACGGCGCCGCGCACCATGCCGTCGGTCGGCTGCATCGAGATGGCCCGCACCAGGTTGTCACCGAGGTGCTGGGCGACCTCGAGCGTGAGCGTGCGGGCCTGCTCCCCGATGGACACGTCGACGTGGAGGGCGTTGTAGATGTCGGGCATGGCCTCGGCGGGGAACTCGATGTCCACGACGGGGCCGATGACACGGGAGACGCGGCCGACGCCGGCAGGCGCCGTGTCGGTCGCGGTGTCGTCCAGGACGGTGCTCATGGTCTCTCCTCGATCGGTGCCGGTCAGCCGGCCGTGGCGTCGGCGAGCGCGTTGGCGCCGCCGACGATCTCGCTGATCTCCTGCGTGATCTCGGACTGGCGGGCGTTGTTCGCCAGCCGCGTGTACGTCCGGATCAGCTCGTCGGCGTTGTCGGTGGCCGACTTCATGGCGCGCTGGCGAGCCGCGAGCTCGCTCGCCGCCGCCATCAGCAGGGCGTTGAACACCCGGCTCTCCACGTACTTCGGCAGCAGCGCGTCGAGCACCGCGGCTGCGTTCGGCTCGAACTCGTAGAGGGGCAGCACGTCCTCGGGGGCCGGCGCCTCGTCGCCCTCGACGACCTCCAGGGGCAGCAGGCGCACCACTTCTGGCTCCTGCGTGACCATGTTGACGAAGCGGGTGTAGACGATGTGGATCTCGTCGACACCGCCGTCCGAGGCGTCCTTGAGGAAGGCGTCGATCAGGGTGCCGGCGATCTCGCGGGCGTTCTCGTACTGGGGCGCGTCGGAGAAGCCGACCCACTCCTGCGCGACCTCCCGCCGGCGGAACCGGTAGAAGGCCGAGCCCTTGCGCCCCGCGAGGTAGGGGACGACGGTCTTGCCCTCGCCGCGCAGCTTCTCGGCGAGCCGCTCACCGGCCCGCAGCACGTTCGAGGAGTAGGCGCCGGCGAGCCCCCGGTCGGACGTGACGATCAGCATCGCCGCCCGGTCGACGTGCGCCTTCTCGGTGGTCAGGGGGTGGTCCTCGTTGGAGTACGTCGCCACCGCGGAGACCGCACGGGTGATCGCCTGGGCGTACGGCGAGGACGCCGCAGTCCGCTGCTGCGCCTTCATCATGCGCGCGGCGGCGATCAGCTCGAACGCCTTCGTGATCTTCTGCGTCGCCTTGACCGACCGGATCCGGTTGCGGTACTCGCGCAGCTGACCTGCCATGTCAGCCTCGCTTCTGCCGCACGATGCGCTCCTGACCGACGTCCTCGGCGTCCATCGCCTCGGCCGACTCGTGACCCGGGCCCACCGAAGGCTGGGCGCCGCCGACGAAGTTCTGCTTGAACTCCTCGAGGGCCTCGCGCAGCGCGGCCTCGGTGTCGTCGTCGAGGTTCCTGGTCTCGCGGATGGTGTCGAGGATCTTGGTGCTGCGGCGCAGGTGGTCGAGCATCTCGCTCTCGAACCGGCGCACGTCTTCGACCGGCACGTCGTCGAGCAGGCCGCTGGTGCCGGCGAAGATCGAGACCGCCTCCTCCTCCATCGGGAAGGGCGAGTACTGCCGCTGCTTGAGCAGCTCGACGAGGCGGGACCCGCGCGCGAGCTGGGCGCGCGAGGCGGCGTCGAGGTCGGAGGCGAACATCGCGAAGGCCTCCAGCGCGCGGTACTGCGCCAGGTCGACGCGCAGCGAGCCGGAGACCTTGCGCATCGCCTTGGTCTGCGCCGAGCCGCCGACGCGCGACACCGAGATGCCCACGTTGATGGCGGGCCGCACGTTCGCGTTGAACAGGTCGGACTCGAGGAAGATCTGCCCGTCGGTGATCGAGATGACGTTCGTCGGGATGTAGGCCGACACGTCGTTGCCGCGCGTCTCGACGAACGGCAGCCCCGTCATCGAGCCGCCGCCCAGCTCGTCGGAGAGCTTGGCGCACCGCTCGAGCAGCCGGCTGTGCAGGTAGAACACGTCGCCGGGGTAGGCCTCGCGGCCCGGCGGCCGGCGCAGCAGCAGCGAGACGGCGCGGTAGGCGTCGGCCTGCTTCGACAGGTCGTCGAAGATGATCAGAACGTGCTTCCCGGCGTACATCCAGTGCTGGCCGATCGCCGAACCCGTGTACGGCGCCAGGTACTTGAAGCCGGCCGGGTCGTTCGCCGGGGACATGACGATCGTCGTGTACTCGAGCGCGCCGTTCTCCTCCAGCGAGCGCCGCACACCGGCGATCGTGGAACCCTTCTGGCCGATCGCCACGTAGATGCAGCGGACCTGGAGCTTCGGGTCGCCCGAGGCCCAGTTGTCGCGCTGGTTGATGATCGTGTCGAGGGCGATGGCGGTCTTGCCGGTCTGCCGGTCACCGATGATGAGCTGGCGCTGGCCGCGGCCGATCGGCGTCATGGCGTCGATCGCCTTGATGCCCGTCATCAGCGGCTCCTTGACGGCCTGCCGCTGCACCACCGTCGGGGCCTGCAGCTCCAGGGCGCGCCGCGCCTCCGCCTCGATGTCGCCGAGGCCGTCGAGCGGGTTGCCGAGCGGGTCGACGACCCGGCCGAGGAACCCGTCGCCGACCGGTACCGAGAGGATCTCGCCGGTGCGGCGGACCTCCTGGCCCTCCTCGATGCCCGCGAACTCGCCGAGGACGACGACGCCGACCTCGCGGACGTCGAGGTTCAGCGCCAGGCCGAGCGTGCCGTCCTCGAACCGGAGCAGCTCGTTGGCCATGACGCCGGGCAGGCCCTCGACGCGGGCGATGCCGTCGCCGGCCTCGCTGACGCGCCCGATCTCCTCACGGGAGGCCGTGCCGGGGTCGTAGGACTGGACGAACGCGTCCAGGGCGTCCCGGATCTCCTCGGGACGGATCGTGAGCTCCGCCATGGCTGTGGGTCCCTGCTCTCTTCTGTCGTGGTGCTGGTCTCGAGTCAGTGGTTCACGTGCAGAGCGGGGCCGCACCCCGGGGACGTCGTCCGCGCGCGGCCCGAAGGGTCTAGCCGGCCATCCGCCGACGGGCCTCGTCGAGCCGCGCCGTCACCGTGCCGTCGACGAGCTCGCTGCCGACCTGCACGCGCAGGCCGCCCATGACCTCGGGATCGACGTCGATGTTCAGGCGGACCCGGCCGTACCGGCGCTGCAGGGCCGCTTCGAGCCGGCCGCGCTGCTCCGTGGTCAGGGGTGCGGCGGCGACGACATGCGCGACGAGCTGCTGCCGCCGGTCGGCCGCCGCCTGCACCAGCTGCTCGAGCACCTGCTCGGTCCGGAGCCCGCGCGGGTGCGCGGCCGCCTGAACGGCGAGCCGCACCGTCTCGGGCGCGGCCTTGCCGCCGAGCAGCTGCCGCACCAGCTGACCCTTGCGGTCGGCGCCTTCTGTCCGGTACGAGAACGCGTCGCGCAGGTTCTGGTCGCCCTCGATGATCCGGGCGAACCTGAAGAGCTCGTCCTCCACGGCGTCGAGGCGACCCGCGCGCTCGGCACCGGCGAGGACGCTGGTGACCGCGTACGCCTCCACCGCCTCCGTGAGGTCGCCGTTCCGGCTCCAACGGCCACGGGCCAGACCGGCGACGACGTCGACCGCGGTGCCGGACACCTGGCCGCCGAGCAGCCGCTCGACGAGGTCGGCCTTGGCCTGCCCGTCGCGGGCCGGGTCGGTCAGTGCCCGGCGCAGGGCCGGGTTCGCCGCGAGCAGGTCGGTCACCGAGAACAGGTCGCCGCCCAGCGCCGCGCCGTCGGCCCCCGCCGAGGCCAGCAGCGTCTCGAGACGCTCCTGGCCGGCGGCGAACGACTCCTCGCTGACCCCGCGGAAGGCGATGCCGCGCATCAGGCGTCCTGCCCCTGCACCTGCTGGCCGGGCGCGGCGTGGCGACCACCGCCGGCGGCGCCGTCGGCGCCGCTGGTCTCGGCCTCGAGTTCCGCGAGGAACCGGTCGACGACCCGGCGCTGCCGGTCGTCGTCGGTCAGGGACTCCTGCACGATGCGGGACGCCAGGTCGACCGACAGCCGGCCCACCTCGCCCCGCAGCTGGACGAGCGCCTGCTGGCGCTCGGCCTGGATCTGCTGCTGCGCCGCGGCCGTGATGCGCGCGGCGTCGTCCTGGGCGCGCTGGCGCAGCTCGGCACCGATGGTCGCCGCCTCCTCCCGCGCCTGCTCCCGGATGCGCGCCGCCTCGGCGCGCCCGGCGGCCAGCTGCGACTGGTACTCGTGCAGCGCGGCGGCCGCCTCGGCCTGCGCCTGCTCCGCCTTGGCGATGCCGCCCTCGATCGCGGCCGTGCGCTCGGCGAAGATCGTCTCGAGGCGCGGGACGATGTACTTCTTGACGACCCAGTAGAGGATGCCGAAGGTCACGAGCCCGAAGACGAGCTCGCCCCACTGCGGCAGGATCGGGTAGGAGTTCGGGTCGGGGTTGGCCGCCGTGACGACGGCCGCTGTGGCGCTCATGGGCAATCCCTGACTCGTCGGGACCTGGTGGACTCCAGGCAAGCTGATCAGCGGAAGACGAACGCGAGGGCGAGACCGAAGATGGCCAGCGCCTCGGCGAGGGCGAACCCGAGGAACGCGATCGGCTGCAGGAGGCCACGGGCCTCAGGCTGACGCGCGACGCCGTTGATGTAGGCCGCGAAGATCAGGCCGATGCCGATGCCGGGGCCGATGGCCGAGAGGCCGTAGCCGAGGATGGCGATGTTACCGGTCACGGTGACTCGTTCCCTTTCCTTGGACCGTCGCTGCCGGCGGTGCCGGTGCGGGTGGGCGGGCTCCGGTGCGGCGGGTGCCGGACGCGGGTTGCTGTGGTGGTGGAAGCGGTGTCGCTGTGCGCCGTGCTCTCGTACCGGTGGTGCTCCCCGGCCGCTTTCGGCGGCCGGGCGGGTCAGTGCTCTTCCGCGAGCGACCCCGCGATGTAGAGGGCCGTCAGCAGGACGAAGATGTAGCTCTGGAGGAACTCGATAAGACCCTCGAAGACCGTCATCACGAAGGCGAACGCGTACGTGAAGATCCCCAGCGGGATGTAGGCGGCCTTCCCCGACTCGAAGATGAAGTACTGCGCGCCGGTGACGAAGAGCACGAGAAGCAGGTGGCCGGCGAACATGTTGCCCCAGATCCGGAGCGCCAGGGTGACCGGCCGGGTGAAGAAGTAGGTCAGGTACTCGAGCGGGACCAGGATGACGAGGACCCAGCCGGGTACGCCGGGGGGGATCATGCGCTTGAGGTAACCGCCCAGCCCGAACCGGCGGATGCCGATAGTGTGGTAGACCACGTAGACGATGAGGGTCAGCGCGATCGGGAACCCGATCCGGCCCAGTGTCGGGAACTGGAAGAACGGTATGATCCCGAAGAGGTTGTTCAGGAGGATGAAGACGAACAACGCGAACAGGAACGGCACGTAGCCGAGGAACTCGCGGCTGCCGATGATGTCCCTGCCCACGGAGTTGCGCACGAAGCCGTAGACCTGCTCCGTGAAGAACTGCCCCCGCAGGGGAACGACGGCCATCCGCCGGGTCGACGCGAGCAGCCACCACGCCAAGATGATCACTGAGACGGCCGCCACGACGCTGGCTCGGGTCACGGCCCATTGACCGGAGCCGAACAGGGGCTGCCAGAAGATCTCGGTCCCGGGGGCTTCGTACCCGTCGGAGGCGGCGAGCAGGGCGCTCACGATGTCTCCTTACTGACTGCGACCGGCGTCTCGCGGATCACGAGGACGCCGTGGGCGGGCGTCGGTCGTGCGAACCGTACCGGACCCACACGACATACACAGCCAGAGCCATCCCCCCGAGGATGCCGACGAGGACGAGCCACGGCGTCGTCCCCAGCCATCGATCGGCCAGCCAGCCCAGGCCTCCGTAGAGGAGTGGCCCGGAGATCAGGTACGCGAGGACGGTCCACGCTGCACCTTCCCCGACGGCTCCGTCAGAGTGGCCGGCGGATGGGTGGGCGTCGTCGTCCACGTGCTGAACCCTATCAGCGGGCCGGGAAGGGCGGTGACTGCGCTGCGTCGTCATCGGGCGACGCTCCCGAGCCCCCGCCTGCTCGGACGGCGCCTCGTCGAACACCGGGACGCGCAGTCGCGTCACTGCGCGTACCTGCCCGGCGAGGCCGCCGACCGTGACGGCGACGAGGGCCGCGGCGAGGTGCTCGGCGCTCAGCCAGCCCACCGGCGCGAGCAGGGCGAAGGCCAGTCCGAGGACGACGACGACGACCGCGTAGCCACCGGCCGCGGCAGCCGTCACCGCAGGTGGGGAGGCACGTCGGGTGGCGTGCAGGAGCAGTGGGCCGACCGCGAGCGCCACGGTGGCGAGAGCGCCTCCGAGCGCCGCCGCAGTCGCGGCTCCGGGACCCCACAGCGCGCTGACCAGGGTCACGACGACGGCCACGGCCACGGCCGCTCTCGTCCCCGACCGGAGCAGTCGGCGGCCCGGCTCGTCCGCCTGGGCCTCGGCCTGCGAGCCGGCAGGGCGCGCCTCCGCCCCGCCTCGGACCGGCCCATATGCACTGTCTGTCACCGTTCGACTCCACAATAGCCGAGCTTGTGAATCCACTCACAATCTTCGCCTGACCGACGATCGTGCCGTGCGGAGACCGTGATGGCAGGCTCACTGAGCGTGCCTGCTTGCTGCGGCACGGACCCGCGGCCGGCGCAGCGGCCCGAGCGTCAGAATCGTCGCGACCACCACCGCGAGACCGCCCGCGAGGAGGCCGTAGGTGTACGGCACGAACGCCATCAGCGCCACGCCGAACGCGAAGGTGGCCGTCCAGACGTAGAGGATGAGCACCGCGCTGGCGTGGCTGTGCCCGAGCGCGAGCATCCGGTGGTGCAGGTGCATCTTGTCGGGGTGCCAGAACATCTGGCCCCGCCGGGTGCGGCGCACGACCGCGAGCCCGAGGTCGACCAGCGGCAGCGCGAGCACCGCGAGCGGCAGAACCAGGGGGAAGAACGCGGGCGCGATCTGGTGGACCGAGGTCGACTCCGGGTCGACCTGACCGGTGACCTCGATGGTCGCCGACGCCATCAGCAGGCCGATGAGCATCGACCCGCTGTCGCCCATGAAGATGCGGGCCGGGTTGAAGTTGTGCGGCAGGAAGCCGATGCAGCAGCCGACCAGCGACGCCGTCACCATCGACGCCACCGACGAGTAGTCCTGCGCGTTGCTCGAGCGGGTCAGCAGGTAGGAGTAGACGAAGAAGGCGGAGGCGGCGATCCCGACGACGCCCGCGGCCAGCCCGTCGAGCCCGTCGACGAAGTTCACGGCGTTGATGGTGAGCAGCACGATGAAGACCGTGAGCAGCACGAGCACGCCGGTGGAGAAGATGGTCACTCCGAGGACGGGCACCGAGACCAGCTGGACGCCCTTCCACGCCATCAGCCCGGCGCCGATGGCCTGGCCCGCGAACTTCGTGATGGCGTCGAGCTGCCAGACGTCGTCGGCGATGCCCAGCAGGCAGACGACGGCGGCGCCGAGCAGCACGCCCCAGGGCTGGCCGCCCTGGAAGACGCTCCCTAAGAAGTTGCTCGAGGTGTGCTGGGAGATCTCGTTCGCGGTGAGGATCGCCACCGTGAAGCCGAGGAACATCGCCAGGCCGCCCATCCGCGGGATGGGGACGGCGTGCACGTCGCGATCGCGCACGGGCGTGATCGCGCCGATCCGTCGCGCGATGCGGCGGATCGAGCGGGGTCGTCACGTAGGTGACGGCCGCCGCCACGAACATGAGGTACAGGTAGGCGCGCACCTAGCGATCCGACCCCGCGGGCTGATCCGACCCCCGGCCGATCCGACCCGGCGGGCTGATCCGGCCCCGCGGGCTGATCCGATTCCGCGGGTTGATCCGACCCGGCCGGCTGATCCGCCCGGCCGGCTGATCCGCCTCGGCGGGCAGCAGCGCCGCCGGCACCTCGATCCCGGGCACGACCTCGCGGAGCTCGGCCGGCGAGACCCCGCCGAGCCGGACCACCCGCGGCACCTCGCCGCGCGCGTCGACCACCGTCGAGGCCGCCGTCCACGGGACCGCCCCGGCGTCGAGGTACACCTCGACGGCGTCGCCGAGCAGCTCGCGCGCCTGCTCGCAGTCGCGCGGCGCGGCCACGCCGATCGGCGCGGCAGTGGTCAGGGCCAGCGGCCCGGTGCGCTCGAGCAGCTCCAGCGCGAGCGGGTGGACGGGCATCCGCAGCGAGACGGTCCCCCGGCTCGCGCCGAGCTCCCATCGCAGCGTCGGCTGCGCCGTGCACACGAGCGTGAGGAGGCCGGGCCAGAAGGCCTCGGCGAGCGAACGCGCCGCCTCCGTGATGTCGGCGGCGAGCCCGTCGAGCGTGCGCACGTTGGGCACGAGCACCGCCGGCGGCCGCCGCGCCGGGTCGCCCTTCAGCGCGTGCAGCGGCGGCCAGGCCGGGCACCGAGAACGCGTCCGCCGCCAGGCCGTAGGCGCTCTCGACCGGCAGGACGACGAGCGCCCCGTTCTGCACCGCCGCGACCGCGGACTCGATCCCCCGCCTGCGGCCGGCGGGTTCGGCGCAGTCGAAGGGGTAGGTCACGCCTCGAAGTGTGTCACTGTCCGCGGGCCGCCCGCGTCACCGGCGCCGCCGCGCCACCAGGGCACGCGGTCGGCCGGTGAGGTCCTCCACCGTCCGGACGGCGTCCCAGCCCTCGCCGGCGACGAGCGAGCGGGTCGCCGGGCCCTGCGCGTCGGCGTGCTCCATCACGAGGAGCCCGCCGGGCACGAGCAGGCCCGCCGCGGCGGCGACGACCCCCGGGGGACGTCGAGGCCGTCCGCTCCCCCGCCGTAGAGCGCCAGCGGCGGGTCGTGGTCGGCCACCTCGGGGTCGACCGGGCGGGCCCCCGGCGGGATGTAGGGCGGGTTGGCGACGACGACGTCCATCAGCGCCCAGCGAGGTCGGCCGCCACCCCGGTGTCGGCCCGGACGGCGTCACCGAGGCGCAGGTCGATCCGGCGACGGACGCCGTCAGGCAGCGCGTCGACGTTGCGCCGCGCCCAGGCGTGCGCCAGCGGGTCGAGCTCGACCGCCGTCACCGAGGCGGCCGGCACCTCGACGGCGACCGCGATCGCGACGGCCCCCGAGCCCGTGCACAGGTCGACGACCCGCGGCCGCCCGCCGGCGGCCGCGAGCGCCCGCGCCTCGTCGACGGCGAGGCCGGCGACGACCTCGGTCTCGGGCCGGGGGACGAACACGCCGGGCCCGACGGCGAGCTCGACGGTCCGGAAGGGCGCCGTGCCGGTGAGGTGCTGCACGGGCACTCGCTGGGCCCGGGCGTCGACGAGCTCGCCGAACCGGAGCGCCGCCACGGGGTCGACGCGAAGGCCGCGCAGCGCGGCCGCGGCCACCTCGCCGCGGCCCAGGCCGAGCACGTGGGCCGCGAGGAGGTCGGCGTCCGGAGCCGGGGTGGGGACCCCGGCGGCGGCCAGCCGCTGCCGGGCGTCGCGCAGCAGCAGGGCCAGCTCGGGACGGCGCGACGGGTCCGACCGGACGGGCCGGCCGGGCGGGGCCGACGCGTGCGAGTCGTCGGCCGGGTCGCCAGGATCGGTGGGATGCATCGGGCCTGCGCTCACCGGCCGGCCACGGCCGCCTCGGCGTCGGCCAGCCGGGCGGCCTCGTCCGCGTCGGCGTTCGAGCGGACCACCGGCTCGAGGTCGCCGTCCAGGACCTGGTCGAGGTTGTAGGCCTTGTAGCCGGTGCGGTGGTCGGCGATCCGGTTCTCCGGGTAGTTGTAGGTGCGGATGCGCTCGCTGCGGTCGACGGTGCGCACCTGGGACCGGCGCGTCTGCGCCGCGGCCGCCTGCGCCTCCTCGACGGCGATCGCGTGCAGCCTGGCCCGCAGGATGCGCAGCGCCTGCTCCTTGTTCTGCAGCTGCGACTTCTCGTTCTGGCAGCTCACGACGATGCCGGTCGGCAGGTGGGTGATGCGCACGGCGGAGTCCGTGGTGTTCACGCTCTGCCCGCCGGGCCCGGAGGAGCGGAAGACGTCGATGCGCAGGTCCTCGGCGTTGAGAGCGACCTCGACGTCCTCGACCTCCGGCAGGACGAGCACGCCGGCGGCGCTGGTGTGGATGCGGCCCTGCGACTCGGTGACCGGCACGCGCTGGACCCGATGGACGCCGCCCTCGAACTTGAGCCGCGCGTAGACACCCTCCCCGGGCTGCGGAGTGCCGCGGGACTTGACGGCGACGGCGACGTCCTTGTAGCCGCCGAGGTCGCTCTCGGTGGCGTCGAGGACCTCGGTCCGCCACCCCTGGCGCTCGGCGTACCGCAGGTACATGCGCAGCAGGTCGCCGGCGAACAGTGCGGACTCCTCGCCGCCCTCGCCTGCCTTGATCTCGACGATGACGTCGCGGTCGTCGTCGGGGTCGCGGGGCACGAGCAGCCGGCGCAGCCGCTCCCGGGCCCGCTCGTGCGCCGCCTCGAGGGCCGGGAGCTCGGCGGCGAAGTCCGCGTCGTCGGCGGCCAGCTCGCGGGCGGCCCCGGCGTCGCCGGCGGCCGCGACCAGGGCGTGCCGGGCCTCGACGACCTGGCCGAGCTCCGCGTAACGGCGCCCGAGCGTACGCGCCAGCGCGGGGTCGCCGTGCAGGCCCGGCTCGGCCATCCGCCGCTCGAGCTCGGCGTGCTCGTCGAGCAGCGGCCTGACCGCCTCGAGCAGCGCGGCGTCCGCGTCCGCATCAGCTCCCGCGCTCATGCCGCTCACCCCTTTCGCCGTGATCAAGGAATCCAGCGGGATCAAGGAATCCAGCGGGATCAAGGAATCCAGCGGGATCAAGGACCTGCGCCGATCATGCACGTCGCGGCGATCATGCACGTCACGGCAATCGTGCACGCCGGCCGGGCGCGCCCGCGACCCGGCCCCGGACGCACGCGACCGCCGAGGCCCTGTGGGCCCCGGCGGTCGCGGAGGTCGGCTACTTGCCGGCGGTCTTCTTGCCGTAGCGCTGCTGGAAGCGCGCGACGCGGCCGCCGGTGTCGAGGATCTTCTGCTTGCCCGTGTAGAACGGGTGGCAGTTGTTGCAGACGTCGGCGTTGATGACGCCGTTCTTGGCCGTGCTCCGGGTCGTGAAGGTGTTGCCGCAGGTGCAGCGCACCTCGGTCTCCACGTACTCCGGGTGGATGTCGCTCTTCACTCGGACTGCTCCTTCGGTCGAGGTCGCCGGGTCGTGCCGCCACGGGACGGGCGCACGTGAACCGGAACCGCCTTCAGTGTGCCAGACCCACAACCGGGCCCCGGACGCCGTGATTCCCCGCGCCGCGCACGCTGGTCAGCGACGTGGTTCGTGCACGGCACCCGTGCTCACCATCGGCTGCTTTACTCAGCCAGAGCCGACATTCGAGGCCCAGAAGTCGGCTCTGCCTGAGCAAAGCGGCCGCGGACGAGCAAGGTCAGTCGTCGTCGCCGCGTCCGGGGACCGGCGTCGTCTTCTGCACGTTCATGAGGAACTCGAGGTTGCTGCGGCTCTGCCTCACGCGGTCGAGCAGCAGCTCGATGGCCTGCTGGGACTCCAACGCGCTGAGCACCCGCCGGAGCTTCCAGACGATCGCGAGCTCCTCCTTCGACATGAGGATCTCCTCACGCCGGGTGCCGGACGGGTTCACGTCGATCGCGGGGAAGACGCGCTTGTCGGCCAGCTGGCGGGACAGCCGCAGCTCCATGTTCCCGGTGCCCTTGAACTCCTCGAAGATGACCTCGTCCATCTTGGAGCCGGTCTCCACGAGCGCCGTGGCGAGGATCGTCAGCGAGCCGCCGTTCTCGATGTTCCGGGCGGCGCCGAAGAACCGCTTCGGCGGGTACAGCGCGCTGGAGTCGACACCGCCGGACAGGATGCGCCCGCTCGCCGGGGCGGCGAGGTTGTAGGCGCGGCCGAGCCGGGTGATCGAGTCGAGCAGCACGACGACGTCGTGGCCGAGCTCCACCAGGCGCTTCGCGCGCTCGATGGCGAGCTCGGCGACGGTGGTGTGGTCGTCCGCGGGCCGGTCGAAGGTCGAGGCGATGACCTCGCCCTTCACCGTGCGCTGCATGTCGGTGACCTCTTCGGGCCGCTCGTCGACGAGGACGACCATGAGGTGGCACTCGGGGTTGTTCGTCGTGATCGCATTCGCGATCGCCTGCAGGATCAGGGTCTTGCCGGCCTTCGGCGGCGACACGATGAGCCCGCGCTGGCCCTTGCCGATCGGCGCGACGAGGTCGATCAGGCGGGTCGCGACGACGTTCGGCTCGGTCTCGAGCCGCAGCCGCTCCTGCGGGTACAGCGGCGTGAGCTTGCCGAAGTCCGGCCGGGCACGCGCCTCGTCGGGCGAGGCCCCGTTGACGGTGTCGAGCCGGACCAGCGCATTGAACTTCTGCTGGCGCGGCTGCGGGGTCTCGCCGTCGCGCAGGGCCCGGACGGCGCCCACGACGGCGTCGCCCTTGCGCAGCCCGTACCGCTTGACCTGGCCCAGCGAGACGTACACGTCGTTGGGGCCGGGCAGGTAGCCGGACGTGCGCACGAAGGCGTAGTTCTCGAGGACGTCGAGGATGCCCGCGACCGGCACGAGGACGTCGTCGTCGGCGACGTCGGGCTCGTCCGAGGCGGGGACGCCGTTCGCGATCGGCTGGCCGTCGCGACCGCGGCGCTTGCGGTCGCGGTAACGGCCGCGCCGGCGGCGGCCCCGGCCGTCGCCGTCCTCGTCGTCGTCGTCGCGGTAGGACTGCTGCGACGTCTGCTGCTGGGGCTGCTGGCGGGCCTGGTAGTCGCCCTGCCCGTCGCGGCTCTGCCCGTTCTGACCGTCACGCGCCTGGCTGTCACGGCTCTGGCCGTCGCGGCTCTGGCCGTCACGGCTCTGGCCGTCACGGCTCTGGCCGTCTCGCGGCCTGGCCCTCACGCGCCTGGCCCTCACGAACCTGGTTGTCACGGGTCTGCCCGTCACGAACCTGGCCGTCACGGACCTGGTCGTCACGGGCTGCCCGTCACGCGCCTGCCCGTCACGCGGCTCCCGCTGACGGCGGTTCTCGCGGCGGACCGGCTCGCGCTCGCCGCGGCCGGGCTGATCGGCGCTCCGGTCGCCCTCCGCGACCTCACTGCGCGCCTCGGCGACCTCGCTGCGCGCCTCGGCGACCTCGCTGCGCGCCTCGGCCGCCGGCTGAGCCTGCGCCTGCTCCGCGGACTGCTCGACGGGCTGCCGCGATCGCCGCTCGCCCCGCGCCCGCGCTGCGGGCTGCTCGACGGCCTCGATCGGCAGCTCCTGCTGCGGCGCCTCGTCCCCCGCGCGGGGGGTGGGCGGGCCGGCGGGTGCGCCGGCGCGGCGGCCGCGGGTGCGCGGCGCCGGGGTGGGTTCGGGGGTACCGCTGCCGTGCCCGTTCGAGGCCACGGCCGATGCCGCGGGAGCGGCCGAGTTCGCACCCTTGCCCTGGTGGGCCTGAATGGCCGTGACCAGGTCGGACTTGCGCATCCGGGCCGTCCCGCCGATGCCGAGCTGGGCGGCGACCGCCTGCAGCTCGGGCAGGCGCAACGTCGACAGATTCGGCGTCCGCGGCCCTGCGCCGTTAGCGCTGGGGCCTGCAGGTGCGATCTCTGAGGTGTCTGTCACGAGGGATCCTTCCCCTAGCCGACCGTGGAGACCAGATCACGGTCGAGCGGGACGAGGCCGGGCAGAAGCCCGGGCTGGTGATGTGCCGCGCAAGCACAGATGGGGAACTGGCTGGCAGATCGCGGCGGGGGCAGCGGCGCAGGCGCTCGTACATTGAGCTGGCCTTCGGCTGCGCACACACTGTAACACTCCCGCGGGACGCGTCGCGACGGCGACATGCGCGGCGGAGTGCCACCCGCGAGAACATCGGGCCGACCCGGGGCATTCCTGGACGAGCCCGTCGGCGGCGCCGCCGGAGGTCGCGCGCACCCGTAGCCGCCGCGCCCGGCGAGACGGCGAATGGCGACCGTGAGTCACGAAATGGCCACGGCCAGGCAACGCGTCACGGTGTCAGCACCCGGCCGCCGAGCGCGTCCAGCGACGGCGTCAGGACGTCCCACGCTCCCAGGCCGCTCGACGCGTCACCGGTCACCGCCCGGGCGTGCTCGGCCGCGGCCACGGCGCCGGCCTCGGACGGGCAGAGCACGAGCACGGCCGGACCGGCACCGGAGACGACCGCCGGGGCGCCGCGCTCGCGGAGCGCGGCCACCAGGGCGGCCGTCGCCGGCATGGCCGGAGCGCGCTGGGCCTGGTGGAGCCGGTCGTGGGTGGCCTCCCAGAGCAGGTCGGGCCGCCGGGTCAGCGCCTCGACGAGCATCGCGGCGCGGGCGGCGGTGAAGGCCGCGTCGGCGTGCGGCACGGTCGGCGGAAGCACGGCGCGCGCCACGGACGTCGCGAGCCGGGCGCGGGGGAGGCACACGACGACGCGCACCCGCGGGTCCACCGGCAGCCGCAGATAGCCCGGCACGCCGCCGTCCGCGGTCCACGCGACCACGAATCCGCCGACCGCGGCCGCCGCGGCGTTGTCGGGATGCCCCTCGGCGCGTGCGGTCAAGGTGAAGACGGCGTCGCCCTCCAGCGGCGACGAGTCCTGCAGCAGAGCGCGCGCGGCGACGAGACCCGCGACGACGGCGGCGGCCGACGAACCGAGACCGCGCCCGTGCGGGATCGCGTTGACGCAGCTGACCCGCAGGCCGGGCTGACACGCACCGGCGTGCTCGAGGCCGGCGCGCACCGACCGGACGACGAGGTGGTCCTCGCTCCGGGGTACCTCGTCGGCGCTCTCGCCGGTCACGTCGACCCGCAGCCGGGCCGCGGGCCCCGCCGGGTCGAACGCCTCGACCGTCACCACGTCGTGCAGCGCCAGCGCGAGGCCGAAACTGTCGAAGCCGGGCCCGAGGTTGGCGCTGGTGGCAGGCACGCTCACCGTCACCGGCACCCCGAGGCGGACGCCGTCCACGCCCCAGCCACCGGCCCCGACGGTTCGCCCCGTGGCGATCCCCGCCGTGCCGACCGGTCTCACGACTCCAGCCCGAGAGCGCGCGCCGCGCTGACGGCGTCGGCCGGCACGCGCACCGGCTGGACCTGCTGGCCGTCCTCGCCGAGCAGCGCCCACTGAGGGTCCTTGAGGCCGTGACCGGTGACCGTGCAGACGACCGTCTGCCCGGGGTCGAGCCGGCCGGAGGCGTGCACGGCGAGCAGGCCCGCCACGCCGGCCGCCGACGCGGGCTCGACGAACACCCCTTCGGACGCCGACAGCAGCCGGTGCGCCGCCAGGATCTGCTGGTCGTCGACGGCCTCGATCAGGCCTCCGGAGGCGTCGCGGGCCGCCACCGCCTGCCGCCACGAGGCGGGGTTGCCGATCCGGATGGCGGTCGCGATGGTCTCCGGCGTGTCGACGGGGTGCCCGAGGACGATCGGCGCGGCCCCGGCCGCCTGGAAGCCCCACATCCGCGGCCGCTTCGTCGCCACCGGCGTCGGGCCGCCGGCGCCCGCCGCGTACTCCGCGTAGCCCTTCCAATAGGCGGTGATGTTGCCGGCGTTGCCGACCGGCAGGCAGTGCACGTCGGGGGCGTCGCCGAGGGCGTCGACGACCTCGAACGCGGCGGTCTTCTGCCCCTCGATGCGCGCCGGGTTCACCGAGTTCACCAGCTCGACCGGATAGCTCTCGGCGAGCTTGCGGGCGAGCGTCAGGCAGTCGTCGAAGTTCCCGTCGACCTGCAGCAGGGTCGCGCCGTGGGCGACCGCCTGGCTCAGCTTGCCCATCGCGATCTTGCCGTCGGGCACGAGCACGGCGCACGCCATGCCGGCGGCGGTCGCGTACGCCGCGGCCGAGGCCGAGGTGTTGCCCGTCGATGCGCAGATCACGGCCTTCGCACCGGTCGCGGCAGCCGTCGAGATGGCCATCGTCATGCCGCGATCCTTGAAGGATCCGGTCGGGTTGACGCCCTCGAACTTGATCCACACGTCGCACCCGGTGCGGGCGGAGAGGGTGCGGGCGTGGGTGAGGGGCGTGCCGCCCTCGCCGAGCGTGACGACGGGCGCTCCGGGCGGCAGGGCCAGGCGGTCGCGGTACTCGGTGATCACGCCGCGCCAGAGGTGGGCCATCACTCGCCTCCTTCGGCGATGCCCTCGACCCGCATCACGCTGTCGACCGACGAGACGGTCTCGAGGTCGGCCAGCGCCTCGACGGTCGCGGCGAGAGCGGCGTCCGGGGCCTCGTGGGTGACGATGACCAGTGCGGCCCGCCGCCCGTCGCGGTGCCGCACCGCCTGCCGGACCGTCTCGATCGACACCTCGTGCTCGGCGAAGACCTGCGCCACCTGCGCGAGCACGCCGGGCCGGTCCTCGACGTCGAGGCTGACGTGGTAGCGGGTGAGGACGTCGCCCATCGGCCGGGCCGGGAGGTCGGCGTAGGAGGACTCGCCGGGGCCACGCCCACCGGTCGCGCGGTGCCGGGCCACACCGACGAGGTCGCCGAGCACCGCGCTCGCCGTCGGCTGTCCGCCGGCGCCGCGGCCGTAGAACATGAGCTCGCCGGCCGCCTCGGCTTCGACGAAGACGGCGTTGTACGCGTCGCCGACGCCGGCCAGGGGGTGCGTCGCGGGGATCATCGCCGGGTGCACGCGGACGGAGACGGACTCGCCCCCTTCACCCGCACCCCCCGCGCGCTCGCAGATGGCCAGCAGCTTGACGACGGCGTTCATCGCCTTCGCGGAGGCGACGTCGGCGGCGGTGACGCCCGTGATGCCCTCGCGGTGCACGTCGGCCGCGCGCACGCGGGTGTGGAACGCGAGGCTGGCCAGGATGGCGGCCTTGGCGGCCGCGTCGAAGCCCTCGACGTCGGCGGTCGGGTCCGCCTCGGCGTAGCCGAGCGCCTGGGCCTGCTCGACCGCCTCGGCGAAACCCATGCCGGTCGTGTGCATCTTGTCGAGCACGTAATTGGTGGTGCCGTTGACGATGCCCAGCACGCGCCGCACCCGGTCGCCGGCCAGTGACTCGCGCAGCGGGCGCAGCAGCGGGATGGCCCCCGCGACGGCGGCCTCGAAGTAGAGGTCGACGCCGTGCCGGGCGGCCGCCTCGTACAGCGTCGGCCCGTCCTCGGCCAGGAGGGCCTTGTTCGCCGTGACGACCGACGCGCCGGCAGCCATGGCCTCGAGCAGGAGCGAGCGCGCGGGCTCGATGCCGCCGATGACCTCGACGACGACGTCGGCGTCCTTCACCAGGGCGGCGGCGTCGGTCGTGAAGAGGGCCGGGTCGACGTCGAGGTCGCGGGCGCGACCGAGCCGCCGGACGGCGATGCCGGCGAGCTCGAGCGGGGCGCCGACGCGCTGGGTCAGCTCGGCGCCGTGCGTCGTCAGGTTGCGCGCCACCTCGGTGCCGACGACCCCGCAGCCCAGCAGGGCCACTCGTACCGGCTCCACGCCGCGCTCCTCTCACTGCCGGGCCCCCAGCGGGCCCTGTCTGCGCCCCCCAGCGCCCGTCCCGTCGCGGGACCACGGCCCTTCCTGTCTGACACAAGAAGGACCGCGAGGTCGGCTCGTCTCAGGATCCGGGACCGGAAGCCCTCTTGTCCGTCGGCACGTCCGCGCGCCGGGTTCAGTCTCTCAGCCCGCCCCCGTCGCCACCGACGCCGACCTCTGGTGTCTTCTGGTGGTCGAGGAGACGCCGAAACCACGAGAAGGCACCACACGTGACGACAAGGCGGTCAGCCGGCGTCGAGCGCGAACAGGTCGTCCTCGGTCTCGCGCCGCACGATCAGACGGGCCTCGCCGTCGCGCACCGCCACGACCGGCGGCCGCGGCACGTGGTTGTACGAGCTCGCCATGCTGCGGCAGTAGGCGCCCGTACCCGGGACGGCGACCAGGTCGCCGCGGCCGGCGTCGCCCGGCAGGAACTCGTCGCGCACCACGACGTCGCCGCTCTCGCAGTGCTTGCCCACGACGCGGGCAAGGACGGGCGGCGCGGACGACGCGCGTGACGCGAGCGTGCACGAGTAGTCGGCGTCGTACAGCGCCGTCCGGATGTTGTCGCTCATGCCGCCGTCGACGGCGACGTACCGGCGCCGTGCGTCGTGGTCGAGCAGGACGTCCTTGACCGACCCGACCTCGTACACCGTGAACGTGCTCGGCCCGGCGATCGCCCGGCCCGGCTCGACGGCGACGCGTGGCACCGCGACCCCGAGGCCGTCGCACTCGCGCCGCACGATCGCTGACAAGCCCTCGGCGAGCTCCTTCGGCGGCAGCGGATCGTGCTCGCTCGTGTAGGCGATGCCGAAGCCGCCGCCGAGGTCGAGCTCGGGCAGGTCGACGCCGTGCTCGCGGGCGATCGCCGCGTGCAGCTGGAGGACGCGACGCGCCGCCACCTCGAACCCGCCGGTGTCGAAGATCTGCGACCCGATGTGGCTGTGCAGCCCCAGCAGCTGCAGCTCGGGGCGGGCCAGCGCGCGCCGGGCCGCCTCGGCGGCGACGCCCCCGGCGATCGAGAGCCCGAACTTCTGGTCCTCGTGGGCGGTGGCGATGTACTCGTGGGTGTGCGCCTCGACGCCGACCGTGACGCGCAGGAGCACGCCGGCCGTCCGGCCGAGCTCGCCCGCCACGTCGGCGACGCGGTCGACCTCCTCCAGGGAGTCCACGACGATCCGGCCGACGCCGGCGGTGAGCGCGCGGCGCAGCTCGGCGTCCGACTTGTTGTTGCCGTGCAGGGCGATCCGCTCCCCCGGCACCCCGGCGCGCAGCGCGACGGCGAGCTCGCCGCCCGTGCAGACGTCGATGCCGAGCCCGTCCGCGGCGACCCAGCGCGCCACCTCGGTGCACAGGAACGCCTTGCCCGCGTAGAAGACGTCGGCGCCTGCCGCCCCGGCGCCCTCGAACGCCACCGCGAAGGCCTCGCGGAAGGCGACGGCCCGGTCGCGGAAGTCGCGCTCGTCGAGGATGTACGCGGGCGTGCCGAACTCGGCCGCCAGGGCCCGGACGCCGACCCCGCCGACGCTGAGCTCGCCGGAGGGCTCCCGCCGGACCGACGACGCCCACAGCTGCGGCAGCAGCTCGCTCGCGTCGGCCGGGGCCCGCAGCCAGGAGGGGACGAAGGCGACGTTGCCGTATCCCGGCGCGTGCAGCGCGCCGGCTTCGTGTGCACCCATCGGTCCGCCTACATCCGGTCCGGAGCTGTGACCGCCAGCAGGCCGAGGCCGTTCGCGAACACCTGGCGGGCCGCCTCGGCCACCCACAGCCGGGTCCGGTGGCCGTCGGTCACGGGCTCGCCGGCGCGCGGCGTCACGCGGGTGTGCTCGTACCACTTGTGGAAGTGCCCGGCGAGCTCCTCCAGATAGCGCGCGACCCGGTGCGGCTCGCGCAGCTCGGCGGCCTGCGCCACGATCCGCGGGAACTCACCGAGCGCGGCCAGCAGGACGGCGTCGGTCTCGTGGTCGAGCAGCGCCGGCTCGAACGCGTCCTCGCGGCGCACCCCGCCGTCGACGGCGTTGCGCACGATGCCGGCCAGGCGGGCGGCGGCGTACTGCACGTAGTAGACGGGGTTCTCGTTCGTGTGCCGCGTCAGCAGATCGAGGTCGATGTCGATGCTGGCGTCGACGGACGAGCGGGCGAGCGAGTAGCGCGCCGCGTCGACGCCGACGGCGTCGACGAGGTCCTCCATCGTCACGACGGTGCCGGCCCGCTTGCTCATCCGGACGGGCTGCCCGTCCTTGACGAGGTTGACGAGCTGGCCGATGAGCACCTCGAGGTTCTCGTGCGGGGTGTCGCCGAAGGCAGCGCACATGGCCATCAGCCGCCCGACGTACCCGTGGTGATCGGCGCCCAGGATGATCACGCAGCGGTCGAACCCGCGCTCCCGCTTGTTCAGGTAATAGGCGAGGTCTCCCGCGATGTACGCCGCCTGCCCGTCGCTCTTGATGACGACGCGGTCCTTGTCGTCGCCGAGGTCGGTCGTGTGCAGCCAGACCGCGCCGTCGGCCTCGTAGATCCGCCCCAGCTCACGAAGCCGGGTCACGGCGCGGTCGACGGCACCGTGCTCGTAGAGGTCGTTCTCGTGGAAGTACACGTCGAACTCGACCCGGAAGGCTCGCATCGACGCCTTGATCTCGTCGAACATGAGGTCGACACCGCGGGCGCGGAAGACCTCCTGTGCCTCGTCGCCCGGAAGAGTGCGGGGGTCGGGCTCGCCCGCCGCCGCGGCGTCGGCGACGACCCGGGCGGCGACGTCACCGACGTATCCGCCGAAATAGCCGTTCTCGGGCGGCGGTTCGTCGCGTGACCGGGCGAGCAGCGACATGGCGAACCGCTCGATCTGCGCGCCGTGGTCGTTGAAGTAGTACTCCCGCGCCACGGTCGACCCGGTCGCCTGGAGGATCCGGGCGAGACTGTCGCCGACCGCTGCCCACCGAGCGCTGGCCAGCGTCACCGGCCCGGTGGGGTTGGCCGAGACGAACTCGAGGTTCACCCGGTGGCCGGCCCCCGCGTCGGTGCGCCCGTAGCCCGTGCCCGCCTCGACGATGGTGCGGGCGATCTCGCCGGCCGCGGCGGCGTCGAGGACGATGTTGAGGAACCCCGGGCCGGCGACGTCCACGCTCTTGATCCCGGGCACCTCGCCCAGGCGGGCCGCGAGCACCATGGCGACCTCGCGCGGCGGCCGGCCCGCCTGCTTGGCCACCTGCAGCGCGACGTTGGTCGACCAGTCGCCGTGCTCGCGCTGGCGGGGTCGCTCCACCCGGATCTCACCAGGGACGGCGACTGCGAGGTCGCCGGCGTCGACGGCGGCCTGCAGGCACGCGCGGATCGCGGCGGAGAGTTCGGCGGGGGTCACCGCCAAAGGCTAGCCGGTGGGCGCGCGGCCGGTGGCAGCACGCTCGTGGGCCTCGAGCTCGTCCTCGACGGTGCGGGACGGTGCCGCGAGCACGCCGCCCAGGACGATCAGCCCCAGGACGGCGACGATGAAGACGAACGGGGCCGTCCAGCCACCGGTGGCCTGACGGAGGACGCCCGCCGCGATCGGTCCGACCCCCGCGACGAGATAGCCCCAGCCTTGCGCGAACCCCGACAGGCGGCCCGCTCCCGCCGGAGTGCGCGAGCGGAGCCCCACGAGCGTGAGAGCGAGGGGGAACGCCCCGCTCCCCCAGCCGGCGACGATCACCCACAGCAGCGTGAGCTGGGTCGGCCGTACGAGCAGACCGATGAGACCGATGGCGAAGCAGACGACGAACTGGACCGTCAGCAGGACGACGTTCTGGTACCGCACGACCAGGTGCGGCACGACGAGGGCGGCGGGCACACCCATGCCGCCGAACACCGCGAGCATGAGACCGGCGGTCGACTGCGACATGCCGGCCTCCGTGAGGCGGGTGGGAAGCCAGGCGAACAGGGCGTAGGTCGCCAGCGAGTTCGCGCCGAAGATGAGCATGATCCCCCAGGCGATCCGGCTGTGCCGGACCGACCTCTGGGCCCTGACCGGGGTCTCAGCGTCCTGATGATCAGGGTCGAGGCCCAGAGGTCGGGGGGCGGGGACGGCGCGCGGATGCAGCGCGGGGCCGAGCCAGGCCACGGCGACGAGGACGCTCAGGCCGGCCCACCAGGAGAGCCCGACCTGCCAGCCCAGGCGGGTGTCACCGCTCGCCCGAGTGACGGCGTCGGCGACGGGCACCGCGAACAGCGCCGGGAGCGACGTGCCGGCCGTGACGCCCATGACGTAGATCGAGGTGACGGTGGCGATGCGGTGCGGGAACCAGGCCTTGACGAGCACGGGCAGGACGACGTTGCCCAGCCCCATGCCGATGAGCGCGACCACGGAGAGGGCCACGAAGGGCCACGGGCCGCCCGACCACGGGCGCGCGACCAGCCCGGCCACCTCGAGCGCGAGCAGCAGCAGGACGATCCGCTCGGCGGCGAGGCGGCGCAGCAGCGGCGGCCCGAGCAACCCCGACAGGGCGAAGCAGAACGGCGGCAGCGCTCCCACCAGGCCCGCCTCGACCGGAGTGAGCGGGATGCCGGCACTCACCCTGGGCAGCAGGGGTGACAACCCGGTCACGGCAGTACGGACGGTGAGTGTCAGGAGGAGGATCGCCGCGAGGACGTGGAGCGCTTTGCGGGTGACGGCTCGTGACGGCCGCGCGATCACGCCGGAGGCCCGGGTGGGAGATCGATGGTCAGAGGGTCGTCCACCGAGGCACACTACAATCGTGGGACCACAGATAGGATGACGGGATGACGCAGTCGGCCGATACCGGCGAATTGCCCGCGCTGCGCACGGCCCGGCGCGCGGGGCTCATCGTGCAGGTCATCGACCAGCTCCGCGAGCAGATCGTCGCAGGCACCTGGGCGATCGGCACGCGCATCCCGACCGAGGCCGAGCTCGCACAGCTGACGGGGACGAGCCGCAACACGGTGCGCGAGGCCGTCCAGTCGCTCGCGTGCACGCCGGACTGCTCGAGCGGCGGCAGGGGTCGGGCACGTACGTGCTGGCGGCCTCCGAGCTCGCCGGAGCCGTGAGCCGGCGGGTGGCGACGGCCCACCACCTGCACATCCTGGAGGTGCGGCGGACCCTGGAGGCCGGGGCTGCCCGGCTCGCCGCCCTGCACCGCACCCCCGACGACGTCGCCCGCCTGCGCCAACTCCATCGACGACCGGAACTCGGCCCGACGGCGGGGGGGACGTCGAGGCCCAGGGCAGCCGCGGACGTCGCCCTGCACCGCACGATCGGCCAGGCCACCCACAACCCCGTGCTGACCGACCTCTACGAGAACCTACTCGACGCGCTGAGCGAGAACGTGCGCAGCAACGTCGACCACCACGGCGGGGTCAACGAGGACGAGCACGTCGCGCTGGTCGACGCGATCGAGCTCCAGGACCCGGCCCGCGCCGAGGCCGAGGCCGCGAGCTTCCTCGACGTCCTGCTGGCCGACGAGGTCGAGCAACGGGCCGACGTCGGACTGATACTCTCTTCACCGCCCCGAGCCCCGTAGCTCAGGGGATCGAGCACCGCCCTCCCGGAGGCGGGTGCGCAGGTTCGAAT
>CAWCCY010000010.1:0-56818 GCA_963794075.1 uncultured Actinomycetota bacterium
GCGTCGTCCAAATTCGCGTTGGTACTCCTTGCGGTCATCTCGCGCCCCTCGACGTGGCCTACCGGCAGTCCATCGACGACCTGGCGCTACTGCGGCTCTACGGCCGCGACCCCGACGGGCTGCCGGTCGTCCCGCCGGCGCGCCGTGGTTCATGGCGCTCTTCGGCCGCGACTCGCTCCTCACCGCGTTCATGGCGCTGCTCGTCGACCACGACCTCGCGGTCGGCGTCCTCGAGGCGCTCGCGAGCCTGCAGGGCAGCCGCACCGTCCCCGAGACGGAGGAGCAGCCGGGGCGCATCCCGCACGAGGTCCGGTACGGCGGCGCGTCGGTGTACTACGGCACGGTCGACGCGACCCCGCTCTTCGTCGTGCTGCTCGGCGAATGCCTGCGCTGGGGCGTCGCCTGGGAGCGGCTCGAGCCACTGCTCCCGCACGCCGACCGTGCGCTGGAGTGGATCGAGCGGGACGGCGACCGCGACGGCGACGGGTACGTCGAGTACGAGCGCATGACCCCCCACGGGCTACCCAACCAGGGCTGGAAGGACTCCTCCGACGCGATCGTCTTCGCGAGGGCGGCTCGCCGAGCCACCGATCGCGCTGTGCGAGGTGCAGGGGTACGTCTACGCGGCCTACCGGGCGCGGGCGGCACTGGCCCGCCGGGCCGGCGACGCCGCGCAGGCGCGCGACCTGGCGGCGAAGGCGGACCAGCTGCGGGCCCGCTTCGACCGCGACTTCTGGCTCGGCGACCGGGGCTGGTACGCGCTCGCGCTCGACGCCGACAAGCGCCCCGTCGACGCGCTCGCGTCGAACATGGCGCACTGCCTCTGGACGGGCCTCGCCCGCCCCGAGCGCGCCGCGGAGGTCGCGCGGCGCCTGGTCTCACCGGAGCTGTTCTCCGGGTGGGGCGTCCGCACGCTGGCGACGTCGATGACCGCCTACGACCCCGTCAGCTACCAGCGCGGGTCCGTGTGGCCGCACGACACGGCGATCGCGGTCGCCGGGCTGGCCCGGTACGGCCACGTGCACGAGGCGTCGACACTGGGCCGGACTCCTCGACGCGGCCGGCGCCCGGGCGGCCGCCTGCCCGAGCTGTTCGCGGGCTACTCCCGGGACGACGTCTCGTCGCCGGTGGCCTATCCGACGTCGTGCTCGCCGCAGGCGTGAGGTCTGCGGCGCCCCTGCTCGTCCTGCGCAGCCTGCTCGGCTCGAGCCCGACGTGCCGGCCGGCCGCGTGCGGGTGCGGCGGACCGACCTGGACGACGTCCGCGAGCTCGTTCTCGACGGCGTCCCGCTGGCCGGTGGCAGGCTCACGGTGCGGACCGACGGCACGGGTGAGGTGTCGGGCACGCGATCGCGGGTCGACGTCGAGTCGACGAATGCATGAGGGCAAGCATCCGGACGGACCGAGAGGGTAGAACTGCGCCATGGCCTCCCTCGACCTCCTCCCCGAGGACACCCTCCGGACCGTCGTCGACATGCTCGTCAGGCTGGTCGAGGCCGCCGGCGCCTTCGTGATCTTCGTCGGGGCGTCGATCGCGATCGTCCAGTTCGTGCGGGCGCTCCCCCGCCGCGACGCCGAGGCCTTCGTCCCGGTGCGGCTCTGCTCGGCCGCTTCCTCGCGCTCGGGCTGGAGTTCCAGTTGGCGAGCGACGTGCTGCGCACGGCGATCGCGCCGAGCTTCCAGGAGCTGGCCAAGCTCGCCGCCGTCGCGACCATCAGGACCGCCCTCAACTTCTTCCTCGCACGCGAGATCAAGGAGGAGCGGTCCCAGGTCGCGGAGCGCAGCGAGGCCCCGCGAGCGACCACGCCGGTCGGCACCGCGGGGGCGCAGGACGCGGTGGCGGCCCGGGAGTCAGTGGCGGGCCGGGACGGAGTGACGGGGGCGTGACGGCCGTCGTCGCCGCGGTCGTCCCCCTCGTCGTGGCCGCCGCGCTCGTGCTCTCGGCCCTCGCCCTGGTCGTGACGCGCCGGGTCGGCGTGGCGCTGCCGATCCTGCTCGACCTGCTGCTCGCGGCCGGCCTGCTGCGGCTCAGCGCGACCGGCTCCTGGCAGGCGATCGCCTCGGCGGCCGCCATCGTCGTCGTCCGCAAGCTCGCCACGCTCGGCATCGCGGCGGGCCGGCGCGCCCGCGCCGTCCCGCCGGTGCCCCTGACCGTCCACGACTAGCGCCGCGACCAGCTCACGCCCGTGCGCGCGTCCGTTCGTCGCGTGGGTCCGTCCGGCAGATCGGAGAAGGGCATGGCCCGCCCACTCATCGTCATCGTCGGCGCGGGCTTCGCCGGCTTCCACGCCGCCCGCCGGCTGACCCGGCGTGCCCGCGGCGCCGCCGACATCGTCGCTGGTGAACCCGACCGACTACTTCCTGTACCTGCCGCTGCTGCCGGAGGTGGCCGGCGGCGTGCTCGACCCGCGTCGCATCGCGGTGCCGCTGGCCGAGACACTGCCCGGCGTCCGGCTCGGAGCTCGGCACGGTCGACGGCGATCGACGTCGACGGCCGCGGTCGTCTCCTACGCCGAGCCGGAGGGCGAGCCGGGCGGCTGCGCGTACGACCGGCTGTGCTCGCCGCGGGCAGCGTCAACAAGCTGCTGCCGATCCCGGGCGTCGCCGACCACGCCCACGGCTTCCGCGGGCTCGCCGAGGCGCTCTACCTGCGTGACCACCTGGTCCGCCAGCTCGAGCTCGCGGACGACGCCGACGACCCGGCGGAGCGCGGCCGCGCGCTGCACGTTCGTCGTGGTCGGCGCCGGGTACACCGGCACCGAGGTCGCCGCGCAGGGCCAGCTCCTGACCACGACGTGCTCGCAACGGCACCCCGGCCTGAGCGACAGCCGGTCCGCGCTGGCTGCTGCTCGACACCGCCGACCAGGTCCTGCCGGGCATGGACCGCGCGGATGTCGGGCACGGCCGACCGGGTGCTGCGCCGCCGCGGCGTCGACGTCCGCACCGGCACCTCGGTGCGCCGAGGCGACCGCGGACGGCGTCAAGCTCACCGACGGCAGATTCGTGCCGACCCGCACCCTCGTCTGGTGCGTCGGCGTCCGGCCGGACCCGCTCGTCGAGAGCACCGGGCTGCCCATGACCAGGGGCCGGCTCGAGGTCGACGAGTACCTCGCCGTGCCCGGTCATCCCGGAGATCCTGGCGTGCGGCGACGCCGCGGCCGTGCCCGACCCCGAGCGACCCGGGCGAGGTCGACGGCGATGACCGCGCAGCACGCCGTCCGGCAGGGGGCGCTCGCCGCGCGACAACCTCGCCGCCGTCGTTCGGCGACGGCGGCGCCGGCCCTACCGGCACAAGGACCTCGGCTTCGTCGTCGACCTCGGCGGCTGCGAGGCGGCGGCGAACCCGCTCGGCATCCCGCTGTCCGGGCTCGCCGCCCGGGTCGTGACCCGCGGGTACCACCTGACGGCGCTGCCGGCCAACCGCGCGCGGACGGCCGTCGAGTGGCTCTTCACCGCCGTCGGCAAGCGGCCGCCGGTCCAGCTCGGCCTCGTGGCCGGTGAGTCGGTGCGCCTCGAGGCCGAGGCGTCCTGATCCGCCGCGTCGGCCTCGCCCGGGTCATCCCTCCGGCGACTCCTCGACGACGGACAGGATGTTGCCCGCCGGGTCGGTGAACCACGCGATCGTCGGGCCGCGGCCGCGCATGACGCCCTTCTCGTCCTGGCCGAAGCCCTCGTACCGCTCGAACGTCACGCCCCGGCGCGTGAGCTCGTCGACCACCTCGTCGACGTCGGTCACGGGGAAGTTCAGGACCGTGAACGTCGCCGGCTGGTGGTCGGGCTTGGCGTAGACGAGGTGTCGGCGGCCGCCGCCGAGCGTGATGCGCATGAGCGGCATCTCGTCGGCGACCTCGACGGGCAGCCCGAGGGTCTCGCCGTAGAAGCTCCGGGCCTTGTCGAGGTCGTCCACGGAGAAGCCGGTGAACGCCTTGCTGTCTGCGAGCACGTGCCCGCCTCCCTCTGGTGATGGTCCCGCCTGGACTGATCCTTCCCGATGGAGACGGACGGGAGGCGTCGCACTCATCGGCCGGCGGCGACGGGCGGGGCCGGATGCTGGGACGCCGCGGCGTGCGGCGACAGGTCGGCGAGCGTCAGCGGGTGCGCGGGGGGCGCGTCGAGCGCCACCTGCGTGTCGACCGCGAGGTCGGGGCCGACGTGCAGCAGCTCACCGCTGCGGAGCAGGCGCCAGCCCGGGTCCTCGTCCATCCGCTCGGACGCGACGACCACGGCGGGGGCGTCGGCGAGCTCGCCGCTGCGCACGCGCATCGTGCCGGCCGCACTGGCGTGCTCGAGGTGGCGGCCGCCGTGCGTACCGCCCGGGGACCGCTCGAGCACCCACAGCTCGTGGGTCTCGGGGTAGCGGAGCGCCCAGAGTTCGGTCGGCGTGGTCAGCAGCACGTTGAGCGCGTACAGCGGCAGGTTCTCGGCGACCCATCCGGCAGCACGCACGAGCGCGCGGTCGACGTCCCCGTGCTCCTCCCGGGCGTACCGGGTGACCAGCGCGAAGAACCGCTCGGAGTCGGTGTCACCCCTGACGAGGCTCGTCGCGTCGCCGAGCTCGCGGTCGAGCCGGTCGAGGCCCTCGATCACGCCGTTGTGCGCGAGGAGGCGCCCGTCCTGGGTGAACGGGTGCGTGTTCTGCAGCGCGAGACCGCCGGTCGAGGCATAGCGGATGTGCGCGAGGAACGTCTCGGAGCGTGAGCTCGCGCGCCTCGCGGGCGAACTCCGCGTCCTGGTAGGCGGCGACGGGCCGCTTGTGCACGACGGGCTCGCCGTCGGCCGCGAACACCCCGAGGCCGACGCCGTCCGGCTCGCGGCGGCTCTGCACGGCCAGGCTGTCGGGGGCGTCGAGCAGCCAGAAGGTCGCGCGCACGTGGTTCGGGGCGGCGGAGAGACTGAAGAGACGGCACACGGTCAGCTCCTCCCTCTCGACCGCAATCCCCCCAACCTAGTCGTGATCAAGGAATTCTCGGCGACGAAGGGGATCTCGGCGATCACGTCGCTCGGCCCCTGATCAAGCCTGCTGGGGCGCGAGCGGCCGCAGCACGCAGAACTCGTTGCCCTCCGGATCGGCGAGCACGACCCAGGACTGCTCGCCCTGGCCGATGTCGACCTGGCGCGGATCGGCGACCGGAGGCCACTGGATATCGGCGGCTACGTGTGCTCCAGCTCGAGGTGCTTGGCCCGCAGGCCGTCGATCATGGGCTGCAGCGCGGCCGCCGTGTGCCGGCCGAACATGTGCATGAGCACGACGCCGTCCGCGCGGGCCGGCGGCGTGGTCGCGTCGCCGTGCAGGACCCGCTGGACGATCCTCGCCGCGCTGGCGCCGGCCCAGTCGCGCGTGTCCACGGTCCAGAAGCAGACCTTGAGCCCCTGCGCCGCGGCGGCCCGACGGATCCGGGTCGTGAACGCGCCGGCACCGTAGGGAGGCCGGAGCAGCGCAGGGCTGCCGTAGGTCTCGGCGCCGCCGGCGATCTCGCGAGCGACGGCGGCGTTCGAGAGGCGGGTCAGGTCGGGGTGGTCGTACGTGTGGTTCCCCACGGCGTGCCCGTGTGCCTCGATGTAGCGCACGAGATCGGGGTTCGCGCGCGCCCAGGCACCGATCGGGAAGAAGCGGCCGCGCACGTGGTTGCGGTCGAGGATCGCCACGATGCGCTTGACCTGCGCGGTCGACCCGTAGTCGTCGAACGTCAGCGAGACGCCCCGGCCGGGTGGCTGCCAGCAGCGCTGGATCTGCTCGGCCCGGGTGAGCGCGGGCGCGCCGGCCTGGGGCGTCGTGCTCCCGGAGGAGCGGGCCGTCGAGGAGCGGGCCGTCGAGGAGCGAGCCGTCGAGGAGCTGGCGGCCGTGGAGCGAGTCGTCGAGGAGTGAGTCGTCGAGGAGTGAGCCGGCGCGGCGGCGGAGGAGCGGACGTGCGCCGCCGTGGTGCGGACGTGCGCCGCTGAGGGCCGGGCCACGGCGGCCGGTCGCGGGGCCCGCGGAGTCGTCGGGGCCGCGTGGGCGCTCGGGAAGCTGAAGCCCACCGCGGCGGTGAGCCCCGCGGCGATCGCGCCCAGCGGGACGACGAGACCCATGGCACCCCCAGTTCGTGCGACGGCCCCCCACGCACCCGCCAGACTAGGCGCGATGGGCGGAATGCGGTAGATCTTCCGAGAGCTGTCGTCCGGTGCGCGCGGTGCGGACGACGTCCGGGGCGGATTCTCGTCGCTGGAACTGCCTCCCGTCAGGACACGGCGAGGGCGCGGTCGCGCGGGCGCAGGCCGGGCAGGCGGCCGTCGAGCGCCACGGCGGCCGCGGCAAGGCCGTAGAAGAGCACCCCGACCAGCACGATGTTCAGGAGCACGCGCGGGTACCCGAGCGAACGGACGTCGATGAAGGGGTACGGGTAGAAGTCGACGATCGGCCCGCGGATGAGCGTGAAGATCCCCCAGAGCACGGGGAAGAGCAGCGTGAGCGCGGCGACCCGCCACGAGACGATCCCGCGAGGCCCGAACGCGATCCACCCGGCGATCGCCAGCAGCGGCACGAGCGTGTGGAAGAGGAAGTCCGTGAGCGCGGCGGCCCCCTGCAGGTCCTGCAGCGAGGCGAGCGCCACGTGGAAGACGACGAACGTCACCGTGATCGCGACGAGCCCGATCAGGCGGAACACGGCGAAGACCGTGGAGTCGCGCTCGGGACGCACCGCCAGCAGGCCCGTCGTGATGCCGACGATCACGTTCGACTGCACGGTGAAGAAGCAGAACATGTTGACGACGCGACCGACGGGGGTCGCGAAGTGGCCCCCCGCGACGTTCGCGCTCAGGGGCACCTGGACGACGACGGCGAGGAGCAAGGCCAGCGAAGTCGCGCGAGCACGCCGTGACGGCGCGCCGTGGCCCGTGCTCAGCCACTGCGGCGTTACTCAGCTGGTGCGGCGTCTGCGCCCGCACGAAGCCGCACCGGCTGAGCATTGCCGCACCTGCTGAGCACCGGGGCGGCGCCCCACGTGACTACTCGGCTGCCGGCTCCTCGTCGACCGGGTCGCTGTCGCGCGGCACGACGTACCGGAATGCTCGCCGGCTCCCCCGGCCGGCCGCCGGCGCGGTTGGCGTACTCGGGCACGCCGACGCAGGTGAAGATCATCGCCTCGAGCGGCTCGCCGACGAACGCCCCGATCTCCGTGTCGTAGAAGGTCATCCCCGAGGCACCGGCGCCGAGTGCGTACGCCGCCAGGTGCAGGCGCCCCTCGACGAGGCCGGCCCGCAGCTGCGCCGATCGGTACGCCCGGTCGCCGATGGCCCGGATGTCGGCGCACGACAGCACGACGAACGCCGCGTCGCCGCCGAGGTCCTGGTAGAGACACAGCCGGGTGAGCTCGTCGCGCAGGTCGCCCGCGCACAGCGGCGACGACAGGTCGGGCCACCGGTACAGCCCCGGCTCGATCCCGTCGACACCGTGCACGGCCACGAACTGCGGTTCGGCGACGCCGCGCACAGCGGTGGCCATCGCGAAGTCGAACGTCGCCCGCGGGAGCGTCGCGCCCCGCAGCATCAGCCGCGTCGACCCGCGCCGCAAGATCACGTCGTCGAGCGGGGCGGACGCCGTGACCGCCGCGACGAGCCGGTCGTCGATCGGCTCCAGCTCGGGCTCGGGGGTACCCAGCACCCGGACGTCGCCCGCGTGCTGCGTGGCCGCGACCAGCGGGAACTCGGTGAACGTCTCGTCGGGCAGCGCGGCCGCGGCCGGGCCGCCGGCGGTCGTCGCGGGCGGCCCGTCCTCGAGCGCCACCACCGCCAGCGGGAACGCGTGCAGCCCGTCGGCGCCGACCAGCTCCGACACGGCGGCGTCCGGGAACTCGAGGTACAGCCGCCAGGGCAGGCCGGCCGAGAGCGCGAGCGCCTGGTTCTGCGCGAGCATCGTGCCGGCGTCCCAGTACAGGTGCCGGTAACCGCGCTCGGCGTACCGCCAGCTCGTGCGCCAGGGCACACCCGTGACCACCAGCGTCGTCACGCCGCCGGCGGCGGGCGGCCCGACCTGCACGAGCGCGTGCCCGAGCGGGTCGTACCAGTGCACCCCGTCGGGCACCCCCTGGACGCCACGCGCGACGAGGTACACGTCGAGCGGGAACCGCGCGCCGGCCGAGCCCGCCGCGCGGAAGAGCATCCGGGGCCGGCCGGGCCGGTCGAGCACCCGGACCACGCCCGCGGACAGGTACAGCAGGCGCGCGAGCGCCGGCAGATCGAGCGAGGCCTCGCCGGCCGACGCCGGCCGCCCGGCGAGCACGTCCGTCGCCGCCACGCTCGACGCCGGCAGCTCGCGGGGCAGCGGCGTCGTCGGCAGGTCCGGCGGGTAGACGGCGGCGGGCTGCGGCCACCGGTCGAAGTCGTTCGGCACGAAGCCCTGGACGACGCGCGGGTCGTCGATCGGCTCGTCCCAGGGCCGGTCGGGGCTCATCGAGCTCAGCTCGTGGTACGTCCGGGCGGCGTCGCCGGAGCCGGCGGCGCTCGACGTGGAGGGCGGGGTCGCGGTCACCCGGGCCATTGTGGCCCGTCGTCCCGGCGGGTCACGCCGACGGCGGGGCCGATCGTCGCCACGGCCTCAGCCGCTCGACGAGCGCCGCGACCGCGAGCAGCAGGGGCTCCTGGCCGGGCCGCGCCACGAGCTGGGCCCCCACCGGCAGGCCGGAGGCGTCGACGCCCGCGGGCACCGAGACGGCGGGCCAGCCGGTGAGGTTCCACGGGGCGGTGAAGCCGCCGCTGAACCGCAGGCTCGTCGTCACGTTGGCCGCCCACGACCGCCGCGACCACGCAGCGGCGGCCGGTGGAGCGGTCGCCACCGCCGGCGTCAGCAGCAGGTCGCGGCCCGTGAAGAAGACCTCCGCCGCCGCGCGGGCCGCGTCGGCGTCCGCCGCACGGATCCGCCCCCGGAGGAGCCGGCCGAGCGCGGCGTGCCGCAGGGTCCGCGGCTGCGGGTCGCCGCGCCGTTCGGGCGGCAGCTCGTCGACGTCGTCCGCTGCCGCTGCGGCCCAGCGGGCCAGGATGCCGACGGTCGCGGCCCGCGGGTAGCGGGGCTCCGCGCGCTCGACCTCGACGCCCGCCGCACGCAGCATGCCGGCGAGCTCGAAGACGGCACGGACGGCGGCCACGCCGGTCCGCATCCCCGTCGCCGGCGGCCGCACCGACACCGCGACGACGAGACCCGCGGGCGGCTCGGGCACCGCGGCGAGTTCCGGGCGGCCGGCCAGCACCGACAGCAGCAGCGCGGCGTCCTCGACCGTGGTGGCCAGCGCCCCGTGCACCGCGAGCCCCGACCAGTCGTTCCGGCCCACGCCGACGGGAGTCACCACCCCCGTGCCGGGCTTCACACCGACGAGCCCGCACACCGACGCGGGGATCCGCACGGAACCGAGGGAGTCGCTCCCCTGCGCGACGGGCACGAATCCGGCGGCGACCGCCGCGGCTGCGCCCCCGGAGGAGCCGCCCGCGGTGCGCCCGAGGTCCCACGGGTTGCGCGTCACGACGAGCCGGCCGTCGGGGGCGCGCCCGTCGGTGAAGGGCCACAGGCTCGCGTCCGACGCCGTCGTCGTGCCGACGATCACCGCGCCGGCGCCGCGCAGCCGGTCGACCACCGGGTGGGTCTCGCGCGCCGGGTGCGCCGGGTCGCTCCACGGCGCGACGCCGCGGACCGGCATCGTGTCCTTGACCGCGACGGGGACCCCGGCGAGCGGCAGGTCGGCGAGGTCGGGGCGGCGGGCGAGCGCCTCGGCGTCGGCGAGCGCCTGATCGCGCAGGACGGTCGCGAAGGCACCGACGTCCCGGTCGCGGGCGGCGATCCGGTCGAGGGCGACCCGGACGGCGCCCGTCGGGTCGCCTCCCGCGCGGACGTCCGCCGCGATCCCGGACGCCGTCCGCGCCGCGCTGGTGCTCATCGCGCCATCGTCGGCGACGCGGGATCGAACGGCCAGACCAAGGGAGGTGGGCCGGACGGTGAATCGGGCCCGGCCGACACGCCGGGGCGGCGCGGCCGGGGCCGGACGGTGAATCGGCCCTGGCCGACACGCCGGGGGGTGCGGCCGGCCAGGGCCGCCGCGGGCAGCGCCCGCCCGGAGGGGGCGCACATCCTGCGGACGGCGACCTCGTGACCCGTGGGGGGGCCGGGCCCGTCGAGGCCGTCCCCTCGAGCGTACGACGCCGTGATCACAGCGTCGAGTCGAGGGCGCCCTCTCTCAGCGGGTCTTTCGTGCACGTTCGTGCACGCCTCGCCCGCTCGCGGCTGCCACGGGCCGTGCCGTCCCTCAGGCCGGTGCCGTACCCTCGGCGCGACCCGTCCCGAGGGGGGATCATGAGCGGCCGCAGGACTCTGCTCGTCATCGCATCAGCGCTGGTTGCCGCGCTCGGGCACGGCCCTGGTGTGGCTCTACGTGCAGGGCGCGGATTCCCGGGCCCAGTCGGCCGCGCAGTCCTCCGTGGACCTGCAGCCGGTGTAGGTCGCTCACGGCGCGAGGCCGACGCGGGCGCCGCCGCGCAGCCTGGCCACGGTCATGAGGTCGGTGCCGCCAGACCTCGCCGAGGGCGCGCTGGCGCCGGGCAGACGCCGACCGGGCACCTGCTCTACAGCGTCGCGCCGGGAACGATCCTGCGCCCGTCGATGTTCACGACCGACGCCGTCTCTGGCGTCGAGAAGGGGAAGCAGGCAGCATCGATCACCATCGCCGCCCCGCAGCGAGTGGCGGCGCTCCTCAAGCAGGGTGACGACGTCGCCGTGTACTCGTACGGTCCGGGTGACCCGAAGCCCCAGCTGGAACTCCGGGACGCGAGCGTGCGTGCCGTCGGCGTCGACGCAAGGGCGGCGGCGGCAGCCGCTTCGGGTGCGACGGGACGCGGTGCAGCGGGAGCCGGGGTGTGCCACCGGAGATCGTCACCTTCGAAGGACGCCCGCAGACATGCTCAAGATCCTCGCGATCACGACGCACGGCCGGAGCGCCGCGATCCTCATCAACGGCGAAGGGGCCCAACCCGCAGGCGGCTGAGCCTGCGCCCGTCGCCAGACCCTGGTCTCAGGGGTCTCGTCGCGGCTCTCGAGGGGTCTCGTCGCCGGCGTGCCGCCCCGACGCTGCACTCGCGTCAGAGCGAAATGCCGGCCGTGTCGAGGCTGAACAGTCAGGCGGTCTCGTCGCTGCTGCGCCGGGCCGACTGCGTGCTCGCGTCGGGGTCGGGGTGCTCGGTGCGTTCGATCGACTCCTCGAGGATCTCCTCGGCCTGCGCCTGAGGGTCGGCGCTGCCGGCGGCCAGCTCTTCCGGCAGGAGCTCCGCGCGCTCCGCGACGGCGTCCGGGGGTGGTTCCTCGTCGGGCCCTGTGCTCATGGCATGGCAGTCTGCCCGGCCGGGCTGCGCCTCATGCGCGACGCCGGGCGTGCCGGTAGCCGCCCCGAAGCCGACCCTGTTCGCTCGTTCGGCACCTCGCGGCGACACGCCGGTCGGCGATCGGCGTGTCTCATCGAGGTGCCGGACAAGCGTCCGCGCAAGCGGGCGCCCGGCGACCGCGCGCCACGCTAGCCTGTGCGGCGGTGGCTGAACGTCTATCGGTCATCGACGCTGAGCAACGACGAGAGAGACGACGTGGACCTGACCTACGTGCTCACCACGCTGCGCCGGGCCTGGTGGCTGCTTGTCCTGGCGGCCGTCCTCGGCACCGGGGCCGCCGCCGTCGTCAACGCCACGAGCGCGGTCACGTACGAGGCGCAGGTCCAGCAGTTCGTCAGCATCGCCGACAGCAGCGACAGCCAGTCGAACATCCTCTCGGGCTCGCAGTTCACCCTGCAGCGGGTGAAGTCGTACACGCAGGTCGCTACCAGCTCGCAGGTGCTGGGCCCGGTGATCCAGCAGCTCCGGCTGCCGATGACGAGCGACGACCTGGCGAGCCACGTCACCGCCACGAACCCGCTCGACACCGTGCTCATCCAGATCGCCGTCACCGACACCGATCCGGCCCGCTCGGCTGACATCGCCAACGCCGTCGCCAAGCAGCTCAGCCGCGTGGTCGACGACATCGAGAGCCCGCAGAGCGGCGCGCCCGCCCCGGTCAAGCTCACCACCACGCAGGCCGCCGCCGTCCCGACCGTGCCGGTGGCGCCGCGCAAGAGCCTCAACCTCGCGCTCGGCCTGCTCGTGGGCCTCGCCGCCGGCGCCGGCGGCGCGCTCCTGCGCGAGCAGCTCAACACCTCGGTCAAGACCCCGGAGGACGTCGAGGCCCTGACCGGCAGCGTGCCGCTCGGCCTCGTGCCGTTCGACCCGGCGGCCCGCACGCAGCCGCTGGTCGTCGCCGAGCAGGGCGACGGCCGCGCCGACGGCCGGGCCGAGGCCTTCCGCACGCTCCGCACGAACCTGCGCTTCGCGGACGTCGACCACCCGCCGCGCTCGATCGTCGTCACCTCCCCGCTGCCGGGCGACGGCAAGTCGACGTCCGCGTGCAACATCGCGCTGACCCTGGCCCTGACGGGCTCGCGCGTCGTGCTCGTCGAGGGCGACCTCCGCAAGCCGCGCATCTGCGAGTACCTGGGCCTCGACAGCGCCGCAGGCCTCACCAACGTGCTCGCCGGCCAGCACCGGCTGAGCGACGTCCTGGTCACCTGGCGGCGGCAGACGCTCACCGTGCTGCCCGCCGGCCCGGTGCCGCCGAACCCCTCCGAGCTCCTCGGCTCGCAGCACATGAGCAACCTGCTCGCGACGCTGTCGGAGCAGTTCGAGTTCGTCGTGGTCGACAGCCCGCCGCTGCTCCCGGTCACGGACGCCGCCGTGCTCGCCACCCTCACGGACGGCGCCCTGCTCATCGCCCGGTACGGCAAGTCGAGCCGCGACGACGTCGAACGCGCGGCGCACGCCCTCGAGACGGTGAACGCCAAGCTGCTCGGCACGGTGCTCAACTGCGTGCCGGCGCGTGCGCGCGGCTACAGCTACGGGTACGGCTACGGGGAGGGGCCGGCTGCGGGCCGCGCCGCCAAGTCCGGCAAGTCCGCGAGGGCCGGCAGGTCCACGAGGGCCGGCAAGCCGGCGAAGGCGCGCGCCGGGCACTCGGCGCCCTCGGCGCGACGGGCCCGCGGATCGGCCCGCCCCGACCCCGTCGCCGACTTCGCCGTCGACCTGAGCCGCTACGCCGAGCAGACCCCCCAGCGCTGACCCACAGCGCTGACCCCACTCCGTACGCCTTCCACCTGCGGTGATCATGCAATCCGCGTCGATCATGCAATCCGCGTCGATCACGCACGTTGCGTCGATCATGGAACGGCAGACGCGCCCTGACTCAGGGGGACTCACTGCGCCACCAGGCGGGCCTCGTCCCCCACGGCGATCACACCCGGCCTGACCACCTGCGTCTGCAGCCCCAGCAGGACGTCGTGAGCGCGCCCGAGCGCCGTGAGCACCGGCACGTCGGCCCGGACGCCGACCTGCGGCTGGTCGACCATCACGCAGCGTGGCATGCCGGGCCCGAGCCGCAGGACGACCTCCCCGACCAGCAGGTCGGCGCCCTCCCAGGCGTCCTCGACGAACCCCTCACCCTCGGTCTCGAGCACGATGTTGGCGCGGGTCCGCCGGGCGGCCACCTCCGCGCCCACCAGGCGCTCGACCTCGCGCAGCGACGACGTCGTGACCAGGTGCACCGGGCAGTCGTCGTGGTGCGGCACGGTGCTCTCGCGCCGCAGCTCCAGGGTCATCCCGAACGCCCGGCTCAGGGCCTGGGACGCCGCGGGATCGTCCGCCCGGTAGGTGACGCCCTCGGGGTCGTGCACGAACGGCGCGCCGCCGGGCTCGGCCGGCAGCGTCGACCGCCACCCCATCAGCCCCTCGACCTTGCGGAAGCGGCGGGACGTCTTGCCGCTGGCGATACCCCCGTCAGCCGTGTACGCGGCCCACTCACGGTCGTGCAGGACGCCGCGTCCCGTCACGGGGGTAGCCGCCACGACCTCACCGGACGTCGACTTGACGGGGAAGACGACCAGCGACGCGACCCGCCCCACGACCATCACGTGCCCAGCATCCCAGCCGCCGGCCCCGAGTCCGGCGCCATCGGTCAGCTGACAACGTCCACAACGCTCGTCACCTGGGGCCGTTCGCGACCGAGACGTAGGCTCACGTGAGTGACCATTCGCCTGGGCTACCAGATCCCGAACTTCACCTACCCCGACACCCCTACCGAGCGGCTCTTCGAGACCGTCGTCGCGCAGGCCCGCGAGGCCGAGGCGGTCGGCTTCGACACCGTGCTCGTGATGGATCACTTCTACCAGCTCCCCGGGATCGGCTCCCCGAGCAACGCCATGCTCGAGTGCTACACGACGCTGGGGGCGCTGGCGACGGCGACGTCCACGGTGCAGTTGTCCGCCCTGGTGACGGGCAACACCTACCGGAACCCGCCCATGCTGGCCAAGGTCGTCACCACCCTGGACGTCGTCTCCGGCGGGCGGGCCGTGCTCGGCATCGGCGCCGGCTGGTTCGAGAAGGAGCACCAGGACTACGGGTACGAGTTCGGCACGTTCACGGAACGCTTCGAGCGGCTCGAAGAGGCGCTGCAGATCATCGGCCCGATGTTCCGGGGCGAGGAGCCGACGTTCTCGGGCTCCTGGTATCACGTGCAGAACGCGCTGAACAACCCGCGGCTGCGGCCGACGATCCCGATCATGCTCGGCGGCAGCGGCGAGCAGAAGACGTTCCGGATGGCCGCCCAGTACGCCGACCACATGAACATCATCTGCGGCCGGCAGGAGGTGCCGCGCAAGGTGGCGGCGCTGCGGCAGCGGTGCGAGGAGATCGGCCGCGACCCCGGCACCCTGCCCACCAGTCTCCTGGCCATGGTCGTGCTGACCGAGTCGCCGGAGGAGACCAGGGCGACGCTCGAGCAGGTGCCGCCGGAGCGGCGAGACCGCGTCTTCCTCGGGACCCCCGACGAGGTGGCCGAGCAGCTGAAGGCGGACGTCCTCGACCAGGGCATCGACGGCCTCACGGTCAACCTCGTGCGCGACGGGCACAAGCCCGGCGCCGTCACCGCCGTGGGCAAGGCCCTGCTGCCGATCCTCGGGTAGTCGCCGCCTGCCTAGAACGCGGCGCCGGTACGCCAGGGCATCTCCTGCAGGGTGAGGGTGTTGCCGTCGGGGTCCGCGAACCCGGCGTACCGGACGCCGCCGCCGACGTCCTCGACCGTGCCCACCTCGACGCCCCGATCGAGCAGCTCGGCGCGCGCCTTCTCGATGTCGGGGACGACGAGGTGCAGGGCCCTCACGGTGCCGGGCGTCCCCTCGTAGGCCGGCACGCCCGTCCCGAAGCCGATCGAGCAGGCCGACCCGGGCGGCGTCACCTGCACGACGCGGACGCCGGGGGCCGGGGTCACGTCGACGTCCGCCGCGAAGCCCAGCCGTTCGACGTAGAAGGCCTTGGCCCGGTCGACGTCGGTGACCGGGACCGGGACCAGCTCGAGCTTCATGTCCACCTGGGGCTCCTCCGTGCTGGGCGGCCCCAGCGCATCCGTTGACGAACCGTTCACTGTGCCAGCTACGACGCACCGCAGCGGCCCGAGTCATCGGGGCGGGTCGGTCGGCCGGCATGGCAGCGACGTGAGGCCACCCACGGTGAGCGGTGGGCGGCCTCACGTGCGCTGATGGCGGCTCGGCGTCAGAGGCTCGTGACGGTGGCGTCGCGCCTGAAGCCCTTGACGGTGAGGTAGACGCCGACGGAGAGCTCGAACACGGCGACGGGAAGGGTACAGAGAAGCGCGCCCGCTCAGGACGCCGACGAGAATCAGGCTGGCCTCGACGACGCGGGAGGTCACGAAGCCGATGCCGGCTGTCCGGCTGACCCGCCTGGTCACGGGATACAGCGCGACGGCGGTGCCGATGCACGAAGCGGCGGTGACGATCTCGAGCCACGAGCTCCACAGCCGGCGGTGTTGTCGTGCGCGGCGCTGATGTAGCCGGTGGGGTCGGCGATGAGGTCGGCGAACAGCTTCAGCTGCGGGATGGACGCCGCGAACGTGACGAGGTAGATGAGGCCGCCGGCGAGGGCGACCTTGCGCATCGGGTCCATCCGGCGGCGCTGGGCTCCATCGGGGGTGCGGTCGGCGGGTCGGGCGAGTGGCGGATGTGGGCAGGGTGCGTGGACATGGCGATCTCCCTGGGATGTCAGCTGGGGTCGGTCGTGCGGGTGGTCGTGCGGGTGGTGGCTCGGGCTGGTCCATGGGTGTCACGGAGAGGAGCGGGAGCCCGACGTCGCCCAGCGTGCGCAGCACGCCGTGCAGCGCGGCCTGGTCGACGGCGAAGCCGGTGAGAACGGTCGTGCCGTCGCCGGGGTGGGTCAGCGAGAACCCGTCGAGCAGCACCGCCCAGCGGCTGTCGAGGTGGCCCTTGACGCGGACCTCGTAGCGCCCGGAACCATCACGCGGGTCGGTGTGGGCCTTCGCCATCTCGCTCGCCTCCTGGTCGCCGGTGGGGCTGGACAACCTGGAAGGTAGGTAGCGATGTGGGGAACCGTCCTCACCACATGTGGGGAGACGGCTGAGGAAGGTGCTCGGCCCGCCCGCTCGTCCCGGTCCGCACCGCCACCCGCCGGGCCACGAGCACGGCCAGGACTCCGGTGGGGATGGACGCGGCGACGGGGATCAGCAAGGCCTGGCGGGCGCCGGCAACGTCGGCGACCGCCCCGACGGCCGGCGCGGCCAGCCCGGCCCCGAGGTTGAGCCCGGTCGAGACCCAGGCAAGACCCTCGGTGAGGCGCTCCGGCGCGGCGATCCGCTCGAGCGAACCGAACACCGTGGTCAGCAGCGGCGCGGTCGCCATGCCGACGACGAACAGCGCGGCGGCGAGTGCCGGGACGCTGCCGGCCAGGAGCAGGAGGGCGGGCAGCACCGCGAACAGCACCGCCACCACGGGCAGCCGACGCTCGACCGGCCGGCGCCACGCCCGCAGCCCGTAGGCGAAGCCGGCCACCCCGCTGCCGAGGGCGAAGCACCCCACGACGGCCCCGGTCCATGGCGCCGCGCCGGACTGGCCGACGAAGGCGATCGCGGCCAGGTCGATGCTGACGAGCGTGACGCCGACGCAGGCCGCGACCAGCGCGATGCCGGCCGTGACGGGCGGCAGGCCTCCGGCGCGGCGACGGGTGCGCGCGCGGACCTCGGGCGCGCTGGCCCGCAGGCCGTGCAGCATCGCAGCGCCCGCGAGCACCAGGACGGTCGTGAGCGCGAACGGCGCCGCGGGATGGAGGCCCGTCGCCAGGGCGGCCGCCAGCAGCGGGCCCACGACGAAGCTGACCTCGTCGAGCGCGGACTCCAGGGACAGCGCCGTCCCCAGCTCGCCCGGCGCCGTGCGGAGCGCGGCCACCCACCGCGCACGGACGAGGGCGCCGACGGGCACGAAGGAGAGACCGAGAGCGGCGCCCGCGACCACCTGTGCCGCCACCGGAGCCCCCGTCTGCACCAGGACGACCAGGGCGAGGACGGCGAGGGCGTGGACGGCGGCCGCCGGTAGGAGCACCGCACGCTGGCCCCTGGCGTCCGCGAGGCCGCTCAGCAACTGGTTGCCGACGGCGAGCCCGAGGATGTACGCGGCCGTCAGCAGACCACCGCGGGCGTAGTCACCGGTGCTCAGGGAGACCAGCAGGACGAGCCCGACGGGGTACACGGCCAGCGGTAGCCGCAGCAGGAACCCCGCGGCGGCGAAGGCCCTGGCGCCGGGGACGCGGAGGACCTGCCGGTAGGCGTCGAACACTGACGACACCCTCGCACGGCCGCCCCCGAGCCTGTGGTCCCCGGCCTCGACGCGGCACGCTCAGCCTCGCCCGCGCCCCTTCAGCAGGCCGAGATCCGCAGCCTGCCGGACGGCGGCACGGCGGCTGCCGACGCCGAGTGCGGAGCGGAGGCGTCCGGCATCGCGCACCCCTCCGGGCCGTGGTCGGTCCTGGCTTGGTTCAGGTCGTGGTGCGCGCCGCGAGCTGGCGCAAGGGAGGCAGGTCGAGGGTGTCGGCCACCGTACCCGTCGTGGGGTCGACGACGCGGACCCGCCCGCCGGTGTCCAGGCAGAACAGTCGCCCGCCATCCGGTGACCACACGACCGTACCGTCGCCGGCGACGCCGGTGATGTCGACGTCCACCGGCCGCTGGTCGCCGCCGGCCAGGTCGACGACGGTGAGGGTCATCCGGCGCTGCTCGTCGACGGCGTAGAGGACGACCGACGCCGCGTCGGGGGCCAGCACGCCGTGCGGGAACTGCGGGCCGATCGGCACCCGGAGCTCCTTGGTGGTCCCGCCGCTCAGCTGCAGCACCGACCGCCACGCCCCCCGGCGGTTTCGCGCGAGGGTGAGGAGGTCGCCCCGGCCGACGGCGAGCACGATCGCGGTCGTGATCGTCAGCTTTCCCGCCGGACTGATCCGGTACAGCCCGCCGACGCCCTCGAAGAACAGCCCGCCCCCGCCGTCCGCCACCGGTCCGGTCGTCGCGAACTGCGGGACGGGCACGACGACCGGTAGCGATCCCCACCCGTCGGCGTTCACCAGCGCCATGGACGTCGTCCCGTGCTCGCGGGTCTGGATCCAGACGTGGTCCAGGTCGGGCCCCGGCAGCACGGGGCCGATACCCGTCAGGGACGCCGGCAGGGCCGCCGCGGCCTCGTCGTCGCGGACGAGCCGGCCGGGGGCGTCGATCGGGCGCACGACCACCCGCCCGCGGCCGGGCACGAGGAAGACCTGGCTCCCGCTGAGCGGCGGGATCAGGGTGCGCGTCACCGCGGACGTCGCAAGGTCCACGCGGACGACGACGTCCGTCCCCAGACCGAAGAGCTGCCACTCCAGCGGGACGTCCGCGACGGGGCGCGCCAGCCGGCCGTGGGTGACCGGCCCGGGGGCGGGCGGCGGCGGCGGAGGCTCGGAGGTGCGGACGGCGAGGGCGCCCACGCCGGCCAGGCAGGCGCCGCCGGCCCCCAGCAGCAGGGCGCGCCGCGACACCGGGCGGCGTGGCGGCGGCCCGTCCGGGGTGTCGTCGCCGACGACGCCGAGGTCGAGCACCTCGCCGACGGGCGTCCGCTCCTCCACACCGCCATGCTCCGCTGCCCGGTGCCGGTGTCAACCGACGGACCCTGTGAGACGTCTTTGGATCACGGGACCCGTCGAAGGAGTGACCATGGGAGTTCCACGGAGCATCGTCGGCCGGGGCGTCCTCGTCGCGGCGCTGACCGCCACGGTCGCGGTCGCCCTCCCCGCGTGCGGGAGCCCGGAGACGTCGGGAGCGTCGTCGTCGTCGATCACCTCCTCGTCGACGACCACGGCGGCCGCCGAGCCCGCCGCGGCACCTTCGGCAACCGCGTCCTCGTCCGCGACCGCGTCCTCGTCGGCGGCCGCGACCGCGTCGCCGTCGCCCGCCGCGACCACGAGGCTGCGCCACGGCGTGGGGCACCGGGGCGAAGAGCACCGGGACGCGGATGTCGGGCGCCGAGATCTACCTGGTGCGAGCGGGCCGTCACCCGTGCTTCGACCGGATCGTGCTCGACGTCAACGGGACGGCGCCCGTCGATGCGACCGTGCGCTACGTCAACCCGGTGCTCTCCGACCCCGCCGGGCGGCCGGTCCCGGTGTCGGGGCGGGTCTCCCTGCAGGTCGTCGTCCGCGCGCCCTACCTCGGCGCCGGGTCGAGCGGGCACCAGCCCTACCGGAAGGTGCCGGCCGTGGGCCCCGGCTCGTCCCGGCCGCCACCCTCGCCGGCCTCGCCGTCGTGCGCGACGTCCGCTTCGCCGGCACCTTCGAGGACGTCACGACGGTCGCGGTCGGCGTGGCAGCGCGCCTGCCCATGCGGGTGTTCGTGACCCGCGACCACGGCACGAGTCACGTCGTCGTGGACGTCGCCCGGCGCTGACCCGGGCCGACGCCCGTCCGGACCATGACTGGCGCCCGCGCGAGGTCTAGCCTGAGGTGATCACCGGGCACGGGGCGCGCGTCCCGATGACCGTCGACGCCGCCCGGATCAGCCGTTGCCCTGGCCGTCTCCGCCGTCACCCTGGCCGTTGCCGTTCCCGTTCCCGTTCCCGTTGCCGTTCCCGTTCCCGTTGCCGCCGTTCCCGTTGCCGTCGCCCTGGCCGTTCCCGTTGCCGCGCCCGTTGCCGTTCCCGTTCCCGTTGCCGTTCCCGCGGCCGTTGTCGCCGGCCGGGGCGTCCTCCGGGTCGTCGATGACGGCACCTGCGCAGGCGGCGGCGCCGCGACCTCGGTGACCACCGCTGCCGTCGCCGTCCGGGTCGCCTTCGTCTGCGTGCTGACCCGGACCCGCGGCGTCCGGACGACGGGGTTCGTGGGCCGCGTCGTCGACGGTGTGGTGACCGATGCCCCGGACGTCGCCGGCGCCGGGGCGCTCGCCGCCCTCGATGGGGCGCTCGGTCCGTCCGTATCGAGGACACGCGCGAGGGCGGGCAGGCTCACGACGGTGAGGGCGACCAGAGATGCCCCCATCGCGATCCGTCTCCGATGCAGCCGCGGAGTCACCGGCCGGGCGCGTCCGGCGGCCGACGCGGACGGCGCGGCGGGCGTGGCCGGCGGCTGCGGCGGGGCGGCGGCGAACCAGGCGCCGACGACGTCCACGCCCCTGGGCTCGTGCGCCGGCCACTCGTTCGCCGCGGCGAGCAGGGCCCGGGCGTGCCCGGGTGTGGGCCTGTCTGTGGGGGTCGGCGCGAGCAGGGCCGCGATCGCCGGCGCGAGCGGGCCGGCGCGCAGGGCCGGCGGCGGGTCTTCGGTGAGGACGGCGGCGAGCGTCGCCAGCGGGCTGTCGCGCTGGAACGGTGGCCGCCCCTCGACGGCGGCGAAGAGGGTGGCGCCGAGCGACCACAGGTCGCTCGCGAGGGTGGGCTCCTCACCACGCGCTCGCTCCGGCGGCAGGAAGGCCGGTGAGCCGATCACGAGCTCGGCCGTGGTCGCCGTGCCGGAGCTCGCGGTGACGGGGTCGACCACGGGGTCGACGACGGCGGCGATGCCGAAGTCGACGAGCACGGCGCGTCCCTCGCGGAAGAGCACGTTGCCCGGTTTGACGTCGCGGTGCAGGACGCCGGCACGATCGGCGGCGACGAGGGCGTCGAGCAGGTCGATCCCGATCCGGGCGGCGGTCGCCGGGGGAACCGGGCCGACGTCGTGGACCACGTCGGCGAGTGACCACGGGGACAGCAGCTGCATGACGATCCACGGCCGGCCGTCCTCCTCGACCACGTCATACACGGTGACCGCGGACGGGTGGCTGGTGCGGGCGGCGGCGCGGGCCTCGTGCAGGGCCCGGGAGCGGAAGCGGCCGTGCTCCTCGCGGGTCAGCCCGGCCGGCGGGACGATCTCCTTGACGGCGACCTCGCGCCCGAGGGTGAGGTCGGACGCCGACCACAGCACCCCCATGCCACCGCGGCCGAGCACCCGGCCCAGCCGGTAGCGGCCCGCGATGACCCGTCCCGTCATGCCACCACAATGTGCCATCAAAAGCGCGGGTACCCCGGACGAATCGCCAACTAACCACCCTTCGGGGCGTGTCACCCGCAGAGGGCACGCTGCTGGTCCATGATCGAGGCGAATTGCATGATCGACGCGGTTTGCATGATCACGCAGCAGAGGTGGGCGATCCCAGCCGAGGAGCGGCGGCGGGCGGGGGGCTCAGGCCAGGACGGTCGCGAGGGTCGTGACCGCTGACGCCAGGCGCGGGAGGACCACGGCGTGGCGCGGGCCGCCCTGGTGCGGGTCGGGCAGGTCGTCGTCGGCGGCATCCCCGCGGGGGGCGTCGCCGCGGGCGGCGTCGAGCTCGTCGACCCACCAGTCGAGCCGCTCCTGTGGGCCGAGCCCGGCCGGCGAGGTCACGCCCCGACCGGACAGCCACGCCGCGACGCGGGCGGCCTGCAGCAGAGTGAACGAGCGCCGCTGCGCGTTCGGCACGAGCGCCACGGCGGCGGAACGGTGCTCCCGCGCGGCACCCAGCACCAGGGACGCCGCGCGCACCTGCCCCGCCTCGAGCGGGGAGGCGGCGTGCGGGAACTGCACGCCGGCCGACGCCTGCGCCCGCGCGCACGCCGGCTCCCCCGGCAACACCCGCACCCCCGCACTGCGCACCTCGACCGACGGCGACAGCGACGCCGCCAGCAGCCGCGCCGCCAGCGGTGACCGGCAGACGTTGGCCGTGCAGACCACCAGAACCGACACCCTCGACCTCCTCGGCGATTCGTCGTAGAACCGCCACTCTTAGCTCACAAGAAGTTGCAGCGTGTCATCATCGAACCCGTGCCCTCGCCGACCCCCCTGTCCCTCGACGACCTCATCGTCGAGCGCGAGAGCTCCCCCGCCGTCGCCCGGGTCCGGCACGCCAAGCGCCCCGAGCTGCGGCTGCCGCTGCGCTACCGGCTGCAGCGCGCTCTCACCCCGCGCCGCCCGCGCCGGCCCTGGCGGCTGGTGGCCATCCTCGCCGGGCTCGCGCTGCCGGCGCTCGCGTTCTGCGGATTCGTGCTCGTGCGCGGCGCGCAGCACGCGCAGCAGGTCGTCGCGCGGATGCGCACCGAGGCCGGCACCCTGCAACGGCAGGCGGCGGCCTTCGACCTCAGGGGTGCCGCGGTCACGATGAAGCAGCTGCGGGCCGACGCGGACGACGCCCGGGCGACGACGGGCGGCCCGCTGTGGGCCGTCGCCGCGTACGCACCCGTGCTCGGCGACGACGTGGCGCGCGGCCCGTGACGTCGCCGCCTCGGTCGCCAGCGTGCTCGACGCCGCCGCCCCGCTCGAGGCCGCGCTCCCCCGGCTCGACCCGTCGTCGCCGACGAAGCGCCCGGGCCGCATCGACGTCGGCGCCCTGGCCGACGTCGCCCGCACCCTGCCGGGCGTCTCCACCGCCATCGCCAAGGCCGACGCGACGGTCGCCTCGATCGACACCTCGGGCCTCCAGCCGCAGCTCGCCGCCGGCGTGGCGACGTTGCACGCCCAGCTCGACGGCGTCCGCGACCCGGTGGCGAACGCCGTCCCGGCACTGCGGATCCTGCCGTCGATGCTCGGCCAGAACGCGACCCGCACCTGGCTGGTGCTGCTCGAGCAGGACGCCGAGGCGCGCGGGCACGGGCGGGCTCGTCGGCGCGTTCGCCGTCGTCAAGGCCCGCGACGGCCGGCTGGCCCTCGACAGCACGGCACAGCGCTCGGTGCTCAACGCGCGGTCCATCCCGCCGACGGCGGTGCCGCCGCAGCTGCGCGACCTGTGGGGCAAGGACATCACCGAGTGGGCCGGCCTGAACCTGAGCCCGCACTTCCCGTGGACGGGCCAGCTCGTCGCGGCGGGCTGGGCGTCGAAGAAGCACGCGAAGGTCGACTACGTCGCCGCCGTCGACCAGTACACGGTCGCGGCGCTGCTGGCGGGCACCGGGCCGGTGCAGCTGGGCCCCGACAGGGTCGACAGCCACAACGCCGTCGCCTACCTCACCAGGGGCGTCTACCAGCGCTATCCGGACTACCACGACGTCGACCGCGTCACCGCGCAGCTCGTCGAGCAGACCTTCGGGCGCGTCGCGGCGGGCAAGCTCGACCTGCGGTCGCTCGTGAAGGCCGTGGCCGAGCAGGCGGGGCAGCGGCGGCTGCTGCTCTGGTCGGCCGACCCCGACGAGCAGCTCGAGCTCGAGTCGCTCCCCGTGGGCGGGGCGCTGCCGGCGGCGTCCGGGCCGTTCGCGATGGCCGTCGTCAACAACGGCGGCGGCAACAAGCTCGACGCGTACCTGAAGGTCGCCACCGTCTACGACCCGGGCGTCTGCGTGCAGGGCAGCCGGATCGGCTCGCTCGCCGTCACGCTCACGAACACCGCACCGAAGCGCGGGCTGACGAGCTATCAGAGCGTGCGCAGCGACCTGCTCGACTCCGGAGTCAGGCGCTACGTGCGTGGCAGCAACCGCATCCTGCTCGACCTGTACGGGCCGGTCGGCGCGAGCGCGCCGGTGGTGACGGTGAGCGGCGTCCAGCAGGTGCCGATCACCGGGACCGACCGCGGCCACTCGGTGTGGCGCGTGGTCGTGCCGATCCTGCCCGGGCAGCGCCGCGACGTGCGTGCGGTCATCGTGCAGCCGGTCGACCCCGCAGGCCTGGACGCCGCCGCTCAGCTGTTCACGCAGCCGATGGCGATCCCGGCGACGGCGACGCTCCGGCCCACCCCTGCCTGCTCGTAGCTCTGTTCGAAACTCCCCCGTTGTGCCCACCCAGAAACCGCCCCGGCCCCCGTCCCCGACCGTTAGGGTGCTCTCCGTGACCAAAAAGAAGCTCTGGGTTATCGCCGGAGTCATCGGCGCCGCCAGCATCGGCGCCGTCCCGGCCCTCACCGCCCAGGCCTACCCGCCGGGCGCGGACCTGACCATCGTCGCGGCGGCGGTCGCCGGCGTCGACGGCAAGTACCACGTCACGATCACGAACATCAAGCCCGGCTGCAAGTACGAGGTCGAGAGCCGCGGGGTCGAGAAGGAGGGCACGTTCATCGGGCCCGGCGACGGATTCGGGACGCGACCTGAACGTCGGCACGAAGCCGGGCACGCTACGTCTTCAACGTCCACACCAAGGGCTGCAAGCCGACCGAGACCGCCACCTACAAGATCCAGGTGACGCACGCGCAGGTCTCGGGCCCGGGGAGCGTCAAGACCGGCGACAAGGTGACCCTGCGCGGCACCGGCTGGTCGACGGACTCCCCGCGTGCAGTTCACGCTGTCGAACGGCAAGGGCGGCGACGTTCACGTCGCCGCCCGAGGTCGTCGAGAGCGACGGCGACGTGCACTACGAGTTCAAGGCGCCGGCGGCCGGCATCTGGGCCGTCGTCGCGACCCAGGGCACGGCGTCGGCGACGTTCACCCTGAACGTCGCGGACAAGGTCAAGTCGGCGCCGAAGCCCAAGCCGAAGCCCCACCACAAGCCGAAGCCCAAGCCCAAGCCGACGCACCACAAGAAGCCGACGCACACGACGACGAAGCCGAAGCCCAAGGGTCACTGAGACAGCACCGACAAAGGACGAGGGGCCGGTCCGCACCAGCGGGCCGGCCCCTCGTCCTTGCCACCGACGGCCGAGCCCGGACCGCGAGGGCCCGGCGGGTGGCGGCGGGCCGAAGCTCGGACGATGTCCTCGTGGAGCAGGGCTCGAGCAGGTCTGGCCGAACACCGTCCGAGGTTCGGCACGGATGAACGGCCCGACGCCCGTCAGGCCGTGCTGCTCGGCGTCGCCTCGCTGCTCTCGCTCGGCGCCTGCTGACCCGCGGTGCCCTGACCCGGACCGCCCTGACCGGCGGGCCCCTGACCGGCGGGCCCCGACCCGGACCGCCCGGCGTGAACGTGTTCTGCGTGACCGTCTTCAGGTCGGCGCTGACGTCGAACATCACCGGCGCGCCGGCCTTGGTACCGAGGACGTCATAGGAGCCGTCGGGGTCCTTGCGCACCGCGATGACGGTGACGGCGGAGTCCTTCGCCTTCACCGCCGCGCTGGCCTTCGCCGCCGCGTCACCGGTGACGGCGGTGTCGCCCGACCCGCCGCCGGGGCCGCCGCCATGGCCGCCGTGACCGCCGCCCCCCGCCGTGAAGGTCGTCAGGTCGGCACTCACGTCGTAGAACACTTGTGTGCCGGCCTTCGTCCCGAGGACGTCGTAGGAGCCGTCGGGGTCCTTGCGCACCGCGGTCACCGTGACCGCGGCGTCCTTCGCCTTCATCGCGGCCGTGACCTTGGCCAGCTCGGCGCCGGTTACGGTCGCGTCAGCAGACGACCCACCACCCGGACTGCCGGCACCCGGACCGCCGGCACCAGGACTGCCGGCACCAGGACTGCCGGCACCAGGACTGCCGGCACCAGGACTGCCGGCACCCGGACTGCCCGTGCCCGCGCTGCCCGTGCCCGCGCTGCCCGGGCCCGACCCCCCGGTGCCGGCCGCGGCGCTGCCGTAGCCCGTACCCGCGGCGGCGGTGGACGTCGTCGACGCCCACGCGTTGGCACCGCCGACGAGAGCGCCCGCCACCACGGCACCCCCCGCGAAGATCCCGGCGGCGCGCAGCGTGCGCCCGCTCCTGGTCGGCCGCCTCGCCGCCGCCTGTTCCTGCGGCCAGGCGTCGCCGTCGCGGTCGCTCGGCGTGGTGTTCATCGGGCCCTCCTCGTCCCGGCGGCCCCAGCGGCCGCCGACAGGAGCAACCCTGCGGACGCCGCCTGTGCCGGCGGGCAGCCCGACCTGTCGTCGTGCTGTGACACGTTCGGTGGACCCCGGGATCACGCTCGGTCCGCCGGCACCTCGCAGCGCCACGCCGGTGCGCGGCGGACGCGCACGCCGAGTCGCCGAACGAGCGACCGGAGCGGATCACCGCGGCGTGGTCAGCGCCTGCATCACCGGGGCGAAGAGTTCGGCGTGCTCCGCCGCGACCGTGATGTAGGAGACGCCGGTGCGGGCGCGGAGTTCCAGCAGGGCGGCGGCCATGTCGTCGGCGTCCCCGGTCAGAACGCCGGCCGCGTCGCGCAGGGCGTCGGGCGCGAGGCCCTGGCGCGCGAGGTGACTCACCAGCCGGCCGCCGACCGCCGGACAGCTGCATCGCCAGCTCCGGTTCGCGGCCGCCGGAGCGGGCGAGATCGGCCACGCGCGCGACGTCGTCCAGGGTGGCCGTGGGCGGCAGCGCGAGGGCGACGGTGTCGGCGTCGTGCGTCGCCGTGAGGACCTTCGGGCCGACCGCCGCGACGGCGACCCGCGGCACGGGCCGGACCTGCTCGCGCACCGTGGTGACCGTCTCGACGAGCCGCCGCAGCCGATCCCCCGCCGAGCCCCACGGCTGGCCGAAGAGCTCCGCCTCGCGGGCGGCGTCCGGTCGCCCTGTCCCGATGCCCAGCTCGAACCGGCCGGCCGAGACGAGCTGCAGGGCCGCGGCCTCGCGGGCGACGACGGCCGCCGTCCGGAAGGGCGCGGCCAGGACCCAGGTGCCGAGGCGCAGCGTGGACGTCGCCGCCGCCGCGGCGGCCAGCGCCGGGAAGGGCGACGGTGTGAAGGTCGTGTCGGGCAGGAGCATCGTCGCGTAGCCGAGGGACTCGATGCTGCGGGCGGTGGCGAGCCACTCGGCCCCGGACGACGGCCGCCCCGCGACGACCCCGAAGCGGAAGGAACGCTCCGACGTCATCGCCGTCCTCTCGCGTCGACTCTCGTCCGCTCACGTTGTCACTGTCAGAAACGCCGAGCCCCGCCGCCGATGACCTTAGCGGTCAGGCTCCGCTCGAGACGACATCAGAAGACCCGTGGGCGGCTGCGAGGATCCCCTCGAGTCGCGCACCGTCGCCGGCCAGGGTTGCGCCCGCGCCCAGCACCTCGTCCAGAGAGCGGGCTCCGCTGACGAGGGCGAGCAGCAGCGGTGCGGCGGCGGTGAGCTCCGCGTCGAAGGGCCCCGTAGCGGCCGCCTCGATGCTCACGCCGTCGGGGTGCGCGAGCACGGCGAAGGTGGCGCCCTCGACATGCAGCCCGATCCGGGTCGGCACGGGCACGGACGTGGAGCCGAGGTACTGCTCGAGCGGCAGCAACAGCCAGTGCGGTCGGAAGGCCGCCTCCCCAGGGCCCGGCGCCATCAGTGGTGCGCTCCAGGGGGCCAGCGCCAGCAGCGGCTCGCGCAGTCGAGCACCCCACGGCGTCAGCGCGTACAGCACCCCGGCGTCGCCGAGGCGCCGCTCGACGACACCGTAAGCCTGGAGGCCTGCTTCGGCGTCTGGCGGCCGAAGCAGGCCTGAGGGAACAGGTGCTCCCACGATCGGGACGCAGAGGGGCCGGGACGCCGACGGCGTCCCGGCCCCTGTGCCGCTCCGTCAGGTGGCGAGCTGCACTTCGCGCGGCGCGACAAGGGCGGCGGCCGGCGTCTCGCGCACCCGCAGTACCCGTGCCAGCGGGCGGGGCATCCACCAGTTCAGCGGCCCGAAGAGCGCGATCAGAGCCGGCACCATCAGACAGCGCACCACGACGGCGTCGACGATGATCCCGGCACCGAGACCGGTCGCGAGGATCTTGAGGTCGGTGCCCGGTGCGGTGGCCATCGAGACGAACGTGAGCGTAGAGGATCGCCGCCGCGCTGGTGACGAGCCGCCCGGTGTGCCCGAGCCCTCGGCTCACCGCCAGCTCCGCGGAGCCGGTGCGGTCGTACTCCTCGCGGACGCGGCTGAGGATGAAGACCTCATAGTCCATCGACAGCCCGAACAAGAAGGCGAAGACCGTCAGCGGCACCCACGTCGTGATCGCGCCGGTCGCCTGCACGCCGAATACCGCCTCGCTGCCGTGGCCCTGCTGCCACACCCAGGTGAGGATCCCGTAGGCCGCGGCGAGCGAGACGAGGTTGAGCACGACCGCCTTCGCGGCGAGCAGCACGGACCGGAACGCCCTCGCAAGCAGCAGGAACGTGGCGATCCCGATCAGGGTGAGCAGCAGCGGGAAGCTGCCCGTAGACGGCGTGCACGAAGTCGACCGTCCACGCGCCCGAGCCGCCGACGCCGACCACGTCACCGTTGCCCTCGACCGCGGCCTGTACGGCGCGTACGGCGTCCTGGCCCGCCGGCAGCGTGCTCTCGACACGCGGCAGGACGCTCACGACCACGGCCCCGGGGACCGACGAGGCGTCGGTCGGCACGGCGGCGGCGCCACACGCCGTCCACCGTCCGTAGCTGCTGCGCCACCTGGTCGGGCGACATCCGGGACACCGTCGGGAGGACACGCTCAGGACGCCGCCCTCGACGAGGCGGGCCAGCGTGCGTGGGCGGCCGGACGGCGCCTGCGACGATGCTCCCGGCTCCCCGAGGGTCAGGCCGAGTGCCGGCAGCGCGAGGAGCGCGAGCGTCAGCGTGCCGACCCCGGCGGCGATCCAGCGGCGGCGGTAGGCGAGCCGGCCCACGCCGTCCAGAACCGGCTGCCCCTGCGTGCGTGGTCGAGGCGACGGCGGGGGCGGTCGAGCCAGGCGGCCGGCCGTCGCGAGGATCACGGGCAGCAGGGTGAGCGGACGCGAGCACGCGAGGCGAGCGGCGACCAGCACGCCGCCGTACCCGACGCTGCGCAGGAACGGCACCGGGATCACCACGAGCGAGAGCAGGCCGATGGCGACGGTGACGCCCGAGAACACGACGGCCCGGCCGGCGTGCTCCATCGCGCGGACGACGGCATCGTGCCGGTCCGCGCCGGCCGCGCGCTCCTCGCGCCAGCGCGTCACGACGAGCAGGGAGTAGTCGATCGCGATGCCGAGGCCGATCAGCGCGATGACGAACTCGACGATCTGGCTGACCTCGACGACCTGCTCGAGGGCGCCGACCGCGAGGAAGGCGGCGAGCACGGACGGCGCGCCGATGACCACGGGGAGCACCGCGAGGTAGCTCCCGAACACCAGCGCGAGGATCACGAGCGCGCCGACGCCGCCGATCAGCGCCTCGACGAGCACGCCGGTGCCCTGACTCGACGACGAGGACCCCGCGGAGAGCAGGGTCGAGCCGGTCACGCCGGACGTCCAGCCGGGGGGCAGGCTCGCGGCGAGGGCGCGGCTGAGGGCCGCGCTCGGGTCGGGCCCGGAGAAGCTCGTCGGCGGCACCGTGTAGAGCAGCCCGAACGTCGTCCGCCCGTCGGCGGTCACGAAGGCCCCGTCGCTCGTCGAGGCCAGGTCGACCAGCCGCGACCCCGGGACGGCGCCCGCGGCGGCCCGCAGGGCGGCGAGGCGCCGCGCGGCGGCCGCACTCCCGGCGGTGATCCGCGTCGGCGGGCGCGGTGACGCGGGCGCGAGGGGCGAGCTCCCGCCGCCGTTGCCGTACGTGTCGACGATCCGGCTGTCGACCCGGTACGCCGTGCCGGGCATGGCGGCGTTGTTGGTCATGTTCGCGGTCGTCGCCCTGGACATCAGGAACCCGGCGACGCCGACGGCGAGCCAGACGAGGGCGACGAGCAGCTTGTGCCGGAGGACGAACGTGGTGAGCGAGGTCATGGCGGGCTCCTGATCGTCGAGGCGACGGGTTTGTCGTGGTGCTGCCAGCCTCGTGACGCCGGCCCTCGGGCGAATCCGGCGTGCGAAGGCTCCCGGCGCCGGCAGCGGGAGCACTGCGACGCCCTCGTACGCCGTGGGGAGTAGTCAGGACGCCGCCACCGGGAGGATCCGCGCGTGGGCCCGCCCGGCCTAGGCTGCGGACATGGCCGAGGCCGACGTCCCACGCGGGTGGCGCGAGCACCGCGCCGTCGACGCCGCGCTCGTCACCGTGCTGACCGTCGTGCTGGTCCTCGGTGCCATCGGCGAGGCGCACCCGGCCTCGCCGGCCAATCGCCTGACGCCCGCGGGCGCGCCGGTCCCGGTGCCGCCGGCCTGGGCCTACGGCCTCGTCGTCGTCGCCGGCGGCGTGCTCCTGCTCCGGCGCCGCCGGCCCGCCCTCACCCTCGTCGTGAGCGTGGCCGCGGTCGGGGCGTACAGCCTGCTGGGCTACGTCAACGGGTCGGCCCTCGTGGCGCCGCTCGTCGCGCTCTACGCCGTCACCAGCGCCGTCCCGCAGCGGCGGGCGATCTGGTGGAGCCTCGTCACCCTCGTCGCGCTCACCCTCGTCTCGACGGTGAACAACCCGCTCGGCCACTTCAGCGGCGGCGTCGTCCTGTTGCCGGCGCTCGTGGCGACCGCGTACTTCGCCGGTGTCGCCACGGCCAACCGGCGCGCCCTGCTGGCCTCGATGGAGCAGCGCGGGCGCGAGGAGGCGCAGCGCCAGGTCGACGCCGAGCGGCTCCGGATCGCCCGCGAACTGCACGACGTCGTGGCCCACACGATGGCGACGATCAACGTTCAGGCGTCGGCCGCGGTGCACGTCGCGCGCTCCGAGCCCGAGACGGCGGAGCAGGCGATGCGCGCCGTCAAGGCGGCGTCCAAGGAGGGGCTGCGCGAGCTGCGGGCCGTCCTCGACGTGCTGCGCCGGGTGGACTCGCGTGACGGTGCCGGGGTTGCCCCGCCGCCGGGCCTGGACCAGCTCGAGAGCCTCGTCGACGGGGCCCGCCACGCCGGCCTGCCGGTCACGCTGACGCTGCACGGAGTCGGCCGGCCGCTGCCCACGGAGGTCGACCTCGCCGCCTACCGGATCGTGCAGGAGTCGCTGACGAACGCCATCCGGCACGCGGGCCCGGCGACCGCCCGCGTGACCGTGGACGTCGGCGACGACGCGGTGCACGTCGAGGTCGACCGACACCGGCGTCGGGCCCCGCGCCGGCAGGCTCGAAAGCAACCTCGACGGCACGGTCCATGGCGACGTGGACGGCAACCTCGACGGAACGGTCGACGGCGTCGCCGCGGGCTTCGGCCTCGTCGGCATGCGCGAGCGGGCCGCGTCCGTGGGCGGCACGGTCGAGACAGGGGCCGGAGAGCACGGCGGCTACCGGGTGGCCGCCACCCTGCCGCTGGCCCGGGTCTCGGCGTGAGCGGTCCCGGCGTGAGCGGTCCCGGCGGCGATCCGGCGTGAGCGGTCCCGGCGTGACGGCCCGGCGGAGCGGTCCCGGCGCGGGCGACCCGATCCGCGTCCTGCTGGCCGACGATCAGGCGCTGATCCGGGCCGGGTTCCGCGTGCTGCTCTCCGGTTCGGACGACGTCGAGGTCGTGGGCGAGGCCGGCGACGGGGAGCAGGCCGTCCGGATGGCCCGCGCCCTGCGTGCTGACGTCGTCCTCATGGACATCCGGATGCCGCGCGTCGACGGCCTCGAAGCCACCCGCGCGGATCGCGGCCGACCCCGAGCTGGCCGGCGTCCGGGTGCTGGTCCTGACGACGTACGAGACCGACGAGTACGTGTACGACGCGCTGCGCGCCGGCGCGAGCGGGTTCCTCGTCAAGGACACCGAGCCCGAGGAGCTCCTGCACGCGGTCCGGGTGGTCGCCGCGCGGCGAGGCCCTGCTCTCCCACGGTGACCCGCACCCTCATCGCGGACGTCGCGCGCCGCCCGCAGCCCCGCCCGGCCCGGGACGTCGCCGCGCTGGCCGGCCTGACGGAGCGGGAGCGGGAGATCGTGGCGCTCGTCGCGGCGGGCCTGTCGAACGACGAGATCGCAGCCCGGCTCGTGCTGAGCCCGCTGACGGCGAAGACGCACGTGAGCCGGGCGATGACGAAGCTCGGCGTGCGCGACCGTGCGCAGCTGGTCGTCCTCGCCTGGCGAGTCCGGCCCAGTCCTCCCCGGCCACACCGGCTGACCGCACGCGACGGGACACCGCGCCCCGGCTCTCGCGCCGGCCGGCGATCTCGCAGCCCTCAGAGTGGTTTCGCGCGACGCAAACCACTCTGAGGCGGGCGAGATCAGGAGAATGGCCCGATCAGCACCGCATGCTGCGGCGGCGCGAGCAGACTGGTGGCCGGTGCGAGGTGATGAGCGGTGCGAGGTGGTGAGCGGAGGCCGCGATGACGATCCCGATGGAGAGCGCCGCGAGCAGCGAATCCGCGGCCGGCCCGAGCAGCGAACCCGCGGCCGGCCCGAGCAGCGAATCCGCGGCCGGCCCGAGCAGCGAACCCGCGGCCGGCCCGAGCAGCGAACCCGCGGCCGGCCCGAGCAGCGCGTCGCACGAGGCTTCGCGACCGATCCCCTCGCCCCGCGACGCCGCCCCCGCGTGGCTCAGCGAGTACCTGCAGGAGTACTGGAACGCCCACGCCGACGACGCTCCCGTCGCCGCGGGGGTGCTCGTCAACCACCTGCTCGTCGAGCACCAGGGCCTCACCGGGCCGTACCTCGACGTCCGCCTCGACGCCGCCGTGGCCGGCTGGGGGCCGGCCCGCTCCGTCCGCGAGCACCTGCGCCTGGTCCGCGACCGCTGGGACGACGTCGTCTCCCCCGTCCTCACCACCCGCCGGGTCGTGCTCGGCCTGGCTCTCGACCCCGAGCTCGGGCGGCCGCTGCTCGGCACGGGAGCGGTCGAGTCGATCGTCCGGCTCTGGTCGCCGCAGGACACGCAGGGCAGCGACCCGAACCTCGTGCCCTGGGACATGTTGAGCGACGCCGGGCGCCTCCTGGCCGAGGGCCAACCGCTGCTGGCGGGCGCGCCTCGGGGCGCCGTCCGAGTGGAACGGCGCGAAGCCCGTCGAGCTGCCCGGGGCCGCCTCGGCGCTCGCCTTCGCCCCCGGCGGCGACCGGGTCGCCGCGCTGTGCGGCGAGGACGTCTGGCAGGTGACGCGGACCGGGAGCATCGAACGGCTCGGCGTCGCGCCGCCCGGCACCCGTGACCTGGGCTGGGGCCGCAGCGGGGTCGTCACGCTCTCCCTCGGCCCGAGCGGCGACCTGACGGTGAGCGATCTGGCCGGCGGCCCGGCCCCGGTCGCGCGGACCTCGGTGATGAGCGCCGCGCTCAGCGGCGACGGCTCGCGGGTCTGGCTCCTCGAGGGCGGCCGCCTGAGCGTGCTGCGCGTCGGCGACACGGAGCCGCAGGACCTGGCGACGGCGTCGGGCCGCGTCGTCGCCGTGGATCACGCCGGCGTCCTGGGCCTGGCCGACCTTCCCGCCGGCCCCGCGCTGGTGTCGCTCGAGCCCGGGGCCGCGGGCATGGACGCCGGAACGCCCGCGCAGCCGCTCCCGAACAGCCCGGCCACTCTCCTGGGTTACGTCCCGGCCGATCCCACCGGCACGTCACCGGTCGTCGCCGTGGGCCGGGTCGCCGGCCGGGTCGGCCGAGCGCGACCCGGGCAGCAGGGTGGCGTCGTCGTCGAGCTGCTCCCCGACACCCGGGTCGCCCGCCTCGCCACCGGCCCGGGTCCGGTCACCGCGCTCGCGGCCGGTCCCGGCGGGCTACTGGCGGTCGCCGCCGGGGGCGCACTGCGGGTCTGGTCGCTCGGGACCGCACCGGTGGTCGAGGTCCGCGCCCAGTACGCCCCCGACCGCGCGTCCGGCCCACAGGACCTCCTGGACGCCGACAGCGACGCCCGCGGGCTCGCCGCGCTGATCGCCTCGGCCGACCTCGTGCCGCCGCTCGCCGTCGGGCTGTTCGGCGCCTGGGGCTCGGGCAAGAGCTTCCTGCTCGACCGCATCAAGGCGTTCGTCGAGACCTTCACGCGTGCCGGCCGGACCGAGGGCTACCTCGAGCACGTCCCCGTCGTGACCTTCAACGCATGGCACTACGCCGAGACGAACCTCTGGGCGGCGCTCGTCAACGACGTGCTGCTGGCGATCCGCAAGGAGTGCTCACCCGCCTGGGACGCCGACGAGAAGGTCCGCGCCGCCGAGCAGGCGCTGGCGGACGCGCGGCTGCGGGTGCGGCGCCGCCGTCGGACGGGGCTGCTCGCCGTCGCCGCCGTCGCGGTCGTCGTCCTGGCCGGTGTGGTGCTCTGGCGCACCGGCTTCGTGCAGTGGCTCTGGGCGCTGGGGCTCGTGACCGCCGCGCTCGGGGTCGCCGATTCGATGCGGACGACGGCGAGCTGGCTCAAGGACGTGGGGCCGCTGTTCAGCGCGATCGGCGGCGTGTGGGGAGCCAGGCGCCGGCTGACGCGCGCACAGCTGGGGGCGGACCTGGCGCGGCAGGACCAGCCGAGCGAGGTCACCGAGGCCGAGGAGCTGGGCGGCACGATCCGCAAGCTGGTCGAGGACCCCGAGTACCGCGACCTGCTCGGGCTGGTGACCCGGACCCGCCAGCGCTTCCAGAGCCTGGACGACGCGGTGCGGGCCGCGCGCAAGGATGGTGCCGCGCCGCTGCAGCTCGAGCGGGTCGTCGTGATGATCGACGACCTCGACCGGTGCCCGCCCGAGAAGGTCGTGTCGGTGCTCGAGGCCGTGCACCTGCTCTTCGACTTCGAGCTGTTCGTCGTGCTGCTCGCCGTCGACACGCGCTGGCTCGAGCAGTCGCTGCGGATCCGCTACCGCAAGCTGCTCGGAGCTCACCACGGCGCATCGCCGTCCGACTACCTCGAGAAGATCATCCAGATCCCGCTGCAGGTGCTGCCCCTCGACGACCCGATGATCCGGCGGATGCTGACGGGTCTGACGGGCGCGACGGCGCCCGAGCCGCCCTCCGCTCCGCTGCCGGCCGCTGACGACCACGCCGGCGTCGCGCCTTCGGCGCCGGCCGACAAGCGCGCCGGGCGCGAAGCCACCAAACCCCGGGTCCAGAGGTCGCTCGCACAGGTTCTGACGATCACACCCTCGGACGCCGCCGCCATGGCGGCGGTCGTCGGGCTGATCGGCACGACTCCGCGGACGGTCAAGAGGTTCGTGAACACGTACCGGTTGCTGAAGGCCCGCGCGACCGACCTGAGCTCGTTCGCGGAGCGGCGTGACGGCGTCGCCGACGACCAGATCGTCGCGTTCCTGCTGGCGCTGGTGACGGGGCGACCCGGCTTCACCCCGCTGCTCACCTACCTCGCGAACGGCGGCCCACAGGCGACGGTCCGGTCCCTGGTCACGGCCATGGCCCCGGACGACGGCACGCCGCCCGATCCCGGCGTGACGCAGTTGCTGGCCTGGCTCGACTCACGCCCCGCGCTCGCCGGCGCCTCCGCGCCGAGGTGCGCCGGCTGGGCGAGCGAGGTGCGCCGCTTCACGTTCCTGCCGCCGGCCCCTGGGTAGCCGCCGTCCCCGGCCGTGGGCGATGAGTCTCGCCGGCGGTCCCCGTCTGTCTCTCGACCCCTGACGGACCGGCTCTCCAGGAGATCCTCGTGACTGCGATCTACACCTTCGACATCTTCTCCAGCCTCGACGGCTTCGGCTCCTACGGCGAGGGCGGTGACTGGGGCGGCTACTGGGGCAAGCAGGGCCCCGAGTTCCTCGACCACCGCCTCGCCCTGTACGGCGGCGAGCAGCGGATGGTCTTCGGGGCCACCACGTTCCGGTCCTTCGTGCAGATGCTGGCCTCGAGCGACGAGGGGGCCGACGTGCGGGACGCGTGGGTCACCCGGATGAGGAACCTGCCGATGACCGTGGTGTCGACCACCCTCGCCGGGCCTCTCGACTGGCCGGACGCGACCGTCGTGAAGGGTGACGCCGTCGACGTCGTCGCCGGGCTCAAGAAGGAGTCCGACATGCCGTTGCGCTCGCACGGCAGCCTGTCGATGAACCGCGCGCTGATGGCCGCCGGCCTGGTCGACCGCGTCCAGGTGACGATCTTCCCCGTCATCACCGGCCTGACCGGAACGGACCGCATCTTCGAAGGCGCGGCCGACTTCGACCTCGAGCTGATCGAGAGCCGGACCTTCGACGGCGACATCCAGGAGCTCGTCTACCGGCCCACGCTGCACGCTCGTCAGGCGTAGTCGGCGGTCAGCTGCCGGCGGACGGCGTCCAGGGTGACCTGACCGCCGAAGGGGAGGATCCACTGCGGGCGGGTGTGCCCGAAGGGCACGCCCACGAGGACCACGGCGTCCGGGTTGTAGCGCTGCATGGTCTCGATCGCGACGTCGCGCTGCTCGGCGCGGCGGGCGGCCCGCTCCTGCGCGGTGGGCCGGACCACGAAGTCCGACGTCGGGGGGCGCCCCACGACGAGCGCGTCGACCGCCGCCAGCAGGCCGCGCTCGCCGAGCGACCGCATGATCCAGCCGAACTCGCGCGCCGGGATCAGGTCCTCCGAGGTCTCGAGCAGCAGCACCGCCCCGTCGACGACGGCCGGGTCCGCCGGGAAGCGGCCCGCGGTGAGGATCCACTGGAGGACGTCGATGCACCCGCCCCAGGTGCGGCCGGTCACCGACCGGCGCGGGCCCGCCCACGTCCACGGCTCGGTCGGCTCGCGGTCGCCGTACGAGGTCAGCGCCGCCGGGTCCTGCCAGTCCTTGCCCATGTCCTCGGACTCGCCGGGGTCGGTGACCTCCAGCGTCTCCCCCGTGAGCAGCGCCGCGCGCAGCGACCGGGCGTGGACGTCGTCGACCGCCGGCCCGGGGCCGAGCTGCACCTGCGTCGAGCCCCCGTAGAAGGCCGCGACGCCGTTCGTCCAGAGCCAGTTGAGGATGTTGGTGTTGTCGCTGTAGCCGAGGAACGGCTTGGGGTCGGCGGTCACCAGTGCCGGGTCGAGGTGCGGGACGACGGTGATCTGGTCCTCGCCGCCGATCGTCGCGAGCACCGCGCGGATCTCGGGGTCGGCGAACGCCGCGTTGAGATCGGCCGCCCGGTCCTGCGGCGACGCGCCCAGGCGGCGCGTCGTCGGGTACTCGACGGGCACGAGGCCGGTGACGTCCTTCAGCCGCCCGAGCGCCTGCTCGTGCACCTCCGGGGCGACCGCGGGTGCGGCGAACGACGGCGAGAGGACGGCGACCTTGTCACCGGGACGCGCCTTGGGCGGGTGCACCAGGGAATGCATGAGCCCAGTGAAGCGGGTTGCCTGGCTCGTACGCACGAAAGTGGCGGTCCCTGGGCCGCTTCCGGCGCCAGAACCACCATTTTCGTGCGTACGACGGGGGGGAGGGGCGACGGGGGCGTGCGACCTGGGGGGCGAGGCGCGAGGGGCGAGGCGTCGATCGCCCGACGGGCTCAGGCGGGATCGCCGCTCTCCGCCTCCGCCGGCGCCGGCTCGTCGAGCCGGAGGGCGGCACGCAGGTCGGGGTTCGTGACGTCGGCGGCGAGTTGCGGCGAGACGACCGCTCCGGACGGCGCTTCGGCTCGCAGACCTCGCACGCCCAGCTGCCGGTCGAGGAGTGCGGCGGCCAGCTCCGCTCCGTGCCGGTCCCAGTCGAACGCCGGGTCGTCGGCGGCCGCCGCGCTCACCGTCTCGGCGACCAGCGATCGCACGCTCCGGCCGGCGACCTCGCGAGGATCGGCCGTGAGAGCCGCGGTGACGGCTGTCGCTGTGCCGCGACCCAGGTCGAGCTCGGCCGCCAGCAGGGCTCGGGCGTCGACGACTCCTGCGCCGAGCTCCGAGACGTCCCACCCGGCCGGCCGGCGGGCGGTCGCGCGCAGGAGCCGCACGAACAAGGCCTGCACGGTCTCCCCCCGCGCGTGCGCCTCCCGGACGACGGTGTCCCGCCCGTGGTGCGCGAGCCACAGAGCGGCGACGCCTGCCGTCAGGGCGACGGCGAAACTCGTCCCCTGCCCCTGCCCGATCGCAGCGCCGGGGGGCCCGCCAGGGGGCACGGTGGCGCGGTAGACGTTCTGGGCCGGCGCGGCGACGTCGACCGCGGACCCCCGGCAGGAGCCCTCCCACATGTGGTCGCGCGCGTCGGTGCCGGCGACGGCGATGCACTCGTCGTAGCGCGCGGGCCAGACCACCGTGCGCACGCAGTTGCCGGCGGCCGCGAGCACGATCACGTCGGCCGCGACCGCGCGGCGCAGCGCCCGGTGCAGCGACATCGACGGAAGCCCGCCGAGGCTCATCGTGATCACCGGTGCGCGCGTGGTCGACGGCCCAGTCGATGGCGGCGGCGACGGTGACCTGCGTGATCTCGACGACGCTGGTCACGGCGCGGATGGGCATGAGCACCGCGTCGGGCGCGGACCCCGTCACCTCGAGCGCCGTCCGGGAGACGGCGACGCTGGCCGTCCCGGTCCCGTGCCCCGGATTCCTGCCGGTCAAGGGGTCCGTCGGATCGCTGTCGCCGTCCACCGTGTCCCAGCTCGCTCCGCTGAATGTCTGCTCCAGCTCCGCGTGCGCAGTCACACCGGTGTCGACCTGGGCGATGACGACACCCTGCCCCCGCGCGGGCTTTCCGAGCTGCTCGGAGAGGGCCCACGCACCGGCGGCGTCGATCGGCTCCAGCGCCCAGCCGACGGGCAGGTCGGGCTCCTCCGGGACCCAGCACCCCGGCGGGAAGGCGGCCGCGCTCGCGTCCACGGCGGGGCCGACCGCGGGTGGGGGCGGCGCGGGGAAGTACGGCGTCGGCAGGTCGGGCTCCACCTCGTCGGCGCCGAGATGCTCCGCGAGGCCGTGGGCCGCGCTGAAGACGGCGGCCCGGGGCGAGCCCTCGAAGGTCAGGTCCGGCAGCTCGACCACCAGCACGCGACGATCCAGCCTCGACAACGGAGTCACCGTGGCCCGCAGCGGCGAGAGCTCCGCGAGCAGCCGCCGTCGAAGGGCGACGGCGTCCTGGTCGGCCGCGAGGAGCAGGGCGAACCGGGCGGCCACCTGCTCCCCCGAGCGCCGCTCACTGGTGCCGCCGCGCACGAGGGTGCCCGCCGTCGCCTCTTCGTCACTCGTCATCGGACACCCCCAGGAGCCGGGACCTCCCCCGCGCTCCTCGAGAGGGAAGCCTAGTGATCTCACGCGTGGCGCGACAGGTGATCGCCGTGCCAGCCTTGCAGACATGCACCTGGACGCCGTCCCTCTGCCCGACACAGCCGTCGCGCGGCTCGCCGCCGAGGTGGCGACCGAGCACCACACGCCGGCGCTCGTCAACCACGTGCAGCGCTCGTACCTGTGGGCCGCCGCGCTGGGCGTCCAGCGGGGCCTGACGTTCGACGCCGAACTGCTCTTCGTCGCGGCGATGCTGCACGACATCGGCCTGGTGCCCGCGTTCGACGCCCACGAGGTGCCCTTCGAAGAGGCCGGCGGTCAGGTGGCGGCCGTGTCGCGGCAGGCGCGGGCTGGCCGGCAGCGCGCCGCGTCCGGGTGTCGGAGATCGTCGTCCGGCACATGTGGCCTTCGGTCGACCCGGCCGCCGACGCCGAGGGGCACCTGCTCGAGGTCGGCACGGGGCTCGACATCTCGGGCCGCGACGCCGACGTGTGGCCCGCCACGCTGCGCGCCGAGGTGCTCGAGCGCTACCCGCGGCTCGACCTGGCGGCCGAGTTCACCCGTGCCCTCGCGCTCCAGGCACTTCGCAAGCGCGGCAGCAGTGCCGAGCGCATCGTCCGATCCGGCCTCGCGGACCGGCTCGCCCACAACCCTCTGGGCTGACGACTCCGCGCAGTCGTCGAGCGGGCCTCCGGCGTCCTCGCGCGGCTCGCCCGGCTCGCCCGGCTCGAGGCCGGCAGCTGCGCCCCCCAGGGCGCTGCGCAGGGTTGCCAATTCCTTGATCGCGGCCGCATCGGCGCGCCCGTATCAATGCTCACGACCGCGACCTCGTCTACTCAGGCCGAGAGCCACCTCTGAGGGGAACCGCGAGCGATGATGGTCGAGCAACCTGTCAGCCGGACCCGTCGCTTGCTGGCGAGGGGACACCGGCCACGCGTGGCGATCCTCGCCGCGGTGGCACTCGTGGCCACGGTCCTCGTCCCCCTGCTGACGAGTGCGCCGGCCTCCGCGGCCGGCCCCTGCGGGCCGCCCGTCGTCAGCGTGATCGCGTGTGAGAACACGGCGCAGGGAGATCCGACGAGCGATTGGCAGATCACCGGCGCGGGCGACCAGACGATCCAGGGGTTCGCCACGTCGATGAGCGCGAGCCCCGGCGACACGGTCACCTTCAAGATCAAGACCACGGCGAGCTCGTACCACTTCGACATCCTGCGGCTCGGCTACTACCAGGGGAACGGCGCCCGCAAGGTGGCCTCGGGCCTGAGGCCGTCGGCCACGTTGCCGCAGACCCAGCCCGCATGCCAGAACGACACGGCGGCCACCGGCCTGATCGACTGCGGCAACTGGGCGGTGTCGGCGTCGTGGACCGTGCCGAGCACCGCGGTGTCGGGGGTGTACCTGGCGCACCTGGTGCGGGACGACACCGGCGGCTCCAGCCACATCGTGTTCGTCGTCCGGAACGACGCGAGCCACTCCGACGTGCTGTTCCAGACCTCGGACGAGACCTGGCAGGCGTACAACACCTACGGCGGCAACAGCCTGTACAGCTGCTCGGTGAACTGCCCGCCGGGCAGTCCCGCGGCCTACAAGGGCGCCGCCAAGGTGTCGTACAACCGGCCGTTCCACTCCGCCGAGGACGACTCCGGCGGTCGCAGCTGGCTCATGTACGCCGAGTACGCCATGATCCGCTTCCTCGAGGCGAACGGGTACGACGTCGCGCTACACCAGCGGTGTCGACGTGGGCACGGCCGCGGGTGGCGCGCTGCTCACCAACCACAAGTTCTTCATGTCCACCGGGCACGACGAGTACTGGTCGGGGCCGCAGCGCGCCAACGTGGAGGCCGCCCGGGACAAGGGCGTGAACCTCGCGTTCTTCAGCGGGAACGAGGTCTTCTGGAAGACCCGCTTCGGAGCCGAGCATCGCGGGCACCAGCACGGCCAACCGGACCCTGGTCTCGCTACAAGGAGACGCACTACGACGGCGTCGTCGACCCGCAGGATCCGCCCACCTGGACCGGGACGTGGGAGGACCCGCGGTTCAGCCCGCCGGCGGACGGCGGCCGGCCGCAGAACGCGCTGACCGGGCAGCTCTTCGTGGTGAACTCCGGCACGACCGACATCAGGGTGCCGTCGCAGTACTGCGAAGCTGCGGTTCTGGCGCAACACGGCCGCGGCGACGCTGCCCTCGGGACAGACGCTCACGCTGGCGCCGGGCGCGGGGACGCTCGGCTACGAGTGGGACACGGAGCCTGACAACGGGTTCCGCCCCGCCGGCCTGTTCGACCTGTCGTCGACGACGTCCACGAGTGCGGAGGTGTTCACGGACTACGGCAGCACCGTCAAGAGTCCAGGGCACCGCCACCCACCGCATGACGCTGTACCGGGCGCCCAGCGGCGCGCTGGTGTTCGGCGCCGGCACCGTCCAGTGGGCCTGGGGGCTGGACGACCCGAGGACCGCACCGCCGACCGGAACATGCAGCAGGCGACCGTGAACCTGTTCGCGGACATGGGCGCGCAGCCGTACGCCCTGATCTCCGGGCTGAGCGTGGCGACGGCCTCGACGGACACCACCGCTCCGACGTCCGCGATCACCTCGCCGGCCGCCGGCGCCACCGTCGGCGGACGGCGCGACGATCACCATCAGCGGGACGGCGGCCGACACCGGCGGGGGTCGTCGCCGGTGTCGAGGTCTCCACGGACGGCGGCACCACGTGGCACCCGGCCACGGGCACGACGAGCTGGACCTACAGCTGGGTGGCGCACGGCAGCCCGAGCGCCACGATCAAGACCCGTGCCGTCGACGACAGCGGCAACATCGAGACGCCGTCCGCCGGGATCTCGCTCACCGTCGACCTGCACCTGCTCGATCTGGGGCACCACGGCGACCCCGACCCTGACCGACTCCGGCAGGCCAGTGCCGTCGAAGTGGGCGTCAAGTTCACGTCGGACATCTCCGGCACGGTGACCGGGATCCGGTTCTACAAGGCCAGCAAGAACACCGGCACGCACGTCGGCAACCTGTGGACGGCGTCCGGGACGAAGCTCGCGACGGCGACGTTCACGGGCGAGACGGCGTCGGGCTGGCAGACAGGCGACGTTCGCCAGTCCGGTGTCGATCAACGCGAACACCACCTACGTCGCGTCGTACTTCGCCCCGGTCGGCCACACCGCCCAGGACGACGCTACTTCTACCCGACCCCGTCGCCGGCGCCCGACCTGCAGCGCACGTCGACAGCCCGCCGCTGCACGCGCTGCGCAACACCAACGGCACCACCAACGGGCTGTTCCGCACGAACGCCGTCGAGCACCTTCCCGACGGGCAGCGTGCGACGCCGACGAACTACTGGGTCGACGTCGACGTTCACGCCAGAACTCCGGGCCGGCGACCGCGCCGGGCGCGCCGCCGGGGTGGCGCGACTCCGGGCAACGCCTCGGCCGAGGTCAGCTGGACGCGCCCCGGACGGCGGGAGCGCGATCACCGAGCTACACGGTGACTCCGTACATCGGGGCCACCGCGCAGACGCCGACGACGGTCACCGGCAACCCGCCCGCCACCACGCCACGGTCAGGCGGCTCGCCAACGGCACGGCGTACACGTTCAAGGTCACCGCCGTAGAACGCGGTGGGGACGGGCCCGGCCTCGGCGGCGTCGAACGCCGTCACCCCGGCCGCGGTGAGCTGTGCGGCGTGCACCATCTGGCCCTCGACGATCTCGCCCTCGACTCCGGACGCAGCCGACCCCGGCTCGACCGAGCTGGGCGTGAAGTTCACGTCGGACGTGAACGGGACGATCAAGGGGATCCGGTTCTACAAGGGCGCCGCGAACACCGGCACGCACATCGGGAGCCTGTGGACCGGCGGCCGGGACCAAGCTGGCGTCGGCGACGTTCAGCGGCGAGACGGCCACCGGCTGGCAGCAGGTGACGTTCGCCAGCGCCGGTGTCGATCACGGCCGGGACCATCTATGTCGCCTCGTACTTCGCGCCCGCAGCGGCCACTACGCGGCGTGACGGCGGCTACTTCGCCGCCGCCGGCGTGGACACCGGCCCGCTGCACGCGCCTCGCGACGGCGTCAGCGGCGGCAACGGCGTCTACCGGTACGGCAGCACCAGCGGGTTCCCGACCAACACCTACGACTCCGAGAACTACTGGGTCGACGTGGTGTTCTCCACCGGGGCTGCCACGTCGCCCGCGGCGCCGACCAACGTGACGGCCACGGCCGGCGACGGCTCGGCGCCGGTGTCAGCTGGACCGCGCCGTCGCGACGGCGGGAGCCCGATCACGAGCTACACGGTCACGCCGTTCATCGGGACGCACGCCGCAGACGCCGACTGACCGTGTCCGGGAACCCGCCGGCGACCACCACCAACGGTCACCGGGCTGACCAACGGCACCGCCTACACGTTCACGGTGACGGCGACCAACGCCGTCGGGACCGGCCCCGCGTCGGCGGCGTCCAACGCGGTCACCCCGACCGGGCCGACCGCGCCTGCCGCTCCGACCGGGGTGACGCGCCACCGCCGGCAACGGCTCGGCCACGGTGACCTGGACGGCGCCGGCCGAACGGCGGCAGCGCGATCACGAGCTACACGGTCACCCCGTACATCGGGACGACGCGCGCAGACGCCGACGACCGTCACCGGCAGCCCGCCGGCGACCACCACCACCGTCACCGGGCTGACCAACGGCACCGCCTACACGTTCACCGTGACGGCGACCAACGCCGATCGGCACCGGCCCGGCGTCGGCGGCGTCCAACGCGGTCACCCCGACCGCGCCGACCGCGCCGGCGGCGCCGACCGGGGTGACGGCGACCGCCGGCAACGGCTCGGCGCAGGTGACCTGGACGGCGCCGGCCAACGGCGGCAGCCCGATCACCAGCTACACGGTCACGCCGTACATCGGGACGGCGCGCGCAGACCGCCGACGACCGTCACCGGCAGCCCGCCGGCGACCACCACCACCGTCACCGGGCTGACCAACGGCACCGCCTACACGTTCACGGTGTCGGCGACCAACGCCGTCGGCACCGGCCCCGCCTCCGCGGCGTCCGCTGCGGTCACCCCGCGGGGACGAGCTGCGCGGCGTGCACGATCTGGGCGGCTCCGCCGCCCCGGTCGACCGCTGACGAGGCGGACCCGGCGTCGGTCGAGCTGGGGGTCAAGTTCCGTCGGACGTCAACGGGCACGGTCAAGGGGATCCGCTTCTACAAGAGTGCCGCCAACACCGGCACCCACATCGGGAACCTGTGGACCGCGGCCGGGACGAAGCTGGCCTCGGCGACCTTCACCGGTGAGACCGCCACCGGCTGGCAGCAGGTCGTCTTCGCCACGCCGGTGCCGATCACGGCGGGGACCGTCTACGTCGCCTCGTACTTCGCACCCGCGGGGCACTACGCGGGCGACGGCGGGTACTTCGCTACCGCCGGGGTGGACAAGGCCCCCCTGCACGCGCTGCGCGACGGCGTCAGCGGCGGGAACGGCGTCTACCGGTACGGCAGCCTCGAGCGCGTTCCCGACCAGCACCTACAACTCGGAGAACTACTGGGTCGACGTCGTCTTCGCGACCGGGCCGGCGACGGCTCCGGCGGCTCCCGCGCACCGTGACCGCCACCGCGGGGAACACCTCGGCGCACGGTGAGCTGGACGGCGCCCTCGGACGGCGGCAGCGCGATCACGAGCTACACGGTCACGCCGTTCATCGGGTCGACGGCGCAGACGCCGACCACCGTCACCGGCAGCCCGCCGGCGACCACCACCAAGGTCACCGGGCTGACCAACGGCACCGCCTACACGTTCACCGTCACGGCGACCAACGCCGTCGGCACCGGGCCGGCGTCGGCGGCGTCCAACGCGGTGACCCCGGCCGCCCCGACGGCGCCGGGGGCTCCGACGAGCGTGACCGCGGCGGCCGGCAACGCCTCCGCGCAGGTGAGCTGGACGGCGCCCGTCGAACGGCGGCAGCGCGATCACGAGCTACACCGTCACGCCGTTCATCGGGTCGACGGCGCAGACGCCGACCACCGTCACCGGCAGCCCGCCCGCGACCACCACCAACGTCACCGGGCTGACCAACGGCACCGCCTACACGTTCACCGTGACGGCGACCAACGCCGTCGGCACCGGGCCGGCCTCGACGGCGTCCAACAGCGTGACCCCGGCGGCCCTGACGTGCGCGGCCTGCACGATCTGGGCGTCCTCGGCGACGCCGGCGAACCCGAGCATCGCCGACTCCGCCGCGGTGGAGGTCGGAGTGAAGGTCAAGGCCGACGTCAACGGCAAGATCACCGGCATCCGGTTCTACAAGGGCACCGGCAACACCGGGACGCACATCGGGAACCTGTGGTCGGCGACCGGGACGAAGCTGGCGACGGCGACGTTCACGGGCGAGACCGCCTCGGGCTGGCAGCAGGTCACCTTCGCGACCCCCGTGTCGGTCACCGCCGGGACCGTCTATGTCGCGTCCTACTTCGCACCCGCGGGGCACTACGCCGGGGACAGTGGCTACTTCGCTACGGCCGGCGTGGACAACGGGCCGCTGCATGCGTTGAAGGACGGCGTCAGCGGCGGCGACGGGGTCTACCGTTACGGCGCGTCCAGCGTCTTCCCGAACAGCACCTACCAGTCCACCAACTACTGGGTCGACGTCGTGTTCACCTCCTGACCCGTCAGAACCACGAGCCGACACGACCGTCATGAAGCGGGACGGCCCTGCGGCGAACGGAGAAGGGTCGGGCCGTGAGCGCGAGGTTCGAGGAGCTGGCGTGGGCGCCCACGGCCATGGGAGAGCTGAGCCTGCGGCGGCGCATCGACCCGCGCCTGGGCATGGAGGTCTTCGAGGTCCGCCTCGGCGACGAGTACCTGATGTCGAGCCTGTTCACGCTGGGCGAGACCGAGCTGGCCCGGCTCGGTCTCGGCCGCTGCCACGGGTGACTCCCTCGACGTGCTCGTCGGCGGCCTCGGCCTCGGTTACACCGCGGTCGCCGCGCTCGACGACCCGCGGGTGTCGTCGCTGACGGTCGTCGATGCTCTCGCCGCGGTGATCGGCTGGCACCAGCAGCGGCTCGTCCCCGCTGCGGCCGCGCTCGTGGACGACGCTCGCACCCGGTTGGTGGAGGCCGACTTCTTCGCCGTCGCGGCGCACCCCGGCGAGGGAGTGCCGGGGGCGCCCGGGCGCACGTACGACGTCGTGCTGGTCGACATCGACCACAGCCCCCGGCACACGCTGGCGGCCGCCCACGGCGGCTTCTACTCGACCGCAGGACTGCGGCAGCTGCGCCGCCTGCTGCACCCCGGCGGGGTGTTCGCGCTGTGGTCCGACGACCCGCCGGACGACGAGTTCGTCGCCACCCTCGGAGCCGTGTTCGACGAGGTGCAGGCCCACGTGGTCACGTTCCCCAACCCGTTGACCGGAGGCGAGGCGTCGAACTCGGTGTACGTGGGCTCGCCGGCGGCGCGCCGGCTCTGACAGGTCCCCTTGTCTCCGCCCTGTCCCCCGGGTCGCCTCCGTGCGAGGCTTCACCTGACGGCGTGGTCGGCCCCGGGAGGCACCCGATGCGCAGCACGATGATGGACGTCCCGCTCCTGGTCTCGCGGATCCTCGTGCACGGCACGACCGTGCACGGCTCCTCCGAGGTGGTGACATGGACGGCCGACGGCCCGCGCCGGATCTCGTTCGCCGACGTCGGCCGCGACGCCGCCCGCCTCGCGCACGCGCTCCGCGACCTGGGCATCACCGGCGACCAGCGGGTCGGCACCTTCATGTGGAACAACGCCGAGCACCTCGTCGCCTACCTCGCCGTCCCCTCGATGGGCGCGGTGCTCCACACCGTCAACATCAGGCTCTTCCCCGAGCAGATGGCCTACGTCGTCAACCACGCCGAGGACGAGGTGGTGCTCGTCGACGCGACACTCGCGCCGGCCTTCGCGAAGCTCCTGCCCCAGCTACGCGAGCGTCCGGCACGTCATCCTGTCGACGGCGGGGGGCGAGGTCGCGGACGACGTCCGCGCGGCCCTGGCCCAGCACGCACAGGTGCACGACTACGAGGCCCTGCTCGAGGGCCGCCCGGTGACGTTCGACTGGCCCGAGCTCGACGAACGCGACGCCGCCTCGATGTGCTACACCTCCGGGACCACCGGCGACCCGAAGGGCGTCGTCTACAGCCACCGATCGACGTACCTGCACTCGCTCTACACGACGAGCGGTGACGCCGCCGCGCTCCAGCAGGGCGACCGCGTGCTCGCCGTCGTCCCGATGTTCCACGCCAACGCCTGGGGGCTCCCTACGCGGCCGTCCTGGCCGGCGCCTCGCTCGTCCTGCCCGACCGCTTCCTGCAGGCCGCGCCACTGGCCGCGCTGATCGAGGCGGAACGGCCGACGCACGCGGGCGCCGTCCCGACCATCTGGAACGACCTGCTCAACCACCTCGACGCGAACCCGACGCGACGTCTCCAGCCTGCGGGAGGTCCTCGTCGGCGGGTCGGCCTGCCCGCCGGCGCTGATGCGCGGGTTCCAGGAGCGGCACGGCGTGACGATCGTCCACGGGTGGGGCATGACGGAGATGTCGCCGCTCGGGACCGTCGGCCACCCGCCCGCCGGGCTCGACCCGGAGGAGGCGTTCGCCTACCGCGTGACGCAGGGCCGGCTCGCGGGGCCGGTCGAGGCCCGGCTCGTGGGCCCCGACGGCTCGGTGCAGCCGTGGGACGGCAAGAGCGTCGGCGAGCTCGAGGTCCGCGGGCCGTGGGTGACGGGGAGCTACTACCGGGACCCGGACCCCGACAAGTTCGACGAGGGCTGGCTGCGGACGGGCGACGTCGGCGTCCTCAGCCCGAACGGCTACCTCACGCTCACCGACCGGGCGAAGGACGTCATCAAGTCCGGCGGCGAGTGGATCAGCTCGGTGGAGCTCGAGAACCACCTGATGGCGCACCCGGCGGTGCGGGAGGCGTCGGTGGTCGGCGTCCCCGACGAGCGGTGGGGCGAGCGACCGCTCGCGAGCGTCGTCGTCCGGGACGGCGCGAGCGTCACGGTGGATGAGCTGCGGACCTTCCTCGCCGACCGGGTCGCCCATTGGCAGCTGCCGGAGCGATGGGCGTTCATCGACGAGGTGCCGAGGACCAGCGTGGGCAAGTTCGACAAGAAGGTGCTCCGATCGCGCTACGCCGACGGCGGCCTGAGCGTCGAAACGGTCCAGACGTAAGCGACCAGGAGGTCGGCGGTCACGAGGACCTCCATACTCCGCCGACACGCCGGTCCCATCGGCGTGTCGGGCGAGTATGGAGGTCCTCGTGACCGGAGCCTCAGCCATGGCCGCCGCCGGCCGGCGGTAGCTGCTGCTCGAGGTGCTCTAGCGTCCACCGGATGACCGACGCGGACCCGGGCGCCCCGGAGAACTCGCTGGCGCGGATCCGGGCGACCTACGACACCGTCGCGGACGACTACGCCGCGGGACTCGGCGACGAGCTGACCCATAAGCCGCTCGACCGGGCGATGCTCCGCGCCCTCGTCGACCTCGTGGCGGACGGTGGCGGCGGGACGATCGCCGACGTCGGCTGCGGCCCCGGCCACGTCACCCACCACCTGTCGCACCTGCACGAGGACGTCGTCGGGGTCGACCTCTCGCCGCGAATGGTCGCCATCGGCCGGCGGCAGTGGCTCGCACCTGCGCTTCGCGGTCGCCGAGCCGCCGCGCCTACCTGCTCGCCAGGACCGGGGGCGCGCCGGGCGCACGACGCCGGGCAGGGCCGGCGCACCCGGACGCTCGAGGTGAGGGCGAGCAGCTTCACGATCCCGGGCCCGACGACCGGCACTCGCCCTGAACGCTCACGACGCGGGCTACTGGTGCGGGCACAGCCGGAAGGCCCGTGCACCGGCCGCCCACGCGAGGTGCAGATCCCCCGGGTCGGGGTTGCCGGCGGCATCGAGCGCGATCTTGTTGAACGCCGCGAACTGGCCGTTGTCGCGCGCCATGACCTCGTATGCCGCCACGACGTCCGGCTCGTCCGTCAGGACGGTCACGTCCGCACGCACGCGCCTGCCCTTGAGCAGGATCGTCACGGGCTCCCCGGTGCGCAGGTTCCGCCCCCACGGGAACGGCGTCCCGACGAGCAGCTCGCCGTCCTTCGCGGTGTAGGCGACCGGCACCCGGTAGAGCGTGCCCGAGCTCCGCCCGACGACGTCGATGACGATCAGGCGCCGACCCGCCAGGCGGTTCAACAGCGGCACGCGGAGCACGGCGCGGGCGACGGCGTTGGCGGCACCCTGGTAGCGCATGGTCTGTGCTCGAGTCTCGGTCATGTGAGTCCCCTCTGATCCGGCCCCGGCGCCGCGGAGGGCGGCAGCGTGACAGGAGGCTTGTCGTCATCGAAACGCTATCGTTTCGATGCATCGATACGATAGCGTTCCGATCGATGGAGGGGAATGCCGTGACCGGGAGTCGTTCGGCGGGTGCGGGCGAGGCGCTGCCGTCCCCGCCGTCGGGCTCCAGGCCGTCCCCGCCGTCGGACCCTCAGCCGTCGCCGCTCGGGCCGAGGCGGCGCGGCGAGCACGCGCGGCGGCGAGTCCTCGGCGCGGCTCTCGAGGTGCTCGCCGAAAGCGGCATGCCCGGGTTCACCATCGAGTCCGTAGCGCGCCGGGCCGGGGCGAGCAAGGCGACGCTCTACCGGCACTGGCCCTCGGCGTCAGCGCTGCTCGTCGACGCCATGGACGCCGAGTTCCGGCCGGTTGACGACGTCGCGACCGGCGACGTCCGCGCGGATCTGATCGCCGTGCTGACCGCGGCCGCCGCCATGCTCGACCGGCCACCGCTCCCCGAGCTGATGGCGGCTTTCATCGACGCCGCCGAGCGCGACCCCGCGCTGGCCGAGCTGCACGCCTCGCTGACGGAACGCCGGCGGCGGCCCCTGATGCGCGTCGTCGTCGACGGGATGCGGCGCGGCGACCTGCGCGGCGACGTCGACCCCGAGATCGTCGTCGACCTGCTCGCCGCCCCCTTCTTCTACCGCCGCTTCGTCGCGCACCGACCGGTCCCCCGCGGCATGCCGGCGGAGGTCGTCGACCACGTGCTCGCCGGCCTGCGGAAACGGCCGGACGGCGATCGCTGACGGCGTCCGCGGGAAAGGGCAACACCGTGGCAGCCAGGCTCAGGTGCGAGATCTTCCCCAGCGATCTCGACGCGACGACGACGCGGAGGAAATCCCGGCGGAGGGTCCAGATCCTCGCCGGTCGCGCTGGCCGGCAACACCGCTGAGCAGGCGTATCTCGTTCGTTCGTGGCCGCGACCAGCTGGTCGAACCCTGCACCGCAGCACGCTGTCGTCGATCTCGGCGACGCTGCCCGTGGCGGTCACCACGCCCTCCATACTCGCCCGACACGCCGTGCCGACCGGCGTGTCGGCCCGGTATGGAGGTCCTCATGACCGAAGCCCTGGTGCACCGTGAAAATCCGTAGCGACGTGGATGGCCACCCCGCGATGGTGAGGGTGTGGAGGAGGTCGAGGTCGTCGTCGCCCATAACGAGCGCGCGACCCTGCGCGTCGGCGACGTGTTCCTCAAGATCGACGCGGATCAGACGCGCACCGACGTCGAGGTCGAGGCGATGGCGCTGACGCCGGTCCCGACCCCGGAGGTGCTGTGGCGGACGCCGCCGGTGCTCGCGCTCGCCGCCCTCCCAGGAGCGGCACTCGGCCGCCTCGGCGAGCCCTCGACGGCGTCGCCGGCGGCCTGGGCCGCGGCGGGAGCCGCCGCCCGGATGATGCATGGTGCGCCGCTGCCGCCGTGGCCAGGTCCGAGCCTCGACGAGATCGCATCGCGCCTCGACGCGCGAATGCGAATGGCTCATCACCAGCGGCGTCCTTCCTGCCGACCTGGTCAGGCGCAACCGCGAGGTAGCCGAGGCTGCGCTCCGGCCATGGGCACCGGTGTTCATGCACGGCGACTTTCAGGTGGCCCACGTGTTCGTCGACGGTGACGAGATCACCGGCGTCATCGACTGGTCGGATGCGAGCCGGGTGATGCCCTGTACGACCTCGCCGTGTTGACGCTCGGCCACGAGGAGCACCTCGGCGACGTCGTCGCCGGCTATGGCGCCGACGTCGACCTCGACGTGATCCAGGCGTGGTGGTCGTGGCGAAGCCTGGTGGCGGTCCGCTGGCTGATCGAGCACGGTTACGACCCGTTCTCGCCAGGCTGCGAGATCGACGTGCTCAGGTCACGAATGTAGGGGCCAACCGGCCACGACGGCAGGCAGGGCGCGACCCTCGACCAAGAGCGGGGGCCAAGAACGGTCCCGCTGCGGTCAGGACAGCAGATCCACGAGGCGCGAGGCCGCCATGATCCTTGTGACAGCCTCGTCCTCGGTCAGGTCGCTCAGGGCTGCAGCTGCTGCCGGGATCCGGTCGTCGTCACCGAAGCGGTGACGCAGGAGAGCTTCCGACATGGCCATGGCGGCCGCCTGAGCGCCCTCTGCACGGCCCTCTGCCCGGCCCTCGTCGAAGAGCGCGCGCGCCAGGGGCAGCTCGCGGATCGGGACGGGCATGGTGGCCTCCTTGAGTGCTGACTCGATGATAGGCAGGGGAAGGTGGATCGACGCCAGAGTCGCCGCCGCGTCGAGTAGGCGACGATGACGCGACTGGTCCGTTCGAGCGATCAGGTCGGCCGCCGCTGTCAGAGCTCGGGCCGCTCCGCGGGAGTGCCCTGGGCCAACGACGCCAAGGTCGCCGTTGTCGACCTGGTCAGCAGCAGGTCACGGTCGAGGTCGGCGGCGCGAACGACGGCCCACTGCACGGCCATCGTCCCGTCGGGGTCGTCGTAATGGTCCGGCACCGCCAGGTCGTCGGCGAGCGCGAGCACGAACTGATCCACGATCTCGCCGACCTGCCCCAGCAGATCGGCCCGCACGGTCGACCGGCTCAGCTCACGATCGAGCGGCCGCCACGCCTCGCCGGCCACGATCGCCGCAGTCGGCGGCAGGACCGCCAGCAAGGCCAACGGATCGTCCTCGGCGACTGCCTTCATCGCGTCGTCGAACCTCGGCCCCCGCTCGATGCCGCCGCCCGCCCCCGCCTGCCCCACCGCGCCCCCCAAGTCGCCGTGCCCGCGACGCTAGAGGCCACCACCGACAGCCAGGCGGGAGCGCCGCCGGGACTATGGACGGTCACCCTCCCCGGCACCATGCTGTGACGCGACCGCCCAAGATCGGGGAAGCCCGTGTTCGGCTCACAGGTGCTCGAGACCGCGATCGGCCTCGCACTGATCTTCTGGGTCCTGGCGTCGGCCGCCTCGGCGCTGGCGGAGGGGTTCTCGCGCCTGCTGCAGAAGCGTTCCAAGGACCTCGAGGTCACGCTCGTGGCGATGCTGGTCGGGCCGCCCGCGGGCAACACCTCGGACGCCGACGCAACAGCCGCCGACACGAAGGCGACACAGACCGCCCTGGACGCTCTCAAGGGCACGAGCATCTACGCCCCCGCCTACGCGGCGGCCCGGCGCGCGCACACCGCGACCACCACCGGTGCCGCTCGCGCCCGTCCCACCTACCTGTCGGCCCGCGCGTTCGCGGACATGGTCTTCGAACTCAGCACCGACGGCCGGCTCGCCGAACTGCCCGGACTCCAGAAGCGACTCGAGGCACTCATCGCCACGGGCCAGACCGAGACGCTGGCCCTCAAGGCCGGCCTCGAGAGCTGGTTCGACGAGACGATGAGCCGTGTCCAGGACGCCTACAAGCGCTGGGTCACCATCATCCTGTTCGTCATCGGCTTCCTGATCGCGGGCTTCGGGAACGTGTCGACGATCGCCGTCGCCCAGTCCCTGTGGACGCAGCCGGTCACCCGTCAGGTCGTCGTCGATCAGGCGGGCTCGCTCCTGAAGCCGGCGCCGACCGCGACAACGACCGGCGCCAACGGCACAAGTCCCACCGTGCAGGTGCCGACCCTGCAGGGCGTCGAGGGCCTCGGGCTCCCGATCGGCTGGTCGAAGGCGCCGGGACTGGGCGACATCATGCGCAGTCTGGCCGGCTTCGTTCTGACCGGGTTGCTCGTGATGCTCGGCGCGCCGTTCTGGTTCGACGCCCTCTCGCGCCTTGTGTCACTGCGGACGACCGGTGCCAAGCCACCGCCCGCCCCCGACGACCCCGCGTCGGCGACGGTCCGCCGGTCGCAAGGCCTGATCACCGGCGACGACGACCCACTCCCCTTCGTGGTGACCTTGCAGCAAGGGATGGGCACCCGGTCGACCGAGGCCGGCAAGGACGCGCGGATCCCCCAAGCCCGTCAGTAGTGATCCTCGGCGACGACCGCGCATCCCAGTGATCCACTCACGCGCATCTCCCGCACCGTCACCTGCCGCCGGAGCGCGGCCCGTTGCCGACGTCGCCCTCGTAGCGCCTACCACAGGTCGTTGCAGTGACCAGCTCGCTGGTCAGACCCCCCGCAAGGGCACCTGCTGGCCTGTGACGGCGCCGGGGTACGCGTCGATGATCTTGTTCATCTCGGACTGGTAGTACAGCGTGAACAGGCTGAAGAAGAAGGCCAGCACGAGGCCCAGCACAGGGGTGCAGGTCGAGGGCAGGCCCGCGGCACGCTGAGCGTCGGCGATGCGCTGGCCGGTCCGGTACACGCTGACGAACACCGGGATGATCAAGATGGCGCCCAGCGTCACCGCGATGAGCGAAACGAAGGGGCTGACCCGGGTCCGCGGGTTGAAGCGTGTCTCCCGATTGACCTTGTACCACCAGACCAGGGAGTAGATGCCGAGCGTGATGATCGGCAGGCCGAGCCACACGGCAAACACGTTGCGGCGCTTGGGGAGCGGCGCAGTGCCGCCGTACTGCGCCGGAACGCCCCCAGGAGGCATCGCTGGGAGGGCGGCGCCGAACGACTGAGCTCCCCCGTAAGCGGTCACGGCCTCGGCAGGCGGTGCGAACGGACTCGGCACGGCGTCGTCGCCGGTGGGCGTGGTCATGCTCCTCGGTCCTCTCGTCCTTGCTGGCTCGCGGCGACAGGGCTGCGCTGCCTGTCGGCGGTCTCGTCCATGGGTCGACCGGCGCCCGCACACCGACGCTAGTGCCGCGGCCGACCGCCGGGACGGATTCGCGCGATGAGACGTGTCGGTGAATGCTTCGGCACCCGACGCCGCCGTCGCGTCGGGTGCCGAAGCCTCGCGCAGTCCTTCAGTCGTTACCGGGTGGTCGCCCGGCAGCCGCTCCGGGTGTCAGCCGGCCGCCAGGCGGTGCGCCTCGTGCAGCAGCGCACCGCAGGTGTCGAGCTCGGCGTCGACCGTCCGCCGGTCGAGCCGCGCCCCGTGGAACTCCACGGCGTCCAGCTGCTCCTTCACCCGCTGGGCGAGCGCGTCGCGCCGGTCGGCGAGGGAGGCCAGCTTCGCCTCGGTCGCCGTGTACGCGGAGTCGTCCGCCGCCGACCCGCTCGCGAGCGCCCGGGTCGACGCGACGAGCGTGTCCGTGCCGAACTCGCCGACGCTGGCGTTGACCTGCTTGTAGCACTGGCCGAGGTCCTCGACGCGGCGCAGGTCGCCCGACCCGCGCAGGATCTCGGTGATGACGCGCCCGTCCATCACGTAGTCGTCCGCGAGGCCGACCAGGTGCAGCATGGTCGGCCGGACGTCGGTCTCGTCGGCCCAGGTGCCCTTCTTGCTGAAGGCGGGCACGAGTCCGCCGCCGTTCGGGTCCTTGACCGCGGGGCTGTTCTTCGGCTGGGGCCCGTCGACACCGTCGCGCTTGACGCCCGGGCCGGCGAACGACGACCACGTGATGTCGATGTCGGGGCTGTAGTAGCCGTGGTTCCAGGCGAAGCCCGAGTTCACCGTCACGCAGTCGGCGGCCGGGTTCGTCGACGTCGCGCACGCCGGGTTCTTCGCGTCGAAGTAGTAGTCCGGCTTGGGGAAGAGCGTGTACGTCGGCGTCCGCTGCGGGTCCGCGGTCTCGAGGTGCAGGATCCGCTGCTCGGTCGCGCCGGCCTGGTAGTTGACCACCGTCTCGCCCTGGACGCCGCTGTGCGGGTTGTTCGCCTTCAGCGCGGCGGTGTCGCGTTCGAGCTGCCGGACGGCGGGGTCGTCCGCGGCGGGCGACACCGGCTTGCCGGCCGTGTTGTGCACGTAGATCGCCGCGCCCTGCGGCTCGACGTCGAACGGCGTGGTGTTGCCGCGCTCGGCCTGCAGCAGCCCCGGCAGGTTCGCCTGGACCTCGCCGACCTGGCCCATTCGCGTACCGGCACGGCACGGTGACGCCGTCACAGTTCGCCGGGTCGTTCGGGGCGTCGGCGCGGCCGACGTTGGCGCCGGCGAAGTGGTCGTTCTCCTCCGACCCGATGACGAACAGGGTGTTCTTCGGCGTGATGCCGTCCTTCGTCAGCCGGTCGAGGAACTTCGCGAAGGCCTGGTCGTAGCGCTGCGCGTTCTCGGTGTAGCAGGCGTCGCCGGGGCCGAGCGCGTTGCCGAAGCTCGTGGCGCTGGCCGTCGTGCAGTTGACGCTCCAGTCCTTGCGCTCGTGGATGTCGGCGATGTAGCCGTACGTCACCGGGACGCCGGCCTCCTGCATGGTCGCGAGTTCGGCGAGGCTCTGCGACGCGGTCGGGCTGAAGCCCGGGAACCCGACCCTGCCGCTGAAGTCGGCGATCTCGCGGTTGTCGAGGTCGACGAGGTTGCCCGCGTTGTCCACCGCCCGGTACGGGGCGGCCGGGTGCGCGTTCGCGGCCAGGACCGGCGCGATGTACTGGTGACCGAACAGGCCCTTGAAGGTCGTCGAGCCCGGCTTGTTGGCCGCGGGGGGCTTGTCGGTGACGGCGCCGTTCGCGCCCTCGCAGGTGGCGTCACCGACGCCGCAGTGGATGGCCTCGCCGATGAACGCGAGCTGGTCGGTCGCGTACTTGGGGTCGCGGGCCGGCGTCGTGCCGAACACCGTCGGGATGTCCCCGCCGTTCTCGAGCACCATGTTCGCGGTCGAGAAGGCGCCGACCGAGCAGCCGGCCTTGTTGAAGGCGACCCACGGCTCGGGCGCCGTCTGCGTCGGCGCGGTGTTCTTCGCCGGGACGGTCGGCGAGTACACCATCGACGGCGCCGGGTCGTTCGTCGAGGGCTCCCCGCGCTGATGACCGGGGACGTCCAGTACGTGAACGAGGCGTCGGACTCGGTCGTCCCGTCGGGCTTGTAGGTCTTGTACGAGTTGCTGACCGGCTGACCGTGCCGGTCGCCGTAGAGCCCGGAGTAGATGGCCAGGCTGTCCTCGGCGGTGTGCGCGATGAGCGGCGTGTGCATGTTCGAGAGCACGGTGCCGTTCGCCTCGAGGAAGTGCAGCAGGGTGGGCATCTGCTCGAGGTCGGAGGGGACGTTCGGGTTGTCCCTGAAGAAGTGCACGTTGTCGAAGGTGATGTTGATGACGTGCTGGACGCCGTTGCCGAGTTGGCACTGCCCCGCGGCCGAGGCGACGGCAGGCGCCGCCGGGGCGGCGGACCGCGCGGCGGAGGCGGACGCCGGGACGGCGCCGGCGGCGACGAGCGTGCCGATCGCCAGCAGGCCTCCCGCCGCGGTGCCGCCTCGTCGGATGAACGAACGCATGCTGACCCCCTGAAGGTGATGGGCGAGACGCCCGGACGCTAGGGCCGTGCGGACACATCGAGGTGACACGGGCATGGCCTGCCAGCCAACATCACCAGGACAAAGCAGACGATAGCGCCGACCATCCCCTCGATTGGGGGGTTCGTGAGGATGTGGACGCCGTCCGCGCC
>CAWCCY010000011.1:0-84718 GCA_963794075.1 uncultured Actinomycetota bacterium
TCACGATCCTCCGCCGAGGCACTGATGATCTCCGGCGGGCGAGGAGCAGCAGCGGTCACGAGGGCCACTGCGCTGCGCGTCACGCGCGCCGAGCAGGCGTTGCTGGGCGATTCGCCGGCAGTCGGGGCGCCGGCATCGGCCCCGGGGATGCCCAGCCGGTCGACTAGCGTCGTCGACGTGGCCGACAGGGAACTGGACGAGGCTCTGGCGCAGAGCTTCCTCGCCCAGCTGCCAGTCGACCTGATCGAGCGCTTGCGAGAAGACGGCGAGCGCGTCGACTACCCGGCGGGCGCCGTGGTCTATCAAGCGGGATCGCCGCCGCGGGCTGCGCTCGTCGTCCGGGGCCTGATGCGCGTGTTCCTCAGCTCGCCGGGCGGTCGGCAGGTGACCGTTCGTTACGCCCGGCCGGGCAATGTGCTGGCATAGCGGTGCTGGTCGGGGGCGCGGCCAACACCAGTGTCCAGACGTTGGAGGCCTCCAGCGTGTTCCGGATCAGCATCCGCACGCTCACTGAGGCCGGCCGCGGCGATCCGCGGGTCGCCTGGGCCATCGCCGAGGAACTGAACCGTCGCCTGTACGGCGTGCTGGAGCATACGGCGGTCAACGCGTTCGGGTCGGTCCGCCAGCGCGTCGCGGTCCACCTCCTCGACCTGGCTTCCGATCGACAGCGATCGCAAGGGGCTCTCGCCAAGGTGTCGCAGCAGGAGTTGGCGGACGCGGTCGGGTCGGTCCGCGAGGTGGTGGCCCGCGCTCTGCGGGAGCTGCGCATCGCCGGGATCGTGGCGACCGAGGCGGACCACATCGTGATTCTCGATGCGGCGCGGCTCTACACCGAGTCCGGAGGCCGCACCGGCCTGTGACCTTTGTCGTCGACAGCCGGATCTAAGTCACTGACGTGGGCTGGGAGCGATAGCACCCTTTTGACCGCGCCGGTAGCCGCCGGTGACAGCACAGCTGCAGAGCTGGCGCGCGTCGTCCAGGGATTCGAACGGAGATGGGCATGACCATTGATGGGGGGCCACTCGTGCGATGGTTGCGGTGAACCCGGGAACCACGGTCGACGTGCTGCTGCTCGGCGCCGGCGGCAGCAGCGGACACCATGTCGCGCGGGAGATCGCAGCCCGCGGATTGTCGCTCCGGCTCGCGGGACGCCGGTTGGAGCCGTTGGCCGCACTGACTGAAGAACTCGCGGGCACCGGCGTCCCGGTGGAGTGCGTGGCGCTCGACGTGACCGACACGACGGCACTAAGCGCCGCCGTGGGGCAGGCCCGGGTCGTGGTGAGCACGGTGGGTCCGTTCGCGCGGCACGCCCCGCCGGTGGTGGACGCATGCCTCGACATCGGGGGCTCCTACGTGGATATCGCCAACGAGCTGACCGCGATTCGCGGCGTGCTGGCGCGGGACGAGCTGGCGAAGGAGCTGGGAGTCACCGTGGTTACCGGGGCCGGTTTCGGTCCCGCCGGCACGGAGTCGCTCGTGCTGGGACTGGTCGAGGAGTTGGGCGAGACGCCGGATCTGGTCCGGGTGGCGACCGCGCCGGCGAGCAGCCACGTGAGTCAGGGCGTTCGTGACACGATCGCGGCGCTTCTGCCGGAGGGGGCGACCACCTACGTGGACGGCGTCCTGGTGCGCGAGCCCTTCGGCACCGGGGCGACGGCGTTGACGTTCGGCGGGACCCGGCGGTCGATGCTGCCGGGCCCGGCGGGCGACCTGGAGGTGGCCCGGGTGGCCAGCGGTGCCCCCAACGTCAGCGCATTCTTCGCCGACCCCTCACAACGCCTCGAGGGCGACGGGTTCTCCTACGCCTATGCCGAGGTGGTTGCCACGTCGGGTCGGCGCCTTGCCGCGCAGGCGCGGGTACGGGACGCGGTCGCCGCGGGTGCCGCGTTCACGGCCGAGGTCGCCCGGCGGGTGATGGCCGGGGCGCCGGCCGGGGCGTGGACCCCGGGTCAGCTGTTCGGCGGGGGTCTGTTCCCGCAGGTCACCGGTGTGACGGTGACCCGGCTGGCGGAGGAACGGGTCTGACATGGGAGGCGCAGGCGACCGTTCACCGGGGGCACGCGTGTCGGCGTCGTCCTGGGGCAGGGCAGGGTCAGGAGAACCGTCATGAACATCGACACGCTGGAGGCGGTCAGCCTCGATGGCGTCACGCAGTGGATCCGGATCCGCGGAAACGATCCGTCCAACCCCGTGCTGCTGCTGATGCAACAAGGCCCTGGCCTGCCCATCATCAACGAGGTCCGGATCTTCGAGCGCCTGCTGCACCTCGAGGAAGACTTCACCGTCGTCTACTGGGATCAGCGCGGCACCGGCCGGTCGGCACGGCCACTGCGCAGGCGTCACGACCAGTTCGAGATCAGCCCAGCCCGCATGATCGACGACGCCCTCCTACTGCTGGAACTGCTCCACTCGCGTTTCGGCGGCCCGACGGTCGTCGCCGGGTTCTCGTTCGGGGCCACGTTCGGCGCAGAGGCCGCCGCACGCCGCCCGGACCTGGTGGCGGCCCTCGTGGCGACGGGGATGGATATCGACGTACCCGCCGCGGAGGCGCACACCTACGACTTCGCGCTGCGCACGGCACGCGAGCGGCGCCATCGACGGGCGATCCGGCAACTGGAGAGGATCGGCCCACCTCCGCACACCCGCGTCGAGCAGTTCGGCACCCGAGCGCGCTGGGCAGCGAACTTCGGCGGCGTCACCGCGGGCAAGACCTACAACGGGCTGCGGGTCACGCTGCTGGGCAGCCTGGTCCGCTCACCCGACTACTCGCTCCCGGACATCGTCCGAGCACTGCGCGGCATCACCGGATCCCAGGCTGCCTTGCTGCCCGAACTCGCCGGCACGGACCTCGTCGCCACCATGCCTGCCCTCGACGTGCCCGTCGTGCTGATCCAAGGGCGCCTCGACCAGGTGGCGCCGGGCGAGGCCACGCAACGGCTGTTCGACTCGCTCACCGCGCCGAGCAAGCAGCTGGTGTGGTTCGAGAAGTCGGCGCACACGCCCCACTTCGACGAGCCTGAGAAGTTCCGTCGCGTGCTTCTGGAGGTCAAAGCCACCCACCTCACATGCATCTGAGGTGCCGCCTCACACGGCCACTCCCCGGGGAGCACGGGTCAGGCACACCCGGGCATGCCCGAGCTGGTCGCTGATCGTGCCCGTCCGACAGTGGTCAGAACGTGAACTGGGCGAGGCTCTCCCGCAGGGTGTCGCTGACCTCGGAGACCTGACGCGCCATCACAGCGGTGCGCTCGGCGCTCTGACTCGTCCGCTCGACGGCCTCGGTCACGCCGTCGATGCTCTGGGCGATCTCGCCCGTGGCGGTCGCGGCGAGCGCCAGGCTCCGGCTGATGTCGCCGGTGACCGCCGTCTGCTCCTCCACAGCGGCCGCGATCGAGGCTCCGTAGTCGTTCACCTCGCCGGTGATCGCCGTCATCTCGGTGATGGCCGACGCCGTGTTCGCCACGTCGTCCTGGATGCTCTGGACCCGCGCGACGATGTCCTGCGTTGCCTGTGAGGTCTGCCCGGCGAGTTGCTTCACCTCGTTGGCCACGACGGCGAAGCCCTTGCCCACCTCGCCGGCGCGCGCCGCCTCGATGGTGGCGTTGAGCGCGAGCAGGTTCGTCTGGGCGGCGATCGCCTGGATGAGGTCGACCACACCGCTGATCTCCTGGGACGACGAGGCCAGTCGGCTCACCGTCTCGTTCGCGGACGACCCGATCCGGACGGCGCTGGCCGCCACCCCGGCCGCCTGGCTCGCGCTGCCGGCGATCTCGTGGACCGCCGCGCCCATCTGCTCGGTGCCCGCACTGACGGACTGCACCTCGCCGGAAACCCCACGGACGGAATCGGTGATGGCCCGGCTGCGGGTCTCCGACTCGCGCGCCGTCTCGGCCAGGTCGCTGGACACCTCGGAAAGGTTCGCGGACGCCTCCTTCAGGTGCTCGACCTCAGCCGAGATCACCCGGAGGAGGGTCTGCAGGTGCTCTCGTGCGGCTTCTGTCGCCCGGCCGACGTCACCGAACTCGTCTCGCCCCGTCGGGAGGGGGACAGCTCGTAGGTCGCCGTCCCGGATGGCGTTGACGCCGCGCACCGTGAGAGCGGCATCGCGGCGGGTCCGCCACACGACACCGGCGGCCAGCCAGCCGGCGAGGCCGAGACCCAGCGCGGTCGCAAGCAGCGTCAGGGTGCGTTGCTGCGCGAGCCGGTTCTCGCGGGCGGCAAGCAGGTCGTCCATGGCTGAGGTCAGCGGGTCGACCGCCTGTGCGACAGCGGCGCCCACCGCTCTCACCTCGGCGGAGTCGGCCGGCCCCGGCCGGCTCAACGACTTGGTCAGGCTGCCGGCTATCGCGTTCAGGGCCGCGACGCTGGCCGCCACGGGCTGGAGCCTGCCCTCGAGGCCGGGCATCGCCGTCGATTTCACCGCCGTCGAGATGTCGCCGGCGACAGTCGTCGCCACCGACGCGACGGTCCCCGCCTGGACGGCCTGGAGGGCGACCCTCGCGGTCTTGTCGCCGGTTCCCGGCGCGCCCGCCTCCGCGACCGCCTGGAGACCCTTGGGCATCTGGAAGATCTGCGCGTCCATGACGTAGAACGAGTCGAGATCCGGGTCCAGGACGAGCTGGGAGGTGTTCCCGACCTGGCCGATCAGGGCGGCCAGGGCGGCAGCGGTGACGGCACGGCCGTGCGTGGTCGTCGCCGCCGGGTCCTGCGCCGCGGCCTTCACGGCCTGCATCGCGTCGTTCGCCTCCAGTTCGGGGTGGGCGCTGACGGCCGCCCCCAGAGCACTCAGGTCGACCTGCTCGCCCTGGAGGGTGGCCGCCAAGTCGGCCAAGGCCGGACGGACGACGACCAGGCCAGCACGCTCGGAGGCCGCGAAGGCGATCTGCCCGCCGATGACGCCCGCGAAGGCCCAGGTCGCGAACAGTGCCGGCACGAGCAGGAGCACGATGAGCACCACCAGCCGGGCGCTCGCGCGCAGTCGCTCGACCGCCGCCACGACAGGGCGCAGCGGCAGCGGGGGCTGATGACGGGGCGTACCCGAGACGAGATCCACGCTCTGCGTATCGGCCCGCTCACCCCCCATATTGAGCGTCCCGACGGGATCCGTTCCTCGAAGCGACCTCGGGCGCCGTCGTCCCGCCTGAGCACAGAAGTCCTCCGGCGGGGATGAGGCGCTTCACGGCACCCCTTGGCACCGTCATCGACGGCCGGGGCAGTAGCACGACAGGTTGCGCGGGCCGATGCGGCCGCCGGAGCCGTGAGGATCCCGAGGAGGGCACAGAGATGGCTGTTGACACCTTCATGGTCTACGTCGGCGTGTATCCCGACGTCGCCGCCGCGGAGGCGGACTACTACGTGGTCAAGGACCTGCACACCAAGGCGGGTCTGATCGACGCCTACGACGCGGCCGTGGTGGAGCGCCGACCCGGCGGCAAGACGAAGATCGTCAAGAAGCACGAGACACCCACGCGCGCGGGTGGCGTTCTCGGCGGCGGTCTCGGTCTCGCCAGCGGAGTCGTCGTCGCGCTGTTCCCGTTCGCCGCCATCGGGGGCGGCCTGCTGGCGGCGACCACGGCGGGCGGGGCGGCGCTGGGGGCGCTGGCCGGTCACGCGGTGGCCGGGATGAGCCGTGACGATCTGAAGGAGCTGGGCGAATCCCTGGACGCCGGCGAAGCCGGGCTGGTGGTCGTCGCGGTCGCCACCGTCGGCCCCGAGGTCGAAGTGGCCATGAGCCGCGCGGAGAAGATCGAGACGAAGCAGCTCCAGGCCGACACCAGCGCGATCGAGCAGGATGTCAGGATGGCCGGGGCAGCCATGGCATGAGCCCTGCCCGTCAGCCGCTCTAGCTCGACGGCGCAGGGTGGCCGGCGATACCGGCCGCCAGTTCTTGATAGGCGGGGAGGAGGTCGTCCCACCGCTCCTTGGCGTCGCCGCGCGCACGCCCCCCGAGATGGGCGGCGAGGTTCTCGGCGTGGATCTGCCACCCGACCCCGTAGAAGGCGATCGCGTCCAGCGGCATGCCCCGAAGCTCGATGACCAGGACGGTCTGGTCGCCGTCGGTGGTCAGCGTGGCGTCGATGGCCTGGTCGTACGGCGGCACCCCCTGCCCCCGTCGGTAGGACTCCTCGGTCTCCCTGGTCGTCACCTGCAGCCGGTGCGGAGGCTCGCACGCTTCCACGCGCCCGGTCGAGTCCACGTCGGCACCGTCCACGTGCACGCGGAACTGCCCGCCGGGCCGGAGCTGACCGTCCACCTGGCCGTACCAGGTGGCCAGGCGGCCGGGGTCGGTCAGTGCCGACCACAGCTCGTCGATACCGGTGCTGTAGCGGTACTCGACGCGCACGACGCCTGCGCCGCCTGCCGATCGCAGGCTGCCCAGGACCTGGCGGTCCAGACGTGGGTCGCTGGTCATCTGGTGCTCCTTCGTTCGCGTCCCCGGGCTGTCTCGGTGCGCCGAGGCGCCCGCTGATTCCGCCGGATGCAGGTGTTCGTAGGTTGGACGGCTCGGCGCCCCCTCACTCATCGGCTCCCCGCCGTCAGGGGCGAAACCTCTATCGCCGCGCACGCTTCTGAGAGATCCTTGGGCGTATGCGCGAGGGAGGTGGGCTGCCGTGCGCGCACGAGTCGAGTGGGAGGCCGCGCCGCGGACACTGCTCACCCCGGCCGAAGAGCGCATCCTCGAACTGCTCCCCACGCACCTGACCCTCGCGCAGATGGGCGCCGACCTGTTCGTCTCTCGCAACACCGCGAAGAGCCAGGTGGCGGCGATCTATCGCAAGCTGCTCGTGGAGAGCCGCGACGAGGCCGTGCATCGCGCTCGAGAGCTGGGCCTCCTGTCATCCGTGCCCGAGGGACACGCCCCGCCCGCCCGAGCGGATGAGCGGGCGTCAGTGCATGTCCCGACTCCAGCAGCGTCTCGAGAGGCGCCGCCGACGAGCTTGGACAGGGTCGCGGTGCTGGCTCACGGACGGACTACGAGGAGCCGTGCCGGCGAGATCCGAGCCGCGGCGCGAGAGGCTCGGAGGGCCTCGTTCCTGCTACGGGAGGCCCTGCACCGCCTGGCGGCGCTGTAGGCAGACGGCAGATCGACGTCGTTGCCGGCAGCTGACAGACCGCTCGTTTGGCGAGGTGGAACGCCCGGCTGTCGTCGACGTCAACCGCCGAGGCCTCGACGATGAGATGCGCGAGCCCGATGTTCACGGTCTGCCGAACCACCTTCGCAGCTGGTCGAGCAGACCCTGCTGATCGTCACCGACCCACGCCACGTGCCCGTCCGGCCGCAGCAGCGCGGCGGGGACGTCGAGTTCGTCGCTGACGTCGACGACGTGGTCGACCCGGTCCGCCCAGCCCGCCACCGAGAGCCGCCCGGTCTGGTCGAGCAGCAACCCGCGGCCGGCGTGCATCAGCTCGTACAGGCGCCCCCGCTCCAGCCGCACGTCCCGCATCCGCCGGCCGAGCAGCTCGTCGCCCTCCCCGAAGTCGTAGCGGACCCCGATCGCGGTGATCCTCTCGATCAGGTATCGGTTCACGTCCTCGAAGTCCATCAGTTCCGCCAGCAGCCGGCGAACCGCCTGCGGCCCCGGCTCGAGCGACATCAGCTCGGCCTGCGCGCGGGTGCTGTCCAGCACGGCGGCGGCCACCGGCTGCCGTTCGGTGTGGTAGCTGTCCAGCAGCCCCTCGGGTGCCCAGCCGTTGACCTCGGCGGCCAGTTTCCAGCCGAGGTTGAACGCGTCCTGGACGCCGAGGTTGAGGCCCTGCCCACCCATGGGTGGGTGGATGTGCGCGGCATCGCCGGCCAGCAGCACCCGGCCGGTGCGGTAGCGCTCGGCCAGCCGGGTGGCGTCGCCGAAACGGGAGAGCCAGCGCGGTGAGTGCACGCCGAAGTCCGTGCCGGCGAACACCCGCAGCTGCCGCCTGACCTCCTCCAGGGTCGGCGGGACGGCGGGGTCCTCGGCCACCCCCTCGGCGGGCACGACGAAGCGATACAGACCGTCCCCGAGCGGTCCCACGCCGAACCCCTGGTGGGTCGTGCGGACGTCGGCCACGACGGCGTCCACCGTCTTCGCCGGCATGGTCACCTCCACCTCGCCCAGCAGCCACTCGTGCCTGGCAGGCTCCCCGGGAAGCCCACGCCGAGCAGCTTGCGGACCGTGCTGCGGCCACCGTCGCAGCCGACGAGGTAGCGCGAGCGACAGCTCGCGTGCCGTCGGCCAGCTCGGCAGTCACCCCGTGGTCGTCCTGCCGCAGGCCGATCAGCTCGCAGCCTCGCCGGAAGTCGACGCCGAGTTCGATGGCGTGCTCGATCAGCAGGCGCTCGACGGTGGTCTGCGGGATGCCGAGGGTGTAGCGATGGGCCGTGTCCAGCCGCTCCGGCGCCGGCTTGCTGATGCCGGCGAACCCACCGACGGGGTACTGCCGGCCGAGCGGGAGGAACCGCTCCAGCAGACCGCGCTGGTCCATCACCTCGATGCTGCGCACGTGCAGGCCGAGCGCGCGGGCGATCCTGGTCGGCTCCGCGTCCTTGTCGAGCACGACGACGTGCACGCCGTGCAGCCGCAACTCGCTGGCCAGCATCACACCGGTGGGTCCACCACCGGCGACGATCACGTCGATCACACGACCCCCACGTGTCCGGGAGGGCTACAGACTCGCAGCTCGCGGCTCTTGACGCGTCAGCCACATCTTCTATGGTTGTCCTATGACACTAGATAAGGAGGACAGCCATTCGGGCGGCTGCCTCCGCGTCACCGATCGCGTTCCGGCTCGACCCGGCCTCCGGTGTGCCGACGTACCTGCAGCTGGTGCGTCAGGTCGAGCACGCGCTGCTGCTGGGCTACCTCCGGCCGGGTGACCGGCTGCCGAAGGTCCGCGACGTGGTGGCGGACCTGGCGATCAACCCCAACACGGTCCTGAAGGCCTATCGCGAGCTGGAACACAAGGGCCTGGCCGCGGGGCGGCCGGGCCAGGGGACGTTCGTCGAGGCCGACGTCAGCCAGGTGACCCTGCCCGAACTCACCAGGCTGCGCCGGGAGTTGCGTGCGTGGCTCGGGGAGGCCGAGGCGGCCGGTCTCGACGAGGACAGTGTCGTCGCGCTCTTCACCACGACCCTGCGGGATTTCGGTGACCGCCGCGAGCCCGACGGCGCCCGCGGCGGGCAGGACGAGCGGCGACGGCTGGCCGGAGGCGTCGCATGAACATCATCGAGACCCGCGGCCTCGGCCGCCGGTACGGGAGCACGTGGGCGCTGCGCGGACTGCACGCTCGCCATCCCGCAGGGACAGCTGGTGGCCCTGGTCGGCCCCAACGGGGCCGGCAAGACCACCCTTCTCAACATCGTGGTCGGCCTGACGGCACCGACGACCGGTCACGTCACGCGTGCTCGGCGGTTCCCGCCGGATCGGCCGCGGCGCTCGACGGCATCGCGTTCGTCGCGCAGGACATGCCGCTCTACCGGCATCTCACCGTGGCGGACACGCTCCACCTGACCCGCAACCTCAACCGCGGCTTCGACGCCGCCTACGCGCGGGCGAGACTGCGCGAGCTCGGGATCACCGAGAAGCACAGAGGCCGGCAAGCTCTCGGGCGGCCAGCGGGCCCAGCTGGCGTTGACGCTGGCACTGGCGCGGCATCCACGGCTCCTCGTCCTCGACGAGCCGACCGCCCCGCTCGACCCGCTCGCCCGCCACGACTTCATGGCCACGGTGATGGCGGCGATGGCGGAGGACGGGCGTCTCGGTCCTGCTCTCCTCGCACGGGCTGGCCGAGCTCGAGCGCGTCGCGGACCACCTCGTGCTGATCGCCGGCGGTCGGGTCCGCCTCGACGGGCAGCGTCGACGACCTGCGCCGCCCGGCACCGGCTGCTGACCGGACCGGTCGGGCAGTCGCCGGATCCGGGATGGCAGGTCATCCACTCCAGCGGCGCCGGGTCGCAGCAGCACCTGCTCGTCCGCCTCGGCGAACACGACGATCCAGAACCTACCGGGTGGCAGGCGCGAACGGTCGGCGTCGAGGAACTGGCCCTGGCCTACCTCCGCGACTCGCGGACACCCACCACCCTCGCGCCCGTGGAGGCAACGCGATGACCACCCACGTGCTGGTGCCCGTGCCGACCTCCGAGCTCCGGCCGGTCGCCTGGCGTCGCCTGCTCTGGGTCGCCTGGCTCCGCTACCGAACTTCCTTGGCGGTCTCCGCCGGGCTCCTGGCCCTCGTGGCGGTCGCTGTTCTCGTTCAGGGCAACCGGATGAGGTCTGCCTACGCGGTCCTGCAGGCCTGCACGCCGCCCTCGTCCGCACAGTGCAACTTCGCCTTCGTGACCTTCCATGACGCCTACGGCGACGCAGGCTTCGCGGGGGCGATCTTCGTGTGGGTCCCGGGCCTGATCGGCGCATTCGCGGGCGCGCCCTTGCTGGCGCGAGAACTCGAGACCGGCACCTTCCGGTTCGCCTGGACGCAGGGGGTGGGCCGGATGCGCTGGCTCGTGGCCCTCCTGGTGCCCGGCGCACTCGGCGTCGTCGCTGTCACGGCCGCCTTCGGCGGCCTGATCACCTGGTTCAAGCAGCCGCTCATCGACAGCGGGATCGAGCAGCGCCTCCACGGAAGCATCTTTCCCACCACCGGAATCGCGGTCGCGGGCTGGGGGCTGGCCGCCTTCGCCATCGGCGCACTGGCCGGCTTGGTGCTGCGGCGGGTGGTGCCCGCTCTGGCAGTGACGCTGGCGCTGTGGACCGGCCTGGCCTTCGTCGCGTCGACCCTACGGGCCCACTACGCGGTCCCCCTGTCCACGAGCGGCCTCGAACTGCCGAACAGTGATCTCCCGGTCGAACAGTGGTGGACGCGCGGCGGTGTCCGGGTCGACAGCGCCCAGATCGATCAGGCCCTGCAGGCCATCGGCGTCCAGAGCACCAACGGTGGCGGCACCTTCCGGGCCGGCCCCGGGAGCAGCTCGATCGACCCGGTGCAGTACCTGCTCCAGCACGGATACACACAATGGACGAGCTACCAGCCCGACAGCCGGTACTGGAGCTTCCAACTGGTCGAGTTCGCGTGGCTGACGGCCCTTTCGCTGCTGCTCTGCGCCGCGACGCTGTGGCTGGTGCGCCGTAAGGCGGCGTGACCGGCCCCACCGGGCGATGGGGCAGCCAGGCACGATAATCGCTTGACCTTCACCCGGTGGCGACCGGTTCACTGGCGCTCATGGCCGATATCCATGGCTCGTACGACCCATTGTTCGTCGCGGTGCCGAACGCCTTGTCCGCGTCCCTGGACGAGAACGGCGGTGGGGCGTCGGTCGCCGTGTTCGTCGACGGCGAACCGGTGGTGGACGTATGGGGTGGGGTCACCGACGCGACCCGGTCGGTCCCGTGGCAGCAGGACACGATCACGAACGTGTGGTCGGTGACCAAGACCGTGACGGCACTGTGTGCGCTGGTCCTCGCTGATCGAGGTGAGCTCGACCTCGATGCGCCGGTCGCCCGGTACTGGCCCGAGTTCGCAGCCGCCGGCAAGGAAGGTGTGCTGGTCCGGCACGTGCTCTCCCACACGGCCGGGCTGCCGCACCCGGACGGGACGACCTCGGCGGCGGACTGCTACGACTGGGACGGGATGACCGCGCGGCTGGCCGCTCAGGCGCCGGCGTGGGAGCCGGGCACGGCGGCCGGGCTACCACTCGCTGACCCAGGGCTTCCTCATCGGTGAGGTGATGCGCCGGATCACGGGCCGCACGGTGGGCGAGTTCCTCGCCGGGGAGGTCGCCGGGCCGCTGGCCGCCGACTTCCACATCGGCCTGCCGGCGGAATTCGATGACAGGGTCGCGCCGTCGATCCCGCCGCCGTCGCACTCGGAGGAGTTCACCGCGTCGGCGGCCGGCGGGACCGAGGGGCCGGCGGGACCTCAGGGCGGCATCCGGGTGCGCGACGGGAACAGTGTGGCGTGGCGGCGCGCGCAGATCCCGGCGGGTAACGGCTTCGGCAACGCCCGGTCGGTCGCCCTGCTGCTGTCCGCGATGGCGTGTGGCGGCACGGTCCGCGGCACCCGGCTGCTCTCCGAGGCCACCCGTGACCGGGCGCTCGAGGTCCAGTACCGCGGCGACGATCAGGTGCTCGGCGTGCCGATGGCGTGGGCCTCGGGGTTCGGCGTGTTCGGCCGCACGTTCGGCTGGGGCGGGTGGGGCGGCAGCTTGGCCGTCTTCGAGCCCGACACCCGGATGGCCGTCGCCTACGTGACCAACCAGATGCACGACCCCGCGGCCGGCGCCGACAACCGAGGCATGGAGATGGTGATGGCCTCCTACGACGGGGCCTCAGTGCTGTCACGCTGACGCGGGCGGCCCGCCTCGTACGACCTGGCGCTGCGCCGTCAGCTCGCTGGGGGTGTCACCCGTGTTCACCGTGACGCTGGGCTCGATCAACAGCACCGTCGCCCCCTCCGGCGACACCGGCTGGTGTTGGACGCCCTTCGGCACGATGAAGACCTCGCCGGGCCCGAGCGCGACGTCGCCGCCATCCATGCGAATGGTCAGTGAGCCCGTCAGCACCAGGAAGAACTCGTCGGTCTCGGGGTGACGGTGGCGCGTGAACTCCCCGTACGCTCGCACGACCCGGACGTCGTAGTCGTTCACCGTGCCGACGGTGCGCGGGGACCACGGCTCGTGGACGGTGTTCAGCACGGCCATGAGGTCGACAGAGCCGGGGCTCTCCATGAGCGCATCGTGCCATGCGTCGGCGGGCGCTGGAGACACAGGACCCTACGAGGAGCGAGCCACCACGAGCAGGTGCGGGCTCAGGCCGAGCAGCTCGGGCACCCCCTCGATCGCCCGGGCACAGTCGAGGACGACCTGCCGGTCGGTCGGGTCGTCCAGCCTGCGCCCGAGGTCACCCAGCGCGAATGCGAGCCCCTCCACGCCGACGAGGTCCTCCACGACCAGCCCTGCCTCCTCGAGCCTCCTCGCGCAGCTGCTGCGGACGATGGCAGTAGCCGGTGAACCAGCCGGGCTGGTCGTCGTTGAGGCGCCCGCTCTCCTCGACGACGCGAACGAGGCGGGCGAAGAACTCCGAGCGCTCGTAGAGGCGTTCGACGAGGTAACCGTGCAGACGGGGCGCCCAGCGCGAGATCGCACTGGCCAGCACGGGCGCGCCCGGGCGCGCCACACGCAGCACCTCACGCAGCGCGACCAGCCGCTGGGCGCGCTCGACCAGGTGGTACATCGGCCCGAGGAGCAGGACCGCGTCGACGCTGTCGTCGTCCAGGTCCAGGTTCCGCGCATCACCCGTGCCGGTGTGGATCCGGTCGGCCAGCGGGCCGGACGCCGCCGCGCGGAGCTGCTCGACGTGCAGGGGCACGAGGTCGCGATGCACGACGGTGTACCCGCGCCCGGCGAGCTCGAGCGCGTAGCGACCCGGGCCACCGCCGATGTCCGCCACCACGGCGGGCGGCGGGGGCAGCACCCGGGCGGCGATCTCGAGCGTGCGAGCGAGTTCGACGGCGCCGAGCGGTTCGTCGAGCCGCGGCTCCTCCTTGCCGAGCTCGTAGTGCCGGTGCAGCAGATCGAGCGCGGGGTCGTCGGCCATGCCCTATCGTCGGCCGGACCTCGCAGGGCGGCCATTGAATTCGACCCCGCCCGATCGGCGCCCATTCCGGTCATCGAATCGATCCACGCCCCTGGGCGGCCGGCTCGCAGCCCGCCGCCCAGGGGCGCTCGTGCGTCAGAGGCCGACGTAGGCGGCGAGGTGCCGGCCGGTGAGGGTGGAGCGGCCGGCGACGAGGTCGCGAGGAGTCCCCTCGAAGACGATCCGGCCGCCGTCGTGGCCGGCGCCCGGGCCGAGGTCGATGATCCAGTCGGCGTGAGCCATCACCGCCTGATGGTGCTCGATGACGATGACGGACATCCCTGCGTCGACCAGCCGGTCGAGCAGGCCGAGCAGGTGCTCGACGTCGGCGAGGTGGAGACCGGCGGTCGGCTCGTCGAGGACGTAGACGTCGCCCTTGTCCGCCATCCGCGTGGCCAGCTTGAGCCGCTGCCGCTCGCCGCCGGACAGCGTCGTGAGCGGCTGGCCGAGGCTGAGGTAGCCGAGCCCGACGTCGGCCAGCCGCTGCAGGATCTTCTGCGCGGCCGGCGTGCGCGCCTCGCCGGCGCCGAAGAACTCCAGCGCCTCGGCGACCGGCATCGCGAGCACCTCGCTGATGTCCCGCCCGCCGAAGCGGTACTCCAGCACCGAGGCGTCGAACCGCTTGCCGCTCGCACACCTCGCAGGTGATGGCGACACCCGCCATCATCCCCAGGTCGGTGTAGATCACGCCGGCGCCGTTGCAGTTCGGGCAGGCGCCCTCGGAGTTGGCGCTGAACAGCGCAGGCTTCACGCCGTTCGCCTTCGCGAACGCCTTGCGGATCGGGTCGAGCAGCCCGGTGTACGTCGCCGGGTTGCTCCGCCGCGAGCCGCGGATCGAGGCCTGGTCGACCGTCACCACGCCCTCCCGGCCGGACACCGAGCCGCGGATCAGCGAGCTCTTGCCCGAGCCCGCCACCCCGGTGACGACGACGAGCACGCCGAGCGGGATGTCGACGTCGACGTCCCGGAGGTTGTGTGTCGTCGGCGCCGCGCACCTCGAGCACGCCGGACCGGGTCCGCACCGACGGCTTCAGTGCGGCGCGGTCGTCGAGGTGGCTGCCCGGTGATCGTGCCGCTCCCCCGCAGCTCGTCGACGGTGCCCTCGAAGACCACCTCGCCGCCGGCGGTGCCGGCGCCGGGGCCGAGGTCGACGACGTGGTCGGCGATCGCGATCGCCTCGGGCTTGTGCTCGACGACCAGCACGGTGTTGCCCTTGTCGCGCAGCTGCAGCAGCAGGTCGTTCATCCGCTGGATGTCGTGCGGGTGCAGGCCGATGGTCGGCTCGTCGAAGACGTAGGTGACGTCGGTGAGCGGCGGAGCCGAGGTGCCGGATCATCTTGGTGCGCTGCGCCTCGCCGCCCGAGAGCGTGCCCGACGGCCGGTCGAGGGAGAGGTACCCGAGCCCGATCTGCACGAACGAGTCGAGGCTGTGCCCCAGCGCCTCGAGCAACGGCGCGACGGACGGTTCCTCCAGACCCGCAGCCACTCGGCCAGGTCGCTGATCTGCATCGCGCAGGCGTCGGCGATGTTGATCCCCTTGATCCTGGACGACCGGGCCTCCGCGCTCAGCCGGGTGCCGTCGCACTCGGGGCAGATGGTGAAGGTGACCGCCCGCTCGACGAAGGCCCGGATGTGCGGCTGCAGCGCGTCGACGTCCTTGGAGAGCATCGACTTCTGGAGTCTTCGGGATCAGGCCCTCGTAGGTGAGGTTGATGCCCTCGACCTTGATCTTGGTCGGCTCCTTGTAGAGGAGGTCGTCGAGCTCACGCTTGGTGAACTTCTTGATCGGCTTGTCGGGGTCGAAGAAGCCGCAGCCGCTGAAGATCCGGCCGTACCAGCCGTCCATGCTGTAGCCGGGGATGGTGAGCGCGCCCTCGTTGAGCGACTTGCTGCCGTCGTAGAGCTGGGTGAGGTCGATGTCGTTGACCGAGCCGCGGCCCTCGCAGCGCGGAGCACATGCCGCCGAGGATGCTGAAGCTGCGCCGCTCCTTGGTGGTCCGGCCGGCGCGTTCGGAGGTGACCGCGCCGGCGCCGCTGATCGAGGCGACGTTGAAGGAGAACGCCTGGGGCGAGCCGATGTGCGGCTGGCCGAGCCGGCTGAACAGGATGCGCAGCATCGCGTTGGCGTCGGTGGCGGTGCCGACGGTGGAGCGCGGGTCGGCGCCCATCCGCTCCTGGTCGACGATGATCGCGGTCGTCAGCCCGTCGAGCACGTCGACGTCGGGCCGCGCCAGCGTCGGCATGAAACCCTGCACGAAGGCGCTGTAGGTCTCGTTGATCAGCCGCTGCGACTCCGCGGCGATCGTGCCGAAGACGAGCGAGCTCTTGCCCGAGCCCGGAGACGCCGGTGAAGACGGTCAGCCGGCGCTTGGGGATCTCGACGCTGACGTCCTTGAGGTTGTTCTCCCGCGCGCCGTGCACGCGGATCAGGTCGTGGCTGTCGGCGTGCGTGCGCGCGCCTGGCTCCGTCTCGCTGCGGTCGTCGGCCATCCGGTCAGCGGAGCTCCTGGATCCGGACCAGGTTGCCCGCCGGATCGCGGAAGGCACAGTCACGGACTCCGTAGGGCTGCTCCGTCGGCTCCTGGACGACCTCGGCGTCGCGGCCTGCACCCGCTCGAAGGTACCGTCGAGGTCCTTGGTCGCGAGGAGGATCCAGCCGTAGGTGCCCTTGGCCATCATCTCGGCGATCGTGCGTCGCTCGTCGTCGGTGATGCCCGGGGTCGACGGCCGGCGGGTCCAGCACGATGGAGGTGCCGGGCTGGTCCGGCGGGCCGACGGTGATCCAGCGCATCGCGCCCTGGCCGACGTCGCTGCGGACCTCGAAGCCGAGGGCGTCGCGGTAGAAGGCCAGCGGCGCCTCCGGGTCGTCGTGCGGGAGGAAGGTGGTGTGAATGGTGAGGTCCATGGCCGTCACGCTAGGTGCGGTCGGCGGGGCGGTCGCTTCTCGATTCCTGACCGGTCTGGTGACCTGCTTGGCGACGCACGACGGGCATGCCCGCCGTCGCCCGCGCCGCCTCGCGCCGGTAGACGCTGGGCGGCACCCCGACCAGCTCGGTGAAGCGGGTGCTGAAGGTGCCCAGCGACGAGCAGCCGACCTCGAAGCAGACCTCGGTGACGCTGAGGTCGCCACGACGCAGCAGCGCCATCGCCCGCTCGATCCGCCGGGTCATCAGGTAGGAGTACGGCGACTCGCCGTAGGCGAGCCGGAACTCGCGGCTGAGATGGCCGGCCGACATGTGCACGCCGCGGGCCAGCGCCTCGACGTCCAGCGGCTGCGCGTACTCCCGGTCGATCCGGTCGCGGACCCGGCGCAGCCGCGCGAGGTCGCGCAGGTGCTGCTCGCCGGCGGGCCGGCTGGTCATCCCCGGAATCGTTTCACGGCACGCCACCGACGGAGAACAGGAGTCACAGGACCAGGAGCCGGCTCCCGTCGCTGGACGCGACGGGAGCCGGTTCCGTCGGCCCGCCCGGCGGTCAGCCCAGGTGGGCTCGGCTCTGGCATCACTCGGGACCCGCTCGATCGTCGCGCGAGCCACCAGGAGGCGTCTCACCCGTTCCGGATGACGTCCCGGTCGGCGCAGCCGCTCTGTCGGTGCCGGCTGGCAAGGTCGGGCCATGACGAGGACGCAGTACTACACCGCCACCTCGCTGGACGGGTACATCGCGGACAGCGACAACTCGCTGGAGTGGCTGTTCGAGGTCGAGCGGGCCGGCGGAGAGCCTGAGGAGTCCGACAACCCCTTCGCCGCGTTCTTCGCCGGTGTCGGCGCCTTCGTGATGGGCGCGACCACCTACGAGTGGGTGCTGCGGCACGAGAACCTGCTGGCCGAGCCGCAGAAGTGGGCCGCGTGGTACGGGGCGGTGCCGAGCTGGGTGTTCACCCATCGGCAGCTGCCGCCCGTCCCCGGTGCCGCGGTGACGTTCGTCGGCGGCGACGTGCGACCGGTGCACGAGGCCATGTCGGCCGCGGCCGCCGGGCGGAACATCTGGGTCGTCGGCGGGGGCGAGCTCGCCGGCGCCTTCGCGGATGCGGGGCTGCTCGACGAGATCGTGGCAGGGGTGGCTCCGGTCACCCTCGGCGGGGGCGCACCGCTGCTCCCCCGGCGCCTGACGTCGGGGCGCCTGCGCCTGACGGCTGTCGAGCAGCACGGCCAGTTCGCTCAGCTCACTTACGCGCTCCGCGGGCCTTAGCCCCTTCAGCTGCTCGGGCCGAACGGTTGCGAGGCACGCCTGCGACTGCGTCGCGGGTGGCCTCCACGGACTCGGCGCGCTGGGGGTCGGCGTCGCCGTCCGCACGCACGACCGGCCAGACGGCGAAGGCGACGACCGCGCCCACCAGTGGCGCCACGATGAACAGCCAGAGCTGCTTCAGCGCCTCGCCGCCCTCGAAGAGCGCCGGTCCGATCGAGCGGGCCGGGTTGACCGAGGTGCCGGTCAGGGGGATGCCCACGAGGTGGAGCACGGTCAGCGTGAGGCCGATGGCCAGACCCGCGAAGCCCGGCGCAGTGGCGCGGCCGGTGACGAGCAGCACCACGAGTACGAGCAGGGCCGTCAGGAGGACCTCGATGACGAACGCCCCGCCACCGTTGACGGTCTTCCCCCAGGAGTTGGTGCCGAGCGCGCCGGTCTGGTCCGTGACACCACCCCAGCTGACCATCCCCTTGAGCGCCGCCCCGGCGACGATGGCCCCGACGAGCTGCGCGGCCATGTAGCCGCCTGCCTCCCGGGGGGAGATGCGGCGCGCGAGGAGCACGCCGAGCGTGACGGCCGGGTTGACGTGGCAGCCCGTGATGGGGCCGATGGCGTAGGCGAGCGCCAGCAGCACGAGCCCGAAGGCCAGTGCCACACCGACCGCGCCCGACCACCTGGCGGCCGAACACGGCGCTGCCGACGGCGAAGAAGACGAGGACGAATGTTCCGACCGCTTCGGCGGCGAGCTTGCGACCTGGCATGGCGATCCCTCGGACGTGGACGGGGTGGTCCCATCAGCCACGATCAACACTAGGCAGCTGTCACCGCCGGCGACACCCCCACGATGTGGCGTATCCGGGACCTGCTCGCGGCCCTGCTCACGCTCGCGGGGCGGCTTCGTCGTCCTCCTCGGCCTGCAGGCCGTTGCCCAGGTGGCCGCCCTGGTCGCCGTGATCCTCGGCATCTCCAGCTTCAGGCTGGTGCGAATCGGCGGCGGGTAGGTGGCAGCATCGGCGGCATGACGACGCCGCGGACGCCCGACGAGCTCCTCGCCCTCGACACGCTGCTCACCGACGACGAGCGCGACACCGCCACGACCGTCCGGGCGGTGCTCGACGAGCACGTGCGCCCGCACGTCGGGCGCTGGTACCTCGACGGCGCCCTGCCGGCCCGCGACCTCGCCAAGCTCTTCGGCGACCTCGGGCTCCTCGGCATGCACCTCGAGGGCTACGGCTGCGCCGGCACCACCGCGACGATGTACGGCGTCGCCTGCCGGGAGCTCGAGGCGGCGGACGGCGGCGTCCGGTCGCTCGTGTCCGTGCAGGGGTCACTCGCCATGTACGCGATCCACCGCTTCGGCAGCGAGGAGCAGAAGCTCGAGTGGCTGCCGCGGATGGCCGCGGGCGAGGCGATCGGCTGCTTCGGCCTGACCGAGCCCGACGCCGGCTCCGACCCGAGCTCGATGCGCACGCGGGCCCGCCGCGACGGCGACGACTGGGTCCTCGACGGCGCCAAGATGTGGATCACCAACGCGCCGGTCGCCGACGTCGCCGTGGTGTGGGCCCGGACCGACGACGGGGTCCGCGGCTTCGTCGTGCCCACCGCCTCCCCCGGGCTGACGGCGCCGGAGGTGCCGGGCAAGCTCTCGCTGCGGGCGTCCGTCACCGGCCAGCTCGTGCTCGACGGCGTCCGGCTGCCCGGCAGCGCCGTCCTGCCCGAGGTGACGGGCCTGCGCGGCCCGCTGTCGTGCCTGACGGAGGCTCGCTTCGGGATCGTCTGGGGCGCGACCGGGGCGATGCGTGACAGCCTCGCGAGCGCACTCGAGTACGCGGGCAGCCGGGTGCAGTTCGGGCGCCCGATCGCGGGCTTCCAGCTGACGCAGGCGAAGTTCGCGGACGCCGTCGGCGCCTACGCCAAGGCTGTCCTGCTCGCGCACCACCTGGGGCGGCTGAAGGACGGGTCGTTCCCCGGCGCCCGGCTGACGCCGGAGATGATCAGCATGGGCAAGCTGGAGAACGTGCGCGCCGCGCTCGAGGTGGCGCGGTCGATGCGCACGGTGCTGGGCGGCTCGGGGATCACGGTCGACTACTCCCCCCTGCGCCACGCCCTGAATCTCGAGACCGTGCTCACCTACGAGGGCACCCAGGAGGTGCACCAGCTGGTCGTGGGCAAGGCCCTCACCGGCCTCGACGCGTTCAGCTGAAACCGTCGGTGATCAAGGAATTCTCGGCTCCTCGATGACGACGAGCTGGTCCCGCTGTCGGCCGAGAATTCCTTGATCACCGATAGGCGGGAGGGTCAGGCGAAGATCGGGCCGACCGGGGGGTAGGCGGCGGTCAGCAGGGCACGCAGCGCGCTGAGCGGCGGAGCCGGGTCGGCCCCCGTGCCGCCGGCGCGGTAGCCGGTGTCGAGCGTCATCGGTTTGCCCCACGCGAAGAGCTGCTCGACGCTCGGGCCGGTGGCACCGGCGGTGAGCGTCGTGAACCAGTCCGGCCGGCCGTAGGCGACGTCCCCGCCGATCAGCACGAGCTCGACCCAGCCGGGATCGGCCAGGCACACGTTCTCGTACGGGTCGTCGTGGTGCCGCTCGAGCACGAGCACGTCGGCCGCACGCCCGGGCGTGAGGCTGCCGATGTGCGCGTCGAGGCCCGCGATCCGGGCGGCCGTCGACGTGACCATCTGCACGAGCTCCGCCGCCGGCAGCTCGCGGCCCTGCAGCGCGAGCTCGCGCCGGGCCACCTTGAGCTCGGCCAGCAGGCTCGTCGAGCCCGACGGCAGCCAGTCCGCGCCCAGGCCCACCGGCATGCCCGCGGCGAGCGCCTCGGCGGCGAGCGTCGTCTCGCCGTACAGGCGCAGGTTCGACTGCGGCGACCAGACGAGCTTGCAGCCCGCGGCGGCGACCTCGTGGATCTGGTCGGCGTCGAGGGCGCTGGCGTGGATCAGTACGGTGCCCGGCGTCGCCGCGTGGTAGTCGAGGAAGCGCTGGTACTCGCTGGCGCTGCGCTGGTCGCCGCGCTGCCCCTCCGCCAGGTGCAGGTAGAACGCGTCGATGTCACCGGTGCCGATCTGGCCGAGGATGGTCGCCAGCCGGGGCTCGTCCCGGGAGCCCGCCGTCGGCAGGTCGATCATGGCGCGGGCCCGGTGCTGCCCGAAGACGTACAGGTCGACGTTGCGCACCAGGGGCTCACCCGCGCCCAGACCGGCGCCGCCCACGCCCGCGCCCTGGATGGCCGTCGTGCCTCCGACCAGCGCGCGGATCTCGGCGTAGCGCAGTTCCGTCTGCGGCGGCACCTTCGTGAGCAGGACGTTCTGGGGGTCGCGCACGAGCTGGTGGTAGACGTCGCTCTGCCGCCACCGGTAGCGGTTCGCGAACAGCGCCGGCGGCTCCCAGGCCGCGAACACGTTGAACTCGGGGTGCCCGTGCAGGTCGATGAGCCCGGGCAGGATCACGCCGTCGGTCTCGAGCACCCGCACGCCCTGGGGGGCGGCCTGCTGGACCGCCGCGACGCTGTCGCCGTCCACGACGACGTACCCGCTGTCCCACGCGGCGTCCGGGGTGATCACCGCGCCGTGCAGGGCGAAGGGCGCGGACGCCGCCGCAGCCGGCCTGGCCCCCTCGTCGCCCTCACCGGCGGGGGGCCGCGGGGGCGGCGCCACGGCCTCGAGGACACCGGAGGTGTAGGCCTCTTCGAAGAGATCCGTCATCGTCCACCCTTTCGTGCACCTGTCCGGCCCTGGCCGCGGCGGCGGGCCCGGGGTGAGCATGGCGCAGACGGTGCCGCCCCGGCGCCGCGGCGGCACCGGCACCCGGCGTGACCGGCGACAGGGCGAGGGACACCATGACGAGCGAACGGCCCTTCTGCCCCGGCTACGACCGCGCGCCCTTCGACGCCCTCGCCGCCGGCTACCCGGGCGCGGACGTCTACCCGGCCAAGGACTTCAGGCTGGAATGGGGGCCGATCTTCCACCGCGGGCGCCCTCGACGGCTCGGCCCGGCTGCTCGTCCTGGGCCAGGACCCGGCGGCGCACGAGGCGATCGCGCGGCGGATCCTCGTCGGCGAGGCCGGGCAGCGGGTGCAGGGGCTGCTCGCCAAGGTGGGGATCACGTCGAGCTACGCCATGGTCAACACGTTCGTCTACAGCGTCTACGGTCAGGGCGGGGGCAGCCGGCACGAGCACGACCCGGCGATCGCCGAGTACCGCGGCCACTGGCTCGACGCGTTGCTGACCGGCACGGCCGTCACCGCCGTCGTCACGCTCGGCTCGCTCGCGAAGACCGCCTGGGACACCTGGGCGGCGGCGCGGCCCGACGTCGCCGGCGGGCTGCACGTGGCCGCCGTCCGGCACCCGACCTGGCCCGAGAGCTCCTCCCGCGCCAGCGGCACTCCCCTTGCCGTGGCCACGGCGGCCCTGCTGCAGGACTGGAACGCGCACCTGCCCGCCCTGCACGCCGCGGTGACACCCGACGACGCCGTGCCGCTCACCCTCTACGGCGACGCGTGGCAGCCCGGCGACCTCGTCGGCATCCCGGCGGGTGACCTGCCCGCGGGTGTCCCCGCGTGGTGGCGCTCCCTCGAGCCGTGGGCCGACCGCACGGGCCCGGACGCCGAGACGAAACGGGCGACCGTGACCGTCACCGTCCCCACCGACGCCCGCCCCTGGCACTGACACGCCCCATTGTCGGCGCCGGCAGGTCGCGGTGACGAGGAGGCGGCGGCTGCCCGTAGGGGCAGGGGCTTGGATAGCGGGGTGGACCCGGACCGGCGCCTGAGGCTCCCCGACCTCGTGCGCCGGCGCGCGCTGGCCGCCGGCCCCGAGGGCGCGGCCTGGCTCGACGCCCTGCCCGGCCTGGTCGCCGAGATCGAGGCCGCCTGGGCGCTGCGGGCGGTCGAGACGCTGCCCGGCGGCACGGCCGCGTTCGTCGCCCGGGTCGTCCTGGCCGGCGGCGGCGAGGTCGCCCTGAAGGTCTGCGTGCCCGGCACCCCCTACACGGGTCAGGTAGCGGCGCTGCGGCTCGGGGCCGGCCGCGGGTACGCCGGGCTCCTCGCGGCCGATCCGGCGCGCCGCGCGATGCTGCTCGAGCTCGCGGGGCCGCCACTGCTGGCGTCGGCGCCGTCGCCGCCGGCAGCGCTGCGGGCGCTCGCTCGGACTCTGCGGGTTGCCTGGCGTCCCCTCGACGAGCTCGCCGGCCTGCCCGATCCCCGGCCGTACGACAAGGCGACCGAGCTCGCAGCCCTCGTCACCGAGCTGTGGCACGGGTCCGCCGGGGCCTGCCCGGTGAACGTGTACGACGCGGCGATGCGTTGCGCGCAGCGCAGGGCGGCGGCCTTCGAACCGGAGGCGTCCGTGCTCGTGCACGGTGACGCCGCCGCGGCGAACCTGCTGCGAGTCCGGGAACGGCGGCCCGGCGCCGAGACGGGGTTCGTGTTCGTCGACCCCGACGGCTTCGTGGGCGACCGGGCGAACGACCTCGGCGTGGCCTGGCGCGACTGGGGGCCGCACCTGCTCGCCGCCACCGACCCCCGGGCCGAGGCGCGGACGTGGTGCCGGCAGCTGGCGGCGGACGGCGGCTGCCACGAGCAGGCCGTGTGGGACTGGGGCTACCTCGAGCGGGTGTCGACCGGGCTGGTCGTGCTGTCGCTCGGCGGGGCCGACGCGGCGGCGCCGTTCCTGGAGTCCGCCGCGCTCCTTACGCCCTGAGCAGGCGCGCACCCCCGACCGGGCGTCAGCTCGAGACGTCCCGGGTGCCGAGGCGGGCCCACGCCAGCGACCCGAAGACGACCACGTACGCCAGCGTGACCAGCAGGCCGCGTGTCATGTCGCTGAACACGACCGGTTCGCGGAGCAGGTCGCCGAAGCGCAGCCACCAGTCGGTGAGCAGGTACGGGTGGATGGCGGAGATCTGCGGGACGGCGTCCAGGATCTGCACGACCACCGCGGTGATCGCGGTGACGGCCATGGCCGCGATCGGCACCTCGGTGAGGGTCGAGGCGAAGAGCCCGATCGCCGCGAGGCCGGCGAGCATCGCGGCCACGTAGAGCGCGACCAGCGCGACCCGCCCGAGCGCCGTGCCGACGCCGATGGTGCCGCCGGAGAGGAGCGTCACCGGGCCCACCGGGAAGAGCGCGAAGCCGATGAGCACGCCCGCGACGGCCACCGTGAACGCCGCCGCCACGGAGAACGCGAGGATGCCGATGTACTTCACGACCAGCACGCGGGTGCGGCTCACCGGCACGACCAGCAGGTTGCGCAGCGTGCCGATCGACGCCTCGCCGGCGACGGCCTCGCCCGCGGCGACCGACACCGCCAGCGGCAGGAACAGCGGCAGCGTGACCACCAGCGCGGTGAACGCCACGAACAGACCGTTCTGCGTGATCGAACCGATGAACGCCGGGCCACCGCCGCCACCACCTCCGCCGCGGCGCGGCCGTCCATCGCTCAGCCGGATGGCGACGGCGATGAGAACCGGCACGCAGGCCAGCGCGGCGAGCAGGGCGAGGTTGCGGCGCCGCCCGAACACCAGCCGCAGCTCGGAGCGCAGCAGCCGCAGGGCGAACGGGTCGCCGCGGCGGGCGAGCACGCCGTCGCGGCCGGCCTCGGCCGGCGGGTGAGCAGGCCGGGCGGTCAGCTCACTGGTCGACATCGAAGCCCTCCCCGGTCAGCGACACGAACACGTCCTCCAGGTCGGGCCGGTCGACGACGAGCTCGCGCACGCCGACGCCGGCGAGCACCAGCTCGCGGTTCACGACCTCGGGCAGGGCGTTCCCCAGCGGTGTGACGAGCCGGCCGTCGCGCACGTCGGGCGCGCCCAGCCCCAGCCGGGTGAGGACCGCCGCCGCGGTGGCGACGTCGTCCGGCGAGGCGGGGACGACGCGCAGCCGCTCGGCCGCCACGTCGCGCAGCTCGCCGAGGGTGCCCTGCGTGACGAGCCGCCCGCGGCTCATGACCGCGACGTGCGAGCACACCTGCTCGATCTCCGAGAGCAGGTGCGAGGAGAGGAACACCGTGGCGCCCTCCCCCGCCAGCTCGCGGACGAGCGTCCGCACCTCGCGGGTGCCCTGCGGGTCGAGCCCGTTCGTCGGCTCGTCGAGCACGAGCAGGTCGCGCGGGCGGAGCAGGGCGGCGGCGAGGCCGAGGCGCTGGCGCATGCCGAGGGAGTAGTTGCGGTAGCGCTTGCGGGCGGCGGCGGCGAGGCCGACCCGCTCCAGCGCGGCGTCGATGCGGCGGCGCGAGGTGCGGGGGTCGACGGTCCGGTCGGCCGCGTCGAGGCGGGCAAGGTTCGCCCGCCCGGAGAGGTACGGGTGGAAGGCGGGGCCCTCGACGAGCGCGCCGACCCGCGGCAGCACGTCGAGTGCGGCGCCCGGCATGGGCCGCCCGAGCACGTCGAATTCCCCGGCCGTGGGCCGCACCAGGCCCAGGAGCATCCGGATCGTCGTCGTCTTGCCCGACCCGTTGGGCCCGAGGAAACCGAAGACGGCGCCGTGCGGGACCAGCAGGTCGACGTGGTCGACGGCGACCTGGCCGCCGTGGAAGCGCTTGGTCAGGCCGCGGGTCGCGAGCGCGGGCGGATCACCCGCGCCGGCCGCGGCTACCGCGGCCGGGGCGGGTGCCGCCTGCTGGGCGGACGTCGTCATCGGGCGGTGCCGGCGGCCGTCGCGGTCGCCGCGTCGGCGGCGGCCTTCTCGACGACCGACGGGTCGACCGCACCGACGTAGGCGGTGTCGCCGACGACGAGCACCGAGACCAGCGCGGTCTTCAGCAGGCGGCCGGTGCCGTAGGGCCCGGTCACGGTCGACGCGGCCCCCAGGACGGCCCCCGCCGTCGCGTCCTTCGAGAGAGCGCCGAGGTCGACGCCGCGCAGCACGGCCACCGATGTCCAGCCCTGGCCCATGACGCCCTCGTCAGCAGCGGACGTGCCCGGCTTGGCCGGCGCGCCCGGCGTGCCCGCCTTGGGGGCGGTCGAGGGGCGGGCGCCGGAGCCCGGCGCCCTGCCCTCGGTGACCTTGGCACCCTTGGGCGCCGTGAAGCTGAAGATCGACGCCGCCGGCTGCTCGAACTGGACCTCGGTGAAGCCGGTCTCGAAGGCCGGGTCGCTGCCGCCCTTGGCGAAGACCTGCAGGCGCAGCGGCACGGACGTGGCGGAGTCGATCGCCACCCGGACCGAGCCGACCAGCGAGCGTGCGTCACGAGGGGCGAGCGTCAGCTCGTAGACCGGCCGGCCGGCGACGTAACCCGTGCCGTCGACGGCGACCTTCGTCGTGGGGTCGACGGCCGCCAGAGCCTGCCGGGCGGCCGCGGCCGGGTCGGCGGCGAGCGTCGACGCGGCCGCCGGGGCCTTCGCGGCCGCGCCCTCGTGCTGCTTCAGCGCGTAGTGGGTGGCCTCGTTCGTGGTGCTCGACCAGAGCCACGCGTCGCTCCCGTCGCGGACGACGTCGGTCTCGGCGAGGTCGCCGACCAGGCTCACGCGGGCCTTCCCGTCGGTGCCGTACCAGACCCGTGCGGTGTGGGAGCCGGTCACGAGCGACTGCAGCGAGGTGCTCCCGGCGCTGCCCGGCAGCTCGGGCAGGCCCAGCCGGGCGGTCTCGACGACGGTGCCGGACAGCGGCTGCTCCGGCGCCTTCGCGACGTCCGCCAGCAACTGGGCGGCGCTCTTGGGCGGCAGCTGCGCCGCGGCGTCCGCGCTGCCGGAGGACAGCGCGACCCCGGCACCGATGGCCACGACCGCGCCGACGGGCACCGCCCAGCGCAATGCGGGGGATCGCAGCAGGCGGGGGGTGCGGCTGGTGTCGTTCGTCATGTCTCGAGTCTGCTCCCTGCCCGCTGAGGGCGGCCTGAGAGGGGACCCGTCCGGGTGGCGCCCTCTCAGGTGGTTCTCAGCCCCGGCGGTCGTCGCGCCGGGCGCGGGGCCGGCGTGCGGCAGGCTGGGCGCATGCGGGTGCTCGTGGTCGACGACGAGGTGCGCTTCGCCCTGTCCGTGCAGCGCGGCCTGCGGGCGGAGGGCTTCGACGCGGACGTCGCCCACGACGGTGAGCGTGGTCTGGAGCTGGCGCGCGCCGGCGGCTACGACGCCGTCGTGCTCGACGTGATGCTGCCCCGGCTGTCCGGCTACCGCGTGATCGAGCGGCTGCGCGCCGAGGGACTGGACGTGCCCGTGCTCATGGTCTCGGCGAAGGACGGCGAGTACGACCAGGCCGACGGGCTCGACCTCGGGGCCGACGACTACCTCGTGAAGCCGTTCCGGTGGGTCGTCTTCCTGGCGCACCTCAAGGCGTTGGTGCGGCGCAGCGCCCCACGCGAGCCGGCCGCGGCCGGGGTGCCTGCGGCGCCCGCGCCCGACCTGGTGGTCGGCGACCTCGTGGTGCGGCCGCAGGCCCGCAGTGCCACCCGGGGTGGGGTGGAGATCCCGCTGACGGCGCGCGAGTTCGACCTCCTGGCGCACCTCGCCGCCGCCGACGGCCGGGTGGTCAGCAAGAGCGAGCTGCTGGCCGTGGTCTGGGGCGGCATGGCGCACGACGACCCGAACGTGGTCGAGGTCTACGCCGGCTACCTGCGTCGCAAGCTCGACCAGCCGTTCGGCCGGCACTCGCTGGTCACGGTGCGCGGCGCGGGCTACCGCCTGGTCGCGGACGACCCACCGGTCCCCGGACCGGCCGGAGCGGCAGGACCCCCGGGACCCGCCGGAGCCGCCGGACCCGTCGGACCCGTCGGACCCGCCGGACCTGCCGGACCTGCGGGGCGGGACGGGCGGCCCCGGTGAGCGGGCCGCCGCCGTGGGGAGGGCTCTCGGTGCGGGCCCGCCTCACGCTCGCGACCACGGGGGTCGTGGCGCTGGCACTGGTCATCGGGGCGTTCGTGCTCGTGACCGCGCTGAGGGTGACGCTGCTGCGCCAGCGCGACGACGCGGCCCGGGACCAGGCCCGCGGCATCGCCGCGCTCGTCACGTCCGGCCGGCTGCCCGACCCGGTGCCGACCGGCGGGACGACGATCGTCCAGGTCGTCGACGCGGCCGGGCGCGTGCGCGCGGCGTCGCCCGGCGGCGACCGCCTGGTGCCGATGCTCGAGCCCGCGGAGCTCGCGCGGGCCCGCACCGGCGCGGCCGTCGAGCTGCCGGGTCGCCGCCTGGGCGCCGACGACGCGCTGCGCGTGATCGGCGTCGCCGCCGGTGGCGCGTCGGACCCGCAGACCGTGCTCGTGGCCGGCCCGGTGGTGGACCTCGAACGCGGGCTGCAGGTCGTCACCAAGGCCGTCGCCGTGGTCTGCGGCCTGCTGGTCCTCGGTGTCGCGCTGCTCAGCCGCTGGCTCGTGGGGTCGGCGTTGCGGCCGGTCGAGGCGCTCACCCGCGGCGCGGCCGAGCTCGGCACGACCGGCGCGGCCGGCACCCTGCCGCTGCCCGCCGCGGACGACGAGGTGCGCCGGCTGGCGGTCACGCTCAACGCGATGCTGGCCCGGCTCGACGCGTCGGCCCGCCGGCAGCGCGCGTTCGCCGCCGACGCCGCCCACGAGCTGCGCAGCCCGCTCGCGTCGATCCGCACCGCGGTGGAGGTGTCGAAGCTCGCCCCCGCGGGAGCGGGCGCCGACGGCTGGGCGGAGACCGTCGACGGCGTGCTGGCCGACACGGATCGCATGACGGGCCTCGTCGACGACCTCCTCCTGCTCGCCCGGCTCGACGACGGGCGCGCCGGCCCGGGCGCAGAGCCGCGGGAGGGGGACGCCGCGGCCGTCGCCGACAGCGTGGTCGAGCGACTCGGGCGGCGCCGCACGGACGGCGTCCGGGTGGGTCGTACCGGTGCGGCTCACGCGGAGGTCCGGATGGCGCCGGACGCGCTCGAGCGCGTGCTGGTCAACCTCGTCGAGAACGCCGTCCGCTACGCCCGGGCCGAGGTGTGGGTCGGGGTGGAGGCGGCCGGTACCGAGGTGCTCCTGACGGTCAGCGATGACGGGCCCGGCGTGCCCGCCGCCGACCGGGAGCGTGTCTTCGAGCGCTTCACCCGGCTCGACGACGCGCGCAGCCGCGACGAGGGCGGCTCGGGGCTCGGGCTGGCGATCGTCCGCGAGCTCGTGCGCGTGCACGGCGGCGACGTGCATCTCGAGGACGCGACCCCCGGGCTGCGTGCCGTCGTGCGCCTGCCGGCGGGGGCCCGGCGCGGCTAGCGTCTGCTCACTTCGACGGCTGCGGCACCGTGCAGTCCACCTTCGGGTTGACGCCCGCGTAGTTGAGCGGACCCGCCACGACCGTCACCGCGACCGTGCCGAGATGGGCGCAGGTGGGCGCGGAGTTGCCGAAGTAGCCGCGCTGGAAGACGGCGACGACGCCGATGAGCAGCCAGACGACGAGCACAGCCACGATGACGCGCATCGATGCCTCCCGAGATCGCGGGGACGGAGCGCCGTCAAGCTAGCGCCGATCATGCGAGTCCACCGATCGAGGCGATCACGTCAGGGGGCGGACGGATCGGACCAGGCGGCGCAGTCCGTCGAGGCGGGCTGGGGGGTGGCGGTCGACTCCGGCGAAGAGGCCGGTGGCGTGGGGCAGTCCGTGGGCGACCCCGACTCCGACGGGGTCGGCTCCGGCGAGGTGGGCACCGAGGTCGGCAGTGTCGACGGCGGGACCGTGGACGGGTCGACCGTCCCGCCGTCGGCGCCGTCACCGGAGGCACCCGGCGGCGACTGGCCGGAGTCGTTCGAGCACACCTGGAAGATCTCGCACGGGTCGAAGTGCCAGACCTGGCCCAGGAGCGCGGCGATGCCCCCGGTGACCAGGATCGAGACGAGCGTCACCAGCATGCCGAACTCGGTGGCGACGGCCCCTCGGTCGCGGGACGTCCGGCCGGACCGACCCGCGGTTGTCATCACTCGGCCACGCTAGATGTCGAAACCTCCGCGCGGGGGCCGGGATGTCCTGTTTCGGGTGAACGCACGAGCCGTCACCCGACGTCCGGGCGCCGATCCGACCCTTACTGACGACCGCGCGGCGGCGCGTCGCCGCCCTCGAAGCGCAGCACGAGCAGCGCGACGTCGTCCTCGGCGGGCCCCGTCCTGAAGGCATCGGCGGCCGCGAGGACGGCGTCCGCCATCTCCTCGGCGCCGGCGGCCGCGTGCGCGGCGGCCACCGCGGCGAGCCGCTCCTCGCCGAAGAGCTCGTCGTGACCGCGGCTCTCGGTGATGCCGTCGGTGTAGAGGACGAGCGCGTCGCCCGGCCCGAGCAGCTCGACGAGCTCCTGCGGGACCGCCCCCGGGAACGCGCCCAGCAACTGCCCCTCGCTGCGCAGCACGCTCACGTCACCTGAGGCACGGACCAGCACGGGATAGGTGTGACCGCCGCGGGCGAGGGTGACCTCGAGAGCGGTCGGCCCGGTCCGCTCCAGCCGGGCCACCACAGCCGTGACGAACCGCTCCCCGGCCTCCTGCGCATGCAGGACGTCCCCGAGGCGGGCGAGTGCGCGCGCGGGCGACAGCTCGTGCGCCACGGCCCGCAGGGTGTGCCGGGCCAGGCCGGTGACGGTGGCCGCGTCGACACCCCGGCCCGACACGTCGCCGACCACGACGACGTGCTCGCGGGGCGAGATCGCGACGAGGTCGTAGAAGTCGCCACCGACATCCACCGCCTCTTCCGCCGTCGCGTAGCGGACGGCCACCTCGACGCCGGGCACGGCCGGCAGCCGCTCGGGCAGCAGGCTCTGCTGCAGGCGGGCCGCGATCAGGGTGCGCTGGCCGAACAACCGCGCGTTGTCGAGGGCGACGCCGGCCCGGCGAGCGAGATCGGCGAAGAGCTCGAGGTCGGCGCCGAGCGTGTCGGCGCGGCCGGTGGTGTTCACGAGCGAGAGGACGCCGACGCTGCGCCCCCGGACGACCATGGGCACGAGCAGCCCCGGGCTCGGCCCCAGCACGTCGTGCAACGCCCCGATCGACGCCGGGGTCCCGGGAGCGAGCAGGTACGGCCGGACGTCGCCGGTGTGCAGCGGGCGCCCGCTGCGGAAGACGGTGGCGGCGGGGACGTCCGACGCGATCGGCAACGCGGCCGAGCCGCCGACGGCCTCCGCCTCGGCCATGGCCGCCGACGCGGCACCGGCGTGCACCGACAGCCGGGGCACGAGCCGGCCCCGGCCGTCGGGCATCAGCACCACGAGCCAGTCGGCGAGGTCGGGAACGACGAGCCGCGCGAGCTGGGCGAGCACGTCGCCCTCGTCGAGGGACCGGCCGAGCAGGTCACTGGCCCGGGCGAGCAGGTCGAGCCGGGCCTGGGCCTGCTCGGCGGCAGCCCGGGCCGCCCGCTCGGCCTCGTGCAGGCGGGCCCGTTCGCGCTCGGCCTCGACGCGCTCGGTCTGGTCGGTGACGATGATGCCGACACCTTCTGGAGGAGCACCACGGACCGGCGAAGGTACCGGGTAGTAGCTGATCTGCCAGTACCGGCGCCGGCCCGGCTCGGCCGGCATGGGCGGCGTCTCGAGCTGGGCGTCGATGATCGGCCGGCCGGTGCTGAGGACCTCCTCGAGCGGGGGCACCAGCTGGTGGGCGATCCCGGGGACCACCTCGGGAAGCGGGCGGCCCAGGTGCTCCTCGACGGACCGCCCGTTCGCGGCGGCCAGGTTCTCGTTGATGCGCACGTAGCGCAGCCTGGGATCGAGGAAGGCGATGCCGATCGGCGCCTGCCGGATGAGCACGTCGAGCAGGCCGAGCATCTGCTCGCGTCGCCGCTCGGCCTCGACCCGGTCGGTCACCTCCCACACCAGCACGGCGATGCCGGCCGTGGCCCCGGTCGCGTCGCGCACCGGGTAGGCGCTCTCGACCCAGTGCCGCAGGACGGCGCCGGTGCCGGGCACCTCGGCCGAGAACTGCAGGTCGGCCATCGGGCTGCCGGTGCGCAGGACCTCGCGGAAGGGCACCTCGGCGACCAGGGCGAAGTGCGGGAGGACCTCGCTGAGCGAGCGCCCCAGGTGGTCCTCGACGGGCAGGCCGTTGATCTGCGCCAGGTGCTCGTTGAGCGTCACGTAGCGGAGGTCGGCGTCGAGCAGGGCGAACCCCACGGTGGTCTGGGTGAGGAGAGCCTCGAAGACCTGCTCGGCCAGCTCGGGCCAGCCCTCCCCCGCCATGCCGCCCTCTGCCCCGGCGGGGCGGTGCGAGATCTCCACGACCACCGCCTCACCGGATGACGCACACCTCGCGAAAACCCTAGCAAGGGATGGTCAGGAGGCCCGATCCGTGAGATCAGGCATGCGGCGACGTGGACGGCCGGCGCCGGACGGCCACGTGCTCGTGCGGCAGCCGGGCAGGCTGCCTCGAGAGCGCGGACGGGCCCCACGGCAGCTGCCGCGGGGCCCGTCCGTGGTGGTGCCGATCGATGCTGCGTGCTCGTGATGCGTGGCGCGCTGGTGCTCAGCGGTCGCGCAGGCCCTCGCCACGGGTGGTGCCGGCGTCCGTCTGGGTGTCGATCTCTTCCTTGCGGACGTCGACGTTCACCGTCTGCTCGTCCTGGACCTGGTCCTTGGCGAGGCGGACGCGCTCGACCGGGACGGCCTCGGTGGCGACGACGGGGCGCTCCTCGTTGAGGACGACCTCGTGCTCCTCCTCCGACAGCGCCGGGCCGTCCATCGCCCTGTCGCGGTTGGCGTCGGTGATCGGCTCGCGCTCGACCCGGACCTCCTCGCGGGTGACGGGGACCGACACCTGCTGCTGCTCGGTGGTCACGTACTTGCGCAGCCGGGCCTTGCCGGTCTGCACCTGCTCGGTGCCGGTGCGCAGGCGCTCCTCGGAGCGCGTCATGGCGTCGTCGGTGGTCGGGCCCGAGGTGTCGTAGCCCTCGGCGCGGGTGTCCGCGTAGCCCTCCGTCGTGCCGGTGCCGGTGCCGGTGCCGGTCGTGGCGCTCTGGTACCCGGTCTCGCCGGCGCCCCAGCCGCGGTCGGAGTCGGACTGCGACGTCATGTCGGCGGTGCGTCCCGAGACGCCGTAGTAGGAGTAGAGCCGGTCCTCCTCCTGCTCGGACAGCTCGCGGTCGCTCTCGATGTTCGGGGCGCCCTTGACGCGGTCCTTGTCGTAGGGCACGCGGACGCCGTCGTCGGTGAGCTCGGCCTGGTCGAGCGGCACGAAGCTCTCGCTGCTCCCGAACAGGCCCGTCTTGACGGTCACCCACGCCGGTTCGCCGCTGGCGTTGTCGAGGTAGACCTGGCCGATGCTGCCGATCTTGTCCCCGTCGTTGGTGTAGGCGGTGCCGCCGATGAGCGTCTGCACCGAGTCACGCGAGATCATGCGGATGCCTCCTGGGAGTGGGGGTCGATCAGGGGTGCGGCACCGGATGAGCCCGGCGCCGGGTCGTGTCGGGCGCCGGTGGTGGTCCACGCTGCGCGCCTGACGGTCAGCTACCCGATCGGGTGATCGGTAACCCCCGCGCTTCGCGGTCGTTGCGGCATTCGCCCCGCGCTGAGCAGGCACGCGGGCCTCGGGACGACCCAGGTGGGCCGGTCTGGGAGAGCGTCACCTGTTCGGGCCGACCAGAGGGTCAAGGGCGGGCCCGCGGGCCCCGATCAGTTCCTGGGGGATCAATCGTCACGGTCGAGGAGCTGGCATGTCGGCGTCCACCGCCACCAACCGCCCGCGTCGCACCTTCGTGCGCCGCTGGTTCGCCGACCGCCGCGTCGGGGTCAAGATCGGCATCGCCGTCGGCGCGTGCATCCTCCTGATGGGGGTCCAGGGCGTGAACGACCTGCGCAGTGTCGGGTCGCTGTCCGACGCGACCCAGACGCTCCACGCCCACGACGCCACGACCCTGGGGCACCTGAGCGACGCTCGGGCGTCGATCAACCAGATGCACCAGCGGGCACTCATCCTGCTGCTCACGGAGAAGCGCACGCACCCCGCCCTACTGCAGGAGATGCACGACCTCGATGCCCGCTACGACACCTCGGTGTCGGCGATCCGACCGCTGGGAGTGATCCCGACCGCCCAGCTCGACCAGTGGACCGCGGCGGTCGCGGCCTACCGCCAGTTCCGTGACACCAGCCTGCTGCCCGCCGCCGAGCGCACGAACACCGCGGATCAGGTGCAGGCCCTGGTCCAGCGCTGCGACCAGATGTTCAAGCCCGTCGAGACGCTCGACAAGACCGTCGACGACATCGCCGTCGCCCAGGCCGCGCAGACCGCCGGTGCCGCGAAGGCGAGCGCCGACAGCACCCGCCGGATCATGATCATGATGCTGGTCTTCGGTCTGCTGGTGGGCCTGCTACTGGCCTTCGCCGCGACCCGCGTCATCGTCCGCTCGCTGAGCCAGGTACGCCGGGTCCTCGACGCGGTCGCCGACGGTGACCTCACCCAGGTCGCGGACGTCGACAGCGCGGACGAGACCGGCCTGATGGCGAACGCCCTCGGTCGGGCCACCGAGAACCTCCGGTCGACGATCAAGGCGCTGGGCGCCAGCGCCCAGAGCCTGGCAGGTGCCAGCGAGGAGCTGTCGGCGAACAGCACCCAGATCGCCTCCGCCGCCCAGGAGACCGCGACCGAGGTCGACGTCGCCAGCGACGCGGTGCAGCAGATCAGCGACAACGTGCGCTCGGTCGCGGCCGGCGCCGAGCAGATGACGGCGAGCATCGGCGAGATCTCGACCAACGCCTCCGAGGCGGCCCGGGTCGCGGCCCACGCCGTCGAGGCCGCCGAGGCGGCCAACACCCAGGTGGCCAAGCTCGGCGCCTCCAGCGCGGAGATCGGTGACGTCATCAAGGTCATCACCTCGATCGCCGAGCAGACGAACCTGCTGGCGCTCAACGCGACCATCGAGGCCGCCCGCGCCGGCGAGGCCGGCAAGGGCTTCGCGGTCGTCGCCGACGAGGTCAAGCAGCTCGCGCAGCAGACGGCGCGCGCGACGGGCGACATCGGCCAGCGGATCGAGGCGATCCAGGGCGACGCGAGCGGCGCCGTCGGGGCGATCGGTGAGATCGCGCAGATCATCCAGCGGATCAACGACTACCAGACGACCATCGCGAGCGCCGTCGAGGAGCAGACCGCGACGACGAACGAGATGAGCCAGAACGTCGGCGTCGCCGCCGAGAGCAGCCAGAAGGTCAGCTCGAACATCACCGGCGTCGCCCGGGCGGCGACCTCGACGACGAGCGGTGTGCGCGAGGCCCAGAAGGCGGCCGGCGAGCTGGCCCAGATGAGCAGCGAGCTGCAGCGCCTGGTCGACCAGTTCCGCTACTGAGCGGGGCCGCCGATCGACGGGTCACCGACGCGGGTCACCGACCCGCGTGCTCAGCCACTGCGGGGTCACTCAGCCAGTGCGGCGTTTCGGACACCGAGAAGCCGCACTGGCTGAGTGAGGCAGCCGTAGCCGAGCACGGGGGGCGATCGCGGTCAGCGGTTGAGCCGGGCGATGGCGGCGGTCAGCGCCGTCGCGAAGGCGCACCAGGCGGGGTAGGGCGCCAGCGCGATGGCGGCACGACGGTCGACCGCGGCAGTCCTGCGCACCAGGTCCGCGCTGCTCACGGTGAGCGCGGCGCACTCCGCGGCGGCCAGCCACGGGCGGCGGGCCCTGAAGAACAGCACGTTCCAGCCGGCGTTCAGCACGAGGTTGGCACCGAGCGCACGCCGGTAGGCCGCTCGGCCGGGCTCGTCGAGGGCATCGATGGCCCGCGCCGACGTGACGGCCAGGTCGGCGTAGAGCGGCGTCCACACCAGCCCGTACGCGGTGGGCGGCGGCTGCCACGAGGGCTTGCGCAACGCCCGGTACCAGGTGGACGAAGGGTCGGTCGCGAGCCCGCCCGCCACCGCCGTCGCCGTCACGACGAGCGCCGTCCGCACCAGGGTCCCGCCGCGCATCAGCATCTCCGCCCCGTTCCGCCGTTCCGATCACGCTAGCCCGGCGTCGCACCCACGGCGCGCGGTGAGTCCGGCCGGCGAGTGCGCGGTGCTCAGTCCCACCGGGAAGGCTGCGCATCCGGTCCCCCCGCCGAGCGGGCGCCACGTCCCGTCACCGCACCTGCCGATCGGAGCGGTCCGCGCGGTCCGAGCGGTCGGCCCAGCCCAGCCGTGCGCGGCCCACCACCGGGCGAAGGCCTCGTTCGCCCGCGTGTGCGCGGCGTAGCCGGCACGGACCGCGGCCAGCAGCTCCTCGGACGGGACCGGGACGCGGTCCGGCTGCCAGGCCAGGTGCAGGCGCCGGTGCAGTGGGTCGCCCTCCAGCGCCCGCAGCACGTAGCCGCCGCGCTCGGCGGACTGCGGCAGCACCGTCAGGACGGCCTGCCCCGACGTCACGGCCCGGCGGGCCAGGCTGACGTCGTCCGTGACGTGCCGCACCCGCGGCACGAACCCGGCCGCCCGGCAGGCGACGGTGAAGGCCTCCCGTTCGCCGTCCTCTGAGAGTCCCTGCACGGCCCACCACTCGCCGGCGAGATCCGCCAGGTGAAGGGGCTCGCGGGACGCCAGCGGGTGGTGCTCGGCCATCGCGACCAGGGCCGGCTCGCGCTCGACGAGCACGACGTGCCGCGCCTGCGGCGGGAACGCGAGCGGAGCGCCGTCGAACTCGGCGACGAGCACGAGGTCGAGCTCGCCCGCCGCGAGCTGGGCGAGGAGGTGCACGGCGCTGTGGTGCGTGAGCGCACAGACCGGTGCGCCGACCAAGGCGTCGAGCCGGTCGACGAGCTCACCGGCGAGGATGCCCAGCGCGCTGGAGCCGAACCGCAGCTCCGACGTCGCCGCCCGGGCGCGCAGCACGAGCCTCTCGACGTCGTGCAGCAGCGGCCTGACCCCCGCGACGAACTCCGCCCCGGCCGGCGTCAGGGTGACACCGCCGGCCCCGCGGTGGAACAGGACGGCCCCGATCTCGGCCTCGATCCTGCGCAGCTGGCGCGACACGAGCGGCTGGTCGATGCCCAGGGCGCGAGCGGCGGACCCGATGCTGCCGGCGTCGGCGACGGCGACGACGACGCGGAGGTGGCGCAACTCCAGCTCCATACCGCAGCCTCCCGACCCCCCGCGCCGAAACCGCCGCCGTGCGCCCGCGCCATAGGGCCGGGCGTTGCTCCAGGCCACCATCGCACCCCGGCGCCCGGCGCGCGCACTCGCCTGCCGGGGGCACCGCCCTGGCGTGCGGAGGCACCGCAGCGGGGTGCGTCAAGCCACCGGGCCGCCCGCCCACAGGCTGGTAGCCTCCGGCGCGAGGGCCCGACGGCGAGCCCGGGTGGAGGTGCTGGCGGAGATGGCCGTGCCGGTCTACCAGGCCGAGGCCGACCTGCTGCGGGTGCTGGGGCACCCGGCGCGGATCCGGGTGCTCGAGTTGCTCGGCGAGCGTGACCACCCCGCGGGTGAGCTGCTCGGACGCATCCCGATCGAGGCCGGGAGCCTGTCGCAGCAGCTCGCCGTGCTGCGCAGGGCGGGTCTGGTGGGCCAGCGCCGGGACACCCACGGTGTGGTCTACACGCTGCTGGTCGCCGAGGTGCGCGACGTGCTCCTGGCCGCGCGGACCGTGCTGAGCGCCTTGCCGGCGGACACCGATCCGCTACCGCCCGACCTGCGCTCCCCGACGCCGGCCGGCGGGGTGGCCGCCGCCGGCGCGACCGCCTCGGTCGTCGCTCGACGGTCCCTCGCGGGCTGACCGCTGCCCCGGCGGCCGGGGTACTTCAGCCTGCGTGCTTCAGCGCTTCACCGGCACCGCGTAGACCACGATGTTGTCGCTGTAGTGGTGTGGCCGCGTCGAACTCCCCGCCGCAGGTGACGAGCGCGAGCCGCTCGAGCCCCGTCGTCGTGAAGATCGAGGCGGGCAGCGCGGCCTTCGGGTAGCTGCGGACGGCCACCACCGTGTAGTCGACGGCGGCGCCGGGGCCGCCCCCGAGTTCGATGGTGGCGCCCACCGGCAGCTCGATGACCCGTGCCATCACCCCCGCCCCCCGCTCCTTGGTGTCGATGTGACCGGCCACGACCACGGTGCCCGCACCGGCGCCCGGATCGGCGCCGCCGGCCCACCAGCCGAGCACGGCCGGATCCTGCGGCACACCCGTTCGCCGATCACCCGAGGCGGACGCGTGTGCGCCGGTCGTCAGCGGGTACTGCGGGCGGCAGCGCCGTGACTCCGATCAAGTCCGGCGACGTGGACGACGCCGACGAACGAAGGGACGAGGACGCGATGGCGAACCAGCGAGCCGGCAACCAGACCGCGAACACGCCGGACCTCAGCGAGACCGAACTGCGCGAGATGAAGATCGACGACCTGCGCGAGCGGGCCCGCGACGAGGGCGTGAGCGGTGCGTCGTCGCTGCGCAAGGAGGAGCTCGTCAAGGCCATCTCCAAGCAGCACCGCGAGGGCGGGTCGAAGGGCTCGGCGACGACGTCGACCAAGGGCGCTTCGAAAGGCTCGGCGGGCGGCGACCTCGAGGGCGACGACGCCGGCGCGCCCGGCGACGCGGGCCCCGACGGTGGCCGCGTACGGAAGGGGCCGGACACCTCGAAGTCGCTGAAGTACTCCCAGGAGGTCAGGTCGCCCGACGACGAGCCGGAGCGCTCCGGGCGCAGTCTCGTCACGACCAGCCACGAGGTCATCCGCCAGTGGGCCGAGGCACGGGGCGGACGCCCCGCGACGGTCGAGGGCACCGAGCACGGCGACCACCTGGGCGTGCTGCGGTTCGACTTCGGGGAAGCGACGCCGAAGCTGCGCCCCGTCACCTGGGACGAGTGGTTCGCGACCTTCGACGACCGGCGGCTCAACTTCATCTACCAGGAGGAGCGCTCGGACGGCCGGCAGAGCACCTTCTTCAGGCTGGAGAACCCGGAGCGCGAGGACGCGTGATCCCGCCCTGCGGCGTGGCCGCGACGACGGCCGCGCCGCGGGGCGCATCATGGCGCCCATGAGCGACCTCGACGCGCAGTTCGAGGCGGCCGCGGCTGCGGCGTCCGAACTGCCCACGGACCCGGGGACGGCGGCCAAGCTGCGCCTGTACGGCTTGTTCAAGCAGTCCACCTCGGGTGACGTGACGGGGCGGCGGCCGGGCTTCACCGACCCGGTCGGCCGCGCCAAGTACGACGCCTGGGCCGCGGTTGCCGGCACCGGCCGCGACGAGGCACGCCGTGCCTATGTCGCCCTCGTCGACCAGCTGCGCGCCGGCTCGGCCTGACCTCGGGCCGGCGAGCCGCCGCGGCCCGCGCAGTGGGCCTCGAGCTGCCGCCGTCCGCGCCGGCCGAGCCGGCGAGTCAGACCGCGGCCGGCTGGGGACGAAGCCGGGCGGTGAGCCGGGCGAGCTCGGTGAGCATCGCGTCGGCCGAGGTGTTCATGATGTCGTTCGGGCGCACCTGGCCGTCGTCCCCCAGGAACTGCGCCGCGAACGGCACGTTGACGGACTCGACCACGGGCACCATCCGCAGCGCCGTGACGACCTGCTTGAGCTGCTGGACGGAGCGGGTGCCCGCCGCGACACCGCCGTAGCTCACGAACCCCAGCGGCTTGTCCGCCCACTCCTTGTGCAGGTAGTCGATGGCGTTCTTCAGCACCGCGTTGTAGCCGTAGTTGTACTCGGGCGTGACGAACACGAAGGCGTCGGCCCGGCTGACGGTGGCGCTCCACGCCTTCGTGTGCTCGTGCTCGTACTTCGCCAGGCGGGGGTGGTGCCGCTCGTCCATGAACGGCAGGGCGACCTCGGCCAGGTCGACCACCTCGACCTCGAAGCCGCCGTGCTGCTCCGCCCGCGCGACGAACCACCGGGCGAAGGCGGGCCCGATCCGGCCGGGGCGCGTGCTCGCGATGAGGACCTGCAGGAGGGGGCGGGCCACGGGAGGCTCCTAGCTGTCCGGGGTGTCGGCCGAGACGATGGTTGCAGGCTCAACATAAGAGGGCGCACCCGCCCCTGCGACTCGGCAGGATGAGCACGTGGACATTCCCGAGGCGCTCGCGTTCGTGCGTGCCAACCACCAGGCCGTGCTCGCCACCACCCGCCAGGACGGCACACCCCAGCTCTCGCCCGTGAGCGTCGCCGTGGACGACGCCGGCCGCGTCGTCGTGAGCAGCCGCGAGACCGCCGTCAAGACCCGGAACCTGCGCCGTGATCCCAGGGCGTTCCTCTGCGTCTTCACCGACCGGTTCTTCGGCTCCTGGGTGCAGATCGGCGGTACGGCCGACGTGCTGTCGCTGCCGGACGCGATGGAGCCGCTCGTGTCGTACTACCGCTCGATCTCGGGCGAGCACCCCGACTGGGCGGAGTACCGGGCGGCGATGACGGAGCAGCGGCGCGTCCTGCTCCGCATCACGCCGACGAGCGCCGGGCCGAACGTCAGCGGCTGAGCCGCGCGCGGAGGCGCGGGCGCGGCCATGGCGTGCGCGCGGCCACGGCGTGCGCGCGGCGCAGGCTTGCACGGGTCGCGCCGCGTTACTCGCGGAAAGCCGCCCGCAGGGCGCCTGCGGGCGGCTTTCCAGGAGCAACGCGGCGTTACGCGTGCACGGGCTCGGCGTCAGGCGAGGGTGATGCCTCGGGGGCGGGCGCCGGCGCCGAGGGTCCCTCGGAGAGCCCGATCCGGCGGTGCACGGCCCGGAGCGGCGCCGGCGCCCACCAGTTGAGGTCGCCGAGAACTCCCATCAGAGTCGGCACCAGCAGGCCGCGGACGATCGTCGCGTCGAGCAGGATCGCGAACGCCACCCCGAGGCCGAGCTGCTTGATCCCGGTCACACCACTCGTGACGAAGGCGGCGAAGACGACCGCGAGCAGGGCGGCGGCGGCGGTGATGATCCGCCCGGAGCGCTGCAGCCCGAGCACGACGGCCTGCTGGTTGTCGGCGCCCGCGTCGTGCTCCTCCTTGATCCGCGAGAGCAGGAACACCTCGTAGTCCATCGAGAGCGCGAACGCGAGGATCGCGATGAGGACGATCATCGAGGTGTCCACGGTGCCCGTGGTCCGGAAGTCCCCGACCAGGCCCTTGAGGTGGCCGTCCTGGAAGACCCAGACCAGGACGCCGAGGGTCGCTCCGAGGCTGACGACGTTGAGCGCGATCGCCTTGAGCGGCAGCACTACGCTCCCGGTGAAGAGGAAGAGCACGACCAGGGTGGTGATGGCGATCCAGGTGAGCACGACGGGCAGCCGGCCGGTGATGCCCGCCTGCGTGTCGGTGTACTCCGCCGCGGCACCGCCGACGACGACGCCGCTCACGGGGGCGGGAACGGCGCGCACCGCGGTCACCAGCTCCTGCGCAGCGGGCGACCGCGGGTCGACGTCCGCGACCACGGACAGGCGCTGCGGGCCGCCGGGAGCCGTGAAGCCCTGCGGCTGCGGGTTCGAGGCGACCACCCGGCCGCCGGCCACGACCGAGGCGGGCGTGGTGACCCGGACGACGCCCTCGACCCCGGACAGCCGTTCCGCGTAGCCGGTGACGGCGGAGGCACCGACCCCGGCGGGCAGCACGACGTCGATCGGCGTGCTCTCGCGACCCGGGAACTGCTCGCGCAGCACCTGGGCGGCGACAGCGGCGGGGTTGTCCTTGGGGAGCGCACGGTCGTCGCTCTCGCCGAAAGTCGCGCCGAAGGCCGGGGAGGCCAGCGCGAGGAGCAGCCCGCCGACCACGACGATGACCGGCACGGGGACCCGCATGGCGCGACGAGCGACGTTCGCCCAGACGCCGGTGTCCTTGGGTGTGAGGTCGCCGCGGACCACCTTGAAGCGGTTCACGCGGCGCCCCAGCAGCGCGAGCACCGCCGGCAGCGCGATCACGGTCGAGGCGATCGCGAGCAGCGTGACCGCGACACCTGCGTAGGCGAAGGACCGCAGGAAGTACTGCGGGAACAGGCTGAGCGAGGCCAGCACCGTGGCCACCGTGACGCCGGAGACGATCACCGTGCGGCCGGCCGTGGCCACGGTCCGGACGACGGCGGTCTCGACGTCGTCCCCGGCGGCCAGCTGCTCGCGGTAGCGGTTGACGACGAGCAGCGCGTAGTCGATGCCGAGCCCGAGGCCCAGGCCGGTGATGAGGTTCAGGGCGAACACCGAGACGTCGGTGACGAGCGTGACGGCGAAGAGCGTCGCGAAGGCCCCGAGGACGGCGCCGGCGGCGACGAGGAAGGGGAGCCCCGCGGCGATCAGGCCGCCGAAGACCAGCACCAGGAGCACCATGGTCACCGGGACGGCGACGCTGTCGGCCTTGGCGAGGTCGCCGGTGATCGTGTCCGTGATCGCGTTGTTGATCGCGGGGGCGCCGGAGACGTGGACGGTGAGGCCGGCGCGGTCGCCGCCGTGGTCGGCGAGGATCCGCTTCGCGAGGTCGCTCTTCTGGCTGTCCGTCGCACCGGCGTCGCTGTAGACCAGCACCTCGCCGGTCCTGCCGTCCTTGCCCGCGAGCGCGTCGGGCCGGCCCGACGTCCACCAGGAGACGACCTTCGTGACGCCCGGCTCGCGCTGCAGGCCGGCGACGAGCGCGGCGGCCGGGCCGGCGTCGGCCGCGAGCCCGTGCGGCGTCACGACGGCGAGCGCGGCGACCGGGTCGGCGACGCCGAATTGGTCGCGCAACTGCTGGGTGGCCTTCGCCGAGTCACTGCCGGGGTCGGTGAACCCGCCGGCCTGCAACCGGCTGAACACCCCCGAGCCGAGCGCGCCGGCGACGACCAGACCGAGGACGAAGAGGACGAGGGTGGCCCGCCGGCGTCGGACGACGAGGTGGCCGAGGCGTTCCAACATGGCGCTTCTCCTGGGGAGGCTCTGGCACGGAGTCGATCTGAACACCGTTCTGACTCACCCTGCCCCACTGATCTGAACGATGTCAAGACCTAATCTGAACGTCGTTGAGATTTGGTCCCGGGAGGGTACGATGGCTGGATGACCAGCGCCCCGAAGACCCGCTACCACCACGGGTCGCTCGAGAGCGCGCTCGTCGGTGAAGCCGTGCACCAGATCCGCGAGCGTGGCGCCGACCAGGTCTCGCTGCGCGGGCTCGCCCAGACCATCGGGGTCTCCCCCAGCGCCGCCTACCAGCACTTTCCCGACAAGGCCGCGCTCCTGGCAGCCGTGTGCGTCGCCGCCGGCGGCGAGCTCGCCGAGCACATGCGGGCCGCGGTCGACGCCGTCGACGAGCCGGGCGAGGCGGGCGCGATCGGGCGCTTCCTCGGAGTGGGGCGTGCCTACGTCGAGTTCGCCGCCGGCCAGCCGCACCTCTACCGGCACCTCTTCGGGCCCGCGGGCGCCGACGACGGCGCCCCCCCGATCGACGAGGTCCAGGTCTCGATCGCCGGCATGCATCCGGACGGCAACGACCCCTACGCGATCCTGCTCGCGCGCATCGAGGAGCTCGCCGAGCTCGGCCTGCTCCGGGGTGGCGTCAAGGACGACCCGACGTTCCCGCTCTTCGCCTGGAGCCTGGTGCACGGCTTCTCGTCCCTGGTCATCGAGGGGCACCTGCCCGTCGAGGCCGGCGAGCCGCTGCTCTCGCTCTTCGGCCGGCTGGTCCTGACCGGCCCCGCCTTCGAACGGTTCGAGGCAGCGCTCGGCGCGGGCACCCCTTCGTGAGCGAGGTGCTCGACGCCGACGTCGTGGTCGTCGGCGCGGGCCTGGCGGGCCTGGTGGCGACCGCCGAACTCGCCGACCGGGGCCGCCGCGTCGTCGTCGTCGAGCAGGAGAGCGAGGCGAACCTCGGCGGCCAGGCCTTCTGGTCGTTCGGCGGGCTCTTCCTCGTCGACTCCCCCGAGCAGCGCCGCCTGGGCATCCGCGACTCCCCCGAGCTGGCCTGGCAGGACTGGCTGGGGACGGCCGGCTTCGACCGGCTCGACGACGCCGGCACGGGCGGATACGCCGAGGACCACTGGCCCCGACGCTGGGCGCGCGCCTACGTCGACTTCGCCGCGGGCGAGAAGCGCGGCTGGCTGCGCGAGCTCGGCGTCCGGCTGTTCCCGGTGGTCGGCTGGGCCGAGCGTGGCGACGGCCGGGCCGACGGCCGGGGCAACTCCGTGCCGCGGTTCCACATCGTCTGGGGCACCGGGCCCGGGATCGTCGAGCCGTTCGAGCGCCGAGTCCGTGCGCACGCCGACGCCGGTCGCGTGCGGGTGGCGTTCCGGCACCGCGTCGACGGCCTGACGGCGAGCGGCGGGGCGGTGGACGGCGTCCAGGGGGTGGTGCTGGCCCCGGACGCCGCCGAGCGCGGGCGCCCGACCAACCGCGAGGTGACCGGCGACTTCGCCGTCCGCGCGCAGGCCGTCGTCGTGACGTCCGGCGGCATCGGCGGCGACCACGGGCTCGTCCGGGCGAACTGGCCCGAGCGGCTCGGCTCCCCGCCGGCCGACCTGCTCACGGGCGTGCCCGCGCACGTCGACGGCCGGATGGTCGCGATCGCCCAGGGCGCCGGCGCGCACCTGGTCAACCGCGACCGGATGTGGCACTACACCGAGGGCGTCGCGAACCACAGCCCGCTGTGGCCGGGCCACGGCATCCGCATCCTGCCCGGGCCGTCGTCGCTGTGGTTCGACGCGCTCGGACGGCGCCTGCCCGTGCCGCTCTTCCCCGGCTTCGACACCCTGGGCACGCTCGAACACATCGCCCGCAGCGGCCACCAGCACACCTGGTTCGTCACGACTGAGCGGATCGTCGAGAAGGAGTTCGCACTCTCCGGCTCCGAGCAGAACCCCGACCTCACGGGCCGGTCGGTCCGCGACGTGCTCGGTCGCGCCCGCGCCGGGGTCGCCCCGCCGGTGCGGGCCTTCCTCGAGCGCGGCGAGGACTTCATCGTGCGCCGCACGCTGCCCGACCTCGTCGCCGGGATGAACGCGCTGACGCCGTCCGCACCACTCGACCTCGCCGAGGTGCAGCGGCAGGTCGAGGCGCGCGACCGGGAGATCACCAACCCGTTCAGCAAGGACCTGCAGGTGGTCGCGCTGCGCGGGGCGCGGTCGTATCGCGGCGACCGGCTGATCCGGGTGGCCTCCCCGCACCGGCTGCTCGACCCCGCCGCAGGGCCGCTCGTCGCGGTGCGGCTGCGGGTGCTGACCCGCAAGACCCTCGGCGGCCTCGAGACCGACCTCTCCGCCCGGGTGCTGCAGGCCGACGGCTCCGTGCTGCCGGGCCTGTACGCCGCCGGTGAGGTCGCCGGCTTCGGCGGCGGCGGGATGCACGGGTACGCCTCCCTCGAGGGGACCTTCCTCGGCGGATGCCTCTTCTCCGGGCGGGTCGCCGGCCGCGCCGCCGCGGCCGCGACCGCCTGACGCTCCGACCCCAACCGCACCCCCCGGCGTTCCGATCCCAGCCGCGCACCCGACGCTCCGGCCTGACCCTCATGCCTGCTGCCTGACGGACGCCCGACGCGGCCACCCGCCTTCGTTCTCGATGCTGTGCGCTGCTTCACCCCATGAAGCAGCGCACAGCACGCCCGGCGGGATGCCCCCGCCCGCGCTCGTTGTGAGGCGCCCCGGCCGAACCGGCTCGGATGGGCATGACGAGCGCTGGTCTGGACGGGTGGCCCGCCCGCATGCGGTTCATCACCTGGTGTGGCCTCGCCGACGGGGCGGGCATGTCGCGCGTGGCGTTGGGGGTCCGGCGACGCCCGTGGCCCCGGGCGGCCCGGGACGAGGGCGGCTTCACGCTGGTCGAGGCCGTCGTCGCGCTCGGGCTGTTCTCGATCGTGCTCGGCTCGACCGGGCTGATCGTCGTGCGGGCACTGACCGGCACCGGGACGACGGACCGGGCGGTGACAGCGGTGATGGTGGCGGACCAGGCGCTCGAGAACGCGCGCACGATCTCGGCGCAGACGAGCTCGGGCGGCACCCCGGCGCTGGTCGCCGGGCGCACGGCCGCCCTCGTCGGCGCGGTGCCCGTGACCGACCTGGCGCTCACCGACACGGACCCTGGCCTACGGCCCGGGTGCGGCCGCCGGCCCGACCGTGCCGCTGACCGGGACCACGACGGTCGACGGCACCCCCTACTCGGTGCGCGTCGTGATCGGGACCTGCCTGCGGGACCGTGCCGGCGGCAGCTGCGACCTCGCCACGACGCACGTCTCGCCCGTGACGCTCTACCGGATGATCGCCGCGGTGACGTGGCCGGGCTGCGCCCCCCGGAGCTGCCCCGTGACGGCGACCACCCTCGTCGACCCGGCCCCGGACCCGGCGTTCAACGCCCTGCAGGACACGCTGCCGGTCGCGGTCGCCAAGTGCTTCTCGACGTCGCCGAACCAGACGCTGCGGTTCGACCCGACGTACAAGACCTACGCGTTGCGCGACACCGGAGACCTGGGGAGCGCCCCGGTCCACGTCGTCGTGGCGCCGGCCAACGGGACCCTCACCCAGAACACCGGCTCGCGGACCTGGACCTACGTGCCGGGCCACGGCTCGTACACCGACCAGTTCACCTACACCCTGACCGATCGCTACAACCACGTGTCGAACACCGCCACGATCAGGCTGCAGGTCGGCGGGGCCACGTGCTGACGGCCCGGCCGCCACGGCGCGACCCGGACCCCGACCACGGCTTCAGCCTGGTCGAGCTCGCCGTCGCCATGGCGGTGACGAGCCTGCTCCTGGCGGCGGTCGGCGCCGCGCTGGTGGCGGTGATCGGCGCCTACGGCCGCGTGCAGGACACCTCCCTGGCGGCCGACCGCGGCCGGGTCCTGCTCGACCGGTTCGACCGCGACCTCCGGCAGGTGTCGGCGATCAACCGGCCGGGATCGGTGGGCGGCAGGGTGTACGTCGAGTACGAGACCGACGTCGCCGACACCGGGATCCCCTCGACCTGCACCCAGTGGCGGCTGGACACCGCCGCGAAGCGGCTCGACGTGCGGACCTGGCCGGCGACGGCCACGACCGCGCCGTCGTTCGTGCCGGCGGCGTCCGGCGTCGCCAACGATCCGGTGACCCAGCCGCCGTTCGGCTTCGCCCCGGCGGGCGGCGACGCCGTCCACCAGCAGCTCACGGTGACGCTCCGGCTCGCGCTCGCTCGCGGGCAGGCCCTGACGAGGGCGACCGTGACGGCGCGCAACTCGTCGCCGGCCAGCCCCTCGAACGCCGACGCCGACGGCGACGGCGCGTCCGACACCCCCGTCTGCACCACCTTCGGGAGGCCCTAGTGCTGCACCGGCCCGGTCCGGCCCGAGGCGTCCGGCGCAGCGATCACGACGAGGGCCTCGCCCTGATCGCCGTGATCGCCACGCTGGTCTTCATGGTGCCGCTCGCCCTCGGCGCGATGGTGATCGTGGTGCAGCGGCAGAAGGCGATCGTCTACGAGCGCAGCCGCACCGTCACGGCACACGTGGCGGAGGCGGGGCTCGACGCCGCCACCGCGGCGTTGCGGGCGGCGCAGTCCGGCGGTGCCGGCATCCGCTCGCAGCTCCCGTGCGCCGACGCCACGCCGCTCACCGGGCCCGTCGGTGCTCAGGCGCCGGGCGTGCTGTTCTCGGTGCGGGTGCGGTACTTCGTGGTCGACCCCGCCGGGCAGCCGGAGTCGTGGCGAGCGGCCAACGCGCTGGCCTGCACGTCGGCGGGGGTGGCCCGGACGCCGTCGTTCGCGCTGCTCGAGTCCTCGGCGTCGGGCTCTCAGACCACCCCGTCGTACGCGGCGCTCAGAGAGCGCTCGCTCGAGTCGGTCTACCGCTTCGACATCGACAACGAGAACATCGGCGGCGGGCTGTTCCGCACCCGGGCACAGAACAACAGCGGGGCCGTCGACCTCTGCTGGTCGTCGAACGGCACCCCGGCACCCGGCGTCGGGGTCGTCATGGCCCTCTGCCAGGACGGTTCGGCCCAGCAGATGCTGACCTACCGCCCGGACCACACGGTCTACCTCGTCGGCTCCGCGCTCTGCCTCACGACGACCGGCGTGCAGGGCACGCAGCTCACCTTCGCGCCGTGCGACGGCTCGCCGCGCCAGGCCTGGGTGTACGACACCACCGACCACATCAGGGCGGCGAACGCCACCGCGACCGGCGTCTCGTCGTCGTGCATCGCGATGCAGTCGGCGTACCTCACCGGCACGGCCCTGCAGCTGTCCTCCGACTGCTCGAGCTCGCAGAGCCAGTGGTCGCCGGAGTCGCGGACCGGGCCCGGCGGCGCCGGCGACAGCCAGTTGCAGCTCGTGAACTTCGCGGAGTTCGCGCGGTGCTTCGACGTGACCGACGTCGACTACGACAACTACTTCATGCAACTGCACCCGTGCAAGCAGAGCCTCACCGCGCTGGACTGGCCTCCGCAGCAGCTCATGTACGAGGCGGCCACCGGCCACTACCGTTTCGGCAACCCCGGCGACGGCACGAACCGGTGCCTGACGGCGCCCACCACCGGGAGCGGCTCGGAGTACGTGGTCACGCGCACGTGCGACGCCACGAATCCGCTGCAGCGCTGGACCCGCACCGGCGACACCGGCGCGTGGGACACGAGCTACACCATCGTCGACAGCACCGGCCGGTGCCTGGCCGAGGGACCCGTGCCCCCCGACCCGGGCCGGACGTTCTCGTCGATCATCGTGGCCCCGTGCGACGCGAGCGTGGCGGAGAAGTGGAACGCGCCGCCTCAGCTCGCGCACGCCGGCGTCGAGGGGTTCCGGGAGACGACCGGGCGGCCGTGACCGTCAGGTCAGCGCGAGCAGGCCGACGGCGACCGCGCCGGCCCCGAGCCCGGCCAGCTGCGCCGGCCGCAGCCGCTCGGCCAGCAGGGTCCGGGCGAGCAGCACCGTGGCCGCCGGGTACAGGGCCGTGACCACCGCGACAACCGCCAGGTCACCGCGCCGGGCCGCCAGGAGGAACGCCAGGTTGGCCAGCGAGTCCAGCGCGCCGGCCGCGAGAGCCGCCACGGCGCCGGCCCGGGCGTTCTCGCCGCCGCCCCAGCGGCCACGCAGCACCACGACCGCCGCGAGCACCACCACCGAGGACACCGCGCGACCGGCGATCAGCGGTGCGAGCCCGCTGTCGGCGGGCGCCTGGTGCAGGCAGACGAGCTGGACGGCGATGGCGGTGCCGGCCCCGACCGCGAGGGCCAGCGCGACCGGCGAGGGCCGGGCTGAGGCTCCACGCGGCGCAGTACTCACGAGGACGACGGCGACCAGCGCCAGCCCGATGCCGGTGACGGCCCCCGCGGACAAGCGCTCGCCCTGCCCGAGGCCGACGGCGACCGGCAGCACGGCCGAGACGAGGGCGGTGATCGGCGACAGGACGCTCATCGGCCCGAGTGCGAGCGTGGCGTAGAGCAAGGCGAAGGACACCGCCGACGCGAAGCCCGACGCCGCACCCCAGCCGAAGGCGGCCGCGCTCCAGCCGGCCCCGAGCACGGGCCAGAGCACCAGCTCGACGAGCAGGCTCGCCGGTGCGGCGAACGCGACCGTGCGCAGGACGTGCGTGCGGCGTGCGGCGATGCCACCGAGGAAGTCGGCGCACCCGTAGGCGACCGAGCTGGCCAGGGCCAGCAGGACGGCGAACACGCCACCAGGGTGCCCGCCGCCCCCGCGCCGCGCAGCGGGGCGTCAGGTGTTCGGACCGACACGCCCACACCTCCATGCTTCTTGCTCTCCGTGATGAAACAGTTACTTAGGGTTCGACGTCGAGAGAGCGGAGCACGGCATGGTGCAGGGACGGGGCCGCTCCGTGGCCGTCATGGGCGCCCGGCTGACCCTCCTCGGGGCCGCCGTACTGACGGGCGTCGCCGCTGTCGACGCGGCGCAGGACACCGGCCACACGCCTGACGCCGTCCTGGTCAGCGGGACCACGCCGACGGCGACCGGAATGCCCGTCGCCCCGGCCCCGACGCCGGGCGCGACGCCGGCCCCGGCAGCCATGGAGGAGGCAGCCATGGAGGAGGCGCGCTCGGCAGCTCGCGCCACGCGCCCGCCCGCCGCCCGCTCCCGCGCTCCGCGGATCGCTCGCCGACCGGCCCCGCTCCGTCACGCAGGCAGGTACCGCACCTTGTCGCGGTAGGCGTTCACGCGCGGCAGCATGCCGATCCCGACGACGCCCACGAGCTGGGCGTCGCGGTGGTACCCGACGACGCACTCCCCGGCCAGGTCGCCCTCGAGCAGCGCGACGCCGTCCGGGTCGGCCAGGCCCGGCACGCCGTAGGACTGGAGCCGCACCTCGTACTGGTCCGACCAGAACGAGGGCAGCACCTCCCAGCGGGTCGCGACCACCTCGGCGTAACGCTCCGGGTCGCCCGAGAGGTGCGCCGCGAGCACCGCCCCGGCGCGGCGCCCCGTGTCGGTCGGCACGCTCCAGTGCTCGATCCGCCACGCGCCCGGGCCGAACCGGGGGTTGGGGAACCGGGCGAGGTCGCCGACGACGGCGACGCCGTCGACCGGGGCAACCTCGTCGCCGGCGGTCGCGTGATCAACCCGACGTGCCTGATCGACGCGAGGTCGGGCGAGGGGGCGCAGGGCCCCGTCGGTCAGGATGCCGTCGGCGAGGTCGAACCCGTGCCCCGCGAGCCAGTCGACGCTCGGGCGCGAGCCGAGAGCCTCGACGACGACGTCCGCCGGCAGCACGGTCCCGTTCGACAGCACGACGCCGGTGACGCGCTCGCCGCCCTCGAAGCCGTCGACTCCGGTCCCCAGCCGGAACCGCACGCCGTGCGCCTCGTGGCGGCGGCGCAGCTCCGCGGCCAGCACGGGCCCGAGCGGACGCACCATCGGCTCGGGATCGATCGCCACGCAGGTGACCTCGCAACCGAGCCCCCGCGCGGTCGCCGCCACCTCGCAGCCGATGAAGCCCGCGCCGACCACGACGAGCCGGGCGCCCGGCACCAGCTGCTCGCGCAACGCGACGGCGTCGTCGAGGGTGCGTACGACGTGCCGCCCCGCACGGGCGACCGGCGGTGGGCCGGGGACGTCGAGCCGCCGGGCGGTGACACCGGTTGCCCCGACGAGGGCGTCGTACTCGAGCGCCGCGCCGTCCTCGAGCTCGACCCGCCGGGCGCCCAGGTCGGCGAACCGCACGCGGGCGCCGAGGCGCCAGACGACGTCCGCGGCGGCCTTGCGCACCCTGAAGGCGACCCGCTCGTGCGCCAGCTCGCCGGCCAGGGCCTCCTTCGAGAGCGGCGGGCGGCTGTACGGCGCCCACGGCTCGTCGCCGACCACCACGACCTCCCCGGCGAAGCCCTGCGCGCGCAGGGCTTCGGCCGTGCGCAGCCCGGCCATGCCGGCGCCGTACGACGACCACCCGCCGGCCGCTCGCCACGGGCCGTCAGCCCTCGACGGAGATGGCCTGGACCGGGCACACGTCGGCGGCCTCCTCGACGGCGTCGCGGAGCGACTCGTCGACCTCGTCCTGGAGCTGCACGAGCTCGCCGTCGTCGTCGAGCTCGAAGACCTGCGGCGCCGAGAAGACGCACTGCCCGTGGTTCTGGCAGACGTCCCGGTCCACCACGACCTTGATCACTTCTTCTCCTCCAGCGGCGAGCGATGCGGGCCCTCCGCCACTTTCGCTGGTCGTTCGGCTCCGAACGTATGTCCGACCCGGACGGGCGTCAAGGGTGCGTTGCCACCCCTGACGGCCGACGGCGGAAACACCCCACTCGGGAGACTGCCCGCGCCGTTCGGCTGGGCCAGAATCGACGCGTGGCACGCCGCGTCGCGAACGAGCCCCCGCCGTGGCCCGCCGGGGCCGTCGGCGCCCTCCTCGCCCTCCGCTTCGCCACGGAGATCGCCCTGCTCGCGGCCCTGGCCTGGGGCGCAGCCGCCCTCACGATGCGCGGCCCGGTCAAGATCACGCTGGCCGTCGCGGCAGCTCTCGCCGGGGGCGCGGTCTGGGGCATCTGGGTGGCGCCTGCCTCCGGCCGGCGCCTGCACGACCCGGCCCGGCTGGCCGTCGAGCTCGGCCTGTTCGCGGTGGCGGCGGGGGCGCTGGCCGGCGCCGGTGACGTCCTCGCCGCCGTCGCGCTCGCCGTGGTGGGCGCGGGGACGGCGGTCGGCGTCCGGCTCCTGCCGCACGGCGGGGGCCGCCGCAGCCTCAGCCGCGCGTCCGGCGCCCCCTGACCGCGGCGACCGCCACGAGAACCAACCCGAGCGCGATCCAGCACGCCAGGACGACGGCGGCCCTGCCGCCGCCCGCACCGGCGAAGTACGCGTCCGAGCGGAGCAAGGTGGCGTTGGCCCCCGGCGGCAGGAGCTGGCCGAAGGCGCCCCACCCGGACGGCAGGAACTCGGGCGCGGACGTCAGCCCCGACAGGGGGTTGCCGACGAGCATGACGAGGATCGCCCCGACCGCGAAGCCGGCGAGCCCGAAGAGCGACTCCAGCCCGAGGATCGTCAGGCTGATCGCCCCGAGACCGAGTGCCAGACCGCCGGCGACCCGCCAGAGATCCGCGCTCGTCGAGCCGAACCAGTACTGGAGGATCACGGCGAACGTCACCCCCGCCAGGGCGGAGAAGGCGATCGCCGAGACGACCCGGGTGACCGGACGGCCGCGGAAGCGCCGCACCAGCAGGAGCGCGGGCACCAGGCCGCCGACCGAGATCGGCAGTGCCGCCCCCGCCAGACCCAGGCCGCGGGGGTCGCCGGGTGGGAGCGGGGCGAGGTCCTCGACCCGTGCCTGCACCCCTGAGCGCGCCGAGAGCTGCTGACCGACCGCGGTGAGCGCCTGCGCGACCGCGGGGCCGCCGCCCGTCGCGACCAGCGTCACGGGCTGCGGCCCGAGCACGAACCCGCCGTACACCGCCCGGTCGCGGATCGCGCTGCGCAGCGCCGTCTCGTCGGGGTAGGTCCTCACGGCGACAGCGCCGGGCTCGGCGCCGGCCAGCCCCTGCCGCAGCTGGGCCACCGCGGCCACCGGACCGGCCACGCCGATGGGAACGCCGCGCGGGGCGGTGCGCGCGCCCGGCAGGGCGAAGGCCACGAAGAGGACGGCGACCGCGACCGTGAGGCCGACGACGATGGCGGCGGCCTCGAGGGTGACGGGGTGCCGGCGCGGCGGCAGGCCTCCCGGACCCGTGCCGGGGCCGGCGCGGGGCCGGACGGCGACTCGGACGGCCGCCCGGACGAACCCACCGCCGGGCGCCACGGGGGCGGATCGGATCGGGGCGACAGCGACTGCGTGGACATGAGGGCCTCCTGAGGCTCTGGATAATTCATCAACCGTAGAACTCAACGGATGATGAAGTCAACGACCGGTCAGTTACTCTGGACGCGGAGGTGGGCCGTGGCGACGGACGAGGTGGTCAGCAGGAGGCCGGGAGGTCGCCGGCGCGGCACCACGGCGACGCGCGGTGCGATCCTCGACTCCGCTCGCGAGCTCTTCGCCGCCCGCGGCTACGACGGCACGACGATCCGGGGCATCGCCACCGGCGCGCAGGTCGACCCCGCCCTGGTGCACCACTTCTTCGGCACGAAGGACGCGCTGTTCGCGACGGTCATGCAGGTCCCCGAGGACGTCACCGCGCGGGTCCCCGGCATCCTCGACGAAGGGCTGGACGGCGCCGGTGAACGGCTGACGCGCTTCTACCTGGGCCTCTACGAAACCCCCGGCACACGCTCGGCAGTGCTGGCGACCCTGCGGTCGGCGGTGGCCCACGAGGAGGCGGCCCGGATCCTGCGCGAGGTCATCACCGCCCGCCTCCTGCACGGGGCACGGACCCGGCTGCCGGACCCCGCCGAGCTGCGGATCAGCCTGGCCATGGCGCACCTGACCGGGCTGGCGATCGGGCGGTACGTGATCGCCGTGCCGGCGGTGCGGGAGATCCCGCTGGACGAGCTGGTCGCGTGGGTCGCGCCGGCGATCCAGGCCTACCTGACCGGGCCGGCGCCGACCCCGACCGGGCCGGCGCCGACCGGGCCGCCGACCCCGACGAGGTCGGCCGGGCGGAGCCGTCGACCGGCCGGCTAGCCCTGGTCGAGCTCGCGGACGAGCGTCCGCAGCATGCCGGCCAGGGCGAGCCGGTCGGCCTCCGCCAGCGGAGCGCTGACCACGGCCTCCTGCGCGTTGAAGCGCGGGAACAGGTCGGCCATGAGCTCGGCGCCCCGGGGCGTCAGCGCGACGAGCACGCGCCGGGCGTCACCGGGATGGGCACGCCGGCGCAGCAGGCCACGGCTCTCCAAGGTCGTCAGCACCCCGGTGAGGGTGCCCTTCGAGATGCCGGCCTCCGCGGCCACGTGCCGGGCCTCGATGTCGTCCCAGATCCAGACCACCCAGAGCACGACCCAGCCGGTCCAGGTGAGGCCGTGCGGGGCGAGCACCGAGCGCTCGAGGTGGTTCCTGATGGCGCCGGCGGCCCGGTAGAGGTTCTGGACGACGGCCATCGCCGGCATGTCGACGGCGAGGCCGTCGAGCCGCTCGGCGACGCGCGCTCGGTCTCGGCCAGGGTCCGGTGGCCCGCCTCGTCACCGGCCGCCGCGGCGCGGGCGACGTCCCGCTGGTAGCGGTCGGGACCGGCAGGTGCCGGGCCGCCCCCTTGTCCTGCCATGGTGGGGAAGCCTACAAGTCCTGCTCGTTCGGCACCGAACAGTCGTCCCGGCGCCGCCGAACCACGGTCTGGAGACGCCTGATGACCCATCCCGCCGCCCCGCTCGCCGACCCCGGCACCTTCGCCGCCGGACCGCCGTGGGAGCTCTTCGCCCGGCTGCGGGCGCGGAGCCCGTGGCGTGGACGCCCGAGGAGACGCCGGACGCCGGGTTCTGGTCCGTGACGCGGCATCGCGACATCGTTGCCGGTCCAGCCGCGACTGGCAGACGTTCGACTCGGCCCGCGGGGTCTCGCTGGAGGAGCTCGACGACGACCAGCTCACCCACCGCACGTCGCGCTCGATCGACACCGCCCGCCGAGATCACACGGCGTTGCGCAAGCTCGTCGCGCCGTCGTTCGGGCCGAAGGTCGTGAACGGCTACGAGACGGTTCCTGCGGGGGATCGTGGGCCGGGCCCTGGACGACGCCCTCGGCTGGCTGCCCGGGAAGGGACGGCTCGACGTCGTCGAGCACGTCTCCTCGCAGGTGCCCGTGCGGGTCTGTGCCGGCTGCTCGACGTGGCGACGACAGCGTGCACACCCGCGGCTGACGGCGTGGGGCGACCGGCTGGTCGGGCACACCGACCCCGAGCTCGCGGACGTGCTGCTCGGGTCGGCGGAGTCGGGAGGCGTACCGGCTGGTGCCCTTCCGGTCGCCCGCGGCGCTCGAGGTGTTCGAGTACGGGCGCTCGCTCGCGGCGCAGCGCCGGGCCGCGCCGGGGGCCGACCTCGTGACGACGCTCGCGACGGCGACGATCGACGGCGAGCCGCTGTGCGGAGAAGGACTTCGACAACTACTTCCTGCTGCTCGCGCTCGCCGGGCAGGAGACGACCCGGCAGGCGGTGTCGCTGGCGGTGCTCACGCTGGATCGAGCAGCCCCAGGCGCTGGCGCGGCTCGCGGGCGGAGCCCGGCGCTCCTGCAGGGCCCGGCCCTCGACGAGTTCCTCCGCTGGGGCCCGCCGGTGTACCACATGCGCCGGACCGCGACCCGGGACGCCGAGATCGGGGGCACCCCCGTCAAGGCCGGCGACAAGGTCGCGCTGTGGTTCCCGAGCGGGAACCGCGACGAGCGGGCGATCCCCGACCCCGACGTCTTCGACCTCGACCGCACGGGGGTCGACCTGCTCACCTTCGGCAAGGGCGGCCCGCACTTCTGCATGGGGTCCTTCCTCGCGCGGCTCGAGCTGCGCGTGACCCTGCAGGAGTTCGCCGCCCGCGTCGCCGCCGTGCGCCTCGCCGGGCCGCCGGAGCGCCTGCGCAGCAACTTCGTCAACGGGGTGAAGCGCCTCCCCGTCACGGTGACCACCGCTGACCCTCCTCGTCGGGGGCCGCGTCCAGGGGCGCCGGGCAGGTGCTCGTCCCAGTCACCAGCCGGGCGCGCGGCCGCGCTGCGGTAGCCGTCGGGCATGCGCGGGTAGAGCACGAGCCAGTAGTACCGGGCGAGCCTGCGGGCAGCGGCGTCGCCCGCACCGAGGACGCGGGCGGCGGTGGCGTCGCGCTGCATCGCCTGGCACTCCGCGAGTGCCTCGTCGGTGACGCCGGCCATGTGCCGCGACTCGTGGCTGAGCACGTGCACGGCCTCGACCTCGGCCTCGGTCGGGCGCTCGTGACCCGAGCCGCTGAAGGACGCCAGCGCGTCGCACTGCTCGCGCTTGATGATCGTGCGCCGCTCGGGCCGCCCGTCCAGCCCCGAGGGCGCGAAGCCAGATGCCCGTCGGTGTCGATCAGCTCCTCGCCGACCGTCTGGCAGTGCACCAGCTCGACCGGGGCGCCGACGAGGGTGCTCGCCGCCAGGGCGAGGTCGTGCTCGAGGCGGGCGTGCCGCACCCCGGGCACGAGGCCAGGCCGGCCGTGAGCGCGAGCAGCCCGACGGACACGGCGGGGAAGGGGCGCGACCTGCCGAGACCGTCGCGCCGGCGCGGCCACCAGCGACCCGCCGTCACGGCCGAGGCCTCGAACAGGGCGCGGCGCACCGGTCAGCACCCGTCCTGATCGCCGCCGGCGGCCGGCGACTTGAGCGGGCACCGCGCAGGTCACCCGGCGGCCAGCAGCGCCTCGAGGAGGTCCGCGACCTCGGTGAACCGCTCGAGGTCCACCAGCCGCCCCGGGCCCTCGGCCCGCGCCGCCAGCTCCTGCGCCACCAGCCGGAAGATCAGGGCCCGGACGGCGACCTGCCCGAACTCCGCCGCCGATCGACGCCAGGGCGAGCAGCTCGGGCCCCGCACCCTCCCAGATCAGCCCGTCGACGGCGATCACGGCGTCGGCGTACACGGCGGGGCGCCAGTACGGCGAGACGTCGATGACCGCCGGCGGGAGCCCGTCGGCAAGGAGCAGGTTGCCCGCGAGGTCGCCGTGCACGAGCTGCGGCGCGGCGTCGACGGGCCTGCGCAGCGCGCGCAGGCGGGCCAGCAGCGGGCCCACGGGTTCGAGGGGCTCGTGGTCGGCCTCGCCCCACGCGACGGCGTCCGCCTGCGCCCAGCGGTCGTCGCGCCGCGCCAGGAACTCCGGACGGCGGCAGTCGGCGAGGGCCGCCGAGAACGCGCGGGCCGCGGCCAGGATCTCCGGCCAGCGGCCCGCCGGCGCCCAGGCACCGGCGACGAAGCGCGTGGCGGCCCACCCGTCGACGACCCACCGGCCGTCGAGGGCCCGGGCGGCGCGGCCCAGCCGGAAGCCGCGCTCCTCGATCGGCTCCAGCAGGTCGGACAGCGCCGCCGCCACGTCGACGTCCCCCGCCGGCTTGAAGACGAGGTCCGCGACGCGGACGCTGTCGCCCTGCCCGCCCGCGAGGGGCACGGCGGGGCCCTCCACCCCGAAGGCGGCCGGCACGGTCGCGGGGACGGGGTTCCTCACCGGTTCCAGCCAGCGGCTCCGAGCGGCGTGATCGCCCTGCCGTGGTGCTCGAGGTCCACGCTGTCTCCGTCCTCCGGCGGTCCGGCCGTCCGGTGGCTTCACACCCCGGAGGCGACCTGACGGTAGCGAGCCTCGAGCAGCGAGTAGACGGCGAAGACCGCGAAACCGGCCGCGGCGAGCACGACCAGGGCCCGCCCCGCGGCGCCCCGAGAGGCATCGAGCAGCAGCGCGTCGAGGCCCTTCGCCTGGCCCGGGTCGGCGCGGACGCCGGCGACCACGAGGAAGACACCGACGGGCACGACGGCCAGGGCGCGGGCGGGGATGCCCACGCGGGCGGTGACGTCGACGACGCGGCGCGTCGCCGGACTCATGTTCTCGTCGCTGAGGCTGTCCGCGAAGTCCCCGCGCGCGGCCACCACGAACTGCCAGGCGCACATGGCGAGCACGACCAGCCCCACGCCGGCCAGCAGGGCCCGGCCGAACGGCAGGCCGATGATGGTGGCGGCCGTGGACCGCTGCTGCTGCTCCGACCCGGTGGCGCGCCGTCCCAGCACGAACGAGGCGGTCACCGCGGCCATGGCCAGGTAGATCACCCCTTGGCCCGCCGTGCTCAGCCTGCGCCAGGGCCCGTGCCGTCGGTCCATCACGGCGCCCGCGAGGCGCACACCGCCGAAGGCCGCGAATCCCGCCGCCGCGGCCGCGAGCAGGCTCAAGCCCACCGGTGCGCGGGCCACCTGGGTCAGCGCGCCGTTCGCGTTGGCCTGCCCGCTGCCGGAGCCCACCCGGAGAAGATTGAGCACGAGCCCCGCGAGGAGGAGGTCGAGAGGCCGCGCGCGACGAGACCGGCCGGCCGCGAGCCGCAGCGGTTTCGGCGGATGCGGCGCCGACTCGCCCCTCCCTGCGTCACGGGACCACCATCGCCACGACGCCCGACACCCGCACGTCAGCAGGCACCCTCAACGGATGAGCAGGTGCAGGGCCCCGTAGCAGACCCAGGCCGCCAGCGCGGCCATCGGGATCGTGAGCACCCAGGCCGCCACGATGTTGCCGGCGACGCCCCACCGCACCGCGGACAGCCGGCGCGTCGCCCCCACCCCCATGATCGAGGAGGTGATCACGTGCGTCGTCGAGATCGGTGCGGCGAACACGAAGGCCGTCACGTACAGCACCGACGCCGCGGGTCGTCTCCGCCGCGAACCCTCGGCCGGGTCGAGCTCGATGATCCTGCGGCCGAGGGTGCGCATGACCCGCCAGCCGCCCGAGTAGGTGCCGAGCGGATGGCCCCCGCGGCCCCGAGGATCACCCAGACCGGGAGTCGGGGGTCCTCCTGGAACCCGCCCGCGACCAGCGCGAGCACCACGACCCCCATCGTCTTCTGCGCGTCCTGCAGGCCGTGCCCCAGCGCCATCGCCGAGGCCGAGATGATCTGGGCCCCCCGGAACCGCCGCATGACCCGGTGGCGGTGGCCGCGCCGGAACACCCAGAGGATCGCCAGCATGAAGAGGTAGGCGAGCGCGAAGCCCACCACCGGCGAGACGACCATGGGCACGACGACCTTGTCGACGACCTGGCTCCAGTGACGCGGCGCCGCGGCGAGACCGGCGCCGACGAGGCCGCCGATCAGGGCGTGCGAGGACGACGACGGCAGGCCGAAATACCAGGTGATCAGGTTCCAGGCGATCGCGCCCAGCAGGGCCGCGACCACCACGACCAGACCGTAGGTGCCTGCGGCCACGGAGAGGATGTCGCTCGCCGTGTTGGCGACCTTCTCCGCCGAGGAACGCCCCCACGAAGTTCATGACCGCGGCCATCGTCAGCGCGCGCGCGGCGTCAGCGCCCGGGTCGAGACCGACGTGGCGATCGCGTTCGCCGCGTCGTGGAAGCCGTTCGTGTAGTCGAAGGCCGAACGCGACGACGATGACCAGGACGACCGATGACCGTGGTCGCCGCGCTCACGCTTCCTTCACCGCGATCGTCTCGCGGTGTGGCGACGTGCTCGAAGGCGTCGGCCGCGGCCTCGAGCTCCTCGACGACCTCCTTGAGCTTCATCACCTCCATGGGCTCGTACATGCCGCTGAAGAGGGGCCAGCAGCCGCCGGTAGACGCGGTCGGCCTCGTTCTCGAGCCGGTTGATCTCGATCCAGTAGTCGGTGAGCTCCTGCGGCGTCCGCAGCCTCTGCATCGCCGCGGCGTCAGCTCGCGGCCCGCCCAGCACGTCGACCTGCTGGCCCAGCTCGGCCGGCAGCTCGCGAGCCGGTACAGCACGATGAGGTCGGCGGCGGCGTCCATGTGGTCCATGACGTCGTCGATCCGGCCGGCCAGCGCGTAGATGTCCTCACGGTCGAACGGCGTGACGAACGTCGAGTTGACGGTGCTGAAGATCTCGTGGGTGGCCTCGTCGGCCGCGTGCTCCACGTCGTGCATCCGGGCGGCTATCTCGGGGCGCACGTCGAGCGTGGCCGCCAGCTGGTCTCCCAGCAGCCCCGCCGCGGTCACGAGGTTGGCGGCGGCGGCGGCGAACATCGCGTAGAAGCGGTCATCGCGCGGCGTGAGCCGGAATGCCATGGCGGATCCTTCGAGCGGTCGTGATCGGACGACCGCACTATGGCCGTTGATCCGCCGTTAGTCCTTGCGACATGTCCACTTCACCGGTGGGGCGACGCTGAGGACTCCGCCGAGACGACCGCTTCCGGGGTCGGGTCGTGCGATCAGTGCAGCCGGCGGACGGGTGCCGCCGTCGCGGCCTGCACGTCCTCGACGGTCACGCCGGGGGCGAGCTCGCGCAGCACGAGGCCGTCGCGGCGTGACGTCGAGCACGGCGAGGTCGGTGATGATCCGGTGCACGACGCCCCGGCCGGTCAGCGGCAGCGTGCACTCGTCGACGATCTTGGGCGAGCCGTCCTTGGCGACGTGCTCCATCATCACGATGACGCGCTTGGCGCCGTGCACCAGGTCCATCGCGCCGCCCATGCCCTTGACCATCTTGCCGGGGATCATCCAGTTGGCCAGGTCGCCGGTCGCCGAGCACCTGCATCGCGCCGAGGATCGCGGCGTCGATGTGGCCGCCGCGGATCATCGCCGAAGCGACGTCGCCGAGTCGAAGAACGACGGCGCCCGGGCAGCACCGTGACGGTCTCCTTGCCGGCGTTGATCAGGTCGGGGTCGACCTCGTCCTCGTAGCGGGTACGGGCCCGACGCCGAGGATGCCGTTCTCGCGACTGCAGCACGACGTGCGACGCCGGTCGGGCAGGTAGTTCGGGACCAGCGTCGGCAGGCCGATGCCGAGGTTGACGTACTGGCCGTCCTGCGAGCTCCAGCGCGGCCCGCGCGGCCAGCTGCTCGCGGGTCAGCGCCATCGTCGGCACTCCTCTCGCGCGGTCGGACGGTGCGCCGTCTCGATGCGCTTGCTCGGCCGCCTGCTCGGGCGTCAGCGCGACGACGCGCTGCACGAAGATGCCGGGCAGGTGGACGTCGTCCGGGTCGAGCTCGCCGGGCTCGACCAGCTCGCTCGACCTCGGCGATCGTGACCCGGCCGGCCATCGCGCACAGCGGGTTGAAGTTGCGCGCCGTCTCGTGGAAGACGAGGTTGCCGTGCCGGTCGCCGACCGCGGCGCGCACCAGCGCGAAGTCGGTGACGATCGCCTCCTCGAGCACGTACTCGCGGCCGTCGAAGTCGCGCGGTCTCCTTCGGCGGCGAGGCCAGCGCGACCGTCGCCGTCCGGGTCGTAGCGCCACGGCAGGCCGCCGTCGGCGACCTGCGTGCCGACGCCGGTCGGCGGTGAAGAAGGCGGGGATGCCGGCAGCCGCCGGCCCGCAGCCGCTCGGCGAGCGTGCCCTGCGGGGTCAGCTCGACCTCGAGCTCGCCGGCGAGGAACTGCCGCTCGAACTCCTTGTTCTCGCCGACGTAGCGACGCGGTGGTGCGGCGCGATCCGCTCGGCCGCCGAGCAGGACGCCGAGGCCCCACTCGTCGACGCCGCAGTTGTTGGAGACGACCGTCAGGTCCGTCGGCGCCCTGCGTCGTAGCAGCGCCTGGATCAGGACGCTCGGGATGCCGCACAGGCCGAACCCGCCGACCGCGAGCGACGCGCCCGTCGGCGATGTCGGCGACCGCCTCGGCCGCGCTGGCGACGACCTTGTCCATGGCGGGTCACGGTAGAGCACGGCCTCCGGCTGAAGACTTGCCCGGTGACGTCCGCGCCCGCCCGGCCCGTCGTGCTGGTGGGGTTCATGGGCGCCGGCAAGTCGACGGTCGGGCGCCTTCTGGCGGCGCGACTGGGGACGCGGTTCGCGGACAGCGACGATGTCGTGGCGGAACGGGCCGGCCGCAGCGTCGCGGAGATCTTCGCGACCGAGGGCGAGGAGGCCTTCCGGGGCTCGAGCGGGCCGTCGTCGCCGAGCTGGTCGGGGCGCCGGAGACGGTGGCGGGGGCCGCGGGTGTGGTGGCGCTGGGCGGCGGCGCCGTGCAGGACCCGTCGACCCGTGCCCTGCTGCGGTCCGCGTTCGTGGCCTACCTCGAGGTGTCCTACGCCACGGTGCTGGCGCGCGTCGGTGGAGACGGCGGCCGCCCGGTGCTGGCACGCCCGGATCTGGAGCAGGTGTACGCAGGGCGGCTCGACGCGTACCGGGAGGTCGCCGACGTGACCGTTCGGACCGACGGGCTCGATGCGCCCGCGGTCGTCGACGCCGTGGCAAGGGCCCTGGCGGCGAACCCCGGCGATCGCTAGGCCGGCATGAACACGTCGGCGTGACCCCTGGTGCGGCCTGCTACGCCTGTCTCCGCCGACCGCGGGTTCGCCGCTCCGGGCGGCGTCCGGTGGTCGCCAGCGGGAGCGCGCTACAGCGGACGCCAGCCCTGCGGCACCGGGGGCGGGGGACCTACAGGTGTGACGCGGCCCGGCGCTGCGACCTCGAGGGCGTGGTGGACGTAGCCCATCATCGCGGCGAGCATCCCGGGCGGTGCCGCCGCCCGGCCTTCGCAGGTGTGGGCCGGCAGGAAGGCGCCGGCCGTGCCGATGCGGCGGATCGCGGTTTCGGCGGCGTCGCCGAAACCGAAGGCGACCAGGTCGACGGCGTCGGCCGAACTGGCATCGACCAGCGCGGCGTGCGCTGGTGGCCAGTAGCCGCGGGTGGGGCGGCCGTCGGTGAGCAGGACGACGAGGGGACGAAGCGGCTCGAAGCCGGAGGAGCGCAGCGATGCCTGGTCACGAGTGACCTGGCGGTGCACCAGGCGGAAGGCGGACCTCGTAGTTGGTCGCCGGCCGTGTGGCGGTGAGATGCGGTGCACGGCCGAGCCGAGCCGCCGCCGTGGGCGCGACCACGACCCGGGCCTCGGTGTCGAACGCGACCAGGCCGAGCCGGCAGACGGCAAGGCGGGGGTCGGCACGAACGGCGGTCCAGAGCCGGGCGAGCTCGGCGTTGACGGCGTCGAGCGCGGGGCCGGCCATCGAGTCGGAGGTGTCGACGGCGAGGTGGCACGTGAAGACCGTGGCGCCGCCTCCGCCGAGCGCCCGTCCGGCCCGCCCCCGACGGAGCCGGGAGCCGGACCCGGGGCCGGCCGCTGGCGTGAGCACGAGGCGATGGCCGTCGAGCACGCCGGCAGCGGCGAGCGACCCACCGGTGAGCTCGAGACCGGCCTCGGTCGACAGCGCGACCGGTGCCGGGATACCCGAGCACCGCGGCCACATCGTCGGCCAGGTCAGCGACCGGCCTCTCGTCATCGAGTTCGAGGTCGGCGGCGCCGCGAGGTCCGACGACGGTCACGAGGACGGTCATGACACGAGCCGGATCCGTGGGCGCCCGGTCTCCGCGAGGGCCGTCGCAGGAATCGCAGCGGCGGGTGCGGTGTTGGCGGCCGGTGCAGCGGCTGCGGCCGGTCGCGGCAGGTGCGGCAGGTGGGAGGACTTGCAGCAGGGCATCGCCGAGCCCGGGCCGGGTGAGCAGGGCCTGCCCTGCCGGCAGCGGAGCTCCACGCGTGCCCTTGAGCAGGAGCTCCAGCTTCGACTCGACCCCGAACTGGAGGTGCCAAGAGCTCCCCTCCAGGACCCGGCGCACCAGCGGGTCGACACGCGCGGCGCTGCCACCAGCCGCCTGGCTGAGGAGCAGGCCGAAGCCCAGGCGGGCCGCGTACGGGACGAGGACCGCGAGCCCGGCCATGAGGCCGGGCCGCGCGGCGGCGTGCACCAGTTCGTAGTCGTCGGCCACGAGCCACACGGGCGACGAGTGACGGGCGACCGCCCCGTCGCGGCGGGCAGCGGTGACCGCGACCTGCCGTCGTTCGAGCTCGTCGGTGAGTGCTGCGAGCACGTCCGGCGCCTCCTGGGGCCCGAGAGCGGCAGCCGCCACGGCGCTGGTGTCGGTGCAGCGTCTCGAGCAGCGACCCGAGGTAGTCGAGCACGTAGACCTGGGGCCGGGCCGCGGAGGGCAACGCCGAGGCCTCGGCCACGAGCCTCGCCAGCATGCTGCTGCGGCCACCGCCGGCGTCGCCGTACGCGAGCACGGCGACTCCCGCGCCTGGTGCGAGGGCGACGGGCTCGAAACGGGCCTCCGCGATCCCCAGCAGCAGCCCTCCACTGCCGGCGGCCGTGTGCGCGGCCTCGACCCACTCACCCAGCGCGAGGTCGGCGAGCCGGCGCAACGGCGCGGCGGACTGTCCCGGCCAGCGCGACCCGGCGAGCGCAGCCGCCAGGTGCACGGCGCCCCGGAGGTCACCGGCGGCGCTTCCCTCCCGGGAGCGGCGACCTGGACGACGGCCCCGTCGGTCCGCAGGCCGCGGCCGGGGACCCCGGCGGGCACCGAGGCCGCGGCGGCCCGGCCGTGCTGACTCTCCATCACGTCGTTGAGCCTCAGCTCGATGCGGGTGGACGACCTGCTCGAGCCGCCTGGCGGGGAGCTCCCGCCACCGCGCGCTCGTCATGGCGACGTGCACGCCGGCGCTCGGCCCCTCGACCAGCAACCGGCCGAGGACGGCGTCGAGATCCGCGAAGCGCTCCCGGAACGACACGAGCTGGTCGAGCAGGAGCACGGTGTGCGCCGGGCCCTGCACCTGACCGGCGGTGACGAGGCCCCTCCACCGCGCGAGGTCGTGCACACCGTGCCGACGCATCTGCCGCGCCCGCTCGTCGAGGAGACGCTCGAGCTCGGCCAGGACCCGGCGGACAGACGCGGGATCCTGCCCGTCGACACACGCCCCGATGTTGGGCAGAGCGGCCAACGGGGCGAGCGCACCACCTCCGAGGTCCACGACGTGGAACTCCAGCATGGAGGCGGGATGGCACCGGGCGGCCTGTACCGCGTAGGACGCGAGCACGGTGGTCTTGCCCGTCCGCGGAGCGCCGACGATCATGACATGACCATCGAGGGCGGACGGGTCGAGCGTGAGCGGCACCTGGCGGCGGGCCATCGGAAGGTCTACCAGGCCGACCGCCACCGGCAGCCCCTCTGTGGCGGGTGGCCGGGGGCCGTCGAGCCGCGCGTCGGTGACGCCGAGGGCACCGAGCTCGCCCGGGCGGGGCAGTGGTGGCAGCCACAGCGGCGGGCGGCACCGCCCTTGCCCCGCGCGCCGTGCCTCGTGAACGAGGACCGCGAGGTCGGAGTCGTCCTCCGTTCCCGTGGGCGTTCCCGCCGGGATCCTGCCCGGCCCGGCCTCCGGCGAAGACGCCTGCACCGACCACGAACCGCCTGGCAGGGGGTGCAGCACCGCAGCGGTCTCGGCTGCTCGAGACCGTCGCCGCGACGAATCGGACGAGCCCCGCGCCGGTCCGGAGGTAGCCGTGCCCGGGCAACGCCGGCAGGTCGGCAGCCACCCGGGAGGACAACACGGCGAGGCTGTCCTCGGGGGTGAAGGTGCGCAGGCAGATGCGATAGCCGAGGTAGCTGTCGCAGGCCCCGGGTTCGCCCGGTCTCGAGACGCTGGCTTGCCAGGACGAGGTGAACCCCGAGGCTCCGGCCGGTACGGCCGACGGAGAGCAGGACATCGAGCACGTCAGGACGCGCCTCGAGGAGCTCACCGAACTCGTCCACGACCACGACGAGATAGGGCATGGGCGGCAACTGCGGGTGCAGCCTGCGCAGCTCGCGATACTGGGAGATCTTCTGGACGTCACCGCCCGCGCTGCGCAACTGCTGTTGGCGACGCTCGAGCTCGCCGGTCAACGCGGCCTTCATCCGGTCGACCAGCGAGAGGTCGTCGGCAAGATTGGTGATCATGCCACTGCAGTGCGGGACCTGGTGCAGAAGGCTGAACGTGAGGCCGCCCTTGAAGTCGGCGAAGGCGAGCTCGACGTCGTCCGGGCTGTGGATCGCGACCAAGCCGCTCACGAGGGTGCGCAGCAACTCGCTCTTGCCGGAGCCGACCGCTCCGACGACGAGCCCGTGCGGCCCGTACCCGCCATCGGCCGACTCCTTGAGATCGAGGACGAGCGGGGAGCCGTCGGCCGTCACGGCGAACGGCACCCGCAGCAGCGCTGACGACGGCTGCTCCGGCCAGGCGCCGGCAGCGGCCGGCTGGGCCCTGCCCTGCGCCGCCCCCAACAGCCCGGCATCGGGAAGGACGCCCTCGAGCAGGTCGGCCAGACGGCCGCTGCCGACGCGCCCGGCACGGATGGAGTCGGCGAGCAGTCGCTTCGGTGAGAGCCGGCGCGCCAGCCGCTCGGCCTGCACAGCGTCGAGGGCGACCGGCGTGAAGACCCGGGGTGCCGACGGGGCTCCGAGCGTGCGCAGGGAACCCTCCCCGGCGCCCACAGTGATCAGCGCGGTCGTCTCGGTGGGGGGCAGCGCACCGGGGTCGCAGACAGTGAGGATGGTGACGCCGACCTGGGCAGCCCTGGCCAGGGTCTGCGTGAGGGTTCCAGCGCGCCCCAGCTCGGTGAGGGGATCGAACCGGTCGACGACGATCACCACGCGCGCGAAGACCTGGTGCGCGCCGTCCCAGGTGCGCTCCTCGAGCATCCGCAGCCGCGGCGTGACCACGGCCCGGAGCTGGCGCTCGAGCTCCTCGGCGGACGTGGCGAGCAGGCGATCGGCGGGGCCGTTGTGCAGGCCGGCAGTGGTGGCCGCAGTGTGCGGCAGCCACGTGAGCCACGCCCAGGTGCCGACCTCGGCGGGCGGGAAGGCCGCGAGCACGCACAGGTCGTCGGGAGCGCAGGTCACTGCGAGTTCCACGAGCGACGGCGCGCACCAGGGCGAGCGCTGCCGCCCGGTCACCGTCGACGGCAACGACACCCGCCTGACCGAGGTCGAGCACCAGCGGGGCGTCGGCGGTCGTGGCGAGACTGGACACCACGGCGTCGGCCTCGGCGGTCAGCTCTTCGTCGGGATCGGCGTCGAGCGTGCCGGAGGCCCGCCGCTCCACCACCACGCCGCTCGGGCCGTCGGCCGTGCCGAGCGAGACCGCGAGGAGGTCCCCGTCCTCGAGGCGCCGTTCCCACAGCCGGCTGCCGCCGGCCCAGGCATCGAAACGGCGCGGCGACGGATGAGGATCGGCGGCGAGCGCCAGCAGGGCGGCTCTGGGCGGCGCCGCGCCTCGGCCGCCAGGGCCGACAGGTGAAGGCGGTAGCGCTCCCGCCGCCGGGCCAGCTTCACGCGCTGAGCACGCCGGCCCGTCCAGTGCAGGACGAGCGGCGAGGCCATCGACGCGAGCGCCATGATGCCGCCCGTCACGAGAAGCACCGCCGTGCGCGCCATCACGCCGTACACCAGGATCGACATGCTGCCCAGCACGGGCACGAGGAGCTGAACGGGCTGCAGCTTCGCCGCGGGCTCCAGCGGTGGCGGAGCCTGCAGGTCGAATGCGCTGCGCGCCGGGGCCGGCGGCCGGACCCTCGGGCTCCTGTGCACCACCTCGGCCATGCGCCTACCTCCTCCGCCTCGCCCTGCCTGCCCCGACGGGGCGGACCCACCAGTGACAGGTACGGCCGGGGGTGGTTCTGTGACAGGTCAGGTCGAGGAGGCCGCGACAGGCCGCCGCCGCGGCACGACGGGGCACGGCGACGACGTCGGCGGTGATCAGAGTCAGCCCCTCGACGGTCGCCAGCACCGCCAGGACGGCCTCGGGCAGGCCGGTGGCGTACACGAGCGGTGCGTGGGCCGGCGCGTCCGGCTCGAGCGGCACCCCGTCCTCGTCCGGCACGTTGGCCTGGAGCAGCAGGTCGGCGCCGTCCGCACCGCTCCAGCGGTAGTACTCGCCGCGGCGTGTGCCGTGGCGCCCTGACAACGGCAGCGGGACGACTCGCCGCAGGCGTTCGGCGGCGACGGAGATCGACAGGGCATTCCAGCCGTAGACGTGGAAGGCGACGTGGAGGACGTCGTGAAGGGCAGGGGACGACATCACGGCCTACCTGTCCCTGAGAGGGTCGACGCCGTCGAGGGCGGCGATCCGCTCGGCCCAGCCCTCAGGCAGGTCCGTCCCGAACAGCAGCAGCACGTGCTCGGAGTAACGATCGTGCGTTCGTAGGCCGTCGTCGTCCTCGATGAAGTTCTCCTGCAGGATGATCTCGGCGCTCCCGGTGCCGTCCCAGCGGTAGTACTCGCCGAGGTACAGGCTGCTGCGCGGCTCCAGCTCCAGGCCCAGCACGTCCTGCAGTTGCTGCGCCCTGTCGTCGATCGACCCCGTGCGCCAACCGAACGTGACGAACGTGTGGGTACTCATGGAAGGCGAATTCCTCCGGATCGTTCGACTGCCCCGGCAAGGTCTGGGTAGATCATGAAGTGGACGTCGCGCTCCACCCCGGCAGAGAGCCTGCGAGCGAGGTCGAACAACCCCAAGCGCTCCAGGTCGGCCCGGCCGAGCGGAGCTGTCCGTGTACGCCGCGATCGCAGCTCGACGCCGGCAGCCTCGGCCCGCTCGAAGAGGGTGGGGCTCGCCAGAGCGATGTCGAAATCGCTGCGACGCCCGACGTCGAAGGGCTTCCCGGTCGTGTACTTGACCCCCGTCACGGCGCTGCCCTGGAAGACGGGTACGACGTCACGGTAACCGGCCTCGCGCAATCCACCGACGAGGTCGTGGGTGAAGGCCGCGAACTCGGCCTCACCGGCGAAGCCGAGCGGCACGAGGCGGGTCGCGCCCCGCTCGAACCCTCCGATGGGCAGGGCCATCATCGCGAGCTCGCCGGGGTCGACCCCCTGCCGGAGGGCGATGCGGACGAGCGCGTCGGCGGACGCCAGGGAGGCGCCGGCGAACGCGAGCCGGCCGGCGACACCGCCGATGGCAGCAGCGCCACCCATCGCACCGCCGCTCCCGAGCGCGGCGCTCAGCTCAGCGCCGATCGGGACGGCGACAGCACCGACGAGGGCCAGTTCGAGGTCGTCACCGAGGTGCAGGTGACTGATGACCCCGCGCGGGCCGTGGACGATCGCGGCGCCGGCGGCATCCGCCCCGACCGCGGCAGCGCTCAGCACCACCCACCGAGCCGCGAGCGCGACGGCCTGGTCGGCCGCTGCGGCGAGCACGCCAAGGACCACCTCGGCCGTCCCCGCGGCGAGCTCCGTCGCGGCGGCGAGCTCAGCGCCGATCGCCGCGGCAGCGGCTTCGTCGGAGCCCGTCACAGGTCAGCGGCGTCAGCAGCACGCCCGCCGCGCGCGGTCAGCCCGACCGCGAGCATCCGCTGGTGGTACTCCGCCTGTGCCGCCTCGATGCCGTCGGCGAGCTGCTCCAGCCCGCTGGCGGCCTCGTGCAGGGGGTGCACCGCCGCGGCCAGCGCGGCGAGGAACGGATCGACGACGGCGGCGAACGCCGTGTGCGCCGGCCCACGCCAACTGCCCGCGAGGACGGCCAGCTGCCGGCTCGTGGGCTCCCCACCGTCTGAAGGCCTGCCGCTGCGTGCCGCCAGCAGGCGGCGGCGTCGCGCACGGCCCCCGGCGCGCCCGGCGGCGGAAGGAACCTGTCGACCAGGCTCACCCCGCCACCTCCCCTCCATCGGCGCGGCCGGGGGCGTCGGCGCGCGCGCCGCTACCCGCCCGCTCATCGGTGTGCGACCGGCTTCACGGTCGCGGCCCGCTCGGTGGCCTCGTACAGGTCACGGGCGAGGGCGAGCGCCCGCGACAACTTCTCCATCGACGAGGCGATCTCGTCGAGGTTGCGCGCCCACTGGTCGAAGGCCTGCTGGTACTGGGCCACCACCTGCGGCTCCCCGAGCGCGTCGCCGGCGGCCACGCTGCCCGCTCCCGAACGGAAGGCGGACGCCGCGGCGGCGGCATCGGCGCTGCCCGCGCCGAACACCTGGACGAGTGCCGCGAGATCGGCCGTGTCGACCGCGAAGTCGGCCACGGGACTCAGACGCGGAAGCGGCTCGTGTTGGCGGCCTCGTTCGCCTCGTACTCGGCGGCCGCCTGACGCATCTGGTCGCCGATCTCGCGCAGGGTCTCCTTCAGGGCCTCGGCCTGGGTGTGCCAGCGGGCGTACAGCTCTTGCAGGGCGGACGACGCCGAGCCCTGCCAGTTTCCGTGCAAGCCGCGGATCTGCCCCATCAGGGCGTGCAGCTGGTTCTCGATCTCCGCCGAACCGCTCGTCACCTGGTGCGCGACGCCCGCGACCTCGTGCGTGTTGACCGTGTAGGTAGCCACCCGACTGCTCCTGCTCTCGCGTGCGGAACCCCTGTGAACGAGGGGACGCCTACGACAGGTGCGATCGCGCCCGCGGTGTGACAGGCAGGCACGCGCTTCAGCCGCGCACGCGCTCCGATCGGGGGTCGTACAGCGGGCTCAGCGAGAGCGAGGCCGGCTGCAGGACGCCGGCGACGTCCACCTCCCAGCGGCCCGCGTCGATCCACGCCTGGTCGAGAGGCCCGCGCTCACCCGGGGCGAGGGCCACCATGGCGAGCCCGACAGCCGAGCCCAGGGTGTGCCCGTAGGAGGCGGCGCGCACGTAGCCCACCGGCCGGCCGGACCGATGCACGACCTCGGCATGGTGCAGCAGCGGCTCCGGGTCGCTCAGCAGCACCTGCACGAGCCGCTGCCGCGGCGGCCCGGCAGCACGGTGCGCGGCGACGGCCTCGCGCCCGAGGAAAGCTGCCGGCTTCCCCATGCGCGACGGCGAAGCCCAGCCCGGCGTCATCGACGCGATCGGTGTTGTCGAGGTCGTGCCCGTAGTCGCGGTAGCCCTTCTCGAGGCGCAGGCTGCCGAGCGCCTGGAGGCCGACCGGCCGCAGCCCGGCCTGCGCACCCGCTGCGATCAGGCGGTCGTACACGTCGACGGCGTGCTCGGTCGGGCACGTAGAGCTCGTACCCGAGCTCGCCGACGTAGGTGATGCGCAGGCACAGCGCGCGGGCGAACCCGAGGTCGATCTCGCGGGCCGTGCGGAACGGGAACGCCGCGGTCGGCGAGGTCGGCGGTGGTGAGCGACTGCAGCACCTCGCGCGAACGCGGCCCCTGGACGCTCAGCAGCGTGAACGCGGACGTGACGTCGGTGACGGTCGCGGCGCGGAAGCAGTCCGCCGCGAGCGCCCGTCGCAGCCAGGTCTGCGCGTGCCGGTGAATCGTGTCGGAAGCACGACCACGAGGTACCGGTCGTCGTCGAGCTTCGTGACCGTGAGGTCGGCCTCGACCGCGCCGCCGTCGTTCAGCCACGGGGTGTAGGTCACCCGACCCGGCGGCCCGTCGACGCGGTTGGCACTGACGTGATCGAGCAAGGCGCCCGCGTCCGCGCCTTGCACGAGGAACTTCGCCATGAAGGACATGTCGAACACACCCGCGGCCTCGCGCACGGCGCGGTGCTCGGCCGCCCACCGGTCGAACCACCCGGGCCGGCCCCAGGTGAGCGGATGCTCGGGCGGCGCGTGCCCCGGCTCGCCGAACCAGGCCGCCCCCTCCCAGCCACTGACGTCGCGGAAGGACGCGCCCGCGGCCGCGAGCCGGTCGTGCAGCGCCGAGCGCTTCACCCCGCGCGCGGTGCGCATGGAGCGGTGCGGGTAGTGCGGCGCGTACACCGTGCCCAGGACCTCGACCGTGCGGGTGCGCCGGTACTCCCGGGTCGCCTGCCAGGGCTGCACGCGCTCGACGGTCATCGCCGGTGACGTCGACGTCGGGGCGGCCGTCGACGATCCACCGGGCGAGCACCCGGCCGATCCCGCCGCCGGTCAGGATGCCGATCGAGTTCATGCCGGCGGCGACGAAGTAGCCGGCGACCTCGGGCGCCTCGCCCACCAGCGGCGACAGGTCGGGGGTGAAGCTCTCGGGCCCGCAGAAGAACGTCCGGACGCCGGCGGTGAGGCTGCCGGGGACCCGGCGCATGGCGGCCTCGAGCCACGGCGTCATCCGGTCCCAGTCGGGCGGGAGGGTCCCGAACGAGAAGTCCTCGGGGACGCCGTCGAGCCGCCACGGCGCGGCGACGGGCTCGAAGAGCCCGACCATCAGCCCGCCGGTCTCCTCGCGGTAGTAGCCGTAGGCGGCCGGGTCCTCCAGGACGGGCAGGTCGGGCGTCACGCCGTCGACACCGTCGACGATCAGGTAGTAGTGCTCGGCCGCCTGAAGGGGCAGCGCCACCCCGTCGGCCTCGCCCAGCTGCCGGGCCCACATGCCCGCGCAGTTCACCACGACCTCGGCCTCGACGTCGCCCTGAGCCGTGCGGACGCCGCGAACTCTCCGGCGCCCGCCGGGGCCGGGTGCGGTGAGCACGCCGAGCACGGGGGTGCGCTCGAGGATCGTCGCGCCGTGCAGCCGCGCGCCCTTGGCCAGGGCCATCGTCACGTCGACGGGGTTGGCCCGGCCGTCCTGCGGGACGTAGAAGCCCGCGAGCACGTCGTCGACCGTCGCCGGAGGGAAGAGCTTGCCGACCTCGTCGGGCCCGATCTCGTGGACGTCGACCCCGCAGTACCGGTCGAACGCGGCGATCCGGCGGTACTCCTGCAGGCGGTCGGCGTCGGTGGCGAGCTCGACCAGCCCCACCTGGCGCAGGCCCGTCGACTGGCCGGTCTCGGCCTCCAGCCGGGCGTACAGGTCACGGGTGTAGCGGCGCAGCCGGGTCGACGTCTCCGAGGTGGAGCCGAACGTCACCATGAGCCCGGCCGCGTGCCAGGTCGTGCCCGAGGTCAGCCGGTCACGTTCGAGGAGCACCACGTCCTCGCCGGCCTCGGCGAGGTGGTAGGCCACCGAGCAGCCGATGACGCCGCCCCCGACGACGACGACGCGGGCCCGGGCGGGCAGCGCCGGCGGGGCCGGCGATGCCGACGGGCGGCTGCTCGACATGGCGACACCTCTAGGGGGCGCCCCCGACAGAATCGTCTGCTGTGCGGCCGGCCAGCGACGCCCTCAGGACGCCGACGGGCACCGGCGTGCCGGTCATCAGCTCGACCTGCAGCGCCGCCTGGTGCACGAGCAGATCCAGCCCTCCCAGCACGGTGCCGCCGCGGGAGGCCCAGGCACGGGCGAGCGGGGTCGGCCAGGGGTCGTAGAGCACGTCGAAGAGCACGCCCGGCGCTGCCGGTACGGCGTCGGCCAGCGCGTCGGCAGCGCCTCTGGGCACGGTCGAGACGACCAGGGGCGCCTCGAGGGCGGCGTCCGCGCGGGCCCAGTCGACGACCTCGCAGGCCAGCCCGGACGCCTCGGCCACGGCACGCACCGCCCCGACGCGGCCCGGGGTCCGGACGACGACCACGACGCCGGCCGCCAGCCCGGCGAGGGCGGCCACGGCCGAGCGCGCGGTGGCGCCGCCGCCGAGCACCGTGGCCCGCGGAACACCGTCGATCCCGCGCTCGCGCAGCGCGGCGGCCATCCCCGGGACGTCGGTGTTGTCGGCGAACCGTTCGCCGCCGGCCTCGAACACGAGGGTGTTGGCCGCGCCGACCCGGTCCGCCAGCGGGGAGCGCCGGGTCGCCAGCCTCAGTGCCTCGTACTTGAGCGGCATCGTCAGCGACAGGCCGCGCCAGCTCGCATCGAGCGAGTCGACGAAGGCGGCCAACCCGGCCTCACCCACCTCGTGGCGGTCGTAGCGCCAGTCGAGCCCGAGGTGGGCGTAGGCGGCGCGGTGCAGCACCGGTGAGAGCGAGTGCCCGACCGGCGAGCCGGCGACGCCGCAGCGGGTGGTCACGGCGGCCGACGTTAGCCGACGCGGAGCGCGACGGGTCGTCAGGGCGGGCCGGCCGTCAGGAGGCGGCCTTCGGCTCCACGACGGCGTCGGCCGCGTCGACGGCTGTCGAACCGGAGTGCTGCGACGCCGCCCCCGCTGGACGGCCGGCTGTTCCTCCTCGAGCTGCTCCAGCCGTCGCATCGCCGTCCGGGCGAAGACCTGCTGGGTGGTGATCGCCCGCTCGGCCCGGCCGCGACCGATGAAGCTGACGAACCAGTGCAGCAGGGTCGTGACCCGGTTCTTGAACCCGATCAGGTACACGATGTGGATGAAGAGCCAGGCCAGCCAGGCGACGAACCCGGTGAGCCGGATCTTCCCGATCTCGGCGATCGCGGAGAACCGGGAGATCGTCGCCATCGAGCCCTTGTCGAAGTAGCGGAAGGGCTTGTCGTCCTCCTGACCCGCCAGGCGCGACTCGATGCGCTGCGCCGCGTACTTGCCGCTCTGCATCGCGACCTGGGCGACCCCCGGCAGGTTCATCGCCATCATGTCGCCGATGACGAACACCTCGGGGTGCCCCGGCAGGGTGACGTCGGGCAGGACCTTCACGCGGCCTGCGCGGTCGACCTCGGCCCCCGACTGCTCGGCGAGATGCCTGCCGAGTGGGCTGGCGGCGACACCGGCGGCCCAAATCTTCGTCACGGCCTCGATCCGGCGGTGGCTGCCGTCGGGGTCCTTGACGCCGAGCCCGTTCGCGTCCATGTCGTCGACCATGCCGCCGAGCTGGATCTCGACGCCGAGCCGCTTCAGCCGCTTGCTCGTGTAGGTCGAGAGCTTCTCGTCGAAGCCCGGCAGTACGCGGTTCGCCGCATCGAGCAGGATGATCCTGCTCTCGCGGGGGTCGATGTGGCGGAAGTCGTTCTTCAAGGTGCGGCGGGCGAGCTCGGCGATCTGGCCGGCCATCTCGACCCCCGTGGGGCCGGCGCCCACGACGACGAACGTCATCAGGCGGCGGCGGATCTCGGGGTCCTGCTCGAGCTCGGCGAGCTCGAAGGCGCCGAAGATCCGGCCGCGCAGCTCGAGCGCGTCGTCGATGCTCTTCATGCCGGGCGCGAACTCGGAGAAGCGGTCGTTGCCGAAGTAGGACTGCCCCGACCCGGCCGCCACGATGAGGCTGTCGTAGTGGGTGACGGTCTCGATCTCGGGTGCGTACGAGGTGACGGTGCGGGCCTCGAGGTCGATCCGCCGGACGTCGCCGAGGATCACGCGGACGTTGCGCTGGCGCTTGAGGATCTCGCGGGTCGCGGGAGCGACCTCGCCGGCCGAGAGGATGCCGGTCGCCACCTGGTACAGCAACGGCTGGAACAGGTGGTGCGAGGTGCGGGCGACCAGCGTCACGTCGACCGGGGCCTTGCGCAGTGCGCGTGGCGGCGAACAGGCCGCCGAAGCCGGAGCCGATGATGACGACGTGATGGCGTCGCTGCGGCTGCGCCGCGGTCGTCGATCGATCAGTCATGTGTGAACACCCTCCGGACCACGAGGTTAGTGGCGGGCAGCCCGGTCGCAACGTGGCCCCTTGCGCCGGCACTCTTCACAACTTGCACAGCGCTGTGCACATTCCTATCCTGGCTGGGTGCAGGACACCACCCGACGCCGCCGGCGTGATGCGGAGCTCAACCGCGGCAGCTTGCTCGAGGCCGCGCTCGAGGCGCTCCTGCGCGACCCCTCCGCCGGTCTCGACGCCGTCGCGGCCACCGCCGGCCTGTCCCGCCGCACTGTGTACGGGCACTTCGCCAGCCGTGACGAGCTCGTGGGCGCCCTCGCCGACCGCGCCGGGGAGGACCTCGTGACCGCCGTCCGGCAGGTGCGGGCGACCGCCCCGCCGGGCCAGTGCCCCGTCACCACCCTCGCGAGGCTCGAGCTGGCCGTCTGGCACGGGATCGAGCCCTACCGGCTGCTCGGCAGCCTCGCCGCGCGACCCGAGCACCGGGCCCGCGTGGCGCTCCACACCGGTGAGGTGGCGCAGTACCGCCGCGAGCTGCTCGAGGCCGGCCGCTGCCGCCGGCGAGCTGACCTCCACCGTCGAGGCGGCCGCTGTGGCGCGCCTCCTGCAGGCGGTGCCGCTGGCCGTGTTCGATGCCGTGTTGGAGGGCGAACTCGAGGCGCCGCGGGGCGGGCAGCGTCGTCGCGCTCAGCGCACTCGCCGTCGCCGGCGCCGACCCGGCCACGGCGCGACAGCACGTCGGTGCCGCGCTCGCCGCCGACGCCGCCGGCGACCCGGAACACGCCCCCGAGGAGCACACGTGAGCCACGACCAGCAGCCCGGCGCGGACGCCGGCGGCCACGTCCTGGCGGCGACCGGGGTGCGGGTCGACGCCCGCCCGATGGCACTGCTCGAACCGACGTCGCTGACCGTCCGCTCCGGCGAGCGCCTGCTCGTCGCGGGCGAGCCCGGCCACGGTCACACCGCCCTCGCCCTGGCCCTCGGCGGCCGGCTGCGCGTCGACGCCGGGGCGGTCGAGCTCGACGGCAAGCGCAGCGGGCGCCTGCTGCGGCGCTCCGTCGCCCTGGTCGACGTGCCCGGCGTGAGCGAGCCCGACGCCGTCCTGCCGCTGGGCTCGGTGGTCGCGGAGGAGCTGGCGATGGCCGGGCTCCCCACCCGGCACGGGGCGGTCGGCGCCTTCCTGGCGGCCCGCGGCATGGAGCACCTCGCCTCCTTCCCCCTCGAGGCCGTGCCGCCGGCCGCCCGGGTGCGGGTGCTGGCCGAGATCGCCGCCCAGCGTCCCGGCGTGGTCGCGCTCGTCCTCACCGTCCCCGACCGCTTCGGCGGCGATCCGCGGGCGTGGTGGGGGCTGGCCGACGAGCTCGCCGCCGTCGGCCACGCGGTCGTCGTCACCTGCACCGATGCCAGCGCCCTCGAGGTGACCGGCGCCCCCTGGTCACATCCGTGGACCGGCCCCGCGCCCGTGGCGCTGGGATCGGCCCACGCCGTCCCGCCGCGCGCGGCCGCACGTCCCCCGTTCGAGGAGTCCCTTCCGTGAGCGCTCTGCGCATGGCCGCGGGTGAGCTGCGGCGGCTGACCGCCGGCCGCCTGCCCAAGGTCGCCGTCCTCGCCCTCGCCCTGATCCCGCTGCTCTACGGCGGGCTCTACCTCTACGCGAACCACGACCCCTACGGGAACCTCAAGCACGTCCCCGCCGCGCTCGTCGTCGAGGACACCGGTGCGACCACGGCGCAGGGCTCGCGCCTCGAGGCCGGCTCGCAGGTCGCGAAGGATCTGCTCGCGTCGAAATCGTTCGACTGGCAGCGCACGAGCGAGGCCGAGGCCGTGGACGGCGTCCGCACCGGCCGGTACGACTTCGCCGTGAGCCTGCCGCCCGACTTCTCGCGCGCTGGCCTCCTCCGGCCGGTTCGAGCCGCGTCAGGGCGTGCTCACCCTCACCACGAACGACGCGAACAACTACCTGGCGCGGACCATCGCCGACCAGGTCACCCTGCAGGTCCGCGACTCGCTCGCCCGCCAGGTCGGGGAGCAGGCCGCGAACACGTTCCTCAGTGGTTTCGCCACGATCCACTCCCAGCTGACCGACGCCGTCTCCGGCGCCGGCCGCCTCGCCTGCGGGCGCGTCGCAGGCGAAGGAGGGAGCGGACGCCCTGGTGTCAGGCGCCGACCAGCTCGCGGCGGGTCAGCGGCGCCTCCTGGCGGGGTCCCAGCAGCTGGCGACGGGGGCCGGCCAGGCCGCGACCGGGGCGGAGCAGCTCTCCGCCGGGGCCGGGCGCCTCGCGAGCGGCCTGGGGACGCTCCGGACGGCGACCGCGTCGCTGCCCGCCCAGACGCGCCGGCTCGCGTCCGGCGCCCGGCAAGTGGCCGCCGGTGACGCGAGTATCGCCGGCGTGGGCAACCAGGTCGCGGGTGCGAGCGCTGGCCTGACAGGTTCCCTCGGTACCTATCGGGCCCAGCTCGACGCCCAGCTGAAGGCGGCGGGCCTCGGCAAGGCCCAACGTGCGCGGGTGCTCGCCCTGACCGACCAGCTCCGCACGCCTGTCACGCAGGCGAACCAGCAGATCCAGGGGGTCGCCGGGCAGCTCGACCGGCTGTCGTCCGGCGCCGCGCAGGTGTCGGTCGGTGCCGCCCGGCTGGCCGCCGCTGCGCCGCCCTGACCTCCGGCATCGCATCCGCCGCCACCGGCGCGTCCGCCCTGCAGACGGGTGCCGCCCAGCTGGCCACCGGCACGCAACAGGTCGCCGCGGGAGCCGATCAGCTCGTGAGCGGGGAGAGCACAGCGGTCAGCGGCACCGACCGGCTCGCCAGCGGCGCCCGCTCGCTCGACAGCGGCCTGGGCACGCTCAGCACCGGCGCCACCCAGTTGCGCAACGGCCTGCAGCAGGGCCTGGCCCAGGTGCCGAACCCCGACCCGGCGACCCGCACCGCCACCGCCCGGACCATCTCCGACCCCGTCAAGATCCAGAACCTGGCGCAGGTGACCGCCGGGAGTTACGGAGCGGGCCTCGCCCCCTTCTTCGTCTCGCTCGCCGCCTGGATCGGTGGCTACGTGCTCTTCCTGCTCGTCCGGCCGCTGTCGAACCGCGCCATGGCCGCGAACCAGACCCCGCTACGCGTGGCGCTGGGCGGCTGGCTCGCGCCCTCGGTGCTGGGAGCCGTGCAGGTGCTCTTCCTCGTCGCCCTGCTCGCGTTCGGCCTGCGGATCGTGCCGTCGCACCTCGTCCTGACGCCGCTGTTCCTGGTGCTGGTGTCGGTGACCTTCGTCGCGATCGTGCAGGCACTCAACGCCTGGCTCGGGACAGCCGGCCAGTTCCTGGCGCTCGTGCTCATGCTCGTCCAGCTCGTCAGCGCCGGCGGCACCTTCCCGTGGCAGACCATCCCCACGCCGCTGTGGGGGCTGCACGGGTGCTGCCGATGAGCTACTCGGTGGACGGCTTGCGGCACCTCCTCTACGGGGGCGACCTCAGCGCCGTCGTCGGTGACGTGGCCGTCCTCCTCGCCTACCTCGCCGGCGCGCTGCTCCTCAGCTCGCTCGCAGCGAGGCGGCTGCGGATCTGGAGCGTCAAGCGCATCAAGCCAGAGCTCGTGCTCTGATCACCGCCGGAGCCGGGATCCACGGTCAGGGTGGTCACGCTCGCCCGGCTCGAGCAGGTCACGGGCATGCCCGAGCACCTCGTCGACCGTGACGTCCGCGACGAACGAGTCGTCGTGCGGGCAGCGGGTCGTTCCGATGCTCGCCTGCTCGACCCCGCAGACCGGGCACGACTGCCGGAACGACACGGCGACCCGGTGCCGGGCGCGCAGCAGCGGGCCGGCGTTGATGACGTTGCCCACCCAGTAGACGCCGACGGTCGGCGTACCGAGCGCGGCACCGAGGTGCCGCGGTCCCGAGTCGTTGGCCACGACGAGCCTGGCCCGCGCGAGGAGCCCCACCATCCCCTTCATGTCGAGGGCGCCGGCGAGGTCCACCGCCGGCGAGTCGGCACAGATCGCCGCCGCGGCACGGGCGTCGTCCGGCCCGTGACCGACCACGGCGACCCGGCAGCCCTGCGCCGCCAGCGCGCGGGCGACAGCGGTGAACGACGCCGCCGGCCAGCGGCGGCGCGGGTCCGAGGCACCCGGATGGAGCACGACGAGCGGCTGGGCCGAGACCGGCAGGGCCGCCTCGGCGTGCCGGACGTCGGCCGCCGTGAGCGCCACTCGCGGCTCGACCGTGACCGGTGCGGCGCCGACCAGCCCCACCACCTCGAGGAACCGCAGGACCTCGTGCTGGTAGTAGGCGTACCGGACCCACCGGTCCAGCGCCGGGGCGCCGGAGTCACGAGCGCCCGCGGTCACCCGGGCGCCGAGCCGTTGGACGAAGGGGTTGGAGTTGCCCCCGCCGCCGTGGAGCTGGACGGCGAGGTCGTACCGGGCGGCCCGATGCCGCTCGATGAAGGCCCCGATCGCGGCCTCGTCGACCGGTCCGCCGGCGATCATGTGCGGGTACGGCGGGACGGCGTCCACCTCGTCCCACGGCCCCGGCCGGCCCTCCATGAGGTCCACGTGCCAGGGCAGCCCCAGGTAGGTGATGCGGGCGCCGGGGTAGGCGGCGCGCAGCGCCTCCAGAGCCGGGACGGCGACGACGAAGTCACCGATCCCGTTCGCACGGAGCACCACGATGCGCTCGACGTCCTCGACCTTCTCGCCCACGTCGCCCAGCGCCCCCACGTGCAGCGCGGCCGGGTCGGCGATGACCTCGGGCGGCAGAGCCTCCTCGGTGGGCGAAGGGGTGGTCGCGGCGGCACTCACGGTCGTCGTCCTCCAGCTGGCACGGGCGTCTCCTTCTCCTGTCCTTCCCGCGCGGTGAGCAACTGAACCGTCACGACGGCCCGGCTGCCCGCCGGCACCCGGAGTCCGCCGGCCCCGCCCGTCCACGAGAGAAGAAGAAGCGCAAATCAGGCATAAGAGAGATCCGCGCGGGGAAACCCGTGCTCGTGCAGAGACTCTCAGTAGCAGTCGACACACACCGTCAGCACTCGGCCGACGGCCTCACCGCGGTCCTCGACGCGGCCCGGGGTCTGCGCGTGGTGGTCGTGGGTGACGTGCTGCTCGACGAGTACCTGCACGGCGCAGCCGCCCGGGTCGCCCGCGAGGCACCCGTGCCCGCCGTCGCCGTCAGCAGCACCGAGGCCGCGCCGGGCGGCGCCGGCAATGTCGCCGCCAACCTGGCCGCGCTCGGCGCGACCGTCGAGCTCCTCGCCGTCGTCGGCGACGACGAGGCCGGCCGGCGGCTGCTCGGCGCCCTGGTCGAGGCCGGCGTGGGGACCGACGGGGTCGTCGTCGAGGAGGGCCGCCGCACCGTCGTCAAGCGCAGGCTCGTCGCCGAGGGCCAGCTCGTCGCCCGCTTCGACGAGGGCGATCGCGACGAGCCGGGCGAGGCCATCCGTCGGCGGCTCGCCGACCATGTCCGGGCCAGGGCTGCCAGCGCGGTCGTCGTCTCCGACTACGGATACGGCACCGTCGGCGGCCCCGTCCGTGAGGCGCTGGAGCAGACGCGGGGGCGGCGGCGGGGTGTTCTCGTCGTCGACGCGCACGATCCCGCGGCCCATGCCGGCCTGCGCCCCACCGCGGTGACGCCGAGCTTCTCGGAGGTCGCGGCGCACCTGCCCGCCGGCCGGCGCGCGAGCGAGGGCGGGGCACGCGCGGACGCCGTCCGGCAGTCGTGCGAGCTGCTGCACCGCGCCACCGGCGCCGGCATCGTCGCCGTCACGCTCGACCGCGACGGCAGCGTCGTCTGCGAGCGCGACCGCCCGCCGTACCGCACCTGGACGCGCCCGGCCCCGCACAGCCGCGCCTGCGGCGCCGGCGACTCCTACACGGCGGCCCTGACGCTCGCCCTGGCGGCCGGCGCCTCCACCACCGAGGCCGCCGAGTTCGCACAGGCCGCCGCCGCCGTCGTGACCGGTCAGGACGGCACCGCCACCTGCAGCGCGGACGACCTCCGGGACCACCTGTCGGCGACGACCACGCCCGTGCTCACGGCGGAGGCACTGGCCGCGCGGGTGGCCTCCCTCCGCCGGCAGGGCCGGCGCATCGTGTTCACCAACGGCTGCTTCGACCTGCTCCACCGGGGCCACGTCGACCTGCTGAACCGCGCCAAGGCCCTCGGCGACGTCCTCGTCGTCGGCCTCAACACCGACGCCGGGGTGCGTGCCCTCAAGGGGCCCGGCCGCCCGCTGACCAGCCTCGACGACCGGGCCCAGGTGCTCGCCGCTCTGAGCTGCGTCGACCTTCTCGTGACGTTCGACGAGCCGACGGCCGGCCACCTGGTCGAGCTCCTGCGGCCCGACGTCTACGTGAAGGGGGGCGACCCGGTGCACGAGGCGATCCCGGAGGCCGCTCTGGTCGAGGCGTACGGCGGGCAGGTGCGGATCCTTCCCCACGCGCAGGACCGTTCGACGACGGCGATCGTCGAGCGCATCCGGGGGCACGCGATCCCCGTGGCGGCGGTCGCGGCCGACGACGTGGTGACGGCCTGAGGCATGGCGCGTCACACGCTCGAGGGCATCCATCCCGCCGGCGGCGGTCCGCTCCTCGACGTCCTGGTGCCGACCTGCGACCGGCCCGCCGCGCTCGCGGTGACGCTGGCGGGTCTCGCCGCCCAGACCCTCGAGGCGTTCCGCGTCGTCGTCAGCGACCAGACCGAGCGACCCGACCTGCCGGACGGCGCCTGCGCCGCGCCCGAGGTGCTCACGCCCCTGCGACTCCTGCGGGCCCGTGGCCGCGACGTCGAGACGTACCGGCACCTGCCCCGGCGCGGGCTCGCCGAGCAGCGCCAGTACCTGCTCGACCAGGCCACGGCGCCGTACGCGCTGTTCCTCGACGACGACGTGCTGCTCGAGCCCGACGTCCTCGAGCGCCTGCTCGACGTGATGTTCGGCCAGCACTGCGGGTTCGTCGGGATGCCCCTCGTGGGGCTGAGCCACCTGGACGACGTCCGGCCCCATCAGGAGGCCCTCGAACCGTGGGAGGGGCCGGTCGAGCCCGAGGAGGTCGCGCCGGGCGACCCGCGCTGGGCACGTCACCACCTGCACAGCGCCGCCAACGCGTGGCACGTGCAGGAGCGGCTCGGCCTCAAGGCGTCGTCCCCGCTCCTGTACAAGGTCGCCTGGATCGGCGGCTGCGTGCTGTACGACGTCGCCAAGCTGCGCGCGGTCGGGGGTTTCGAGTTCTGGCGCGAACTGCCCACCGACCACTGCGGCGAGGACGTGCTGGCCCAGTTGCGCATGATGGCCGACCACGGCGGCTGCGGGGTGCTGCCCACCGGCGCCTACCACCAGCAGCTCGCGACCACCGTGCCCGAGCGCACGCACGACGCGCCGTACCTGCTCCCGGTGCGCCGGTGAACGCTCTGCCCGTCGAGCGCGAGGTCGACGTCGTCGTGGTCGGCGGCGGTCCCTCGGGGCTCGCCGCCGCGTCGTGGCTCGCCCGCTATCGGCGACGTGTCGTCGTGGTGGACTCCGGCGAGCACCGCGCCGACAAGGTCGAGCGCTCGCACGGCTACCTGGGCCGCGACCCGCAGACGCCGCGCGAGCTCCTGGCGCGCGGCCGTGAGGAGGTGCTGGCCTATCCCGACGCCCACCTGCTCGCGGACGTCGTCGAGTCGGCGCGGCAGCTCCCCGACGGGCGGTTCTCGGTGGCGCTGCGCGACGCCTCTCCGCTGGTGGCGCACAGGCTCGTGCTCGCCTGCGGGGTGGTCGACGCCAAGCCCGACGTCCCCGGCCTGGAGGAGCACTACGGCGCCTCGGTCTTCCACTGCCCCGCCTGCGACGGCTACGAGGCGAAGGACCGGGACGTCGTCGCGCTGGGGTGGAGCGAGAACCTGTCGGGGTTCGCGACGACGCTGCTGGGCTGGGCGCGTTCGGTCACGGTGGTGACGGCGGGCGAGCGATTCCGCGGCGACGAGGTGTGCCGGGCCCTGCTCGACCGGCACGGCGTCGAGGTGATCGAGGAGAAGGTCGCCGAGCTGGTGGGGCCTCGAGGAGACCTGCAGGCGGCGCGGCTCACGTCCGGCCGCGTGCTGCCGTGCTCGCTGGCGTTCTTCTCGGTGGCGCACCAGCCGCGCACGCAGCTGGCCCGGTCCTTGGGGTGCGAGATCGACGACGAGGGCTACGTCGTGGTCAACGACTGCGGGATGACGAGCGTGGACGGCGTCTACGCCGCCGGCGACCTCGTGCCGGGGCTGCAGCTGACGGCGATCGCCACGGCCAAGGGCGTCGTGGCGGGCGTCGGGCTGCGCTCGGTCGTTCTTCGGCGCACCGACGGCCGTGCTGGCAGCCGACCCGCCCCCCGACCTGCCTCAGGAGCGGGCCGAGGTCACGCGCTGAGGGCGCGATCGCAAGCCTGCGTGGCCGGCGCCGGTCACGACGCGCGTGCGTCGATGGCGGCAGGAGGATGGCCGGGTGGAGTTCACTCTCGACCACGTCGTCCTCGTGGTGCCGGATCTCGAGGCGGCGGCCGCCGCGCTCGAGCAGCGGCTCGGCCTGCGGGCGTCCCCGGGTGGGCGCCACCCGGCACTCGGCACCGAGAACGCACTCGTCCCGGTCGGTGGCGCGTACCTGGAACTCGTCGCGGTCGCCGACGAGAAGGCCGCCGAGGGCACATCCTTCGGCAGGGCCGCACTCTCCGCCCGGGAACACGGCGCGCGCTTCGCCGGCTGGGTCGCTCGGGTCGACGACCTCGACGCGGGCGCTCGCGTCATGGGTGAGGAGGTCGATCGCCATGTCGCGGCTGACGCCGAGCGGCGAGCGCGTCACCTGGCGGATGGCCGCGGCCCACAGGCTGGGCGACTGGGCGCCGTCCCGCCCTCATCAGCTGGGACGACCCGGCGTCCGCCCCGCCCTTCGCCTCCGCCCAGCACCCCGCCGGCGCCGTGACCCTGGACCACGTCGAGATCGGCGACCCGGACGACGACGTCCGCCGCCTTCTCCCGCAGGTGCACGGCGTCGCGCTCGTCGCCGAGCCTCCGGCGGGGGTCCACGCGCTCGTCGTGCTGGTCGGCGGTCGCCGCACAAGGATCACGCCTGACGCCGTGGCGAGCTGATGCTCGAGCCGTAACGGCTCAGCCGGGAGCGTGCCGAACCGGTCGCGCTGAACGGATCACCGGGAGTCCCCATACGCGCCGAGCGACATAGGCGGCGACGGCCACTCCGGGCAACACCACGCTGTACAGCAGCCAGAGGGCGGCGCTGCATCAGCACGCGGCGCCGATCGGCCGGATCACGCCGGCCAAGGCGCGCCACGTCGAGGGCGACCAACGCACCGAGGACGATCACGGCGGCCTTCCACTGCCGCCGAGGTCGGCGCCGGCAGGCGCCCCACGGCCCCCGTGACGACGACGTAGGCGGCGATCGCCAGGGACCACCCTGGCGAACGACCGCCGAAGTGACGAGATGCCCAGCGGCCGCACCCGCAGAGCTGTGGTGCCGGCGGCCGGCGCGACGATCCCGACGACGTCGAGGACGCCGAGCGAGTTCAGCGCCGTCAGATCCGTCACGTCTGGATCATCCTGCGATGCGGCTCCCCGGGCGATGCTTCAAGCCCCGCTGGAGGCCTCGACCCGGGGGCCCCTGCATGCGAAGCGGGCCGACCAGATCGAGAGCAGCAGGGCATCGAGGACGGGTGCCCGCTCGAGCGCGGGCAGCAGCAGGCCGTGAGTGGAGCCGCGGCCCCGTGGCGGGTGCAGGCGGCGGACCGCGCGCACGCCGGGCAAGGCCCGAAGGGCCGCCGCCTCCCCGTCCATCGCCCACGGCATGGAGGCGCGGCAGCGAGCCACCCGACGGGACGCGTCCAGGAACCGTCACGGCGCTGGTCGGCCTCGCGGACCCGTGGAAGACGAACTCGGCGCCGGGAAACCTGCGGGCGAGCGTCGCGACGAGCCGGTGCACCTCTGCGCGGGGCAGGTCATTGAGGAGCCCTTGCGCGGTGATCAGCACGCCGCCGCGCGGATCGACCTGGTCCGCCCACGACTCGTCGAGTGCCGACACGTCCACCATGCGGTGCCGCGGGTGAGCCGGCAGCACCTGCCGGCGCAGGGTTGCCGACTCCGGCAGGTCGACCCCGAGCCAGTCGACCTGCCCGTCGTCGACCCGCCAGAACTGCGTCTCCAGCCCCTCGCCCAGGGCGACGACGGTTCCGCCGGGGTGAGCGCCGAGGAAGGCGCAGACGCGCGGGCGTCAAGGTGGCGATTGGT
>CAWCCY010000012.1:0-83320 GCA_963794075.1 uncultured Actinomycetota bacterium
GGTTCTCTCGCCCGGCGCAACACGGGTTTCGCGCAGGGCTGCCATCTCGGGGCCGACGCCGGGGACGCGGCGAGCCTCGTGTTCGTGAACTCCGACGCGGTCGTCGCGCCGGACGCGATCCACGCGCTGACGACCGCACTGGACGACGAGACGGTGGGCCTGGTCACCGGCTGCGTGCTCCTCCCCGGGGGCGAGGACGAGCGGCGGCGGCCGGGAGCGGCGACCCGCGCGTGAACGCTGCGGGGAATCCTGTGCACTGGCTCGGCTTCTCCTGGTGCGGCGGCTACGGACGCCCCCGCTCGGAGTTCGCCGCACGACGTGACGTCGCGAGCATCAGCGGCGCGCTCTTCGCCGTCCGGCGCGACCACTGGCGTGCCCTGGGCGGCTTCGACCCTCTGTACTTCGCCTACCACGAGGACGTCGACCTGTCTCTGCGCACGTGGTGCCACGGCAAGCGCGTCGTCTACGAGCCCGGGGCCGCCTGGTGCACCACTACGAGTTCTCCAGGCACGTCGACAAGACCTACCTGCTGGAGCGCAATCGCCTCGTCACCTGGCTCACCGTGCCGTCCGAGCAGGACACTGCGGCCCTGGCCGTGCCAATGGTCCTGACGCAGTCCTGCTCCTGGCCCACGCCCTAACACATCGCGGCGCCGGAACTGGCTAAGGCGTGGTGGTGGGTCTCGCCACCCTTGACCCTAAAGAGCGTCGACGGCGGGTTCAGGCGGGCAGGGGAGTCCCGACGGCGCATGGCTCCGATTGTCCGAGCCGGTGCTGCAGCCCCGGACCCGGCGGGAGTCGGGTGCCTGCCATGCGTGAACACATGGCTGGGCTCGGAACACAGGCGTTTCGTCCGACGCTGGCGCCACCGCCGTGCGCGACGCGCGCCGCCTCGACGGGCGCGGCGGAGATCAGGTGTCCACCCGGGCGATCGGCTTCTTCGAGCTGGTCGCGAGGCCCCGCAGCTCGGGACCGCAGCGTCGAACACGTGTAGGGAAAGATCTCGGTCGTCCTCGTGAACGGCTCCGTACGAAAAGCGTTCGCCTCAGCCAGACGGTACCAGGCGAGACTCGGTAAGAGGGCCCGGGCGCCGGGCCGGTCGGACGAAACGGCCACACTAGCTCAGCACCTGACGGTCCTTCGACCTGTCATCTCCGGTGAGTGGCAGGCACGACCAGCATTGGCCGAAGCGGTCGCAACGAATGTGCAGGCTACACGGGCGGGCGGACAGTGAGCCTTTACCTGCGCTCGTGGGGCAGACCGGAGCACGGGACACGGCCAGCAGCAGGCTGTCGAGGCCCGGGAACGCGTCAAGAGGGCCGGCCCGTTACGCAGAACCGCGTAGAAGCGGACTTCCGGGCCTTGCCGGCATTGACGCAGGTCTGCAGCAGAACGGGATGTTCGGATCGACCCCGATGCCTTGGCCTGAAATGCGCGGGGTTGCGGCCGATGCCGCAGCCGACGCGAGCACGGGGCCGAGCAGTCCATCCGCAGACCCCGGCAGGGTACGGGCGCTGGCACGCCTGATGCCCCGTACCCTCCTTTGGCGCGGCTGCCGCTGCCACGGAAGCTCGCGGTTGTACGCGGCCGAACGCTGTACCGGGAGGCCCCTTGCCGCTACTGGAGCTTCCTGCTGGGGGTGCCGCGCCCTGCGGCTCCCTCCAGGGGCTCGGGGACGGGCGTAACCAAGTAAGCTGGTGACAGGGTCAGGCGGAGACGAGCCGCGACCAAGATCGGGGCATCACCGCAGGCCGTCAAATTGTCCCGGTCAGCGGCGGCGCAGGCCGTCGAACGCCAGCCGCACCACGGCAGCCGCCAGCTCGGCCGGAGCCAGCCGGGTGTCGCGGGCTCCCGACGGCGGCCCGTCCGGCCGGTACCACTCCACCAGCGAGTTGATCATCCCGAACAGCAGGCGGGTCACCACGGCCGGGTCCAGGTCGGCCCGGACGTCGCCCTCGCGCGCCGCCGCCGCGCACCAGCGACGCGACGAAACGGTCGAACTCGCGGCGCTGCTCCAGCGCCCAGCGCTCGACCTCGGTGTTGCCGTGCACCCGCAGCAGGAGCGTCACGTACGGCAGCCGGTCGGCGAGCACCTCGACCTCGCGCCTGACGACGTGCTCGAGCCGCGCGATGGCCCGCCCCGACGTCGCCCCCGGCTCACGCGTCACCGCGAACAGCGGCTCCACCGCGCGCTCGAGGGCCAGCCGCAGCAACTGCTCCTTGCCGTCGATGTGGTGGTACAGAGACGACTTCGACAGGCCCGACGGCGCGCGCCAGGTCCTCCATGCTCGTGCCGTCGTAGCCGCGCGTCGTGAAGACGTGCGACGGCGACCTCCAGGAGCGACCCGGTGTCGTACCGGCGCCGCGCCGCGGGCTCGGTGGTCACTCCGCCTCGGCGGGTACGGGCGGGAGGTGCCGGCGCGACTGCACCACGCGGAACCGGCCCGAGACGAAGTGCCCGTCGGTGAGGGAGGCGTTGGCGGCCGGGTTCGCGCCGGTCGCGTGGAAGTCGGAGAAGGCCGCCGACTGGTTGACGTAGACGCCCTCGGTGAGGTTCTCCGACAGCGCGACCCCGACGTCGAGCGCCGCCTCGCGAGCGGCGCCGAGCACGGCGGCGTCCGTGGTGTAGACGGCGGCGGTGATGGCCCCGCGGGCGCCGACCGTCCGCCGGAACACCTCGAGCGACTCCGCGTGGAGCCGGTCGCGACCAGGAAGGTCACCGGGCCGAAGCACTCCTGCGCGTAGGCATTCTCGCGGCGGCGTCGACCGTCAGCACGGCGGGCGTGCGGACGGTCGCGGCGGGGAACGCCGGGGGCCGGACCGCCCGCGAGGGACGACGGCGACGGCTCCCAGCGACGGGGCGCTCTCGACCCGGTGCAGCACGTCGTCGTTGACGACGGCCCCCAGCAGGTCCGCCGCCTTGGCGTCGTCGCCGAGCAGGCCGTCGATGGCCGTGCCCAGATCCTTGCCCAGCTGCTCGACGCCGACGTGACCCTGTCGGTCGCGATGCCGTCGCGCGGCACGAGGAGGTTCTGCGGCGTGGTGCACATCTGCCCGCTGTAGAGCACCAGCGAGAAGGCGAGGTTGGCGAGCATGCCCGCGGTAGTCGTCGGTCGAGTCGACGACGACGGCGTTGACGCCGGCCTTCTCCGTGTAGACCTGCGCCTGCCGGGCGTGCTGCTCGAGCCAGTCGCCGAACGAGCTGGAGCCGGTGTAGTCGACGATGCCGACCTCGGGCGCGCACGGCGAGCTCGGCGGCCAGGCGGCCGCCCGCCGGCTCGGCGGCCAGGCACACGAGGTTCGGGTCGAACCGTGGTCGCGCAGCACCTCGCGCACGATCCGCACGGTGATCGCCAGCGGCAGCACCGCACGCGGGTGCGGCTTGACGAGCACGGCGTTGCCGGTCGCCAGCCCCGCGAACAGGCCGGGGTAGGAGTTCCAGGTCGGGAAGGTGTTGCAGCCGATCACGAGGTCGATGCCGCGCGGCACGATCGTGAACGTCTTGCTCATCCGCACGCGGCGGCCGCTTGCCCTGCGGCTTCTCCCAGACGGCCTCGGCGGGGTAGCGCGCCTGCTCCTCGTAGGCGAAGGCGACGGCCTCGAGCGCGCGGTCCTGCGCGTGCGGGCCGCCCGCCTGGAAGGCCATCACGAACGCCTGCCCCGACGTGTGCATGACCGCGTGCGCGATCTCGAAGCTCGCCGCGTTGATGCGCGTCAGCATCTCGACGCACAGCGCGGCGCGGGCGCAGCGGCCCGGCGTCGCGCCACGCGGGGATCGCCGCTCGCTGGGCGGCGAGCAGCTGGTCGACGTCCGCGGTGGGGTACTCCACGCCCAGGTCGAGGCCCCAGGGCGAGCGCTCCGTCGGCGACCCAGCCGGTCGTGCCGGGCTGGCCCAGGTCGAAGCGCCGGTGGAGCAGGCCCTCGAAGGCGGCCTGGCCCTCGGCCGCGGCGCTGTCGCCGTAGACGCGCGGGCTCGGCGACTCGGGGAAGGCGGAGAACCAGGTGCGCTCGCGGTTCGCGCGGACCGCACGGTCGAGCAGCTCGCTGTGGCGCTCGACCGGCTCCGACCTCGCACGGGCTGCGGTCGATGGTCGTGACGGTCGTCACGAACGCCTCCTTGACAGCGGCCCGAACCCGGGCAGCATATGGACCGAACGTTCGGTCGGACAAGCCCACCCGGAGGGCGCCGTGCAGGACCTGACCCCCGACCCGTCGACGCTCGACCCGATCGAGACCGCCTCGCGCGACGAGCTCGCGCGCCCTGCAGCTCGAGCGCCTGCAGTGGACCCTGCGGCACGCCTACGACGAACGTGCCGCACTACCGGCAGGCGTTCGACGCCGCCGGCGTCCACCCCGACGACTGCCGCGTCGCTCGCGGACCTGGCGCGGTTCCCGTTCACCACCAAGCAGGACCTGCGCGACAACTACCCGTTCGGCATGTTCGCCGTGCCGCGCGAGCAGGTCGTCGCGCGTCGCACGCCTCGTCGGGCACGACCGGCCAGCCCACCGTCGTCGGCTACACCGACGAACGACATCGACACCTGGGCCGACCTCATGGCCCGCTCGATCCGCGCCGCCGGCGGCCGGCCCGGCGACGTCGTCCACGTCGCCTACGGCTACGGCCTCTTCACCGGCGGCCTCGGCGCCCACTACGGCGCCGAGCGGCTCGGCTGCACCGTCGTCCCGTGTCGCGGCGGCATGACCGAGCGCCAGGTCAGCTGATCCAGCGACTTCCGGCCCGACGTCATCATGGTGACGCCGTCGTACATGCTCGCGATCGTCGACGAGATGCGAGCGGCAGGGCATCGACCCGCGCGTCGACCTCGCTCGAAGGTCGGCATCTTCGGCGCCGAGCCGTGGACCGACGACATGCGCCGCGAGATCGAGGCAGCGCCTCGGCATGCACGCCGTCGACATCTACGGCCTGTCCGAGGTGATGGGCCCCGGCGTCGCCAGCGAGTGCGTCGAGACCAAGGACGGGCTGCACGTCTGGGAGGACCACTTCTACCCCGAGGTCGTCGACCCGCGTGACCGGCGAGGTGCTGCCGGACGGCGAGCGCGGCGAGCTCGTCTTCACCTCGCTCACCAAGCAGGCGATGCCGGTCATCCGCTACCGCACCCGCGACCTGACCCGGCTGCTGCCCGGCACCGCCCGCACGATGCGCCGGATGGAGAAGGTCACCGGCCGCACCGACGACATGATCATCCTCCGCGGCGTCAACCTCTTCCCGACCCAGATCGAGGAGCTGATCCTGCGGCACGCCGGCGCTGTCGCCGCACTTCCAGTGCGTGCTGACGCCGCGAGGGCCGGCTCGACGAGATGACGGTGACGGGTCGAGCGTCGCGCCGAGGCGCGTCCGCGACGACCGCGGACGCCGCCGGCGCCGAGCTCGCGCGCTGGTCAAGGCGACGATCGGGGTGACGCGTCGCCGTCGACGTCCGTCGACCCGGGCGGCATCGAGCGCTCGGTCGGCAAGATGCGCCGCATCGTCGACGAGCGCCGGTCGCTGACGGCGGTCGCCGCCCGCTACGCCTCCTCGGCGAACTCCACCCTTCGGCCGGTGCGCCGCAAGTACAGTCCCCCGAGGAGACGGAGCCGAGCCGGTGCGGCTCCCGGGTCGCGACCGGTCGGCCCGCCGGGCCCGATCCTCGAGCGGAGTGACGATCGATGTCGACGGCCTCCGAGACCGCCGCAGCCGACGAGGCGACGGCGTCGACGGACGCGACGGCGCCCCGTGCGGAGAACAAGGGTCCCCGCTGGGTCGGTCCTCGTGGTCGGCCGGGCTGTGCGTCCTCACCCTCGCGCTGCGGGCCCTGATCAGCCTCCGCAGCGGGGTGTGGCGCGACGAGGCACAGCTGCTCTTCATCGTCGGCGAGCCCTCGTGGGCCGCGATGCTCGACTTCCTCCGGCAGCACGAGTCGCACCCACCGCTGTTCTACGCGGTGATGCGGGTCTGGTGCTCGATCACCGGCGGCAGCGACGCCGCGGCGCTCGCGCTGCCGATCGTGCTCGGCGGTGCCCTGGTGCCCGCGCTCTACGTGGTGGGCACCCGGCTCCTGTCGTGGCGTGCGGCGGCCTGCTCGCGGCCGCGGCCGCGGCGCGTCTCACCGATCCTCGCGGGGGTCGGCGCGACGGCGAGGCCGTACTCGTTGCTGCCGCTGCTGACGCTCGCGGGCACGTACGCACTCGTGCGCGCGATCCAGTGGGGCGGCCGGCTGCGCTGGGCCGGGTACGCGGCAGCGATGCTCGCGCTCGTCTACACGCACAACTGGGGCTGGCTCGTGCTCGCCGCCCACTGGGTCGCGCTGGCCGTCTGCCTCTGGCGCGGCGTCCCACGCCCCCGCCCGGCGGTGCTGCGCGGCTGGGCCGGCGCCCAGGCCGCCGTGGCGCTCGGGTACCTCGCCTGGCTCCCCTCGTTCAGATACCAGACGGCACACGCGGGATATTCGCCGTTCCACGTGTTCGGCCGCATCGACAGCCCTTCGGACGTCGCCACCGGCCTGCTGGTGCTCGCGGTGATGCTCCTGTCGGCGACGTTGCTGCCGTTCGCCAGCAGTGCGATCCCGGCGGCCGCCGTGGGCTGGGCGTTGCTCGTCACGGTGCTGGCCGTCGTCGTCGGCCGGCGGCCGCGCGGAACTCGGCGGCGCCCACCCGGCGCACGCACGGCCGTAACGATCATCGCCGCGACGCCACTCGCGGCGATGGCCGTCGCCGTCCTGCTCAGCCCGCGGTCCGATCTGCTCGTTCCGCAGTGCCTCGCGATGCTGACGCCGCTGCTGCTCCTGCTCGTGGCGGGGGCGCTCGCCCGGTCCTATGAGATGGGGCAGCGACGCCTCGCCACCGGGGCGGCGGTGGCCCTGCTCGCCGGGTACGCCGCCCTGCTGGTGCCGCTCTACCAGGACGCGCGCTCCAACGCGCGCGAGCTCGCCGCGGCGGTGGCGTCCCAGGCGGCCCCGTCGGACCTCCTCGTGGTCACGCCCTGGTGGCTGGCGTCGCCCTTCAACCGCTACTACAGCCCACCCACCGAGCAGCTGGACTTCCCCGCGCTGACGCGGGTCGGCGCCATCCCTTACGACGACGAGATCCGCCGGCTGCGCGACCCGGACACGCTGGCCGAGGCGGAGCGACGCATCGAGGCGGGTCATGAGGCCGGTCGGCGTCTCTGGTTCGTCTCCGCGACCGACGCCACCCCCTGCAAGGACGCGGCCTGCCAGGCGAAGATCCTGGCCTCGACCAACTTCTCCCAGGTCGGGGACCTGCGCGCTGGGCAGTTGCGCGCCTACGTCGAGCGGCTCTACGGGCCGCCGGTCCGCTGCGAGACGCATGCGGAGGCGGGCGCCCGGCTGGAGTCGCTCACCGCGTGCCTGTTCCAGCCGTCCTGAGTCATCGGTGAGCGCCGCCACGCGAGAGCACCTGCTCCCACGTGAACTCCACCTCGTCGTCATGGCCGTGTGCCAGGGTGGGCGCCGTGACGGATCCGACCGGTGTGCTCGTGCTCAACGGGCCCAACCTCAACCTGCTCGGGACGCGCGAGCCCGACGTCTACGGGGCGGCCACGCTCGACGACGTCCTCGGGCTCTGCCGCGCCGAGGCGAGGCGGTGGGGGCTCGACGTCGAGGCCCGGCAGAGCAACCACGAGGGCGTGCTCGTCGACTGGCTGCAGGAGGCGGGCGCGGGCGCACGCGGCGGGCGACCTCGTCGGCGTGGTGCTGAACGCCGGCGCCTACACGCACACGTCGGTCGCGTTGCGTGACGCGATCGCGGGCACTGGCCTGCCGGTCGTCGAGGTGCACGTGTCGAACGTGCACGCGCGCGAGCCGTTCCGGCACGCGTCGTACCTGTCCCCGGTGGCTGCCGGCCTCGTCGTCGGCTTCGGGGTCGACGGCTACCCGCTGGCCATCGCGGGCCTCGCCCGGCGGGCCGGGTTGACCGCCGCGAGCTGAGGAGCCGCGCCGAGGCGCCGGATCCCGGCACGGATCACAGCCGGAGCAGCGCGTGCACCATCTTGCCGCCCTCGGGGTGCTGTTCGACGCGGACCCTCGCGGCGAGCTCCGAGACGAGCAGCAGCCCCCGTCCGAAGGCCTGGTCGGACGACGGCCGGCGACCGAAGCCCGGCAGCCGGTGGCTGTCGTCGCCGACCGCCACGTCGAGCGCGGGGCCGAGTTCGGCGTCGTCCACCTGGGCGAGCATGACGCTCACATCCGTGCGCGTGTGCCGGACGGCGTTGCTGACGAGTTCGGTCAGCACCAGGGGAGCACAGTCGGCAGCGTCCGAGCCGGCCAGGCCCCACGCCTGGAGCACCGAATCGAGCCAGCGCCGGGCGAGCGGTGCGGCGAGCTCCTGCGGCGGGAACGAGCGGCGCGCGAGCCGGGGGGCGACGGCAGCGGTGGCGTCGAGGCGGACGGCGAGGACGGCGACGTCGTCGCCGCGCTCGCCCGGCGGCAGGAAGTCGAGCGAACGCTCGACGACCTCGCGAGGTGACGCGGGCACCGGCGGCTCCACCAGGGCGGCTGCGAGCGCCGCCACGGCCTCCTCGACGTCACGGTGCCGCGTCTCGACCAGGCCGTCGGTGAACGCGAGCAGGGTGGCGCCCGGCTCGAGGGCCGTGGTCGTCTCCGGCCAGCCGGTGCCGATCCCGACCCCAGCGGCGGCCCCGGCTCGAGGGCGAGCGGACGCGCAGGGCCGGTCTCGCCGCCCGCCGGCGGTGCCAGCACGAGCGGCGCGAGGTGGCCCGCACTGGCCGCGACGACGAAGCGGGACACCGCATCGACGAGCACGACGAGCGCCGTGACGATGCGGTCGGTGGTGACCTGCGCGAGGAACTGCTCGAGCCGGGCGAGCAGCGCTCCGGGCGCCAGCCCCTCGAGCGCCAGCGCCCGCGTGACGCTGCGCAGCTGACCCATGACGGTGGCGGCCAGCAGGTCGTGCCCCTGGACGTCCGCCACCACCAGCAGCATCTGGCCGCCGCCGAGCGGGACGACGTCGTACCAGTCGCCGCCCACCTCGACGCCGGGGTCACCGGGCCGGTACCGCGCATGCAGGGTGACCTGGTCGAGCCGTTCGGGCACGTGCGGCAGGAGGCTGCGCTGGAGCACGAGCGCCACCTCGTGCTCGGCCGCCAGTCGCTTGGTGCGGTGCAGCGCCTGCGCGCAGATCGCGGCGACCGTCCGGAGGAAGTCGACGGTCGCGGCGTCGAGCGGCGTGGCACCGCCGAACTGCAGCACCAGCGCCCCGAGGGACTCCCCGTGGACGGCTCATCGGCACGCCGGCGACGGAGCGCGCGCCGGTGAGGGCGAGCGCTCGCGCGATGGCCGGCCAGCGCTCGGCGACCTCGTCGCGCCCGCCCCAGACCAGCTCGCTTTCGCGGATCGCCTCCGCACCCGGGGCGGGCGTGGTCAGCGGGTAGCGCTCGAACTGGGTGCGCGTCTGCGGGTCGAGGCCGATCCAGCGCAGCGAGCGGATCCACCCCGGTTCGTCGTCACGCAGGATCACGCCGCCGCTGCTCGCGCCCGCCAACGGCAGCGCGAGGTCGGTGATGACGACGGCGACCTCCTCCGGGGTCTCGGCCGACGCGAGGGCCTCGCTGATCCGGGACAACCGCCGGCGGCGTTCGACATCGTCGCGAGCGGACGTGACCTCGCGGGAGACGATGGCGATCAGTGCGCCCGCGCGGACGATCCGCTGCTCGAACCAGGCCCCGCCGTCCGGCAGGCGCCAGACGAGCTCGGCGGGCCGGCCGGTACGGGCGACCGCGTGCGCCGCCCCGAAGGTGGGATGGTCGCGGGTCTGCGGGAAGACGTCCCACAGCACCTGCCCCAGCAGCGCCGCCGCGGGCTTCGCCAGTTGCTGCTCGCCGCTCGCGTTGACATGCACGATCCGCCAGCGCTCGTCCAGCAGCAGGACGGCGTCCGGGACGGCCTGCAGCGCTCCGAGGACGTCGTCCAACGCCAGGCTGCCGCCGGTGGTGGCCTCCGCCGTGCTCACGCGCGCATGCTGACACGGCCACCGGGCCGACGGCCAGCGGTGGCGGCGCGCGATCGACAGACCACGGGCGGCGACCAGCAGAACAGGGGCGGCCCGCTCACCCCCGGGCGGTACCGTTCGCGCGTGAGCGTGCCGACGTCCGGGGAACCTGTGCCCGTGCCGCGCCCCCTGACCGCGGCCGAGGTGAACCTGCTCGCCCAGGCCCTGGAGGAGTCGCCCGCGCTGGCCGCCCTCGTGACCGGCCCCGGGCTGCTGCTCGTCGCGCAGAACCGGATCTCCCGTCGCCTCGTCGGGGCCCGCCGGCTCGGCGTGCCGTTCGCCGAGGCCGTGCCCGAGTCGGGCGGCGCGATCGAGTCGATCCGGCGGGTGATGCTCACCGGCGAGGTCGTCGAGGAGCCGCGGAGCGCCAACGTCCACGACGCCGCGGGCGGCCGGCTCGTCATGCACTACGTACTGTCCCCCGTGGGCGAGGGTCCGCCCTACCCGGCCGTCCTCGCGACGAGCCTCGACGTGACCGGCGTGGAGCGCGACCGGGAACGGGCCCGCCGCGGCCAGCTCCTCGCCGGCATCACGCAGGCGATGACGACGGCGACCGACCCGGACGACGCCCTCCAGGCGCTGGTCGACGCGCTCGTGCCCGAGATCGCCGCGATCGCCGCGGTGTACGTGGTCCCGGCGCGTCCCGACGACTCCCGCGATTCGTCCCCCACGGCGATCAAGCTCGCTCCCGGGCTCCTGGAGGAGCTCGGGCCCCCGCCGAGCGGCCGCAGCGACGGGCCGAGCCCGTGGGACGCCGCCATCGGCGCCGGCCGCAGCATCCTCATCGACGTCCGCGAGCGGGCCGACCGCGAAGGGGTGGACGAAGACTCGCTCGCCTGGCTCGAACGGGCCGGCTCGACGACGATCGCCGTCCTGCCGCTCGTCGTGGCCGGCGAACTCGCGGGGGCGCTCGTGCTCGCGGACGGTCCGGGGCCTGAGCCCGTACCGGCCCGACGACCTGCCGTTCCTCGAGGACGTCGCGGCGCGCGCGGGCGTCGCCGTGTCGCACGTGCGCAACGTGCGGGCGCAGTGGGAGGTCGCGCTCGACCTGCAGCGCGCGTTGCTCCCGAGCGCGCTGCCGGACCTGCAGGAGGTCGACTACGCCACCCGGTACGTCGCCGGGAGCCCGGAGGTCGACGTCGGGGGCGACTGGTTCGACCTCACCGACCTCGGCGCCGGGCGGATCGGTCTCGGCGTGGGCGACGTCTCCGGGCGCGGCCTGCCCGCCGCCGCGGTGATGGGGCAGGCGCGCGCCGCGATGCGCGCCGCGGCGCACGCCGCGCTTGGGCCGGGCGACCTGCTCGCGCTCCTCGACACGCACGTCAGCGAGCTCGTGGTACCGCAACTGCAGAGCGACGTGCGCATCCCGCCGCGGTTCGCCACCGCCGTGTACGGCGTCCTCGAGCCGTTCGACGAGACGCTGCGCATCGCCAGCGCCGGGCACCCACCGGTGCTCGTGCGCGACCCCGACGGGCGCGTCCGCCGGGTCGAGGCGGTGCCCGGGCCGCCGCTCGGCCTCGGTATCGGCCCCTTCCCCGAGATCGTCACGCGGTTCCCGCCGGGCAGCGTGCTCGCCGCCTACACCGACGGGCTCGTCGAGTCCCGCGAGGTCGACGTCGAGCTGGGCATGACCCGGCTCGCGTCGTGTCTCGAGGCCGCCGGCGGGTCGGCCTCGCTCGAGGAGCTGGCGGACGCCCTGCTCACCGCCGCCGGTGCCGACCGGGCCGCCGACGACGTGGCCCTGCTGCTCGTGCGGCTCTCGCCCGCGGCGGCGCAGGTACAGCGCACCCAGCTGCTGCTGTCGAGCCTGTCGGACGTCGCCGCCGCGCGGCGGGCCGTCGCGGCCGTGGCGGCGGCCACCCGGCCCGACCGGGCCGGCGCGATCATCCAGGTCACCAGCGAGCTGGCGGCGAACGCGCTCGAGCACGCCGGTCCGCCCGTCGAACTGCGGGCCTACGCGACCCGGCAGCGGCTCGTCGTGCAGACGACCGACCGGTCGGCCCTTCCCGCGGTGCGGCGCTCGTCGGATCGCGACGACGAGCGCGGCCGGGGGCTGGCGCTCGTCGACGCGCTCGCCGACGCCTGGGGCGTGCGGCTCGGTCTCGGCGGCAAGACGACGTGGGCGGAGTTCCGCGCCTGACGGGCCGCCCCTAACGGGCCGCGGCCCAGGGGTCGGGGTCGGCGATGGCCGCGGCGGCGTCGCGCCGGCCCAGGTCGACCAGCTCGTCGACGAAGTCGTGGTCGAACAGCAAGAAGCTGAGAAGCTCGGCGTGCGACGCCGTCGACCCTCCCACCAGGCGGTTCAGCAGCATGTAGTCGCCGCCGAGCGGGCCCGCGTACTTCGCGTCGAGCACGGCGCGGGCGGCGTCCGCGATGGCACCCGGCCGGGTCGGCCCGACGAACAGGTACGGCACCTGCGCGTACCCGCCGGCGCCAGCGGCTGCCGTGGCACCGGCTGCCGTGGCACGCGCCGTGGCACCCGCTGCCGTGGCGACGGCGGCCACGGCGCGGTTCACCCGCCGCAGGGAGCGGACGTCGTCGACCATGCGGTCCACGAGGGCGGAGGTCATGACGGCGGCGGCGGCCGAGAAGACGTCGGGCGGCCCGTCCGGCGTGTCCTCGCCGTCCGTGCCGCCGGCCGGCGTGGCGGGGCCCGCGTCGTCCACGGGGTGGGTCGCGACGACGACGACGCGCCGGGCGCCGAGCTCGAGCGCGGGCTTGATCGGTGCGTTCAGGCGCACACCCCCGTCGAGGTACCAGCCGTCGACCCCGGCCCGGGCGTCGGTGATGCGCACCGGCGGGAACGCCACCGGGATCGCCGCGGACGCGAGGACGTGCGCGGGAGTGAGGGTGGTCGCGCGGTAGCGCACGCCGCGGGCGTCGTCGTCGGGGGGCACACCGGCGCCGGCCGACGCCCGACCACCTTCGACGAAGACGTCGGTGCGCACCGCGGCCCGGCCGGCGCCGGTCGCCGTCGCGAGGACGGCGACCGCGTCGAGGGTGCCGCCGGCCACGGCCTCGTGTACCCCCGGCCAGCCCGCGAACTGCTCCAGGGTCCGCAGCAACGGGGTCACGTCGAGCAGGCCGTCGAGGCGGGTGCGCGCGCCGACGAGGCCGAGGGCGTAGCGCAGGCCCGAGCGCACGCTCGTCGGGAGCAGCGGCTCGAAGACGCTCGCCCGGCCGATGCCGCGCCAGACGTCGAGGCCCGCGGTGCAGGCGTCGTCCCCGGCCTCGAGCGCCGCCGCGACGAGCACGGCGTTCATGGCGCCGGCGCTCGTGCCGACCACGATCCGGGGCGTCTCGCCCCGGGAGCGCAACCACGGCAGGAGCACCGACAGGGCGCCCATCTCGTAGGCGCCACGCGCGCCGGCGCCCGCGATGACGAGCCCGACCGGGCCGTCGCCCGTGCCTTCGTCCGTGCCGACGTGAACAGTCATCCCGGCCCCCTTGCTGGTGCTGACGCCCCATGCTGCCGCAACGACGGCACACCAGGGCGCCGCGGCCGGGATCGACGTACAGTGAAGATCGGGGTCGGCGGGCACTCGGCGGGAGGCGGCGCCATGAAGGGCGACAAGGTCGAGATCGTCATCGACGCGGGCGGCGGCACCCGCACGTACGAGGTGGCCGCAACCCGAGCGGGCCGGCGCGTCGAGATCACCCAGGGGCGCGGCATCGTCGAGGTGACCGAGGTGACCCGCGGGGGCACGGCGGTGCGGACGGCTCGTTTCATGCAGGCCCGCGTGCTGGCGCTGGTGGAGCACCCGGCGCCACGGCCCGCGGCCCCCGACGACGAGGAGATCACCCGGCTGCACCGCAGCGCGTGACGCCGGCGTGGAGCGTTGGGCAGGATGGGCCCATGAGCGGCTCGGGTGGGCAGGCGGCGTGGGGCGGCGGCCCGGGCGGGGCCGAGCGCATCGGCTCCGCGGAGCGTGAGCAGGCCGTCGCGGCCCTGCGCGCGCACGCCGACGCGGGCCGGCTGTCGCCGGAGGAGTACGAGGACCGGCAGGTGGCGGCGTCGCGGGCCACCACCTGGGGCGAGCTGACGCCGCTCTTCGCCGACCTGCCGGACCCGCGCCCCGAGCAGGTGTCCGCCGCGCTGGCCCAGGCACCCGCCCCCGTGCCGGCCGCGGCCGGCATCCCGCTGCCCGCGCGTGCCCGCGAGACGATCATGTCGGTGACCCCGATCGCGGCGCTGATCCTCTTCTTCGTGACGGGCCACTGGTGGTGGTTCCTCGTCATCCCGCTCGTCGGCGCGCTGCTCTACGGCGGCGACCGTGGGCGGGGCCATGGCCGCAACCGGGACCGGCGCCGCTACCGCTGACCTCGCCCGATCAATGCGGCGGATCAGTCCGTCGGCTCCGAGAAGCGGGGCTCCAGGCCGTCACCCTGGGACCCGCCGCGCTGGCCGAGCATCGGGGCGTCGTCCGCGACGGCGATGGCTGTCTCGTCGTCGGGGTCGACGGGGCCGCGCTCGCCCGGGGTCTCGTCGTCCTCACCCGTGGCCATCGCGCTCTCGAGCACTGCGCGATCACCGGGGCCTGCGGCGCCGGCGCTCGCCGGCAGGTCGGGGGTCACCGCGCCCGGCTCGATGTCGCCGTCACGGGGCAGCGCCGTCCGCACTGATATCGCTCATGGTCGAGGACTACCCCGCAGGCGCCGGGTCAACCGCGCTCACCGGCCCGGACGACCGGCGAGGCGAGCGGACGGTGACCCACGAGAGGACTCCGCCGAGCGCCAGCAGAGCGGCCAGGGCCACCATGGCCCGGCCCGCGGCGGCGCCGAAGCTCGCCGGGTCGGCGTAGACCGCCGGCGTGATGCCCGCGACCAGCGGCAGCGCAGCGACGGCGAGCAGGCCGGCGGCCCGGGCGACGGCGTTGTTCGACGCCGCTCGCGACGCCCGCGTGCCGGTCCTCGACGGCGCCGAGCACGGTGGCGGTGAGGGGGGCCACCGTCAGGCTCAGGCCGAGCCCGAGGAGCAGGGCGCCGGGCAGCACGTCGGTCAGGTAGCTCGCGCCCGGCCCGATCCGGGCGAACATCAGCACGCCGAGCGCCGAGACCAGCGGCCCGACCGTCATCGGGATCCGCGGCCCGATGCGCTGCGCGAGCGGCCCCGGCGCGGGCCGCCAGGAGCAGCATCAGGACCGTGACCGGCAGCAGCGCGGCGCCCGAGGCGATCGGGCTGAAGCCGGCGACGACCTGCAGGGCCACGACCAGCACGAAGAAGACGCCGGCGAGCGCCGCGTAGACGGCGAACGTGACGATGTTCGTCGCGGTGAACGACCGGTGCGAGAACACCGACAGCGGCAGCATCGGCATGCGCGAGCGCTCTCGGTCCACACGAAGAGGCCCATCGCCACCACGCCGACGAGCAGGGTGCCCGACACGGCGGCGAGTCCGGGCCGCTGCGCCGGCCACGCGATGAGCCCGAACGTGAGCCCGGCGAGGCCCGACGGCGGCGAGCACCGCGCCGGGAGCGTCGATGTGGTCGGGCGGCCTGCGGGTCGCGCGGACTCGGGCACGTGCCGCACGGCCAGCATCACGACCACCGCTGCGAGCGGGAGGTTCAGCACGAACACCCAGCGCCAGCCGGCCGTCTCGACCAGCCAGCCGCCGAGCGAAGGGCCCGATCGCGCCGGCGATGCCGACGAAGCCCGTCCAGGCGCCGATCGCCCGGGCGCGGTCCTCCGGCCGGAAGGACGCCTGCAGGATGGCGAGGCTGCCGGGGGTCAGCAGCGCGCCGCCGACGCCCTGCAGGGCGCGGGCCAGCACGAGGGTCACGAGCGTGGGGGCGACGGCGCAGAGCAGCGAGGCGGCCGCGAACCAGCACGACGCCGGCGACGAAGACCCGGCGGCGGCCGAACCGGTCGCCGAGCGAGCCGCCGAGCAGGATGAGCGCCGCCAGCGTGAGGGTGTAGCCGTTGATGGTCCATTGCAGGCCGGCGATCGAGGCGCCCAGGTCCCGGCCGATGGCCGGTAGGGCCACGTTGACGACGGTGCCGTCGAGGACTGGCGATGCCCGACCCGAGGATCGTCGCGACGAGCACGTAGCGCCCGCGTGACGTGCCGTACGCGAGGAAGGAACTCACCGGCGCGCGCGCATCAGGTCCACCGCTCGAGCGTAGAACTCGGCGCTCCGCTCCACCACGTGAGGCCAGGTGACGGCCGGCGGCCGCGCCCGGCACGCGGCGGCCATCGACGCGCGCTCCATCGGGTCGCCGACCAGGCGCGCGGTGGCGGCGGCGAGGGCGGCGTCCGAGGGTGCGACCACACCCTCGACGCCCGCCTCGACGAACTCGGACACCCCCGTCCCCGCGCGGGCGAGCACGGGCAGGCCCGCCGTGCGCGCCTCGAGGGCCGCGATCCCGAACGCCTCGAGCTCGCCCGGGGAGAGGTACAGGTCGGCGCGGTGGTAGAGGTCGCGCAGCGCCGCCGGCGCCAGCCGGCCGGGCAGCTCCACCCAGGGCAGGCGGTGCCGCTCCAGGTAGCGCACCATCGCGGCGCCGCTGCGGCCCCTCCCCCGCGATCACCGCCCGCAGCGGTACCGACGGGGGCACCCGTTCGCGCACCGCCCGCAGGATCTCGAGCAGCGGCAGCGGCCGCTTGCGGGGCGCGAGCCGCATGGCCGAGACCAGCAGCACCTCGCGGTCGCCGTCCCGGCGGACCGGGTCGGGCGGGTCGGGTGGGGCCAGCCAGAACTCCGGGGCGATGCCGTTCGGCAGGACGGCCACCTCGGCGCGCCCGCCCAGCACCGAGCGGATCGGTTCCGCGGCCACGCCTGAGACCGCGGTGAAGACGACCGGCCAGCGGCTCCAGCCCCACGCCCGGTCGGCCGACCCGGAACAGCCGCGCGGCCGGGCCCCACAGCGAGTGCACGGTGAAGACGAGGGGAACGCCCGCCCGCACCAGCGACGGCGCGGCGCCCTGCACGAACGGCGCGATCACGCCGAAGTGCAGGTGGACGGCGTCGAAGCGGCCCGCCTCGACGACGCGGCGGACCTCGCGCCCGGGGTGGGGGTGCACCGGCAGCTCGTACGGCAGGTCGACGGTGACACGGTGCACGGGGACGCCGTCCACGAGCTCGTGCGTGGTCCGGTCGTGGCGCGCCTTCGGCGTGGCCGTGACGACCTCGGCGTCGATGCCCTGCCCCCGCTGGTGCACGGCGAGGCCGTGCACCTGCGCCTCGATGCCGCCGAGCCGGGGCAGGTAGGCGTCGGAGACGTGCGCGACCCTCACGAGGGCGACTCTAGGGGCCCTGGCAGAGTGGGCGGCCGTGCCGTTCACGATCGTCTCCTTCCACGCCCACCCCGACGACGAGGCCCTGCTCACGGCCGGCACGCTCGCCCGGGCGGCGGCGGAGGGCCACCGGGTGGTGCTCGTGTCCGCCACCGCCGGCGAAGTGGGGTTGGCCGCGTCGTCGTTCGGGTCGGCGGCCGAGCTGGCCGGGCACCGGCGGGCGGAGCTGCTGCGCTCGGCGGAGGCGATCGGCGCGGCCCGGATCGAGTTCCTCGGGTACGCCGACTCGGGGCTCGACGGGCGCGCCCAGCCGCCAGCGGGCGAGATCGCCTTCGCCCGTGCCGACGCCGGCGAGGCCGCCGAGCGGCTCGCGGCGATCCTGCGCGAGGAGGGGGCCGACGCCCTCACGAGCTACGACCCCTCCGGCGGCTACGGCCACCCCGACCACGTGCAGGTGCACCATGTCGGCGCGCGTGCCGCCGCGCTCGCCGGCACGCGGGTGGTGCTCGAGGCCACCGTCGACCAGGACCTGTTGCGCAAGGCCGTCCGGCTCGCGGGGCTCGTCTACCGCTTCCCCCCCGAGTTCGACCGCGCCGCGTTCGAGCGTGCCTACGCCCCGCGGGCGGTGCTCACCCACGGTGTCGACGTCCGGGCCTTCGCCGACCGCAAGCGCGCGTCCATGGCCGCGCATACCAGCCAGGCCACCGCCGACAGCGGCGACCGCACCCTCGCGGCCCTGCTGCGCCTGCCGCGCCCGGTCTACCGCCGCGTGCTCGGCCGGGAGTGGTTCATCGAGCGGGGCCGGGCCGCCGGTCGGCCGCTGCTCGACGACGTCTTCGCGACCCTGCGTCATGATCCGGCCCCCGGGCGCGCCGGTGCGTGACGAGCGCACCCACCATTCGGACCAAAGGATGCCAGGTCGATTGCGCTGCGCATACGAACGACCACAGGATGCGATGCGTGACCGCAGCTGACGCCTCCGTGTCCCGCACCAGCTCGCCGGCCGTTCTGCTCCGCCTGCTCGGCCCGGTGCGCCTGGAGGTCGACGGCGCCGACCGGACCCCCCTCGGCCCGCTCCTGCGCGGCCTACTGGCGACGCTGGCGTGCGCGCGGGGGGAGGCGGTGCCCGTCGAGACCCTGGCGGCGCTCCTCGCCCAGCTCGACGGGGAGGCCGCCGACCCGTCCCTGGCGAAGGCACACGTGCACCTGGCGCGGCTGGCGGACGTCCTCGGGCCGGCCGCCGCCTGCCTGGTGACCGGCGCCGACGGTGTCCGGCTCGCCGGGCCCGGTCTCGTCACCGACCTCGACGTCGTCGAGGAGGCCGTCCAGGCTGCCCGCGCGGCGGAGGCGGCGGGGGACGGCGCCGGCACGGCCACCGCGCTGCGGCGGGCGCTGGCGCGCTGGCCCGGGGGTGTGGCCGACGACCTGCCCACGCTCACCGCCCTCGCCGGCACCCGCGCCCGGTACGCCCGGCTGCGCCCGGACATCGTCGAGGACCTGGCCGAGGCCGAGCTGCGCGACGGGTCGCTGCTGGCGGCGCAGGTGAGCGTGCGTGAGCTCGAGGCGCACGTCGCGGAGCACCCGGAGCGCGCCCGCGGCTGGGGCCTGCTCGTGGAGGCCCTGTACATGGCGGGCCGGCCGGTGGAGGCCCTGCAGGCGGTCCGCCGGGCGACCGGGCTGCCGCCGGCCGCGGCCGCCGACGGTCACCTGGACGCCGTCGGCGCGGGGCACGACCGCGACGCGGTGCTCCGCCCGGTCGAACGGGCCGCGCTGCGCCGGGCGCGCTCGGGCGCCCGCGCGGATCTCCCCCGCCGCCCCGCGCTGATCTGGGTGGACGCCGCGGGCCGGGCCCTGTCACGGGTGCTACCCGGATCGGGCAGCGTGCTCCTCGGCCGGGATGCCGGCACCGACGTCCCGCTCGGTGACCCCTCGGTGTCGCGCACCCACGCCGCGGTGCTCCGCTGGGAGAACGGGTGGACCCTGCTCGACCTGGGCTCGCGCGACGGCACGACCCTCAACGGCCGGCCGGTGACCGACGGCACGCCGCTCCGCCCCGGCGACGTGGTGCGCTGCGGGAACGTCGTGCTGCTCGTCGCGGACGCCCGGCCCGGGCCGGTGCCCGAGGCGCGCACGCCCGGGGCGGAGCCGCTCGTCGTCGACCTGGACGGCGCGGTCAACCCGGTCGCCTGACACCGTCCGGGAAGTGGGACCCGGCGCGGTGGGACTGGGTCAGCCCTCGACGCGGGCCTTGAGCTTGGCCAGGCTGCCCCGCAGCGACGGCCCGACCTCGTTCTCGAGCTGCGAGCCGACCATCATCACCGCGGCACCCTTGAAGTCCATGTGAGCGGTCACCGTCGAGCCCTTGCTGCGCTGATCGACCCGGTACTCGGCCCGCAGGCCGATACCCATCGGGCCGGCGCCCTCGAGCTCGAGGCGGACCGGCTCCTGCAGCCCCGTGATCGTCCAGCGGACGTCCGCCGGCATCCCCATCACCCGGACCCGCTGCACGAACGCGCCGCCGGGAGCGAAGCCCGACGGGGCCTCTCCGACGAAGCCCTGGTGGATCTCGACCCAGTCGCCCCAGGTCGCGGGGTTGGCGAGGACGGCCCAGACCTGCTCCGGGGTCGCGTCGATGTCGGCGGTCACGGTCACGTCGGCCATGCCGGAACGCTATCCCACCGCCTCGTCACTTCTTGTCGAGCTGCTGGGGGTCCGGGTCGGGGTCGGAGGGCGCAGGTCGGCCTTGACGGCGTCACGCCGGCCGAGGGGCTTCTCCGGCCCCGTGGTCGTGTCCTTGACGGTCTGCTTCTCCATCTCGGCGTTGATCTCCGCCCCGAGCAGGACGGCGACGAGGCTGAGCCACAGCCACATGAGCAGGATCACGATCCCCGCCAGGGCTCCGTACGTCTTGTTGTAGCTGCCGAAGAGGTTGACGTAGAGCGAGAAGCCGACGGAGGCCAGGACCCAGACCACCACCGCGACGACGGCGCCGACGGACACCCACCTGAGCTTGGGGTCGTCGCGGTCGGGGGCGAGGCGGTACAGCACGGCGAGCGCCGCCATGAGCACCAGCAGGAGGACGACCCAGCGCAGGCCCTCGAGCCCGGCCCGCGCGAAGCCGCTGACGTTCAGCGCGTTGGCGACCGCCGGGAAGATGGCCACGAGCGAGGTCGTCACGACGAAGACGATGATCGCGCCGATGGTGAGGAACAGGGCGAGGCCGCGCTTCTTGAAGAAGTTGCGCGTCTCCTTCTCGTCGTAGGCGGTGTTGACAGCGGCGATCGAGGTTGCCGACGCCGCCGGAGGCGCTCCACAGCGCGAGCACCAGCGAGATCACGAGACCGATCCCGAGGCCCGTGCTCTTCGACTCGGCGAGGCTCGCCATCTGCTTGCCGACGAGGCTCGCGGCATCACCCGGCAGCACGGAGCTGAGGCTGCTGATCTGGCTCTGGACCTGGGCCCGGGTCGTCACGAGGCCGTAGACGAGCGTGGCCGCGATGAGCGTGGGCACCAGCGACAGGAACGCGTAGAACGCCACGCCGGCCGCGATCAAGGGCATCTGGTCGGCACTGAACTCCTTCAGGCCGCGCCGCACGATCTGCCACCACCCCTTGGCGGGGATCTCGGTGGGCTTCTCGGCGTCCGCGCCCGGGTACTCGCGTTCGAGCCTGCCCGTGTCGACGTCCTGGCGGTCACCGGCCGTCCTGCCCGCCTGCTCCGCCGTGGCCCGCGTGTCCGTTCCTCTACTCACGCGGCTCCGGTACCCCGGGATCGCCGAGCCATGCGACCCGAGCACCCGGATGCTCGGCGCCGCCGGCGCCCAAGGCATCGGCTCGCGCCCAAGGCATCGGGCTCGCGACCGCATGACAGAGCTGTCATCGAGTTGAAATCACGACGAGATAACGGAAGGTCGGCGCGACACGCGCGACACTCCGAGGCGCGACTACGAAGAGTGAGAGGACTTTGCACGCAGGCGACGGTGTGGGACGCTCATGCACGCACCGGCGCGGAGCGCGCCGGTGCACCAATTTTGCCGGGCGAAGGGCTCTCCCGCCCTATGCGGCTGCCTCACCCAGATATGCCTCCCACGACGGGTCGCGCTGGTCGGCACCACGCACGACCCAGGCAGCCCCACGGGGGGCGTACGGCGTGCAGCGCAGCGACCAGCCCTTCTCGTCGGGGGTCCGGTCACCCTTGGCGTTGTTGCAGCGCACGCAGCACGCCACGAGGTTCTCCCACGCGTCACGCCCGCCGCGGCTGCGCGGCATGACATGGTCGACGGTGGTCGCGTGCCCCCCGCAGTAGGCGCACCGGTGCGCGTCGCGCCGCAGCACGCCGCGTCGGCTGACCGGGACGGCACGACCGTGGGGTGCACGGACGTAGCGCCGCAGGAGGATGACGGACGGCCGGGGCAGCGTGAGCGTGCCGCCGACGACCGGGTTGCCCCCGTCGGCGATCACGGTGGCCTTGCCGGCGAGGACGAGCACGAGGGCCCGGCGGAACGAGACGACCGCGAGCGGCTCGTATCCGGCGTTGAGGACCAGGGTGCGCACGCGTCACCCCCTTTCGTTCGGGACGCCCACCTGGCTGGTGGCGTCACGACCTGTCGCGGGAGGAGTTCCCGGCGACCCCTGCACGCGACGAGCGGGCACCTTCGGCGGCCAGGACGACCGAAGGCGCCGTCCCCCGACGGGGACGACGCCTTCACGGCAGTGCGCAGCGGTGCGTGGCGGTACCGCACAGGCATGTGCGGCCGCCCTACTTCGTACCGCGTCGCGCACGGGCCCTCCTGACGGGTGCGTCGAACGTCGCTGACAGCAGAGTAGGGACGCGCCCGGCGAATGGCACTACCTTTCGGGTCCCGATGCGGTGAACATCGGCCCGCGCGTGTGCGACGGCCCCGGCCGCGGGGTGCGGGGCCGGGGCCGTCGGGGGTTCGGGTCAGGAGCGTCGAGACGGGTCAGGCGCGCCCGAACGCGATGTTCGCGGAGTAGATGTCCTGAACGCGCACGACGGTCCCGCTGTGCGGTGCCGCGATCATCTGGTTGCCGCCCAGGTAGATGCCCACGTGGTACGCGCTGCCGCCGCTCAGGTAGAAGACGAGGTCGCCGGGCACGGCCTCCGATCGGGCGATCCGGGTGGTCGAGCGGTACTGGCCGTCCGCACTGCGCGCCAGCGCGACGCCGAGCTGCGCGTACACGTAGCCGGTGAAGCCGGAGCAGTCGAAGCCGCGCGGGTGGAGCCGCCGTAGACGTAGGGGACACCGAGGTAGCGCATCGCGATGGCGATGACCTGGGCACCCCGGCCGCTGCTCGGAACCGCCGACGGACGCCGAGCGGCGGCGCCCACGGAGCGCGACGTCGCGGACGCCGCCGCCTGGTGCCGGGCGGGCTGCGAGGCCGCGAAGGCCTGCCGGGCCAGCGAGCGGGAGATCGTCGCGATGTCGCGGCGGCCGCCGCGGGGGTCGCCGCGGGAGCGCCGTGCTCGGGGCGGCGCCTTGAACGCGCTGTGCTCGAACGTCGACCTTGGCCTGGGCGGGAGCGGTGACGGGCGCCGGGCCGAGCGCGTCGACGCCCACCGACGAGCACCGGCGAGGCGGCCGTGCCGGCGAGCAGGGGGACCGATGCGGTCTGAGTGGCGTCGCCGCCGCTGCGCGGTCGCGGCGCTGGCGGCAGTCCCACCGCGGCCACCAGACCGGTGGACACCGCGAGCGCGACGCCGCCGCGGCCGAGCAGCGAGGCGGTGTTGTCGCCGATCGCAGTGTTGGTCAGTCTCGAGAGACCCCGCGAGGGGGTCAAAGGGCGGCAAATCGGCACGGTGACGCGCACGTTACGCTCGCACGACAGGCCTCTCCGTACGCCTTCGAGGTGAGCTGTCGGGTTCGGGTGGGAGAAGCCACGGCGCCGCCGTTGTGCGGTAATTCTGATGGGAACGGACTGTTCACCCCAAGGGACGGCCGGCCGCCCGAGGGCAGTCCGTGGATCCGACACCGGAAGTGGGTCCCCCGCCTCTGCCATGCGGTGTCGAACGGCTCCCGGGCGGTGGCAGAGTTCGGCGCCCGCCAGGAGGCCCCCGAGTGGTGGGAGCGGGCCCGAAGCTACCCGACGGGCGGTGGGGATGTCACATGTACGTCACGACACGCCGCCCGCGGACAGACGAAACGTGATGGGCAGCCGAAGAGGGGATCCCGACCGAGCCGTTCGGAGTACGCAGCAGCACCTCCCGGCCGTCGCGCTGCGCGCCGACCACCTGTCCCGGCCTGACGCCGAGGCGCGCCAGCACCTCCATCAGGTCCGTGTCGGTCTGCAGCGGCTCCCCGAGACGCCGCACGAGCAGCTCGTGCGGCTCGTCGTCGGGCAGGGCCTCGGGCAGGGCGACGAGGCCGTCCGGAACCCCGATCGGGCACCGGCGGGACCGCCGAGCTCCTCCAGGCCCGGGATGGGGTTGCCGTACGGCGACTCCCGCGGGTCCGCCAGCATCCCGAGCAGCTTGCGCTCGACCCGGTCGCTCATCACGTGCTCCCAGCGGCACGCCTCGTCGTGCACGTACTCCCACTCAGGCCGATGACGTCGAGCAGCAGCCGCTCGGCGAGCCGGTGCTTGCGCATGACGCGGGTGGCCTTCTCGCGGCCCGCGTCGGTGAGCTCGAGGTGCCGGTCGCCCTGACGGCGAGCAGCCCGTCGCGCTCCATCCGCGCGACCGTCTGCGAGACCGTCGGACCGGACTGCCCGAGCCGCTCGGCGATGCGCGCGCGCAGCGGGACGATGCCCTCCTCCTCGAGCTCGAAGATCGTGCGCAGGTACATCTCGGTCGTGTCGATCAGGTCGCCGCTCACGCGAGCCGGGCCTCCATCCACCGATCCGCCCCTCGGCCTCGGGCAGGCCCCCGCGATCGTCCCCGCCGCGCGGTCGCGCGACGCCCGGACTACGGTCAGGCCGTGCGTGCCGACCGTGCTCTGGTTCCGCCGCGACCTGAGGCTCGCCGACCACCCCGCCCTGCTCGCGGCGATCGACGCCGCCGACGACGGCACCGTCGTCCCGCTGTTCGTCGTTCGACCCCGCCCTGTGGGAGCCCGCCGGCCCGCCCCGGCGGGCGTGGCTGCTGCGTTCGCTGCGCTCCCTCGGGGAGCGCCTCGACGGCCGGCTCGTCGTGCGGCACGGCGACCCGGCGACCGTCGTCCCCACCCTCGCCGCCGAGGTCGGCGCGCGGGCAGGTGCACGTCAGCGCGGACGCCGGGCCGTACGGGCGGCGGCGCGACGGCGCGGTCGCGCGGCGCTCGGCCGGCGCGGGCGGCGGCTGGTCGCGACCGGTACGCCGTACGCGGTGGGCCCGGGCACGTTCTCTCGGGCGGGGGCACCCCGTTCAAGGTCTTCACGCGTTCGCCCGCGCGTGGCTGGCGCACGGCGCCCCGCGCCCGCCCCGAGCGCCGGCGCCGTCCACGCCGGGACCTGGGCCGACGGCGTCCGCTCCGAGCCGATGCCACCCGAACCCGACCTCGCGGGTCTCACCCTGCCGTCCGCCGGGGAGCCCGCCGCGCGGCGCGGTGGCGGCGTTCCTCGACGGCCGCTCAGGGGTACGACCAGGCCGCGCAACCGCCCCGGCGCTCGACGGGACGTCGGCCACTGTCGGCACACCTGAAGTACGGCGAGGTCCACCCGCGCACGCTGCTCGCCGACCTCGCGGCGACCCGGGGCCGGCCGCCGACCGCTACCGCACGCGAACTGTGCTGGCGCGAGTTCTACGCCGACGTGCTGTGGCACCGGCCCCGGAGTCCGCGTGGCCGACTGCGCGCGGACCTGGGGGCGATGGCGGTCGACGACGCCGGGCGACGCGGTTCCGGGCCTGGCAGGAGGGGCGGACGGGTTACCCGTCGTGGACGCCGGCATGCGCCAGCTGCTCGCCGAGGGCTGGATGCACAACCGGGTCCGCATGATCGTCGCGAGCTTCCTCGTGAAGGACCTGCACGTGGCGTGGCAGCTCGGCGCCCGGCACTTCATGCACTGGCTGCGTCGACGGCGACCTGGCGAGCAACAACCACGGCTGGCAGTGGGTGGCGGGGACGGGCACCGACGCGGCGCCCTTCTTCCGGGTCTTCAACCCGGTGACGCAGGGCCTGAAGTTCGACCCGGACGGCGACTACGTGCGCCGGTACGTGCCGGAGCTGCAGCACCTGCCGGGCGCGCGCGGCCCACGAGCCGTGGAAGCATCCGCCAGGGGTACGCCCACGGCTACCCGCAGCGGATCGTGGACCACGCCGCCGAGCGGGCCGAGGCGCTGCGGCGGTACGCAGAGGTGAGGTGAGACAGGTGGAGGGCTCGACCCTGGTCGTGCCGCGGCGCTTCCGTGGCCCGGCGACGTCGGGCAACGGCGGGTGGACCGCCGGCGCGCTCGCAGCCCGGCTCTCCACCGGGCCCGTGCGGGTGCGGCTGTCGGCGCCGCCGCCTCTCGACACCCCGCTGGACGTCGCCCACGACGAGGCGGGCGGTCTCGTCGCCCGCGCCGCTGACGGGAGCGTCGTCGCCCGTGCCGGGGTGCTCGCCGAGGACGAGACACCGCGTGCCGTGCCGCCCGTCTCGTTCGACGAGGCGCTCGCCGCGGGCGAGCGGTACCCCGGCCTGCACGACCACCCCTTCCCCGAGTGCTTCGCCTGCGGGGTTGCCCGCGCCCCCGGCGACGGGCTGCGGCTGCGGCCCGGCCGGACCGGCGGGCATGTCGACGGGCGGGTCGCCGCGGCCTGGGTGCCCGTCGCCGCCCAGCTGGACGGCGACGTCGTCCCGGTACCCGTGCTCTGGGCGGCGCTCGACTGCCCGGGCGGGTGGTCGGTCGACATCGTGGGGCGGCCGATGGTCCTGGGCACGATGACGGCGCAGGTGCTCGGGTCGCCGCGCCGCGACGAGCGGTGCGTGGTCGTCGGGCAGGCGCTCGAGGTGACCGATCGCAAGGCGCTCACGGCCTCGACCCTCTACAACGAGTCGGGCGAGCTGCTCGGTGTCGCGGCGCACGTGTGGGTCGCGGTCGACCCGTCGCGTTTCCAGGGGCAGGCATGAGGTGGCGGCGCGGCGTCGCCGCTCTCGCCGTGGTCGCCGCCCTGGCCGCCTGCTCGCCTGGGTCATCGGGCGCGTCGCGGTCCTCGAGCTCGTCCGGCCCGGCGCCGACGACGTCCGGGCCGTCGCCGTCCGGCTCGAGTGGTTCGGCCGGCGCCGCCCCCGCGGCGGTGGCCCTGGTGACCTCGCGGCTGGCCGTACCCGCCGGGCTCGGCGACGCGCCGCTCGACCGGCCGCGCGAGGTCCGCGCCCCCGCCGGTTGGACCGTCGCCGTCTGGGCGCGGGTGCCGGGCGCCCGGCTGGCCGCGTGGACGCCGGACGGGCGCCTGCTCGTCTCGCGGCCCGGCGCGGGCGACGTCGTCGAGCTCACGCCCGGCAGCGGCGGGGCCGCCCCCACGGAACGCACGCTCGTGCAGGGGCTCACCCAGCCGCACGGCCTGGCCTTCGACGGCTCGACGCTCTACGTGGCCGAGAGCGATGCGATCACCGCGTACACCTACGCGGGCGGCAACGTGTCGGGCCGCCGGGTGCTCGTCGACGGGCTGCCCGACGCGAAGAGCCCCGAGTTGGGCGGGCACTACGCGCACGCCCTGAAGAGCGTCGCCGTCGGGCGGGACGGGTGGATCTACTTCTCGATCGGCAGCACCGGGAACATCTCGGCGGAGGACCGGGACGCCGACCCGCAGCGCGCGACGATCCTGCGGGTGCGCGCGTCCGGCGGCGCGGCGGAGGTCTACGCGCGCGGTGTGCGCAACGGGACCGGCCTGGCGCTCGACCCCACCGGAGCGGTCTGGACGGCGGTGAACAACCGCGACAACATCGAGTACCCCTTCGACCGGGACTACAACGACGACGGCAGACCCGACCGCGGCAGGGTGCTGCAGTCGTACGTCAACGACCATCCGCTGGAGCCGCTGGCGCGCCTCACCCCCGGCCGCGACCTGGGCTGGCCGTACTGCAACCCCGACCCGGACGTGAACCCCGGGTCAGCAGGCACGGCGCTCACCTACGGCAACCGGCCGTACCTTCGCGACGAGGAGACGAACGCCGACGGCTCGAAGCTCGACTGCGGGGCGCTGCCGCCGGTCGAGCAGGGTCTGGGGGCGCATTCCGCACCGCTGGGGCTGAGCTTCGTCGCGACCGACGCCCTGCGCCCCCCTTCGGGCACGGCGCGCTGGTCGGCGTCCACGGCTCGTGGAACCGCACCCCGCCCCGGGCGCCGGAGGTCGCGTTCTTCCCCTGGCGGGCCGGCACCCTCGACCCCCAGCAGACGCTCCTGGGCGGCTTCCAGAACGAGGACGGCAGCCGCTGGGGGCGGCCGGTGATGGCCGTCCTCGGCCCGGACGGCGCCGTGTACGTCACCGACGACAGCGCCGGCGCGGTGTATCGGATGACCCCGCCGCGGGGCTGATCTCGCCGCCGGTAGTCCTCTGCCCGCCGCCGCCACGAGGCTGATCTCGCCGCCGGTGGGACCCCTGCCGGCCGCCGATTCGCTCCGCGCGAACACGCCGCCAATCGGCTTGGCGCCGGAGCCGGAGCCGTCGTAGGTTCGCCGTACACGGGAAAGGAGGTGGTCCGGAGTTGGATATCAATCGGACGCGTGAGGTGGCTGTCCGCTAGCCGCTGTCCTTCGGACGGACTGCCCCGATCCTGATCGGGTGCTTCCACCGGCCATCAGCGGCCGGCGAGAACCAGGCAGTCACCGCAGCCCGCGGGTGCCGTGCATCGTCCAGCACGGCACTCCTCCCGTCGACCGACCCGAGGGAGGAAGCCCGCGGGCTGTTGCCTGCCCTGACGCAGTTCCCCGCGGTCCAGGCCCCCGTGCCCGGCCTCGTCTGGGTCCGGACCTCAGGCTCGATCCGGACCTCAGGTCGGACAAACTCCGCGACCCGGCCTCAGGGCGCCTCGCCCACGGGCTTTGTCCGTCCTCCGGCTCACCCCGACCGGCCGCTGCCCGTCCCGACGCAGTCCGCGCACCGCCGCCGCGTCCTCAGGTCGGACAAACCCACCGGGCCGGCCTCAACCACGCCCGGCGCCCGGGTTTGTCCGCCGCGCGGCCCGCCGGGCGTCGACCAGCGCGCACGTCTCCGTCACGACCCGGCGGACCCGGTCGGGCCGGAGCATCACGTCTTCCCAGGGCAGGCGCAGCACAAGCCAGCCGGCGGCCACGAGGTCGTTGTAGCGCCCGCAATCACGCACGAGCGCCGCCCGCGTGCCGTGGTGCTCGAAGCTGTCCGCCTCGATCACGATTCGTCGGTCCACGTCGGCGAGATCGACTGGATCAGCCTGCCCGGCAGCCGGATCTCGACCTGCGGCACGAAGCCCCCCACGTCCGATTCGATCACGATCGCGCGCACGACCGACTCGAACGGGTTCTCGGCCCTGCGGTCCGCCGCCTCCGCCACCCTGATCCGGGCGGCGCGCCCCCGGCCACAGCTGGCGTGCGCGGCCGTCAAGGAGCTGCTCCTCGCGGACGTACCTCATCGCCAGCATGCCGTCGGCGATCGCGAGAGCCTCGGCGAAGGGCATGGACGACGCACAGTCCAGGAGCGTGCGGAGAGGCACGGTGAGGCCCTGGTCGACCTCGTCGGGGGGCAGCCGCCGCGCCCAGTGGATGCGCGCGCCTGGGTGGGAGCGCGACCCGGCACCGCGAGGAACGGTCACGTGGACCACGTCGGGCCGCCGAACCAGGCCCACACCCATGAGGTCGGCGGCCGATGCGTGCGACACGACGCCGCCGAGTTCCGCCGCCAGCGCGAGCGCGTTCGGGAGCGCCGGCAGCGCATAGACGCCGCGGCGTGCACGCACGAGACGGCCGGAGCGCACGGCCTCGTACAGCCGGCGCCGGGTGCAGCCGGCGAGGATCTCCGCTACGGCGCGCGGCCCCCCGCCAGCCGCACGACCTGCACCGGATCACGATCCACGCAGACACCTTTGCGCGATTGCCGGAGCGGCGGCCTCGCTCGTCCACAGGGGTGTGGACAACCCGGCGGGCCGGGGTCGGGGAGTGCGTCGCGCGGCCGGCTCCCGTCACCGCCCAGGCCGGGTTGTTCGACTCTCGTCCGGTTGGCTCCTTGCGGCGTTGACAGCCTGTGGCGACTCGATCACAGACAGGTTCTTCCTGTATGCCTCCTATGGCCCCTAATGTTCGGCGCACGAATCACCCGACGGAGCGTGGTTCGTCACGAAAGGGAGCTCATGAGGCGCAGAACCACTCTTGTCCGAACGCTCACCAGCGCAACGGTGGCCGCGACCGCCCTCACCGGGGCACTCGTCGCCGGCGCCGGGCAGGCGTCCGCACAGCTCGCGGCGACCGGGGACGCGACCGCGTCCACCGGCGTCACGGGCGCCGAGACGACCGCTGCGGCCGGCGGATCCACGTTCGTCGTCATGTTCGCGCAGGGAACGGACGGTGCCGCGGCAGTGGCCGCCGCGAAGGCCGCGGGAGGAACCGTCGTCAAGGTCGACCGCAAGCTCGGCTACGCGGTGGTGCGTCCGCGGACACCGCGTTCGCCGGCAAGGTCTCGAAGGCGGCGGGCGTACAGGGGGCCGCCCGCGACCGCGTCATCGGCAAGCCACCGAAGGACCGGCGCGACGGCGTCGAGCGGCTCACGCCGGACGCCTCCGCCAAGGGGGGCGCCGCGGCGCCCCCGGCGGCACCGCCGAGCCGCTGGCGAACCGGCAATGGGACATGCGCCAGATCGGCGCGACCCCGCAGGGCTCGTACGCGGTGAACCGGGGCAGCAAGAAGGTCCTGGTCGGCGTCATCGACACCGGCGTCGACGGCACCCATCCCGACATCGCGCCCAACTTCGACGCCAGGCGCTCGGTCAACTTCGTCACCGACAACCCCGTCATCGACGGGCCCTGCGAGTTCGCGTCCTGCATCGACCCGGTCGACGAGGACGACAACGGCCACGGCACGCACGTCGCGAGCACGATCGCCGCGCCGATCAACGGTCTCGGCATCGCCGGCGTCGCGCCGGACGTGTCGATCGTCAACATCCGTGCCGGCCAGGACTCGGGCTACTTCTTCCTCCAGCCGACGGTCGAGGCCCTCGAGTACGCGGGCGACATCGGCGTCGACGTCGTCAACATGAGCTTCTACACCGACCCATGGCTCTACAACTGCCTCGCCAACCCGGCCGACTCCCCCGCCGAGCAGACCGAGCAGCGGGTGGTCCGCGAGCTCACCCAGCGCGCGGTCGACTACGCGATGCGCCACGGCGTGACGCCGATCGCCGCGAGGGCAACGAGGCGACCGACCTCGGGCACCCGACCGTCGACACTCGAGCCCCGACTTCCCGCCGGCGCCGCCAAGCCCCGAACCATGGACAACTCCTGCATCACCGTGCCGACCGAGACCCGCGGCGTGATCGCGGTCAGCTCGACCGGCATCAGCAAGCGCAAGGCGTACTACTCCAACTACGGGCTCGAGCAGACCGAGGTCGCCGCGCCGGGCGGCGACGTCTACGACACGCCGGACGAGACCCGGACATCCGGGACGCCGATGCTCGCGGCCATACCCGCAGCCCTCGCGGTGGCGAGCGGCCAGCTCGACGCCCACGGCATGCCGAAGGCCGGCGCGGGCATCGTCCGGGACTGCCGAGCGGCGGCGTCTGCGCGCTACTACCAGTACCTGCAGGGCACCTCGATGGCCGCGCCGCACGCCGTCGGCGTCGCCGCGCTCCTGATCGCGCGCTACGGCCACGCCGACGGGCACGGCGGCGTGACCGCGGACCCCCGCAAGGTCACCCAGCTCCTGTACCGGAGCAGGGTGCCGAGGCATGCCCGGAACCGCGGCTGTTCCACTACGACCGGATCATCCCGGCCGGTCCGCGTGGTGACCGCCGACCACCTCTGCCAGGGCGGCGTGAACTTCAACGGCTTCTACGGTCACGGCATCGTCAACGCCTACCAGGCGGTGGCGAGCAAGAACTGACCTGACCGCCCGACCGTCGCGGGGCCGGCTCCTCCGGCGAGCCGGCCCCGTGCCGTTCGCGGCCGAAGCGAGGCCGGTCTCAGGGCTGCCGGCGCTCCACCCGCCAGGCGGCGCGGTCGTCCAGGGCCGGGACGCCGCCCGCGAGTTGCTCCCGGGACGGGAGGTAGACCAGCCGGTCGTGCAACCGGGACGGCCTGCCCTGCCAGAACTCCACCTCGAGCGGGCGCACCAGGTAGCCGCCCCAGTGCTCCGGCAGCGGGACGTCGTCGGGGCGGCCGCGGTCCGGCCAGCGCTCGGCCAGCGCGCGTAGCGCTCCTCGAGCTCGGCCCGGCCCGCCACCGGCCGCGACTGCTCGGCTCGCCCACGCGCCGATCCGCGAGCCCCAGGGCCGGGTGGCGAAGTAGGCCGCCGACTCCTCCCGCGGCACCCTCTCCACCAGGCCCTTCACCGCGACCTGCCGGTGCAGGGCGTGCCACGGGAAGAGCAGGGCGCGCGTGCCCGCGTTCGAGCTCGCCGGCCTTGCGGGAGCCATAGTTCGTGTAGAAGCACGAACCCCCGCTCGTCGCGCCTGCTTGAGCAGCACGGTGCGGGCGGAGGGCACGCCGTCCGCGTCGGCGCGTGGCCACCACCATGGCGTTGGGCTCGGGCAGCCGCGCGGCGACGGCCTCGTCGTACCAGCGGCGGAACTGCCCGAGTGGGTGCGGGGCGAGGTCGGCCTCGTCGAGCGCGCGGTCGCCGTAGGCGACGCGCGCCGCGGCGAAGGCGGAGTCGAGCCGGGCGGCCGCCGTCCCCTCGGGACATGATCGGGATCGGGGCCGGACGGACCGGGCGGGAGGAGGTGGACACCACAGCAGTGTGTCGGGGACGGCGCGTACCGTCGTGCCCGAGGACCGCACCGGAGCGGTCCGGCGAGGAGGGACGCAGATGGCCGACTTCGTGCCCGGGTCTCGAGGGAGTCATCGCCTTCGAGACCGAGATCGCCGAGCCCGACAGGGAGGGCGGCGCGCTGCGCTACCGCGGGGTCGACATCACCGATCTCGTCGGCCGCGTCTCGTTCGGCAACGTGTGGGGCCTGCTGGTCGACAACGAGTTCAACCCCGGCCTGCCGCCGGCCGAGCCGTTCCCGCTGCCCGTGCACACGGGCGACGTCCGGGTCGACGTGCAGAGCGCCCTGGCCCAGCTCGCCCCGATCTGGGGGTTCCGGCCGCTGCTCGACATCGACCCGGCGCAGGCGCGCGACGACCTGGCGCGGGCGTCGGTGATGGCGCTGTCCTTCGTCGCGCAGTCGGCGCGCGGGCTGGAGCGTGCCGATGGTGCCCGCAGCGCGAGGTCGACAAGGGCCGGACGATCGTCGAGCGGTTCATGATCCGCTGGCACGGCGAGCCCGACCCCCGGCACGTCGAGGCCGTCGACGCGTACTGGGTCTCGGCGGCCGAGCACGGCATGAACGCCTCCACGTTCACCGCCCGGGTCATCGCCGCGCACCGGCGCGGACGTCGCCGCCTGCCTGTCCGGCGCGGTCGGCGCGATGAGCGGCCCGCTGCACGGCGGGGCGCCCGCGCGCGTCCTGCACATGATCGAGGCGGTGGAGCGGTCCGGCGACGCGCTCGGCTACGTCAGGGGCGTCCTCGACCGCGGCGAGCGGCTGATGGGCTTCGGGCACCGCGTCTACCGCGCGGAGGATCCGCGCGCCCGCGTGCTGCGCGCCACGGCGCAGCGGCTCGGCGCCCCCCGCTACGAGGTCGCCAAGGCGCTGGAGGAGGCCGCGCTCGCGTGAGCTGCGAGCGCGCCGCCCCGACCGGGTGCTCGAGACCAACGTCGAGTTCTGGGCGGCCGTCGTGCTCGACTTCGCCGACGGTCTCCGCCCGGATGTTCACCCCGATGTTCACCTGCGCGCGCACCGCCGGCTGGTCGGCGCACATCCTCGAGCACAAGCGGACCGGGCGGCTGATGCGGCCCTCGGCCCGGTACGTCGGCGAGAGCCCGCGCCCGCCCGAGTCCGTGGCGGGGTGGGACCCGTCGACCGCCCACCCCGGCCTCGTGAGCTGACGCTGCAGCCGGCCGCCGCTCCGGCGGACCACGCGGCCGGGGCGCCGGCGGCGGCCGGGGTGCGGGAGGATGAGGGCGTCAGGGGCAACGGCGCCTCGACCCCGACGTCCCCCACCTCACGGATGGCAGCCACGTGACCACCGCTACGCAGACCCCCACGATCACCATCCCGGCCGACCTCAAGCCCTCCGACGGGCGCTTCGGCTCCGGCCCGAGCAAGGTCCGGCCCGAGCAGGTCGAGTACCTCGCGTCCATCGCGACGACGCGTGCTCGGCACCTCTCACCGGCAGAAGCCGGTGAAGGACCTCGTGCGCCGCGTCCGCGAGGGGCTGGGCACCTTCTTCTCGCTGCCCGAGGGCTACGAGGTGGTGCTGGGCAACGGCGGGGCGACCGCGTTCTGGGACGCGGCCGCGTTCAACCTCGTCCGCGAGCGCGCCGCGCACCTCGCGTACGGGGAGTTCTCGAGCAAGTTCGCCACGGTGACCAGCAAGGCGCCGTTCCTGGGCGACTCCGTCGTGGTCAAGGGCGAGCCCGGCACGCTGCCCGCGGCACGGGCCGTGCCCGGCGCCGACGTCTACGCCTGGGCCCACAACGAGACCTCGACCGGCGTGATGGCGCCGGTCCGGCGGGTCGAGGGCGCCGACGACGGCTCCCTGGTGCTGATCGACGCCACCTCCGGCGCCGGCGGTCTGCCCGTCGACGTGCGCGAGACCGACGCCTACTACTTCGCCCCGCAGAAGTCGTTCGCCTCCGACGGCGGCCTGTGGCTGGCGCTGCTCTCGCCCGCCGCGCTCGCCCGCGTGGACGAGATCAAGGGCTCCGGCCGCTGGATCCCCGACTTCCTCGACCTCACCACGGCGATCGACAACAGCCGCAAGGACCAGACCTACAACACCCCGGCCGTCGCCACGCTCGCGATGCTCGCGAACCAGGTCGAGTGGATGAACGCCCAGGGCGGGCTGGCGTGGGCGACCGGCCGCACCGCCGACTCCTCCTCGCGGCTGTACACCTGGGCCGAGAAGACCGCGTACACGACGCCGTTCGTCGCGGACCCCGCCGCCCGCAGCCAGGTGGTCGGCACGGTCGACTTCTCGGACGACGTCGACGCCGCGGCCGTCGCGAAGGTGCTGCGGGCCAACGGCATCGTCGACGTCGAGCCCTACCGCAAGCTCGGCCGCAACCAGCTGCGCGTGGCGATGTTCCCGGCCGTCGAGCCCGCCGACGTCGAGGCGCTGACCCGCTGCATCGACCACGTCGTCGAGCGCCTGTCCTGAACCTCCTTCCCCACCTCGGTGATCAAGGAATTCTCGGCGGGAGGCTGCGGTGAGCACATCCCCGCGCCCGCCGAGAATTCCTTGATCACCGCCAGGAGGGGGCGATCGCTACCGCCAGGAGGGGGCGCTGGCTACCGCCGGAGGGGACGCTAGCGGCGGCCGCGGCGCGAGAGGGCGACGGCGCCGGCCATGAGGAGCAGCAGCGCGGCCGTGCCGAGGGCGGGCAGGCCGAGGCCGGGGGACGACGTGCCCGCGCCGGCCGTCCCCGGACCGAGGACGCCCCAGCTCGGGCTGACCCCAAGCCGGCGCGGCCGAGCCGGGCGCGGCCGAGCCGGGTGGCGAAGCGGACGACGTGCGGGACGCTCCGGGTGACGCCGGCGGCGCGGGCGACGGCGACGCGCCGATGGCTGGCAGCACGTCGTCGGGCAGCGGCACACGCAGGATGTCCTGACCGGCGCCCTCGCTCGACACCAGCACGGAGCGGCCGTCCGACGCCAGGGCCAGCCCCTCCCCCTGGCGCTGCGACGGCAGCGACGTGACCAATCGCGGGGCGAGCACCCGGCCGCCCTCGTCGAGCGGGAACGGGTCGAGCACCGCGAGGTCGCTGTACGTGCGCAGGAGCACCGCGCCCGACGGCGCGACGGTGCCGTCGGTGACGAGCGTGAGCGGCACCGTGCCGACGGGGACGAGCCGCGCGGACCGGACCTCCGCGCGGGCCGGCGCCACGCCGTCCCAGGCCTCGCGCGGCACCAGGTAGACCGTGCTCGTCAGCAGTCCCTTGCTGACGACGAACATGCGGCGGCGGGTCGTGTCGATGATCAGGGTCTCGGCGTCCCGCGCCCCGTCGGGGTAGGTGAGCCGCAACCGCAGCAGCGGCCCGGCGCTCACCGAGCGGAGCGGGTCGGGCTCGGGGACGACGTCCACCTCGACCGAGTCCGCCGCGCCGCGTTGTCGCCGATGTCGGCGGCGGCGAGCAGCGGCCGGCCGCCGCCGTCACGGAAGGCGGCCATCGCCTCCCAGTCGACGTCAGGCACCCCGGTGATCCGCACGGTGGCGGTCACGGCGCCCGAACGCGCGAGCGCGAAGAGCAGCGGCGGGTTGCCGGAGTCGTTGTCGTCCACAGCACGCCGGGATGCGCGGGGCTGACGGCGAGACCGGACGACTCGGTGATCCGCGGATCGGAGGCGACGCGGTCGACCCCGGGGCCGGCCGCGGCCGCCAGTGCGAGCCCGGCGGCGACGAGCAGGGGCGTCACGCTCCCTCGAGGCGGTCGGCGAGGGCCGGCCGGACGTGCCAGGCCGCGACGAGCTCGGCGTGCTCGGCGACGAGCGCGGGGTCGGGTGCGGCGGCCCCGTCGCGCCGGTGCGCCCGCAGCAGGGCGTTGCGGGGCGTGTGCCGGCTGTCGACGAACTCCACGACCTCGACCGCGTACCCGTGCAGCCTCAGCAGCTGCGACCTCAAGGTGTCCGTGAGGACGTCCGCGAAGCGCTCCCGCAGGATCGGGTGCCGGATCAGCGCGGCGTGCGGGCTGGGCGGCTCCAGCCCGGCGGCGCGGGCCTCGTCCAGCTGACGCTGCACGTCGTGGTGGCAGCAGGGTGCCGCGAGCACGACCGGCGCTCCAGCGGACGGCGCGGGCGAGGGCGTCGTCCGTGGCCGTGTCGCAGGCGTGCAGCGCGAGGACGACGTCCGGCGGGCTCTTCGACCACGGCCTCGCCGATCGTCCCGACGACGAAGTCGAGGCCCTCGAGCCCGAGCTCCGCGGCCAGCCGGCTGTTGCGCGCGACCAGGTCGGGCCGAGACGTCGATGCCGAGGGTGTGCACCCCCGAGGGGACGGCGTCCGCGAGGTAGCGGTGCGCGGCGAACGTGAGGTAGGCGTTGCCGCACCCGAGGTCGATGACGCGCAGCGGCAGCCCCTGGGCCGCCGCCCGCTCGAGTGCGGGGCGCGGCGGCCACGAGTTGCCGCAGGAAGGCGTCGACCTGCCGCCGCTTGTCGGCGTCCGCGCCGAGGGCCTGAACAGGGGGTCGGCGGGGTCGAGGAGGTGGTCGGGCCGGTCATGCGCCGCGACGACGGACGCGGCGCCGGTGCGGGCGGCCCGGTGCACCTGCGCGTCGCCGGCCTTGGTCACCCGCAGCTGGACGACCTCGTCGCAGGTCTCGACGTGCCAGTTGCCGAACGGCTGCGCCAGCAGCTCCTCGACCGCTCGATCGGCCTCCTGCCCTGGCTGGAGGTTGCTGGACGGTGTCTGGCTGTTGGTGGTGGTGAGCTGAGCGGAAGGCCGCCCTTCTGCAGGCCACCGGCCGGAGCTCGGCGCGCACGACCTCGGCGTGCTCCTGCGCCGGCCCGCCGCGACGGCGCGCACCAGGGTTGCCGGGTCGGCGAGCATCGGCCGCAGCCGCGCCAGCGTGGTCTAGGGGTTCGGCACCGGGCCATCCTCCCCCGGCCGCTCCCCCGCGGGAGGACGGCAGGGGTGACGACGGCAGGGTTAACACGGGGTGAAACACAGCGCCCTGCGCCCGCCCGCTCGGGCCGCCCTGACGGAGCGCCCAACGGGAGCGCACGCCGTTCTTCGTCCCCCGCCGCCTCAGTCTGCGAGGTTGTGAGCACAGAAGCCGGGCACGCCGGGAACCGTCACCGCACAGGTCCGCGAAGGCACGTACGGCGACAAGGTCGCCGCCGTCGAGCCGGCGGCGCCGAGTTCATCCCCCTCGAGGAGCGGCACGGCCGGCCGATCCAGCTGTTCTGGACCTGGATGTCGCCGAACCTCGAGTTCGCGACGGTCTTCGTCGGCGTCATCGGCGTGCTGTTCTTCGGGCTGACGTTCTGGCAGGCGGTCGCTCGCGATCGTGCTCGGCACCGGCGCTCGGCTCGGCGACGCCGGCGTCCTGTCCGCGCGGGGGCCGCAGACGGGCGTGCCGCAGATGGTGCTGTCGCGCGATCGCGCTTCGGCTTCCTCGGCAACATCCTGCCTGCCGGGCTCAACTCGCTGTCGCCGGCATCGGCTGGTTCGCGGTCAACAGCGTCAGCGGCGCGTTCGCGCTGCAACGCGCTGACCGGCCTGCCCAAGCTGCTGCTGCCTGGTCATCGTGGTCGCGGCCAGCTCGCGATCGCGTTCTTCGGGCACAACCTCGTGCACGTCTTCGAGCGCTACGCGTTCCCGTTGCTGGCGGTGGTCTTCGCTGATCGCCGTCGATCGTCATCCTGTCGCAAGGCGCACCCGGCGCGCGCGCCGGCGAGCCGGCGGCATCGGCGGCGTTCCTGATCGACCGTCGGCGCCGCGTTCGGCTACGCGGCCGGCTGGAACCCGTACGCCAGCGACTACACCCGCTACCTGCCGCCGACGCGACGAGCCGGGCGCGCCGGGCCTGTGGCCGGCCTCGGCGTCTTCGTCTCCTGCGTCGTGCTGGAGGTCGTCGGGCGCGGCCGCGGTCACATCGCGGCGCCGGCAGGTACGGCGACAACCCGACCGCCGGCTTCACCGGCCACCTGCCGACGCTGGATCGGCGACCTCACGCTGCTGGCGATCGCGCTCGGCGCCGTCTGCGCCAACGCGCTCAACATCTACTCCGGCGCGATGTCGTTCCTCGCGCTCGGCATCAGGCTGCCGCTGCACGCTGCGCCGGGCCATCGTCGCGGTGGTGTTCGGCGTCGCTCGGCTTCTTCGCTGGCCTGGTCCGGGCTGCAGCGACGCCGGCACGAAGTACGAGAACTTCCTGCTGGTCATCGCGTACTGGATCGGCCCGTGGCTCGGCGTCTTCTTCACCGACCGGTGCCTGCGCCGCGGGCAACCGGGTCGACGGCTTCCTCTTCGACCGCAAGCACAACCCGTGGGCCGGCGCCGTCGCATGGTCGTCGGCGATGGTGGTGTCGATCTGGCTGTTCTCCAACCAGACCGAAGTACGTCGGGCATCGTGCCCAAGCACCACGCCCGGCGTTCGGCGACATCACCTTCGAGGTCGGCTTCGTGCTGGCCGCGGTGCTCTACTGCCGATCTTCTTCCGCTTCAGCGCGAGCGCACCGGGACGAGGTACTCGTCCTCCCGTGACCTGAGCCGATGGCAGCCGCCGGTCGATCATCTGATGATCCTGGCGCTGTCGACCGCCGGAACGGTTGCGGCGCAGGAAGGTGACGGCTCCTCGACGCCGTGCCAGACGACCGTGGCGGGCCGGCTCGTGCGCGCCACGACCTGCGCCGCCGCGCAGCACCAGCGTGCGCGGGGCGACCAGCCGCAGCGCGTCGGCGTCGGTCGGCGCGTCGAAGACCACCAGGTCGGCCGGGCCGCCGGCGCGCAGGCCGTAGTCCGGCGACGCCGAGCGCCGCGGCCGGGTTCGATGGTGATCATGTCGAGCAGCCGGCGCAGCTCCGTCGTCGCCGCTCATGTGCCCGAGGTGGGCGAGCACGAACGCGGCCTGCAGCGGGTCGCCGTAGCCCGAGCGGGTACCACGGGTCCATCACCGAGTCGTGCCCGATCGCGACGTTGACGCCGGCCGCCTGCAGCTCCTTGACCCGGGTGTGCCCGCGCCGGATCGGCCCGGTGTCGAAGCGGCCCTGCAGCACGGCGTTGTCGAGCGGGTTGGTCACCATGTGCAGCCCCGCCCGGGCGATGTTGTTGATCAGCCGGTAGGCGTAGGCGGCGTTGTAGGAGTGCATCGCCGTCGTGTGGCTCGCCGTGACCCGGCCCGACATCCCGCGCCGGATCGTCTCGGCCGCCATCACCTCGACGAACCGGGAGTGGTCGTCGTCGGTCTCGTCGCAGTGGATGTCGACGCGCAGCCCGTGCTCGTCGGCGAGCGCCATCGCGAACCGCACCGACTCGACGCCGTCCTCGCGGGTCAGCTCGTAGTGCGGGATCGCCGCCGACGACGTCCGCGCCCGAGCTCGACCGCCTTGCGCATCAGCGTCCGCGCCGCCGTCGAAGCCGAGGATGCCCTGCTGCGGGAACGCGACGAGCTGCAGGTCGATCAGGCCGCGCGACCTCCTCGCGCAGCTCGACCAGCGCCCGCAGCGCCGCAGCTCGCGGGTCGCAGACGTCGACGTGGCTGCGCACGTGCTGCACGCCGTTGGCGAGCTGCCAGCGCAGCACCTTGCGGACCCGGTCGCTTGACGTCCTCGACGGTCAGGTCCTTGACCCGCTCGGCCCACACCGCGATGCCCTCGAACAGCGAGCCGCTCGACGTTCGGCCGCGGCTGCCCGACGGTGAGCACGGCGTCGAGGTGGATGTGCGGCTCGACCAGCGGCGGCGTGACCAGGCGCCCCCCGAGGTCGATCTCGTCGACGTCGCCGGCGCCGACGCCGGCCGGCACCGGCCCCGCTCCCAGGCTCGTGATCAGGCCGCCCTCGACGGCGATGTCGGTGGGCCGGTCGGTGCCGAGCAGGCGGGCATTGCGCAGCAGCAGGTCCATCGGGGCTCCGGACGTCGTCGGGGCGGGGGCGCCCGCGAAGTCGGCAACCGGTGGCCGCCCCGTCGACCCCTCCTACCAGGGGCGCAGGCCGTCGCCCGGGAACCCCCGGGCGGGATGGAGCTCGTACGTGAGCACCTCGGCCTGTATCGCGGGGTCGCCGTCGAGGATCTCGCGCACCTGCTCGACCGCGGCGCCGAAGACGCCCACCCCGGCGGCGTCGGTGCTGTCGTTGATCGGGCAGACGATCTGCAGCAGCCCCTGCTCCCGCAGGCTCATGTTGCGGCGCCCGTGCTCCCAGATGATCGCGTCGCTGCCCTCGGTGCCGTAGGCCGGCCCCTTGTGGAGCAGGGCGATCGTGTAGGAACGGGTCTGGGCGAGACGCTCGCGCATCACCTCGTCGGTGATCTCAGCCACGAGGCACCTGCTGCGTCACGCAGTGGACGTTACCCCCGCCGAGCAGGATCTCGCGGCCCGGTACAGGCACGACCCTGCGCCCCGGGAACAGCGCGGCGTAGGTCGCCAGCGCGGCGTCGTCGTGCGGGTCGTCGAACACCGGGACGACGACCACGTCGTTGCCGATGTAGCAGTTCACGTACGACCCGGCCATGCGTTCACCGGCCGGCCGGACCACCGTCCCGTCGACCACATCGAGGCCCGCGGCCTCGTGCGGCTCGATGTGCAGCGGCCCGGGCTGGTGCAGCAGCACGACCTCGAGCTCGCGTCCCTGCGCGTCCTTCGTCGAGCGGAGCACGTCGAGGGCCTCGGCCGAGCGCTCGTACTGCGGGTCGGAGGTGTCGTGCGTCCACGTCAGGACGACGACGCCGGGGGCGACGAACCGCGCCATGTTGTCGACGTGCCCGTCGGTCTCGTCCAGGTGCACCCCGCGCGGGATCCACACCACCTGCTCCAGGCCCAGGTGGTCGATCAGGTACCGCTCGATCTCGGGCCGGGTGAGATCCGGGTTGCGGTTCTCGTTCAGCAGGCACTCGGACGTCGTCAGCGCGGTGCCCTCGCCGTCTACGTCGAAGGAGCCGCCCTCCATGACCAACGGCGGCTGGTAGCAGTCCGCGCCCTGCAGCTCGGCGATCTTCTGCCCGAGCAGGTCGTCGTTGTCCCACGGGAAGAAGAGGCCGCCGCGCAGACCGCCCCACGCGTTGAACCTCCAGTCGACGGCCCGCCGCGCACCGGCGGCGTCCGTCACGAAGGTCGGCCCGCTGTCGCGCACCCAGGCGTCGTCCGTGCTGGCCTCGACCACCCTGATCCGCGGCGAGAGCCGGGCGCGGGCGTTGCGCCACTGCCGCGCGCTCGCCAGCACCGTCACGGGTTCGCTGGCCGCGATGGCCTCCGCGAGTCGCACCCAGGCGGCCTGCGCCGGCTTGCCGCCGTCCCGCCAGGTGTCCGGCCGCTCCGGCCACACCAGGTAGCAGCCGCCGTGGGGCTCCCACTCCGCGGGCATCCTGAAGCCGTCCTCGCGCGGGGTCCCTGGCAGCACTCCGGGCACCGGTCGCCTCCTGGTCGAGGGAGCTGGTCGAGGGCAGCCGGCCGTGGCAGGCGTCGACGCCGTCAACCTAGCAACCGCACAATGGTCGGGTGACCGCCGAGCGCGCAGTGCCGCCCTCGACGTCCCCCACCCCCGACGTTCCGGGCGCCGTGTCCCCGGTCGCGGGTGGCCCCGCCCCCCGGGCCCCGGACGCCGCCCGCCGGCGGCTGGCCGCCGAGGTCTGGATCGTGCTCGCCCTCTCGCTGGGGCAGTCCGGGGTCTACGCGGTGATCAGCCTCGTGGCCAAGCTAACCCAGGGACCGCTGTCGTCGCAGACGGCCACGCTGAACCCGTCCGCCTCGCCGCGGCCGTACGTGGACCTCACCTACCAGCTCGCGGGCATCGCCTTCACGCTCGTGCCGGTCGCGCTGGTCCTGTGGCTCCTCGCCGGCGACCGCACGGGCACGCCCGTCATGCGGCGGCTGGGACTCGACCTGAGCCGCCCGCTGGCCGACCTCGGCTCCGGCGCGCTGCTGGCCGCGGTGATCGGGATACCCGGGCTCGCGCTGTACGTCGTGGGGCACGCGCTCGGGATCACCGCGACGATCGTGCCGGAGGCGCTCAACGCCTACTGGTGGACCCTGCCGGTGCTCGTGCTGCAGGCCGTGAAGAACGCGGTGCTCGAAGAGGTCATCGTCGTCGGTTACCTGCTCGACCGGCTGAAGCGCCTCGGCTTCGGGCCGTGGGCCTCGACGGGGCTGTCCGCCGTGCTCCGCGGGTCGTACCACCTGTACCAGGGCTTCGGGCCGTTCCTTGGGAACGCGATCATGGGCGTGGTCTTCGCCCAGTGGTACCTGCGGCGCGGCCGCGTGATGCCGCTGATCGTGGCCCACACGATCCTCGACACCGTGAGCTTTGTCGGCTACGACCTGGCCCGCCCCTTCCTGCACCTGCCCTAGCGTCGGTGCGGCCGCTCGGCCCCCTCCCGTCGGGCGACCGGCCGTCGCACGGCACGCCTGCGGGACACCCCGAGGCGCCACGGCGTGTCGGGTCGAGGTGCCGAACGACGGTCCCGTCTGACGCCGCGCTGACGCCGTCGTAACGCCGCGCAAGCGATTGCAGCTGCACGTGCGCCGGGATAGGCTCGACGGCTTCGACGCCGAGGGTTCGGGCGTCGAGAGCGGACCGGGTCCGCCGCATCGCAGGACGGCGGCGACCGGGGCTGCGGCACCGTGGGTCAGGGGGTCGATCGAGGGTCGATCGAGGCTGACGGGAGCGCAGCGGTGGGCTCGTGGGTGGTACTGCCCCTGACGGTCGCCGCCCTCGCCGTCTGCTGGCTGCTCGCATGGCTGGCCCTGCTGGGCGTGTTCACCTGGCTGGTGCGCCGGCGCGCGGACGCCGCGACTCTGCGCGTGCTGGTCCGGCTGGCGCAGACCTGGCGGATGCCCGGGGGCCCCTTCCAGGTGCTCGAGGAGGCGGCGCTGCGCCGCCGGCCCCGCGACCGCGACGACGAAGGTTGAGCGATCGCGATGACCGGTCGTGATCTGACCCTGGCCTGGACGCGTCGCCGTCCTGTCGATCTGACCTCCGCCGGGACTGGTCGCCGTCCTGATCTCGATCTGACCTCGGCCGAGACTGGTCGCCGTCCTGATCTCCTGATAGACTTCGAACACGTGTTCGACTGGGGGGTCGGGAATCATGGGGGACGGTCGCAACGAGAGCGAGGCGAGCGGGTCGCGTCCGCCGCGCCCGCACGACCTTGCGAGGCTGCCCGGTGCCGCCCTGGCCGCCGTGGTGGACGCGCACTGCCGGGGCGACTGGGTCGGCCGGCAACCGCAGGGGTCCTCGACCGCGCCACTGGCAGAGGTGCTCAGGGGGGTCGCGGCCGCGCGGCGGGTGCAGAGCTGGGCGTACTGGGCCGTGCTGACCCAGGTGGCAGCACTGATCGCCGCCTGGGAGGCGGCCCCGCCGATCTCCAACGACCTGGACGACGACAGCCGCGCCCCGGCCGACCCGGCGCTGACGAGCCGTCTCCAGCGTGCGGTCACACGGCTCGAGCGCGAGATCCGTGCCGAGCGTCCGGCCACAGTGACGAGTTGGCGCCGGTGTTCGCCAGCGCCGAGATCGCCCTCGGCTGCGGCCTGACCACGTTCAAGGCCGACCAGGTGGTCGAGATGGCCGAGGCTCTGTTCCTGGAAGGCCGCCTGCCCCGGGTCCGGAGGCTGGCCGAGTACGGCTGGGCCGACCCCGACAAGGTCCACGTCTTCGTCCGCGAGACCCGTCACCTGGACGTGGCCGTGGCCAACGCGGTCGAGCGGATCGTGATCGGCGATCTGTCCGGGGAGCAGCTGGAGTGCCCGGCCGCACTCGACGTCCTGGCCGACCCGGCTCACCCGGGGCAGAACCTGCCCGCGTTCGTGCGACTGACCTGCCCTCAACTGCGGGCCGCGATCATCGCCGCGATCACCGCGCTCGACGCCGAGGCCGCCGCCCGCCGCGCGCAGCGCGCCCGCGAGGGCCGGCACGTCACCTGCCGGGCGAACGCCGACGGCACCGGGACGATCACGGCCGAGCTCGCCCTCGAGGCCGCCGCCGCTGTGTGGAACGCCCTGACCGCGGCCGCCAAGACCGCCAAGGCCGGCGGCGACCCCCGCACCCTCGACCAGTTGCGCGCCGACGCGCTCCTCGCCCGAGCCACTGGCGCAACGGCGCTGCCCCTGGAGCGGGAACAGCGCGAAGATCGGGAGGGGCCGGTGACACCCTCAGCAGCGGCCCACGCTGGGACCGAGGACCCACCCGCCGACGCACCGGCGAGCGACGCACCGCCCGGCGACGCACTGGCGAGCGACGTACCGGCGAGCGACGTACCGGCCAACGAAGTACCCGCCGGTGCCGCAGCGGCCGTTGGCGCGCCGCCGAGAGAGTCGTCGGGGACGGAAACGGCTCCGCCGCCCGGCTCCGGGCAGGCCTCCGGCCGCCCTGACTCGTGCGCGAACTGCGGCGCCTCCTTCCGGATTCCGACGCCGTCATCGGTCGTGCCGTTCACCGTGTCGCTGACGGTGCCGATGTCTGTGTTCCTCGGCCTGAGCGACGACCCGGCCCAGCTCGACGGCTACGGCCCCATCGCCGCCGGGCTCGCCCGGCAGATGGCAGCCGACGCCGCCCGGCACACCCCAGCGACGACGACGTGGCGGTGTGTCGTCACCGACGACGAGCACGGCACCGTCCTTGGCGTCGGGCGGCCCATCCGGACCCCGCTGCACGACCCGCCACCTCGGCTCGCCGAACTGGTCCGCACCGCAGAGCCGTTCTGCTGCTTCCCCGGCTGCCGTATCCAGGCGCGCCGCCGCTGCGAACTCGATCATCGCGTCCCCTACGAAAAGGGCGGCCCGACCTGCTCCTGCAACGTCCAGCCCTTGTGTAAACGGCACCATCGCCTCAAGGGCACCGGCCTGGTCACCGTGCGCACCGTCTCCCCCGCGCACGACCCGACCGTCCCCCTGGGGACCGTGGAATGGATCAGCCGCACCGGCCTCACCTACCGGCATGCCCCACCGCCGGCCACTCCACCCGCCGCCCCGCACGACCCCGACGCCGCGGCAGCGGTCGAGCATGCTCGCCGGCGCGACACCTACTGGGAAGAGAAGCGGGCCGACCCGATCAACCCCGGGCGCGACGTGCTCGACGAGCTATGGCAGCGCGCCTACGCCCAGGCCTGCGCGAGCCAGGCCCGCGAGGACGCCCTCGCCCAGGAGATCGAACGGCGCTCCGAGGAAACCCGGCGCTACTTCGAAGGGCCCTGACCACCCGTCGCCCGTGACCCGCGCAGTCAGACCTCCGACCTAGCCGACACGGCTCGGGCGGAGTGGCTGGGCGTGCTGGCGATCAGGCGAGGCGGTGGCGGGCGTCCTCGAAGCGGGCCCGAAGCTCGAGGACCCAGCCGATCGACCCGACGTCGGGCTCCACGAGCGGGGCGGGCCGTGCCCCGAGGGCGACGGTCCCCAGCTGGGAGGCCGCCTCCGACAGCTCCAGGGCGCCGGTCCCGGCGAGCGCCAGCGCGGCCGCGCCGACGACGGCGGCGTGCGGCACCGCGACCGGCTGCAGCGGCGTCCGCAGGGCGTCGGCGAGCAGCCGGCGCCAAGTGGAGTCGACCGTGCCACCCCCGACGAGGTACGGCACGCCCGGGTCGGCGCCGGTGTCGAGGACGGCGTCCCACGCATCGGCCAGTGCGCAGGCGACCCCGCTCAGCGCGGACCGCAGCAGAGCGGCCCGGTCGTGCTGCAGCCCGAGGCCGACCCACGCGCCGCGCATCCCCGGGTCGAGCCACGGCGTGCGCTCGCCGGTCAGGTGCGGGAGGAACACCGGGTCGCCGTCCGGACGCTCTCGCAGCGAGGCGAGTGCCTCGTCCCAGCCGGCACCGAGCCAGCCCAGCACCCGCTCGAGAACCAGCCCCGCGCTCTGGACGGCGCCCATCCGGTACCACCCCGCGGGGGCCGCCGACCGATAGGTGTGTGTGACGGGCGAGGCGCCCGAGAGCGTCGGGGTGGCCAGCGGGGCCACCACCTGACCGCCGGTCCCGACGGCCAGCAGGCCCCGGCCCGGGCGGAGGGTGCCGCTGCCGAGCGCCGCGCACGCGGTATCAGCGGCGCCGGTGACGACCTGCAGGCCCGGCGGCAGGCCGAGGGCACCAGTGGTGCGGCCCAGCACGTCGGTCGACGCCGCCACAGGGGGGAGCAGACCCCGCGTCGATGCCGAGCAGCTCGCAGACCTCGGCGTCCCAGCGGTTGCCGGGCACGTCCCAGAGCAGGGTGGCGCTGGCGTCGCTCGGGTCGGTGGCGATGGCGTCGGGCCCGGCGAGCGCGACACGCAGCCAGTCCTTGGGGGCGACCGCGGCGACGGCCTGCCAGAGCATCACCGGCTCGGTGCGGGCGAGCATCGCGAGCATCGGCCCGGCCATGCCCGGCACGAGCGGGTTCGCGAGCCGCTCGCGCACCGCGGCCGGCGCGGCGGCGAGCCGGGCGACCTCGGCCGTGGCGCGGGTGTCCGGCCAGAGCAGGGCCGACCCGAGCGCGCCGCCCTGCGGCCCCAGCAGCACGACGCCGTGCATCTGCCCGAGAGTCCGACGGCGGTCAGCGCGCGGGGGTCGACGGGGCCGCGACGGCCCGAGAGGAGCTCGGCGACGGCGTCGGCCACGGCGCCTGCCCACGCGGCGGGCTCCGCCTCGGCGGCGCCGGGTCGCGGCGAGCGCACCGGGTACGACCGGGAGGTGACCGCTGGCACGGAGAGGTCGTCGCCGACCACCGCGACCTTGACCGACCCCGTTCCCAGGTCGATCGCCAGTACGGTCACGAACCCCCCGAACCCACCTCGACACGCACCCGGTGGGTCACGGTACCGCGGACGTTCACCCGGACGCCGTCGTGCAGCACGAGCCAGGCCGCGGCCCCGAGGGCCGTGACGATCGCGACGGCGCCCCCGAGCAGGATGGTCCAGCGCGCACCGAAGCTGCTCGCCGATCCAGCCGATGATCGGCGAGCCGATCGGGGTCCCGCCCATGAAGATCGGCGATGTACAGGGCCATCACCCGCCCGCGCATGATCGGGTCGGTCGGACAGCTGGACCGTACGCGTTGGCGCTGGTCATGAGGGTCAGCGACGAGAGCCCACCGGGATCAGCGCGACGCGCGAACAACTCGTAGGTCGGCATCAGCGCGGCGATCGTCGCGAACACCCCGAAGGCGAACGCGGCGCCGATCACGAGGCGCATCGCGGGGCGCTCACGCCGGGCGGCGAGCAGCGCGCCGGCGAGCGAGCCGATCGCCATGATCGACCCGAGCAGGCCGTACTCGCCGGCGCCCTTGCCGAAGACCCCGGGCCATCAGCGCGGTGGTCATCTGGAAGTTAGACCGAAGGTGCCGACCATGCCGACGATCGCCATGATGAGCAGGATGTCGGGCCGGCGCCGCACGTAGCGCAGCCCCTCGCGCAGCCTGGCCGCCCGCTCGGCCGCGGCGGCTGGGCGTGCAGCTCGCGCCAGCCGCATGCGGGTCAGCGAGACGATGACCGCGGCGAAACTGGCGCGCGTTGATGAGGAAGACCGGGCCGGTGCCGAGCCAGGCGATCAGCAGCCCGGCGACGCCCGGTCCGATGAGCCGGGCGGCGTGGAACGAGGCGCTGTTGAGCCCGACGGCGTTGGGCAGGTCGTCGCGGCACCAGCTCCGAGACGAAGGCCTGGCGGGCGGGCGCGTCGATGGCCGCTGACGGTGCCGAGCAGCAGGGCGAGCGCGTAGACGTGCCACAGCTGCGGCCGCGTGCGTCAGCACGAGGACGCCGAGCGCGGCGGCGAGCACGCCGATGCGCGGTCTGGGTGGCCGGCGAGGAGCTTGCGCGGTCGAGCCGGTCGGCGAGCACGCCCGGCGTACGGGGACAGCAGCAGCACGGGGGCGAACTGCAGCCCGGTGGTGATGCCGACGGCGGTGCCGGAGTCGTCGGTGAGGACCGTCAGGACCAGCCAGTCCTGGGCGACGCGCTGCATCCAGGTGCCGATGTTGGAGACGATCGCCCCGGTGGCCCACAGCCGGTAGTTGTGGATGGAGAGTGCTCGGAACGTGGGGCTCACGAGTCGGCGATCCTCCTGAGGATCTCGGTGGCGCGGGCGAGGACGGCGCGCTCGTCCGGGGCTGAGCGCGGCCAGCCGGCGCGGCCAGCCACGCGTCGCGGCGGCGCCGGGTCTCGCGAACGGTCGTCGCGCCGGTCTCGGTGACGGCGACGAGCACCTGGCGGCGGTCCACGGGGTGCTCGGTCCTGGTGACGAGCCCCAGTTCGAGCAGGGCGGTGAGGGTGCGCGTCATGGAGGGCGGCTGCACGCGCTCGTGCAGGGCGATGTCGCGGGGGGTTCTCGAGCCTTCGCGCTCGAGCAGCGCGAGCACCGAGTACTGCCCGTCGGAGAGATCGGCGTCGGACTTCTCGGCCCGCAGCCGGCGCGACGCTCGCATCACCGCGATCCGCAGCTCGGCGGCCAGGGCGGCGGCTCCGGCGCGTGGGACCATCCGCGGCTTGGGGGCGGCAGCGGCATTCATCACGGTTAGCCTAACTCATTAGCCAGGCTAAACATTCCGGGTGACCGCACCTAGGGCTCCGTCGCGAGGCGTCCCCACGCCGCTCGACATCTTGGAGTCAAGTGGTGGTTGCACCATCAGCGGTGATCAAGGAGTTCTCGGCCGCGGCAGTGACCGGGTGGTCACCAGCCGGCCGAGAATTCCTTGATCACCGACTTTCGTGGCGGGCGGAGACCGTCGCGCTGGCCTGTGCGACCGGCTTCACGACGACGTAGTCGACGTCCACGTGCGGGGGCCGGGTGACGCAGAAGGCCACCACCTCGGCGACGTCCTGCGCCGACAGCGGCGTCAGGCCCTTGTACACGGACGCCGCCCGCTCCTCGTCGCCGTCGAAGCGGACCAGGGAGAACTCCGTCTCGACCATGCCGGGCGCGACCTCGGTGATCCGGATCGGCTCGCCCACGAGCTCGAGCCGGAGCGTGCGGCACAGCGCGTTCACGGCATGCTTCACGCCGGTGTAGCCGGCCCCGCCCGGGTACACCTCGTAGCCCGCGATCGACCCGAGCACCACGACGTGACCGTTGCCGCCCGCACGCATCGCGGGCAGCAGCGCCCGGTGCACCCGGAGCACGCCGAGCACGTTCGAGTCGTACATGCGGCGCCACTGCTCGACGTCGGCGCCCTCCACCGGGTCGAGCCCCAGCGCCCCGCCCGCGCTGTGCACGACGACGTCGACGCGGTCGAGGTCGGCGGCGAGCGCCGCGACCGAGGCCTCGTCGGTGACGTCGAGCCGGAGCGCGCGCCCGCCGACCTCCGCCGCGAGCTCCTCGCAGCGCTCCACCCGCCGCGCCGCGGCCACCGTCTCGAAGCCGGCGGCAGCCAGGGCTCGCACGGTCGCCGCCCCGATCCCGCTGCTGGCGCCCGTCACCAGGGCCACCCGGCGGTCAGTCCCAGGAGTCATGGCGCACATCGAACCACGCGGTCCGCGTACGCTCCTGCCGTGCGGTTCTACCAGCGCTCCCGCAGCCGCCGGCCCGACCCCGCGCCGCTCGTCACCGACGACCGCGCGACGGTCCTCGCGGGAATCGGCCTCTGGCTCGTGGCGTTCGTCGTCGCCCTGGCGCTGCGCACCAGGCTCGAGGAGCAGGGCCGCGGCTGGTGGATCTGGAGCGCGCTCGCCGGCGCCGGCCTCGGCCTGCTCGGCCTGCTCTACATCGCGCGCTACGTCCGGCGGCCGCCGAAGGCCTGATCGACCAGGGTCGCGGGCAGCCCGGCGGGGTCGAGCAGCAGGTCGGCGAGCGCCCACCGCAGGTCCCAGGCACCGGCGGCGAAGGCCAACGCGCGGGCCAGCCCGTCGAGCGTGGCCGCGTGCACGAGCCCGTCGGCCGGCGCGTCCACCCACCAGTCGACCTCGGCCCCGTCGACCAGCAGCTCGTCGTGCTCGCACCACCGGGTCGCGGCGCCCGGGAGCAGCGCCCGGACCTGCGCCGGCACCTCGGCGGGCCGGGCGCCGGTCTCGTCGACGACGCCCCGGGCCAGGTCCGCCGCCAGCGGCAGGTCGAGCAGGTCGGCGAGCGCGCGGGCCGCCCGCGGGCCTGGCCCCACCACGAACCGGCCGAGGTCGACCCGCTGCAGCAGCATCGGATCACCGACCACGCAGGCGCACTCGGCGTCGACGACCTCGGTGCCCGCCCCCGCCAGCACCCGGACACGCTCGGGAGGCACCGCGTCGACGGCGTCCGCCAGCTCGGCCAGCACGGCCCACACGCGCAGGACCGTCGCGACGTCGAGAGCGGCCGCCGGGTCGGCCAGTCCCGCGAGCACGCCCTGCACCGCCGCGGCGTCGAGGGCGCCCGGGTCCCGGACGGCGCCCAGCACGGCCCGCACCGCGGGGTCGGCGCGGGCCAGCTCGGGGGGCGCGGGCGGCAGCAGCGCCTCGAGCCCGGGGGCGGCGTCGGGGTCCGCCCAGGCGCCCCCCTCCGCGAGCTGCTCGCGCAGCCACCACGCGGTGTACGAGGGGCCGTCGACCGAGCCGCCGGCGGGGCCGGCCAGGCGCACCGGGGTCAGCAGCGCCGACCGCAGCTCGGGCGTGGCCGCGACGAGGTCGAGCACCTCGGGCCAGGCGTCCTCGCGCACGAGGTCGAGGTCACGGACGGCCACCACCTCCCCGACGGTGGCGCCGAGGGTGGAGCCGAACGCGTCGGCGGCGAGGTCGCCCAGCTGGTCGAGCCAGTCGCCGACGCCGTCCAGCGCGTCCTCGAGCGCCGGGTCGGGCGGGGTGTCGAGGGCCACGTCCGAGGTAGCGAGCACCGAAAGGGAGTCGAGCACGCCCACGGCCCGCAGGACCTCCTCGCCCCACCGTGCGACGAAGAACTCCTCGACGACGCCCACCTCGCGCGGGTCGAGCAGCCGCGCGGCGGGTGAGCCCGGCAGCACCAGCTCACGGGCGGGCGCCGGGTCGCCGTCGGCGTCGGGCAGCGGCAGGCCGGCGAGCCAGGCCAGCTCCCCCGGGCGCAGCCGACCCTCGCGGACGGCGGCTCCGACGAGGGTGAGCACGGCGGCCAGCGCACCCTCGCCGTCGTCGTCGTCGCGGAGCCGGACCTCCCCGGCCTCGTCGTCGGCCAGCCCTGCGACCACCTGCGCGACCTCGGGCAGGTCCAGCGCCTCCCGGCCGCCCGCGACCCGGGCGCCGAGCCGCTCGAGGAAGCGCCGGACCGCCGGGTCGGCGGCGACCCGGGCGTCGAGCGCGCGCACGCCGAGCGCGCCGAGCGCGGTGGCGACGTCGTGACCGTCCGCCCCGCTCGCGCCGTCGGCCGGGAGCACGACCCCGCGTGCACCGCGCACCACCCGCCCGCCCTCGACGGGCACGGGCAGCGCCGCGAGCGCCTCGCGCACGAGCGCGTCGTCGGCCAGCCCCGACAGGCCGGCGTACAGCCGCAGCCAGCCCTGCGGATCCCCCGGCGGCGGCACCTGCTCGACGACGTCGGCGAGCGCGATCCGGCGGACCCCCAGCAGCGCGAACACGGCCCCCGCAGCGCGCGGCGCGTGCACCAGCCCGGCGACGACGGGCGCGAGCGCGCGGACGACGTCCGCGTCGGCCCCCGCGCTGCCGTCCAGCGCGACAGCGTCGCGGGGCCGCAGCAGCACCGGCGCATCCTGGTCAGCGTCCTCGGCGGACGGCAGCAGCGGCGTCGTCGGGAGCCGCGCCAGCAGGGCCTCGCGGAGGGCACCGTCGAGGGCGCCGGCGGCGAACCCCGTCGGCACCAGGCGCCAGGCCTCGCGGCCCTCGGCAGCCAGCTCGCCGAGCAACGCGGCGTACGCCGCGGCCGCCTCGGCGACGAGCGCGTCGGCGGCCGGACCGGGCGCGACGTGCCGGCGGGAGGTGTCCAGCGGGAACGTCGCGACGAGCAGGGCGGGCCAGTCCAGCGGCTCGTCGCTCGGGGTGGGCGCGTGCAGCACGGCCGGCTGCCGGGGCTCCGTCATCCGCTCGTCGCGCGGGAGCGCCCACGTCAGCGACCAGCGGGTGCGCTCACGCTCCTCGGTGGGCCGGTCGGCCAGCATCCCCGGGCCGAACGTGCCGTCGCGCCGCATCAGCCGCCAGCGGTCGGCCGCGTCGCGCAGGACCCGGCGTGGGGCGCCCGGCAGCTCGACGGCGATCTCCGTCAGCGCGGGCAGGGCGAGCAGCAGGCCGTCGTCCAGCGCCGCGAGCTGCCCGCGGACGGCCTCGAGGGCGGCCGCGTCACGCAGCGGCAGGACCACCGCGGTGTCGTAGCCCTCGGGCACGGCTTCGTCCGCCTGGCCGGGGCGGCCGGCAGCGGCAGCCGCAGCACCGGGGCGTGGCCGCCGCGCCGGGCAAGCTCGCCGGCCAGCCCCACGCTGACCGTGGCGGCCTCGTGCGCGAGGGCTCGGCTCTCGGTCGCCGAGAACCGGACGCCGCCGGCGCGGCCCAGGACCGCAGGCGCGTCGCTCACCCCGAGGACGGCCGCGAAGCCGACGCCGAACCGGCCCACCCCGGCGCCGTCGCGCTTCGCACTGGCCCGCAGGGTCGCGAGCGCCTGGACGCCGGCCGCGTCGAGCGGGCTGCCGGTGTTGGCCGCGACGAGCGTGGGCGCCTCGCCGGCGGCGTCCGGGTCTGCCTCGCCCCCCTCGCCCGAGGTGAGCCGCAGCAGGAGCCGGCCACCCTCGGGGCCGGCTGCGTCGGCGGCGTTCTGCGCCAGCTCGACGACCACGCGGTCGCGGTAGGCGCCGAGCGCGAGGTCCTCCTCGGCGTTCGCGTCCTCGCGGAAGCGCGCCGGCGACGCCGCCCAGGCCGCGAGGACCGCGGCCCGGATCCCCGACGTGCCGAACGGGTCGGGGCCGAAGTCCTGCGCCGTCACTCCCGCGGCGACAGCGTGACGGCCTCCGCGCCGGTCTCGTCGAGGATCGGCTCGGGCAGCGGCGCCTGCTGGAGGGCCTCGACGTCGGTCTCGCTGTGAGCGCCACAGCCGTGGTCGACGCTCACCACGCGGCCGTCGGAGGGGGACCACTCGTTGCCGCAGACGCCGAAGGCGCGGCGCAGGCCGCCGGCCAGCTGGAGGAAGTACCCGCAGGTCGAGCACGGCGCGGTGGCGTGCAGCGCCTCTTCCGCCGTGGGCCCGCGGTCGCCGAGGTACCAGCGCTCCGACGCCGCCGCGCGCCCCTCGAGGGAGAGCACGCGGAGCCGGCCGAGACCGAGCTCCCAGACCTGCTGCTGGTCCTCGTCCTCGGCGTCGGTGACGGTGAACGCGGGTGCGAGGAAGAGGGTCCTCGTCGCGGTAGGGCAGCACGTCGGCGGGGCCCAGGTCGCCGGGGGCGATCCGCTCCTGCCACGGCAGCCACGCCGGCGCGAGGACGGCCCCGTCGCCGGGCAGCAGCACGACCTCGCACACCGTCGCCACGCGCGCTCGCGGGGCGCGCGCCACGGTGACCGCCCAGTGCCAGCCCCGGTACCCCTTCGCGAGGGAGGCGAAGGAGTGGGTCACGAGGCGCTCGCCCTCGGCGGTCACGCCGAGGTGCTCGCCGACGGTGCCGGGCTCGGCGTCCTCCTGCGCGGCGGCCCGGGCGAGATCGACCGCGGCCGCGCAGACGGCGTCGGGCTCGGCGGCACGGGTCCTGGCGGCGCGGGTGGTGGGAGGCACGAGGCGATTCTCGCGCATCCTGCCGCCGTCCCGGACACCCGCCGGTCGACCGACCCGTGACGGCGCAACGGACGCCAGGCAGGATGGAGGCATGGGCGCGCCGGAGCCTCCGCTGACCGGCGAGCCCCGGGCCCCCGCTCCTTCGGCCTCCCCTCCTCCGGCCTCGGCCTCAGCCTCGGCCTCCCCTCCTCCGGCCTCCGCCGCCGCCGCGTCCGGCGCCGCATCCACGGCCGCGTCGAGGGCAGCGCAGGCCGGGCGCACGGCGGGACGCATGGCGCGCGGGGTGGCCCGCGGGGGCGCGCGCGGCGTCGTGCTCACCGGGCGGCTCGGCGGCCGGGGCGCGCGAGCGGTCTGGCGCGGCGGGCGCCGCTGGACGCACGCGAAGGGGGCCGGCGAGTCCGGCCTGGCGCGGATGGCCGAGCTCGGGTTCGTCGCGACCGCCGGTGACACCCTCATCGTCACCGCGCTCGCGGGCACCCTGTTCTTCTCCGTGTCGGCGACGGCCGCGCGCGACCGGGTAGCGACGTCGCTGCTCGTCACGATGGTGCCGTTCGTGCTGCTCGCACCCGTGATCGGCCCCGTGCTCGACCGGCTCCGGCGCGGGCGCCGGTACGCGATGGCCACGACGATGCTCGCCCGGGCGTTCCTCGCCTGGGTGATGGCGGACGCCGTCGCCGGCGGCACCTCGACGCCGTTCTCGCTCTACCCCGAGGCCTTCGGCTTCCTGCTGTTCCAGAAGGCGTACCTCGTGACACGCTCGTCGGCGGTGCCGCGGGTGGTGCCGCCGGGGACCAGCCTGGTCACCGCCAACTCCCGGATCTCGACGGCCGGCGTCGTCGCCATGGCTGTCGCTGCGCCGCTGGGAGCGGCGGTCACTCACACCTGGGGGGCCTCGTGGGCTCTGCGGGCCGCCTTCGTGGTGTTCGCGGCGGCGACCGTGCTCGCGGTCGCGCTGCCCGAGCGGGTCGACTCGAGCGCCGGCGAGCAGCCCGCGCGCCTGACGGCCGACGACGACGACACGGCGCCGACGGCGTCCGCCGCCGTCGCCCCGGGGGTGCGCGCCCGCAAGCGGCGGCTGACCGTCGGAGCCCGCGTGGTGCAGGGGCTGCGGGCGAATGCCGCGCTGCGCTGGCTGTCGGCTTCCTCACGCTGTTCCTGGCGTTCCGGCTGCGCACCGAGCCGTTGCCGGGCCTCAGCGACACGGAGTCGGTGGCCCTCGTCGTGATCGTCGCGGCGGTCGGCAGCGGCGCGGGGTCGGCGCTCGGCGGCGTCGTCCGGCTGGTGCGGCCCGAGGTCGTCGTCGTGGTGCTGCTGGCCGTGACGGCGACGGTCGCCGCCTGGGCGGCGCTCGCGTACGGGCTCGTGTCGGTGCCCGCGGTCGCGCTGACGGCGGGCGTATCGGCGGCACTCGCCAAGCTCGGGCTCGACGCCGTGCTCCAGGCCGACGTGGCCGAGGAGGTGCGCACGTCGGCGTTCGCCCGCTCGGAGACCGTGCTTCAGCTCGCCTGGGTCGCAGGTGGGGTCGTGGGGCTGTTCCTGCCGCTGTCGGGGCCGTGGGGGCTCGGGGTCGCCGCCCTGGTGACGGCAGCCGCCTGTGTGCTCGCGGCCGTCGACCTGTCCCGGCTCCCGCGCCCGGCCAGGGTCCCTCCCGGCTGAGCACCACGCGCCGGCTCAGACGCAGAAGGGGCGTGGAACCAGGGACGCGACCTCGAGCACGGCCGCGGCGAAGGCGTCCGGCGCCTCCTGCGGCAGGTTGTGCCCGGCGAGCGGCACCTGGTGGTGCACCCGCGGCCCCGTGAAGTGCGCGGCGCCGGCGCTCCCGTCCGTCGCGGGGAAGTTGCCGTCGGCGAGGCCGTCGAGGGTGACGGCCGGGACGGCCATCGGGGGCAGCCTCGCGAGGCGCCGCTCCAGCTCGTCGTAGCGGGGATCCCCGGGAGCCTGCCCGAGCCGGTGCCGGTAGGAGTGGAGGACCACCTCGACGTAGTCGGGGTTGTCGAACGCCTCGGCCGCCCGCTCGAGCGTCGCCTCGTCGAAGGACCAGGCGGGCGAGTTGCGGGTCCAGATCACGCGGGCGATCTCGCGCCGGTTCGCCGTCAGGCCGGCCCGGCCGCGCTCGGTGAGGAAGTAGTAGAAGTACCAGAACCCCGCCTCGAGATCGGGCCGGATCGGCACCGCCGACGCCGCGATGTCCTGGACGAGGTAGCCATTGACGCTCACCACGCCGTCGCACCGCTCGGGCCACAACGCGGCGGCGACGCAGGCCGCACGGCCGCCCCAGTCGTAGCCCGCGAGCGTGGCCCGCCCGATGCCGAGGGCGTCCATGAGAGCGATCACGTCGGCGCCGAGCGCGGCCTGCTGGCCCGACCTCGGGGTCGAGGGGTCGAGGAACCGCGTCGGTCCGTGCCCGCGCAGGTACGGCACGATGACCCGGCACCCGGCCGCGGCGAGGAGCGGCGCGACGTCGACGTAGCTGTGGACGTCGTACGGGAAGCCGTGTAGCAGCAGGACGGGCTGCCCGGTGGGCGGGCCGACCTCCACGTAGGCGACCTCGAGCAGGTCGGCCCGCACGGTCCGCACCGGGCCCAGCCTCGGCAGCACGGTCACGTCGATCGCCTCGTCCCGGCGGTGATGGTTCGACGGGGACGACGCTGCCAGACTCCCGCCACCCGGCCACCACCCGGCGGACCCTCCCGCGGCGTCCGGACAACCCGACCGCCGCCCGTAGCCGTCGCCGCTCACGGCGGCCGTCGGCCTGGCGGGCGGCTCGGCGGGCAGCTCGACGGGCAGCTCGACGGGCAGCTCGGCGTGCACCGTGGTGCCCGCCCCGGGCGGGCTGCTGATCCGCAGGACGCCGTCGCCGGCCTCGACCCGGTCGAGCAGGCCCGTCAGCCCGGAGCCGCGGGCCGGATCGGCACCCCCCGAGCCGTCGTCCCGCACGTCGAGGACGAGCCGGCCGCCCTCGAGCGTGACCTCGATGACGGCCCGCGTGGCGTGCGCGTGCTTGACGACGTTGGCCAGGGCCTCCGCGACGACGAAGTAGGCCGTGGTCTCGAGGGGCGTCGGCAGGCGGGGCGCGGTCGACGCGGAGCTCCACCGGCAGCGTCAGGTCGTCGACGAGGGACTCGAGCCCGGCGGCCAGGCCGCCCTGGCTGAGGGCGGCCGGCAGGATGCCGCGCACGACGTCCCGCAGGTCGGCCGCCGCGCGTTCCGCGTTGCGGAGCGCCTCGTCGAGGAGGGCTGCGGGGTCCCGGTGGGCCAGCGACCGCCTCCCGGGCGAGCTTGAGGGTGACGATCGTATGGACGAGCCGCTGCTGGGCGCTGTCGTGGACGTCGCGCTGGACCCGGCGGCGGGTCTCGTCGGCGGTGGCGACGACGCGGGCACGCGACGCCACGAGCTTGGCCTTGTTCTGGGCGGTGGCGATGGCCGCCGCCGCCAGATCGGCGAACGGCGCCAGCCGCTCCTCGGTGCCGGGCGGCGGCGGGGGACCCGTGCGGTGCTGGTGCTGAGCGTCCCCCAGACACGCCCTTCGACGACCACCGGGACGACGACGGCAGCGGCGCACCGGCTCGGCGTCCGATACCGCCCGGCGAGGTGCCGCTCGTTGCACGCCGCCACGATGACGGCGCCGTCCTCGTCGTACCGCACCAGCGCCGCGGCGACGCCTCCGAGCAAGGTCGAGGCCTCCGTCGCGACCGCCCTGAAGACGTCGTGCAGGGGCACCGCATGGGCGACGAGCTCCGCGACGCGCCGTACCGCGGTCTGCTCCTCCGCCAGGGCCTGCAGGTCACGCCGGGCCTCCGCGGCGGCGATGACCGTCCCCGCGAGCTCGCTGAAGTTCGACAGGTGGTCCTCCATCCCGCGCGGCAACGGGCCGTGCCGGGTCACGACGACGAGTGCCCCCCACAGCGACTCGGCGACCCGCACGGGTGCGGCGGCGCTGCTCGTGAACCCGAAGCGGTGGGCCATCTGCGGCCACCGCCCCGGCATGCTGGCGAGGTCGTCGGCGCGGGCGGCACGGCCCGTCCGCCACACCCGCCAGGCGGAGCCGTCACCGGACCCGGGCGCCCGCATCCCCACCTCGAAGCTCTCCGGTGCACCCGCCAGCGCCTCGATCACCGTCGACCCGTCGGGCTCGAACCTCAGCACCATGCCGAAGTCCACGCCCGCCAGCCACGAGGCCTCGCGCGCGAGGGCGTCGAGCACCTCCGGGACGGGCGCTTCGCGCGCCGCGAGCTCGGCCAGTCGCCGCAGGGCGGCCTGCTCGTCGGCGAGCGCCTGCACCTCGGTCCTCGCCTGCACGTCGGCCAGCGCCGCTCCGACGAGCTCCGTGAACTGCTGCAGGCGGTGTTCGGTGCCGGCCGGCAGCGGGGAGGTGCCGGAGGTGGCGGTGAGCATCCCCCACACGTCGCCGGCCACGAGGATCGCCGCCGCGACGGACGCCCTCAACCCGAACCGGACGGCGAGCTCGGCGTCCCGCTCCCGGGTGTAGTCGTCCACCCGTGCGACCCGGGCGCCTCGCCGCAGCCGGTCGGGCAGGGTGTCGCCCTCGAAGTCGATCCGCTGGCCGACCGGAGCCGGGCCGCCGTGCGACGCCATGACCACGAGCTCCCGGTCACCATCGAAGCGCGTCAGGGTCATCGCCACGCCCTGCAGCAGCCGCGAGGCCTGCGCCGCGACCGCCGCGAACAGCTCCTCGGGCGGGACGCCGCGGGCGACGAGCTCGGCGACCCGGCGCAGCGCCGCGTGCTCCTCGGCCAGGTCGCGGAGCCTGCTCCAGGCCTGCGCCCCCGACACGGCCGCGGCCACGACCTCGGCCAGTTCGGCGAGGCGGCTCTCGGTCTCCTCGGGCAGAGGTGCGTCCGCGGACGTCGCCGCGAGCAGCCCCCAGGGCCGCCCCCCGATGACGACGGGGACGGCGACCGCCGCCCGCACACCCCAGCCCGCCCGGACACCCTGCCGGTCGATGCCGGCGAAGTCGTCGACGCGGGTGGGTCGGCCGCTCCTGCGTACGCGCGCCGCCAGGCTGTCACCCTCGGCCGGTGCCCGGGCGCCCGCCGGGGTGCCGCCCCCGGATGCGGCGAGCACGACCGACGTCCCGTCCTCCTCGAACCGCACGAGCGCGGTGGGGCGGCCGGCGAGCAGGGCCGAGGCGGCGTCGACGACACCGGCGAACACGACGTCCGGCGCCGCGCCCCCGGCCGCCAGCTCCGCCACCTGGCCGAGCGGGGCCAGCCGCGCCCGGGGGTGCGGCACCGGCGCGACCATCAGCGGTCGTCGCGCGTGCGCAGGTAGGTCAGCACGGCGTGCACGCGCCGGTGCTCGCTGCTCAGCGGAGCGATGCGCAGCTTGCGGAAGATCGACGTCACGTGCTTCTCGACCGCGGCTTGACTGACGTAGAGGGACTCCGCGATGCCGGCGTTCGACTTGCCCTCCGCCATGGCGGCGAGGACGTCGAGCTCGCGGGGGGTGAGCGCGTCGAGGACGCCACCGCGGCCACCGCGCCCCAGCATCCGCCCGACCACCTCGGGGTCGAGCGCGCTGCCGCCGGCCGCCACCCGGGCGAGCGCGTCGGTGAAGGAGGCGACGTCGCCGACCCGCTCCTTGAGCAGGTACCCCACCCCTTCGGGGCGCTCGCCGATGATCTCGAGGGCGAAGGCGGGCTCGCAGAACTGGGACAGGATCAGGACGCCCGTCTCCGGCAGCCGCCGCCGGATCTCGACGGCGGCGACGAGACCGTCGTCCTCGTGGCGGGGCGGCATGCGGACGTCGACGATCACGACGTCGGGGCGGAAGGCGAGGGTCCGGCGGAGCAGGTCCTCGGCGTCGCCGGACTGCGCGACCACGTCGAGCCCGGCGTCGGCGAGGATCCGCGCGATGCCCTCGCGCAGCAGGACGTCGTCCTCCCCGATCGACACGCGCAGCGCCGCGGCACCGGGGGGCACGCGTCAGACCCCTTCGAGGAGCTGCCGCAGCGCCTGGTCCGGCAGCTCGTCCTTGGCCACGAAGCCGCAGGCGCCGGCTCGGCGGGCGGCCCGGGCCGTGGCGCGGCCGGCGTCGGTCGAGATCAGGACGACGCGCACCGCCCACGGCAGGCCGAGCAGCTGCTGCGTGAGGGCGAAGCCGTCGCCGTCGGGCAGTCCCACGTCGACCAGCGCCACCTCGGGCCGCAGCGCGACGGCGCGTTCCAGGGCCTCCGCCACGCTGCCCGCCTCCCCGACCACCCGGTGGTCCCACCCCGTCAGGATGCGCGCGGCAAGCTCACGGAACGCGGGGTCGTCGTCGACGACCAGCACGGAGCACGCCACCCGGTCATGGTCCCAGCGTGCCATCGGCGCGAGGGTAGGGCTAGCCGGACGGCGATCTCCGGTCGAGGGGCCTACCGGTGGCGACGAGTACCCGTCAGCCTCGACGGCGTCGGCCTTTCCGCCCGTCCGAGCGCCACGAGGAGCAGGCATGGGGACCATCACCGTCGGCCAGGAGAACGGCAGCCCGATCGAGCTGTCCTACGAGGACAACGGCAGCGGGCCGGTGGTCGTGCTGCTGCACGGCTGGCCCGTCGACAGCCGGTCGTGGGAGCCGCAGCTCCACACCTTGCTCGACGCCGGCTACCGCGTGGTCACGTACGACCGTCGGGGGTTCGGCCGGTCGAGCAGGCCGTCGAGCGGCTACGACTTCGACACCCTGGCGGCCGACCTCGCCGCGGTCCTGACCGGACTCGACCTGCGCGACGTCACCCTGGTCGGGCTTCTCGTTGGGCACCGGCGAGCTGTTCCGCTACATCGGCGCGAACGGCACCGAGCGGGTGCGCGCCTGCGTCGTCATCGAGAGCCTCGCGCCCTCGTTCGCGAAGTCCGACGACAACCCCTGGGGCGTCGACCAGGCCGGGGTGTCCGCCGTGCAGCAGGCCATCCTGGCCGATCGGTACGCGTGGCTCACCGGGCTCCTGCACGACTTCCTCAACCTCGACGACTACCTGGGCAAGCGGGTCAGCGAGGAGACGGTGCGGGCGATCTGGAACGCCGGCGCGGAGGCGTCACCGCAGGCGACCTGGGCATGCCCCGCCGGCTGGCTCGACGACTTCTCCCGGGACGTGACGCGGGTCGACGTCCCCACCCTGGTCCTGCACGGGACCGCCGACCGCATCCTGCCGATCGACGGCCAGGGGCGGCGCCTGCATGCCGCGTTGCCGTCGGCGCGCTACGTCGAGATCGACGGCGGCCCGCACGTGATGTGCGTGACGCACGCGGCCGAGGTCAACCGCGAGCTGCTGGCCTTCCTCGCCGACGCCGCGGCGCCGCACGGCATGAGCACCCCCACCAGCGGTGCCGCCTCCGCCGACGAGCTCGCGTCGCGGTTGAAGCGCACGGAGGTGCAGCACGCCGCGTCGTCGATCCCCGGCCGCGAGATCGTCCAGGTGCTGACGGAGATCCCGGAGGGGGTCTCGTCCGGCTGGCACGTCCACCCCGGCGAGGAGGTCGGCTACATCGTGGCCGGCACCGTGCAGATGGAGATCGCCGGGCACGAGACCCTCCTGCTGCAGGCCGGCGACGGCTTCTTGATACCCCCGCGTACGCCGCACAACGCGACGGATCTCGGCCCCGGGACCGGCCGGATGCTCTCGACCTACCTCGTCGAGACCGGCCGGCCGATCGCCACCTTCGTGCCAGCGCCCTGACGAGGCCCGCGGGCGGCCCTCAGTCGCGGCCCGCCTCGAGGTCGTCGGCGACGGCCCGCAGCACGGTCGCGACCTTGCGGGCGTGGGCCTTGTCGGGGTAGCGACCGCGGTGCAGCCCGTTCGAGACGTCGTCGAGAAGCTTGATCAGGTCCTCGATGATGACCGTCATGTCCTCGACCGGCTTCCGGACGACCTTGGCGGCGGCGACCGACGGCAGCGGGTCGAGCACGCGGACGGACAACGCCTGCAGACCCCGCTTGCCCTGCGCGACGCCGAACTCGACGCGAGCGCCCTGCTTGAGGGCCTCGGCGCCCGCGGGCAGCGCCGAGGCATGGACGAAGACCTCGCCCCCCTCGTCGTTCGCCAGGAAGCCGAAGCCCTTGTCGGCGTCGAACCACTTCACCTTGCCAGTGGGCACGTCACAGTCCTCGAAGTCGTCGATCGCATCAGTTCGTGAGTCAGAACAGGCTATCCGCCGTGCCGGCTCCGGCGAGCGGGCGGCCTACGCTGGGGCCGTGCCCGAGTCGTCCCCGTCCAGCCCGCCGCGCCGGCCCGACCGGCTGTCGGGCCGCCTCGTCGTCGCAGGCGGCGTGGTGTTCATCGCGGGGCTGCTCGCGCTCGGCCTTGCCCTGGCGTTCTGGGCCAAGCGCGGGTCAGCCCCCGGCGGCCTCGCCGCGCTGGCCCTGCTGTGCCCGATCGGGTTCGCCCTGGCGTTCGCCGGGCTGGTCGTCCAGGCCCGCGCCGCGCGGCGCTGAGGCGCGCCACCGTTCGGACCACCCGTCGAACCAGCCGACGAACCAGCCGGCGAAGGCGGTGAGGTCCGGTAGGACGACGTCCGCGCCGGCCTCGACGAGCTGCGCGCGCGGGCGTGCTGCCGGTCCCCACGGCGACCGCAACGGCCCCGGCGACGGCCGCGGCCTCCATGTCCCCGGGATGGTCGCCCACGTAGACCTGGGCACCCTCGGCTCGCAGCCGGACGCCCTTCGCGCCCGCGAACAGGCCGCCGACGACGACGTCCGGCGCCAGCCCGGCAGCGGCGAGGCCGACCTGCTCCAGCACGGCGTGCACGGCCGCCTCGACCTTCGCCGACACGACGAGCACCCGCCCGCCCCGGGCCCGGATGGCCCGGAACGCCTCCGCCGCGCCGGGCAGCACCGTGGTCGCCGGCACGCCGAGCACCGGGTACAGCTCCCGGTAGCGGGCGGTGACGCGGTCGACGTCCGCCGCGGGTGCCACCGCGCGCACGGTGAGATCCAGGGGGATGCCGATGTAGGGCCGGAGCTCGGCGTCGGGCGGTGCGGTCCCGGCAGGGTCCTCCGCCAGCGCGGCCCGCAGCGTGCGGGCGATCCCGACGGCGCTGTCGACGAGCGTGAGGTCGAGGTCGAAGCCGACGACGGGCACGATGTGGCGCTGCGACATGCACCGACGGTAACCGTCGAGGCCGCGTCGGCGGTCGGCGATATCTCGTCGAGCAGGGGACGTCGACAGCGCTAGGGTGATCCGGTGACCGGGGGTGACGCGCCGAGCAAGGCGCTCCGCCGGGCGGGAGTGGCCGCCCTGTCCGCCGAGGCCCTCTTCGGGGTCCTCTGCGTGGTGACCACGCAGGTGCAGGCCGTGCGCATCACCAACCCGTGGCGGGCCGGCCCGTACGACGCCGTCGTCTCGTGCGCGATCCTGCTGCTGCCCGTCGTCGCCCTGCCGACCCTCGTGCGCACCGTCGCCCACCGCGGCCCCGCATCGGTGCCGGCGCACGCCGCGCGGGCCGTCCTGGCGGGCTGCATGGCGGGCCTCGCGTGCATGTCCGCCGCGCTGATCGCCTGCGGCGCGGCCCTGACCTCGGTGCCCGCGGGCACGCTCCCTGCCGCAGGCGTCGCGCTGCTCCTGACGAGCGCCGCCGCCGGGCTGCTCGCCGCGTGCCTCGTGCTGCGGGCACGGCGGCTCTGGGCGCCGGCGCTCGCCCGCCTGGAGCGCGTGCCGCCCACCGCCAGGCCCGACCTCGCCGACGAGATCGCCACCCTGGCCGCGACGCTCATGCCGGGCAGCGTGCCGGCCCGGGTCGCGGCCTGGCTCGACCGGGGCCTCGACGTGTGGCGGCTCAGCCCGCGCCGGCACCCCTGGGCCGCCGTCGTGGCGGTCGCGGCCGGCGCGGGCATCACGCCTCGCGAAGTGGCACGCGGTGCGCGAGGGGCCCTGGGGCGGGGTGACGCCCGCGGTGATCTTCGCGACGGCGATCGCGGTGACCGTCGGCGCCGGCCTCGCCGCCGGAGTGGCCTGGCTCGGGCTGCTCCGCCCCGCCGCCCGGCTGCCCTGATCTCGACCTCGCCTTCGGCCCCCCGCTCAGGAGCCGTCGACGGGGCGCGGGACCGAGTGCCGCCCGTGCTCACTGTCGGGCACGTCCTGGGCGGCGTCGAGGCGGACGGCCGCGGGCTCCTCCTCCCGGGTCACCGGCTCCTCCCGGGTCACCGGCTCCTCCCGGGTCACCGGCTCCTCCCGGGTCACCGGCTCCTCCCGGGTCACCGGCTCCTCGCGGACCGGCTCGTTCTGCACCGGCTCGTCACGCACGGGGGGCTCGGCCGCCGGTGACATCACGGGCGGCCGCGCGGGGCGGGCAGCCTCGACGTCGGGCGGCGGGGCGGCATCGACGTCCGGCGTCCGCGCGCCCTCGTCTCGCGCCCGGTCGCCCTCGGCGTCCGGCGCGCCCTCGACGTCGCGCGTTCGGTCGCCCTCGGCGTTCGGCGTCCGGGCGCCCTCGAGCTCGGGGGTCCGGGCACCCTCGAGGGCCGCCGGCTCGTCGCGCCCCGAGGCGGGCTGGTTGAGCCGCTCGAACACGTCGCGGTAGCTCAGGAAGGCCTGGCGCAGGTCCTCGGTGTCACCCGTGCCGCCCTGCAGGTGCGCCGCGTACGTGTCGTGCGCGCGCCGGTAACCCTCGACCACGTCCTGGTGGTCGGTCGCGACGAGCGCGGCCCTGTCGTCGAACGACTCGACCGGGTAGCCGCGGCTCCGGAGCACCGAGTTGACGATGCCGTCGGCGTCGGCCACCGACTGGCCGGGATCGTCGACGAACCGTGACTGCGCCGCGTTCCACTCGTCACCGAAGCGGCTGTGCTCGGCGGGCGCGACCTCGCGGATGTCGAGGGTGTCGCGCCGCTGCGCCAGCGCCTCGAGGCGCTGCTCGACCGCCCGGCGGTCCTTTCCGCGCTTGACCGCGAGGTCGTACTCCGGCCCGAACCGCTCGCGCAGCCGGGCCCGGCGCGCATTTCGACGCCGGCGAGCACCACCAGCGCGATCACCAGGAGGATCACGAGGATCGCGACGACGATGATGAGGGTCTTCACGCGACGATCATCCCGCCGGGTCGCTCCCCCGCAAGCTCGCGGAGCACCGCGCCGATCTCCTCCACCCGCGACTCCGGCGCGTCGTAGACCGGCGCGCCGGGGACGGGCCAGTGCACGACGACGTCGGTGAAGCCGAGCTCGGCGGCGCGCCCGACGGCCTCGGTGAAGTACTCCACGGACGCCAGCGCGAACGTGGGCGAGGCGTCGAGCGAGAGCATCCGGTCGACCGAGCCGGGGTCGCGCCCCGCGGCCGCGAGCGTGTCGTCGAAACGAGCGGCGAGCCCCGCGACCGCCTGCCACCAGGCCGCGTCACCGGCCTCACGCGGGGTCGCGCCCGTGGTCGCCCAGCCGGCCCCCACCCGGGCCGCCAGGCGCATGAGCCGGGGCCCGTCGGCGGCCACGACGAACGGCAGCCGCGGCCGCTGCACGCACGCCAGCGTCGTGCGCGCGTCCACCGCGCGGTAGTACGTCCCCTCGTGGTCGACGTGGTCGCCGGTCAGCACCCGGTCGAGCAGCTCGACGAACTCCTCGAGCCGGTCGGCGCGCTCGCGGGGCGCCAGCACCGGCGCCCCGAGCACCCGGGCGTCGTGCGACGCGGCGCCCGCCCCGATCCCGAGAACGGCCCGCCCACCGCTGACGTCGTCCAGCGCGGCCAGCTCGCGGGCGAACGGCACCGGGTGACGGTAGTTCGGCGAGGCCACCCAGGTGCCCAGGCGGGCCCGCGAGGTGACGAGCGCCGCCGCGACGAGCGTGGGCATCGTCGCGCCCCACGGGCTGCCGGCCAGCGGGTCCCAGGTCAGGTGGTCGTAGGTCCACAGGTGGTCGAAGCCGAGCTGGTCGCCGCGGCGCCACATCGCGGCCTGCTCGGCCCAGCGCCGCTGCGGGAGGATGATCAGGCCGAAGCGCACGCGCGAACGCTACCGCCGCGCTGCTCGATCGCCGGGACACACCGGCCCGCCTAGAGTGGTGAGGATGCCCAGCCGTCGCAGCGCCCCGCCGCGCAGCCTCACCGACGAGCTGCGGTCCCGGCCCGATGACGCCCTCGCCGCCCTCCTGCGCGACCGGCCCGACCTCGCCGTGCCCCTGCCGCCCGACCTGTCGGCCCTCGGCGTGCGCGCCGCCGGCCGGCTGTCCGTGCAGCGCGCGCTCGACTCCCTCGACGCCCCGGCCCTCCAGGTCGTCGACGTGGCCGCGGTGCTGCCCGAGCCGTTCACGGCGGGCCAGCTCAGCAAGGTCTGGGGCGCCCCCGCCGGCCCGGTGCTCGAGCGGCTGCGCGAGCTCGCCCTGATCTGGGGGACGCCGCGGGCGCTGCGCCTCGTGCGCGCCGCTCGCGACGTGCTCGGCCCGCACCCCGCCGGTCTCGGGCCGCCGCTGGCCGACGCGCTGGGGCGCCGCTCGCCGCAGCGCCTCGCCGATCTGCTGGAGGACCTCGCGCTCCCCTCCACCGGCGACCCCGACACCGCGCTGGCCCGGCTCGCGGCCCACCTCGGGGACCCCGCCGCCGTGACCGACCTGCTGGCGCAGGCCCCGGACGGCGTCCGCGCGGTCCTCGACCGCCTGACCTGGGGCCCACCCGTGGGGCAGGTCTCCGACGCCGACCGGCCGGTGCGGCGCGACGGCGCCACGGGGCCGGTCGAGTGGCTGCTGGCGCGGGGCCTGCTCGGAGTCGCGGACGCCGGCCACGTCGTGCTCCCCCGCGAGGTGGGGCTCGCCCTGCGCGGCGGGCACGTCCACCGCGAACCGCTCGTCCGGCCGCCGGCGGTGGCCGCCGAGCCGCGGCCTGCGGCCCGGGTCGCCAGCACGGCGGCCGGGGCCGCGGCGGACGCCGTCCGGCTGGTGGCCGCCCTGGGCGACGGCTGGGGCGAGGCTCCGCCCCCGGTGCTGCGGGCCGGCGGCCTCGGCGTCCGTGACCTGCGGCGGACCGCTGCGATGCTCGAGGTCGACGAACACGTCGCAGCCCGGGTCGTCGAGATCGCGTACGCCGCCGGGCTCGTGGCCGACAACGGCGAGGCAGACCCGCACTGGGCGCCGACGCCGGCCTTCGACGCCTGGCTCGACCTCGGCACGGGTGACCGGTGGGCAGCGCTGGCGACGAGCTGGCTCGCCACCACCCGCTCCCCCGGCCTGGTCGGCAGCCGCGACGAGCGGGACAGCCCGCGGGCCGCTCTGGGCGGCGACCTCGACCGGGCGGCGGCTCCCGAGATCCGGCGGTGGGTGCTCGCCCGCCTGGCCGAGGGCAGCACCGACGCGGACCCGCGGGCCAAGGACCCGCAGGACCTGCTCGCGCTGCTCGACTGGACGGCGCCCCGTCGTGCAGGGCGCGGCCGCACCCAGCTACTCGGGTGGGCGCTCGACGAGGCGGGCTGGCTCGGCGTGACGGGGGCCGGCGCGCTCGCCCCGCACGGCCGGCTGCTGGCGGCCGGCCCGGCTGACCCGGCCGCCGCCGCCGACATCCTCGACGCCGCGTTGCCGCCGCTCGTCGACCGCGTCTTCCTGCAGGCCGACCTCACCGCCGTGGCCCCGGGCCCGCTCGTGCCCGACCTCGACCGCGACCTGGCGATGGTCGCCGACGTCGAGAGCCGCGGCGGGGCGACCGTCTTCAGGTTCACGCCCGACTCGGTGCGCCGCGCCCTCGACGCCGGCCGCACCGGCGACGACCTGCTCGCCCTGCTCGAGAGATCGTCGAGCACGCCGGTGCCGCAACCGCTGCGCTACCTCGTGCAGGACACCGCGCGGCGTTACGGCCGGATCCGGATCGGGACCGCGCAGTGCTATGTGCGGGCCGACGACGAGGCCGCCCTCGCCGAACTGCTCGCCGACCGGCGCAGCGTCGGCCTGCGGCTGCGCCGGCTGGCGCCGACCGTGCTCGCGGCGCAGGCGTTGCCCGAGACCGTGCTGTCCACGCTGCGGTCGATGGGCCTCGCCCCAGCGGCGGAGTCGCCGGACGGCGAGATCGTCGTCCGGGCACCCAGGGTGCAGCGGACGCCGCCGCGGACCAGGCCCCGGCCGGTCACGCCGCTGCCCCCCGGGCCCGGGGGTCCCGCGCTGCTCGCCGCCGTCCAGGCCCTGCGCGCCGCGGACGAGGTGGTGAGGGCGCGCGAACACACCCCACCCGTCGACCTCGGCGTGCCGCCCGCGTTGTCGGCGACCGACCCCGCGTCCGCGCTGGCCCTGCTGCGGGACGCCGCCAGCGCGCGGCGGCCGGTCTGGATCGGCTACGCCGACGCCGGCGGGGCGGTCGCGCGCCGGCTGGTCGAGCCGCTCTCGATCGACGCGGGGCGTATCACGGCCTTCGACCGCGGCGCCGACCAGGTGCGCACCTTCTCCGTCCACCGCGTCACGGGAGTGGCCGCCCCCACACCCTGACCGCCCCCGCCCTTCTCGCTGACCGCTTCTTCTCTCGCTGACCGCTTCTTCTCTCGCTGACCGCTTCTTCTCTCGCTGACCGCTTCTTCTCTCGCTGACCGCTTCTTCTCGCTGATCATGCAATCCAGTCCGATCATGACCGGCGGACTTACCATGATCGGACTGGATTGCATGATCAGCGCCGAGAAGAGGATCAACGCTAAGAACATGATCAGCGCCAAGAAGAGGAGGGGCGCGGAAGACCCGGTGGCCGCGAAGGGTTGACACTGGGGTTCCCCGCCGACGGAAGGCCGCGCGTGACCGACGGACCGCTCATCGTCCAGAGCGACAAGACCCTGCTGCTCGAGGTCGACCATCACGCTCGCCGGCGCCTGCCGGCAGGCGATCGCGCCGTTCGCGGAGCTCGAGCGCGCGCCCGAGCACGTCCACACCTACCGGCTCACGCCGCTCGGCCTGTGGAACGCGCGCGCCGCCGGCCACGACGCCGAGCAGGTCGTCGACGTCCTGCTCGAGTACTCCCGCTACCCGGTGCCGCACGCGCTGCTCGTCGACGTCGCCGAGACGATGGCCCGCTACGGGCGCCTGCAGCTCGTCAAGCACCCCGACGCACGGCCTCGTCCTGCACGCCTTCGACGTGCCCGTGCTCGAGGAGGTGCTGCGCAGTCGCGAAGATCAAGCCGCTGGTCGGCGCAGCGCCTCGACCCCGAGCACGTGGTCGTGCACCCGAGCGAGCGCGGCCACCTCAAGCAGGTGCTCCTCAAGCTCGGCTGGCCGGCCGAGGACCTGGCCGGTTACGTCGACGGCGAGGCGCACGCCGATCGCGCTGGCCGAGGACGGCTGGGCGCTGCGGCCGTACCAGAAGGAGGCCGTCGAGGGCTTCTGGCACGGCGGCTCCGGGCGTCGTCGTCCTGCCCTGCGGCGCCGGCAAGACGATCGTCGGCGCGGCCGCGATGGCGCGGGCGCAGCGCGACCACGCTGATCCTCGTCACGAACACCGTCAGCGCCCGGCAGTGGCGCGACGAGCTGCTCAAGCGCACGAGCCTGACCGAGGACGAGATCGGCGAGTACTCCGGCTCCCGCAAGGAGATCCGGCCGGTCACGATCGCGACCTACCAGGTCATGACGACCCGGCGGAAGGGCGTCTACGCCCACCTCGAGCTGTTCGACGCGCGCGACTGGGGCCTGATCGTCTACGACGAGGTGCACCTGCTGCCCGCGCCGATCTTCAGGTTCACCGCCGACCTCCAGGCCCGCCGCCGGCTCGGCCTGACCGCGACGCTGGTGCGCGAGGACGGCCGCGAGGGCGACGTCTTCTCCCTCATCGGCCCCAAGCGCTACGACGCCCCGTGGAAGGACATCGAGGCGCAGGGCTACATCGCGCCCGCCGACTGCGTCGAGGTGCGCGTCACCCTGCCCGAGCGCGAGCGGCTGCTCTACGCCACCGCCGAGCCCGAGGAGCGCTACCGGCTCTGCGTCGACCGCGCGCCGACGAAGACCAAGGTCGTCGAGCGCCTCGTCGAGCGGCACCGGGGCGAGCAGATGCTCGTCATCGGGCAGTACATCGACCAGCTCGACGACCTCGGCGAGCGGCTCGACGCCCCGGTGATCAAGGGCGAGACCACGGTCAAGGAGCGGCGAGCGGCTGTTCGACGCGTTCCGGCACGGCGAGATCAGCGACGCTCGTCGTGAGCAAGGTCGCCAACTTCTCGATCGACCTGCCCGAGGCGGCGTCGCGATCCAGGTCTCGGGGTCGTTCGGCTCCCGCCAGGAGGAGGCGCAGCGGCTCGGCCGGGTGCTGCGGCCCAAGGCCGACGGCCGCACCGCCCGCTTCTACGCCGTCGTGGCCCGCGACACCGTCGACCAGGACTTCGCGGCCCACCGCCAGCGCTTCCTGGCCGAGCAGGGCTACGCCTACCGGATCGTCGACGCCGACGATGTCCTCACATAGGCCTCACAGGAGCCGCCCACAGGATTCTCCAAGGCTCGCCGGGCACCTTTGAGGCATCGACGGCACGACGATGCCGGACCCTCGACCGATGCCGGGGCGCCAGCGGCCGCCGCGGCGCGCCCGTGCGCCGCGTCCCCCGCTGGTGGCGCGACCTGGCCGGCGTCGCTCGCCTGGGCGAGCATGCTCGTCGTGATCGCGCTCTGGATGTCGGGCGGCGGCCTGCAGGACCTGGCCGAGCCCGCCGGCCGCGGCCTCACCAGCCTGGGCCGGCTGACCGGTCTGGTCGCCGCCGACCTGCTGCTCATCCAGGTGCTGCTGATGGCGCGGATCCCGTTGGTCGAGCGCGCCTACGGTCAGGACGAGCTGGCCCGGCGGCACCGGCTCGTCGGCTTCTCGTCGTTCAACCTGATGCTCGCGCACGTCGTGCTGATCACCCTCGGCTACGCCGGCCGGCCGCGGTGAACGGCGCGATCGCGGAGCTCGTGGGACCTCGTCTCGACTACCCCGGCATGCTCCTGGCGATCGCCGGCAGGACCGTGCTGCTCGTGATGGTCGTCGTGACGAGCGTTCGCGGCCGCGCGCCGCAAGCTGCGCTACGAGTCCTGGCACCTGCTGCACCTCTACGCCTACCTCGGCGTCGGCCTCGCCCTGCCGCACCAGCTCTGGACCGGCCGGACTTCCTCACCATCGCCGGCCGCCACGCTGTACTGGTGGACGCTGTGGGCCGCCGCCGCGGGCGCGATCCTCGTGTGGCGGCTGGGGCTGCCGCTGTCCCGCACCCTGCGGCACCAGGCCTGCGTCGTCGCGCGGGTCGTGCGCGGAGGGCGCCCGGCGTCGTCTCGGTGCACCTGCGCGGACGCGATCTGCGACCGGCTGCCGGTCGAGCGCCGGCCAGTTCTTCGTCTGGCGCTTCCTCGACGGCCCCGGCTGGATCGCGCGGGCACCCCTACTCGCTGTCCGCGCGCCCCGCACCGCGAACATGCTGCGCATCACGGTGAAGGACCTCGGCGACGGCAGCCGCCGGCTCGGCCGCCTGCGGCCGGGGACCCGGGTGCTCATCGAAGGGCCGTACGGCCGGCTGCACGGCGGCGTGCGGACCCGCCGCAAGGTCACCCTGCTCGCCAGCGGCATCGGCGTCACGCCGCTGCGGGCGCTGCTCGAGGAGCTCCCGCAGGGCCCCGGCGACGTCACGCTGGTCTACCGGGCCGCACGAGCCGCGACCTCGTCTTCCGCGCCGAGCTCGACGCGCTGGCCGCGCCAGCGGGGGGCCGGGTGGTCTACGCTGCTCGGCCCGCGCGGGCCCGGACGCGGCTCCTGGCTGCCCGGCGGACGCCGCGCCACCTCGCCGACGCCGACGCGCTGCGCCACCTGGTGCCCGACATCGCCGACCACGACGTCTACATGTGCGGCGCCGACGCACTGGATGGACGCCGCCGCGGCGCGCCGCGCTGGCGGCCGGCGTGCCCGCCGACCGCATCCACCTCGAGCGCTTCACCTGGTAGCCGACACGCCCCTCGACCACGACCCGACCCGAGGAGGATCTGCATGCGCCGGATCGCCGTCGCGCTCATGAGCACCGTCAGCGGCGCTCGTGGTGCTGTTCAGCTACCACACCAGCCTCGCAGCGGGCACGGCACCTCGCCGGTGCCCGCCGGCGACCGGCACCGGCACGACCGGCCGGCTGCCGCGGGCACGACGCCGACGGCTCGACCGGCTCGGCCAGCTCGTCGGGCTCCGCGCAGCGCCGGCTCGTCGAGCCGGCAGCTCGGTGGATCAGTCGAGCGACGCGGCCGCGAAGACCTACACCGGCGACCGGTGGACACGCGGTGGGGCCCGGTCCAGGTCCAGATCACCGTCGCAGGCGGCAAGATCACCGACAGCGCAGCGCCGTGCAGTACCCGCAGGACAACGGCCGCGACCAGGAGATCAACTCCTACGCCGGTGCCGGTGCTGACCCAGGAGGCCGTCCAGGCCCAGAGCGCGCCAGATCGACGCCGTCTCGCGGCGCGACGGTCACCAGCGACGGCTACATCCAGTCGCTGCAGTCCGCGATCGACCAGGCGCACCTGTGACCGTCGGCACCCGGTGCCGTCTCGAGTCCGCGCTCGCTCCGCCGCGCGTCGAGCAGGTGATGGGGATGCCGGTCAGCATCCACGTCCGCGGGCCCGCGGCGCTCGCGCCGGAGGCGCGAGGCCGTCGGTGAACGTCGTCGCCGAGCTCCACGAGGTCGACGCGACGTTCAGCACCTACCGCGCCGACAGCGCCGTGAGCCGGATCGGCGCGGCGAACTGCGACCTGGACGGACGCCGGACGCCGTCCCGAGGTCGCCGCCCTGTGCGAGGAGGCCGCTCGCGCGGACCGAGGACTCGTTCCGCGCTGGCTCCCCGACGCCCCGCGCGGGCCCCGGCCTTCGAGCCGACCGGCCTCGTCAAGGGCTGGGCGGTCGAGGACGCCTGCCGGCGGCTCTCGCGGCGCCTGCCCGCGTACGACGTGCTCGTCGACGCCGGCGGCGACGTCGCCCTGGCCTGCCGCCGGACCGACACGCCCGACTGGACGGTGGGCATCGAGGACCCGCGCGACACCTCCCGGCTGCTGGCGACCCTCCCGCTGCGCAGCGGCGGCGTGGCGACCTCGGGCAGCGCCGCCCGCGGCGCGCACGTGCTCGACCCCCGCTCCGGCGAACCGGGCGGCGACGGTCTGCTCTCGGTGACCGTCGTCGGCCCGTCGCTGCTCTGGGCCGACGTCTACGCGACCGCGGCGTTCGCCAGGGGCGCCGACGCCGACGGGTGGCTGGCCACGCTGCCGGGCCACGTCGCACTGGTGGTCGCCGAGGACGGCACCACTCGAACCGTCACGGGGAGCTGACGAGCCCCAGGAGGCACCCCGGTGGTTCCCAGGGAACTCACAGCTTGCGTGCCGACAATGGCCAGCGTGGCCGAGAAGACCCCCGAGGCGAAGCTGCTCGTCGTCGACGACGAGCCGAGCATCCGCGAGCTGCTGACCGCGAGCCTGCGGTTCGCGGGGTTCGAGGTGGTGCCCGCGGCCGACGGCGCCGAGGCGCTGAAGCTCGCCGAGCAGCACCGCCCCGACCTCGTCGTTCTCGACATGATGCTGCCCGACCTCGACGGGTTCAGCGTCGCCCGCAAGCTGCGCGAGCGCGGCCGGCGACGTCCCGGTCCTCTTCCTCACGGCCCGCGACGCGACCGAGCGACAAGGTCACGGGGCTGACGGTCGGCGGCGACGACTACGTGACCAAGCCGTTCAGCCTCGAGGAGGTCGTCGCGCGGATCCGCGCGGTGCTGCGCCGTACGGGGGTCGGCAGCGCCCCCGACAGCGGCCGGCTCGTCTTCCACGACCTCGAGCTCGACGAGGACTCCCACGAGGTCCGGCGCGGGGGAACGATGATCGACCTCTCCCCCACCGAGTTCAAGCTGCTGCGCTACCTGATGCTCAACCCGAACCGGGTGCTGTCGAAGACGCAGATCCTCGACCACGTGTGGGCCTACGACTTCAACGGCGAGGCCGGGATCGTCGAGTCCTACATCTCCTACCTGCGCCGCAAGATCGACGCCGTCGAGCCGCCGCTGATCCACACCAAGCGCGGCGTCGGGTACGTCCTGCGGCTGCCCCCGGCGTCGTGAGGGCCACGCTCTCCAGGCTGCCGCTGCGCACCCGCCTCGTCGGCATCCTGCTCGTCTCCCTCGTCGCCGCCCTGGCGGCGACCGGTTACGGCGTGCAGGCGGTGCTGCGCGGTTACCTGGTCAAGCAGATCGACGACCAGCTCACGGCCCAGTACCAGGTCGCACAGCAGGACTCGCGATTCATCAACGGCATCCTCGACGGGCGTTCGGGGCCCACGACGTTCGCCATCCACATCGTCGTCCAGAACCACCCCGAGGCCAGCGGCACCGTCGCCCCGCGGCCCGACGTCACCCCGCCGGCCTTCCCCTCGATCGATACGGCCAACGCCCGGCAGCTCGACGGCCGGCCCTTCACGATCCCGGCCGCCGACGGCGGCTCGGCCTGGCGGGGGGTCGTCGTGCCGGCCTCCCTCAGCTCCATCCAGTTCCCGGGCGTGAGGCTGCCCGGGACCGTCACCATCGCGCTGCCGCTGGAGGGGGTCGATCAGGCCGTCCAGCAGCTGCGCATGATCACCCTCCTGATCGAGGGGATCGTGATCGTCCTGTGTGCGCTGCTGGGGTCGCTGGCCATCCGGCGGTCGTTCAGGCCACTGGTCGAGGTCGAGGAGACCGCCGCGGCCATCGCCGCCGGTGACCTCTCGCGGCGCATCCCGCCGCGCCCGCCGAGCACGGAGGTCGGCCGCCTGACGGCGTCGCTGAACGGGATGCTCACCCAGATCGAGTCCGCCTTCCACGCGCGGGAGGCCTCCGAGGCACGCACCCGGCGGTTCGCCGCCGACGCCTCGCACGAGCTGCGCACGCCGCTGGCGTCGATCCGCGGCTTCGCCGAGCTGTACCGCCAGGGTGCGGTGCCCCCTGACGACGTGCCGCGGACGATGCGGCGGATCGAGGACGAGGCCACCCGGATGGGCGCCCTCGTCGAGGACCTGCTCATGCTCGCCCGGCTCGACGAGCGGCGGCCGGCGCGCGCCGAACCGGTCGACCTCGCGGTGCTGGCGGGCGACGCGGTGCACGACGTCCGGGGTCTCGACCCGGGCCGGCCGGTGCGCCTGGTAGGTCTGGACGGTCCCGACGGGCGAGCCGGCGGGCCGGTGCCCGCCGTCGTCGTGGGCGACGAGGGCGGGCTCAGGCAGGTCGTCGTCAACCTCGTCGCGAACGCCGTCCGGCACACGCCCCCGGGCACGCCCGTCGAGGTCGCCGTCGGGGTCGACGCCGGGCAGGCCGTGCTCGAGGTCCGCGACCACGGGCCGGGCCTCCCTCCGGAGGAGGCCGAGCGCGTCTTCCAGCGGTTCTACCGGGTCGACTCGAGTCGGCGGCGCGGATCCGGGGGTGGTTCCGGGCTCGGGCTGTCCATCGTGGCGGCCGTGACCGCAGCGCACGGTGGCGCGGTCGACGTCCGCCCCACCCCGGGCGGGGGCGCCACCTTCCGGATGGCCCTGCCCGAGTCGGCGAACGCGCCGCAGCCGGCCTGAGGCGCGGCCCCCTCCACGAGCGAGTACTCGAAGGCTCTCAGGGAACTGTCAGCAGCGGCCGAGGAACCACCCAGCGACATGGCGTTGGATGGAGCCATCCGACGACGAGAGGTGAACGGAGATGTCCAACTCCCCCGAGTCCGGGCGTGAGCAGTGGCCGGCGTCGTGGGCGAGCCCGAACGCCCCCGCGCCGTCCCCCGAGGTCGACCAGCAGCGTGCCGAGACCCAGCAGCTCGACGGCCGGCAGGCCGGCGACCAGCCGGTCGAGGGCCAGCACGGCGGCGATCAGCACGTCGACGACACGCAGCGGTTCGACCCGCCGAACGACCCGCAGCGGTTCGACCCGCCGTACGACCCGCAGAACCAGCCGGGGCCCGACTACGCCCAGCGCGCAGCCGCCTATGCCGGGACGGGCGGGCCCGCCTATCCCTCGGGCGGCTCGACGGCCTATCCGGCCGCGGGCTCGACGGCCTATCCCGCCGCGGACTCGTCCTCGCCGTGGGCCGGCCAGCCGCCGTACGGCCCCCCCGTCCCCCAGCAGGCTCCGCAGGCCGGCCGGACGGGCGGGCGCCGCGGGCCGGGCTGGGGCGGCGTCGTCGCCGTCGGAGCCGCCGCGGCCGTGCTGTCGAGCCTGTTCACCCTCGGGATCACCGAGAGCCGGGACAACACCGCGGCGACGTCGTCGTACTCGGCCGGCACGGGCTCGGCCAACGGATCCGGCAGCACGGCGGCCGACAGCTCCGCGCCCTTGGTGACGGGCGGTACCGGCGCTCCGAACTGGGTCGCCGTCGCGAAGACGGTCGAGCCGAGCGTGGTCTCGGTGCGCGTGACCTCGGGCAACTCCGGCGACGAGGGTTCGGGCATCGTCTACGACGGCAACGGGCACGTCCTCACCAACCACCACGTGGTGGCGGCGGCCGAGGGCGGCAACGGCCAGGTCAGCGTGATCCTGAGCGACGGCCGTTCCTACCAGGCGACGATCGTCGGGAGCGACGCGTCGACCGACCTGGCGGTGCTCTCGGTGAAGAACGCCCCCTCGGACCTCAAGCCGGCCTCGTTCGGCGACTCCTCGGCCGTGAGGGTCGGTGACCCGGTGATGGCGATCGGCAACCCGCTCGGCCTCTCCGACACCGTCACGACGGGCATCGTCAGCGCCCTCAACCGCCCCGTGACGACGACCCAGCAGCCGCAGAGCCAGGACCCGTTAGGGTCCGGGCAGGTGCAGGGCGAGACGGTGGTCACCAACGCGATCCAGACGGACGCCGCGGTCAACCCCGGCAACAGCGGCGGCGCCCTCGTCGACGCGACGGGCCGCGTGATCGGCGTGACCTCGTCGATCGCCTCGCTCGGCGCGAGCAGCAGCGGCCAGGCCGGCAACATCGGCCTCGGGTTCGCGATCCCGGTCGCCGAGGCCCGCAGCGTCGCCGACCAGCTCGTCAAGACCGGGACCGTCAAGCACGCCTTCCTCGGGGTGAACCTGCAGGACGGCACCGTCTCGATCGACGGCGCGACCCGTCAGGCGGCGATCATCCGGTCGATCACCGACGGGGCGGCCGCGGCTCAGGCAGGGGCTCGCACCAGTGAGCTCCGTCATCGCCGTCAACGGCGCGAGCCTCGACGGCGCCGACTCGCTCGTGGCGCGCATCCGGGCGCTCCAGCCCGGCACCAAGGTGACGCTGACCGTCGTCCGCGACGGCAAGAAGGTCGACCTGCAGGTCACCCTGGGCACCAAGCCGGCCAGCAACAACGGCTGACGCCCTCGCGCGACTCGAGCGAAGGCACGACGCGACGACCGGCGAGGCCGGTGCCATCCGCAGTCCCGGCGGGCGGCACCGGCCTCGCGGCGTTCCCCGCGCTTCTCCGGCTCCGGGCCCCCCGGGGGCCACCGGCCCGCCAGACTGTCCCCATGGATCTGGCCGCCGCCTGGCACGCCGCCTGCCGCTCCGCCGAGGCCGGCGCGGACGACGCCGCGGTGGCCGCCGCCGGCGAGTCCCTGCTGGCCCGCTGGCACGAGCCCCATCGCCGCTACCACGACGCCGAGCACCTCGCCGACGTGCTCGCCGGCGTCGACGCCCTGGCCGGTGACGCCGCCGACGCGGCCGCCGTCCGGCTGGCCACGTGGTTCCACGACGCCGTCTACGACAGCAACCCGGGCAGCGACGAGCGCCGGTCGGCCGAGCTCGCCGTCGAGGTGCTCACGGCGCTGGGCGTGCCGCACGAGCGGGTCGGCGAGGTGGCCAGGCTGGTGCGGCTCACCGAGCACCACGACCCGGTCGCGGGCGACGCGGACGGCGCCGTCCTCTGCGATGCCGACCTCGCGATCCTGGCGGCCGAGCCGGCCCGCTACGCCCGGTACGTCGCGGCCGTGCGCGCGGAGTACGGGCACGTGCCCGAGCCGATGTTCCGGCAGGGCCGGGCGATGGTGCTGCGGGCGCTCGAGGCGATGCCGCGGCTCTACCGCACCGCGGCGGGGAGGGAGCGGTGGAGGCCGCGGCCCGCGCGAACGTGGCCCGCGAGCTCAGCGAGCTGACGGCGTAGCGCCCCGCGCCGCCAGCCAGCCGAGGAGCCGCTGCTCGTAGCCGGCAGGGTCGGTGTTCCAGCCCTGGGTGTGGCCGGCGCCGGGGACGAGCTCGAGGGTCACGAGGTCCGGCCGCTGCTGCGCGAGAGCCTTGGACGGGCCGTCGGGCACGTAGTCGTCGGCATCGCTGTGAATCAGCAGCGTCGGGATCGTGAGCTCGCGGGCCCGGGTCACCCAGTCGAGCCGGTCGAAGTCGACCCCGAAGCGGTGCGCGGCGGTCCAGATCGCGAGCGCCGTCTCCGGCCGGGCAGGCCGCGCAGGTCGGCCTGGTGCTCGAGGACGTCGCGCCAGTCGAGAACGGGCGAGTCGAGCACGAGCGCCCTGATCCTGTCCTTGACGTCCGAACGGTCGGCGACCTGCAGCGCGACCGCGCCCCCCATCGACCAGCCGCCGAGCACGACGTCGTGAGCCCCGTGGTCGAGGGCCCAGTGCACGGCGGCGTTCACGTCCTGCCACTCGGTCAGGCCGAGGTGGTCGACGCCGTCGGGCGAGGCCGGGGCGCCGACGTCGTTGCGGTACGTCGGCACGAGCACCGGCATGCCGGCCCGGTGCAGCGCGGTGAGGTAGCGCAGCGACTCCCCGCGCGCACCGTCGTGCCCGTGCACGTGGACGAACCAGGTGGGCCCGCTCCCGGGCAGGTACCACGCCGGGAAGTCACCGAGCGCGTCGTGGACCTTCACGTCCTGGTAGTCGAGGCCCAGCGCGCTCTTGGGGTCGCCCGCGTAGGCGTAGGTGTCGACGCGCGCCGTCGCACCCGCGGTGACCGTGCCGTTCCGGCTGGTGAAGGCCCGGACGACGCCGTCGGCGCCGCGGCTCTCGATCGCGCCCAGCGCGCCATAGCCGCCGGCGAGGTCGAGCCCGTAGGTGCCGGGGCGGCTCGCCTCGGTGAGGTCGCTCCCGCTGAGCCGGACGGCGCCCGGGCCGGCGGGGCTGGGCGCGACGAGCGGCCGGTCGACCCCATGGGTGACGGCGACGGCCACCCCCGCGAAGTACCAGGCGACGGCGAACGCCACGGCGGCGAGCAGCACGACCAGGCCGGCCGCGGTGAACGCGAGGACCCGCGGCCAGCGCCGGGGAGCGGCAGCCTTCAGCACGCGGTCACCATGCGTTCACGGTAACCCGGCGGCCGCGAGGGGTCGGCTCGCAGCCCCGGCGAGATGACGCCGGGCGGGGGCGCACGAGCGGGGGCCACCTCGACGGGCAGCAGCGCCGCCGCCTGACCGGCGTCGGCCCAGCGTGCCGGATCGGCCGGGGCCGGCGGCCGGACCAGGCCGGGCCACCGCCAGCGGACGGCGAGCTCGGCGTCGGCGCTCGCATCCGGCCGCTCGCCCGTGACCAGACGCAGGTACCCGACCTGGACGGGCGGCCCGCCGTACCGCCAGGCGTCGCCCAGCACGGACGCGCCGAGGGCTGGGACCCACGGCGTCCGGCTGTCGGCCGGCGGCGACCGGGACCCGCGGGAGCAGGGCGGCCTGGTGCGGCGCGCCATCGGGCAGGACGAGCAGCTCGGTGGCCGCCCGGCACGAGGACGACGGCGCGGACGGCACGGGGCAGCACGGGTGGAGAGCAAGGTGTCGACGCGGCCGCCGTCGCCCCGCAGGTGGCTCGCGACCACACGCTCCCCGCGGCGCTTCGGCCGGCGCAGCCCCGAGCGCTGGCAGGCGGCGGTACGAGCTCCCGCCTGGTTGACGGGCAGGGCGCCGGCGGCGACCAGAGCGGCGTACCGCTCCTGGGGGACGTCGTAGTGGTCGCCCTCGAAAGCGCGTCGGGGAGGCCGGCGGGGCCGGCGAACGCGTGCAGCTCCTCGTGCGAGGCGTCGCTGGCCAGGTGCGACCAGAGCCGCCCGTGCGCGGGCCAGGCGGGGGGATCGATGAGGACGGCCACCAGCCAGCGTAGGGCCACGGCCGGACATGCCCCCCCGAGCAGCGGCCAGGAACGTCAGGCGGTGGCGCTCCCGCCGCTCGCCGTCACGACGGGGACGTCGACAGCCGGGACCGCCCACACCATCTCCAGCCGCCGACGCCCGTTCCCGTCCTCGACCAGCATCCACCTGGCGGTCGGCCGCAACGACGTGGCGGTCCACTCACTGATCGGTCCGCTCATGATGGTCGTCGTCATCGGTCCACCTCCTGTTAACCTCGCGTTCATCTGGCGGCAGCGTAACATCTACCTGCCGCTCAGCGCCTTCGGCGCGACCAAGGGGTGCCTCGACGGCGACCGGCGGGATAACCAGGGGACCCGGCGGCGGGGGCGGCGTAGCCTAGACCCTCGTGCCTGACGTCGTGGAGCCTCACCGACAGACCCTCCCGCCGGCCGCCGACTCGACCACCCACCAGTCCTCCGACCCGCTCGCGCACGAGCATGCCTACCTGGCCGCGGCCCGCGCCGACCTCGCCCGGATGCGCGAGCGCACCCTGGCGCTGGACGCCCGGGCGGCGACCGCGGTGTCCAGCGAGTATCCTCGGGGCACGCTCTCACCGCCGCGCCCAGGCGCTGGTCGACGACCCGACGTCGCCGCTGTTCTTCGGCCGGATCGACTACCCCGCGGCGGCCGAGCGAGCGCTGGTACATCGGCCGCCGGCACGTGACCGACGACGACGGCGAGCCGGTCGTGATCGACTGGCGGCGCCGACGTCTCCCGCGCGTTCTACCGGGCCAGCGCGTCCGAGCCGATGGGCGTGCGGCTGCGGCGCCGGTTCGGCTTCGACCACGGCCGGCTCACCGCCTACGAGGACGAGCACCTCGCCGACACGCGCGAGACCGACCGGCGCAGCGAGATCCTCGCCGAGCGAGATCGAGCGGCCGCGCGTCGGGCCGATGCGCGACATCGTCGCGACCATCCAGCCGGAGCAGGACGAGATCGTGCGCGCGGACGTCGCGACACGGTCTGTGTGCAGGGCGCGCCCGGCACCGGCAAGACGGCGGTCGGCCTGCACCGCGCGGCGTAGCTGCTGTATGCGCTACCGCGAACGGCTGCGCCGGTCCGGCGTGCTCGTCGTCGGGCCCAACCGGGCTTTCCTCGAGCTACATCGGCGCGGTGCTCCGCCCTCGGCGAGGTCGAGGTGCGCCACACGACGGCCGAGGAGCTCGTGGCGGGCGAGGCGGCCCGCTCCGCCGAGGACGGGGGCGTGCGGGCAGGTCCGCCGGGGGGTCAATTCCTGGACGTGCATGAAGCGGTTCTCGAAGATCGTCTCGGGGATGTGCGAGGTGCCGCGCGCGCGCGTCATCAGCGCCATGAACTGGGCCTGCAGATCGGTGGGAAAGGCCGGGAACGGCTCGGTGGTGACGTCGACCGGCGCGATGCCGTTGCCGTTGCGCCGGATGCGGATGCCCTGATTGGTCGGCGTGACGTGGCGCCGGCTGCGCCAGCACGTCGAGCGCCGACTGCAGCAGTTCCGGGCGCGCGCCCTCGAGCAGCACGTCGCCGCCGGCCATGGCGACCGCCATCGCATAGGTGCCGGTCTCGATCCGGTCGGGCAGGACGCGCGTGACGCGCGCCGTGCAGCTCGGCGACGCCGTCGAATCGATCCGGTCGGTGCCGGCGCCGGTCGATGCGCGCGCCCATCTTGGTGAGGCAATCGGCGAGGTCGACGATCTCGGGCTCGCGCGCCGCATTCTCGATCACGGTCGTGCCGTCGGCGAGCGTCGCCGCCATCAGCGCGGTGTGGGTGCCGCCGACCGTGACCTTCGGAAAGACGATCTCGCCGCCTTTAAGCCCGTGGGGCGCGCGTGCGACGACATAGCCGCCGTCGATGTCGATCTTCGCGCCGAGCCGCTCCAGCGCCATGATGAAGCAGATCGACCGGCCGCGTGCCGATGGCGCAGCCGCCGGGCAGCGACACCCGCGCCTGGCCCATGCGGGCGAGCAGCGGCGCGATCACCCAGAAGCTCGCGCGCATCTTGGAGACGAGCTCGTAGGGCGCGGTGGTGTCGACGATGTTGCGCGGCGGAAAGCTGCAGCGTCTGGCCGTCATCGGCGGTCTCGCCGGCGCGCTTGCCGCCGACCGTGACGTCGACGCCGTGATTGCCGAGGATGCGCTGCAACAGCGCGACGTCGGCGAGCCGGGGCACATTGTCGAGCGTGAGTGTCTCGTCGGTCAGGAGGCTCGCGATCATCAAGGGAAGCGTGGCGTTCTTGGCCCCCGAGATCGGGATCGTGCCGTTCAGCCGCCGTCCGCCGAGAATGCGAATACGATCCATGATGCCCCCTGTGGCCCCGATTTGGGGTCAAGTGCGCGTGCGTCAATCGCGGCTTCCTACAAGCTAGCCTTGATTTGCTACAAGCTAGTGGGCTTGCCCAGAAGCCTCACATCGGAGCACGTCAAATTCCAAAAACACTAGCAACGACGAGTTGCCAGTTTCCTTGATCATTCTGAAATTCGCAAACCCAAACGGCCGAGGCCAAATGGCCGGACCCGAACGGTCGGCCCGCGCGAAAGTCAGTATCCGGGTAGTACCGGACCGGCACCTTATTGGAGCATGATCTTGTCCGAAAACCGGCCTCCACCCCGGATCAAGTCCGGGGCAGGCTTTTCGGGGTCACGCTCCTAGTCGCGGCCCCGATTGCGGCGAAAGTCAGGAGTTCCAGCCTCCGCGGCGGCCTTTTCGGAGGCGGGGCGTCCCTCGAGATCGTCGCTTGGCGCGGCCGCGCGTCTGCGCCTTGCGGCGCTTGAAGATTCTCCCGCAGGGCGGCCGACAGCCGCGCCGCGCGTGCCGCCTTCTTCTCCGCCTTGCCGGGCGCGATCATCAGAACCTCGCGCTAGAGCGAATGCAGCACATGCGGCGCGAGTATGCCGAGCGCCATCACCGCAAGTCCGCCGGCACCGAGGAGCCCCGCCAGCCAGGCGAGCGCAATGATCTCGGTGATGACCGCGGCCGACGCCAGCACGATGCCGATCTGAAACGCCGCGGACGCGATCTCGTAAGCGTGATATTTCGCCAGGAAGGTATTGCGGTTCTCCTCCGCCTCCTTGGCGCGTTCGGCCAGCTCCTTGCGGCCTTCATGCGTCTCCGGCTCGGAATCGTAGCGCGCGGCGGTTTTTTGCCAAGCCTCGATCTGCTTCCCCATCGCCGTCTGGGTCGCCGGATCCGAGGCGGCTTCGGCCGTGAGTTTCAGTTGTTCGGTGGCGGTGCGTATCATCGTTTGGCGCACGGTCTTCGCCTGGAAGAAGGACCAGAGATTCGAGGCCTCCACATTGGCGCCGATCGCTTCGGTCTGCGCGCTCTTTCCCAGCATTTCGGAAAGGGACAAGAACAGCGCGAGGATGGCGATCGCCAGCGCGACTTTTCTGTTCGAGTGCGCCGCGTGTTCGGCGTGCTCGGCATGCTCCATCGATTCGTGTGCTTCCGGCATGATTTTTTTGCCCCTCTGCCCGTCATTCCGGGGCCGAGCGAAGCGAGGAGCCCGAATCCATAGCCACCATCAGCGAAGATGGATTCCGGGCTCGCCAATGCGTGGCGCCCCAGAATGACGGTTAGCACGAAATTGCGCTACGCGCGCGGATGGGCGCGGGATAGGCCTCGATCAGGCGCTCGGCGTCGACTTCGGTGTAGATCTGGGTCGTCGCCAGCGAGGCGTGGCCAAGCAATTCCTGGATGGCGCGCAGGTCGCCGCCGCGCGCCAAGAGGTGCGTGGCGAAGGAGT
>CAWCCY010000013.1:0-93728 GCA_963794075.1 uncultured Actinomycetota bacterium
GACGGCGTCGGCGCCGCGCCTGAGCCGGTCCGGCACGGCCGTCCTCGGCAGCGCGTCTCAGCCGGCCGCTCACCTCGACGGCACGCTCCAGCAGCGCCTGGTCGGGCTCTGCCGCGGCCCGAGGCCACCGGATCGAGCGCGCGGGCTGCGAGCTGCACGCTCCAGCCGGCCCAGTGCACGGCGCGGTCGAAGGGCGCGGCCGCGGGCAGCGCCTCCTCGATCCGGCTCCGCGCGTCCTCGGTGCGTTCGTCCAGTCGCAGCCGGGCGTAGGCGCCGGCCAGGGTGTCGAGCAGCAGCAGGCCCGGGCGCTCCGCCAGCACCGCCCCGAGACGTTGCAGGTCGACCCGGGCGAGGTCGTTCACCGCGGCGCCGACCTCGCCCGCGTCGAGGCGTGCGCGGGCCCGCAGGGCCGCCGCGCACGCCGCCCAGACGGGGGCCCGGCGCTCCAGGGCGGAACGCTCGAGCAGGTCGCAGGCCTCGACGATCTCGGGCAGCGGGCGGCCGGCGACCCGGGCGAGCAGCCCGCGGCCGAAGAGGGCGAGCAGGACGGCGGGCGCCTCACCGCTGCTCTCCAGTGCGGGCAGGACCTGCTCGAGGCGCGCCAGCGCCTCCTGCTGGTGTCCGCGAACCGGCCCCAGGCGATCAGGGCCTCGACGTCCGCCTCGGGCGCCGACGTCGAGGAGCCGCCGCCCGTTCCGTCGTCAGGCCAGCCTCGCACGTCGAAACCCTACCCTCGCGATGCGATCCGGCGGCGTCCCGCGAACCGCGCGTCACCCCTCGTCCGGCCTCCCGGCGCTCGTCGTTCGCCCGATCGTCCACCCGCCGTGTCCCAGGTGCCCGAAGCTGGGCGGGGACGCCGCAGGGGTGGTGCGGCGGGGTTGCCGCGTTGGGCGAGGTCTCCGGTGAGCCGTAGCGTCAGGCGAGAGCCCCGCGCGCCGGTGCTCCAGGAGCCGGCGGTACGCCGGTCCCCTGCCGGCGGCCGCGGGCAGGTGAGAACGTCGACGTCAGGAGGCTCGGTGGGCTCTGCCCGCGATTACCGCAAGGGACCGGTCACGCTGCGCCGCGGCCTGGTGCCGCGCTCGACGACCGACCAGCGGCTGCTCGACAGCCATGGCTCGAGCGACTGGGTCCACACCGATCCGTGGCGGGTGCTGCGCATCCAGGCCGAATTCGTCGAGGGGTTCGGGGCCCTCGCCAAGTGGGCCCCGCGGTCAGTGTCTTCGGCTCGGCCCGTACGCCCCGTGGTGAGGCTGTGTGCCAGGCCGAGCGCCTCGGCTCGGCTCGTCGGGCCGCCTTCGCCGTGATCACGGGGGGCCGCCCCGGCATCATGGAGGCCGCGAACAAGGGTGCCTGCGAGGCGGGCGGCGTGTCGGTGGGCCTCGGCATTGAGCTGCCGTTCGAGCTGGCCTCAACCGCTGGGTCGACCTCGGCGTCAACTTCCGGTACTTCTTCGCCCGCAAGACCATGTTCGTCAAGTACGCCCAAGGGTTCGTCGTGCTGCCAGGCGGTTTCGGCACCCTCGATGAGCTGTTCGAGGCGCTCGTTGGTGCAGACGCACAAGGTCACCTCGTTCCCGATCGTCCTGCTCGGGCGCGACTACTGGCAGGGCCTGCTCGACTGGATGCAGGGCCCGGTGCTCGCCCGCAAGATGATCTCCGCGCCGGACCTCGACCTGCTCAACGTCACCGACGACGTCGACGAGGCGGTCGCGATCCTGGTCGACTCCGTGCACCAGCGCGAGCACGAGCAGGCCTCGTCGGAGGCGAACGCCGCGGCCGTGGCGGCCGGCCAGGCCGCGTCGCCGCGGGCCGCCCTCGCCGCGGGCCGCCGGGAACGGCGGAGCGCGGGCCGTGGCGAGGATCTGCGTCTTCTGCTCCTCCTCGGAGCGGATCCACCCGGCGCACCTCGAACTGGCCGCCGAGCTGGGCACCGAGATCGCGCGGCGGGGGCACGACCTCGTCTCTGGCGGTGGCCGCGTCTCGATGATGGGCGAGGTGGCGCGCGCCGTCCGGGCCGGCGGCGGTCACACCCTCGGCGTGATCCCGCAGGCCCTGCTCGGCCTCGAGGTCGCCGACCACGCCGCCGACGAGCTCGTCGTGACGGCCGACATGCGCGAGCGCAAGGGCCGCATGGACGCCGCCGCCGACGCCTTCGTCGCGCTGCCCGGGGGGCTGGGCACCCTCGAGGAACTGCTCGAGGTCTGGGTGGCGGGCACTCGGGATGCACGACAAGCCGGTCGTCGTCCTCGACCCGACCGGGGTCTACGCCTCCCTGCACGACCTCGTCGGCAAGCTGCTCGTGCAGGGGTTCGTCCGCCCGGGCGCCGAGGGGCTGGCTGTTGGGACGTCGTCGGTCACCGAGGCCCTGGACGCCGTCGAGACGGGGCTGGCGCGCAGTTGCTGCTCGGCCTGCGGCGGGCGACGTCAGCGAGGAGCTGCTCGAGGGCGAGCCCTGACGACGAGCGGATCCGGCGTCAGGACTGCGTCATGGGCGCGCCGGCGCCGGGGCGCGTGCCCTGGCCTGCTCCTGGCGGCGTGGTCGACGGCCCCGCCTTCGGCCCTGCCGCTCGGCTCGCGGGTCGCTCGCCGACGGATCGGGCCGTGACGTGCCGCCCTGCCGGGTTCCCTCGGCCCGCACGGCGTTGCCCACCGCCAGGTCCTTGACGCTGCCGGCGGCCCAGCCGGTGCGCACCGATGTCGAGCCGTCGAGCACCCACGCCAGGGTGTAGCCGTCCGCGCCGCGCACGGTGATCCCGTTCGCTCCGCGGGCCGTGATCGTGCCCGTCGGGACGACGACGGTGGTGGTCGTGCCGCCGGGGGCCTGGACGACGAACTCACCGTGTAGGACGGGCCCGCCCGCGCCCAGCCCGCGCCCCGGCCCGCCCATCGGACCCATCGGACCGCCCCAGCCGTGGCCGCGCCCGCCGGCTCGGCCCGGGGGCTGCCCCGGAGTGCCGGTCGATCCCGACGGCGCCGGGGTGGGTGCCACATCGGCAGCGGCGGCCTGCGCCCGGGCCGGGGTCACGCCGCCGGACGCCTGCGCCGACGACCCGGCGAGCGCGTTCGCGGCGACCCCGCCGGCCAGCAGGCCGGCCGCGGCGATCATGACGGGCAGGACGCGTGACCTCATGACGACCTCCGGTGCTCTCCCGCGCTGTCCGCTCGGGCCGTGTCGCGGACGAGTCCATGACGCGGCCCGAGCCGACCATGACACGAGAAGCTGTGAGGAGCATGGGAGTCGCCGATAGCCGCGGTGGGCGTCAGACGGTGGGCGTGGGCTCCGGGCTCGGGGTGGGTGACGGGGAGGGTGACGGCGATGGGCCGTCGCCACCCTTGCCCGTCGTGCGCAGCAGGATGACCGCCGCTTCGGGTCCGTCGCCCGCTCCCGGGCCCCAGACACCGACCTGGGCGCCGACCGTGACGGGTGCGCGCTTGGCGCCGCGGCCCCGGCCCGGGGTGACGGGCACGATCCGCGTCGTCGCCGACGTCGTCCAGGTGATCTCGACACCGTCGGCGGACTTCACCGTGAGCGAGCCGGGTGACACGTCGGTGACCGTGCCGCGCTGGATCGCCAGCTGCACGACGCCCTTCTCGCGGGACTGCACCGTGAGCGAGCCGTGGAGCACCGTGCCGTAGGGCCACCAGCGCAGCGCCGTGCCGCCGGGGCCGCCGAGCGGGGGTGCGGGCGGCGGCCCGCCGTGGTCCTCGGCCCCGCCCTTGGCGCCGGCGCCGTGCTCGCCGCCGCCGTGCCTGCCTGCCGCCGTGTGCTTCGCGCCGGCTGCCGGGCCCGAGCGCGCCGCGAGCGCGGCTCCCGCCGGGACGACCAGGGCGGCGGCCACACCCGCAGCCGCCAGCGCGGCGACGACGCGGCGTCGGGGAAGGAACGACGGACGGGGCACGGGACCTCCTGCGAAGGGCGGTGGGACGCGTCGTGGCGTCCGCGGGAACCTGGCTCGCAGCAGAGTGTGCTGATGACTCACTGTGTGGCAACGGATGCTCTCCGTTCTCATCCAGGAGGAGCAGTCCGGCGCGAACGATGACCCGCGAGACGCCGCTACGTCGGGCGGCGTGCGACGATCGCCTGGTGACGCTGCTGCTGACGTTGCTGATCATGGCGGTGGTCGCGGTCGTCGCCGCGGTCGCGGCGGGTCGGATCGCCGGCGGCCTCGACGCCCCGGCGTCGTCGCTGCCGGGCCGCGGCCTGCCCGACGGCCCCGTGGAGGCGGCCGCGCTCGACCGGGTGCGCTTCTCACCGGCCCTGCGCGGCTACCGGATGGACGAGGTCGACGACGTTCTCGACCGCGTCACCGAGGAGCTGCGGCACAGCGAGGAGGAGCTCGCGCGGTTGCGCGCGGAGACGGCCCGGCTCCGCGCTCACGTGCTGGGCCATGGGGCCGTCGCCCCCGCCCCCACCCCTGCTCCCACCTCCGCCCCCACCCCCACCCCCGCGGGCACGGACTACCTCTCCGGGAACGCGCAGCCCCCGCGGGCGAGCGTCCCCGATGACGGGGGCGACGCGTAGTGGCTCGCTTCACCGCCGTCGTCCCGAGTCCGGCGGACGTCGACACCACCTGGCGCCGCATCACCGACTGGCCCGCCCACGGTCGCTGGGTGCCGCTCACCAGGGTCACCGTGCTCACGCCGTCGCCCGGTGGCGTGGGCGCCCGGTTCGTCGGCCGCACCGGTATCGGCCCGCTCGGCTTCGACGACCCGATGGAGGTCGTCGAGTGGCGCGAGCCGGCCGACGGCGTCCCGGGGTTCTGCCGGGTCGTCAAGCAGGGCCGCGTGGTGCTCGGTGAGGCCTGGTTCGAGGTGTCGGAGGGCGGCGCGGGCACGAGCACCGTGACGTGGTCGGAGCAGATCGAGCTGACCCCCGTGCGCCTCACCCGGCCGTTCGGCCGGCTGATCGGCAGCGTCGGCCGCGTCGCCTTCAGCCGCGGGCTGCGCGCGATGGCCCGCGAGCTCGGCGACGAGCTCGCCCGCGAGCACCGGGCGTGAGCCCGGCCGGGACGACGGCTGTCGTCGGGGAGGACGGCGTCGCCCGCTGCGCGTGGGCCGCGGGCAGCGAGGAGTACCGGCGCTACCACGACGAGGAGTGGGGCCGGCAGGTGCGCGGCGAGCGCGGCCTCTTCGAGCGGTTCACCCTCGAGGCCTTCCAGTCGGGCTTGTCGTGGCTGACGATCCTGCGCAAGCGCGACGGCTTCCGGGTGGCGTTCGACGGGTTCGACCCCGAGCGCGTCGCCGCCTACGGGCCCGACGGACGTCGACCGCCTGCTGGCCGACGCCGCGATCGTGCGCAACCGGGCCAAGGTCGCGGCGGCGATCGCGAACGCGCAGGCGGTCCTCTCCCTGCGCGACGTCTACCCCGGCGGCCTCGACGCCCTGGTCTGGTCGTTCGCCCCACCGCCACGCCCGCGGCGTCCGCGGGGTACGGGGACATCCCGCGCCTCGACGCCGGAGTCGGCCGCCCTGGCCAAGGCCCTCAAGCGGCAGGGCTTCGTCTTCGTGGGCCCGACCACGGCCTACGCCGCGATGCAGGCCTGCGGCCTCGTCGACGACCACGTCGAGGGCTGCTGGGTACCTGACCTCTGAGCGCCCCGGGCCGTGCTCGCTGAATGCGGCCTTACTCGCCGAATGCGGGTTTTCGAGCGCTGAAAGTCCGCATTCGGCGAGTAACTCCGCAGACGACGAGCACGGGAGGAAGGGTCAGCGGCCCTCGAAGGCCGGCTTCTCCTTCGCCAGGAAGGCCTTCACCGCGGCCTCGTGGTCCTCGGTGGCGCCGGTCAGCGCCATCAGCTCGGCCTCGTGGGCGAGCGACTCGTCGAGGGGGTGCGCCGCCGAGTACGCGACGGCGCGCCGCACGGCCCCGTAGGCGACCGTCGGCCCCGCGGCGAACCGCTGGGCGACCTCGCGGGTGCGGGCGGCGAGGTCGGCGTCCGGCACCACCTCGGTCGCCAGGCCCAGGTCCAGCGCCTCGCGGGCGCCGACCGTGCGCGGCATCAGCAGCAGCTCCTTGGCCTTGGCCATGCCGACCAGCCGGGGCAGCCACCACGACGAGCCCGAGTCCGCCGACAGCGCGATGCCGGTGAAGGCGAGGTTGAAGCCGGCGGACTCGGCCACCAGGCGCACGTCGGCGGCGAAGGCGAAGGCCGCCCCGGCCCCCGCCGCCACCCCGTTCACGGCCGCGACGACCGGCTTCGCCATCGTCGCGAGCGCGGTCGCGATCGGGTTGTAGTGCTCGGGCACGGTCCGCCAGAGCACCTCGGCGTGCTCCTGCTGCAGGCGGATGTGCTCCCGCAGGTCCTGCCCGACGCAGAAGGCCCGGCCCGTGCCCGTCAGCACGACGCACCGGACCGCCGCGTCGTCCGCGGCCGTCTGCAGGGCGTCACGCAGGGCTACCTTCGTCGCGACGTCGAGGGCGTTCATCGCGGCCGGCCGGTCGATCCGGACGGTCCGCACGGCGCCGTCGTCGTCGACGGCGACCCCCGTGGCACCTGCCTCGCGAGCCTCGCCGGGCGCGCTGCTCATGGGCTCCTCCTGACCGACGGAAGGGGGTCGCGTTCGCCCGCCAGTGTGCCTCAACCACCGCCTCGTTTCGTCGTCGGCTGATCGGGCGCGATAATGGTCCCCGGACACGCTCCGTGCCCGGCGCCGCCCGGCGTCCGGCAACGGGCACGCACGACGCAGGCACGAGGAAGGGGATGCCGCATGGCGGCCATGAAGCCGAGGACCGGCGACGGCCCGCTCGAGGTGACCAAGGAGGGCCGCGGGATCGTCATGCGGGTTCCCCTCGAGGGCGGTGGCAGGCTGGTGGTCGAGATGACTCCGGTCGAGGCCGGTGAGCTCGGCGACGCCCTCAAGGCCGTTGCCGGCTAGACGTACGCACACTCACGGGGGCCCGGGACGGACACCGTCCCGGGCCTCCGTCGTGCCCCGGCGGTAGCGTGGCGGCCGTGACGACGGCCCAGACGAGCACCGCAGCCGAGCCCGCGCCGCCCGTGCTGCCCCGCCCGCCGGCGTCCGAACTGCGCCTCGCCGACGGGCCGCTGCACGAGCGGTGGGCCGCGGCGGACGTCGTCGCGGTCACCGTCGCCCGCCCCGCAGGTTCCGGCGAATCGGTCCCCGGGGCGTTCGCGCTCGCCGTCGCCGAGCGGCTCGGCCTCGACCTGCCGGCCGTGCTGGCCGCCGAGAAGGCCGGCGGCCGCGCGGGCGAGGCCACCCGCCTGCCCGTCCCTCCCGGCGAGGGCCGCCCCGGCCGCGTGGTCGCGGTCGGGGTCGGCCCCGGCGCGCCGCGGCGCCGCGCGGGCCGGCGCCGCCGTGGCGCGCGCCGGCCGGGGCCGCGACCCGGCGGTCACCGACCTCGCCGCCGGCGCTGATGCCCCCGGCGTCCGTGCGGCCGTCGAGGGCCTGCTGCTCGGCGGCTACGCCCCGCCCGCCATGGGCCGCAAGGACCGCTCCGACAGCAGCCCGGCCCGCACGGTCGTGGTCGACCCGGGCCTGCCCCCGGCAGCCGTCGAGCGGGGCGCCGTGCACGCCCGGGCGACCCTGCTCGCGCGGCACCTCGCGGTGACGCCGTCCGACGTCAAGGACCCGGCGTGGCTGGCCGCCGCCGCCCTGGATGCTGCCCGCGCCGGCGGCCTCGACGCCGAGGTGTGGACGCTCCAGCGGCTCGAGGCCGAGGGTTTCGGCGGCCTGCTGGCCGTGGGCGCCGGCCTCGGCGCGGCCGCCCGCGTTCGTGCGGCTCGAACACGCCCCGGCCGGTACCGCCGGCACGCGCCCGGTCGTGCTGGTGGGCAAGGGCATCACGTTCGACACCGGCGGCCTGGCCGTGAAGCCGCGCGAGGCCATGGTGCCCATGAAGACCGACATGTCCGGGGCCGCCACGGCGCTCGCGGTGCTCGCGCAGCGGCGTCGTCTCCGCGTCTGTTGCGTCCTGGGCGGCCTTGCCGACGTCGGCCTTGTGCAGGATGTTGAGCCCCTCGGCGTAGGCGGCCATCAGGCCGTACTCGATGCCGTTGTGGACCATCTTGACGAAGTGCCCGGCGCCCGTGCGGGCCGCAGTGCAGGTAGCCATCTTCCGCCGTCCGGCCGCGCCTTCTCGCGGCCCTGGTGCGGGATCTCCCCGCCGTCCCGGCGCCAGCGTCGTAGATCGGATCCAGCCGCGTGACGACCGCGGTCTCGCCGCCGATCATCAGGCAGTAGCCCCGCTCGAGCCCCCAGACGCCGCCGCTCGTGCCCATGTCGACGTAGTGGATGCCTGGCTTCGAGCCGCGGGGCCCGGCGATGTCGTCGGTGGTAGTGCGAGTTGCCGCCGTCGATCAGATGTCGCCCGGCGCAGAGCGGCGAGGAGCTCGTCATCTCGTGTCGACGAAGGCGGCCGGCACCATCATGCAGATGGCGCGCGGCGTCGCCAGCTTCGCCACGAAGTCGTCGATCGAGGCGGCGCCCGTGGCGCCTTCGTCCGCCAGCGCCTCACGGCGTCGGCGCCCAGTCGTAGACCACGCACTGGTGGCCGCCGCGCATAGGCGCCGCACCATGTTGGCGCCCATTCGCCCAGGCCGATCATGCCGAGCTGCATCCGTCTCCCTCGCCGGATCGCTATGCTACCGCCGTGCGACCCGAGATCGTGGTGGCGCCGCCGCCGGCGCTCGCCGAGGTGCTGGCGGCGCGCGCCGAGCAGGTGAGCGCCGAGGCGCTCGGCGAGCGCGAGCGCTTCACCCTCGCCGTACCCGGCGGCTCGCTCGCCGGCGCCTTCTTCCCGCGGCTCGCCCAGGTGGCGTTCGAATGGCATCGCAGCGCCCTCTTCTGGGTCGACGAGCGTGCCGTGTCTCCCCAGCACGGCGACTCCAACTACGCACTCGCGCGCGAGCTCTGGCTCGAGCCGGCGCAGGTGCCGGCCGCCTCGGTGCATCGCATGGAAGGGGAGCGCGACGACCTCGACGGCGCCGCGCGCGCGTACGCCGCCGAGCTCGCGCGCGCCGCCGGAACGCCGGTCGTCCTGGACCTCGTGCTGCCTGGCGTCGGCCCCGACGGGCACGTGGCATCGCTCTTCCCCGGCCACCCGCTGCTGCGCGAGACCTCGCGCGCGGTGGCCTGGCTCGCCGACGCGCCCAAGCCGCCGCCGCGACGGCTGACTCTCACGCTACCCTGGCGCTCGCCGCGGCACGGCTGCTCGTCGTGGCGGCGTTTGGCGCCGAGAAGGCGGCGGTGATGGCGGCGGCGCTCGAGGACCCGGCCTCGGAGCTGCCGGTGGCGCGCGCGCTACGGGCGGCGGCGCGGGCGGCGCTCGTCCTGCTCGACGGCGATGCGGCGCGCGCGCTCCATCATCACCACATCGCCATCGCGCCGACCTGAACGTAGGCGCCGTCGCTCGCCGGCGTGCCGGGGGAGTATCCCGCCGACTTGCTGCCGGCCTTGAGCGCCCAGGCCGGCGCGGCCGAACGACCAGTTGGCCTCGGCATTGGCGTTCCAGCCATTGCCGTGGCGCAGGTCCTCGCGGCTCGACGGCTCCTCCCAGAGGTCGGTCTGCGCCGAGAGCCGGACCGGGCCGAGCGGTAGCTCGTGCAGCGCGGCGCCCCAGCCGTAGCTCTTGTCGACGGAGGAGTCGAGGTCGCGCAGGTAGAGATCGACGCCGAAGCGGCTGGCGACGCTTTCGCATCGGGCTGATCGCACCGGGCGCCCGGGTCGGGTCGTCGTGGGGGTCGACACGCCTCATCCCCTGCGCTCGGAGAGCCAGCCCTGCACCAGCTGGGCGATGTCGTCGGGCTGGTTGTCGACGAACTCGGCGAGCTCGCTGCGCATCCGCTCGCGGCGGGCGGTCGACTCCGCGTCGAGCTCCCCGGGGGCCGCCGTCAGCGCCGCCGGGGCTCCGCCGCCGAGGGCGGCCAGCCGGCCCGCGGCGAGCGCGGCCTGGATCTCGGGGCTCATCAGCACGCTGCCCTCGAGCGGCAGGTCCCGCGCGGTGGCCTCGACCCGGGTCCCCGATCGGCTGCGGCGCCAGCCGACGAGCAGGGCCAGCAGCACGAGCAGGCCGACGCCGGCCTTCTTGCCCAGCTCGAGGTAGCCGGCCTTCTGCTCCGCGGACTGAGCCTGCGCGAGCTGCTTCGCCGCCGCCTGCGCGGCGGTGGTGTCGAACGGCAGCTTGCTCACCTGCACGGTGTCGCCGCGCTTGGCATCGAGCCCGACGGCGTTCTCGACCAGCTGCTGCACCTCGTTGGTGGCGATGCCCGTCCTGCCGGCGTCCAGGACCACCGCCACGCTGAGCCGCTTGACCGTGCCTGGCGCGCCCTGCGCCTTCGTGACGACGGAGCCGACCGGGTTGTCCACCGTCCGTTCGCTCTTGGAGTAGGTGCCGCCGCTCCCGGTGCCCGCGGCCCCGGTGAGGGTCGGCCAGGTCTGGCCCAGGACGCCGCCGGCGCCGGCCCCCGGCCCCTTGTAGGCCTCGCTGGTGGTGGCCTCGGTCAGCGGCGGGACACCGCTGGCGGAGACGTAGGTCTGGCTCGTGGTCTCGGTGCTCGCGTAGTCGAGCTCGGCGTTGACGCGCACGACGGCGTGACCGGGCCCCAGCACGCGGTCGAGCATCTGCTGCACGGCCGTGCTCATCCGGTCCTCGAACTGGGCGGTCTGCTCGTCGGTCTCGCTCGCCGCGTTGGCGGCGCCCGCGGTGCCGTCCTCGCGGGTCGAGAGCAGCGTCCCGGCCGCGTCGGTCACGGTGACGTCGGACGCGGCCAGCGACGGGACGCTGCCGGCCACCAGGTGCATCACCGACCGCACCTGGGTCCGGGTCAGCGAGGTGCCCGGCTGCAGTGCCAGCAGCACGGACGCCGTCGGCTTGTCGGCGCTCGTCGTGAAGACGTCCGGCTTGGGGATCGCCAGGTGCACGATCGCGTTCTGCACGCCCGACATCGCCTGCAGGGTCTTGCCGAGCTCGCCCTCCAGGGCGCGCTGGTAGGCGACGTTCTGCTGGAAGTCGGTCGAGGTCATGCCCTGCTGGTCGAGCAGCGACCAGCCGCCGCTGTCACCGGCGGGCAGGTTCTTGCCGGCGAGGGACACGCGCAGGTCGTACACCTGCGCCTCCGGCACCAGCACGGTCGAGCCCCCGTTGGTCAGCTGGTACGACACGCCCTGGGTCTTGAGCTGGTCGACCACGGCGCTCGCGTCGGTGCCCGAGAGGTTGCTGAACAGCGGGCTCCAGGTGGGCTGGGCCGCGAACCGGGTGACGACGACGGCGCCGAGCACCAGGCCGATCGCGGCCACGGCGAGCATCGCCCGCTGGCCGGCGGTGAAGCCGGCCAGCATGCCCTTGCCGCGCTCGAGCGACGACGTCCAGCGGCGGTTCACAGCGGCATCCTCATGATCTCGTTGAAGGCGTCGAGTGCCTTGTTCCGCACGGTGGTCGTGAGCTGGGTGGCGAGCTGCGCCTGGGTTGCGGCGATGACGTAGTCCTGGACGTCGGAGAGCGTGCCCGTGGCGGCCTGCACGGCCTTGGCGGACGACGTCTTGTCGAGTTGCTCGAGGTTGGTCAGGCTGTCGGTGACCGCACCGGCGAAGTCGTTGCTGCGGCCCGCCGCGGAGGCACCGGACGGCGCCTGCGCGCCGCCCGCACCCGCGAGGCCGCCCACCTGGCCGGGTCCCGAACCGCCGGCGTCGCCCGCGACCTGGCGGCGGTACAGCTCCGCGAGCTGCTGAAGGCCGCCCACGCCGCCGACCCCGCCGATCGCGCCGACCCCCATCAGCCGCGGCCCATCTGCAGGGCGGCCTGGTAGGTGGCGCGGACGCGGTCGAGGTTGGCGGCGTTCGCCTGGTAGCCCCGCTGCGCCATGATCATGGTGGTCATCTGCTCGCCGAGGTCGATGTCGGGCAGGCGCACGTAGCCCTGGGCGTCGGCGTTGGGGTCACCGGGGGAGTAGACGAGCCGGCCGGCGGCGCTCCCCAGCTGGATGCCGGCGACCTGCACACCGGCGCCGGTGCCGCCGTTCTCGACCGCCTGGGCGAGCACGTAGCGGGCCTGGAACGCGGGCTGGCCGGCCGGTCGCACCGTGTTGACGTTGGCGATGTTGTCGGAGATGGCGTCCATCCAGCTCTGGTGGACGTGCATGCCCGATCCGCTGATGCCCAGGGCGTCGAACATGGTCAGGACCCCGCGATCGCCGTGCGGTAGAGGGCGAACCGGTCGCCGGCGGCGCGCAGCGCCAGCTGGTAGGCGAGCTCGGTCTTCACGCTCTGCGTCGTCTCGGCCGTGAGGTCGACGTTGTTGCCGTTCAGGCCGGCGGGGGCGTCGGAGACGGTGGTGGTGGGCGTGACGCCGAACGGGTCCTTGCCCCCGTCGAGCGCGCGCTGCAGGTCGGCCTCGAAGGCGACGTCGTGGGCGCGGTAGAAGGGGGTGTTGACGTTGGCGATGTCGGCGCTGATGGCGCGCTGGCGCGCGGACAGGCCGTGCATCGCGGCCTGCAGCGCGTCGATCGAGACGTCCTCGAGCATGAGCACCGAACCCCTGTCGTGCGGCGCGTGCGCCGCGGTGGTCCTTCAGGAGGGTGCGCCCGATCCGTGGCGCTGCTGAGCTGTCCGTGCTCCCCGACTGCATCGGGCCTGCCCGGCCGGGGCTTGAGCCCGCGCTCCCGGATTCATCCGTCCGACCTCAGCCGAGGACGTCGAGGGTGCCGCCGTCGGTGTACCCCGTGGTGGCCGTCGGCCGGGCCCGCCCGAGCGACCCCAGGGCGGCCGCGGCGCCGTCGCGGCGCCGCTCGACGCCGCGCGTCACCACGGCGAGCCTCTCGAGGACCTGCCGGCGGCGGTCCTCCAGGGCGGCGGGCCACGGCAGGTCGGGGCGGGGCAGCGCGCCCGGCAGGGCGGCCGCCAGCGCGACGGGGTCGAACCCGGCGGGGTCGAGCACCTGCCGCTCGACGGCGCCGGCCGCCGACTCGACGGCGTCCAGGTAGGCCGACCACTGCTCCATGGCGGTCATCGTTCAGGCCGCGCCGGACGCCTGCGCGCCCGCACCCTCGGCGCCCTGTTCGCCGGCCAGCTGCCGGACCGCCTGGCCCCAGGCGTCCCGCAACGGCACGACGAGGTCGCGGCAGTCGGCCACCCGCTGGGGGGCCTGGCGCAACCGCGCCTGCATGAGCTCCCCGACCATCCAGAGGTAGAGCTGAGCGAGGCCCTCGCCGTCGGGCCACACCGCCGTGTCGAGGGTGGCGTGCAGCTCCAGCAGGATCTCGCACGCGTTCGAGAGCCGGGTGCCGCTGGTCGCCCAGTCCTTGCGGAGCATCGCCTCGTGCGCGACGCCGAGGTCGGCGACGAGGCGGTCGTAGATCATCGTCAGCAGGCGCGCGGGCGACACGGTCGTCGCGGCGTCGCTCGCGTAGCGGGCCTGGGCGAGGCCGTAGGACATCTCGTCCCTCCCGTGGTGGCGTCGTGTCCGGCGTGTCCGGCGTGTCCTGCATGTCGTGCGTGTGAGGCCCGCCCGTCGTGTCCGGCCGGTCGCGACCGGCCCCGCTCGGGGCGGCCGGGCGTCAGCCCGAGCTGGAGCTCGAGTTGCTGGAGCTGAGCCCCGACAGCGCGGCCGTCTGGCTCTTGAGCGCGGCCAGCGCGGTCTCCATCGCCGTGAACTGGGTGGTGAGGCTCGCCCGGTAGTCGGCGAGCCGGGTGTCCCAGGCGTCGATGTCGTCCTGCAGGCTCTTCACCTGGTTCTGGTAGGTCTGCTGCGCCGTCGAGAGGGCCCCCGTGCCCGACTTCGTCAGGCTCGAGATCAGCGTGGCGAGGCTCTGGGCGAGGCCGGGCGCGTAGCTGACGCTGCCGACGTCGCCGCCGCCCGCGAGGTCGGCATCGCTGAGGCCGGAGGTGTCGAGGGCGAGGCCGACGGCCCCGCTCGTACCGCTGGGCAGGGACAGCAGGCCGCCGACGCCGGTCGCGACGGCGCCGTCGATCGTGCCGACCGCGTCCGCCCCGGCGCTGATCTGGCTGCCCGCGGACCCGTCGACGTCGGCCGTGAAGGCCGCGCCGCTGCCGAACTCGTCGGCCGTGAGCACGAGGTTCCCCGAGCCGTCGTCCGACGCGCTCACCCCGAGGCCGGCCTTCGCGGCGCTCGCGGTGATCCCCGCCACGATCTCGGCGATGCCGTCACCCGGCTTGACGGTGTAGTCGGCGACGGTCGTGCCGCGCTGCAGGCCGACGACCTGGCCGTCGGCGAAGGCGGCGCCCAGCGTCCACTGCTCGCGGGTGGCGAGGCTGTCGACGTGCACCGCGTACGTGCCGGTCTTGGTCGCGGACGTCGACGAGGAGTAGCCGACGCTGCCCGAGACGCCGGCGGCGGGGGTGAACGTGCTGGTGGCGCCGAAGGCCGCCTTGACCTTGGCGGGGTCGGCGGCGAAGGCCGACAGGAACGCGGTCTGGTCGAAGGTCACGGTGCCGTCGCGGGTGAGCGACACCCCGGCCGCACCCGCCCCGCTCACGAGGTTGAGCAGCTGCTGCTGGACCGACCGGACCGTCGGGTCGCCCATCAGCGGGCCGGCGCTCTTCTTCGTCGCGTCGTACGCGGTCGTCGACGAGATCTGGGCCAGCGCGGCGTTGACGGCGTCCACGAGCTTGCTCACCTGGCCGGCGACCTGCGTGCCGTCGACCGTGGCCCGGACGGTGACGCCTGGCTCCACCTTCCCGACGGTGAACGACAGCCCCGGCACGACGCCCGAGAAGGTGTTCGACGACGAGGTGATCGAGTAGGCCGTGGCGGGGTCGGATCCCACGGTGATGGCGGCGTCCGCACCCTGCGTGAGCACGTTCATGGCCGTGAAGCCGTCGACGCCGTCGAGGGTGAACGACGACGACGCCCCCGGGGTCGTCGAGGCGACCTGGAGCCGGTACTGCCCGGGCGAGGTCTGGACGGCGGTGGCGAGGACGCCCTTGCCCGCCGCGTTGATGCCGGCGACCACGTCGCTCAGGGAGCCGCTGCCGACGGAGATCTGGGTGGCCGTGCCGTCCGCGGCGGTCAGGGTGACCGGGCCGCTCGCGACCACGGCGCCGGTCGAGCCGACGGACTCGGCGGAGACGAGGGCATGGGCGGCGGCGAGCGCGGTGACGTCGAAGGTCAGGGAGCCGCTGGTCGTGCCGGAGGCGGTGGCCGTCACGGACGACGAGGTGGAGGTGACGCTGGTGCCGACCCAGGCGGAGGTCTTCGCCAGGGTGCCCGCGAGGCCGCCGGCGGTGGACAGCGCGGCGGTCAGCTTCGTCAGGGCGTCGGCGGCGGTCTGCTGCGTCGACTGCTGGTTCTTGAGCAGGGTCTGCTGGTTGGACTGGGCGGCGACGAGGGAGTTGATGAGGCTGGCCGTGTCGATGTTGGACACGGCGCCGGACACGGTGAGGGTCGACACCGGTGTCCTCCTCTACGGGCTCGTCGGGCGGGTGTGACCGGTGCGTGCCGGTCGTGCGGGTCGTGCTGGTCGTGTCGGCCGGCGGGGCCGGCGGGGCCGGGTGGTGGCGCGGAGGGCGCCGCGCCACCACCCGGACCCGGTGGTCCTATCGGCTCACTGGAGGAGCTTCAGCACCGACTGCGGCGCCTGGTTCGCCTGGGCCAGCATCGCGGTGCCGGCCTGCGAGAGGATCTGCGACCGCGTGAACGAGACCATCTCCTGGGCCATGTCCGTGTCACGGATCCGGCTCTCCGAGGCGGTCAGGTTCTCGACCGTCACGTTCAGGTTGTTGATCTTGTGCTCGAGCCGGTTCTGCGCGGCACCGAGGGTCGCGCGGGTGGTCGAGACGGTGCCGATCGCGGTGTCGACCGAGGTGATGGCCGCGGCCGCACCGGTGGTGAGGTCGAGACCGCTGACGCCGAGGGTGGCGCTGTCGTTGCCGCCGATGGTGATGTTCAGGGTGTCGCCCTGGTTCGCACCCACCTGGAAGTCCTTGTTGAACGTGCCGTCCAGCAGGGTCTGCCCGTTGAAGGACGTCTTCGAGATGTTGTCGAGCTCCGTCGCGAGCTGCTGGAACTCGGTGTTGGCGGCGGTCTTCGACTGCGTGTTCTGCGAGCCGTCGTTCGCGGCCTGCACGGCGAGGTCGCGCATGCGCTGAAGGATCGCGTGCGACTCGGTCAGGGCGCCTTCAGCGGTCTGGACGACGCTGATGCCGTCCTGCGCGTTGCGGACGCCGACCTTGAGGCCGCCGATCTGCGAGCGGAGGCCCTCCGAGATGGCGAGGCCGGCGGCGTCGTCGGCGGCCCGGTTGATCCGGAAGCCGCTCGACAGCTTCTCCAGCGACTTGGACATCTGGCTGTCCGTCACGGAGAGGTTCCGGTAGGCGTTGTACGCCGCGATGTTGTTGTTGATACGAAGACCCACGATCTTCCTCCTTGGTCAGGGTCAATCCCGGCCCGTCCGTGGACCGGTTCGGTGTTCCTTTCGGCGTCCGGGCGCCGGAGTTGAGCCGTCGCCCGCCGCGTCCACCCCCCGCGCCGGCTCGGGTACTGCCGGCGTCTGCTGCGTCAGCTCGCGGAGCCGACGGTCCCGCGCAGCGAGGCGCCGTCGAGGTAGGCCTGGACGTCCGCTCGGGTCCGCACGTCCGAGCGGCGCGCGACGGCGGCCACGTAGGCGTCCCGGCGGCGGGCGCGGACGCCGTCGCCGTCAGCCCGCCCCGCGGCGGAGGCGCTCTCCCCGGCGCGCGCGTCGTCCTCGAGGAGCTTGGACAGCGCCTCCTTGAGCAGGTCCAGGCCCTCCGAGCGCAGCTGGCTGGCCCGGGACTGGGTGACGCCCAGCTCCTCGGCGATCTCGGTGAGCTGGCGGTCCTCGAGGTAGTACCCGGTCACGACCAGGCGGGCGCGGTCGGGCAGTTCGGCGATGGCGTCGCGCAGGTAGCCCAGGCGCTCGGCGGCGACGAGCGCCTCCTCCGGCCCCGGTGCGTGGTCCTCGAGGCCGGCCCCGAGCCCGTCGTCGCCGACGGCCAGCGGGTCGAGGCTGAGCAGCGAGGCGCGGTCGGTGCCGGCCAGCACCTCGCGGACCTCGGGCTCGGTCATGCCGGCGGCGGCGGCGAGCTCGGTCTCCGTCGGGGCCCGGTGCAGCGCCTTCGTGAGCTCCTCGCTGGCGGTGGCGATCGACCGGGCGCGCGAACGCACCGACCGCGTCGCCCAGTCCCGCTGGCGCATGTGGTCGATCATGGCGCCGCGGATCCGGGTGCTGGCGAAGCGGGCGAACGGGACCCCGAGCGCGGGGTCGAAGGAGCGCGCGGCCTGCACGAGCGCCAGCGAGCCGGCGCCGACGAGGTCGTCGGAGTCGAGGTGGCGGGGCAGCCGCGCCGCCGCCTCGCGGGCCAGGTGGCCGACGAGCCCGACGTTCTCGCGGACGAGGGCCTCGACGTCCGATGTCGTAACGGTCACGAGGCTTCTTCGGCCCGCCCTCGGGCCGCCTTTCGCCCGCGGGGCCCTCGGGGTGACCCGGGGGGCCGCCTTTCACACGACCGGGTGAGGGGTTCCCCCGAACGGCCCCCCGGCCCCGCGGCTCAGGTCCTGGCGCCGGATGCCGACAGGTACCGCATGAGCCTGCCCGACCTCGCGGCCGTCCTGTGGCGCCAGCGTGACCTGCTCGAGCGCCTCGTGTACCGGCTCGAGTGCGAGCAGCTGCTGCTCGCCGCCGGCCGCACGCGCTTCCTCGCGCTCGCGACCGGTGAGGTCGAGGAGCTGATGGCGCACCTGCGCGTGGTGGAGCTGCAGCGCGCCGGCGCCGCGGACCGCGTCGCCCGGGACGTCGGCCTCGCCCCGGGCGCCAGCCTGTCGGACCTCGCCGCGGCGGTGCAGCCGCCGTGGACCGGGGTGTTCGTCGAGCACCGTGACGCCCTGCTCGCGCTGACCCGCGAGCTGGGCTCTCTCGCCGAGACGAACCGGACCCTGATGGCGGCCGGGCTGCAGGCGGTCGAGGCGGCCCTGGCCGGCGCCTGGTCGACCGGCGCCCGCGACGCGACGGCGTCCGTGGGGTACGACGCCAAGGGCCGCAGCGACCTGCTCTCGGGCGCCGGCCCGATGGTCGTCGACCGGGCGCTGTGAGGCGGCGGTGACCGGGTTCTCGAGCCTCAACACCGCGGTCACGGGCCTGTACGCCGCCCAGCGGGCGATGGACGTGACAGGGCAGAACATCGTGAACGCCAACACCCCGGGCTACTCGCGCCAGCGGGTCACCCTCTCCGAGATCGGCTCGGGGTCGTCGTCGTCCCTCTTCACCGGTGGCGGCCAGTCGAACGCGGGCGTGAGCGTCGCGGGTGTGGCGCGGATCCGCGACGTCTTCGTCGAGGCCGCGAGGGTTGCTGCCGGCGGTCGCCAGGCAGCGCTGACGAGCCAGACCAGCACGCTCACGGGCGTGCAGCAGCTGTTCGCCGAGCCCGGTGAGACCGGCCTGCAGTCGACCATCGACGCCTTCTACTCCGCCTGGCACGACCTCGCGAACCACCCCACCGACGTCGCCGCGGGTTCGGTCGTCATCCAGCGGGGGATCTCGGTGACCGACCAGCTGCACGCCCTGAGCAACGGCATCGCCGGCCAGTGGTCGATCGCCCACGACGCCCTCTCCGACGTGCTGTCCCAGGCCAACCAGGCGGCGAAGGACCTGGCGGACGTCAACGCCAAGGTCTCGGCGGGCCTCGTCGCCGGCCGTCCCGTCAACGAGCTCATGGACCAGCGGGACGTGCTCGCCCGCACGCTCGGGACGCTGCTCGGCGGCACCTCGTCGGTGGGCGCCGACGGCCAGGCGAGCATCTCGGTCGGTGGCGTGGCCCTGGTCTCGGGGTCGATCGCCCAGCAGTTCACGCTCGCCGGCGCGACCTCGCCCGGGGGCGCGGCCGCGTCGCCGCCCACCCTGATGTGGGGCACCACGTCGGTGCCCATCGCCTCGGGCACCGCCGCCGGGTACCTCGCCGTGCTGGGCACCGACCTCCCCGCGCTCGCGACCCGCGTGGACGGCGTCGCCACCTCGCTGCGCGACCTCGTCAACGGCGTCCACCAGAACGGCTACCAGGCGGACGGCAGCCCCGGCGGGCTGTTCTTCGACGGCACCGACGCCGCCTCGCTGGTCGTCGTCCCGACAGCGCCCGCCCAGCTCGCCGTGACGCCGACGCCGGGAACGATCGACGGCGGCAACGCGATGGCGCTCGGCGACCTGTCCGACGACCAGGTCGCGGCGGCCACCCTCGGTCGCGACGGCCCGTCCGCCCAGTGGCGGGACCTCACGACGCTCGTCGGGGTGCGCGTGCAGAGCCTCAAGAACGCCTCGACCGTCCAGGACGCCGTGGTCTCCGCGGCCGACGCCGCCGTCCAGTCCGACTCCGGTGTGAACATCGACGAGGAGATGACGAACCTGCTCCAGTACCAGCGGGCCTACCAGGCCTCCGCGCGGCTGATCACGACCATCGACGAGGTCTTCGACACCCTCGTCAACCGCACCGGCACCGTGGGCAGGTGACGGCGGTGAACATGCGGGTGACGCAGGGATCGATCAACGCGAGCACGCTCCGCGGTCTGCAGGCGGCCCTCGGCCGGGTGCAGGACCTGCAGGGCCAGCTCTCCAGCGGCAAGCGCATCCAGGTGCCGAGCGACGACCCGTCGGCGACGGCCTCGGCGATGACGTACCGGTCGCAGCAGGCCGCCGATGTGCAGTACCTGCGCAACGTCGACCAGGTCAGTGCCCGGCTCGGCGTCACCGACAACACGCTGACGTCGCTCTCGGACCGGCTGCGCGAGGTGCGCCAGCTCATGGTGCAGGCGCAGAGCGGGGCCATCAGCAACGAGGCCCGGACGGCGCTCTCGGCGCAGGCCTCCGCCGTGCGGGACGAGATCGTCGGCCTCTTCAACGCCACCTATCTCGACCGGCCCGTGTTCGGGGGGACGATCCCCGGGCAGCAGGCCGTGGACCCGGCGACGGGGAGCTACCTGGGCAACGACGCGCCGATCGTCTCGCGCATCTCGCGTGACGCGACGATCCGCGTCGACGTCAAGGGCACCGACGTCGGCGCCGACACGACGCCGGCCCTGCTCGACCGCATCGTCGCCGACCTGGCGTCGCCGGCCGGCGTCCCGGCCGCCGACTTCACCGACCTGGACGCCGAGATGTCCAAGGTGCTCCAGAACCTCGGGGACGTGGGCGCTCGCGCCGCCCGCGTCGAGGCGACGAAGACGAACGTCGACAGCCAGCGCCTCGATCTGACGAGCCGGATCAGCGAGAACGAGGACGTCGACCTGCCGGCCACGATCATGAACCTGCAGGCGCAGCAGGTGGGCTACCAGTCGGCCCTCGGGGCGTCGGCGAAGATCCTGCAGACGTCTCTGCTCGACTTTCTCAAGTGAGTTCTGCGATCGATCGCTCACCCTCCGCTACGGTGACGGCCGTGGAGGAGCTCCCCGAGCTGACGTTCGTGCGCCCGTTGCCGGGTTTCGGCGACCTGCGCCGCTTCGTGCTCGTCGACCTCGACCCCGACGGTGCCGGCGACGAACCGGTGCTCTTCGAGCTGCGCAGCCTCGAGGACCCGGCCGTGCGCTTCCTCGTGGCGGCGCCCGCCGCGTTCTTCCCCGAGTACGGCTTCGAGCTCGACGAGACCGACTGCGCCGCGCTCGGGCTCGGGCTCGGCGACGAGGCCGACGCGCTGGTTCTCGTGCTGCTCACGCTCGGGCACGACGCCAGGCCTACGACGGCCAACCTGCTCGCTCCGGTCGTCGTCAACGCCCGCACCCGTGCGGCCGCCCAGATCATCCTCGCGGGGACGGACTGGCCCGTCCAGGCCGACGTCGTCGCCTCCGCTCCGTCTGCTCTCTAGGAGGCGCACGTGCTGGTCCTCACCCGCCGCGCCGGCGAGAGCATCGTCATCGGTGACGACGTCCGCGTGGTCGTGCTCGACGTGCGCGGCGAGACGGTGCGCCTCGGCATCGACGCGCCGCGGACCGTGGCCGTGCACCGCGCGGAGGTCTACGCCGAGGTGCAGGCGGCCAACGCCGCCGCCCTCGCGCCCGCCGCCGGCGATCTCGGCCCGCTCGCCGGGTCGCTCGCCCGGATGGCCCGGCCGCCGCGGCCGTCTCGGGATGCCGCCGGCCGAACGGGCCGCAGGATGGTCCGCATGAGCGAGGGCGATCAGCGGCTGGAGCAGGTGCAGGAGCGCATCGACGACGCGCACGCGGCGGCCGAGCAGGCGACGCCCGACCTGCTGCCGCAGACCGCGTCCCCCGCCGACCCCCGCGAGTCCGCGGAGGAACCGGGCGCCTTCGAACCGTCGGGCGACGACTCGAATGCCGGCGGCAACCCCTCCGAGGGCGAGGACGCCACCACCCCAGGCTCTGCCGACTCCCGCTGACCCTTGGCGCCCGGCGACGGCGCCGACCCCGGCGGTTACTCGCCGCGAGAAGCTGGATTGCTCGCGAGAAGCCGCTCGAGAGGCTCTCGTGAGCGGCTTCTCGCGTGTATCGCAGCCGAACGCGTGTACGGGCCTCTCCCGGGACGGGTTGCGTGCTGGACCGATGGGTCCAGAACTTGGACCGTCGGTCCGAATTCTGGACCGAGGGGTCCAAAGCTTGGACTGTTCGGTCCATTACTTGTGGACCGGACAGTCCTCAGACATCGTCGACCGGCCCGTTTCGTGGACTGGTCGGTCCTAAGCCGGACCGGTCAGTCCAAAAGCAGCGAGGCGCGACGCCGCTCGAGGAACTCTCGTTCTGCTGCGTTCGAGGTGGCGGCCAGGGCGGCGTCGTACGCCTGTACCGCCTCGCCGGCCCGTCCGAGGCGGCGCAGCAGGTCGGCCCGCGTCGCGTGCAGGTACGGATAGGCGTCGAGCCGGCCGTCGGCGTCGATCGCGTCGATCGCGTCAAGGCCCTGCTGCGGTCCTTGCGCGAACGCCAGCGCGGCGGCGCGGTTGAGCTCCACCACGGGCGAGGACCACCGGGCCAGCAGGGCGTCGTAGAGCCGGACGACGCGCGGCCAGTCCGTCTCGGCGAACGAGGGCGCGACCGTATGGGCGCCCGCGATGGCGGCCTGCAGCGCGAAGCGCCCCGGCCGGGGCACTTGCAGGGCGTCGACGGTCAGCCGCAGGCCCTCGAGCATCTTCGCGGCGTCCCACCGGCTCCGGTCCTGCTCCTCGAGCACCGCGAGCCTGCCGCCGGCGTCGAGCCGTGTGTCGCGCCGTGCGTCCGTGAGCAGTAACAGGCCGAGCAGGCCCCGCGCCTCCGGTTCGGCCGGCAGCAGGGCGACCAGGGTCCGGGCGAGGTCGACGGCGCGGTCGCACAGGTCCTCGCGCACGAGGTTCTCGCCGTTGGGCGCGGTGTGGCCGGTGCTGAAGAGCAGGTGGACGGTCGTCAGCACGCTGTCCAGCCGCTCCGGCAGCTCCCGCGCGGACGGCGTCCGGTAGGGGATGCGCGCTTGGGCGATCTTCTTCTTGGCGCGCGTGATCCTCGCGGCCATCGTCGGCTCGCTGACGAGGAAGGCGCGGGCGACGTCGGGGGTGGCGACGCCGCAGACGAGCCGCAGGGTCAGCGCGACGCGGGCCGCGGCATCGAGCGCGGGGTGGCAGCAGGTGAAGACGAGGCGCAGCCGGTCGTCGGGGACCGCCGCCTCGCCGGCGGCGTCCGGGGCCTCGCCCGCATCCAGCACGGCTCCGGTCGCCGATGCCTCCGCCGGCTCCACCAGGAGCGGCAGCTTGCGGCGCAGCGTGACGTCGCGCCGGAGCCGGTCGACGGCGCGCCGGCGGGCGATCGTCGTGAGCCAGGCCCCGGGCCGCTCCGGCACGCCCGACCGCGTCCAGGCCTCGAGCGCGTCGACGTACGCCTCCTGGGCGCACTCCTCGGCGAGGTCGAGGTCGCCGGCGACGCGCACCGTCGCGGCGAGCACGAAGGCCCACTCGCGGCGGTGCGCGTCGGCGAGCGCGGTGGCGACCGCGTCGACGGTCGAGGTCATGCCCCCGAGGTGTCCACGACCGGCCGCACCTCGACGCCGCCGGCGGGGGCGGGGCACAGCTTGGCGATCTCGAGAGCCTGGTCGAGATCGCGGGCGTCGACCAGGTAGAAGCCCCCGAAGGTCTCCTTCGTGTCCACGAACGGACCGTCCGTGACGACGCCGTCGCGGACGGACGTCGCCGTCGAGCTCATCCCGAGCGCTTCGCCGCCCTTGATGGTCCCACCGAGGTCGGCGACCGCCTTGGCGAAGGCCGCGTGGGCGTCCATCATCGCCGACCACGCCTCGGGGCTCTGGTTCTGGAAGGCCTTCTCGTCGCCGTAGATGAGGATCGCGTACTGGGTCATCACTGCCTCCGGGCCGAACGGTGCGGCCGGTCCTTCCGGCCCACACCCTGACGTCGCACAGCCTGCCCCCGAATCGACAACGGATCGAGGGCCGATCTCATGACGCCGAGACGTCGACCACCGGCCGGACCTCCACACCCCCGCCCGGCGCCGGGCAGCGGCGGGCGATCTCGAGAGCGTGGTCGAGGTCGCGCGCATCGACGACGTAGAAGCCCCCGAACGCCTCCTTCGTCTCGGCGAACGGGCCGTCGGTCACCACGTCGCCGCGCACCGACCGGGCCGTCTCCGCATAATCGAGGGCTTCGCCTCCGCTGATCGTCGCACCGAGCTCGGCGACGGACTTCGCGAAGGCTCCGTGGGCGGCGTGCAGCTCGGCCCGGGTCTCGGGGCTCATGCCCTTGTAGACCGTCTCGTCACCGTAGATGAGGATCGCGTACTGCGGCATGCCTGCCTCCTGGGTCAGTGGGGCCGGCCTGCCCGACCCTCACCTGTGCGTCGAACGACCTGGGCGCGGATCGACATCGGGTCGACGATTCCGCCCGGCTCTAGACTCGTCTCGTACCGCACCGGTGGCGGCCCTCTCGATCCTCCAGCAGCCCACGAGGAGAGCCATGCCGTCCGTGAGCGTACGTCCCTTCCAGCGTGCCGACCGTGACCAGGTCACAGCGCTCGTCAATGCCCATGCCGCTGCCGTCGTGCCGGGCGTCGTCGCGTCGGTCAACGCGGTGCTCACCCAGTTCGAGCGCGAGCCCGACGAGGTGATCGTCGGGCCGTGGGTGGCGGAGCGGCATGTCCTGGTCGCGGAGCAGGAGGGGGGTGTCGCCGCGGCGGCCCTGCTGTGCCGCTACCGGGACGCCCCGGACGTCGGCGGCTGGTACCGGAACGCGGGCGAGATCCGGTGGCTGGTCTTCCGGCCGATGGCACCGGCCGGTAACCCGCACTGGCGGGACGGCCAGGCAGCGGCCCGGCTGCTGATGGACGCGTGCCTGGCCCGGATGCTCGCGTGGCGTGTGGTCAGGGTGATGGCCGCGGGCGACCTGCCCGTTCCCGGGGTCTACGGCGTGCCGCAGCAGTGGCCCCACGTCGAGCAGCTGTACCGGGAGGTGGGGTTCCGGGCGCCGGCCGCCGCCGTCGAGGTCGTGCATGTCGCGGATCTCGCGGGCCTGCCCCTCCCCGGGAATCCACCGCTGCCGGGGCTGGCGCTCACTCGGAGCGTCGGGATCAACGGGACACGCTTCGCGGCCGTCCTCGAGGCCGAGGAAGTGGGATACGTCGAGGTGGCCGTGCTCGACACGCCGGAGCGACTCCCCCGGCAGGGCGGGCTCGCCGACATCGGGAACCTCCACGTGGCCTCGGAGCACCGCGGCGTCGGTGTCGGCACCTGGCTCGTGGCGCACGCGGCCCGCTGGCTCCGCCTGGGGCACGTCGACCGCCTGCTCCACTACAGCGGCGAGGACGACCAGGCGGGTCTCGCGTTCGTGGAGAACCTGGGCTTCGTCGAGGTGACGCGTACGCGTCGTGGCTGGGTTCTGCCGGGGCCGTGAGCGCCCGCGTCCGGGCGGGTCCGTACGGGCCCGGGCGGGTCAGACGGTCTCCGCCGCCTGCGGCTGCGGATCGTCGCGGCGGACCGCGGCCAGGAGCATCTGGGCGACGTCGACGACCTCGACGTCGTCGCCGGCCGTCCCGTCGGCCTGCTTCGACGTGAGGCTGTCGCCGAGCATGACGCGGCAGAACGGGCAGGCGACGGCCACCTGGTCGGCGCCGGTCGCGAGGGCTTCGTCCATACGGTTGCCGTTGATGCGGGTGCCGAGCTTCTCCTCCATCCACATCCGGGCGCCGCCGCCTCCGCAGCAGAACGAGCGGTTGCCGTGCCGGGGCATCTCGGTGAGGGTCACGCCGGGCAGGGCTCCGATCAGCTCGCGCGGCGGGTCGTAGACGCCGTTGTGCCGGCCGATGTAGCAGGGGTCGTGGTAGGTGGCGGTCACCGTGGGCGCAGCCCCCCGCTCGGCCCCCGCGGTCGCCACGGGCGCGACCGGGGTCAGCCGCTTCTCGCGGACCAGCCGGTTGAGCAGCTGGGTGTGATGCAGCACCTCGTAGTGGCCGCCGAGCTGCGGGTACTCGTTCTTGAGGGTGTTGAAGCAGTGCGCGCAGGTGACGACGATCTTGGTGGCCTTGGCCTCGCCGAGCACCTCGACGTTCTGCATCGCGAGCTGGCTGAAGAGGAACTCGTTGCCGGAGCGCCGCGCGGGGTCGCCCGTGCACGACTCGCCGTCGCCCAGCACCGCGAAGGAGACGCCGGCCGTGTCGAGGAGTTCCGCCACGGCGCGGGTCGTCTTCTTCTGGCGGTCCTCGTAGGCGCCGGCGCACCCCACCCAGAACAGGTAGTCGACCTCGGAGAGGTCCTCGACGTCGACGCCCACCTGCTTGACCTCGAACGGCAGGCCCTTCGCCCAGTCGAGCCGCTGGCGCGGGCTGACGCCCCACGGGTTGGCGTTGCGCTCGAGGTTCCTGAACAGCCCGTTGAGCTCGTTCGGGAAGGCGGACTCGACGAGCACCTGGTTGCGCCGCATGTCGACGATGTGGTCGACATGCTCGATGTCGACGGGGCACTGCTCGACGCAGGCGCCGCAGGTGGTGCACGACCAGAGCACGTCGGGGTCGATGACGCCGCCCGCGAGCGGGTCGAGCACGTCGACGGGTGCCACGAGCGGGCGCTCGGCCTGCGCCTTCACGGTGTCGGGCAGGCCCGGGCGGTCCTCCTCGGCGGCGATCAGCCAGGGCGCCTTGCCGTAGGCGTGGTCGCGCAGGCCGAGCACGAGCAGCTTGGGCGAGAGCGGCTTGTCGGTGTTCCAGGCGGGGCACTGCGACTGGCAGCGGCCGCACTCGGTGCAGGTCGAGAAGTCGAGCAGCCCCTTCCAGGTGAAGTCCTCGACCTTGCCCACACCGAGCGGCGCCTCCTCGTCGAGGTCGTCGAGGTTCTCGAAGTCGATCACCTCGCCGTTCACCCGGATCGGCTGCAGCTCGCCCAGGCTCGGCGTCAGGCCGCGCTCGGGCGCCTTGCCCGGGTGGCGCTTGAACCAGATGTTGGGGAACGCGAGGAACCGGTGCCAGGCGACGCCCATCGTGGGCTGCAGGGCGATCGTGATGAACCACGCCATCGACACGAAGATCTTGACGGCGGCCACCACGACGATGGCGTCCTTCAGGGCGGGCACGCTCGCGCCGGCGAAGAGCCGGCCGATCCAGGCGGTGGTCGGGTAGTGCACCCAGGACGCCGTCCCCGGCGCCGCCCCCGCCGCCGTCAGCGCGTACTCCAGGCCGCGCAGCGCGAGCACGCAGACGACGACCGCGAGGATGGTGGCCTCGACGTAGTAGGCCTGCCAGAACGTGGAGCCGAAGAAGCGCGAGCGGCGCCCGTGCTCGGCCGCCCGGCGCGGGTGGTTCTTCTGCCGGATGCCGATCAGGATGAGGATGCCGAGGCCGGTCAGCCAGGCGATGATCTCGGCCGCCCATTCGTAGACCACCCAGTGGCCGATCAGCGGCAGGGCGAAGGCCGGGTCGACGACCTGCCCGTATGCCGTGAGCAGGGTGAAGAACAGGGCCCCGAACCCGACGAAGACGAACCAGTGCATGATCCCGACGAGCGGCCACTTCCCGAGGCGGGCGTGGCCGAGACTCTCCACCAGGACGCCGTAGGCCCGCTCGCGGGCGAGCCCGCGGCGGGTGCGGTCGGGGGTGCCGAGGCGCATGACCCGCACGAGGTAGGCGACGGTGCGGGCGAAGAGTGCGACGCCGATGACGGACGCCACCGCGATCAGCGTGATCATGGTGATCTGCAGGGCTGACAGGGCCATCGTCGACTCTCCAGTTCGCGGACCGGCGGTGCGGTGCGAGGCCGAGTCTGCCGGTCGCCACCGACAGTCCTCGCACCTGCCCGCAGCTTACTGGCGAGTAACTTGTGCCGCCCCGGCGGCCGAAGGTCCCAGCTCGGTGACGAGGCGAGCCAATTCATGGCCTCGCAGTCCCCGACCCCCTAGGATCGGCGCGCCACGACAGAGATCATCAATTCGAGCTCATCAGAGAGGGATCCACCATGTCCTTCCAGGACGCCGTCCGGACCTGCCTCCAGCAGAAGTACGCCGCCTTCTCGGGGCGCGCGCGCAGGTCGGAGTACTGGTTCTTCGTGCTGTTCACGTTCATCGTCCAGGTGGTCGCGAGCATCCTCGACGCGCTCTTCCACCTGCGCTACGGCAGCACGGGGCTGATCGAGAACCTCGCCTCCCTGGCCCTGCTGCTCCCCGGCATCGGTGTCGGCATCCGCCGGCTGCACGACACGGGCCGCTCGGGCTGGTGGCTGCTCATCGGGCTGATTCCGCTCATCGGGTGGATCGTCCTGCTGGTGTTCTTCGTGCAGGACAGTCAGCCCGACAACCAGTACGGCGCGAACCCCAAGGGCTACGGCTCCGAGGAGACCTACGGGCAGGTTCCGCCGCCCGCGCCGCAGTTCTGAGCACCGGGCAGATCCAGGCACCGCACCGCCTCTCCCCGCGGTGACTGCACGATCGGCCCCCGTCCGGGTCTCCCGGCGGGGGCCGTCGTGGTCCTAGGCTCGTCGGTATGTGCCCCCGTCCGCAGGGGCGCCCCCGGGGAGGCTCCGTGTCGTTCCAAGAGGCCGTCCGCACCTGCCTGCAGCAGCGGTACGCGGACTTCAAAGGGCGCTCGCGGCGCTCGGAGTTCTGGTTCTTCGTGCTCTTCAGCGCGATCGTGCGCGCGATCGCGAACGTCATCGACGCCATCCTGCACACCGGGAACGCGAACACGGGCGGCGTGGTCTCGACGCTCGTCTTCCTGGCGCTGATCGTGCCGTCGCTCGCGGTCGGCGCCCGCCGGCTGCATGACACCGGCCGGAGCGGCTGGTGGCTGCTCATCGCCTTGATCCCGCTCGTCGGCATCATCCTGCTCATCGTCTGGTGGGCGCAGGACAGTCACCCCGACAACCAGTACGGCCCCAGCCCGAAGCAGTACGGCGAGGTGGGCTACCCGGGCGGCTACGCGCAGGGCTACGGGCAGCCACAGATCCCGGGGCAGGGGTACGGGCAGCCGCAGGCCCCGCCCCAGGGCTACGGCCAGCCGCCGGGACCGTCGTACGGGACGCCACCGGCGCAGGGCTACGGCGCGCCGCCGGCTCCGCCGCAGGGCTACGGGACGCCGGCTCCGCCGCAGGGCTACGGGACGCCGGCTCCGCCGGAGGGTTCCGGGACGCCACCGGCGCAGGGCCAGGGGACGCCGCCGACTCCCCCGGAGGGTTCCGGGACGACGCCCCCGGCCGGGCAGGGCTACGCCGCGCCCGACCCGGAGCTCCCGCCACCGGGTCCCGAGCACCGCTGAAGGCACCCCTCGGGTGGTGATCGAGCACTTCTCGGCGTCGTCCGCGCCGAGAATTCCTTGATCACGGGGAGGGGGTGGGCGAGCCGGGGGGAGAGGGGGGTGGGCGCCTCAGGGCGTCGCGTCGCCGAGGTCGACGATCGCCGCCACGGGGCCGCCGCCGTCCGGGCCCTGGTGCGCGGCGGAGACCGAGACGAACACCGCCGGGTCGCCGGTCACGGCCGCGGTGACACCGCCGACGGTCGCCTTGATCTGCCGGTGCCAGTGCACGTCGGAGTCGTCGAGCATGGCGTTGCGCCGGCCGCGGACCTGCCCGTCCTGCGAGGCCTCGCACTTGAGGAAGACGTTGACCAGACGGCCGCCCAGGTCGCTGGTGTGCGGGCGCTCGGGCAGGTCGAGCCCGGCGGAGCGGATCGCCGCCCAGATGCCGTCGGCGTCGAGCGCGTCGTTCATGACGGAGTGCCCGATCCGGTAGCGACCGCCGACGCCCACCGCGTTGCCGACGACCACGACCTGCGCCTGGTCGAGCTCGACCCCCGACGAGCACGACGCGACCGAGCTGAACAGCGAGCGGTCGTGCATGACGTCGGCGTCCGACGGCATCTCGATCTCCCCGAGGGCCACCGCGATCCCCAGCGCCGTGGTGCCGTTCGAGAGGTCCATCGACTCGTGGGTGTGCTCGGTCCAGACGGTCTTGCCGCGGCTCTTCGCGTCACGGATCGTGTGGATGGTCAGCAGCGGGGTCTTCGTCTGGACGTAGTGGACGTCGCCCGCGTCGGTGATCCCGGCGCGCTCCATCGCCACCGTCACGGCAGCCGCGACCTTCTCGATCATCGTCGCACGCCCGATGTCCTCCGGCAGCAGCTGCTCGCTCATCGCGAAGCCGACCGTCAGCCGCGGCTCGTCCCGGCCCGTCCGGGCGTCCGGATGGTCGGCCGGAAGGGTCGCGAAGACCGTCGCGTGGGGCGAGAGCACGCCGTCGGTGCCGCCGGACCACACGATCGGCACCTGCATCACGGCGTCCAGGTCGCGGGTGCCCTTGGCCATCAGCACCTCGCGGAACGCGCGGTCGGCGATGATCCGCGTGTAGTCGTTGACGCCGCCGTTGCCCTCGGTCTTGCCGATCACCGCGACGACGCGGTCGGCCTCGACGATGCCCGCGTCGATGAGCTCGGCGAGCCCGGACGCGTCGCTGACGTTCTTGAGCGGGATCTTGCGCACCTCGATCGCATCAGCCATGGCCGCACTGTAAGGGGCGGCGGCGACGGAGGGCAGGGCCGGGCGTGCCCTGCTGCGATCCGTCGCGCGCCGTGGCGGGACGGGTCGCTCGCGGCGGGGACGGTGGCGATCGGGTGACACAGAGTCCCGCGGTTTGCCCCCGAAACGGTGCTGATGGTAGATACCGTGCACACACCGTGACGGCCGCGCCTGCCGTCGACATGCCCGGCGGGGTCATGAGCCGCGCCGGCGAGAGGGGACCTGCGTGCGAAGGCTCAAGACAGCACTCCTCGGATCCACCGTGGCGGTCGCCGCGGTGGGGACGCTCACCGCGACCTCCCTGGCCAGCGCGGCCGCCGTCGCGCCGACGGCGCGCCCGCAGGCCGGCGCGAGCACCGCCGCGGGCGCCGCCACCACCGCCTCGTCGGGGCTGAAGTGGGGCGCCTGCGCCAGCGCGAGCCTGACGAAGGCGGGCGCGGTCTGCGCCATGCTCAGCGTGCCGCTCGACTACGCGAAGCCACACGGCAAGAAGATCCAGATCGCCGTCTCGATGATCAAGCACAAGGCGACCGCCAAGTACCAGGGCATCATGCTGGTGAACCCCGGCGGCCCCGGCGGTTCGGGTCTCGGCCTCGCCGTGCTCGGCCAGTACGTGCCGAACAACGCCGGCGACGGCTACGACTGGATCGGGTTCGACCCGCGCGGCGTCGGTTCGAGCAAGCCGGCCCTGACCTGCGACCCGAACTACTTCAAGGGCCCGCGCCCCCTCTACGAGCCCGTCACGAAGAAGCTCGAGACGACCTGGCTCGCCCGCTCCAAGGCGTACGCCAAGGCCTGCGGCAGGAACGGCGGCGACCTGCTGCCGCACCTGACGACGATCGACTCCGCCCGTGACATGAACAGCATCCGGGTGGCGCTCGGCCAGAAGCAGATCAACTACTACGGCTTCTCGTACGGCACCTACCTCGGCCAGGTCTACGCGACGCTGTACCCGAAGCAGGTTCGCCGGATGGTGCTCGACAGCAACGTCGACCCCCGCAAGGTCTGGTACCAGGCCAACCTCGACCAGGACGTCGCGTTCGAGAAGAACATGAAGATCTGGTTCGCCTGGGTGGCGAAGTACGACTCGGTCTACCACCTCGGCACCACCGGCAGGGCGGTCGAGGCCCGGTTCTACGCCGAGAAGCTGCGCCTGCTGAAGAAGCCCGCCGGCGGGCAGGTCGGCCCCGACGAGTGGACCGACATCTTCCTCCCGGCCGGGTACTACCAGCAGACCTGGGAGGACCTCGCGAGCCTGTGGTCGGCGTGGAACAAGGACCACAAGGACGCCCAGCCCCTGGTCGACGCCGCCAACGACACGAACGGCGTCGGCGACGACAACGGCTTCGCCATGTACCTCGGTGTCCAGTGCGTCGACACCCAGTGGCCGAAGTCCTGGGCGAAGTGGCGCGCCGACAACTGGCGCACCTTCAGGAAGGCCCCGTTCGAGACCTGGGGCAACGCCTGGTTCAACGCGCCGTGCCTCTTCTGGCCGGCCAAGGCGAGCAAGCCGGTCACCGTGAACGGCTCGAAGGTCAAGGCCGGCATCCTGCTGATCGACGAGACGCTCGACGCGGCGACCCCGTACCCGGGCAGCCTCGAGGTGCGCAAGCGCTTCCCGACCTCGAGCCTGATCGCCCTTCCGGGTGGCACCAGCCACGCCGAACTCGCTCTACGGCAACGCCTGCGAGGACGACCAGATCGCCGCCTACCTCGCGACCGGCACGCTGCCGGCCCGCAAGCCGGGCAACCGGGCGGACACCACGTGCGCCCCGCTGCCCGTCCCGGACCCGACGGCACCTGCCGCGGCGGCGGCCTCGTCGTCGGCGGCCGGGTCCGCCGCGGCGGCGCGCACGGCCGGCGCGGCCAAGGAGCAGCTGGCGGCGGTGCGGCGGCAGCTCGCGTCGATCCGCTGAAGTACGGGCTCTCGACCTGAGAGCGCACGGCGAGCGCCGTCCCGCGGGTCTCCCGCGGGGCGGCGCTCCGCCGTGATCCCCGGACGGTGTCAGCCGTCGAGCAGGCCGGCGTCGTGGGCGAGGATCGCGACCTGCACCCGGTTCGTGCAGGCGAGCTTGAGCAGCAGGCGCGACACGTGCGTCTTGACCGTCGCCTCGCTCAGGTAGAGCGACCGGCCGATCTCGGCGTTCGACAGGCCGCGCCCGACCGCCACGAGCACCTCGCGCTCCCGGTCCGTCAGCGCGTCGAGGCGGGCCAGCGCGGCGTGCCGTCGCCCGAGCCCGCGGCCGACGCGACGTGCTCGATCAGCGACCGCGTGACCCCGGGGGACAGCATGGCGTCTCCCGCCGCCACGATCCGCACGGCCTCGATGAGCTCGCGCGGCGGCGTGTCCTTCAGCAGGAACCCGCTCGCCCCGGCTTCGAGGGCCCGGAACACGTAGTCGTCGAGCCCGAAGGTCGTCAGGACGACGACGCGCGGCGGTTGCGGCAGCGCGGTGACCCTCGCTGTCGCTGCCAGCCCGTCGACGCGGGGCATCCGGATGTCCATGAGCACGACGTCGGGCCGGTGCGCCCGGACGGCCTCCACGACCTCGGCGCCGTCACCCGCCTCACCGACGACGTCCAGGTCGGCCGCACTCGAGAGGATCATCCGAAGGCCCGCACGGACGAGCGCGTCGTCGTCCACGAGCAGCACCCTGATCACGCGAGCCCCCTGATCACGCCGGCTCCTCGATCGGCCACGGGAACCAGGCTCGCAGCCGCCACCCCCGGCGGCCGTGGGACCCGCGTCGAGAGTGCCGCCGGCCAGCCCGACCCGCTCGCGCAGGCCCACGAGCCCGACGCCGGCGCCGGGCAGCAGGTTGTCGGCGGCCACCGGGCGCACGTTCTCGACGTCGACCGTCAGCCCCTCCCCGGGAGCGCCGCTCACCGTGACGCACGCGGAGGCGTCGCGCGCGTGCTTGTGGACGTTCGTCAGCGCCTCCTGCACGACGCGGTAGACCGTGCGGCCGGTCGTCTCGGCCACCGGCACGTCGGGCAGCCGGTCGACGAGCGTGACGGCGACGCCGGCGGCCGCCGACGACTCGACCAGCCTGGGCAGGTCGCGCAGCTGCGGTTGCGGCGCGAGATCGGCGGCGTCCGGCGAGCCGTCGGCCCGCAGGACGCCGAGGACGTCCCGGAGGTCCTCGAGAGCGGCCCGCGCGGTCTCGCGGATGAGCGTCGCGGACCGCTCGACCACCTCGGGGCCGACGTCGGGGCGGACCTCGAGCCCACCGGCGTGCAGCGCCGATGAGCGAGATCCGGTGAGCGACGACGTCGTGCATCTCCTGCGCGATCCGGGTCCGCTCGGCGAGGCGGGCCTGGTCGGCGCGCAGCGCCAGCTCCGACTCGGCCTGCTCGGCGCGGCCGCGTAGCGAGGCCACGAGGTCGCGCCGCGCCCCCACGAACGCGCCCAAGGCCATCGCCAGGGCGAGGAACAGCACGTCCGAGATGGCGTCGCTGCCCGTCGCCGGGCCGCGCAGGCCCGCGAACACCGAGAGGGCCAGGCCCACGGCGGCGGCGATCCAGAGCGCCTTGTCGCGCCGGCGGATCGCGAGCGCGAAGATCGCGATCGGGTACACGCCGAGCTGACCGCCCGGCACGACGCTCGGCAGGGCCATCGCGACGGTCAGCAGCGGGTGCCGCCGGCGCCACAGCAGCGCGATCGTCCCGAGAGTGCACGTCACCGCGGCCGCGACGGCGAGGCCGCCCTGCAGGCTCGCGGTCTGGGCGAGCGTGACGAGGCCCGCGACCCCCAGGTAGAGGACGTCGGCCGCGCGGGAGCGCACCACCGGGCGGTGCCACCACCGCATCGGCTCACGCCACGCCTCCCGGACGTTCACCGTGTGAGCGTAGGCGGGGCCGCGGCGGGTGGTCGTCGCCCGATCGTCGCGGCCTTCGGCGCACGCGTGCGACTTTCGGCTGACAGCGGTCGAGGCGTCGGGGGGACGTGTCGGGCGGGTCGCCGGCGGCAGCGTTGCCCCCATGATTTCCGTCGAGCACCTCACCAAGAGCTACGGCTCAGGTCGTCCCGTCGTGGACGACGTCTCCTTCTCCTGCCGGACCGGCTCGGTCACCGGCTTCCTCGGCCCCAACGGCGCGGGCAAGTCGACCACCCTGCGGGTCCTCTGCGGCCTTGCTCCCGCCACAGCGGGCACCGCCACCATCGACGGCGTCCGCTACGCCGACCTGCCCAACCCCGGTCGCGTCGTCGGCGTGATGCTGGACGCCGCCGCTCAGCACCCCGGCCGCACCGGCCGCGAGACCATGCGGCTGGCGGCGACGATCCTCGGCATCTCCCGGTCGCGGGCGGACGGGATGCTCGAGCGGGTCGGCCTCGACGGCGCTCAGGGCCGCCGGGTGCGCGACTACTCCCTCGGCATGCGGCAGCGGCTGGGCATCGGGCAGGCGCTGCTGGGTGACCCGTCGGTGCTCGTGCTCGACGAGCCCGCCAACGGCCTCGACCCGGAGGGCATCCGCTGGATGCGCGGGATGCTCCGGGAGTTCGCCGCCGCCGGCGGCACCGTCCTCGTCTCCAGCCACCTGCTGCGCGAGGTGGAGGCGACCGTCGACCGGCTCGTCGTCATCGACGATGGGCGCGTCGTCGTCGAGGGTGGGCTCGCCGAGCTCCTCCAGGCCAGCGGCGGCGGGGTCGTCGTCCGCGGCACCGAACCGGCGGGCCTGCGCGCGGCCCTCGTCGCCGCCGGGATCGGCGGTGACCCAGCAGGACGACGGCACGGTGCTCGTCCGCGCCACGCCTGAGCAGGTCGGTCGCGCGGCCCTGGCCGCCGGTCAGGTGCTCACCGAACTGCGGCCGGCCGGCACCGCCGGCCTCGAGGACCTCTTCTTCCGCCTGACCGCGCAGACCGGCTCCGGTGCCGCGCCGACCGCATCGGAGGTGGCGGCATGACCGCCCAGACCGTCGACACCCGCCCCGGCCGGCGTACCCGCGCGGGGGAGATCCGCCGGCCCTCGCTCACCCTGCTCACGCGGGTCGAGCTCCGCAAGATCGTGGACACGCGCTCCGGCCAGGCGCTGCTGGCGCTGACGCTCCTGCTGTCGTTCGGCGTGCTCGGTTACCTGGTCGCCCAGGGGGCCGCGGACGGCCTCAGCTACAGCGGGTGGGCGCGTGACGCGAGCTACCCCGTGATCGCGCTGCTGCCGGTGCTCGGCGTGCTGGCCATGGCCAGCGAATGGACCCAGCGGACGGTGCTGACGACCTTCACCCAGACGCCGCGGCGGATCCGGGTGCTGACCGCCAAGTTGCTCGCGGCCATGGCGCGTCGGGCTGGTGGCCATCGCCGTCGTCGACGCTGGCGGCCGCCGCCGCGCTCGTCGTCCGCGGCCATGATCCTGGACGCGCACGTCAGCTGGAGGGAGCCTCGCGTCGGTGCTCGGCGGCTCCGCGGTCGCGGCGGCGCTCGCGCTCGTGATGGGTGCGGCGATCGGTGCGCTCATCATGCAGACCGCCGCCGCGATCGTCGCCTACTTCGTGGCGCCGAACGTCGTGCTGCTCGGCGGTCGCCACCACGTCGCCCGACAACGGCCGCTGGGTCGACGTCAACGAGGCCTTCGGCTGGCTGTCGCGGTTCGACCTGTCGGGCCACGTCGGCCCGACGGTGACGGCGCTCGGCCTCTGGGTCGCGGTGCCGCTGGGCGGTCGGCCTGTGGCGCAGCGTGCGCCGCAACGTGAGCTGACGGCTGACGCCACCGGCGCGGAAGGGCCTCCCGCACCAGGTGCGGGAGGCCCCTTCACCGTCGGGGATCAGGCGTCGCGGCGCTCGAGCAGGATCGCGCCGACGACGAGGATGACGAGCCATTCCAGGGTGAAGACCAGGTACCCGTTCCACGGGGAGAGCAGGTCGGGGTCCTGCCGGATGGTGGTGATCTGGCCGCCCGCGTTGGAGAAGAAGTACTCGCGGACGGTCTTGCCCCAGTCGCCCGGCAGCAGGTTGCTGAGGATGGGCAGGACGAACAGCAGACCGATGGCCGTGGTGATGGAGCCGGCGCTGTGCCGCAGCAGCGTCCCGACGGCGAAGCCGAGCATTCCGCAGCCGAGGATGTACAGGCCGCCGCCGATGACCGCCCGAGTGACGCCGGGGTCACCCAGATGCGCCTCCACGCCGACCGTCGCGAAGAAGGCCTGGCCGATGAAGAAGGCGCCGAAGGAGGTGACGAGGCCGACGACGAGCGCGACGACGGCGAACGTGACCCCCTTGGCGAACAGGACCTTGAGCCGCTGGGGGACGGCGGTCAGCGTGGTGCGGATGCCGCCGGTCGAGTACTCGGCGGTGATGATGAGCGCTCCCAGCACCGCGATGGCGAGCTGGCCGAAGTAGAGGCCGCCGAGAGAGTTCGCCGTCGGGTCGATGGTCGCCTTCTCCTGGGGGTCGACGTGGCTCCAGTTGGCGGTCTCGCCCCAGGCGAACAGGGTGGTGAAGGCCCAGCTGACCAGGACGGTCGCCAGCAGCGTCCATCGCGTGGAGCGGACCGACCACAACTTGGTCCACTCCGAGCGGATGACGCCGGCCACGGTCGTGCCGCGGGACGGGACCGAGGACCGGAGCCTGGGCCGGGATCGTTGCATTGCTCATGGCGGAGCTCACCTCTCGGTCCGCGCGCCGGCGAGGGGGCGCTCCTCGGGACGGTCGCTGCTGCCGGCGGGAGATCCGGCGTGGTACTCCACGCTGTCGCGCGTCATCTCCATGAACGCCTCCTCCAGCGAGGACCGCTGCGTGAACAGTTCGTGGACGGTCAGGCCCTGGGCCGCCGCGACGTCCCCGACCTGGTCGGTGGACATACCCGGCACCTCGAGGAAGCCGTCGACCCGGGTGACCTGGGCGCCGCGGGAGCTCAGTGCCTCGGCCAACTGGTCGCCCTGCGGCGAGCGCACCCGCGTTCGTGCCTCGGAGTTCTCGGCGATGAAGTCGGCGGTGCTCGTGTCCGCCAGGAGCTTCCCGCGCCCGATCACGATGAGATGTTGGGCGGTGATCGCCATCTCGCTCATCAGGTGGCTGGACACGAAGACGGTGCGGCCCCGCGCGGCCACGCTGTGCATGAACTCGCGGATCCAGATGATCCCTTCGGGGTCCAGGCCGTTGACGGGCTCGTCGAACATCAGCACCGAAGGGTCGCCGAGCATGGCCGCGGCGATCCCGAGCCGCTGGGACATGCCGAGCGAGAATCCGCGGATCCGCTTCTTCGCCACCTCGCGAAGGCCGGTCATCTCGAGGACCTCGCCGACCCGGCTCTTCGGGATGCCGTTCGACTGGCACAGCGCCAGCAGATGCGCCTGCGCCGTCCGCCCTCCGTGCACGTCCTTGGCGTCGAGGAGCGCTCCCACCTCGCGCATCGGTGTCGCGGACGATCTGAACCGATGGCCGTTGACGAGCGCCTGCCCGGCGTCCGGCCGGTCCAGGCCCAGGATCAGCCGCATCGTCGTGGACTTTCCCGCGCCGTTCGGCCCCAGGAAGCCCGTGACCACGCCGGGATGGACGGTGAATGACAGGTTGTCGACCGCGACCTTGTCGCCGTATCGCTTGGTCAGACCTTGCGCCTCGATCATGCAAGCCCCTCGAGTCATGACGATTGCATCAGATGTGTGATGGCACGCCTGAGCACCCTACCGGTCCGCAGATCATGGTCGAGATCCTCTCAGCGTCCCCTCAGGGACCGTGGGATGCGGCAACCACTACGGTTGCCGACAAACAGCCGGGGCCAGGGGGTGGGATGGACGAGCGCACGTGGTCGGTGGTCCGGAGCGTCCAGCAGTTCCTCGACGAGGTCGTCAACGAGGTGCGGGGGCAGGGGGAGACCGAGGGGCCGGCCGTCAGCACGGTGGTGGCCGAACACCTCGGGCGTGCGCCCGGCGAGCTGCCGATCGTCCGTCTCGACGTCGACGCCCACCAGTTCGTCAACCTCGACGTCGCCATGGCCGCGCTGATCGAGGAGAGCGGCGGCGGCAAGACCATCGGCGTCGGCGGCGGCGACATGCGGCACCACCAGACGTTCGGTGACATGGTGCAGCAGTCGGGGCCGTGGAACAGGTTCCGGGTGGGGGCCGTCGACCGCGAACGCGTCGAGACCGGCACGTCGTCGCACCGGGACGCCGTCACCTTCGGTATCCACCTCTTCCGCTACCGCGGCGAGCCGGTCGCCGTGCACCAGCGTCGGGCCAACATGCAGTTCGCCGGCCGCTCGGGGCTCGAGGTGCTGGCACCGGAGGAGCTGAGCGGCCCCCTGCTCGCCGACGTCCGGCGCCTGATGGTCGAGCGCAGCGTCTTCCGCGGCCAGCTGCTGTCGTTCGGGCCGACCGAGCAGGCGTTCGGCCCGAGCGTCAGTGGCATCTCCTTCCTCGAGCGGCCGACCCTCACGGCCGGCGAGGTGGTGCTCCCGGCGGGCGCCCTCGAGCGCCTGGAGAGGCACGTCGTCGGCACCGCGCGGCATCGTGACCGCCTTCGGGCCGAGGGCCGGCACCTCAAGCGCGGGCTGCTGCTCTACGGTCCGCCCGGCACGGGCAAGACCCACACCGTCCGGTACCTCGTCTCACGGCTGCCGGAGGTCACGGCGATCGTGCTCGCGGGCAACGCCCTCGGAGCCGTCGCATCCGCGACCGAGTTCGCCCACGCCCTCGAGCCTTCGGTCGTCGTGATCGAGGACGTCGACCTCATCGCCGAGCACCGCGAGATGCACCTCGGCCCCCAGCCGCTGCTCTTCACGCTGCTCGACGCCATCGACGGGCTCACGAGCGAGGCCGACGTCGCCTTCGTCCTCACCACGAACCGGGTCGACCTCCTCGAGGCGGCGCTCGCGCAGCGGCCCGGCCGGGTCGACCTCGCCGTGGAGATCCCCCGGCCAGGCGACGAGGAGCGGCGCAGGCTGGTCGAGCTGTACGCGAAGGACCTGCCGTTCTCCCCCGAGGCCCGCGCCACGGCGGCCCGCCGTGCCGCCGGAGCAACGGCCAGCTTCTTCAAGGAGCTGTTCCGCCGGGTGGTGCTGACGGCGGCGGAGCGCGACGCGGCGATCACCGACGCGCTCCTGGCCGACGTGCTCGACGAGCTGCTGGCCGACAGCGAGCAGCTGACCCGGGCGCTGCTCGGCAGCGGGGGCGACGAGGCGGCGGTGGGGGAGCTCGGGTCGCCCTTCGGCCCGGTTCCCGTGCCGTTCCGTGGCGCGCCCAGGCTCGGCCCGCAGCCCGGTTAGGGCGCGACCCGCGTGCCCGCCGTGCCGGCGGCCGCCTCCGCGATGCGATGCAGGCTGGTGATCGCGGCCGGCCTGCCGGTGCGTTCGGTGAACCGGCACACGGCCTCGACCTTGGGGCCCATGCCGCCCGCGCCGAACTCGCCGGCGGCCGCGTAGGCCTGCAGCTCGGCGACCGTGACCTCGCCCAGCGGGCGCTGGTCCGGCCTCCCGAAACCGACCATCGCCTGGTCGACGTCGGTCGCGACGACGAGCAGGTCGGCGCCGAGGGCCTCCGCCAGCACCGCGGCGGTGAGGTCCTTGTCGATCACTGCCTGGACGCCGCCGAGCTCGAGGCTCCCGTCGCCGGCGGCCGACCGTGTCGTCGGCACGCCGCCGCCCCCCGCCGCGACGACGACGAAGCCGGCTGCGAGCAACGCCGCCGCGGCCGGCGCGTCGAGCACGTCGAGCGGCTCGGGCGACGCGACCACCCGCCGCCAGCCGCGCGAGCCGTGGTCGAGCCACGTCTGCCCGTGCTCGATCAGGGGCTGCGCCTCCTCGTAGGGCAGGTAGCGGCCGATCGGCTTGGTCGGGTGGGTGAAGCCCGGGTCGTCGACGTCGACCAGGGTCCTTGTCACCAGCGCCGCGACGCGGCGGCCGACGCCGAGCCGGGCGAACTGCTCGTCGAGGGCGTCGAGCAGGAGGGTGCCGAGCGTCCCCTGCGTCTGCGCGCCGCACCAGTCCAGCGGCACCGGCGGGACGACGGCCGCGGAGATCTCGTTCTTCACGAGCAGGTTGCCCACCTGTGGCCCGTTCCCGTGGGTCACGACGAGCTCGTGGTCGACGGCCAGCCCTGCCAGTGCGGGAGCGGCCGCGCGGACGGCGTCCGTCTGGGCCTCGGGGGTGGCGTCGCCACCTGGACCGGTGAGGGCGTTGCCTCCGAGAGCCACGACGATGCGCACGTGCGCACACTACGCATCGGGGGTTCAGGTCCCCCCGATGCGTCGTGTGCAGCCGTGCCGAACGTCGCCCGTCGGCGCGTGGGCCCTAGATCCTGAAGCTGCCGGTCAACTCGGCCATCCGGCGGCCGTTGACGGCGACGGTGGTCGCCGCCGTGCGGCTCGCCTGGACGTTCTCGCTCGCCGACGTGGCGGCGTCGGCGACGCGGGAGATGTTGGCGGCGATCTGGCCGATGCCCTCGGCTGCCTCGGCAACGGCCCGTGACATCTCCTGCGTCGTAGCGGTCTGCTCCTCCACGGCCGAGGCGATGGTCGTCTGGAACCCGCTGATCGAACCGATGATCGACGACACCTGCTGGATCGCGTCGACGGCGTTCCGCGTGTCCCCCTGGATGACCTGGACGCGCGCCGAGATGTCCTTGGTGGCCCGGGCGGTCTCGCTGGCCAGTTCCTTGACCTCGTTCGCCACGACGGCGAAGCCCTTGCCGGCTTCGCCGGCGCGCGCCGCTTCGATGGTGGCGTTGAGCGCGAGCAGGTTCGTCTGCTCGGCGATGGACGTGATGAGCTTGACGACGTCGCCGATCTCGGCCGACGACGTCCCGAGCTTCGTGACCGTGCCGGTCGCGGTCTCGGCGACGCGGACGGCGTCCGTGGCGACCCGGGCCGCCTCGGTGGCATTGGTGGCGATCTCGCGGATCGACTGGCCCATCTGCTCGGCACCTGCGGCTGCCGACCGGACGTTGTCGGAGGCCTGGGTGGCGGCGGCGGCGACCAGACCCGCCTGCGCCGACGTGTCCTCGGTGCTCGTCGACAGGGCGGCGGACGCCCGGTCGAGCTCGGAGCCGCCGTCGGCGAGCTGCCCGGCGGAGGTGACGACCTCGGCCACGACCCCGTGGATGCGCTCGGCGAAGCGGTCGAAGGCGCCCGCGAGCCGGCCCAGCTCGTCCCGTCGCTCCATCCTGAGCCTCCGCGTGAGGTCGCCGTCACCGTCAGCGATCTCGGTGAGCCCGCGCTCGACCTCGCTCAGGGGGCGCATCACGATGCGGAAGAACGCCACCGCGAGCAGACCGAGGAGCCCGAGCGTGACGACGCCCAGAGCGCCCGCGGCCCGGACCAGCTGCGACTGCCGTCCCTCGACGTCACTGAGCTGGCGGCGGGTCAGGTCGTCCACGAGCTTCTGCGCCCGGTCGAGCGTCGGCATCATGTCGTTGCTGGGTACGAGGTTCCCCACCGTCATGATCCTCGAGGCGGCCCCCATCCGGCCCGCCTGGACCGCGCTGCGCACCTGGTCATTGAAGCCGTTGTAGGCCTGCATGTCGCCGCTCGCCCGCTGCAGCTCCTCGGTGAGCTTCGGGTCGCTCGAGAGCGCCATGGCCGTCGACAGCCCCTTGGCGAAGTCGCCCTGGGCGGCCGCAGCCTGCCCGTAGGTGTCCTCGGCGAGCTTCTTCTGGTCCGGTTGGGTGGCAGCGACCAGGACGTACATGTTCATCTGGTCGTCGACACTGTAGAAGCCCGCCCGCATGGCGCTCACCGCCGTGGCCAGCTCGGAGGTGCGCGCGCGGTAGCTCTGCACCGTCTGCTGCGAGCTCACGGCCTGCGTGACCATGTACGCGTTCCCGGCGCCCGTGACGACCACCAGACCACCGATGAAGAACAGCGCCTTGCGCCTCAAGTCCATGTGGAGTGTGTCGGCCCACCTTCGGGGCGACTTGAGAGCGGAAGACCTCAACCTAGGGTGCCTGGCTGGCCCCGTCGAGCACCGCGGCCCGGACGGCGTCCCGGGCCCCCCACGCGTCGGGCCGCCCCGCGACCCGAGCCTGGGGGCAGGGCGACAAGCAGCCCGGGGCGGGGTGCGCGCTCCGGCGGGTCCCAGTGCTGCGGACGCCGCACGTGGCCGGCCCTGACTCTTCTTCTGTGATGCGCGGCGGATCGCCCTCTTGTCTCCGGCCGCGCGGTCGCCGGCCGGATGGCGGGGTGCGATCGGCGTGGCGTTTCCGGGCTGAACCCCGTGGGCGCCTTTCTGGGCTTCTTACCACTGCTCTGTCCGCATTTCCGCGCTTCGCGAGGTGGCACCGTTTGCAGGGCCTGGAGTCGGACGTTCTGGTGATGTGCCGCGCGTCGTCGCGGCCGTTTGTCGGCGGACCGCTTCTGTGTCCGTACGGCCCGCGGGAGCGGCCCGACGAGACACCCGACCACCGGTTCCAAGGCCGCGCGACACGCGGATGGGGATCGGTCGATCGAGCCACTGGACTTAACGGACCGTCATGCTAGGGTCACGTTCCGTGTAAGTCCTGAGGTACTGCTGCTGTTCACAGAGACGTCTGTGACAGGTGAGGCGGTGCCGGCGCCGGGGGGCGCGAACCAGCTGAGCTCCCGAGAAGCGCGTAGGCGAACGGCCGGCCGACGAGGGTCCACACCTCGTGCCAGCCCCATCTCTTTCGTGCTCTCTCACGAGCCACGCCATGGACGTCGGCGCGCCTGGGGACGTCCCCCGGGCCAGATGCGGAAAGGAGGGTGACGACGCGCAGCGGCGGCTCCTTCTGCCAATAGGAACTGCCAGATGCAGGTCAGTGCATACGAGCGGCGCGACAGCTGCCCTCCAGAACGCATACCGGCCATGTGACCACCTCCGGACGGGGAGGTCACCGGAGTACCGGGTCATCAACGAAAGGGATGTCTTCAGATGAACTTCAAGGACAAGCGGACACGGCGCATATGCGCGCATGTCCGCGTCCGCGGCCGTGATCGTGGGGGGAGGTGTAACGGTCGGAGCGACATTGGCCTCGGCCGGCGCGACGCTCTCCATCAACCCCACGGGCACCACGGCCACCACCCTGGACCTGGGCTCGCAAATCAGCGCCGGTGCGCTCTCTCCGGTCTCGCCGACGCGACGTATGGCGTCAACGTCTCGACTGCCGTCAACGGCGCCCGCAACCTCGTGGTCGAGTCGTACACCGCGCCCACGGGCATCACCTACTCGGCCACCCCGCACCTCTTCTGGGCGAAGCAGCCGACAAGCACCACGACGGGCCGGCAACCGGTTGGACTCGCAGAACGTGGTAACACCGCGGCCACCGGCAGCACCGCCTCCGACACCGTCTTCCTCACGGCCGACCTGCCGGGCGCCTACAAGGTCCACTTCTCCGACACCATGGGGACCCCGGGACCGACGACGACGCGACGAGCCCGACGATCACCCTCAACGTCAAGGACGTCGAGCAGACAGACGTCGCCACCGGATCGGCGACGGGCGACGACTGGAAGCCCGCGATCTCCGCGACCTCCAGCGTGGTCCAGGGCGTCGGGCGACGGCGAGCGTCGACCTCACGAGCCTCTCGACGAGCGACTCCCGCGGCAGTTCCAGCGGGAAGGGCGTCCTCGGCGACGCGATCGCGGCCGGGATCGGGTTCAGCTTCACTGGGACGGGCCTGAGCAGCGCGAACTCCGCCCTCTCGACGAGCGGGACGACGAAGACCGCGACCTCGATCTCGAAGGGCTACACGCCGAGCTCTCGGGCGCGAGCGGCAGCGTGGCCGGGTCGGCGCGTCCGTCGACGTGCCCATGATCCGCACCTTCACAGGTGCTGACGCCGACCTCACGGGTGGCGCGAGCGTTGCGACTTCGGTCACCCTCCAACGGCGTCAGGCGGCATACGCGACGGACCTCGCCGCCACCGTCGGTCACGGGCTCCGTCGCCGTTCGGTCACCAACGCGGCGACCCTCCTGACCGGGACAGCCGGCGCGGCCTACAGCGTCAAGGTCACTGACGCCGACACTCGACAAGTCGGGGAACATCGTCTACTTCACCCTCACGCCGGGCACCAACACCCCCGGTCTGAGCGGCAGTGGATCGCTGCTGAGCAACACGAGCGGCACGAAGGTCTACACCACGACGACCGACAGCAGCGGTGTCGCCAGCATCACGGTGACGAGCGACAAGACGACCGCCGGCACCACGTACACCGTCGACGCGACGACGAACACCGTCGACGCGACGCAGCTGACGGCGACGTACGCGGACCGGTCGCCGTCCGCCATCGCGGTGACGACTTCCACCTCGTCCCTCAACGTCACGAGCGGGTCGGCCGCGACGCTCAGCGGGAAGCTGATGGATCAGTTCGGCTCGGCTACATGCCGGCGTCGGGCGACACCCACCAGGTCCAGCTGTTCACCAGTACCGCCGCGAGCGGCTGCTCCAACCCCGGCCTCGGTGCCGTCGTCGGTGCGTCGGCTCAGACGACCGTCACCGACGGGACGTTCAGCTTCAGCTACGCGCCCACCACAGCGCCTACCGCCGGGTACTGCACAAAGTTCGCCTTCGGCTATGACGTCGACAAGGACGGCTCGATCGCGGGCACCAACATCGAGCGGATCTTCGGCCAGGTGAACTGGGCGACCGCGACGGCGGCCAGCAGCGTCAAGATCACCACGCCGGTCAACAACGCCACCGGTGTCAACCTGTCGACGAGCGCCGCAATTGCACCCGGGTCAGGCAGTCGCGCTGACGACGGACTTCGGGGACGCGGCGGGCCAGGTCACCGGCACGGTCTACGACAGCAGCAACACCGCGCTGGCGTACAAGTCCGTGACGCTGACGGGTTCGGCCGGCGTCTACTTCTCGACCTCGGCCACGCCTGACGCGAACAACCCGCTCGTCACCAGCATCACGACGACGACGAGCAGCACGGGCGCCATCAGCGGGGTCTACGCCTTCTTCACCAAGCCGGGCGCGGGCAGCATCACGGCGACGTCGGGCTCGGTTCACGCCGACGCAGCCTTCTCGACGGACGAGTCGGCGGACGGCTACAGCGTGACCGTCAACGCGGCCGCCGGCGCCCCCGGCGACGTCCTGGTCCTCACCGGCACGGTGTCGGACGCCTTCGGCTTCCCGGCGAAGGGGGTGACGGTCGACCTCAGCACCGGTACCTCCACGCTGGGGGCTCTCGGCGCCACGTCCGTCACCACGAACGCCGAGGGCGTGTGGAGCACGACCTATGTCACGGGCACGAACCAGTCGGGCAGGCGACGCTGACGGGACGCTTCACGGCCTGTCGAGCAACCCGACGGCCGCGACCGCCTGGGCCACGGCCGGCGCTGACGGTTCCGGACGGCACCTACACGTCCACGAACACGATCACTGTGGCGCCTGAGACGGTCACGCTGATCGGGCCGTCGAAGCGGATCTCCGGCGGGAAGGTCACGCTCAGCGGCAAGACCCGCCCCGGTGCCACCGTGGATGTCTACGTCAAGGGTGCCGGTGCGCCGTTGGCGACGCTGGCGGCCGACTCGACCACCGGCGCCTACCACGTCACGGTGACCGTCCTTCGCAACACCTCGTACTACGCGAGGACGGCCAAGGCGGTCAGCGGCACCGTAACCGTCAGCGTGAACTCCTCGGTCAGGATCACCAGGCTGGCGCTCACCCGCAGGGGAGCAGGCCTGACGGTGACGGTCAAGGGTGGTCCTGCGGGCAGGGGCGCGGTGACGCTCTGGGTCTGGAAGAACCACCGCTACGTCAAGGTGAGGTCCCTGACCAGCGCGAGCGGGATCGTGCGGTTCGGCCTGTCACGCACCAAGGTCCGGACTACGTACCGCTTCACCTACACCTCGCCAGGCGCCTACACGTCGAGCCCCGTCTCGATCTCTGTCAAGCGCTGACTCGACGGTGAGCCCGTCCCACTAGGACGGTGAACGCGAAAGGGCCCCGGTCGGGGCGGCCTTCGGGTCGCTCCGGCCGGGGCTCGGCGGCGTCCGCAGGGGTGGACGTGCCCGGATGCGTCTGTCGGGGGGCGCTGATAGAAGGCTCTCCTCGGCGGTGATTCTGCGGGAGGGCGCCATGAGCCGGACGCGATGGATGCTCGGGGCGGCGGTCCTGACGCTGGCCGCCACGACGTTGGCGGTCGCGCCGGCGGCGCAGGCGCACGGGCCCGACGGCTCGGGGTGGGGTCACGTTCCCGCCCGCGAGACGGTCGTGTCGTCGCCGGTCGTCGCCGGCGGTTACCCGGGGGCGAAGCCTGCGCCCGGGGGCTGCGTCGCCGGCCCGTACGACGCGAACTTCTCCGAGTCCGCCCTCGCCCTCCGCCCCGGCTCCGAGCAGCTGGTCGGTGGCGCCAAGGCGTACTTCGAGCGGTGGAGCACGTACAAGGCGCAGCACACCGTCTCGTTCGCGTTCGGCCACCGGGGCCCCTCGACGCACATCGTCAACGGGTTCGACTGCGTCACCGCCGGCACCCAGGCGATGCCGCCCTCGTGGACGAACGTCACCGACCCCAACCTCGTCTGGGACACCCGCGGCCGCGTCCACCAGCTCGTGCTCGCGTACAACGCCTACTGGGGCACGGTGAAGGGCCCGAACGGCGACGTCTACGCCGTGCACTCCGACGACGGCGGCCGCACCTGGGCGCGCGACAACGGCGGCGCGGCGGTCGAGCCGGGCCCGGAGTTCAGCGTCGACGCGGCGTCGTACCTCGACAAGCCGTGGATCGCCGCGAACCAGAACCCGCGGAGCACGTGGCGCGACCACGTCTACGGCGCCTGGGTGCTCTTCACCGCGACCGGCGCCGAGATCCACACCGCCGTAAGCCGGAACCGGGGCGCCACGTGGAGCGCGCCGCAGACCGTGCGTGCGCCTGCAGGCGATCGGGCCCAAGAACCCGTGGCCGATGATCGCCGTCGGGTCCGGACGGCGTCGTCTACCTGTCCTACGTCACGTACGGCACGACCTCGGCGGACGGCGCCACCGTGCCCGCAACGCTCTGGCTGGCGCGGTCGACCGATGACGGGCGCACGTGGGGCGGCTTCGACAAGGTGGCCGACACGACCGCCGTGGCCTCGTGCTGCGTGCCCGGCACGACGCTGCACCGTTCGATCGTCCAGTACCTCGCCGTCAGCCCCGACCGCCCGGGCCACGTGTACGTCGCCTGGAACGAGGTCAGCCGCGGGCAGGTCGACGTCCGGCTCGCTTCGTCCGGGGACGGCGGGAGGCACTGGAGCCGGCCCGTCACGGTGAACGACGACCGCTCGGGCGCCGAGCAGTTCTCCGCCACGGTGGCGGCGGGGCCGCGCGGGGCCGTCGTCGTCGGCTTCTACGACATGCGCGGCCGGTGCCCGAACAGCTCCGCGATCCTGCCGGCGCATCGGGGTCAGACGGGGGTCTGCGTCGGGCTGACGCTGCAGGCATACCGCGACCACCGGGGTGCGGTGCGGGCGGTCGGGCGGAACGTGCTCGCCTCCCACCACCTCTGGGACCCGTACCAGCCGGGGCAGACCCGCGGCGGGATCGCCCAGGTCGCCTGCGAGGACCCGGCGCCGACCTGTTCGAACATCTTCCTCGGGGACTACTTCTCGATGCAGGTGTCGGCGTCGCGCGTCTACGCGCTGTCGGTGTCGACGTACCCGGCCTCGTCCGTGCGGGCCGACGGCGGTGGGCGGATCCATTACCAGCAGCAAGTGCTCACGACGGTCTCGCGGCGGGCGCTCGGGCTCTGATCACCTTCACCGCCACACGAGAGAGGGCTTTGAAGGTGGCGTGACGAGAGCACTTCCCTACTTTCTGTGCGCGTTGGTGACCCACGGGCGCAGTTGGCTACGCCTTGACCAAGTCGATATCGCCTCGGGCGGGTTTGTCGGTGGTGGCCTCTAGCGTTGGCTTCGTGGAGGGGGACCGCGATCAGGGGGAACTGGCGCCCGGCGAGCAGCCGATGGCGACGGTCGTTCCCGAGTCCGGGCCCGATTCCGGGCCCGATTCCGGGCCCGAGTCCGCGCCTGAGTCCGGCCTGAGTCCGGGCCTGAGTCCGGGCCGTCGGGCCTGAGTCCGGGCCTGAGTCCGGGCCTGAGTCCGGGCCTGAGTTTGTGCGCCCGGGTCCCCGTCCCCGGAGGAGGAGCCGCCAGGGTTCGTCGCAGCGGCTTTCGCACAGCTCGACGCCGCTGTCGAAGTACTCCTCGGCATGGGTGTCACGGCCCTGCCCCCGGAGCAGGTCCGCGCCGTCGCCCGGGGGATCGTGCGCCGCCAGGCGACGGTGTCGGCCGCGGCGTTGCGCGTTCTCGCCGAGATCGACGGCCGCGACGACGTCGTGCCGCAGGCCCGCAGCGGGCAGGCGTCCGTGGCGTTCCAGCAACACGCTCTCGGGCTGGACCCTTTCGTCGCCCGGCGCGAGTCGGCGACCGCGCACCTGCTCGCGGCCGACAGGGGTGACCTCGCGGTCATGGGCGCGGCCTACGCCTCCGGTCGGGTGCACCGCGGCCACGTCGACGTCGCGGTGCGCACCTGTCGCGAACTCGGCGCCAGGATCCGCGACGAGCTGATCCCGCTCGATCGCGACGACCCCGACCTCGCGGACCTCGCCGCCCTCGCCCGGCACGTCGCGCCGGACGCCGAGGGCGACATCTGGGTGCGGCGGATCGCCGTGGTCGACACGAAGCTGACGGCCTGGTCGAGGCGGCTTCCGGTCCCTACCGTCGACGCCTTGGCACGCGCGCTGGTGCGCGAGCTGAACCCCAAGGCCCCGCCCGGCGGGCACGAGCAGCGTTTCCTCTACATGTCCCAGGACCTGAACGGAAACTGGCTGGGCCGGTTCTCGTGCGGGCAGACCCAGGGAGCGTTGTTGCGAGCGGCCATCGCCGCCGGTGCCCGGCCTCGCCCGGGCCTGGCGATCGACGAGGGCGGCGTGCAGCGCGAGTTGCCCGACACCCGCGACCTCGGCCAGCGGAACATGGACGCCCTGGCCGACCTCGTGGCAATCGCCGCTGATCGTGCCGGCATCCGCCTGCGCGCTGATGCCGGTCCGCGGCCCGACCCCGAGCCCTGGCCCGACCGCTTCGGCGACCTGAGCGGGGGGCCCAGCGACGACCCTTCGGGCGAGCCGGAGCGCGAGCGCAGTGAACCGTGCGCGGAACCGAGCGACCACGGTTCGGGCGACCCGGAGCACGAGCGGAGTGAACCGTGCGCGGAACCGAGCCCTGGACCCTCCGATGCGTCGGACAACGAGGGCAGTAACGGGTCATGTGCTGGATCCCGGACACCCGAGGGCGACGAGGTCAGCGGCGACGACGTCCCGAGCGGCGACCCGCCGGCAGCGGAGGGCGAGTACGTGGTCGTGCGGGAGCCCGGCGTCCTGTCAGGGCCGTATCCGCCGGTCCGGATCATGGTGTCGGTGGACGTCGACCACCTCGCCGCGGCTCTTGCCTGTGCCGCCGGAGCTCGAGCGCCATCGCCGCCATGGCCGGAGGGCGCCCACGAGAGCTTCGCCGCGGGTATGTCACCGCCGGGCTGCCCCGATCATCCGAATGATCCGGGCCGTCCCCGGAGTCTCGGCGAGGTCGTGGCACGCCTGGGCGGCCAGCCATGGATCCAGCACGCCGGCCACCCGACCGACACAACCCTCGCCGACCTGACGGCACGCGCCCAGCTGCATCGCGCGCTGCGCACCCCCGCCGGAGCGGTGCTGTCACTCGGTCGGTCCGTGCGCCTCGCCTCGCCCGCCCAGCGACTCGCGCTCATCGCCCGGGACGTCGGCTGCGCGATCCCCGGCTGCGCGGTCCCCGGTGAGCACTGCGAGGTCCACCACGTCATCCCGTGGGCGGCGGGAGGGCGGACGGACCTCGACAACATCACCTTCTTGTGCTCGCGGCACCACACCGAAACCGGTCAAGGCACCTGGGAGATCGAGATGAGGGACGGGGTCCCGTGGGTTCGCCTGCCGAGCTGGGTCGACCGCACGAGGCCCTTCCTGCGGAACCACACCCACCGGCTGCCGCCGCCATCGGTTCCGCGGCAGCGTGAAGAGGCAGCGCCGTAACGATGCGACGCCGAGACGACGCAACGCGTGAAGACGACGATGCAACGCCGTGACGATGCGACGCCGTGACGATGCGACGCCGGACCACGGCAGTTCCGCGGTAGCGCACTGCCGGAGGAGGTACGCGCGGTCAGGAGCGGCGGCGGGCTCGCAGGACGAGGTCGTGGGAGTGACCGGCGCCGGCACCGCCGCGGACGGTGCGGGGGCGGCGGTCGTCGGCCTCGACCCGCCAGCCGTCGTCGAGCAACGCGGCGACGTCCGCCGGCATCACGTAGTCGGCCGGGTCGAAGCCGTGGCAGGACTCCGCCTCGACGTCGGCATGGTGCACCACGAGCAGGACGCCACCGGGCGCCACCGCGGCGAGCAGCGCCCGCTCGGCCTCGTGGTCCGGCGTGCGGAGAAGCGCCGGGTACTGCGCCGAGACCAGGTCGAAGCCGCCCGGGGAGAGACCCGCGCCCACCAGGCCGGACCGCACCCACGTGACCCGGACGCCGGCGTCGGCGGCGTGCCGCTCCGCACGGTCGACGGCGACCTGGGAGACGTCGAGCGCCGTCACGTCCCAGCCGAGTCGGGCGAGCCAGACAGCGTCCGCGCCCTCGCCGCAGCCGACGTCCAGGGCCCGGCCCGGGGTCAGGCCCGTCACCTCGGTCACCAGCGACCCGTTGGGGTCGCCACTCCAGATCTGTTCCGCGGAGGCGTATCGCTCGTCCCAGGCCGCGGAGTCGCCGGGCGCAGGATGCGAGGTGTGGGCGTGGGATTCGGCGTGGGATCCGGTGTGGGGGTGGGTCACGGACGACACCCTCGCACGAGGCTCGCCCACCCCCGGGAGCCACCTGCCGGCCGGCACCTCCGCCGGACCGCTCCGTCGGTGCCTCCGGTTACCCTCGCCCCGGAGGTGGGGACGTGGGTGGCACCAAGGCCGGCGCGCTCCGGCGCGTCCTCGTGCTCGTCAGCGCGATCGTGCTGCTCGACGTGCTCTTCTACTCGGCCATCGCGCCGCTGCTGCCGGCCTACGTCGCCCACCTGCACCTCAGCAAGACCCAGGCAGGCGTGCTCACCGGGTCCTACGCCTTCGGCACGCTCGTCGCCTCGCTGCCCGCCGGCTGGCTCGCGGCGCACCGCGGCACCCGCCTCACCCTGCTGGTGGGCCTCGCCGGCCTCGGCGGTGCGAGCATCGCCTTCGGCCTCGGTGACTCCTTCGCCGTGCTCACGACGGCCAGGTTCGTGCAAGGTGCCGCCGGAGCGGCCGCGTGGGCCGCCGGCCTGGCCTGGCTGGTCCAGGTGGCTCCTCGCGAGAGACGCGGCCAGCTGATCGGCACCGCCCTGGGCGCCGGCATCGCCGGCGCCATCGGCGGCCCCGTCCTCGGGGCGGTCGCCGTGGCCCTGGGCCCGTCGAAGGTGTTCCCGGCCGTCGCCTTGGTCGCCGCCGGCCTCGCCGCAGCCGTGGTGGCCACCGCGACCAAGGGTGATCCACCCCCGGACGGCGACCTGCGCAAGGCCCTGCGCGATCGGCGGGTGCAGGCCGGCGCGTGGCTCACGACGTTGCCGGCACTCTTCTTCGGCACCTACGGGGTGCTCGTGCCACTCCGGCTGGCCGGCCTGGGCGCCTCCGCGGCCGCCGTGGCCGCGGTCTTCCTCGTGGCCGCAGCCGTCGAGGCGGTGATGAGCCCGCTGGTCGGCCGGCTCTCCGACCGCCGCGGGCGCCTGCTGCCGCTGCGTGCGGGGTTGACGGGCATCGTCGTCGCGGCCTTGCTGCTGCCACTCCCGCAGTCCGTGTGGCTGCTCGGCGTGACCGTCGTCTTCGCCGCGTCCGTCGGCGGGATGCTCTTCGCGCCGGCGTCCGCGCTCCTCTCCGACGGCGCGGAGGCCGCGGGCCTGCCCCAGGGCATCGTCTTCGGCCTCTTCAACCTGGCCTGGGCCGGCGGGCAGGTCGCGGGAGCCGCCGGCGGCGCCAGGCTCGCCGATGCCACCAGGGACGCCGTCCCCTACCTCGTCGTCGCCGTCCTCGCCGTGGCAAGCCTGGTCGCACTCTTCTCCGCCCGCTCCCGGGGCCGGCCCGAGAAGACGGCGACGGGCCCTGTCGGTGGGCGCGGGGGATCATCCGCTCGCACGATCCGTGCAGAGCCTTGAGGCGGTGGACGGTCCTGTGGTCGTACCCTGAGACCCGCGACGGACCGGCGCAGCGAGCCCTCCCGGCGCAGGTGAGCCCAGGGCCAGCCGGCGCGGGCTGGGGACCGAGCAGTGAACGACCGGAGCACGTCGAGGAGAGCCGGTGGGCGAGGAAGGCTGGAGAGCAGCCGGGCAGGCAGGAGAGGGAGCGCTCTCCGAGCCACCAGGACCCGTCTCAGGGGACGTGAGCGCCGATGGGCACTGGCGCTGGCGCACCCTGGAGTTGCCGCCACGGCCCGAGAGCGTCCCCGCGGCACGTCGCTGGGCAGCCGCCGTGCTCCGCGAGTGGGCCGCCGGTGACTTCGAGTGGGCCGTCGCGCAACTGCTGACCGAACTCGCGACCAATGTCGTGCTCCACGGCGGCACGCCCTTCGAGATCCGGCTGGGCCACGACCCGAGGGGGCTGGGGCTGGTGCGCGGCGAGGTGATCGACGGCAACCCGGTCATGCCACGGCGCCGGCGGCACAGCGCCTCCGCGACGACGGGCCGCGGCCTCGAGATGCTCGAGAACGCCTCCGCCCGTTGGGGCGCCGAGCGCGACGGTCGAGGCAAGATCGTGTGGTTCGAGGTCGAGGCCGGCGGCGACGGCGCGGGGCCGGGGATGGACCTCGATCACGTCCTCGACCTCCTGACCCCCGAGTCGCCGGCGCCGGTGGCTCAGGCCGACCGGCTGGCACCGCCACCCCGGCGACAGGCTCCTGCCCGGGCCGAAGGTTCGAGGCCGGGCCCCACGGCGGTTCGGGCATCGGCCGTCGGCCGGGTCACCGGCCCCAGGGTGCCCGCGCAGCGCTCGGGCCCTCCGGACGCCGTCGAGGCGTCCGACGGGCCCCTCGCTCGGGAGCGGAGCGCCGCGGCATGAGCCAGCACGATCGCGACGAGACCGCGGGCATGCTGGTGACCGTCGAGCTCGTGGGCCTGCCCGTGGAGATCCACGCCAGGGCGGCCGAGCACGGTCAGGAGCTCCAGCGCGAGCTCACCCTGGTGCACCACCAGCTCGAGCAGGAGCACGCCGCGCGGGGCGATGCGGCGGCCAGCTCCGACGAGGCCGCCGTCGACCCCCGAGCCTCCGTGCCGCGCCGCCTCGTCGAACTGATCGAGGCGCTGCAGGGTCGCTACGCCGGCTACAGCACCGAGCAGGAGCAGCTCCTCGACGAGGCGGTCGAGACGGGCGTCGCGAGCGTGGACGTCACCTACCGGGTGCCCCCCGACGTCGCCGAAGCCTCCCTCGCGCTCGGGGCAATGCTCGACGAGGCCGACGCCTACTGCCGTGAGGGCAAGCACCTGCTGACCCTGGCGACCCCGCCCGAGGCGCTGGCCTACCGCCGCTGGTACCTGGAGCAGTTCGTCGACCAGGTCGCCGGGAGGCCACCGCGTTCGTGGGCCGACTGGCTCGTGGACCATCCGATTGAGCTGCACGCGCCGTCAGCGTCAGATTACGGTGAGAGTCGCCTTTGAGACGGTGGTCAGACACGACCACGGCGGATAGCGTGACGACAGGGAGCTCTGGCTCACGACCGACAGAGGGAGCCGGGGGATGAGCGAAGAGGTTGTCCTGCGCCCCTCGGGCGAGCTGGACCTCGCGGCTGTCGGGCCCCTGCGGCTCGGCTGGTACACCCTCGCGGTCGAGGTGGCGCCGCCCGTGGTCGTGATCGACCTCGCCGCCGTGACCTTCGCCGACGCGGCCTTCGTCGGCCTGGTCGTGGGCATGCGGCGACGCCAGGCCGAGCACGGGGGCGTCGTCCGGCTGCGCCACCCGGCTCCGATCGTGCTTCGGTTGCTCAGGCTGACCGGCGTCTGTGACCTCGTCGAGAAGGCGAGCGTGTCCGGCGAGGCCCGCAGCAGAGTCGTCGACCTGCGGGTGCCCTCGCCCTCCCGTCACGGGGCGATCGAGCGCCGCATCATCGAGGCCCCCTGACCCGCAGCGTCTCCAGCAGGCACTGCTCAGGTCAACGGTGCCGCTCGACGCGGCGGCGGGCCCAGGCGAGCCAGTCGCCACCCAGCTCCTCCGCATCGAGCAGGCGCGCCGCCAGTGACGGGTCGTGGGAGCTGTAGGCCGCGGCAACCAGGCCGACCGAGACCTCGTGTGCCGGCCGGGACTCCACGACGACGGCGTCCCCCGCTGCCAGCTCGCCCTCCTGGAGGACACGCAGGTAGGCGCCCGGCCGGCCCGCCGCCGTGAAGCGTCGAGGCATCCCGGGGTCGTCGAAACGGATCGCCAGCTTGTAGCAGGGGACGCGCGGCTGGGTCACCTGCAGCACGACGGAGCCCGACCCGCCAGACCTCGCCGACCAGCGCCGCGGTGAGGTCGAGGCCGGCGGTCGTGAGGTTCTCGCCGAAGGCACCCGTCGGCAAGGGGTCGCCGCCCAGCTCCGCCGCCCACCATGCGAGGTCCTCGGCGGCGTAGCTGTACACCGCCTTGTCGGGACCGCCGTGCACGCGCAGGTCGGCCTGCCGGTCGCCGTCGACGTTCAAGTGCCGCACTCCGATGCGGCCCTCGACGGCGCGCTTGGTGATGGCGGTCGTCACGCTGGTGTCCCCGACGACCACGGTGCGGGGGAGGCCGACATTGACGGCGACGAGCCGGCCCCGCGGCGCCTCGACCCCGTCCCCGCCGGTCACGAGGGGGCTCCGCCCTCGTCCAAGAGGGCAAGCAGGCCGGCGAGATCCTCGTCGCAGGGGCCGCAGGCACGCAGGTGCGCGGCGACGGCGGGGTGAGCGGCCGCCGCGTCGTGGCCGCTCGAGACGAGCTCGGCGTACACGTGCAGGACCCGCATGGCGTGCTCGCAGCCGGCGTCCGCGGGGTCGACGTCCAGCAGGCGGTCCAACCCCGTCCAGCCCGTCACGGGCTCGGTCATGTGCTCCTCCTGCCCGCGCCGGATTCCAGATACCCGTTGGCGACGAAGGTGTCGCGGATCTTACGTCGGGCGTCGAAGACGGTCTTGTAGATCGCGTTGCGGTTCGTGCCCAGCTCGGCGGCGAGCACGTCGAGCGGAGTGCCCTCGACCACGATCGCGGTGAAGATCGCGCGCTGCCGGGGCGTGAGCTGCTCGTCGACCACACGCCGCAGGAGGGCCGCGAGCTCGCGCGCGTGGGCCTGCTCCGCGGGGCCCGCGCCCCAGCGGTCCGGCAGGGACTCCCACGCGGCCTCGTCGAGGCGAACCCCCACGGTCCGGCGGAGGTGCCGGCCGATCACCGCCGACACCTCGAACACGCCGAACGCGTACACCCAGGTCGTGAACCGGCTCTCCGCCCTGAACGTGTCGAGCTTGCGGAGCACCGCCACGGTGGCGTCCGCGGCGGCCTGCTGGGCCAGGTCGTCGACGTCCGCCGGGGTCAGGCCGGTGCGGCCCGCCCGCCGGCGGGTCTCGGACCGGCAGGCCCGCAGCAGCAGGGCGTAGAGCCGCTCGACGGCGGCCGCGTGAGCGGCGCCGGAGGAGTGCAGGGCCGAGAACCATTCGTCGTCGGGGGACTCACGCGACATCGCGGGAACGGGCTCCGCGGGAACGGGCTCCGCGGGAACGGGCTCCGCGGGAACGGGCTCCGCGGGAAGGGGCTCCGCGGGAACGGGCTCCGCGGGAACGGGGCTCCGCGGGAACGGGGCTCTGCGGGGAGGGTCGCGGGAACGGGCTCTGCGGGAACGGGTCTGCGGGTGCTGGCACCCGGACGCCGTCCGCGAGGTGCGCCCCGGCCCCGGCGCTGGCGTCCTCCACACCGCGCACCGTAACAGCGCGAAGGTTACGGCCCTCTTACGCGGGCGGCGGCGGCGTAAGACCCGGGCCGGCGGCGACACGTACGCAGGTGACACATCGTCGAGCCCGGGAGCCACGGCATGTCACGCCAGCACCACCTGCTCACACCGGGAGACCCGTTCCCGGCTCTCGAGGTCGCCACCGCGGGCGGCCTGCTCCACCTGCCCGGCGACCTCGCCGGGAGCTACGCAGCCGTCCTCGTCTACCGCGGTTCCTGGTGCCCTTACTGCAACGCTCAGCTGGCCGCCTTCCAGCGGGCCCTGCCTGATCTCACCGAGGCCGGAGCCCAGGTCGTGGCCCTGTCGGTCGACGACGAGGCGACGACCGCCGCGTTCGTCGCAAAGCGCGGGCTCACCTTCCCGGTCGGTTTCGGGGCGGACGCCGCCGTGGTGTCGGCCGCCACCGGCGCCGTGGTCGATCCCGGCCGGGGCTTCCTGCAGTCGACCGGCTTCGTCCTCGACCCAGAAGGCCGGGTCGTCGTCAGCGTCTACTCCACCGGCGCGATCGGCCGGCTGCTGCCGGACGACGTCAAGGGGCTGGTGCGCCACGCCCGGTCCCGGGCCGCCTGACCGCTCCTCGCCCCACTCCCACCACCGCTCCGTCGACCCGTCACCACCGACGCGCCGGCTCCACCTGCCCCCGCTCGACCCGACCCCCTGCTCCACTCAATGAGAGGTCCTGCCATGACCACGCTCCGCCGCTCCCTCGGCCTCGCCGGTGCCACCGGCCTCGCCCTCGCCGCCGCCGTCGCCGCCAGCCCCGTCGCCTCGGCCGCCACCACCGGTCATCGTGACGACGATCGCGGCGCCGTCTTCGTCCAGAACGACGCGCTGACCGGGAACCAGGTGTACGCCTACCACCGGGGTGCCGACTGGCGCCCTCACCCAGGTCGCCGGCTACGCCACCGGCGGCGTCGGCGGGCCGGCTCGACGGGGCGGGGGTCGACTTCACCGCCTCCCAGGGCGCGCTGGCCGCGGACCGCGCGAACGACGAGCTCTACGCGGTGAACGCGGGGAGCGACTCGCTCAGCGTCTTCGGAGTGCGCGGCGACCGGCTCACGCTGCGGCAGGTGGTGGGCACCGGCGGCACCTTCCCGGTGAGCGTCACCGCACACGACGACCGGGTCTTCGTGCTCAACGCCCGGGACGGCGGCAGCATCCAGGGATACCTGAACGTGGGCGGGCACCTGCTGCGCGTGCCGTCGTGGCACCGCGAGCTGGGTCTCCCCGTGACCACGGGGGCCGCCGAGTTCACCCACACGCCCGGGCAGGTCGCCTTCACCCCCGACGGGCGGCACCTCGTCGTGACCACGAAGGCCGCGAGCAACAGCATCGTGGTGTTCGGGCTCGGCCGGTCCGGGCGGCTGACCGCCGACCCGGTCGTGCGGGCGGAGAACGGCACCGTGCCGTTCGCCGTGACCTTCGACGCCGCCGGGCACCTCGCCGTCACGTCGACCGGCCTCAACGCCGTCTCGACCTACGCGGTCGGCGCGAGCGGCGCCCTCACCCCGCTCGGCGTCACGCCGACCGGGCAGCGCGCCACCTGCTGGATCGACGCGAGCGGCAACCTGCTGGCCGCGTCGAACGCCGGCAGCGGCACCGTCACGACCCTGCGGGCCGACGCAGCCGGCGCCACGACGAAGCTCGCCGACACCGCGACGAGCGCCGGCGGCACCGTCGACGCCGACTTCACCCGGGACGGCCGCTACCTCTACGTCCAGACCGGCGCGAACGGCGGCGTCGACACCTTCGCGGTCGGCGCCGACGGCACCCTGACGGCGGCCGGCTCCGTGACCGTCCCGAACGGCGCCGGCGGCGAGGGCATCGTCGCCTGGTGACACCGCACGGCAGCAATGACTTACTGAGTGAGCTGACTGACTGAGCTGCACCGACCGGGTGGTGGGCCGCGCCGACGGCCACCACCCGGTCGGCGCACGCGAGAGCGGCGCAGGCTTGCCTGATCCGACAAGCCCTGCCTGATCCGCTGGAGAGGACGACCATGAGCAGTGAGACGATCGACACGACGCAGAGGGCGGGCCGGGAGGCCTGGCGCGACTACCCGCCGATGTCCGACACCGCCGGCCAGGGTCGAGCCCGCCCCCCGGCGCGTGCGGGGCTACCTGGCCGGGCGCGCCGTCTTCGACACCACCGATGCCCGGTACGTGTGGGAGTCCGTCCGGTACCCGCAGTACTACATCCCCCTCGCCGACGTCGACGCGTCGCTGCTCGTCGACGACGACCACCCGCAGCGGCTGCGCTTCGGTACGGCCAGGCGGCACACCCTGCGTGCCGGGGAGGCGGAGCGGCCGGGCGCCGTCCGCGTGTACGGCGACGACGCCCTCCCGGGTCTCGCCGGCACCGCCCGCTTCGAGTGGGACGCGCTCGACGCCTGGTACGAGGAGGACGAGCAGGTCTTCGTGCACCCGCGCAACCCGTACACCCGGGTCGACGCGGTGCGCTCCACCCGGCACGTCCGGGTCGAGCTCGACGGCGTCGTGCTCGCGGAGTCGTCGGCGCCGGTGCTCGTGTTCGAGACCGGGCTCCCGACCCGCTACTACCTCGACCGCACCGCCGTCGACTGGTCCCGGCTGGTGCCCAACGCCACCCGGACCGCCTGCCCGTACAAGGGCCGCACCACGGGGTACTGGGACGTCCGGGTGGGGGACACCGTCGTGGAGGACGCGGCCTGGGCCTACGACTTCACGACCGCTGCCTTGCTCCCGATCGCCGGGCTCGTCGCGTTCCTCAACGAGCACCTCGACATCAGCGTCGACGGGCGGCTCCTGGAGCGGCCCGTCACCCCGTTCTCGTGAGCGGACGCCTTCCTGAGCGAACGGTTGTCGTGACCGGGGTTCAGCCGGCCGCGTGGGCGTAGGCCACCTGCTCCTCGGCCAGGGCCGCGAGCTCCGCCCGGGCGTGCCGGCCGGCGACGTAGTCGAGCGTCACCTCGGCGACCCGCCGGCCGAGCGTCTCGGCGGTACGGAGGTCGGTGGCGGGCGGCGCCACATCGGGGCCGGCGTCGCCGTACGACTGGGCCATTGCGCCGGTGAACGAGCCGAGCCGGTTCAGGTCCTCCGGGCTGCCGGTCGTGGTGTTCCAGCCGGCGTACAGACCCGGGCTCACCCAGTGCATGCCGTGCTGCGCCGCCAGCACGAACAGCTCGAGCAGCGTGTTCTCCTTGTTGCCGTTGACGTTCTGGCTGTTGGTGAAGCCCGCCGCCACCTTGTCCTTCCAGCGGAGGCCGTCGGCCCACGGCTTCGAGCTCGCCTCCGCGAAGCGCTTGAACGCGGCGGAAGCGGCCCCCATGTACGTGGGGGCGCCCAGCACGATCGCGTCGGCGCGGTCGAGTGCGGCGAACAGGGCCGCGTCGGGCTCGTCGACTCCCAGCAGCTCGACCTCGACGCCGGGCAGGGAACCGGCGCCGGCGGCGACCGCGGACGCCTGCTTGGCGGTGTGCCCGGACCCGGAGTGGTAGGCGACAGCGATGCGAATCCTGGTCCCGCTCATGGTGGACTCCTTGCTTCCGAGTAGATGTGGACTACAGTCCTCTTGTGTCCACCGACATTAGAGGACCGCAGTCCGTTTCTGCAAGCCTCCAGTTCGCCCTGCCCGCACCGCCACGCGAGCGCGCCGACGCCGCCCGCAACCGGCGCAAGATCCTCGAGGCGGCAGCCGGGCTCTTCGCCGCGAACGGCGTGGGCAACGTGTCGATGGACGAGGTCGCGGCCGCGGCCGGCGTGGGCAAGGGGACCCTCTTCCGCCGGTTCACCGACAAGTCCGGGCTCGCGGTGGCCCTGCTCGACGAGCTCGAGCGCGACCTCCAGCGCCAGATCCTCGAGGGCGCGCCACCGCTCGGGCCCGGCGCGGCGCCGTCCGAACGCCTTGCGGCCTTCGTCGACGCCTACCTCGACTACTGCGAGGCGAACCTCGACCTGGTCCGGCTCTCCGAGACCGCCAGCCCCGGCGCGCGCTACCGGATCGGCTCCTACCGCTTCTGGCACCGCCACACAGCGGTCCTGCTGGCTCAGTCGAGTCCCGGCCTGGACGCCGATGCCGCCGCGCACGTCGTCCTCGCGCCGCTGGCCGCCGATCTGCTGCACGGGCTGGGCGCCGAGGCCTGGCCGCGGCACCGTGCCGCCGTGCGCCTCACGGTCGCGCTGCTGGCGCAGCCCCCCGCTCCGGCCGCCCTCGACGGCGCTTGACCTCGTACATCGCCCGGTCGGCCTGCTCGAGGAGCGACTGCGGGGTCCCGGCCTCGCGGCGGGGGTCCACGAGGACGAGCCCGAGGCTCACGGACGGCGTCACGACGGCGGGGCCGATGTCGACGGGCCGGTGCAGCTCGGCCTGCGCGCGCTCGACGAAGTCGTGCGGGTCCCAGTTCGGCGGCAGGTCGCGCAGCAGCAGCACGAATTCGTCGCCGGCGAGCCGCGAGGCGGTCTCGCCGCTGCGCGTCAGCAGGTGGAGACGCTGGGCCACTGCGCGCAGGACCATGTCGCCCGCGGGATGGCCGTAGGTGTCGTTCACCGCCTTGAAGTCGTCGAGATCGCAGAAGACGACCGCCACCAGCCGCTCCCGGAGAGCGTTGTCCAGCGCGTCCTGCAGCCGCTGCTCCAGCAGGGCCCGGTTCGGCAGGCCGGTCAGGTGGTCGTGCGTGGCGGCGTGCTCGGCCTGGCTGCGGGTCTGCTCGAGGTGACGGCGGCCCTGCTCCTCGCGGGTGACGTCGCGCCAGGTGACCACCACCTGGTCGTCGCCGACCGGGGCGACCGTGTTGTCGAACGAGGCCTGCCAGCGGCCGAGGTCGTCGACCTCGTGGACCCGGTGCCGCCGAGGCAGGCCCTCCTCCACGCTCGCCACGATGGCGTCCCAGAGGCCGCAGGCGCGCAGCTGCGGGAACACCTCGAGCAGGTCCCGGCCTACGAGCTCGTCCGGCGGGGAGCCGAGAGGGCCGGCGGCCGCGGGGTTCAGCAGCCGGATGACGATGCGCTCCACGGCGCCGGTGGCGTCCCGGAGCAGGGCGTAGACCGCGAACGAGTCACTGGTGGCGTCGAGGGCGGCCTGCAGGGCGGTCCGCGCCTGCGCCGTCTCTTCGTAGGCGCGCGCCAGCAGCTTCTGCTGGCGCATGTGCTCCGTGACGTCGCGCCAGGACGACAGCACGGTGTCGGCGTCCAGCGGCACCTGCACGCCCTCGGTGACACCCTCCACGACTCCCCGTCGCCCTCGATGACGGCACGTACGGGTTCGCCGGTGTCGAGGGCCTGGACCAGGGCGTCCCACAGCCCGTTCCGGCGGCTCTCGGGCCAGAACTGGGCCAGGTCGCGCCCGACGAGTCCGGACGGATCGCCGGCGAAACCCCGGGCGCCCGTCGCGTTGATCATGTCGAGCGCCAGACGGGTGACCGTGCCGGCGGCGTCCCGGGTGGCGGCGTAGACGGCCATCCCGTCCAGTGACGCGTCGACGGCCCGCAACAGGCGATCGAGCGACCGCTGGGCCTCGTGCTCGCGCTCGACCCGGGAGTGCACGTCGCGCAGCGCCAGCCAGCAGCCGCCGTCCGGCGCGGCCTCCCCGGCGGCCTCGTACCAGCGAGTACCCGCCCGCGCCGTCGCGGAGCCGGAGGAGGGCCGGCCGCTCGGGCGGCAGCGCCAGGGAGTCGTCGGCGTGGACGAGCTCGGCGACCGGACGGCCGACCACGGACCCGGCCGGCGGTGTGCCGCCGGCCCGGCCCGGGCGGCTACCGGTCACCACCCCGTCGCGGACGAGGAGGACGGCGTCGGTCATGGCGAGGACCAGCTCGGGCACGGCGATCGCGCCGTTCACCTCGCCCACGCCCGCGCCCGCCTCCCGCGCCGAACTCATTCGCCGTCCCTGCTGCTCGCCGTGCCGGCCCCTGCCGGGTCGCGGTCGTCTGCTCCTGAACGTCGGACGTGGCGGTGGCCGACTTGACCTCTGCCCTGGGCGAGCAGCCCGTTATGCGGGAGTCTGCCCCCCGATGGGCTCGGGCGGGTAGAGCGGGGGCGGGGACGCCAGCGATCATCCGCGGCCGTCCCCCCGGTGGGTCGTGCGGGCGCGTGTCAGGCGGACGCCGCTCCCGATGCGGAGCCCGATCCGGATCCTGATGCCGATCCTGATGCCGACGGCGCCGGCGTCGGGCCGCCCTCGGGCCCGGCCTGGCCCGGGCCGCCCTCGGGCCCGGCCTGGCCCGGGCCGCCTTCACCGGGGCCACCACCCGGTGGGCGGCGGAAGCCACCCTCGCCGCGCGGCGGCGCACGACGGGTGGGCGCGCGAGACGGAGCACGGCGGGGTGGAGCATGGTCTGGTGGAACACACCGGGGTGGAGCACCTGACCGCGGCGCGGCTGCGGGCGCGCCGGCTCGACCTCGAGCCGTTGCGCGCCGACCACGCCACCGAGCTGGCCCCCCTGCTCGACGACCCCGGGCTGCATACGTTCATCGGTGGCCGCCCGCTGTCCCCCATACAGCTGCGGGAGAGGTACGCGCGACTCGAATCCGGGATCTCGGCCGACGGCACCGAGCGCTGGCTCAACTGGGTGCTGCGCCGCCGTGACGACGCCCGGGCGGTCGGCACCGTGCAGGCGACCGTCCGGTCGTCCGAGAACGGGCCGGTCGCCGACGTCGCCTGGGTGGTCGCGAGCGTCTACCAGGGCCAGGGCTACGCCGCCGAGGCCGGCCGAGCCCTGCTGGCCTGGCTCCGGGAGCAGGGTGTGGACGACGTCGGCGCGTTCGTGCACCCGGATCACGAGGCGTCGCAACGGGTCGCGCGCGCCGTCGGGCTCGTGCCGACGGCGGTCACTGTCGACGGCGAGATGCGCTGGCAGTCACCGGCGCTGATCAGGGTTGAGATCACCACCGTGACCCGCAGCGTGATCAGGGGCCGGCAGGCGGGGGCTCGAGAGCCGTGCGCAGCGCGTCGAGGGTGGCCGCAACCGCCGGGATGGTGCGGGCCTCGGGCGTGACGAGCGCCGTCACCGAGCGACGCGACGAACCGGTGATCTCCGCGACGGCGACGTCCGGGCGGGTGGCCGCGGCCAGCGCGAGGCCGGGCAGGGCAGCCACTGCCAGGCCCGCCGCCACCAGTGCCTGGACGACCACGTAGTCGTCCGTGCTGTGCCGGACGTCCGGCGTGAAGCCCTCCCGAGCCGCGCTCGCCAGCAGGTGCTGGCGACAGCGCAGGCAGCCTGCTATCCAGCGCTCGCCGGCCAGCTCGCCGAGCGCCACCGACGGTGTCGCCCGCCCTGGGGTGTCCCGCGGGGAGTACGAGCCGCACCGGGTCCTCGAGCAGCCGCACCCGGACCAGCCCGCTGAGGTCCTCGCCGGGGTCGACGTCCGGGTAGTCGAAGACGATCGCCACGTCGCAGTCGCCGCCGCGGAGCAGGGCGACCGCCTCCGGCGGCTCGAGCTCGGTGAGCCGGACGTCGAGGCCGGGGTGCCGCTCGGCGAGTCGGGCGAGCGCCGCGCTCACGAAGGTCGCCGACGCCGACGGGAAGGCCGCCAGCCGGACCCGCCCGGTGCGCAGACCGGCGAGGTCGGCCATCGCGTGCTCGGCCGCGGCCAGTGTCGCGGCGACGCCGTCCGCGTGGCGCAGCAGCAGCCGGCCGGGCTCGGTGAGAGCGATCCCGCGCCCGACCCGGGTGATCAAGGGGAGGCCGAGGTCGCGCTCGAGCCTGCGGACGTGCTGGCTCACGGCCGGCTGCGTCCAGCCCAGGGCCCGGGCGGCGGCCGCGAGGGATCCCCGCCGACCGACCTCCCGGAACACCAGGAGCCGTCGCGGGTCGACCGCCGTGCCCTCGGGCGCGGCGCCGGGCCCGGCGGCGACGTGTCCGGCGGAAGGGTCGTCACGCCGACATGAAAGCACTGCTTGGGGTTGACCTCCTCTATGTCGGTCTTGTGCCCGTCATCCGGGAGCCGAGGCTGGAACGAGCGATCAGCGACGCGAGGAGGAGACACGGTGCGCACCATCGGACTGCTGGGCGGGATGAGCTGGGAGTCGACGGCCGAGTACTACCGGCTCGCCAACGAGACCGTGCGCGAACGCCTCGGCGGCCTGCACTCGGCCAGGCTCGTGCTGTACTCCGTCGACTTCGCCGAGATCGCCGCGCTGCAGGCCGCGGGGCAGTGGGACGAGGCGGGCCAGCTGCTCGGCCAGGCGGCCAAAGGGGCTCGAGGCCGCGGGTGCCGAGCTCGTGCTCATCTGCACGAACACCATGCACTCGTGGCCGAGCAGGTGCAGGCGGCCGTGTCGATCCCGCTGCTGCACATCGTCGACACCACCGCGGACGCCGTCCGCGCCGCCGGGCTCGGCCGCGTCGGGCTGCTCGGCACCCGGTTCACCATGGAACAGCCCTTCTACCGCGACCGGATGGCCCGCCACGGCGTCGAGCTGGTGGTGCCGGACGAGGCCGACCGGGCCGAGGTGCACCGGGTGATCTTCGACGAGCTCTGCGTCGGGGTGGTGCGCGACGAGTCGAGGGAGGCGTACCGGGCGGTCGATCGGGCGGCTCGTCGAGGCCGGCGCGCAGGGCATCGTGCTCGGCTGCACCGAGATCGAGCTGCTGGTGGGGCCCGGCGACAGCCCCGTGCCGCTGTTCCCGACGACGCGGCTGCACGTCGAGGCGGCGCTGCGCGCAGCCGGCGTCTAGCCTGCCGCGGGTGAGCGGCGCCAGCCTGCGTCAGGCGCGTCCAGACGACGCGGCAGCGATCGCCCGCCTGCACGTCGAGGCCTGGCAGTGGGCTTACGCGGGGATCATGCCGGGCAGCCTCCTGGCGAGCCTCGAGCCCGCCCCGCGCGAGGCGATGTGGGCACAGGTGCTCGCGACGCCCGAGGCGCGGGCGCGGACGGCGCTCGCCGTCGCCGCCGGACCCGCCGGCGAGGAGCTCGCCGGGTTCGCCGCGTGGGGCCGGTACCGGCCCGACGGGCACGGCGACGGCACCGACCTCGGCGACCACGTCGGCGAGGTGCGCGCCCTCTACCTCGCCCGTGCGTACCAGGGGCGCGGGATCGGCCGTGCTCTGATGGCACGCGCGGTCGAGGGCCTGACGGCGGCGGGCTTCGGCGCGGCGAAGCTCTGGGTTCTCGAGGACAACGCCCTCGCGCGGCGCTTCTACGAACGCCAGGGCTGGACCCCGGACGGCGGCCGCGCCGTCGAGGACTTCGACGGCCGGCCGCTCACGGAGCTGCGCTACGGGCGGCGACTGCCGTGAGCGGCTCCGCGGTGGCCGGGACCTGCCGACGGCGTCCCGGGTCCCGGGCTTACCGTGAGGTCATGGCCGGGCCCCGTCGTGACCTCCCCACCGATGGCCGGCGGCCCGAGAAGCCGCGGGGGAGCTGGCCGGACTACCAGCGACCCCTCCGGTGGGACTGGTCGGCCGCCGGTGTGATCGTCGTGATCCTTCTGGCCGGGGCCCTCCTGGCGGCGCTGGTCCTGCACCGGCTCTGAGCCTCGCCGCCCCGGCCTCGGTATGACAGACGGGTGACGCTGAGCGACGGGTTCTTGACCCCGATGCCCCGTGCCCGTACGTTCGGCACGCTCTGGTCATGACTTGCCGAGGGGGGCGCGCCCATGACGTCACGTTCCGTGCGCTGCGGCTTCCTGGATCCTCGCTTGCCCGAGGCCCAAGTCGCCCTCCCGTCGGGCGTCCAGCGGGTCGGCGGTCGCTCCAGCTTCGCGGTGGTGACGTTCGGCGACGTGGAGGTCGAGCTCAACGACTCGCACCGCTCGTTCCTGCCGGAGTTCTTCGCGACGGCGGGTGCGCGCGTCGAGGACCACCTCACGCTGCGGTCCGGCCGCCGGGTGCTGCTGGGGCGGGTCGGCGGCCGGAACGGCACAGGGCACTGCTTCGGCCTCGAGGCGGGTGACCGGCGCCTGCTCGGGGCCACTCCGCCCCGGATCGGCGAGACGACCCTGGCCGGCTGGCTCGCCGGGCTGAAGGTGACCTCGACACCCGGCGGGCTGCACGTGCACCCCGGCGGCGCGCACTGGTCCACCACCCGCCCTCCGCACGCCGTGCTCGTGCTCGTCCTCGGCTCGGGGCAACGCGTGCTCCTCGACGTCCGGCCGGCCTACCGGCGCGCCCGCACCACGATCGGCGGCCTCGCCGTCGCAGGTGGCCGCCTCAGCAGGGTCCAGCCGCCCGAACGGCCGGCGTACCTGACGCTCGACGCTCCCGACCACGTCGTGCACCTTCTCCCCGCCGGGAGCGACGGCCTCGACGAGGTGGCGGACGTCGCGGCGAATCTGGCGGTGCGCTCACTCGCCGGCGCCGCGCCGTGAGCGTGCTCGCGGCGGTCGCCGCGCTCGTCCCGGCGCTGCTGCTGGCCGCAGCCGGCGCCGGTCACGCCCGGCGCCGCGCCGCCCTCTCCGCCGACCTGGCCGCGCACGGCGTGCTCGGGCCGGGGGCCCGGGCCGCGGTCACGCCGGTGCTGCCGGCGGTCGAACTCCTCGTCGGCCTCGGGGTGGCCGGCACGCTCGCGCTGGGGTCGCGCACCGGGCTGCTGGCGGCGCTGGCCGCGCAGACGCTGCTGCTGGCGGCCTTCGCCCGGTATCTGGCGGTCGCGGCCCGGAGCGGCGCGGCGGGCCTGCCCTGCGGCTGCGGCCTCCCGGAGGTGCCGGTCGGGCCGGGCGCCGTCGCCCGGGCGGCGGCCCTCGGGCTGCTCACCGTGGCCGCTCTCGCCACGTCCGCCGGGCCCTGGTGGCAGGGGCCGCCGCGTGACGCCGCCGAGGTCGTGCTCGTCGCCGCCGCGGCGCCGACCCTCGCCCTGCTCCTCGCCGTCGTGCAGCCGGCCCGCCGGCGCCCCGCCCCGCACCCGACCCCCCGAGGAGCCGTCTCATGAGCCCGACCACGGCCGCGCTCGTCCTCGCCTGGGCCTGTGTCGTCGTCCTGGCCCTCGCCACGGCAGGCCTGCTGCGAAGGGTCGAGGCGCTCGAGCGGCAGGCCGCCGGCCTGGCAGGCGACGGCGCGGGGAACGGAGCGGGTGACGCTGTGCTCGCGACCGGTCCTCGCCCCGGCCTGCAGCTGCCGCTCGGCCGCTACCTCGGCGCCGCGGGCGGCGACCGGGACGTCCTGCTGCTGATCGTCTCGCCCTCCTGCGGCTCGTGCCGGGCCGCGCTCGCCGACCTGGCCGGGGCCGACACCGGGCACCTCGACGTCGTGGTCGCGACCACGGCCGGCTCGCTGGAGCCGCTCACCGCCCCGCCCGACGCCTCGGTGGTCACGGATGCGGGCGATCTCGTCGACGTCCTCGGGGTGCCGGCCACGCCGTACCTCGTCCGCCTCGACGCCGACGGCACCGTGCGGCGCGCCGGCCTGGCGACGCGCGGCGCGGGCCTGGCTGCCTGGACCGCCGACCTGAGGACGAGCCGATGAGCACGGCGTTCGCCGACATCCCCGAGGCGGCCGAGGGCGAGTTCGTGCGCCGGACCCGCCCGCCGCTGCCGAACCGCCGGCTGCTGCTGCGCGCCGGCGCGGGGGTTGCCACCGCGATCGCCTTCGGCGCGCTCGACGCGGTCAACGCGGCCGTCGCCAAGGCCGCCTACTTCCAGGAGTTCACCGACACCAAGGCCGGCCCGTGCGGCGTGAACGGCTACGCCCACCTGCACACGGAGCACGGGCTGCGGTGCGGCCCCTCGCAGATCTGCCCGTCGTGCTGCTGGACGCTCGAGAGCACCCGGTTCAACCGCACCGGCTGGCACCGGACGGGGTCGGCGGGGCGGGTGCAGTACACGCAGCGGCCCAACCAGTGCTGGGCCGGCCGCTACGAGGGCTGGCGGTGGAAGTTCAGCGACGGGCGCACCTATCGCTGCTCCGACGGCTACCGCTTCACGGATGCGGGCGTCGCCAAGACCATCTGCCCGTGGTCGGTGTGACCGTGAGCCTCGTCGGGTCGGCCCGGCCGGTCCGGCGGGCCCTCACCTCGCCACTCGTGCCGCTGGCGCTGCTCTCCGCCGCCGCGGTCCTGCTGCTCGCGGCCGGTGCGTCGCCGGCGGCGGTGACGGCGGCGGCCGCCGTGGCCGGGGTCGCCCTGTCGGGCTCGACATGAGGCCTCAACAGCGCCTGGGCGCTGCGGGCCTCGGGTCGGGGCCCTCGGGAGGGACTGCGACTGTGGCTGCCGTTCGCCGCCGGGCTCGTCGCCGGCGGCCTGCTCACCGGCACCCTGCTCGGGCTGGTCGGGGTGCTGCTGCCGTGGTCGCCGACGGTTGCCTCGGCGACGGCCGCCGCGCTGGTCGCCGTCGTCCTGGCGGCCTACGACCTGCGCGTGCCGTCGGTCGAGCTCCCGCAGCGGCGCGCCCTGGTGCCGCAGGAGGTGTTCCTGCGCAGCCCGGCCCTCGGGTTCGTGCGCTTCGGCCTCGAGTTCGGCTCGGGCGTGCGGACGTACGTGACGTCCGCGTCGCCGTATGCGGTCGCCGCGCTCGTGCTGGGGGCGACCGGGGACGTCCTGCCGGGCCTCGTGGCGGGGCGGCCTTCGGGTTCGGCCGGGCGCTGGCGCCGCTGCAGGCGCTGCTGGCCGACGAGGCGACGTGGTCGCGGGACGTGGGGATCACGGCGAGGACGCTCGAGCGTGCAGGCTCGGTCGTGGTCGCGGTCGTCGCCGTGTGGGTGGCTGTGCTCATCGCGTGATGGGCCGGGGCGAGGAGGAACGATGCGACGGCTGACGGTCCGGTTGACGACGGTGGCGACGGCCGGTCTCGGCCTGCTCGGTCAGGGGCTGCTCACCGCGCCCGGTGCGGGGGCCGCGACGACCGCGGCGGCCGCCGCCCCGCACGTGACCAACCTGGCGGGGTCGTACACGGCGCCGTGGCAGGTCGCTGTGCGGGGAAACCGCGTGCTGGTGACGGACGGCGACCAGCTGCGGCAGACCGGTCGATCGCGGCCGATCGCGACCGGGCCGCGCGGAGGCGAGCTCCGGGGGGTGGCCATCGACGCCCGCGGCGGCTACGCGTACGCGACCAGCACCGGTGACCACAGCCAGACCCGGCTGCGGATCGTTCCGGTGAGCGGGCCGGCGGTGGTCGCGGACCTGTCGGGATACGAGCGCGCCCACAACCCCGACGGCCGGGTGCAGTACGGCGTGCCCAACGCGTCGGCCTGCGTGCGCGCGGCCTTCAAGGCGCTCGACGGCGGGCCGGCCGGCTACACGGGCCGGGTCGCCTCCCACCCCCTCGCCGTCGCGAACTCGGGGTCGAGCTGGTACGTCGCCGACGGAGCCGCGAACGCGGTGCTGCGCGTCACCGCGGCCGGCGTCGTGTCGACCGTCGCCGTGCTGCCCAGGCAGGCGTACCGCTTCAGCGCCCGCATCGCAGCCGGGTTGGGGATGCCGTCGTGCGTGGCCGGGGTCGTCTACGAGGCGGAGCCGACGCCGACCGACGTCGAGGTCGGGCCCGACGGCGCGCTGTACGTGACGGTGCTCCCGGCGCTGTACGACCTCGGTGAGGGCGGCAGCGTGTACCGGGTCGACCCGGCCACGGGGCACGCGGCCCGCCTCGTCGCCGGCCTCGCCGGCGCGGTGCACGCTGCCGTCACCGTCGAGCGGTGCCGTCTACGTGGCGGAACTCCTCGGAGGGCGGATCCTGGCCTTGCGCTCGGGAAAGCTGGTGCCGTACCTCACGCTGGCGAACGTCGCCGGGCTCGAGGCCTGGGCACGAAGCTGTTCGCCTCGGCCCTGCCGACGGTCGTCATGGGGGTCCGCACCCGGGCGGGCCGGGTGGTGCGCATCGACTGACGCAGCCTGCTCCGGCGAGCACATCACCGCCACGTCACCGCCACGTCACCGCCACGTCCTCGCTACGGCTGGCCGCCCTTGCTCAGCCAGCGCAGCACCTGCGGCAGCACGCCCTGCCAGACGTCCGTGTTGTGGCCGCCCTGCGCCAGCCTGATCTCGTCGGCCCGTAGCGGCGGCTTGGCGGCAGCGAGGAAGGCCCTCGAGGGCTGCGCGGTCTCGGCGTCCTGCACGGAGTACACGACGAGCACGCGGACCGACGGCACCCGCTCGTGCCGGACGATCCACATCGGGTCGTTCGCGTGCAGGCGACGCTGGTCGCCCCCGAAGAGACCGTCGGCGCCCGGTCGAGGTGTCGGGCGAGAAGTAGCCCGAGAGGACCGCCGCGGAGCCGAAGGTGCGCGGGTACTGCAGCGAGAGCTTGCCGGCGCAGAAGCCGCCGGTGGAGTAGCCCGCCACGCCCCAGTCCTTGCCGGGCGGCAGCGTCCGCAGCTGCGACTGGGCGATCCGCGGGACGTCGTCGCCGAGCCACGTGCCCGCCGCCGGGCCGCCGCTGACGTCGCTGCACTCCAGGTCGCGCGTGCCGTCGATGTTCATCTTCGGCAGGACGGCGATGAACGGCCGGACGCGACCCGCCGCGATCTCGGCGTCCATGACGTCCTGCAGCCCGAGCTTGTTGATCCACGTCGACGGCGTGCCCGGGTAGCCCGGCAGGAACTCGACGACCGGGTAACGCTTGGCGGCGTTCGCCGGGTCCGCGTAGCCGGGCGGCGTCAGGACGGTGACCTCGCTCGTCACTCCGGATCGGGGCCCGTGGACCTCCTCCCGGACGACGCGCGGTTCGCCGGCGATCCTGGCGAGGCCCGGGATCGGCGGCAGCGCGCGGGCCCCGCTGGTGGAGACGCCGGTCGTGCCGCCGGCGCCGCTGCCGGCGCGGTGTCGGTGCCGTCGTCGTCGCCCTGGACCACGCCGCCCCCGTCGCTCCCGAACAGGTCCGACCAGCTCTCGTAGAAGGCGAACTGGTGGTTGAGCACCACGCTCGCCAGCAGGACCGCCGTGAGCTGGCACGACAGCACCAGCCCGAGCCTCTGCGCCATCTGGACGCCGCCCGCGCCGCGCACGCGCGACCACAGCAGCAGGGCGGCGACGGGCGCCGCGACGGCGAGCACCACGGTCAGCAGGAGGAAGGGCACGCCGAGCAGGTCCACGATCCCCCTTCGGTCGTCGATACACGGCGGCGTCGGCCCGCCCTCCTGTTAGACGCGCGAGCGTGCCCGAGGGTGGCGTGTCCGCGAACCTTTCGGGCGATCAGCGGGTGGTGGCCGGGCGCAGCACGTAGCCGCGACCCGGCTCGGTCAGCAGCGACACCGGGTGCGACGGGTCGGGTTCGAGCTTGCGGCGCAGTTGCGCCATGAAGACGCGCAGGTAGTGCGTCTCGGTCCGGTAGGCCGGGCCCCAGACCTCGCGCAGCAGCGTGGCCCCGTCGACCACGCGGCCGGGCGACCGGGCCAGCACCTCGAGCAGCCCCCACTCGGTCGGGGTGAGACGCACCTGCTCGCCGGCGGCGTCGCGCGCGACCCGGGCATCGAGGTCGACCTCGAACGAGGCGGCGCGCACCACGCCCCCCGGGCGGCCGTCGGGGGTGGGGCCGCCCGGCGCAGGGCGGCGCGGATCCGCGCGAACAGCTCCTCGGTGCCGAAGGGCTTGGCGAGGTAGTCGTCGGCACCGGCGTCGAGCGCGGCCACCTTGTCGGCCTGGTCCGCTCGGGCGGAGACCACGAGCACCGGGATCGACGCCCACGCACGCAAGGCCCGCAGGACGGACATGCCGTCGAGGTCGGGCAACCCGAGGTCGAGCAGCACGACATCGGGGCGCACCCGGGCTGCCGCCGCGAGGGCCGCCGCGGCGTCGGGCGCGGCGACCACCTCCCACCCCTGCGACCGGAGCGCGAGCGCGAGGGTGCGCCGCAGCGCGGCGTCGTCGTCGACGATCAGGACCGTCGTCATCGCGGCACCGTCATCGCAGCACCGTCATCGCGGTACCGCCGCCGCGACCGGTACCGACAGCGCGACGGTGAGCCCGCCGCCGGGGGTGTCGAGGAGCTCGAGCCCGACGCCCATGGCGTCGCAGAAGCCCGCCACCACGGCCATGCCGAGCCCGAGGCCGCCGGTCCGGGAGTCGTCGAGCCGGCGGAACGCCTGCAGCATCTCGCCGCGCCGCTGCGGGGGCACGCCGGGCCCGTGGTCGACGACGCAGAGCACCACGGCGCAGGCGGCGTCCGGGGCCGGGCCACCCGCCGCACCCGCCGTCCCTGCTGAGACCGGCCGCAGCGAGCCGGTGACCTCCACCGGCGAGCCGGCGCCGTGCGCGATCGCGTTGGCCACGAGGTTCGCGAGGACGCGCTCGAGCAGGGCGGGGTCCGCGAGCACGGCGGCAGGTCCTCCGGCACGTCCAGCGCGACCCGCCCGGGTGGGGTGTCGAGCAGCGCCCGGGCCGCGACCTCGTCGGCCTGCACCGGGTGGGGGTGCACGGCGAGCGCGCCGGTCTGGAGGCGGGAGAGGTCGAGCAGGTTCGCGACGAGTTCGCCCAGCCGGTCCGCACCGGTCTCGACGTCGGCCAGCAGCTGCGCCTGCTCGCCGGCGCTGAACGACGCCGCCGGGCTGCGCAGCGCGGAGACCGCGGCCTTGATGGCCGCCAGCGGTGTGCGCAGGTCGTGGCCGACCGCGGCGAGCAGCGCGACCCGGGCCCGCTCGGTCTCCTCCATCCGGGACTGCTCCGCGACGAGCTCCTCGGCCTGCCGGGCCCGCTCCGCGACCGCCGCGAGCTGTGACAACGGAGTGCGGTCGAGCGCGATCGCCGCCGGCGCCGACGCGACGAGCTCGACACCGCCCTCGCCGGCCGGCACCCGGACGAGCGGGCCGCTGTTGTCGGAGCGGCGGCCGCTGGCGAGGAGCAGGCGGCGTCCGCCCGACCCGCCCGCCCCGCCCGACGTCGAGTCCTCCTCCAGCGCCACCCAGGCCAGGCCGAACGTCCGGCGGATGTGGGCCAGCACCGCCGCCGCGTCGGCCTCCTCGATCGGGATGCTGCCGAAGTAGGCCATGGCGTCTCGGTCGCAGCTGTGCGCGGGCGGTCTCGACCCGGTGCCGGGCCGAGACGTCGACGAGCACCCCTGTCGTCACCGCCACCGCGACGAACACGACCAGCGCCACCAGGTTGTCGCGCCGGCCGATCGCGAACGTGTGGTACGGCGGCACGTAGAACCAGTTGACCAGCAGGAACCCGGTGACGGCCGCGACCGCCGCCGACGCCGGCGTCCCCGCGACGCCGACGACGACCACCGCGAGCAGGTAGAGCAGCAGGATCGTCGCGACGGCCAGCTGGTCGCGCCAGGGGTGCAGCACGGCGGTGAGCGCCGGCAGCGTCGCGACGGCGGCGAGCAGGCCCGTGCCGGTGCGGCGCGCGCGGGAGCGGTCCGCAGGTTCAGCCACGCGCCCACTGTGACAGGGCCTCGCCCTCGACGTCGTCGGTGAGCGTCTGCGCGGAGAGGTGAGCGGGCACGCTGGTGACCATGACCCCTGGCCGGAAGAGCAGGCGCGTCTTCAGCCGCAGCGCGCTCTGGTTGTGCAGCAGGTGCTCCCACCAGTGGCCGACGACGTACTCCGGCACGAAGACGCCGATGACGTCGTTCGGGCCGGCCTCGCGCCGCCGCTGGTCGACGTACTCCAGCAGGGCGCGGGTGATGTCGCGGTACGGCGTCTCGAGCACGACGAGCGGCACCGGGATCTCGCGCTCGGCCCAGTCGGCCAGGAGGGCGCGGGTCTCGGCGGGGTCGACCTCGGCGGTGACCGCGGTGAGCGTGTGCGGGCGGGTGGCGCGCGCGTAGGCGAGGGCGCGCAGGGTCGCGGTGTGCAGGCGTGCGACGGGGACGATCGACATGCACGCGCGACGGCAGCGGGAAGCCGCCGGGCCGCGGCGTCAGCGCCGTCCCCACCGTGCCGTAGTGCCGCTTGATCGAGGTCATCAGCCAGACGAGCAGCGGCATGGCGATCGTGACGATCCACGCGCCGTGCACGAACTTCGTCACGAGGACGACCACCAGGACGAGCGCCGTCGCCGAGGCGCCGATGCCGTTGACGAGCCGGCTGCGCGCGCAGCCGGCGCCGCGCGGCCCGGTCGGCCGTCGTCCGCCAGCCCGGTCGTCCAGTGCCTGACCATGCCCAGCTGGCACAGCGTGAAGGAGACGAAGACGCCGATGATGTAGAGCTGGATGAGCCGCGTCGTGTCGGCGTCGAACGCCACGATCAGCCCGGCCGCGAGCAGGCCGAGCACGACGATGCCGTTGCTGAAGACCAGCCGGTCGCCGCGGCGGGTGAACTGCCGGGGCAGGTAGCCGTCGCGCGACAGGATCGAGGCGAGCACCGGGAAGCCGTTGAAGGCCGTGTTCGCGGCGAGCACGAGCACCGCCGCGGTGAACGCCTGCGTGAGGTAGAAGAGGATCGAGCTGCCGCCGAAGGTGGCGGCGCCGAGCTGGGCGATGACGGTCTGCTGCTCGGTGCCCGGGGGCAGGCCGAGCTGGGTGGGGTCGGCCGCGATCCGGACGCCGGACGTCAGCGCCAGCACGGTGATCCCGGCGAACATCGTGATGGCCAGCGCGCCCATCACGACGAGGGTGCGCGCCGCGTTGCGGGGTTTGGGCAGCCGGAACGACGGCACGCCGTTGCTGATCGCCTCGACGCCGGTGAGCGCGGTGCACCCGCGCGAGAAGGCGCGCAGGAGCAGGAGCAGGACGGCCACGCCGGCCACATGTTCGGCCGGGTACAGGGGGAGGCTCGCGGACGCCGCCGTGACCGGGTGCCCGAGCAGCCCGCGCATCGCGCCGACGGCGATCAGGAGCATGACGCTGGCGACGAAGCCGTACGTCGGCAGCGCGAAGGCGCGTGCCCGACTCCTTGACACCCCGAGGTTGGCGACCACGAGGAGCGCGACAGCGCCCACGCTGATGGCGACCTCGTGCGGGGCGAGGCCGGGCAACGCCGAGACGACGTTGTCCATCCCGGCGACGACGCTGACGGCGACCGTGAGCACGTAGTCGACGAGCAGCGCGCTCGCCGCGACCAGCGCGGCGCCCTGCCCGAGGTTCTCGCGGCTGACCGCGTAGGCACCGCCGCCGTTCGGGTAGGCGTAGCAGGTCTGCCGGTAGCTCGCGACGACGACGACGAGGAGGGCGACGACCGCCGCGGCGGCCCACCAGGCGAGGTGCAGCAGGGCGGCGCCGCCGATCGCGAGGACGAGCAGGATCTCCTGCGTGGCGTAGGCGACGCTCGACAGCGGGTCGCTGCAGAAGACGGGCAGCGCGATGCGCTTGGGGAGCAGGGTCTCGTCGAGCCGGTCGCTGCGCAGCGGCGCACCGACCAGCAGGCGCTTCGTCAGGGTCACGTCTCCGTCGTACGCCGCGGGCTGCCCTCGCCGTGGGGGCGGCCACGCGCCCCTGACGCCGTCCCGGCCGGTCTTGACGCAACCCTTACGCGGCGCCCCACCCGTGCTCAGCCCATGCGGCGTTGCTCAGCTGCTGCGGCATCCTCGGCACCGGAATCGCCGCATCTGCTGAGCATCGCCGCAGTGGCTGAGCACCGTTTCGTCAGGCGTCGTCGTCGGCGAGCCAGGCGCGGACGGCCTCGTCGTGCTGGCCGAGCGTCGGCGGGGCGGCGTGCTCGCGGCGCGTCGTCTCGTCGCCGGCGGCGTCGAAGAAGCGCAGCGGCGGGCCGGGCAGGTCGACCGGGCCCAGCGTCGGGTGGTCGACCGCCACGACGAGCCCCTGCGAGCGGGTCTGCTCCCACTCGTAGACCTCGTCGAGGGTGCGCACCCGGCCCGACGGGACGCCCAGCTCGGCCAGCCGCGGCAGCAGCTCCGCCATCGTGTACCCGGCGAACGCGCCCTCGAGCAGCTCGATCACCCGCTCGCGGTGGCCGACCCGCTCGGCGTTCGTCGCCACGCCGGCGGCGTCCGGGTCGAGCCCGAAGCCCGCGCACAGCCGGCGCCACAGCCCCTCGCTGCCGACGCTGAGCTGGACGGCGCCGTCCGCGCAGTGGAAGAGCCCGTACGGGCAGATCGACGGGTGGTGGTTGCCCTGCGCGCGCCCGACCTCGCCGGCCACGGTGTAACGCGTCCCCTGGAAGGCGTGCACGCCGACGATCGCGGCGAGCAGCGAGGTGCGCACGACCTGACCGCGGCCGGTGGCCGACCGCTCGATGCAGCGCCGCGAGCACGCCGTAGGCCCCGTACATGCCGGCGAGCAGGTCGCCGATCGGCACGCCGACCCGCTGCGGGTCGTCCGGCCCCGACCCGGTCAGCGACATGACGCCGCCCTCGCCCTGCGCGATCTGGTCGTAGCCCGGCCGGCCGCCCTCGGGGCCGTCGTGCCCGAACCCCGAGATCGAGAGGATCACCAGCCGCGGGTTGAGCTCGAGCAGCCGCTCGGGGCCGAACCCGAGCCGCTCGAGCACGCCGGGGCGGAAGTTCTCGAGCAGCACGTCGGCCCGCCCGACCAGGCCCGTCAGCAGCGCGCGGCCGTCGTCCGAGCGGAGGTCGGCGGTGACCGACTCCTTGTTCCGGTTGCACGAGAGGAAGTAGGTGGACTCGCGCGGCCCCGTCCGGCGGGTCCACGAACGGCGGCCCCCAGCCGCGGGTGTCGTCGCCGCCGTCGGGCGCCTCCACCTTGATCACCCGGGCGCCGAGGTCGCCCAGCATCATCGCGGCGTGCGGCCCCGCGAGTGCGCGGGTGAGGTCGACGACGAGGAGGCCGGCGAGCGGCCCGGAGGAGGCGGTCACGAGCCGGATGCTAGGCCCCTCGCCGTGCACGCGTTCTGCCGCGATACACGGGCAAAGCCGCCGCCGGGGCTCCTCCGAGCGGCTCTGCGCGTGCATGGCAGCAGGACGCGGAGCACGCAGAGTCAGCGCCGGGGCGGCAGTGGTCAAGGGGTCGGGCGGCAGGGCCGGGTCGGGTGGCAGGAGCCACGGGTCGGGCGGCAGGCGCACGGGGTCGGGCGGTAGGCCGGGTCAGGCGCGGCAGAGGAGGGGGCAGCAGGGGCGGCGCGCCACGAGGTCGGGCGCGGGGCAGGGGCGCCGGCGGGGCCGACCGGGGGAGTTGGCCCGTCCGGGGGTCCCTCGACCGGCCGCGCACCCCCGTTCGGGTGCGCCGCGCTCACCTGCCGTGCACCGGATGGCGCCGCCTGGTTGGACCCCGCGACCACTCTTGTGCGCTGGTGACGAGGGGGGTTCGCGCTGCTGACACTGGCGTTCATGAGACCACTCGCCGGCCGGGCGCTCGCCGTCGCCCTCCTGGCCCTCACCGGGGCGGCGGTGCCGCCGGTGCCGCCGGTGCCGCCGGCGCCGCCACCCAGCCGCTCCGTGTGGCCGCGACGCCGGCGCCGGACGCGCCCCGTCCGGCCGCCAGGCCGCAGGCGGCACGTCTCGCGGCCACGCCGCGACCCGCTGCCAGCCTCGCCCCGCTGCGAAGCGGCGCCCGAGGCCGCACGGCCTCGGAGCCCGCCGGCCCGTCAGCAGGCTCGCCGCCGGCCGCACGCTGCCGCGCGGGCCGCACCCGCGTCGCCGCACTGCCGGTGTCGGCAGACCTCTCGTCGGGCGCGCCGGCGATCGGCGACCAGGGGCAGGTCGGCTCGTGCGGCCCCTGGGCCATCGGCTACTCGATCATGGGTTACTACGCGAAGACCCAGCCGCACACGGGCGCCCCCTTCTCGGCGATGTCGCTGTACAACGAGGTCAACGGCGGGCGGGACGTCGGCAGCTCGGTGTTCGCGCTCTACGACGCCCTCCAGAAGAAGGGGATCGCCGAGCAGGCGGTCTGGTCGCACCGCCCGGCGGACGTCGCGAGCCGCCCCAACGCCGCCGAGGCGGCCAACGCCCTCACCCACCGCACCACCGGCGGGACCGTGCTCTTCCTCGGGGACCGGCAGGGCGACGCCGCCCGGACGGCGATCCAGACGGCGCTCGCCGCCGGCCACCCCGTGGCCATCGGCCTGCCGGTCTACGACGCGTTCTTCCGGCTGTCGGGGCGTGACTCGGTCATGACGGCACGCAAGGCCGCCGGTACCAACTACGGCGGGCACGAGGTCGCGGTGTACGGCTACGACGCCACCGGGATCAAGATCGCCAACTCCTGGGGCAGGGGCTGGGGGAACGCGGGCTGGGCCACGCTGGGCTGGGACTTCGTCGACCGCTACGTCTTCGAGGCCTCCACCCCCGGCACGTTCACGCTCTCGTCGCCGGCCGCCGCGGCGGTCCCGCCGCCGGCCGACGTCGCCGTGGCACCCGGTACCAGGATCCCCGCGGCGACAGGCGCCGTGGTCACCGTCACGGGCACCGGCTTCGGTACCACCAGGGCGGACGTCGCCGGCGGCGCGCTGACCGCCACGGTCAACGGAGCCCGGGCAGCCACGACGTGGCTCTCGGCGACGCAGCTGCGGGTCGTGGTCCCCCCGGGAACGCCGGGCACCTCGGCCTCGATCGCGGTGGCCCGGCAGGGCGTGTCGTCGGCCGCGGTCAGCGTGCCCTACGTCGCCTCCATCTCGGGGATGACCATCGCGACGGGGTCGCCGTCCGGGGGCACGGTCACCCAGGTGGCAGGGCGCGGTTTCGCCGGCGCATCCACGTGGGCGCTCACGAGCGCCGAAGGGAGCGTGGTCGCGGTGCTGCCGGTGGTCACCTCGCTCGACGGCGTACCCGCCGGGGTGGTGCTGCTCGGCGACACGGCCGCGCGGGTGAAGCTCCCGCCGGCACCGGCACCGTTCCTGCCGGTGGTCGTCACGTTCGCCCCCGACCAGCAGGCGTACCCCGGGGCGGTCTTCGTGCCGAGCTCGGGGGCGGTGTTCACCTACAGCGAGCTGGGGTGACCTCTGATCCGTACGGAGAGGATCCGAACGGAGGGACCCGAGAGGAGGGTCTGAACGGAGGGGATTAAGGAGGGCATCCGAAGGAGGGGATCTGAGCGGGAGGGCATCCGAGAGGAGGGCGTCTGAGCGGGAGGGATCCGAGAGGAGGGCGTCTGAGGGGAGGGGAGCGCCCGGGCGGAGGCGGCACGGTCGAGCGTCGGGACCGCGCCGCCTCCGCCGCGCCGCCTCCGCCGCGCCGCGCGCCCGTCAGCGCGCCCGATCGTCCTGGCGTGATCGCACGGTCAGCAGACCGACCAATCGGCAGCTACACGTCACGGTGCGACTGTCAGCTCGCGCTCGCGGTGACGATCCAGTGGCTGACATGCGTGACGAGGGTGCCGCCGGCGTAGGTCGTGGCGTCGGTCGCGGTGAGGATCACGAGCCGCAGCGGGCCCTGCCCCTGCGTGAACAGGCCGGCGGGCAGCGGCTGCACCCTCGGTTGCGTCGCCACGGTGTCGACGACGAACTTCTGCGTCCGGTGGTTCGTGTCCGTCACGGTGACCGTGTCGCCCGGAGCGACCCGCTGCAGCGGGAACAGCGCGCCGTGCTTCCCTGGGCGTCACCCACGCGGCCCGCCACCACGACCGTGCCCCAGCGATCGCCCGGGTGCGCGCCCACGTCGAGCACACCGGCGAGCGCGATGCTGGCCGGCGTCCCGACGCCGGCGCCCAGCAGCGACATCGGCACCAGCGGCGCCTTGAGGTTCGCGCTCTTGTCCGCCGCGCTCACTGCGATCGTCGCCCCGGTCGTGGCGGGCTTCGTGGGCGGGGTGAGCGCTCCCGCGGTGGAGGTGTTCGTGACGTCGAGCGCGCCGACGTCGTCCCGAGCCACGGCAAAGGTCGAGCCGGGGTCCGCGCAGTCGATCGAGGCCGCGGCCTGGGAGGCGGACGCCGGGAGGGACGCCGTCCACGTGTAGTACCCGGTGAGCGCAGGGGTGACCGTGGCGGCGGTGACCGTGTCGTCACCGGTGAACGTGGCCGAGGTCGCCGTCACCTTGGCCTTGGGCGTGCAGTCGGCCCCCGTGGGCGCCGCGGCGAACGGGCCGTAGAGCGTGAGCCCGACCTTCGAGGTGGCGCCGGGGAACGACCCGGTCAGGGTCAGGTCGGCGTCGAGGGCGCTGCCGGGGTGCGGGGTCCCGGTCACGGCCAGGGCGAGGGTGGGTGCGGCCGTCACCAGGTACGTCTCGGACGCCGCCCCGCACGCCGTCGCCACGTCGTCCTGCAGGGGCGTGCCGGGGAGGGCGTCCGTCCACGTGTACCAGCCGGGCGCGGCGACGTTCACCGGTGGCGTGCCGGCGGTCGCCGCACCCGTGTCGTCGGTCGTGACGTCGAGGCTCGTCTGCGCCGCCGGCGCGGCCTTCGCGGCGCAGTCGGCGGGCTTCGGCTTCGCCGCGAAGGGGCCCCACAGGCTTGCGGTCACGGTGCCTGTCCAGTGGGGCAGGGCGCCGGCGACAATGACGTCGTCGGTCAGGTCGCTCGCGACGGTCGGCTTCTTGGGCTGCGCCGTCGTCGTGACCTTGGGCGTGATCGGGCTGATCGCGGCGGTCGCCGTCGCCGTGACGCCCGTGCGGGGAGCGGCGCCGACGGTCCGCTGGGCCGCGTGGTCGGGGGAGCGGGCGTCATCGTAGAACTGCGGGGTGTAGAGCAGCGGGACGGCGGCCGGGAGCCCGCGCGCGGTGACGCGCGACGTCGAGCTCGCCCGTCGTCCGGGCGCTGATCGTCACGGTCGCCCGGCCCTTGCGATCGGTCGCGGCGTGCAGGATCTGCCCGCCGGGCGCGCCCGTGGCGGTGCCGGTCAGGACGACCTTGGGCATCGGCAGGCCGGCGGCGGACAGAACGGCCACGGTCAGGGTGCCGGCCGTGGTCGCTGTCGGCTTCATGGCCCAGGTGGCGGTCACTGTGTAGGGACCCGCGTGGTCGTGCACGTCCTTCGCCATCGTCGCGTAGGCGCCGTTGACCGCCGGATGGGCCGCGAGGGTCCGCGCCCAGCGGACCTTCTCGCGCTTCACCTGCGCCGCGTCACCGACCGTGAGGAGGCGGACGACGTGCTCGGCCGCGGCCGCGGTGACCGGCGACATGGTCGCGGCGTAGCGGTCGGTGGCATAGGCGAGCTGCCCGAGCTCGGCCGTGGTCATGGCGGCGCCGGTCAGGGCGTCGGCCGTGCCGCCCTTGTGGTCGGGGCTCCAGCCGACCTGCTTGGTGATCCTTGCCGGCCGGGCGGCGTTGTAGCCGCTCGCCGTGGAGGGGCCTCGCCCGTTGAGGTCGATGCAGAACGTGGGCCGGCCGTTCACCGCGTAGGTGCCCATCCAGCCGTCGTCCGGGAACCGGAAGCCGACGTCCGGGTGGGCGCCGCTCGCCGAGGCCGTTCTGATCGTGTCGGTGCGTGTGCCGGTGCCGGTGCCGGTGCCGCCCGTGCCGCGGCTACCCGTGGCCGCCCCGGTGACGAGCAGGCCGAGGGCGACGGCGGGCCCGATCCAGCCCGCCGCCGCCCTCAGCCGTCGCGTGATCACCCTATTGGTGATCAAGGAATTCTCGTCCGGGCTCCCTCAGTCCGTGCCGCCGGCGGCCTTCCAGGCCGTCTCGACCGCCGCGGCACCGTCGGCGTCCGCGATCGGGGTCGTCGCCTTGGGGTCGATGACGAGCGCGTAGGCGCTGAGCGCGGGGCCGGTGCGCCAGCACACCAGGACCGTCGGGCGGAACCGTGCCTTGCTGGTCGGGGTGAGCCGGGTGTCGTGCGTGCAGCTGACGTTCCCGACCTGGCTCTCGGTGCTGGCGGCCCAGGCCTGCTCGAGCTTGCCGGTGAGGTCGGTGTGCGCGGCGACGACGCGGATGCTGCGCGCGGTGCCGCCCGTGCCGTAGCTCCGGAAGGCCCAGGAGTCGCTCCCGACAGCTGCTCGCGCCTTCTGCTGCCAGCTGGTGGCGTGCAGCGGGTCGGACGCCATGGCAGGGAGGCCGCTCATGGTGGCGGGGAGCGTGAAGGGCGCGGAGGTCGTCGTCGTGCGTGCCTGCGGCCGGGTCGCCTGCCATGCGGCGACGCCTCCGCCGACGACGCCGACGATGGCTGCCCCGACGAAGAGCTGCACCGCGTGCCGGTCGAGCCACCCCCTCACGCCGGACGCCGCCGGCGGCGGGGTGGGCTCGGGGAAGGCCGGCTGCTCGAGGTCGCCGGAGCCGGCGGGCAGTTCATGGGTGGTCGACACGTGATCCTCCTGCGGTCTGACGGCCCTTCCTGTGTCGACCGGTCGCCGCGCCACCTTGAGAACGGCGGAACGGCCCGGGCCGTAGGGCCCGGGCCGTTCCTGGTGCTGTCCTCAGCGGTTGCGGATCAGAAGTCCGCGACCGTGAAGGTGCCGCCGCTCGACAGCGCGGTCTGGTACGTCGGAGCCGCGACCGAACCGTCGTTCACGACGGTGACCGTGTAGGCGCCGTTGGGCAGGCTGACCGAGGCCCAGGTGTACGTACCGGCCGACGTGGTGCTGTCGACGGTCTTGGCCGCGTTGACCGTGCAGATGAGCTCGTTGTCGCTGATCACGACGGGCGCGGTGCACTCGGCGGACTGGCCGAGGGTCTTGTTCGCACCGGCGCCGTAGCCGGTGCGCGTCGTAGGCGACCCTTGACCAGGTAGACGTGCGCCTTGTTCGAGTTCGTACCGGCGGCGGTGCCGTCAGCCGACGAGACGCCGGCCGACGTGGCGTCGAAGGACAGCGTGGTGAAGCCGGCGCCCGTCGACGTCGACGTCGACGGACTGCCCCGTGGCCACGGTGTTCGGCGAGATGCTGATGCCGTTCACGTAGGTGTAGACCGGTGAGAGACGCGGTCGAGCTCGTGACCGAGCCGCCCGCGGTGGTGACGTGGAGGACGACTGCGCCGTCGAGGACGCCGGCCGGGCCGGGGTGACGGCGGAGAACGCGCCCTGACCCAGCGGGACGATGTTCGTCAGGGGCAGGCCGCCGAGCGTCGCCGTAGCGGCGTCGCCGCCGTGATCGACGCCGGGAAGTCCGTCGCGTTGGAGTGCACGGTGACGACCTGGCCACCGGTGGCCGGGCCGACGCAGGCACGATGGTGGCGTTGCTGACCTTCAGGGTGGGGGCGTGGAGGCGATGTAGTTCGCCTTGCCGCACCACGGTGGCCGACACGGGGATCGTGCCGGCACTTGGGCCGCGTTGTAGGCGCAGACGAGGAAGTAAGTTGCTCGTCGCGGCCAGGCTCGAGAGTTGGGGGCGACGACCGAGACCTTGGTGTTGCTGATGTAGCGGAGCGTGCCGGTCGCGGTGACCTGGTTGCTCGTCGCCGGGGCGGCGGAGCAGTTCGCGGTCGCCGCCGCGCTCGCGGTGGTCGACTGCAACTGGATGCCGACCAGCGTGTTCGTGGACTTGGCCGTCGCGGTCGTCGGCAGGGTCAAGGTGAGCGTGTTCCCGCCGCCCTGCGGGCCGGTGGGGCTGCTCAGGGTCATGACCGCCTGGGCGGCGGTGACGGCGAAGCTGGCCGTGGTGCCGACGCCGACGGCGGCGAGGGCGAGCACGGCGCTGACGCCGGTGCGGGTGAGCATGGCGCCCGACCCGGTCCTCAGGGTTCGCATCGTGGTGTTGTCTCCTCCATGAGATGGATGACGCCGAGCTCGTTGGGAGCTTCGATGTCCGGGGTCTTCATCGCCCTCGATGGACTGGTCGGCCGCGATCCCCGGTTCTTCAGCAGAATCCGAGCCGGATCACCCGCTTGCCGACGCCCCGATTCGGGCGGAAAGCGGCGGACGTCGCGACTCCTCTCGGGAGCCGCACGTCGCCGCTCAGGCGGTGGGGATCAGCCGACGACGACGGTGATCGCGGACGTGTAGCCGGGGGCGTTGGTCGGGCTCTTGCCGGTCGTGCCCCGCAGCAGGTAGGTGCCCCGCGCCGGGAACGTGACCTTGGCCTTCACAACGCCCGCCGCGTCGACGCGGGCGCTGGGGGCGGCGGTCACCTGCCCACCTTGGACGCGAGCACGAACTCGAGGTGACCGGTCGGCACGACGCCCAGAGTTGACCCGGGACGCGTAGCCGACAGCCCGCTTGGGAGCGACCTCCATGTCGGGCCGGGCCGCCCAGGTGACCTGGCTCGCCGACGTGACGTTGATCGTCGCGCTCGCCAGGCGGGCGCCCTTGGCCGGCACGTAGACGGCGCGAACCGACATGTTCGTCTGGCTCATGAACGCGACCGGCAGCAGGCCGTTCTCGTCGGTGACGTCGTCACTGAGGACGGTCCACCGCCGAAGTCCTTGCGCTGGAACTGCACCTCGACGTTCGGCACGGGCGACTGCACCTGGCCGTTGTCGTCGAGCACCTGGATGAAGCCGGAGACGTTCGAGCCGACCATCGCCGTGGTCGGGAGCTGCAGCAGCACCTTGCGCACCAGCCTGTAGACCGGCGGCTTGGGCACGGGCTTCGGCTTCGGCTTGGGCTTGACGGCGACCGTCGAGGCGACCTTGACCGCCGCAGCGACCTTCGTGGCCGGCTTGGCCGCGACCGCCGAGGTCGTCACCTTCACGGCCGCGCCGCTCTTCGCGACCGGGGCCGAGCCCATGGAGTGCAGGACGGTGCTGGCACCGATGCGGACGGTCGAGGCCGCGAGGGACGTCGTCCCCGAGGCCATCGCGGTGGAGATCGGTGTGGCCAGGGCGGCCACGGACGCGACCGCCAGGCCGACGACGACGCCGGCCATGCGCTTGGACATGTGAGATACCTCCGGGAGCGACGGTGGCGGCCCACGAACCGCAGGTCGCCTCGGAGTGCTCATCGGCGGTCGTGCCCGGGTCCTGACGGGTCGGCGGAGGGAAAGGCACCCGGTCGGGTGAGGCGTCACCCGACCGGGTGACCGCTGGGTCCTTGATCCTGCCGGATTCCTTGATCCCGCTGGATTCCTTGATCACGGGGAGTGGTGAGACGGGTCAGAGCCAGTCGAAGGGGCTCGACGTAGCGCCGCGGGCGCGAGGCGGGCGTAGCCGGGGCCGCGGTCGACGAACGGCTCCCGGCGGCGGGCCGCGCGCCCGGCGGCGGGTCCTCGGCGTCCGACGCGGCGGCGTCGACGCGGCGGCTCGCCGTGCGCGTCGCGGGGCCGCGCACCACGCCGTAGTCGATGCGGGCCGCCGCGGCCGAGACCTTGCCCCACGCACGTCCCGCGCCACCTCGTCGTACGGGCGGGCCAGCGGGTCCCCCCAGCCGCCGCCGCCGGTGGTCCGGATGCGGATGACCTCGCCCGCCCGACCGGCTCGGCGTCGACCAGCGCGTCGACGACGCGCTCGTCGCGGGCCGCCGGGGTCGATCGTCACCTGGAACGGCCGGCCGGCGCGGCCGCCGCGCACGCCCCAGCAGGCCAGGATCGACCGGTCGGCGATGGACATGAAGTGCGCGTCCCGCAGCATCCGGATGTGCTTCTCGTAGCCGAGGCCGCCGCGGTACCGCCCGGCGCCGCCGGAGTCGACGGCCAGGCCGAGCCGCTCGACCCGGAACGGGAAGCGCGACTCGGTGAACTCGGTCGGCAGGTTCCGCGAGTCGGGCACGACGTGGATGGTGTCCTCGCCGTCGGCGTAGTAGCGGCCGCCCGACCCGCCGCCGAGCACCTCGCGCATCAGGTACGGGTGGCCTTCGCGTCGTTGCCGTAGACGCCGGTGTAGCGGATGGTCTCCTGGTCGGCCGGCATCCGCCCGTCGACCGCCTTGGCGAGCACGCCCGGCGAGCACGCCGAGCAGCCGCAGGATGACGAACGTCCGCGCGTTGGTCGGCGCCGGGAAGATCGGCGTGAGCAGGGTGCCCGGCGGCGGGAACCGCATCTCGATCAGCGGCACGACGCCCTCGTTGACGTCGAGCTCGGCCATCCGCTCCGGGGTGTCCGCGAGGTTGCGCAGGATCGGCGCGAGCCACTTCTTCAGGAAGATGCCGTCGGCGTAGTCGCCGGCGTGGTTGATCGGGCCCTTCGCCTGCGGGCCGGTGCCGGTGAAGTCGAGTGACCAGCGTCGTCGTCCGTCGTCGTGGTGGGTCAGCGTGATCCGCTGGGTGTGCAGCCGCGGCGCGTCGACGCCGTCGTGCTCGGCGTAGTCCTCCCAGACGTACTCGCCGTCGGGGATCTTCGGCCAGGATCTCGCGCCGGTAGGTCTCGGTGGTCGCGCGCAGGATCGCGTCGAAGCCGCCTCGACCGCCGCGCGGCCGTAGCGCTCGAACAGCTCGCCGAGCCGCCGCGCGCCCATCAGGCAGGCCGAGCACTCGGCGTCGAGGTCGGCGGCGAGCGAGTCGGGCATCCGGGAGTTCCGGGTCATGATCGTCAGCGCGGCCTCGTTGGGCACTCCCGCGCCCACAGCTTGATCGGCGGGACCATCAGGCCCTCCTCGAACACGCTCGTCGCCGTGCTCGGCATCGAGCCCGGGACGGCGCCGCCGATGTCGTCGTGGTGACCGAAGGCCTGCACGAACGCGACGACCTGCGCCGTCGGTCGCGAACACCGGCACGGTCACGCACAGGTCGGGCAGGTGCCCGATGCCGCCCTCGGAGAGCGTAGACGTCGTTGTGGAAGAAGACGTCGCCGGGCCGCATCGTCTCGATCGGGTAGTCGCGGACGACGGGGTGCACGAGGGCGCAGTACGACCGGCCGGTGAGCTTGCGCAGCCGCGCGTCGTGGATCCCCACCCTGAAGTCGTGCGCGTCGCGGATCATCGGCGAGCGCGAGGTGCGCCCGATCGCCGTCTCGACCTCCCGCTCGACGGTGGCCAGGGTCCCCTGCACGATCTCGACGAGCACCGGGTCGACGAGCTCCTTCTGCTCGTCTTGTGGTGTCTTTCGTGGTTTCCGGCGCCCTGAGCCACGAGCACCGACTCGTGGCGAGACTGCCGTGATCACGAGGTTGAGGTGGGCGTCGACGCGGGCGGCGAAGCCGGGGTGCAGCGGGACCGTCGAGCCGAACTCCTCGACGATCGCCGGGCCCTCGACCCGTCTCCCGGGCGTAGGTCGGGTCGCCAGTAGACCGGGACGTCGTCGAGCTCGGCCTCGAAGACCACGCGCCGGCGCCCGGTGAGGGCGCGTTCCGCGTCGCCGTCGCCGTCCTCGTGCTCGACCAGCGTCAGGCCGCCGGATCGGCCCGACCCCGGTGACGCGCAGGTTCACCCACTCGACCCGCTGGTCCGGCCGACCGCGAACGCGTACCCGTAGAGCGCCTGGTGAGCGGCATGGAAGCTCTCGGCGACCTGCTGCGCGATCGCGGCGTCCAGCGGCCCGGCCGGGACCGGCACCCGCACCTCGTACGCCTGGCCCGCGTAGCGCAGGTCGGCGCTGCGCTCGAGCCGCCGGCGTCCGGGCGCGAAGCCCTCGGCAGCCGAGCGCCGCCGCGGCCTCGGCCTCGAGCGCGTCGAACGTCGCCCCGACCCGGGCGAGGTCGAGCCGGTCGTGCGGCTGGAGGTCGGTGCGCACGTGGTCGGTCCGGACGTCGACCGTGAGCAGCCCGAACGCCGAGACGTTGCCAGGGTCGGGCGGCACGACACGCGCCGGCCAGCCCGAGGACGTCGATGAGCCGGCAGGCGAGCAGCGAGCCCGGACCCGCCGAACGTGGCGAGCGTGAAGTCGCGCACGTCGAGGCCTCGCTTGACGCTGATCTGCCGGAGCGCGTTCGCCTGGTTCCAGGCGCTGATCTCCAGGATGCCCCGGGCGCACTCCTCGACCCCCATGCCCAGCTTCTGGGCAAGGTCAGCCAGCCCGGCGCGGGCGGCGTCGGGGTCGAGGGGGATCCGGCCGCCGAGCAGGTGCGGCGGGATCCGGCCGAGCACCACGTGCGCGTCGGTCACGGTCGGCTCGGTGCCGCCGCGCCCGTAGCAGAGCGGCCCCGGGTCCGCGCCGGCCGACCGCGGGCCCACCTTGAGCCGGCCCTCCGGCGAGATCCACGCGACCGAGCCCCCGCCCGCACCGACCGTCACGACGTCGATCATCGGGATCCGGCTCGGGTAGGCGCCGACCGAGCCCTCCGTCGTCAGGGTCGGCTCGCCGCCGAGGACCACGGAGACGTCGGTGCTGGTGCCGCCGCCGTCCAGGGTCAGGACCCGGGCGAAGCCGGCGGTCCGGGCGAGCAGGCCGGCGCCGAGGGCTCCGGCCGCGGGCCCGCTGAGCACCGTCGTGATGGGCCGCCGGGCGACCTCGGACGCCGACGCGACCCCGCCGTTGCTCTTCATCACCGCGAAGGGGGCGCGGGCGCGTCGCCGGACAGCTCGAGCAGGCGGTCGCTGATCGAGGCGACGTACCGCGCCACCCGCGGCTTCACGCTCACGTCGACCAGCGTCGTCATCGTCCGCTCGTACTCCCGGTACTCGGGCAGGACCTCGCTGCTCAGCGAGACGACGGCCCGCGGGTGCTCCTTCGCCAGGGCGTCCCGCATCGCGAGCTCATGCGCCGGGTTCGCGTACGCGTGCAGGAAGCAGACGCCGATCGTGTCGACGCCGAGCTCCGCGAACCGGCGGGCCACGGCGCGGGCGGCGTCGGGGTCGAAGGGGCGCACCTCGGTGCCGTCCACCGCGAGCCGGCCGGGTACGGCGCGCACCAGGTCGGCCGGCACGAGCCGCGGCGGCTTGACCCAGAAGTAGGAGTTGCCGTAGCCGTCGGGCACCGACTGGCGCGCGATCTCGAGGATCTTCTCGTAGCCCTCGGTCGTCACCAGCCCGACCCGGCCGACCCCCTGGCCGGAGCCCTCGAGCAGGTGGTTGGTGGCGACCGTGGTGCCGTGGACGACGCCCTCGAGGTCCGCGGCGCTCGCGCCCAGCGCCTCGAGCCCGGCGGCGAGGCCCGTCATGAACCCGTGCGACGGGTCGGCGGGCGTGGACGGCGTCTTCGTCGAGACCAGCCGGCCGGTGGTCGTGTCGAGGGCCACGACGTCCGTGAACGTGCCGCCGGTGTCGATGCCGATCCGCACGCGCGGGCGAAGGTCCATGGCGCACATCGAACTCGCCGCACGCCCACGACGCCCTGTCAACTGTCCACAACCGCCGAGCGGGGCCTGGCCGCAGACCCGACAAGAGCCCGGCTCCGTGCCTTCCGCTTCGTCGTCATCAGGGCCTGGATGGCCGCCACCACGGCGGGTCCGCGGAACATGACGTCCTCCCACGACAACCGCAGCACCGTCCAGCCCGCGAGGACGAGTGCGTTGTACCGGCGGCAGTCCCGGGCGAACGACTGGCGACCGCCGTGGTAGGCGTAGCTGTCGGCCTCGAGGACGATGCGCAGCTCGGGATGGGCGAGGTCGACCACGACGGCAAGGCCCGGCAGCTGGATGTGCAGCTGCGGCTCGAAACCCGCGATGCCGGCTTCGACGATGCGCGCGCGGAGCACCGACTCGAAGGCGTTCTCGGCCCGGCGGTCAGCGGCGAAGGCCACCCTGGCGATGCGTGCCCGCCCGGGGCCGGCCCGCCGCAGTGCCGCCGCGCGCAGCTGGTCGGCCTCCACCTGCCGGCTGGCGAGCGCGCTGTCGGCGATGGCCAGGGCCTCGGCGAACGGCATGGTCGCGGCGCAATCCAGCACGGTGCGCAGGGGCGACGTGACCCCTTCGACGACGTCGCCCGGCGCGAGGTGACGTGTCCGGTGCAGCGTCACGCCCTCGGGGAGCCGCCGGCGCGACCCGTGCGCGATGGTCAGGTGCACGCTGGACGGCTCCCGGACCTGATCCAGCCGCCAGATCGCCGCGGCGCTGGCGTGCGAGACGACGGCGCGACAGCGGGCGGCCACGACCAGGGCCGGCGGCAGTCGCGGCTCGACGTAGACCCCACGGGCGGCGCGCCGGAGCCGGCCGGCCGAGACGGCGCGGCGCAGCCGGTAGCGCCCGCACGCCGCCACGATCTCGGCCGTACCGGCTCTCCCGCCCAGCCGGCGGACGAGCAGAACCGGATCCCTCGCATCCCCCACGGGCCAGAGCCTGCCGCGTCGGGGGCCGACGCCTCGTCGGCTGTCCACAGGGAACGGCTCGTCCACAGCCCGCCGCCGGCGGGCGACCGCGGGTCCTCGCCGGCGGGCGACCGCGGGTCCTCGCCGCGCGGCCCCGCCCGCCGTGCACCCGAACCCCGGCGGCCCACGCCCGATCCCGGTGGGGAGCAGGGTTCGGGTGCACGGCGGGCTGCCGGCCTCGCAGGCCACGGTCAGCGGACCGGGCCTCGGGACCCGGCGGGCGGTCAAGGGGGTGGGCACGTACGGTGCGGTCATGAGCGCCGTCGCCGGGGTCCGCGTGGAGCTACCCGACAACGTCTACCGCCAAGAAGAGATCACCGACATCCTGGGCGCGGTGGTCCTCGGCCGGCACGCCGCCCGCTCCGAGAAGGTCGCCCTGCTCAAGCGCCTGCACGGCGCCGCCGGCGTCCGTACCCGCCACCTCGTGCTCCCGCTGGAGACGTACGCCGACCTCGGCGGCTTCGGCGCGTCGAACGACGTGTTCATCGACCAGGGCGCGAGCCTCGGCGAGCGCGCGATCACCCGCGCCCTGGACGCCGCCGGCCTGGTGCCGGCCGACGTCGACCTGCTCATGACAACGAGCGTCACCGGTATCGCCGCGCCGAGCCTGGACGCCCGGCTGGTGGGCCGCCTCGGCCTCCGGCCCGACGTCAAGCGGGTGCCGATCTTCGGGCTCGGCTGCGTCGCCGGGGCCGCCGGTATCGCCCGCGTGCACGACTACCTGACCGGGCACCCCGACGGCGTCGCCGTCCTGCTCTCCGTCGAGCTGTGCTCGCTCACCTTCCAGCGGGACGACGACTCGACGGCGAATCTCGTGGCGAGCGGGCTGTTCGGCGACGGCGCCTCGGCCGTGGTGCTCGTCGGCGAGCGGCGCGCCGCCGCGATGGGGCTCGAGGCGCCGCGCGTCGTCGCCACCCGGAGCCGGTTCTACCCCGACACCGAGCGCGTCATGGGCTGGGACATCGGTGGCAGCGGCTTCAGGATCGTGCTCGCGGCCACCGTCGCGGACGTCGTCAAGAGCTACCTCGGGGACGACGTCTCGGCGTTCCTCGAGCTCCACGACCTGAAGATCGGCGACGTGGACACCTGGGTGGCCCACCCCGGCGGCCCGAAGGTGATCGACGCGATCGTCGAGGCGCTCGACCTCGACCCCGGTGCGCTCGACGTGACCCGCCGCAGCCTCGCCGCCATCGGCAACCTCTCGTCGTCGTCGGTGCTGCACGTGCTCGAGCGCACGCTCGCCGAGGGCCTGCCGGCCCCGGGCACGCCCGGCGTCCTCATGGCGATGGGGCCCGGCTTCTGCGCGGAGCTCGTGCTGCTGCAATGGTGAGCACGTGATCCTCTGGTGTCTCCTGATCGCCGTCGTCGTCGCGATCCGGTTCGTGGAGCTCGGGGTCGCCAAGCGCAACCGGGCGTGGGCGATGGAGCACGGCGGCGTCGAGACCGGTGCCGAGCACTATCCGGTCATGGTCGCCCTGCACACGGCGCTGTTCGTCGGCTGCGTGCTCGAGGTGCCGCTCGCCGACCGCCCGTTCCTGCCGTGGCTCGGCTGGCCCATGCTCGCGCTCCTCGTCGGTGCGCACGCCCTGCGCTGGTGGTGCATCCGCACCCTCGGGCCGCAGTGGAACACCCGGGTCATCCGGGTGCCCGGCGCACCGCTCGTGACGGCCGGCCCCTACCGGTGGCTCCGCCACCCGAACTACGTGGCGGTGGTGGCCGAGGGCATCGCGCTGCCGCTCGTGCACACCGCCTGGGTCACGGCGCTCGTGTTCACGGTCCTCAACACGCTGCTGCTGCGCGTGCGGCTGCGCGTCGAGACTCAGGCTCTAGCAGCGGCGGGCTCGCCTGGCGCATCATGAGGTCGTGGCGCGCAGCCAGGGCCCCGCGTCCGAGGCGGTTCGCGCGCTGCTCACCGCCGGCGCCGTCTTGGCCACCGGCATCATCGTCTGCGTCGTCCGCGCTCCGAAGCCGATCGACGCGGCCGACGGGCTCAGCTGGTTCGGGGTCACCGGCGCGACCGTCGTCGTGTACGGGCTGACGCTGCTCGTCACCGCGGCCCTGCTCGTACGGGCCGCAGCGCCGCTGGCCGCCGTCCCGGAGCTGCGGCCCGTACGGATCGGGCTGCTCGCGTGCGCTGCGCTGATGCCCGTCCTCCTCGCCACGCCGTACACCGTGGACACGTTCTTCGACTGGACCCACATGACCGTTGGCTCCGTGCTCTTCGTGCTCCAGATCGCGGTGGCCGGGTGGTTGTGGTGGACCCGCGCCCGCACCAGGACAGTGTTCGTGCTCCTCGCCGTGCAGGTGCTCGGGGGCGTCGCCTGCTTCGTCTCGCTCGTGGACCTCGACGCCGCCATGCTCTACGGCCAGCTCGTCTTCCAGGTGGCGTTCACCGCGTGCGTCGCGCGCGGCCTCGCGATGGGGCCGGGGCGTGGTCAGGACGCGAGCGGGCGGACGGTCACTCGGCTCATGTCCCCACCCTCGACCCAGAAGGCGTTGCCGCTCGTCCAGCGCAGGAACAGCTTGGCCCGGAAACGCCGGCTGCTGCAGGTCGCGTCCACCGCGACGATGATCCTGTTGCGCACCTCCTGATGATGGACGACGCCGGTGGTGCTGTAGCTCCGCATCGGCGACGTGGTCTGCCGGCACAGCGTCCCGTCGGAGTGGTACTGCTGCACCACGGCCATCGACTGGTAGGTGACGGGCGTCAGGACCCCGGCCGAGACCGGGCACGCGAGCCTGGTGGCGACGACGGTGCCATCCGCGCGGAGGATGGGCGTGACGGTGCGGCTGCCGGGGCCGTAGCACGTCGTGACGTACGCGTCGGCGACGACGTCGACGAAGCGGACCGCCGGCGTCAGCTGTGCGTTCCCTGCGACGGCCAGGCGGGAGGGTGCGGTGTAGTACGTCTGGAAGTTCGGGGCCGTCAGCGACGGCGCGCTCCGGCTCAGCATGCGAGGACTCATCTGGATCGACGTCGTCTGACCGTCGGCCAGACCCCGGCCGACGAGCCGCACGTACCCGCCGTTCAGCGTGAATCGCTTGCCCGCGACGGCCAGGTCGTCCCGGCCGACGATGACGACGACCTGACAGCGGTTGTATCCCCGCACGGCGCGCCAGAGGCCGCGCACGGTGGTGGTGGTGGTCCGGTCGTAGAGCAGATTCGTCCCGGAGACGGTGGTGAGGACGGGCGTGGTGAGCCTGCCGGCGACGTCGCGGGTGTCGGGTCCGCACTCGACTGCATGGCCGAAGCTCACCCGCCCGTACGCCGACCCCGGTGCGTCGGCCTTGCGTACCCCCGTTGCCGTCAGCGCCGACTCGACCTGCCACGTGCCACCGGAGGGGACCCAGAGGCGGAACGAGCCCACCACCGTGCTCCTGAACCCGCCCTCCGAGCCGGGGATCGGCACGCTGCGTGCCGCGACGCCGCCGCTCCACGCCACGTCCCGGTCGGGATTGGTCGCCGCCCCTGCGAAGCCACCCGAACCGACGATGGCGACGACCAGTGTGACGGCCACGATCACGACGCCGACGACTCGTCGCCGCCGCCTGCGGGACGATCTGTGGACGCCGACATGGCACGTACCCGATGCTGGCCCGCCCCCACAGTCGCGACCGTACAGCGGGTGCGGATGCGCCGGGAAGACCCAGCGTGTCCGAGCGCGATGGCCCAGGGTGATCCGCCAGCCGTGCGTCCCGTCGCGGAGAGAGCCCGTCCTGCCGCAGGATGAGCCCATGGACGTCGATCTCCTCGCGGTCGGTGGCGGGCCCGTCGGGCTTGCCACCGCCGTCGAGGGGGCGCTGGCGGGCCTGCGCGTCGCCGTCGTCGAGCGCCGGACCGGCCCCGTCGACAAGGCCTGCGGCGAGGGCCAGATGCCCGCCGCTCGGGCGCGCTCGAGCGGCTCGGGGTCGCGGTGGACGGCCGGCCCTTCCGCGGCATCCGCTACCTCGCCCCGGGTCACAAGGCGACGGCCCTGTTCCGTCGCGGCGACGGGGTCGGCGTCCGGCGCCTGGCCCTGAGCACGGCGCTCGCCGCGCGTGCCGACGCCCTCGGCGTCAAGCGGCTCGACGCCTCCGCGACCGCACCCGTGCTGTATGCGGAAGGGGTCGAGGTCGCAGGCGTGAGTGGGTCGTGGCTGGCCGTGGCCGACGGCCTGCACTCGCCGCTGCGCCGCGCCCTCGGGCTGTACGTCGAGCCCGATCCCGGGGCCGGCCGCGCTACGGACTGCGCCGGCACTACCGCGTGGAGCCCTGGAGCGACCTGGTCGAGGTCCACTGGTCGCCGCGCGCGGAGGCGTACGTGACCCCGGTCTCGGCGGACGTCGTCGGCGTCGCGGTGCTCGGACCCGGCGACGGCACGGCCTACGACCGGCTGCTGG
>CAWCCY010000014.1:0-30225 GCA_963794075.1 uncultured Actinomycetota bacterium
TAGCGTCAGCAGGGATCAAGTTCGGGAGGTCGGATCACGGCGGCAAGGGATGCGCCGCCCCCGTCGGGAGCTAGGGCGCAGCCGACGGGAGCCATGGGCGCAGCCGACGGGAGCCAGGGCGCAGCCGACCGGAGCCGGGCGCAGCCGACCGGAGCCGGGGCGCAGCCACCGGAGCCGGCGCAGCCGACCGGAGCCAGGCGCAGCCGACCGGAGCCGGGCGCAGCCGACCGGAGCCAGGCGCAGCCGACCGGAGCCAGGCGCAGCCGACCGGAGCCAGGCGCAGCCGACCGGAGCCAGGCGCAGCCGACCGGAGCCAGGGCGCGCCATCGAGAGCCAGGGGCGCAGCCGACGGGCGGGCACCCGTGACGTCACACGTGCGGGACGACCAGATGGCGGGGTGGCGGCCCCGTCGAACTGCGGACCACGAGTTCGGTCGCGAGCTCGACGTGATGGGACTCGAGCGTCTCGCCGGCGGCGAGACGCATCGCCGTCCGCAGCGCGACTCCACCCATCTCGGCGCAGCGGCTGGCGCACCGTCGTCAGCGGTGGCGAGGCGAACCGCGCGACCCCGGTGTCGTCGAACCCGACGACACTCAGGTCCTCGGGGATGCGCCGCCCTCGGCTACGAGCCGCCTCGATGACGCCCGCCGCGGTCTCGTCGCTGGCCGCGAACACCGCGGTCGGCGGCTCCGGCAGATCGAGCAGCGCGCTGCCCGCCGTGATGCCGTCCTCGTAGAGGAAGTGCCCGGAATGCAGGTACCACTCCGGCACCGCGACGTTCTCGGCCTCCATCGCGGCCCGGTACCCGTGCAGGCGGGCCCGGTTGCAGGCCGCCGTGGGAGGCCCACCGACGTACCCGATCCTGCGATGGCCCAGGGCGAGCAGGTGCTGGGTCGCGGCGAAGCCACCGGCGAAGTTCGTCGAGCCGACGCTGGTGACGCGGCTGCGAGGGAGGTTCAGCGGGTCGATGACCACGAGCGGCAACCGCTGACGGGCCAGTGCGGTGAGGTCGGCGGCGGTGAGGTCGTTGACGACGGCGATGACCGCGAGCCGGCCGAGGGCGGCCAGCCGTCGCGCCCAGCCCGCGGGCCGGTCCGCGCCGGGCGCGCCCTGCGAGTGCGGGTGCAGGCTGATCGAGACGGCGACGTCGAGCTCCGCGGCGGTGTCGAGCATGCCCTGGATGATCTCGGCCCCGTAGGCGTTGAGCTTGCCCTCGAAGACGAGCTCGACCGACGGGCGTTCGATCGCGATCCGAGCGCCCTCGGCGCGGCGCCCCACGTAGTCGTGCTGCTCGAGCAGGCTCTCGACCCGCGCCCGCGTGCTCGCGGCGACGTCCGTCCGGCCGTTGACCACCTTGGAGACGGTGGCGATGGAGACACCGGCGGAGGCCGCCACCGTGGCCAGCGTCGCACGCCCGTTCCTGGACGCCACCACGTCCCTCCTCTCACAGGTCAGCGATGGCAGCGACGAGGGTGACCTCCACGGGCGTGGTCATCCGTCGCTCGCCGTCGAGGTGGCGCACTTGCCCCGTCAAGCGTACCCGGGCACGAGCCGGAAGGTCCTCCGCCGACGTCCCGATCAGCACCTCGACGTCACCGGGCTCGACGACCCGGCGCAGGTCGCGGCCGGTGAACGCCGTCAGGTCGGCGTGCAGCCGGAACCTGACGTCGGCCGCCGCGCCCGGCTCGAGCTGCACGCGGGCGAACCCGGCGAGCTGGCGGACGGGCCTGGTCACGGAGGCCACCTCGTCGCGCAGGTACAGCTGCACCACCTCGCTCCCCGGCCGCGCACCGGTGTTCCGCACGCGCACGCCCACGGTCACCTCACCGTCGGTCGCGAGCTCGGCGGCGGCGACGTCCGGGCCCTCGATCTCGAAAGCGGTGTAGGAGCGGCCGAACCCGAACGGGAAGAGCGGGGCCGGGTCGAGGTTGCTGGTGCCCGTGTCCGCGGCGCCCAGCGGCGGCTGCAGGTACGTGCCCGGCTGGCCGCCCGGGTGCCGCGGGATCTGCACCGGCAGTCGGCCGGCGGGCTGGACCCGGCCGGACAGGACGCCGGCGATCGCCGCGCCGCCCTCCTCGCCCGGCATGAAGGCCTGGACGAGGCCCGCGGCTCGCCCGGACACGTCGCCCAAGGCATACGGCCGCCCCGACACCACGACGACGACGAGCGGGGTGCCGGTCGCCAGCAGCGCGGCGACGAGGTCGGCCTGGACGCCGGGCAGCCGCAGGTCCTCCGCGTCGCAGCCCTCGCCCGAGGTGCCGTGGCCGAACAGCCCGGCCCGGTCGCCCACCAGGACCACGCAGACGTCGCTCCCCCGCGCGGCCTCGACCGCCGGGGCGAACCCCGAGGTGTCCGGGTCGCGCACGTCGCAGCCCCGCTCGTGCGCGACCTCGACACCGGGGAGCTCCGCGCCCAGGGCGTCGAGGGCGGTGGGGACCTCGACCCCGAGGCCGAGGCCGGGGTACCGGGGCAGCACGTGGTTGGGGAAGGCGTAGCAGCCCATGAACGTGAGCGGGTCGTCCGCGCACGGGCCGACCACGGCCACGCGACGCAGCGGCGGGCGGCCCTCCCCGAGCAGAGGCAGGGCGGTCCCGGCGTCGAGCAGCACGACGGAGCGCTCCGCCATCTCACGCGCGAGCGCCCGGTGCGAGGCCGGGTCGAGGTGACGGTCGCCCGCGGCAGCCACGGACGCCTCCGGCGTCCAGCCGGGGTCGAGCAGCCCCAGCCCCGCCTTCTGGGTCAGTACCCGCCGCGCGGCGCGGTCGACCAGCGCCTCGGGGACGTCGCCGCGGCGTACCCGCTCGACCAGCCCCGGGCCGAAGCCGATCGTGTCGGGCAGCTCGACGTCGAGCCCGGCGGCGAGCGCCTGGCCACCGGCGTCGGCGTCGTCCGCGGCCACCCGATGCATGCTCGCGAGGAACGGCACGGCCCAGTAGTCGGACACGACCGTGCCGTCGAAGCCCCAGGCGTCGCGGAGCAGCTCGGTGAGGAGCCAGGCGTCGGCGACCGCCGGGACGCCGTCGACGTCGGCGTAGGAGTTCATCACCGACCCGGCGCCGGCCTGGCGCACCGCCGCCTCGAACGGCGGCAGGACGACGTCGAGCAGCTCGCGCCGGCCCATCGGGACGGGCCCGTGGTTGCGCGCGCCGCGAGAGGCCGAGTAGCCCGCGAAGTGCTTGAGCGTGGCGATCACACCGGCACTCTGCAGCCCCCGGACGTACGCGGCGCCCAACGTGCTGACCAGATAAGGGTCCTCGCCCATCGTCTCCTCGACGCGGCCCCACCGGTAGTCGCGCACGACGTCGAGCACCGGGGACAGACCCTGGTGGACGCCGAGGGCTGCCATGTCAGCGCCGATCGCCGCGGCCATCCGGTGGACGAGCTCGGGGTCGAACGTCGCGCCCCAGGCGATGGCGGCGGGGTAGACGGTCGCACCGAAGGTCGTGAAGCCGGTGAGGCACTCCTCATGGACGATCGCGGGCACACCGAGCCGCGAGCCGCCGATCACCACGTGCTGCTGGCGCACGAGCTCGGCCGCGCCCTCCGCGGGTGAGACCGGCCGACTGCCGTAGACCCGGGTCAGGTGACCGAGCCCGTGCCGGGCGGCCTCGGCGAGCGGCACGGACCCGGCGGCGGCGAACACGTCCTGCATCGGGGCCACGTTGAGGACGTCGGCGGCGGGCCCGCCCTCGAGGCCCTCGGGGCCGGCGTCGCCCCCGGCGTTCTCCCCGGTGGCCTCCTGCGCGCCGCCGTGGCTGTCGGCCGGATCGTTGCCGACCCACCGGCTGCCGAGTTGGCCCACCTTCTCCTCGAGGGTCATGGCGGAGATCAGGAGGTCGACACGGGCGGCCACGGGGAGGGAGACGTTCCGCCAGGGAGCCTCGGTCGCCGAGCTCGGCGCCTTGTCCGTCGTTGTCACGCGATTTCCCTTCACAGCAACGGCACAGGTCGAAAATTATCGATGGTAGTCAGAGGCCTTACCGTGACCCTACCGAGACCTTGACGTGCTCTGCGGGAAGCCCGGGAGAGCGATCCACTGTTGCTCAGACCAGGTCAGATACACAAGACCCTTGACACTGCCGGAAGCTTGATCCTACGTTGGCCGCGGCGGCTCCCGACCAACATCTACCGTCCGCATTCTCGAAACTTTGCTATGCGCGCGACCCCCAGCGGCGCGCGCGTCGGGACCTCCGACCCCGGTCGATCGATGCGCCGCGCGGGCCGCGGCCGAACAGTACGGAGATCAGAGTGGATCCCAGGACGACCTCACGCCGGAGCTTCCTCAGCCTCGCAGCGGGCCTGCCGGTCGCCGGCGCGGCGCTGGCCGCCTGCGGCAGCTCGGGGCCCAGCAGCAGCACCGCCCAGGGCGGTGGGGGCAGTGCGGCTGCGGGGGCGGGCGCCGCCACCTACTGGTTCCTCTCAGGCCAACCGCAGCAGACGATCCGCGAGAGCAGCGTCAAGCGCTTCAACGCGGCGAACCCGACCGGTCAGATCACGACGACCGAGTTCCAGAACGACGCGTACAAGACCAAGATCAAGACCGCTCTGGGTGCGGGGCAGGGCCCGACGATCATCTGGGGTTGGGGCGGCGGCGGCCTGAAGAGCTACGTCGACGCGGGCCAGGTCGAGGATCTCACGTCGTGGTTCGACCAGAACCCGCAGCAGAAGGAACGGCGCTTCCCCGCGTCGTTCGGGGCCGCGACCGTCAACGGCAAGATCTACGCCCTGCCGGCCGAGACGGTCACACCGATCATCTTCTATTACAACAAGAAGGTCTTCGACAAGGTCGGCGTCCAGCCCCCGAAGTCGTGGGCAGAGATCATGACCCTGGTCGACAAGTTCAACTCGGCCGGCGTCGCCCCGTTCTCGCTCGGCGGCCAGTCCCGCTGGACCAACATGATGTGGCTGGAGTTCCTGCTCGACCGCATCGCCGGCCCCCAGGTCTTCCAGAACGTCTTCGACGGCAAGCAGGGCGCCTGGTCCGACCCCGCCGTCACGGACATGCTCACGAAGGTCCAGGACCTCGTGAAGGCCAACGGCTTCATCAAGGGCTTCTCGTCGATCACGGCCGACTCCAACGCCGACCTCGCGGTGTTCTACACCGGCAAGGCGGCGATGATGGTGCACGGGGCGTGGACCTACGGAACGATGAAGGCGAACGGCGGCGACTTCGTCAGCGGCGGCCACCTCGGGTACATGAACTTCCCGCCGGTCGACCCCGCCACCGACAAGGGCGACCCGAGCGACACGGTCGGCAACCCCGGCCAGTACTACTCGATCTCCTCCAAGGCGACCGACGCCGCGAAGGAGACCGCGAAGAAGTTCTTCAGCACGACGGTTCTCGACGACACCGAGAACAAGGCGTGGATCGCCTCGGGCAGCGTCCCCCTCGTCAAGGGCGTCGACTCCCAGTTCCCCACCGGCGGCGACGGTGACTTCCTCAAGTTCATCTACACCGTGTCGGCCAACGCGAAGAACTTCGCCCAGTCGTGGGACCAGGCGCTGTCGCCGACCCAGGCGGAGACCCTGCTCGACAACATCGCGAAGCTCTTCCAGTTGTCGGTCACGCCCGAACAGTGGATCTCGAACCTGAACGCGGTCATCGGCAAATGACCGTCGTCGCTCCGCCCGTCGTCACGGGGGCGCGTGCAGCCATCCCCCAGGGCGCCGGGCGGAGCGGCCCCGTCGCGTGGATGGCCATCCCGGCCCTGGTCCTGTTCGCCGCCTTCGGGATCCTCCCGCTGCTGGGCGTGCTGTTCCTCAGCTTCACGCAGTGGGACGGCATCGGCGATATCCACCCGGCAGGTCTGACCAGCTGGCGTGCCGAGCTGTCCGACCCCGGGCTGCTGCACGCCCTGTGGGTCACGTTCAAGATCATGTTCTTCTCGTGGCTCGTGCAGACTCCCCTGAGCATCCTGATCGGGGTCTTCCTCGCGGGCCACCAGCGCTACCGGGAGTTTCTCGCGGCCCTCTTCTTCATCCCGCTGCTCCTGAGTTCGGCCGCGATCGCCATCGCCTACAAAGCCCTGCTCGACCCCAACTTCGGGCTCGGGGCGGGGCTCGGGTTCCCGGTGCTGTCGCAGGACTGGCTCGGCGACACCACCCTCGCCTTCGGCGTCGTCATCTTCATCGTGTCGTGGCAGTTCATCCCGTTCCACTCGCTGATCTACCAGGGCGCCGTCCGGCAGATCCCGGCGTCGCTGTACGAGGCGGCGCAGCTGGACGGTGCCGGCCGCATCCGGCAGTTCTTCAGCATCACGCTCCCGCAGCTGAAGTACACGATCATCACGTCGTCGACCCTGATGGTGGTGGGCTCGTTGACGTTCTTCGACCTCATCTTCGTGCTCACCGCCGGCGGCCCGGCGGACGCCACCCGGAACCTGGCGCTGGACATGTACATCACCGGCTTCCAGGGCAATCAGATGGGGAAGGCCAACGCCATCGCCGTGATCCTCGTCCTGGTCGGGCTCGCCCTCGCCCTGCTCTTCCGCAGGCTGGGCGGCGACGCGAGCGAGAGCCAGCTGGAAGGGGCGTGAGATGACGTCGACGGTGAGCACCCGCCCTTCGCGGACAGGAGCAGGGCCGGCGCGGTCGCGTTCGCGGGGCGGCAGCGCGCGGCGCCCCAACTGGCCGGGCGGAGCGGCCAGTTGGCTCTGGCTCGTCATCGTGATCGTGCCGATCTACTGGATCCTCATCACCAGCTTCAAGACCCAGGAGACCTACTTCGCGACGAATCCCCTGGTCCCGCCGGGAAGCCCCACCCTGGAGAACTACCGGCTCGTCGTCGAGTCGCAGTTCCCGAGGTACTTCCTCAACAGCGCGATCGTGGCGGTGGGTGCCGTGGTGCCCACCCTGCTCGTGTCCTTCATGGCGTCCTATGCCATCGTCCGCGGCAGCAATCAGCGCATCATGCGGGCCAGCGGGTCCCTGTTCCTGATGGGGCTCGCGATCCCGCTGCAGGCCGCGGTCATCCCGATCTACCTCATCATCATCAAGCTCCAGCTGTACGACACGCTGCTGGCGATCATCCTGCCCTCGATCGCCTTCGCGATCCCCCTGTCCGTCCTCGTCCTCTCCAACTTCATCCGCGACATCCCCCGGGAACTGTTCGAGTCGATGCGGGTCGACGGTGCGACGGAGTGGCGCACGCTCTGGAACCTCGCCTTCCCGCTGACCCGGCCGGCGCTCGTGACGGTGGCCATCTACAACGGCCTCCTCATCTGGAACGGCTTCCTGCTGCCGCTGATCCTCACGCAGAGCCCGGACCAGCGGACGCTTCCGCTCGCGCTGGCGTCCTTCCAGGGCCAGTACAGCGTCAACGTCCCGGCGGTCCTCGCGTCCGTCATGCTGACGACGCTGCCCATCCTGATCCTCTACGTGATCGGGCGGCGCCAGCTCCTGTCCGGCCTCACGGCGGGCTTCAGCAAGTAGCCGACACACGACCCAGGGAGTCCGCAGGTGCTGCAGACCGACGAGAACCAGATCCCGCCGGCCACGTCAGCCGCCGGCGAGGGCGACGTGCTCGCGTTCCCTCCAGGGTTCCTCTGGGGGGCGGCCACGGCCGCCTACCAGATCGAGGGCGCGGCGCGCGACGACGGCAGGGGCACCTCGATCTGGGACACCTTCAGCCGCGAGCCGGGCCGCGTCGCCTCCGGGCACACCGGTGACGTCGCCTGCGACCACTACCACCGCTACCCGGAGGACGTCGCGCTGATGGCGGACCTCGGTCTGGCGGCGTACCGGTTCTCCGTGGCCTGGCCGCGGATCCAGCCGGACGGCACGGGCCCGGCGGAGCCCCGCGGCCTCGACTTCTACGACCGGCTCGTCGACGAGCTGTGCGGCCGCGGCATCGAACCGGTGGTCACGCTCTACCACTGGGACCTGCCGCAGCCCCTCGAGGACCGCGGCGGCTGGGCCGGCCGGGAGACGCCCTACGCCTTCGCGGAGTACGCCGAGATCGTGCACGCCCGCCTCGGCGACCGCGTCTCGACCTGGACGACCCTCAACGAGCCCTGGTGCTCGGCCTACCTCGGCTACGCGGTGGGCGCCCACGCGCCGGGCCGGCGCGACCCGGCCGCCGCCTTCGCCGCCGCGCACCACCTGCTGCTCGCGCACGGCCTCGCCACCCGGGCCCTGCGGGCCGCGGGCGCGACCACGGTCGGCATCACCCTCAACCTCGCGTCGGTCTCGCCCGCCGACCCCAGGACGCCGCCGACGTCGCCGCCGCCCACCTGGTGGACGGCCTGGCGAACCGGATCTTCCTCGACCCGATCCTGCGCGGCGGCTACCCGGACGACGTTCGCGAGCACGTCGCCCGCGTCGCAGACCCGGCCTTCGTGCACGACGGTGACGAGCAGGTCATCGCCGCGCCGATCGACCTGCTGGGCATCAACTACTACACGCCCACGTACGTCGCGGGCCGCCCGGAGGCGGGCGGGTCGCCGGCCCACCCCGGCACCGAGAGCGTCGCCTTCCTGCCGCCGTCGGGCCCGCTGACCGACATGGGCTGGGCCGTCGAGGCCGACGGGCTGCGCCGCCTGCTCGAGCGGGTGTCGGCCGACTACCCGGGCGTCCCGCTCCTCATCACCGAGAACGGCGCGGCGTACTCCACCGGCCCGGAGGCGGCGCCGGGCACCGACGGCGCGGACGGCGCGGACGGCGTCCGCGTGCCCGACGCCGACCGCATCCGCTACCTCGACGAGCACCTGCGGGCCGCCCACGCGGCGGTCAGCGCGGGGGTGGACCTGCGCGGGTACTTCGTCTGGTCGCTGCTCGACAACTTCGAGTGGGCGTACGGGTACCACAAGCGGTTCGGCGTCGTGCACGTCGACTACCGCACCCAGCGCCGGCTCCCGAAGGACAGCGCCTACTGGTACCGCGACGTCATCCGCCGCAACGGGCTCGCCGCGCCGCCCGCCTGACCGTTCACCCCGGCGGGGTCGGGCTCTCCGCCCGCGTCCTGAAGCGGGCGGCCCGGCGGTGCACCCGGTGGGTGTGGTCGGTGGTCCTGGCACGCGTGGGTGCGCCCGGCACGGCCTGCGCTGCCGACGCTCGCCGCGCGAGGAGCCCGTAGAACCAGGCCTTGGTCACCTCGATGAGGGCGAGGTACAGCGACCAGGAACACGAGCAGCACGGTGAAGAACTGCGTGGGCAGCGGGACGAACCCCAGGGCGCCCGCGAGGGGCGTGGCGGGCAGGATCGCGCCGACGGCGGCGACCGTCGAGCGACGGACAGCAGCAGCGGGAGGCTCGGGCGGCTCCGCCAGAACGGCACCCGCCGGGTCCGGACGGCGAAGATCATGAAGGTCTGCGTCGCCAGGGACTCCACGAACCAGCCGGTGCGGAACAGCTCCGGCCCGGCGTGGAACACCTGCAGCATGACCACGAACGTCAGGACGTCGAACAGCGAGCTCAGCGGCCCGAAGACGAGCATGAAGCGGCGGATGAAGCCGATCTCCCAGTGGGCGGGCCGTGCGCAGCTGCTCGGGGTCGACCTCGTCGGTGGGGATCGCCAGCTGGCTGGTGTCGTAGAGCAGGTTGTTGAGCAGGATCTGGGACGGGAGCATCGGCAGGAAGCCCAGGAACGCCGACGCCCCGGCGGCGCTGAGCATGTTCCCCATGTTGCTCGACGTCCCCATCAGGACGTACTTGATCGTGTTCGCGAAGACCCGCCGCCCCTCCGTCACGCCGTCCGCGAGCACGTTCAGGTCCTTCTCCAGCAGCAGGACGTCCGCCGCGTCCTTCGCGACGTCCGCCGCGGCGTCGACGGAGATGCCGACGTCCGCGGCGTGCAGGGCGAGGGCGTCGTTCACCCCGTCCCCGAGGAAGGCCACCACGGCGCTGCGCCGGTGCGCCCGGACGATCCTCGCCTTCTGCTCCGGCGTGACACGCGCGAAGACGCTCGCCCGGGCCGCCAGGGTGCGAGCTGCTCGTCGTCCGCGGCGTCCACGTCCGCGCCGGTGACGACGACGTCCGCGGGCAGCCCCATCTCCGCGCACACCCGCCGGGCCACCGCCGGATTGTCCCCGGTGACGATCTTGGTCGCGATCCCCAGCTCGGAGAGCCGGTGCAGCGCCGGGCGTGCCGTGGGCTTGGGCGGGTCGAGGAACACCAGCAGGCCGCGGACCGTGAGGTCCCGCTCGCTCCGGTCGTCGAGGGCGTTCTCGCCGGGGGCCGGACGGACGGCGACCGCGACGACCCGGTTGCCGGCGGCGAACTCGCGCTCGGCGGCCTGCCGCAGGGCGTCAGGCACGCTCGTCGCACGGCTGAAGACGGCCTCCGGTGCACCCTTGGTGAGGAGCATCCGGCCCGTTCGGCGTCCTCGGCGAGCACCGACACCAGCTGCCGGTCGTGGTCGAACGGCAGGGTCGGCGATGCGCCGCCACGACGCGGCGGCAGGCCGCAGGACCGTGGCCGTGGGCGCCTGCCAGAGGGCGACGTCGAGCGCGTTCCCGCCGGCGACCGTGTCGGCGACCGTCGCCTCGGTACACACCAGCCCGAGCACGAGCGGCTCGGCGTCGGGCATGCCGTCGGCACCCAGGGCGCGCATGAAGCTGATCCGGCCGTCGGTCAGCGTGCCGGTCTTGTCGGTGAGGAGGACGTCGACGTTGCCCAGGTCCTCGATGCCGACGAGCCGCTTGACCAGGACGCGGCGGCGCGCGAGGGCGCGCGACCCGGTCGCGAGGCTGGTCGCGACGACCGCGGGCAGCAGTTGCGGCGAGATGCCCACGGCGATGGCCAGCGAGAACAGGACGGCGTCGATCAGGGGGCGGTGGAGCGCGACGTTGACGACGAGGATGCCCGTGGTCAGGACGGCGGCGACCTGCACGAGCAGCCTGGAGAACTGGGTCAGCCCCACCTGGAAGGCGCTCTCGGGTTCGCGTTCGGCGAGGCCTCGGGCGATGCGCCCGAACTCCGTCCGATCGGCCGGTGCTCACCACGACCCCACGCCCGGAGCCCGCGTGCACGATCGTGCCCATCAACGCGCAGCAGGTCAGCTCGGCGAGCGGCGCGCCCGGCCCGACGGGTGCAAGGCCCTTGACGACGGGCGCCGACTCGCCCGTCAGCACCGACTCGTCGCAGGCCAGCCCGGCGGTCGCCAGCAGCCGGAGGTCGGCGGGCACCACCTCGCCGAGCCGCAGGTCGACCACGTCGCCGGGGACGAGGTCGACGACGTCGACCTGCTCCGGCCGCCCGTCACGGACCAGCGACGCCGTGTGCCGGACCTGGTCGTGCAGGGCCGCGGCCGCACGCTCCGCGCGGTACTCGTTGACGAAGCCCAGCCCCGTCGACGCCACCAGGATGATCCCGAGGATGACGGCGTCCCGGCCTCCCTGAGGAACGCCGACACGACGGCCGTCAGGGCGAGGAGCAGTAGCAGGGGCGAGCGCAGCTCGACGCCCGAGGACGGCCAGCGGCCGGACCTCGGAGGTACGGACCGCGTTCGGCCCGCACCGGGCGAGCCGCAGCCGGGCCTCGGCGGAGCCGATACCGGCCGTCGAGCTCCCCAGGTCACGCAGCACGGCGTCGGCCGGCAGTGCGGCCGCGGCGGCGACGCCGATCCCGGCGGTCGCCGCCGCGGTGACCGGCGCACCGGTCGCTACGGTCACGGCATCAGCACGACACGGGCGTCGACGCGCGCGGCGAGGACGTCGTCGATGGCTTCGTTGACGGCGGCGAGCGGCGCTGCTCGACGACCACCCGGGTCCGGCCGGCCGCGTGCAGGGCGAAGACCTCGGCCAGGTCCTGACGCGTGCCGACGATCGACCCGAGGACGCTGATGCCCTTGAGCACGGTCTCGAAGATGGGCAGCCGCATCACGTTGTCGCGCGGCGGCGAGACGAGGACCAGGCGGCCGCCACGGCGCAGCGAGGCGTGGGCCTGCTCGAGCACCGCCGGATCCGCCGCCAGGACGACGGCGACGTCCATGCCGCCCATGGCCTGCAGCGCCTCGACGGGGTCGGCCTCGCGAGCGTTGACGACGGCGACCGCGCCGAGGTCGCGGGCGAGCTGCAGCTTCTCGGCCGTGACGTCGACGGCGACGGCGTCGCCGCCGAAGATCCGGCGTACTGCAGGGCGAGGTGGCCGAGACCGCCGATGCCGAAGATCGCGGCCCGCTCGGTCGGGCGCAGGCCCGACACCTTGACGGCCTTGTAGGTGGTGACGCCGGCGCAGGTCAGCGGCGCCGCGTCGACGGGGTCGATGCCCGCGGGGACGAGCTGGCGAAGGCGGCCTGTGCGACGAGGTACTCGGCGAACCCGCCGTCGCGGCCGTACCCCGTGTTGACCTGCTGCTCGCACAGGCTCTCCCAGCCGGAGACGCAGTGGTCGCAGGTCCCGCAGGCCGAGCCGAGCCACGGAACGGCCACGCGCTCCCCGATCGACCGCTCCGTCACACCCGCGCCGAGCGCTTCGATGATGCCCACGCCCTCGTGCCCGGGGATGAACGGCGGCGAGGGCTTGATCGGCCATTCGCCGCGAGCGGCGTGGATGTCCGTGTGGCAGAGCCCGGACGCCTCGACCCGGACGAGCACCTCGCCCGGCCCCGGCTCCGGGTCCGGCACCTGCGTGATCTCCAGCGGTTGCGTGAAGTCCTTGACGACGGCGGCGCGCATGTCCCACTCCTCTGTCGGGGTCCTGCCCCGACCCTTCACCCGTGTGAGCGTGACCGGCAGGGGACGACGGGGCGCCCTGGCGGGACCTTGGTCCCTACACCGACGCGCGGCGCGGGTATGGGCTGGTGGCGGAGGTGGGCGATGCGAGCACTCATCGTCTACGAGAGCCTGTTCGGCAACACCCGGCAGGTTCGCGGAGGCGGTCGCGGCCGGGCTCGCCGCCGGCCCGGTGGGCGTGGTCGTCGACTGCCGCCCGGTCGGACGATCCGGGCGCCGTGGCCGGTGCCGACCTGGTCGTGGCCGGTGGCCCGACGCACGCCCTGCGTCTCGCGAGCCGCGGAACGCGCGGCCTGGAGCTGGCGTACGAGCGCCGCCTGCAGCGGATCCTGCACCGGCAGTCGCCGGGGTGCCGTCAGGCGGTGGGGACGTCGGGCCTGCGCACGTGGCTGCGCGCCCTGCCGCCCGGCCACGGTGTCACCGTCGCTGCCGCCTTCGACACCCGCATGGACGCCCGTGTGCACGGCGGAGCTGCGGGGCTGATCGCCCGCCGGCTGGCGCGGCACGGCTACCGGGTCGTCGCCCCGCCGGCCGGTTTCACGGTCGAGGGCGTCGCCGGCCCGCTGCGCGCCGGCGAGCTCGCCCGGGCCAGACGCTGGGGACAGCTTCTCGCCGAGGCCGCCCACCGGTCGCGCCAACAGGCCCGCACCACCGCTGCCATGACCGCAGCTCCCACCCCTCGGAGGAATCCCATGGACGACGTCCAGCTGTCGCGGACCACACCCGTCGCGGCGCCGGTGATCCTCGACGCGGCCCCGCCCCCGGCGAGCCGGCCGACGTCGATCGAACGACGCCCCGTCGACCTGACCCGGATCCTGATCACCGCCCAGATCGTCGCCGGGGCGGTCATCGTCGCCTACCGGCTCTCCGCGCGCCCGGCCGCTCCGAAGGCCATGGTCACCATGGGGCCGGGCGGGTGGGTCAGCATGAAGGGCGGCACTGTCGCGGTGCGGCGCGGGTCACGCCCGTGGGAACGCCCCCCGCCCGCTGCCCGTGCCGGTCACCGAACACGCTCCGCTGTGGGCGAGGGTGCTGTCGGCGGTCCCCCTGCAGGTGCTGACCCGCTGAGGAACGTGCGCCAGCTCCCGGTGCGCGAGCTGTGAGGGCCGCGCCGGCGACGCCGGCGCAGCCCTGGTTGGATGCTGGATCAGCCGTGCCGGAGCGCCCGCGTGGTCCCCGTGCCCGGGTGGGCGACGTAGTGGGACATCGCGACCAGCCACGTGAGCAGGATCGATCCCATGAACACGGCCAGCAGGACCTCGGCGGCGACCGTCTCGGCGAACACGAGGGTGGCGAGACCGAGGATCAGCGCGACCGTGGACAGCGCCATCACCGGCACGTACAGCGTGCGCGGGATGTCCTCACCGGCGAGGAAGAACGCCAGCAGACCGAGGAGCAGGCCTATTCCGGCCATGCCCGTCACGTCCTGGACGAGGGGCATCTCGCCCCGCACCAGGTAGCCGACGTAGGGGACCCAGATCGCGACGACGAGAAGCGTCGCGACGAGGTCACGAACCTTCGACGTCATCATGTGCACCTTCTTCCTTTTCGGCGTGCCGCAGGTCGCGGCACGCCCGTGGCGTGCCGGCGGGTCTCGCCGGCACGCCGACGCTTCACTCCTTTCGGCGGCTCAGTCGTCGCGCCCGTCGCGGACGACGGCCACGGGGCAGGGTGCGTCGTGCAGCACGGCGTGCGTGATCGAGCCCAGCCGGAGGCCGGCGAACCCGCCCTCGCCCCGGGCGCCCACGACGAGCAGCCCGCACCCGGCGGCGGCGTCACACAGGACGCGCGCGGCCCGGCCCTCGGCCGCCCTGGGCCGCACGTTGAGCTCCTCGAACGCCTCCGAGGCCGCACTCGCGGCGGCAGCGCTGGCGTCGAGCGCGGCCTGCCGCGCCAGGCGCTCGAACTGCACCGCGCCTTCGACCTCGAGCGCCCAGTAGAGGGCGGGGGAACCGCTCTCGGTGTACGTGGCCCGGTAGGCGGACACCACGACCAGGGGAGCGCCGGTCTGCGCCGCCACACTCGCGGCGAACCGCAGCGGAGCCTGCGAGTGGGGCCAGGCGTCGATACCGACGACGACGGGGCGGTCGGGCCCCGGCCGCGTGGCGGCCTCCGCCCGGACGACGACCACGGGGCAGTGCGCGTGCGCGGTGACGGCGAAGGCCACCGAGCCCAGCAGTGCGCCCGTCAGCTCGCCGCGGCCGCGGGAACCGACGACCAGCAGGGCCGCGTTCTCGGACGCCTCGATCAGCGCCGGGGTGACGCGGGAGATGTGCGTCTCGCCCTCGACGTCCAGGTCACTCGCGATCTTGTGGGCCCAGTCGACGCCTTCGGCGGTGACGCCCATGGCGGCCGCCTCGAGCGGGTTGGCCTCCATCGGGAGCCGGCCGGGGATCACGACCGTGTAGTCGGCCGCGTGGATCACACACAGCTGTGCCCCACGGTTCTTGGCCTCGGCCGCGGCCCACTCCACGGCCACTGCCGCGGCCGCGGATCCGTCGTACCCGACGACCACACGATCCGAGTGGCTGTTCATGCGCCCTCCTTCGCTCGGGCCTGGGGGGCGTTCGCGTCCGTTGACGCGGACGGCCGCCGTCAGGTCGCCACTTCGAGCGTTCCACCGACGGCGCGCGCGCGGCAGAGGCGAAGGTCCCCGGCACCGGGACGCCGTCGCCCGGGTCGACCGGGCGTGAACGTCACGGCCGGCGCGGGGGACACTGGACGTGCCGACCACGACCAGGAGGGCGCCGACCAGTGACGGATGCGCAGCAGCCAGGACCCGAGAGCGAGACCGAGGTGATCCCCGCCCTGACGAGCGGCCGGGGCATCGCCAGAACCCAGGAACTGCCGGTCGTCGAGGACGAGACGGTCCAGACGCCGGCCCCGGTCGCGCCCGCCGCCCCGGTCGAGGCCGTCGCCCCGGTCGCGCCGCCGGCAGCCGTACCTGCGCCGCCGGCAGCCGTACCTGCGCCGCCGGCAGCCGTGCCTGCGCCGCCGGCGCCGCCTGCGTCGCCGGCGGTGCCGGCACCGGCCGCGGCGCGCCGGCCGGTCGCGTTCTGGCCGCTCGTCGCCGTGATCGTCATCGCGCTCGCCGCGACGGGTTTGGCGTTGGTCAACCGCGGCGGGACGAGGGCTTCGGGGGGTTCGTCGTCGACCGCGAGCGCGGCGCGGCTCGCGGCGACCGTGTCGAGCCTCGACCCCTCGGGTGGCAGCGGCTTCCGCTCCCAGGGCGGCACCTGGCGCACCCAGACCTACACGAACGCCGACTTCGGCAACCTCAAGAGCGGCGTCGGCCTGCTGCTCGACCTCGGTTCCCCGCAGGCCGTCGGCACGGTGAGCTTCGACGTCACGGGCGGTCCGGTCACCGTGGAGCTCCGGGCCGGCGACGAGCGGTCGACCGGCGAGAGCGGCTATGCCCGCGTCACAGGCCCGGCCGCAGCCTCGGGCGCGACCTCGCTGACGGTGAAGAACGGCGGCAAGCACCGGTACTGGTTGGTGTGGGTGACGAAGCTGGCGGCCCAGGACGGCGGATACCGCGCGGTGCTGAGCACCCCGGTGGTCAGGGGCACCGCCGGCTGACGCCGTCGGGCGGGGAGCCCTCGACGTGCTGCCGAACGATGGTCAGACGCGACCGAACGCCACGTTCGCCGTGTAGATGGTCTCCCTCTTGACGACGTCCCCGGTGTGCGGGGCGGCGAGCATCATGTTGCCGCCGAGGTAGATGCCCACGTGCGTGACCGACCCGCCGGTGAAGAAGAAGACGAGATCGCCGGGCACGGCCTGGCTGCGGGCGATGCGCGTCGTGGCGCCGTACTGGGCGGCCGCGGAACGCGGCAGGCTGACGCCGAGCAGCCCGTACACGTACATCGTCAGGCCCGAGCAGTCGAAGCCTCGGGGGGACGCGCCACCGTAGACGTAGGGCACCCCGAGGTAACGCGAGGCGATCGAGATGACCTGCGAGCCGCGCGCCGTGATCGACGAGCTCGCCTTCACCGAGGTCGTCGAGCGGCTCGAGGTCGACGTCGACCTCGAGGCCGAGCGCGACACGGTGGTCGAGCGTGCGGCCCGGGTCGCCTCGGCGGCGCGTGCCGCGGCCGCCGCCTTGGCGGCCTTCGCCGCGACCTCCGCGCGGTAGGCCGAGCTCGCGAGCGACCGCGAGATCGACGTGATGTCACGCGAGGCATCGGAGGGCGTGCGCGTGGCCGCTGCACCGGCCGCCACCGCACCGAAGGCCTTGTGCTCGAACTCCACCTTGGCGTTCGCGGGTGCGTCCACAGGGGTGGAGGCGAGGGCGGCGTCCGCGGCCTGTGGCGAGACCAGCGGGATCGACGCGGTGACGGCAGCCGGCTCGTCGCCCGCGGCCGTGGCGGGCAGGCCCATGCTGGCCACCAGACCCGACGAGAGTGCGAGAACGAGACCGCTACGGCCGGCGACCGCGGGCACTGGGACGGAGCCGAGGCTGATGCCCGAGAACGGGGTGAGAGTCGGGTCCGTGGACCGATGGCGGGCGGTGTTGGTGCGCTGGGTCACGAAGAGCCTCTCCGGACGCCTACGAGGTGAGCTGTCGGGTTCGGGTGGGAGAAGTCACCCGGCCGCGCGACCCCCGTGAGGGTCGTGCGGCTTCACCCCAAGGCACCTCGACCGGCTGGCCGCGGTGCCGAATCGGGTCCCCCGCCTCTGCCATGCGGTTGTCGCGCCACCCCGTGGCGGTGGCAGAGATCGGCGTCCGCCCGGGGACCCCCGGTAGCTGGGGGCGAGCCCAACCTAGGAAGGCGAACAGCAAAGCTACGCTCAGACAACGTCAAGAGAACCTCATGTCCGGTTCGTGACGAGATCATCGGTCTTGACTTCCTCACTGACAGTCACGGAATCCACGCGGTGAGCGCCGACCGGCATGCTGGGCTCCAACGCCTGGGCGACCGAGCCGGAGGAGGCCAGATGGACGTCACTGTGCGCACGGTCGACTACCACACGGGGGGCGAGCCGTTCCGGATCGTGCCGGAGCCCCCGGTGCGCATCGACGGCGCGACCGTCGCGGAGCGCCGCGTCTTCTCCGCCGGTGACCCCGCCGTCGACGGGTTGCGGCGCCTGCTCTGCTCCGAGCCGCGCGGCCATGCCGACATGTACGGCGGCCTCGTGGTGCCGCCGGACGACGACGGCGCCGATCTCGGGGTGCTCTTCTGGCACAAGGACGGGTTCTCGACCGCCTGCGGGCACGGGACGATCGCCCTCGGCCGGTGGGCCGTCGACGCCGGCCTGGTCGAGGCCGATCCGGACGGCGTCAGCGAGGTCGTGATCGACGTCCCGTCCGGGCGGGTGACGGCGCGCGTGCACAGCGAGCACGGCCGGGTCCGAGCCGTCGACTTCGTGAACGTGCCGAGCTGGCCGATCGCGCGGGGTGTGCCCGTGGCGACGAGCCGGGGCGAGGTGCTCGCCGACCTCGGCTTCGGCGGCGCGATCTACGCCTCGATCGACGCACGCGCGGTCGGCCTGGCCGTCGAGCCGCGCGACCTGCCGGGGCTGATCGCGATCGGCCGCGAGGTCAAGTGGGCGCTGAACGACAACGAGCTCGCCCGGCACCCGAGCGACGACCGGCTCAGCGGTGTCTACGGCACGATCCTCGTCGACGACCTCGGCACGCTGCCCGACGGCTCGCTCCACCAGCGCAACGTGACGATCTTCGCCGACGGCGAGGTGGACCGCTCGCCGTGCGGCTCGGGCAGCTGCGCCCGGCTGGCGCTGCTCGACGACGCCGGCGACCTCGATGAGGGGCAGGTGCTCGTGCACGACTCGATCGTCGGGTCGCGGTTCCTGGCCCGGATCGCCGGCCGCACCACGGCCGACGGGCGAGCCGGCGTGCTGCCGGTGGTCACCGGGACGGCGTTCCGCACCGGCGAGCACGCCTTCGTCGTCGACCCCGACGACGACCTCGCGCCGGGTTTCGTCCTGCGGTGATCAGCAGCCTGCCCTTCGTCACGGCCGCCGACGTCGCCGCGCTGCTCCCGCCGGCCGACGCCGTCGCGGCGATCGAGGCCGCCCTGCTGGCGGGCCTCGACCCGGGCGCCGACCCGGCGCGCACCGTCGTCCCGCTCGCCTCCGGGCAGCTGCTCCTGATGCCGTCGCAGGCGCCGGAGGCGGCGGGCGTGAAGCTCGTGACGATCGCGCCGGCCAACCCCGGCCGCGGGCTGCCGCGGATCCAGGGGGTCTACCTGCTCCTGGACGCCGCCACGCTCGCACCGCTCGCCCTGCTCGACGGCACGGCGCTCACCACCCTGCGCACCCCGGCCGTGTCGGTGGCCGCGGTCCGGCCGGCGCTGCTGCGCGACGACGCGCCGCTGACGGTGGCCGTGTTCGGCGCCGGCCCGCAGGCGGTCGCCCACGTCGCGACGCTGCACGACATCCTGCGCGGGCACCGCCGGCTGGCCCTCGTGACCTACCTCGTCCGCCGCGACCCCGACCGGGCCGTGCCGTCGATCCCGGGTGTCGTGACGCGGCTCGCGCCGGCCGCCGACCAGGGGCAGGCCGCCGCCGACGAGGCCGGCGTCGTCGTCTGCGCGACCACCGCGCGCGAGCCGTTGTTCGACGGCCGCTCTCTGCGGGACGACGCGGTCGTGATGGCGGTGGGCTCGCACGAGCCCGACGCGCGGGAGGTGGACGGCGCGCTCGTCGCCCGTGCCCACGTCGTCGTCGAGGACGTGCCGACGGCGCTGCGCGAGGCCGGCGACGTCGTCCAGGCCGTTCGCGAAGGAGCGCTCGCCCCCGGGGACCTGGTGGCGATGCGTGACGTGGTCAGCGGCCGGGTGACGCTCGGGCCGGGACGCCCCGTGCTGTTCAAGAGCACCGGGATGGCGTGGGAGGACCTCGTCGTGGCCCGGGAGATCATCGCTCGCCGTGGTGACAACCATCCGGGGGGTCTCGCCGGCACCTAGCAAACCGCGGCCCCATCGGCTCCGAACCCCCTCGGCACCACACCCCGATCGAGGCGCTGGTCTACGCGGACATGGCGGCGGCGGTGCAGGAGGCCATCGGCGACGCACCGCCGGGGCGCAACCCGTGGTCGCACACCCCGCCCGACCGGCCGGTGGCGGCCCCTCCCGCAGACCCGGATCTCGTGCTCCCCCGGCTCGACCGGTTGCCGCAGCGCTCCCGCGAGGTGCTCGTGCTGCGCGCCATGGTCGGCCTGAGCAGCGCGCAGGTCGGGCGGGCCCTCGGGCTCACGCCCGAGGCGGTGTCACTCGAGCAGGCGCACGCGCTGACCCTGCTGCGGCAGCCCTGAGCGCGCCGCCGGTCAGGTCGCGGCCGGCGCGATCGCGGCCCGCGCCCTGGCGGTGACGACGGCCTTCTGCAGCGTGGCGATGTCGTAGGCGCCGTAGTGGCGGCGCCCGTTGACGAAGAACGTCGGCGTGCCGGCGACCCCGCTCGTGCCCGCCGTCTCGACGTCCTCCGCGACGCGGCCGGCGAATCGGTGCTCGCGCAGGTCGTCGTGGAACCGGTCGACGTCGAGGCCCAGCTCGCGGGCGTAGCGCAGCAGGTCCTTGGCGGTCAGCGCGTCCTGGTGCTGGAACAGCAGGTCGTGCATCTCCCAGAAGGCCCCCTGGGCTCCGGCTGCCTCGGCGGCCTCGGCGGCGAGGGCGGCGTCGGGGTGGACCCGTTCGAGCGGCAGGTGCCGCCAGACGTACCGGACGTCGCCCCGGCCGGCCAGCAGCTCGCGGACGGCGGGCTCGGCCTGGCCGCAGTACGGGCACTGGAAGTCGCCGTACTCGACGAGCGTGACCGGCGCGTCGGCGCTCCCCCGCACGTGGTCGCGCCCCGGATCGACCGGGGTGTCGAGGTCGACCAGCGGCTCGGCCTCGCCGAGCAGGGCCCGCAGCCGGCGCGCGACGGGCAGCAACGCCGTCAGCCTGAAGACGAGCCAGGTGCAGGCCGTCGCGAGGACGGCGGCGGCGAGCACGCCGAACTTCGCCTCCTGCAGCTGGTCGCCCTCGAGCGCGAGAGCGGCGACCAGCAGCGAGACGGTGAACCCGGTGCCCGCGATCGTGCCGCCGCCCGCGATCGCGGCCCACCCGACCGGCGGGCGGATCCGGCCGCGGCCGAGCACCGTGACCAGCCAGCTGGCGCCGACGAGACCCAGCGGCTTGCCGAGCACGTAGGCGACGACGATCCCGATCGTGACCGGTGAGGTCATCGCCCTCGTCAGGAAGCCGGCGTCGATGACGATCCCGGCGTTGGCGAGGGCGAACAGCGGGACGATCACGTAGCTCGTCCACGGCAGCCAGAGCTGCTGCAGGCGGTCGTTGAGCGACAGCGACGCCGCGAGCCCCGCGCCGGCGCTCCGGGCCAGCTCGGGCGTGGGCTGCTCGCGGAAGCGGCGGAAGAGCTCGGCGGCCCGGTCGAGGGCGTCGAAGCGCGGGTTGTACGCGTAGGTGAGGAGCCCCATCACGAGGCCGACGACGATCGGGTCGACGCCCGAGTTCAGCACCGCCAGCCACATGGCCACGCCGACCACCGCGTAGACCAGGCCCAGGCGCACGCCCCAGGCACGCAGGGCGAGGGCCACCGCCAGCAGGCCGAGGGCGACGAGCAGCGGCGCGAGCTGCACGTCCGTGCTGTAGACGAGGCCGATGACGAGCAGCGCCACGACGTCGTCGACGACCAGGGCCGTGAGCAGGAAGGCCCTGACCTGCCCCGGGACCCGGCGCCCGAGCAGGGCGAGGGTCCCCAGGGCGAAGGCGGTGTCGGTCGACATCGCTGCGCCCCAGGCGTGCGCGGCGGAACCGCCTGCGTTGATCGCGAGGTAGATGGCGACCGGGACGACCATGCCCGCGAGGCCCGCGGCGAGCGGCAGGGTGAACCGCCGCCGCTCGCGCAACTCCCCGAGGTCGAACTCACGCCGCGCCTCGAGCCCCACCACGAAGAAGAAGAACGTCATGAGGCCGCTGTTGACCCACTGCCGCAGGGTCAGGGAGACCTCGGCATCACCGAGGCGGATCGAGAGGTGGGTCGACCACACCCGTTCGTAGGAGGCGACGTCGATGTTGGCCCAGACGAGGGCGAGCAGCGCGCCGGTGACGAGGACGGCGGCGCCCCCGGCCTCGGTCCGCAGGAACCGCTGCAGGGGCGTGCGCAGCCGCTGCGTCCACTCGGTCATCCCGGTGAAACGCATCGCGTCGTGCCCGGAGCCGGTGTCTTCCGCCGCCCCCGGCACGTCCGCGGCGTCAGCGCCGCCCATCGCGCTCCCGCCGGCCGGTGCGTCGCACCCGCCCATCCTGCTCGACGCCGCACCGGCTCGGCAACGCCCCCCGGCGTCGGCCCGCCGGACGTCGCCTCACGCCGTGACCGGGGCCCGGTCGTCGTGGGCGATGCGCGTGAGGCGGGGCCAGAGCGCCACGAGGAAGATCGCCGACCCCACGAAGGCGAACCAGAACGGCGCGGTCACCCCGTACCGGCCGGCGAGCACGCCGCCGATCGCCGACCCCGCGACGAGCCCGCCGTACACCGCGATCACGTAGACACCGCCGACGCGCCCCTGCAGCTCGGGCGGCACCGCCCGCTGGCGCACGGTCGTCGACGTCGTCCCCCAGATGAAGGCGTGCGCCCCGAAGACGAAGAACACGATCGAGGCGAGCCACGCCGACGTCGTCAGCGCCAGGGCCAGGTGCGTGAGCGTCTCGACGATCAGTCCGATCCGCATGACGTCGCCCAGGCTGACGCGGCGGGTGATCCACCCGTAGCAGAGCGTCCCGAGGATGCCCCCTGCGGCAGCCACGCTGGTCAGCAGGCCGTAGCCGACCGCACCCAGCCCCAGCCGCTCCTCCGCGTACAGCACGAGCACCGACCACGCCGCACCGAAGGTCACGTTGAACACGAGGATCGTCAGCGCCAGGGTGCGCACCGCCGGATGGCGGAGCGTCCAGCGCACGCCCTCCAGCACCTCGGCCCGGACGCCGCCCGCGCCGCGCGGCCCCCGCCGCACCGCCGGCAGCGCGACCCGCGAGACCAGGCCGACACCCGCGCAGACGAGCACGGCCTCGGTGACGAACGGCCACGCCCGCCCGGCGGCGAAGAGGGCGGCCCCGATCGGCGGCCCGGCGAGCTGGTTGAGGGTCACGAACCCGGCCTGCAGGCGGGCGTTGGCGAGCACGAGGTCGTCGCGGTCGACGAGCATCGGCGCCAGGGTGGCCTCCGCGTTCTGGGAGAACACCTCCGCGGTGGCGAGGACGGCGAGCGCAGCCAGGGCGCCCGCGACGTTCAGCCGGCCGGTGACGAGCGCGCCCACGAGCACGACGAGCACGAGGGCGCGCGTGCCGTCGGCCGCCATCACGATGCGCCGCCGGTCCCGGCGGTCGGAGAGCACGCCCGCCGTCAGCCCGAACAGCAGCTGCGGCGCCCAGCGAAGCATGGCCGAGACGGCGACGACGAGCGGATCGTGCGTCAGCGAGGCCACCAGCAGCGGCCCCGAGGCGATCGCGACGCCGTCCCCCAGCGCCGCGACCCAGCTCGACGCGAGGAGCCAGCGGTACGGCCGGCCCAGCCGGGCGGGCGCGAGTGTCTCGGCGAGGCCGGTCACGGGGCGGAGAGCGGAGCTGGTGAGATCATCACGGGGTGAGCGAACGCCTCGTCGAGTAGCTGTCCCGAGCCCACCACGGCCGCCACGGTAACCCGCCCGCGCGCAGGCGCATGATGTAAGCGAGTAATCGTCATCAGCCGGGGAGGTCACGGTGAGCGGGACGAGCGACCCTGCGGCGCGCAGGCACGGCGACGGCGACAGGCACGGCGACGGCGAGGGCACGGCGACGGCGACGGAGCCCTCGACGCCTACTCCGACGTGGTCACGCGGGTGGCCGCGGAGCTCACCCCGCGGGTGGCGGCCCTTCGTGTCGGCGACCCGAACAGCCGCGGCGGCGGCACCGGCAGCGGCGTCGTCTTCACCGAGGACGGTTACGTGCTGACGAACGCGCACGTCGTCGCCGGCCGTCGCGGCGGCACCGCCGCATTCGCCGACGGCACCGCGGCGCCCTTCCGGCTGGTCGGCGCCGACCCGCTGTCCGACCTGGCGGTCGTGCGCGTCGACGGCCCGACGCCCCCGCCCGCCACGCTCGGGGAGGCGTCGACGCTGCGCGTCGGCCAGCTCGTCGTCGCCGTGGGCACGCCGCTCGGCCTCGCCGGCACCGTCACCGCCGGCGTGGTCAGCGCGCTCGGCCGCTCGCTGCCGGCCCGCAGCGGCAGCGCCGTCCGGGTGGTCGAGGACGTCATCCAGACCGACGCCGCGCTCAACCCCGGCAACTCCGGTGGCGCGCTCGCCGACGCCCGGGCCCGCGTCGTCGGCATCAACACCGCCGTCGCGGGCGCGGGCCTCGGCCTGGCCGTCCCCGTGAACGACACGACGCGCCGCATCATCGGCACGCTGGTGAAGGAGGGCCGGGTCCGCCGGGCCTTCCTCGGCCTCGTCAGCACGCCGGCGCCGCTGCCGCCGCCGCTGGCCGAGCGGCTCGGACGGCCCGACGGGCTGCGGCTCGTCGAGGTGGTGCCCGGGAGCCCTGCGGCGCGGGCCGGCCTGTTCGCGGGCGACGTCCTGCTGACGGTCGGCGGCGAGCCGGTCTCGACCGCGCAGTCGGTGCAGCGGCTCATGTTCGCCGAGGCCATCGGCAGGGACCTGCCGATCACGGTGTGGCGCCGCGGGGCGCTCGTCGACGTGATCGCCCGCCCGGTCGAGCTCACCGGCCAGGGGTAGGGCACCTGCTCACCAGAGGGTGAGCGAGCCGCGGACCACCCGGGCGAGGTCGTCGGCCGTGACCGGCACGGGAGCCGTCGCGAGCAGGCGCGGCTGCTGCAGGGCGCCCTCGACCAGCGCGGGGACGTCCCCCTCGCCGTACCCCACCGCCGCCAGGCCGTTCGGCAGCCCGACGTCGCGGATCACCCCCACCAGCGCGGCCGGGAGCCGCTCGCGGGCGACGTCCGGCAGGTCGACACCGGCACCGGGCGGCGCCAGCAGCTCGGCCGCCCGCACGTGCCGCGCCGGGTCCGCGTCGAACGTGAGCCTGAAGGCCTCCGGCGCCGTGAGCGCGACCGCCATCCCGTGCGGCACGAGCGGCTCCCCCGGCCCATAGCCCTCGGCCGGTAGCCGCGCACGCGGCCGGCGATCGGGTAGGCGTTCGCGTGCGGCACATGCACCCCGGCGTTACCGAACCCCATGCCGGCCATCGTCGCCGCGAGCGCCAGGTCGGTGCGAGCGGCCAGGTCGGCCCCGTCGGCGACGGCGGCGCGCAGCGAGCGCGCCAGCAGGCCGAGCGCGCGCTCCGACCAGAGGTCGGAGATGGGGTTGGCTCCGCAGTAGGGCACCGCTCGTCGGCGGCTTCGCGGCGAAGGCGGTGTACGGCTGGGCGGTCAAGCTCTCGAGGGCGTGGCAGAAGACGTCCAGACCCGCGGACGCCGTCACCGCGGCGGGCTGCGCTGATCGTCAGGAGCGGGTCGACGACCGCGAGCGCGGCCGCAGCCGCGGCGTGGCTGATGCCGTCTTGACCTCGGCGGCGAGCACGTCGAGGACGGCGATCGTCGTGCTCTCCGAGCCGGTGCCGGTCGTCGTCGGCACGGCGACGAGCGGCCGCAACGGGCGCTCCGGCGCGCGGCCGCCGCCGATCGGGGCGTTCACGTAGTCGAGCAGGTCGCCGTCGTTGGTCGTGACAGGTTCACGACCTTGGCCGTGTCGATCGACGATCCGCCGCCGACGGCGACGAAGCCGTCCCAGGGCCCGTGCGCGCGCGCGGCGGCGACGGCGGCGCGCATCGAGGCGTCGGTCGGCTCGACGTGCACGCCGTCGAGACCAGCGCCTGGACGCCGGCCGCGGCGAGCGCGTCGGCGACCCGGGCGGCGCCCCGGCGGCCGCGACGCCGGCATCGGTGACGACGAGGGCCGGTGACCCCGAGCTGGCGCACGTCGTACCCGATCTCACCGGCCGCGCCGGGGCCGAACTTCAGCTGCGGCGAGCCGTAGGTGAAGACCTGCTCGGCGACCGTCACTCCGGGGCTCCCAGCGCGTCAGGGCCTGCAGGACCTCCCGCGGGACGGGAACGGGGTGCCGGCTGGTGGCGTCGACGTAGACGTGGACGAAGCGGCCTACCGCCGCGGGCGCCGGGTCGCGCTCGCCGAACAGCGCGAGCCGGTACGTGACGCTGGTGCGGCCCAGCCGCCCGAGGGCGAGCCCGGCGGTGACGACCTCGGGGAAGCGCAGCTCCGCCAGATACCGGCAGGCCGTCTCGGCGACGACGCCGAGCGCGGGCAGGTGCCGGACGTCGGTCCCGGCCTCCTCGATCAGCCAGCCGTTCACCGCCGTGTCGAAGAACAGGTAGTGCACGGCGTTGTTGACGTGCCCGTAGGCGTCGTCGTCGTTCCACCGCAGCGGCACCGGCGGAGCACCGGGAAGTCGTCGCGGCGCAGCCCCCGCGGGTCGGTGCCGGCGGGCACGGCGGCGTCCGGGAGGTCGCTCACCCTCGCAGCCTCATGTACCTGCCGTCGATCAGGAACTGCGCCCCATCGCGGCCGGCCGGGACGTGATCGACGGACGGATAGCTGCCGGGGATGGGATCCGACAGGGCGTCATGGTCGACGTGAGCATCGGGAACCCGTCGTCGAGGACGTCACGGTGTTCGTCGCGGCGGTCGCCCGGAGTCGCGCGCTCGACTACCCGTGGCTCGCGCCGCCGGCGACGCGGGGGCGTTCGACAGCTGGCTCGAGCGCCTGCGGGCGCGACCGGCACCGGAGGCAGGTGGCCTTCCTGGTGCTCGCGGACGGCGAGCTCGCCGGGTACGTCAACGTCAGCGAGATCGTCCGGGGGGCCTTCGACAACGCCTACCTGGGGTACGCCGCGTTCGTGCCGTGGGCGGGCCGGGGGATCATGCGCCACGGCCTCGGGCTGGTCGTCCGCCGCTGCTTCGCCCCGGAGGCGGCGGGCGGGCTCGGGCTGCACGGCGTCGAGGCGAACGTCGAGCCGGGCAACGAGCCGTCGCGCGCGCTGGCACGTGCCCTGGGCTTCCGGCTCGAGGGCGCCTCGCCGCGCTACCTGCACATCGACGGCGCGTGGCGTGACCACGACGTTACGCGACGACCGCCGAGGAGCGGCCCTCGGGCTGAGGGCCGTCAGGCCCCGGTTTCGAGCTCCTCCGGCGGCATCAGGAAGAGGTCGTCGGGGTAGCACAGCCCGATGGCTCGCTCGTCTCGGCCGACCTCATGATGGGGTGCCGGCTGGAGTGGAAGTGCGCCGTCGCGTGCCGGCGCGGGGAGTTGTCGCAGCGCGGTGCCGCTCACACGAGGCACTCGCGCAGGTGAACCACGTCGTCCTCGCGCAGGCAGTCCTCGAGGCCGCCGACGGGCCGGTACGTCCTGCGCCTCGAGGTGCGGGCACTGCGCCGTGGCGGGGTTCCCCTCGGCGTCGGCGGCGACGACGAAGACGGTGCTGGCATGGCTCCTCCGCAGGTCGTGTCACCCCGATCAGGGGCGGGCGCCGCCAGCCTGATCGGAAGCGCCGGCGCACGCAAGGCGTGCTCCCTTGCGCTCTCTTCGCCCTCTCACCACCCCTTCCTCCTCCCGGTGATCAAGGAATTCTCGGCGGCGGGGTGAGACCCGGTGACTGGCGCCGAGAATTCCTTGATCACCGGGAAGTGACGGGGGCTCGGGCGTGGCTCTGGCGCCCCGAGCGTCGAGGCGAGTACGGTCGAACGCATGTTCGACGCCGGGTCCGTCCTCGAGGGGCTGAACGATGAGCAGCGTGCGGCCGCGACGCACCAGGGCGGCCCGCTGCGGGTGCTGGCCGGCCCCGGCACCGGCAAGACGACGACGTCACGGCGGGGTCGCCGGGCTCGTCGCGAGCGGCGGTGCCCGTGGAGCGGATCCTGCTGCTGACCTTCACGCGCCGGGCGGCGCGGCAGATGCTCGCCCGGACCGAGAACCTGCGCGCCGCGGGCCGCGCTCGGGCGGCGTCGGGGCCCGGTGGCCGGCACCGGAAAGGTGCGCGGGGGGACCTTCCACGCTGTCGCGCACAGGTACTGCGCGGTCTTGTGGCACGGCTGGGCTGCCGAGGGCTTCGGGCTGGTCGACACCGCCGACGCTGCTGACCTGGTCGACCTCGTGCGCGAGCGACCTCGGCCTGGGGGTCGATGGCGAGCCGGCGGTTCCCGTGCAAGGCACCCTGCTCGACGTCTACTCGCGCGCCGTCACACTGTGCAGCCGCTGTGGTGGTGCTCGCGGAGTCGGTGCCGTGGGCGGCCGACTGCGTCGACGAGGTGGCGGCGGTGTGCCGGGCCTACGTCGCCCGCAAAGCGCGCCCTCGGCCTGCTCGACTCCGACGACCTGCTGTTGCACTGGCGTCCGCCGTTGCTCGAGGAGCGAGCCGGCCCTGCGCTGCGCGACGGCGTCGACGACGTGCTCGTCGACGAGACCAGGACGTCAACGCGCCGCAGGTCGACGTGCTGCGCGCCCTGCGCGCGCGGGACGATCGCTCACGGTGGTGGGCGATGATGCGCAGGCCGTCTACGGCTTCCGCGGGGCGGACGCGCGGCATCTTCGACTTCCCTGATTGTCTTCTCCGGCGCCGCCATGGTCGTGGTCGAGGAGTTACGACCGTTCTGCGCAGCGGCGTCGAACCCGCGACGCCGTGGACGTGATAGGGCCCGAGGCTCCATGGCCGTGCTGCGCGCGGCGCCCGCCGCACGGGCGGCATGCCGTGCTCGGCGCCGTGGGCGCGGCTAGGACGAGGATGACGTAGAGCGCGGCGATCCGCCAGCAGGTGCGCCCCCCATCGGGAGGAGGGCGTGCCCGAGGAGCAGGCGGCGCCGATGCGCGCCGGCGTACCACAGCGCGGGGGGGAGCTCGAGCCGTCGCTCCGGCGGAACCGTACCCAAGAACGGCGGGCTGCGGTTCCTCTAGGGGGCCGATGCCAAGGAACTGCTGGCGGCTGATCCGGCCCGCGGACAAACGCTCCGACGAGCTCGCCCGCACGGGCTCCTGAAGCCGCCGCCGGTGGGGGTGGGGGCGGCGTCGGCGGGCGGGCGGGGGCGGCGCCGCGGCGCCACCGAGGAGCGGTCGGGGCCCGAGGCCGACGCCGCCTGCGCTGGCCGCTCGCGGCGGCCAAGCTCCCCGCGCCGGCCCGTCTGCTGCCGACGCGCTGGTCGCGGCCCTGGCCGCGGTCGCTCGAGGCCGTTGCCGAATGCCGAGCTGCTCTGGGCTCTCGTCGGCGCCGCTCGTCGCGCAGGCCCACCCCGAGCCCGGGCCTGGCGGGCCGACCTCGACGCCGTCGTCGCCGCGGCGGGCGTCCGTCGCGACGCCGTCCGATGTCGCCGGTCAGACATGTCGAGCTGCCCGCTCATCGTCGACCTGGCCGGCCTGCCGGCTGATCGACGAGGACTGCTGGTGCTTTCGACCGGTACGCGGTGAAGGGCCTGGAGCTGGAACGTCGTCGACGCCGCATGCCAGCGACGGCAACCTCCCCAGCGACATGGCGCTCGACGTCGCCCGCCGGCCTCGAGGAGGAGCGACGCCTGTCGACGTCCCCGTCATCTTGTCCCCCGGCCACGATGCATGTCTACGTGCTGAAGTGCCATCGACGACGACGAGCGCGGCTGCTTATGATGCCGCACCCGCGGTCGGAGCCCGCGTTCTTCCTCAGCTGAAGCATCTGCCAGCGGCCAACGATCGAGCGCTCCGGCGCTCTCGTACCCGGGCGCCTGCGACCGAACCCGGGCGCGAGGCCCCGACGCCGTCGCGCGTGCTGCTGCTGAGCTCGTACTCCTTCTCGGCAGTGAGAGAGCGGTAAGCCCTGCTTGGCCTCGACGAGGCGCTTCGATTGTCCGGGGTCTGTTCCGCTGGTAGTCGTCGGAGCCCCATGCAGGTCGGGGTGACGATGATGCGCACCATCGAGTCGTACAGCGTGCACCGCCCCTCGAAGGCGGCGGCCCACCCCCTGGGATCGTCCGGACGACGCCTCCAGGTATTCGTCGGGGACGCTGTGCTCCTCGCGCGAGCTCAGGCCGTTCCCCGGACGAGCAGGCAGCACCTGGGCGGGTAGATGTCGATGGTGAGGGTCATCCGCGGGTGGGGGCGCAGGGCGGCGACCTTGTCCGAGCTGGCAATGGTGAAGAAGAGGAACTTTTCCTCATGCAGCAGATAGCCGAGCGGGATGGCTGGCGGGGTTCCGTCGAGCGCGCCGTAGGCGATCTGCATCACCGTTTGCCCTCGACTAGGTCGAGAGTCACTGGGTCGGTCAGGATCTCGATGATACGTGCGGAGTCCATGTCGTACCTCTAGTGTGGTGATTGACTGTGCGGGCCGCGTGTCCGGTGCTCTGGATTGGCTTGGGCTGGTCTTCTCAGCTGGGTGAGTGGAGCTGATCTGATCTCTTCGACACGGCACCTGGCTCGGCGGCTGCCTGGATTCGACGAGAGGCTCCGCGGCCTCCTACGGCTCGAGCGATGAGTCCGTGGTCGGCGGTGAGTCCTTGGAGGTCGAGGAGCCTACGGATGGGGAGGTTGCGTGAGCAAGGTTCTGTACTCCGCGACGATGTCGCTGG